>NZ_JAMBPP010000002.1:182447-361686 GCF_023369855.1 Actinotalea alkalitolerans | reverse complement strand
GCCAGCACGCGGGAGAGGCCGTGCACGATCCGTGCGCGCTGCTCGTCGGGGATGCCGATGTCGACAGGGATGCTCATCAGGTGCTCCTCGTGGTCGTGCCTGGTGGGTTGGTGGGTGTGGTGGTCGAGGTGCGGCACTGCGGGCACATCCCCCAGAAGGTGACCTCCACCTCGGTGATCTCGTAGCCCTGCCGGTCGCCCAACGGGACGCACGGGCCACGGTCGGCGCGGCAGGCGATGTTCGTCACGGCGCCGCAGGAACGGCAGACCAGGTGGTGGTGATGGTCGTCGATGCAGCGCTCGTACCGCACTGCGCTGCCTGCGATGTCGACCCGGCGCAGGAGCCCGGCTGAGACGAGTGCGTCCAGCAGGTGGTAGGAGGCCTGGACCGACAGTGATCCGATGCGCTCCCGTACCCCCACGGCCACGTCGTCAGCGGTGAGGTGACTGCGCTCCGTCAGCAGGTCGAGCGCCGCGATCCTGGCGGCTGTGACGCGCAGGCGCCGGTCTCGAAGGAGCTCGGCGGAAGACGACATGGTGTTCAGGATAGGCAGTACATTGGATCTAATCAAATGATGGAAGCACTCACAGATGGAGATCGACGATGGGTGAGACCGCCTCCCGGCCTCGGGGTGGAGGCCCCGCGACCGCCGACGTCGAGCCCGAGGGGGGCAGTCGAGCTGCGAGGCTCTCGCACCTCCCGGTCACCTTCTTCGCCACGATCATGGGCTTCGCCGGGCTGGCGCTGGCCTGGCTCCGTGCCGCACCGGTCCTGGGAGCACCCCTCGTCGTCGGGCAGGCCCTCTTCTGGGTCGCCCTCACGGCCTGCGGTCTTGTCCTGCTCGCCTACCTGGCCAAGGTGATCCGTCACCCGGTTGCCGTGCGCATCGAGCTTCACCACCCCGTCCGGCTTGCCTTCGTCCCGACGTCGACGATCGCCCTCCTGCTCCTGGCCACCGCCGGGCAGGACTTCGCACCGGGGCTCGCGGCCGTCCTGTGGTGGTTCGGAGCCGTCGGCCAGCTCGTGCTGACGCTGTACGTGCTGTCCGCCTGGATCAGCCGACCGGTCTTCGGGATGCAGCACGTCACCCCGGCCTGGTTCATCCCCGTCGTCGGCATGGTCGCCGTGCCTCTGGCCGGCGTGACCTTCGGACCTGTCGAGCTGTCGTGGTTCTTCTTCTCCGCCGGTCTGGTGTTCTGGGCTGCCCTGCTGCCGATGGTGCTGACCCGGCTGTTCGTCCACGAGCAGCCTGTTCCTGATCAGCTGCTGCCGACCCTCGCCGTCCTGATCGCACCCCCTGCCGTGGCCTTCCTGTCCTACCTGCGACTCGCAGGAGGCGGCCTCGACACGGCCTCACGGGTGCTCTACTACACCGCGGCCTTCTTCGCCCTGCTCTTCGTCACCCAGGTGGGTCGCCTGCGCCGTCTGCCGTTCTTCCTCTCGTGGTGGGCCTACGCCTTCCCCCTCGCGGGCCTGAGCGTCGCCACCACTGCCATGGCGCGCGAGGTCGGCGGAGGCTTCCTCTCGGCCGCGGCGTGGGTGCTGCTTGCCGTCATCAGCTCTCTGGTGACGCTCCTGACCGTGCGCACCGTCGCCGCGATCGCACGGGGTCAGATCTGTGTCCCCGAGTGACCGCGGGACCCGGCCGGCAGGCGTCGCCAGAGCGACTCACATGATCGATGTGGTGTCACCACGAGGAGTGTGCGGAATGGACAGAGGCTTCACGGCACGGACCGCTGCAGGTGCTGCGGTCATCGTGCTCGGCATGACCGGGTGTGCCGCGACCGGAGGATCGGGCGAGGTCGGGTCGACGCGTGATGCGGTCTCGGTCGTGGCCTCGACCACGATCCTGGGCAGCGTCGCCGGTCAGGTCACGGCCTGCGGGGGAGGTGAGGTCCAGACGTTGATGCCCGTCGGCGCAGACCCGCACGACTATGCACCCTCGTCGGCCGATGTCGCGGCGATGGTCGAGGCCTCGCTCGTGATCACCAACGGCCTCGGGCTCGAGGAAGGGCTGGCCTCCGCGCTGGGTACGGCGGAGGAGGACGGCGCCACCGTCCTCGAGGTGGGGCCGGCGGTGGACCCCCAGCCCCTGTCGGGCGCGACCGGCTCGACAGACCCGCACGTGTGGCTGGACGTGTCTCGGATGGCCACGGCCGCGACCCTGATCGGCGACGAGCTCGCCACCGTCACCGGCGACGCGACCTACGCCGCGTGCGGTGCGCAGGTCGCGACGACCCTCACGGAGACCGACGCGCAGGTACGGGCCATCCTCGACGCGGTGCCCGCCGCATCGAGGGTCCTGGTCACCGACCACGACGCCTTCGGCTACTTCTCCCGCGCCTACGACTTCACGGTCATCGGCGTCGTGATCCCCGGAGGCTCGACCTTGGCCCAGCCGAGCTCGTCCGAGCTGGCGGGCCTGGCCGAGACGGTGCGCAGGGCTGGGGTCGAGGCCATCTTCGCCAACACGGCCAACAGCACCGCGCTCGTCGACGGGCTGGCCCACGAGGTCGGGACGCGAGTCTCCGTCGTCGAGCTCTACGTCGGGAGCCTGGGCGCGGCCGGATCCGGGGCGGACACCTATCAGACGATGATGCTCGCAGACGCGCATCTCATCGCCGATGCGCTCGCGGACCAAGGGTCACCGTGACGCCCGTGACGCCCCGGATGGGCACGGTGGTCGCGTGACGCTCCTCGAGTGGTTCACCGACCCCTTCGCCCTCGGCTTCCAGCAGCGCGCCCTGCTCGGCGGGGTCCTTGCCGGACTCATGTGCGCGGTCGTCGGGACCTGGCTCGTCCTGCGCGGCATGAGCTTCTTCGGAGACGCCTTCGTGCACGGTGTGGTCCCGGGCATCGCCGCGGCGGTGGTCCTGGACACCAGCCCGGCGTTGGGTGCCGCGGTGGCCGCCGCCGTCATGGTCGCCGGGATCGAGATCGTCAGCCGTCAGACCCGGCTGAGCGAGGACACCGCCATCGGGCTCCTGTTCGTCGGCATGCTCGCCCTCGGCGTGGTGATCATCTCCAGCGTGGACTCCTACACCGGGAGCCTCACGACGATCCTTTTCGGTGACGCCCTGGGCGTGACCCGTCAGGACCTCGTGCAGCAGGCAGTCCTGGGTGGGGTCGTCATCGGCGCCTCGGTGGTGATGTATCGACCGTTCCTCGCGCTGTCGTTCAACCGGCAGAAGGCTGAGCTCCTCGGGATGCGTCCGGGCAGGGCTCACGCCGTCCTGCTCGTCCTCATCGCTGCGGCGGTCATCGGCAGCTTCCAGTCCGTGGGCACCCTGCTGGTCTTCGGCCTGCTCGTGGGGCCGCCCGCCACTGCTGCCCTGGTCGTCCGGACGGTTCCCCGGATGATGGCGGTCGCCGCGGCACTCTCGGTGGTGTCCGTCTGGCTCGGCCTGCTCCTCAGCTACCACCTGGGGACCGCAGGGTCCGCCACCATGGCACTCGTGCCGATCGTGGCCTTCTTCCTGACGCTGGCCTGGACGACGGTCCGCGCCAGACGCGCGACGGCCCTGGACCAGGACGAACCGCAGTCGGCGGTCGCTGATGCACCGGCCACTGGTCCGACGGTGACGCGATGAGCCTCGTGGGCAGGGCGCCGCACGAGGGCTGCGGAGCCGGACTGCTCGCAGAGGCGACCGACCTCGTCCTGCGGTACGGCAACCACACGGCGCTGGCGCGGTCCACCTTCACCATCCCGCTGGACGGCGTCACCGCGGTCATCGGCCCGAATGGTTCCGGCAAGTCCACGCTCCTGCACGCACTGGCAGGGCTGGTCCCGGTCGCTGAGGGTCGGCTGCGCGTGCTGGGTGGTGATCCGCGGGCGGCGCGGGACGAGATCAGCTACGTGCTGCAGTCCACGGTCGTCCCCCACTCGACCCCGATCACGGTGCGGGAGACCGTCGGGATGGGCCGGTACCCGCGTGTCGGACTGTTCCGCCGTTTCGGTCGCGCCGACCGGGCACAGGTCGCCGAGGCCATGCGTCGGATGGGCATCGAGAACCTTGCCGGTCGGCACCTGCACGAGCTCTCCGGCGGGCAGCGTCAGCGGGTCTACGTCGCACAGGGGCTGGCCCAGGACCACTGGGTCATGCTGCTCGACGAGCCGCTCACCGGGCTGGATCTGGTCTCCGCCCGAACGATCGACGGACTCATCCACGGGGACGGCCGGGACGGTCGAACCGTCGTCCTCACCACGCACGACCTGAATGAGGCCCGGGCGGCCGACCACGTGATCCTGGTCAGCGGACGCGTCGTGGCCAGCGGGTCACCCGAGACCGTCTGCAACCGGCAGAACCTCGAGGTGGCCTTCGGCCTGGGCAGCCTGCACGGCTGGGGCGGCTTCCTCGACGACCCCGCCCACGACCCGCACCACACCCTCCCGTAGCCGATGGCCGGGTCGTCGCTCGGCCATCATCCTGCCGGTCCGTGCCGACTGCTCACTCGATCGACAAGGTGTCGGCGGCAGAGTGGCGGGCGTCGTACCGGCAGACCTCGGGCGCCTCAGCGGTAGTTGATGAACTGCAGCGCGACGTCCAGGTCGGAGCCCTTGAGCAGGGCGATCACCGACTGGAGGTCGTCGCGGCTCTTGGCCGAGACCCGCAGCTCGTCGCCGGTGATCTGCGTCTTGACGCCCTTGGGTCCCTCGTCCCGGACGATCTTGGCGATCTTCTTGGCGTTCTCGCTGCTGAGCCCCTCCTGGATCGTGGCCTCGAGCCGGTACTCCTTGCCCGAGGCCTTGGGCTCGCCCGCCTCGAGTGCCTTGAGCGAGATCCCGCGCCGGATCAGCTTGGTCTCGAAGACGTCGAGGATCGCCTTGACCCGCTCCTCGGAGTTGGCGGCCATCACGATGGTCTCGCCGCTCCAGGTGATTGATGCGCCGATGTTCTTGAAGTCGTAGCGCTGCGAGACCTCCTTGGCCGCCTGGTTCAGGGCGTTGTCGACCTCCTGGCGGTCGACCTTGCTCACGACGTCGAACGAGGAATCGGCGGCCATGTGTCCTCCTGGAGATGTGCCTGCGGTCGGTGCGTGCGCGCTCCGCGGGGGAGCGACGCGTCCCGCGCCCGGGTCCCGGGGGGTCGGTGTCCGAGGAGGGGCGTGGAGTTGCTATCCTTCCATCCGCACCTGTGCTGCACGAGCCCGATCGGGCTCGGTGGCACGGACTGCACCCTGGCAGGTTGCCCGAGCGGCCAAAGGGAGCTGACTGTAAATCAGCCGCGTCACGCTACGGGGGTTCGAATCCCTCACCTGCCACCAGGGACCTGACACTGCGGCCCCGCCTCTCGAGGTGGGGCCGCAGTGCTGTCAGAGGCCGTGGGTGCGGGCCCCGGGGCGGGGTCCGGCAGGGGTGCAGGGCGGGTACGGGGCCGGATTTCGCAGGCAGGCCCAGGCGCGTGTACCCTGGCACGCGCTGCCCCGATAGCTCAGACGGCAGAGCGTCTCCATGGTAAGGAGAAGGTCAAGGGTTCGATTCCCTTTCGGGGCTCTGTTGGTGCCCGGAGGTCGTGGAGGACGGTTCGCCGTTCTCCACGGCGCACCGGGTGCCGATGCGGCGGGGTAGCTCAGGTGGTTAGAGCACACGGCTCATAATCGTGGTGTCGCGGGTTCGAGTCCCGCCCCCGCTACCACAGTGGATTGAAGGTGCGAGCCGGCCGGCGGCTCGCACTCGTGACAGACCAGGCGCTGCAGAGCAGCGCGAGAGGTGGCAAGACCGTGGCCAGCAAGAGTCAGGACGTCCGTCCGAAGATCACGCTCGCATGCGTGGAGTGCAAGGAGCGGAACTACATCACCAAGAAGAACCGGCGCAACGACCCGGACCGCCTGGAGATGAAGAAGTTCTGCCCGCGCGACGGCAAGCACACCGTCCACCGCGAGACCCGCTGACCCTCCGGTCTCCCCGGGCTGACGAGCCGATGGCCATCAACCTCGCGAACGCCGGCCGCACCTACCCGCCCACCGCTCCCTACAGCGTGGGACGCGAGGCGGTGCGCGCCTTCGCGCTCGCGGTCGGGGCCCGGCACCCCGCTCACCACGACGTCACCGCGGCCCACGCGCTGGGCCACCGCGACGTCGTGGCGACCCCCACCTTCGCGGTGGTGGTCGCCCAGCGGGCCGAGGCCCAGCTGATCGAGGACCCCGAGGCAGGCATCGACTTCAGCCGTGTGGTCCACGCCGAGGAGCGCTTCACCTACACCCGGCCGATCCTCGCCGGTGACGAGCTGGTGACCGTCCTGCACGTGGACAGCATCGTCGAGCGCGCGGGTCTGGCGATGGTCACCACCCGGTGCGAGATCTCGGACGAGGACGGCGAGCCTGTCGCCTCGGTGGTCTCGACCCTCGCGGTGCGGGGTGAGGAGGCGTGAGCCGCCCCGTCCTGGCCGAGCTCGAGGTCGGCCAGAGCATCGGTTCCCTCGCGGTCGGGCTCGACCGGACCAGCCTGGTGCGCTATGCCGGTGCCAGCGGTGACCTCAACCCGATCCACTGGAACGACCGCTTCGCCGCCGAGGTGGGGCTGCCGGGTGTCATCGCCCACGGCATGCTCACCATGGGTGCGGCGGTCGAGCTCGTCACGCAGTGGGCGCAGGACCCTGCGGCCGTGGTCAGCTACGGGGTGCGCTTCACCCGTCCTGTCCCGGTGCCCGACCCCGGCCTGGCCACCCTCGAGGTGAGCGGCGTCGTCGGTGCCGTGGACCTCGAGGCGGGTACGGCCCGGGTCGACCTCACCGTGACCGTCGAGGGCGTCCGCGTCCTGGGTCGGTCGCAGGCCACCGTCCGCCTCTGACCCCGGCCTGCGCGAGGGCCGCCCGGCTCCCGGTCTCAGGGGTGCGGAGGGCCGGTCGTCGTACCGATCCGCAGCTCGACGTCGAGCAGCGTGGTCCCCGGGTTCTCCCCGGCGATCATCGACGCCACGGCACGGGCGATGGTCTCGCCCTTGAGCGCCAGGGGCTGGGCGACGGTGGTGAGCACGTCGGGTGACATCCAGGGCAGGTCGAGGCCGTCGAAGCCTGCGACCGAGAGGTCCTGCGGCACCCGGAGCCCGCGCTCCCGCGCCGCGAGGACCACGCCGGAGGCCAGCAGGTCGGACTGCGCGACCACGGCGGTGGGCGGGTTCGGCCCGTCGAGCAGCAGGTGGCCGGCCTCCTTGCCTGCCTCGACCAGCGAGGCGGTGCTCTCGACCACCGCGGTCGGGACGACCCCCGCGTCGGTGAGCCCCTCGAGGCGGTGCCGCGTGGGGGTCCAGTTGAGGGCAGCCATCCTGGCGTCGTCCACGAGCCCGAGCCGTCGGTCGCGTCCGAACGGCAGCGTGACGGTCGCGATGCGTTCGTGCCCCAGTGCGAGGAGGTGGCGGGCGAGGTCCGCGGTCCCGCGGCGGTCGTGGATGCCGACCACCGGGATGCCGTCGATCTCGGGGCCCTCTCCGATGACCAGGGGCACGCCCCGACGCTGGAGCGCGGCGAGCACGGGGTCCTCCGTCCGTGCGCCCCAGATCAGGACGGCGACATCCATCGGCGCGGTCTCCAGCAGGGGGTCGATGTCGCCCGAGCCGTCGGTCGCCGGCGTGGCCGGGATGAGCAGGACGCCCAGACCCATCGTGCCGAGCGTCCCGACCAGGCCGTCGAGCACCTGGATCGAGACCGGGTCGCGGAAGCTCCGGCGCAGCTGGTCACCGATGACGACCGCCACGATGCCGCTGCGACCGCTCCGCAGCGACCTGCCCAGCGGGTTGGGACCGGTGTAGCCGAGCTCCGCGGCGGCGGCTCGGACCCGGGCGCGCGTCTCGGCGGCGATCGGGCCGGCACCCGAGAAGGCGAGGGAGGCTGTCGAGACGGAGACCCCTGCTGCCGAGGCCACGCTCGCGAGCGTCGGACGGGTGTGCGTCATCTCACCTGCCGGGTGGGGGGATTCTCGGTTGACGGTTGGCCAGCCTATCGGCAGACTTGGGGGCACACCCTCGAATCGATTCGATGCGCCAGTTCCTCGAGCTCCCGCACGTGACCCTCACGAAGGTGCACCGGCCCGACGGCGTGCCACCTCCCCACACCGCCACCACCGCGCCCGCACGCCTGCGAGCCACCTGGAACGAGTCTCATGCCGTACTCCCGCGCCACCGCTGCGCGAACCCGTCCCCGCGACGCCCACCTCGCCCCCGAGGTGCTGCGAGCCCGCCACCTCCTGCTGGGCCTCTACGGCCTGCTCGGGCTCACGGTGTCGAGCTGGCTCGCCCGGCTGCCGTCGGTGCGCAGCGCGCTCGACCTGACCACCGGCCAGATCGGCACCATCCTGCTCGTCGGAGCCCTCGGGTCCCTGATGACGGTGCTGGTGGCCGGAGGCGCGGTCGCCCGATGGGGGAGCCGCGCGGTGCTGACCACCGCCGCGGTGGTGTTCTCGGTCGCCACGGTGCTGATGGGCCTGGGGCCGACCCTCGGCAGCGTCGCGGTGCTCGTCGCCGGCATCTTCGGCATGAGCATGTCCTTCGCCCTCGGCAACGTCCCGATGAACGTCGAGGCGGCCGTGGTCGAGCGGCGGATGGGGCGCACGGTCGTGCCGCAGTTCCACGCGGCGTTCTCGGTCGGCAGCGTCGTCGGCTCGTTGATCGGCGCTGCGACCGCCTGGGGCCAGGTGCCGGTGCTCGTGCAGTTCAGCGCGGTCGCCCTGGTCGCCCTGGTCTGGCGTCTGCTCGCGATCCCGGGTGCGGTGCTGCCGCTCGCGCGGGCCGTCACCCACCTGCCTCCCGGTGCCCCGGCACCGACCCGTGGGGCGGGGCTGCGCACCGCGCTGAGCGCGTGGCGCGAACGCCGTACGCTGCTGATCGGCGTCGTGGTGATGACTGCGGCCCTGTCGGAGGGGTCGGCGAACAACTGGCTCGCGATCGCGGTGGTCGACGGCTTCGCCGAGACCGAGGCGGTCGGGGCGCTGGTCTTCGGGGTCTTCGTGGCCTCGATGACGGTCTCCCGACTGGCCGGCACGCGTCTGATCGACCGCTTCGGCCGGGTGCCGGTGCTGGCAGGGTCGGGTGTCGTCTCGCTGCTCGGCCTGGCCCTCTTCGGTCTCGCCCCGAGCCTTCCGCTCGCGGCGGTCGGTGTCGCCGCCTGGGGGCTGGGCGCCGGGCTCGCCGTGCCGATCGGGATGGCGGCGGCCTCCGACGACCCCCTGCGCGCCGCCGGCCGGGTGGCCGTGGTGTCGGCCTTCGCCTCGGTCGCGTCGATCTCCGCACCCCCGGTGCTGGGGATGGTCGCCGAGGCCGTGGGCATCCGCCAGGCCCTGCTGTTCATCTGCGTCGGGATGGTCGTCAGCATCGTGCTCTCCGGCCGGGTCCAGCGGCTCGAGGAGATCGACGGCCGGACCCTGCCCGATACCCTGCCCGAGGGTCTCGACGCCGCTGCCGTGACCCCGTCCCTCCCGTTCGAGGGCACCCACCCCGCGGAGCTCCGTCGTGAGCCCGCCGTCGCTGCGAGGTGAACCGGTGAGAGCAACTGACGTCGAGAGGTACGTGCACGTCGCCTCGACCGCGGTGTTCGCCGTCTTCTTCCTCAACGGCTTCAACTTCGCGAGCTTCGCCTCACGGCTCCCCGCGGTGCGCGACGCCCTGGCGATGAGCCCGGCCCAGCTCGGGCTGCTGCTCCTGGTGGCCTCGATCGGCTCGCTCTCGGCGCTGCCGCTCTCGGGACTGGTCGTGCAGCGGCTCGGTGCGCGGCGCACCATCGTGTTCTTCGCGACCCTCAACGTGACGGGTCTGCTGCTCGCCTCGACCGGGGTGGCCCTGGGATGGCTGTCGTTGGTGGTCCCGGCGATGATCATGTTCGGCATCGGGACAGGCGTGTGGGACGCGGCGATGAACATCGAAGGGGCTGCCGTCGAGCAGCGCCTGGGCCGCGCCATCATGCCGCGCTTCCACGCCGGCTTCTCGTTCGGCACGATGGCCGGCGCGGGCCTCGGGGCGGTCGCCGCCTGGCTGCACGCGCCCGTGCTGGTGCACCTTGCCGTCGTGCTGACGCTCAGCCTGACCGGGGTGCTGGTCGCAGCGCGGTACCTGCTGCCCGAGGGCACCCACGACGCGGTGGACCACGAGCCGAACGCCGCCGCCCCTGAGCCGGGTGCGAGCCCGCGGCGTGCCGTCAACGCCTGGCGTGAGCCCCGCACCCTGCTGATCGGGCTGGTCGTGCTCGCCGCGGCGCTGACCGAGGGCGCCGCGAACGACTGGGTGAGCCTGGCTGTGGTGGACGGCTTCGGCACCTCCCACGCGATGGGCGCGGTGGGCTTCGGGGTGTTCGTCACGGCGATGACCGGGATGCGCCTGCTCGGCACCGCTCTGCTCGACCGGTGGGGAAGGGTCCGCGTGCTGCGGCTGTCGGCGGGTCTGTCGTTGGCGGGTCTGCTGGTCTTCGCGCTGGTGGGACCCCTGTGGCTCGCGCTGATCGGTGTGGTGGCCTGGGGGATGGGCGCCGCCCTCGGCTTCCCGGTCGGGATGAGTGCGGCCTCGGACGACCCCACGCGCGCGGCCCCGCGGGTCGCGGTGGTGGCGACCATCGGGTACAGCGCGTTCCTGGCCGGGCCGCCGCTGCTGGGGATGCTCGCCGAGGTCACCAGCTACCGTTCGGCGCTGCTGGCGATCACGGTGCCGGTGGTGATCGGGCTGTTCGTCCTGCGCGCCGCCGAGCCGCTCCCCACCGCCGCGGGGGCACGCCCCCGCGAGGAGCGAACTAGCCTGGGGGCGTGACGTCCACCTCCTCCGCGGCGACCCCTGCACCCACCCGGGCCCCCGCGCTCGCCGATCTCACGACCCTGCGCCTGGGTGGACCGGCCGGTCGGTACCTCGAGACGACCTCGGACGAGGAGCTCGTCGCCGCGGTCCGCTCGGCGGACGACGCGGGTGAGCCGGTCCTCGTGCTCGGCGGCGGCTCGAACGTCGTCGTGCACGACGACGGCTTCCCGGGACTGGTGGTGCGCGACGTCCGTTCGGGCATCGAGGTCGAGGCCGCGGACACCTGCGGAGGGGCGAGCATCCAGGTGCCGGCGGGCACCCCGTGGGTCGACGTCGTCGACCGCGCCGTGGTCGAGGGGTGGGTGGGGGTCGAGGCGCTCGCCGGGATCCCCGGGTCCACCGGGGCGACTCCCGTGCAGAACGTCGGCGCCTACGGGCAGGAGGTCTCGGGGGTCGTCTCGACCGTGCGGGTGTGGGACCGGGACGAGTCCCGGGTGCGGACCTTCACCCTGGGGGACCTGGACTTCGGCTACCGCAGCTCGGTGCTCAAGCGGTCGCTGCGCGGGCCAGACGGCGGGCCGTCACGGTTCGCCCCGACGCCCCGTCACGTGGTGCTCGACGTCGGGTTCCAGCTGCGTCTGGGCACGCTCTCGGCTCCGGTCGCCTACGCCGAGCTGGCGCGTCGCCTGGGTGTCCCGGTGGGGGGCCGCGCTCCGTTGGCCGAGGTGCGCGCGACGGTCCTGGAACTGCGCGGCGGCAAGGGCATGGTGCTCGACCCGGCTGATCCGGACACCTGGAGCGCCGGCTCGTTCTTCACCAACCCGATCGTCCCGGCCGCACTCGCCGACGGCTTGCCCGAGGGTGCTCCTCGGTACCCGGTGCGGTCCGCCCGCCCCGAGCGCACGACCGGGCCGAGCCTCGGGGCGGTGGACGGGTCGGTGGTCAAGACCAGTGCTGCCTGGCTGATCGAGCACGCGGGCTTCGGCAAGGGGTTCGGGCTCCCCGGTCCGGTGGGCCTGTCGACCAAGCACGCGCTGGCCCTGACCCACCGGGGGGGTGGGAGCACCGCCGAGCTGCTCGCGCTGGCGCGCACGGTACGTGACGGGGTGCGCGACACCTACGGCGTGACCCTCGAGCCCGAGCCCGTGCTCGTCGGCTGCACCCTCTGACCCGCCCGGCGCCCGATCAGCCCGGTCCGGCCAGCAGCGCACCCCGGACGAGGTCGAGCACGTCGTCGTCGGCCAGACCGGCGGCTCGTGCGGCGCGGACCAGGTGGTCCGCCGCCGTCCGCAGGGTGTCCTGCGCGCCGGTCGTCCCGTGCGCGACGACGGTCCCGGTCCGGCGTCGCGTGGTCACCACCCCGGTGCTCTCGAGCTCGCGGTAGGCGCGGGCGACCGTGCCCTGGGCCACACCGAGGTCGGTGGCCAGGGCGCGGATGGTGGGCAGCCGGTCGCCCACCCGGAGGCGGCCGGCCGAGACGTGGGCCAGGACCTGCAGCCTGATCTGCTCGTAGGGCGGGACTCCCGAGCCGAGGTCCACCTCGACCTGAAGGCTCACGCGGGGCGGTCCGCGTCGCTCGTCGGGCGGGGCGCTGCCTGGTCCGACGGCGTCTGCGGCGCTCGACCCGGCGTCGCGGCGAGGGCCACGCAGGCCCCGGCGACGAGGACGGCCAGCACGGCGACGACGGTCCCCCCCGTGGTGTAGGCAGGGCTCGCGCCGAGCGGGACGGCACCCACCGAGCCCACCGCTGACCCGATCGAGCGAATCGCCTGACCGGCCACCACCAGCACCCCGGCAAGGGTCAGCCCGACGACCAGCTGGGCCCCGCGCAGCACCCGGTGCGCCGAGAGCCGGCGCAGGCCCAGATCCCACTCGGGGGCCGCGTCCATGACCGCGGGTCTGGCCGCGATCAGGCGCAGCACGCCGACCGTGGCGAGCAGGACGACCGCCACCCCGACCAGCAGCGGCACCCCGTAGAACCATCCGGGGAAGGG
The DNA here is from genome assembly GCF_023369855.1 of Actinotalea alkalitolerans. Lineage (GTDB taxonomy): Bacteria > Actinomycetota > Actinomycetes > Actinomycetales > Cellulomonadaceae > Actinotalea. The sequence continues at coordinate 348,981 of NZ_JAMBPP010000002.1, read as the reverse complement.
GCTCGCCCCCGAGCTCCCTTCGGGGAAGGTCCGGCTGACCCGTCGACCCTCGTCGGCCATCACCCCGAAGACCAGCAGCGCGAGCACCAGCAGACCCGACCACAGCAGGAGGGCCCGTCGCAGGCGACGCGGGGCGACGTCGGTCATGGTCCGGGGGGTCAGCGGGGCACGCCGGACGGCACCGGTCGGCCGGGGCCAGGTCAGCTCGCCCACCGCGTGGACGCCGATGAAGACCAGTCCCACGGTGGCGGGCAGCAGTCCGGCCGCGACCCCCACGCTGAGCGGACCGCCCCACGAGGCGAGGGCAGGCGAGAGCGCCGCCAGCACGAGCGCGGGGCTGAGGACCCCGGCGAGCCAGGCGATGACGCTCACCACGGTCGCGTGGCGGCGCGCTGCCTCGGCCGCCTGCGAGGGCGAGGGTTCGGGCCTGCGGGCGAGGGCCACGACGAGCCCGGCGAGGGTCGCCCCGAGGCCCACCAGGAGGGCCGGGACGAGGATCGAGACGATGCGCACGGTGCCACCCATCAGTCAATGTATTGAGTGATTGACACATTGGCGGGTGCCGCGGTGGTTGTCAACCCCGGTTCGCGGCCCCGTCCCGCGCTGTCACGCCGTCGGCCGCCGCCGTGTCGCGGGGCACCGCCCCGCCCCCGACTCCGGGTGCGGACCCCTCGTCAGGTGCGGCGAGCCATGCGTCGATCCCTGCCAGCAGCCGGGAGCGCGTCTCGCCGGTGGCTCGCGAGGCCCGCACCGACCCGCGCGCCAGCTCGGCGAGCGCAGCGTCGTCGAAGCCGTGCACCGTGCGTGCCGCCTCGTACTGCGCGACCAGCCGGGACCCGAACAGCAGCGGGTCGTCCGCACCCAGGGCCACGGTCGCCCCTGCCCGGGCGAGTCGCCGCAACGGCACCTGGTCGTCCGCGGCGTAGACCCCGAGCGAGACGTTCGACGCCGGGCACACCTCGAGAGCCACCCCCCGCCGCACCACGTCGTCCAGCACCCGGTCGTCCTCGCCCGAGCGCACCCCGTGACCGAGCCGGTCCGGCACGAGGTGCTCGAGCACCTCGCTCACGTGGCGCGGCCCGAGCAGCTCGCCCCCGTGCGGCACCGACGCCAGACCGGCACGCCGCGCGATCGCGAACGCCGGCGCGAACTCCGCAGTCGCTCCCCGGCGCTCGTCGTTGCTCAGCCCGAAGCCCGTCACCTGCCCCGCCCCGTCGCCCGCATACCGGGCCGCGAGACGCGCGAGGGTGCGGGCCTCGAGCGGGTGGCGCATCCGTGAGGAGGCGACGACCACCCCGACCTCGACCCCCGTGGCCGTGCTCGCGGACCTCGCCTCGTCCAGCACGATCTCCAGCGCGGGGGTGAGTCCCCCCACGAACGGGGCGTAGGAGGTCGGGTCGACCTGGATCTCGAGCCGTCCCGACCCTTCCGCGGCGTCGTCGGCCGCGGCCTCGGCGACGATCCGCCGCATGTCGGCCTCGGAACGCACGCAGGCCCGGGCTGCGTCGTAGAGGCGCTGGAAGCGGAACCAGCCGCGGTCACCCGGCGGCAGCCGCAGCGGGTCCCCGTCGAGCAGGGCGGCCGGCAGCCGCATCCCGCGCGCGGTCGCGAGGTCGCGCAGGGTCGCCGGGCGCATCGATCCGGTGAAGTGCAGGTGCAGGTGCGCCTTGGGCAGGTCGACGAGGTCGCGCATCGGGGCAAGTGTGCCAGCCCACCGAACAGGCCACCCCTCACCACCTGGCCCTCACGACGATCCAGATCAGGCTTTCCGTCGCTTTCCACACGTGGAAAGCGACGGAAAGCCCAACCTCGGCCGCACCGTGCCGGGTCGAGCGAGGGGCGGATGAGAGGTTTCTCATCGTGGTCTCTTGGGGTTCTCACTGTGGGTGGTGATGCTGGGCGGGTGTTCATCCCTGGATCGGTCGTGACGCGGGGGTGGGGCGAGCCTGTCGCGTCGGGGGGTGCGGTCGACTTGGGAGGTGCGGTCGACGAGGCGGCTGACGTCGACCTGCTCGCCGGGCCTGCCGCGGGAGAGCTGCTGCACGCGGTCCTGGAGGCCGAGGGGGTCAGGCTCACCGCATGGTCGGTCCACCAGGTGCACCACCGCCCGGGCGTCGGCGTCACCGTGGGCTGGCGTGTGGACTGGGAGTCCGGGGCGGCACGCGGCAGCGAGTACCTCCTGGGCACCACGGCGCCCGTGCCCACCGTCGCCACGTCGACCACCGTCCTGCACGAGGGTCGGACCCTGCACGTCTGGCGCCACCCCGCCGACCCTGCCCTCCCCGGTCTGGTCGCGGCCTCGGACGTGACGCACGTGGCAGCGCTGCTCGGGACCGATCCGGCGACGACCACCCTGGACCTGGTGACCTACCGGCCCCTGCGTCGCGCGGTCCTGCGCGCGACCTCGCCGGGCCGCGCCGCGTACCTCAAGGTCGTCCGCCCGCATGTCGCGGCGGACCTGCACGCCCGCCACCGGCTGCTGGCCGCGGCCGGACTGCCGGTCGCGCCGGCCACCGTGCACGCCGACGGGCTGATCCGGCTCGACGTGCTCGAGGGTCGGCCACTGATCGTCTCGCTCGCCGCCGATGGCGCCTCCCAGGTCTCGCCCCACCTGGTCCTGGACCTGCTGGACCGCCTCCCGCGCGAGCTCGTCGGGCTGCCGCGGCGTCCCTCGTGGTCCGACCGGGTCGAGTCGTACGCCCACGCGGCCGCCGTCGCCGTGCCCGGCCGGCGGGAGGAGATCCTCGGCCTGGGTCGCGAGGTCGCCGGGATGGTGGCCGGGGCCGACCCGGGGCCCGTGGTGGCGACCCACGGCGACCTGCACGGCGCGAACCTCCTGCTCACCGGCGCCGAGGTGACCGGTCTGCTCGACGTGGACTCGGCAGGTCCCGGGCACCGGGTCGACGATCTCGCGTGCCTCCTCGGCCACCTGAGCGTGCTCCCGGCCCTTGCCCCCGGGGCCTACCGTCACGTGCCGCGGATCCTCCCCCGCTGGGTCGCGGTGATGGAGCGGGGTGTCGACCCGGTCGCGCTCCGGGCCCGCGCCGCAGCGGTCGCGCTGTCCCTCGTGGCCGGCGCCCGCACCCACGCAGGGGAGGAGGGGCCGGGCTGGACCGACGACGCGGGCCGGCGCCTCGACGTCGTCCGAGGCTGGCTCGAGGACGCCCGTCGTCTGAGAGACCTCTCATCGGCGCGTCCTGCTGCTCTCATCCGGCCGCACCAGGCTGATCAGCACGCGGCCGGACAGCTCGTCCGCACAGACGAAGGAGAACGACCATGAACGCACGCAAGGTCTTCATCGTGACCGGGGCGCTGGGTGCTCTGGGTGTCGGTGGTGCAGCCGCGGTCGGGGCGGGTCCCTTCACCGACCCCGGCCCGCGCGAGGTCGGGACCTCGGTGACCACAGGTCCGACCGCGACGCCGACCAGCCCTTCGCGGATCTCGCCGACCACCCTGAGCGCGGGCAGCGCGATCTCCACGGTGACCGCCCAGTCCGCCGAGTCGCCCGTGACCCCCGACTCCCCGGCGTCGGCCCCGTCGCCCGCGTCCCCGGCGTCGGCTCCCTCACCGGTCTCACCCCCCAGCCCGGCGTCGGCCCCGACCCCGGCGTCGGCCCCGAGCCCGCCGAGCCCCGACTCCCCGCCCAGCCCCGACTCGCCCGCCAGCCCGGACTCCCCGCCGAGCGCGGACTCCGCCGACTGACCCGCCCGCCCGAAGGTCGAGATCGGGCTTTCCGTCGCTTCCCGCACCCGGGAGACGACGGAAAGCCCGATCTCGGACGTGGGCCCGTGCTCAGGGGCGTGGGCCCATGGGGAGGGGTGTCAGGTGGGGGTGCTGGCGGATCGCTCTGCGGGGTCGGGGGCGTGGTCGGGGTCGACCAGGCGGTAGCCCATCCCGCGGACCGTCTCGACCCGGTCGGCGCCGATCTTGCGACGCAGGTACCGCACGTACACGTCCACCACGTTGGACCCCGGGTCGAAGTCGTAGCCCCACACCCGCGAGAGGAGCTGCTCGCGGCTCAGGACCTGCCCGGGGTTGCGCAGGAAGGCCTCGGCGAGCGCGAACTCGCGTGCGGACAGGTCGACCTCCCGCTCGAGGACCCGTGCGCGCCGGGTCCGCAGGTCCAGGCTCAGCCGGCCCAGGCTCAGCAGGGTGGCCTCTCCACCGCCTCCCTCCGAGCGCAGCCGCAGCCGCACCCGGGCCAGGAGCTCCTCGAAGCGGAACGGCTTGGTCATGTAGTCGTCGGCGCCACCCTCGAGGCCCGCGACGGTGTCGGTCACCGAGCTGCGTGCGGTGAGGATGATGACCGGGAGCGTGCTGCGAGCCTCCCGCAGCCGGCGCAGGACGGTGAAGCCGTCCTGGTCGGGCAGGCCCAGGTCGAGCACCAGGAGGTCGACCTCACCGCTCTGCGCCAGGTCGTAGGCCTCGCGTCCGGTGTCGACGACCACGGGGGAGTACCCGGCCGCCCGCAGGCCCTTGGCGACGAACGAGGCGATGCGCCCCTCGTCCTCGGCGATCAGGATCTGGCTCACGGGGCTCCCTCGGTGGCGGGCAGGACGGCGGGCGGGAAGCTGGGTGGCGCTCCGTCCGGGGTGGGCGCACCGTCCGAGGGCGCACCGTCCGAGGGTGCAGCGACGCTCGGTGCGGGCACGGCAGCCAGCGGCAGGTCGATCGTGAAGCGTGCACCCGGTCCGGCTCGGTCGGGACCGGGGGTCGACGACGCGGGCGTCGGGTCCACCCGGGCGACGCCTCCGTGCGCCGCAGCGATGGCGTCCACGATCGGCAGCCCCAGCCCGGCGCCGTCGACCCCCCGTCCGGCCTGGCCCCTCGCGAAGCGCTCGAAGATCCGCTGGGCGTCCTCGGCGCGCACCCCCGGACCTGTGTCGTGGACGGTCAGCAGCAGCCTGCCACGATCGAGTGCACTGCCCAGCCGCACCGTGCTGCCGGGTGGGGCGAACTTCGCCGCGTTGGCGGCCAGCTGCAGCCACGCCTGGGTGATGCGCTGGGCGTCGAGCACGACGGTTCCCTCGGCGCGACCCTCCACGACCCACCGGTGGCCTCCCAGCGTGCGGGCCTTGTCCAGGACGTCGTCGGTCAGCAGGCCCACGTCGGTGGGGGCGGGCCGCACGAAGTCCGGTCGGTCGGCGGTGGCCAGCACCACGAGGTCCTCGACCAGACGGTGCATGCGGTCCAGCTCGTCGAGCACCAGGGTCCGCGTGTCTGCCACGTCGGCGGGGTCGTCGGTGTCCATCAGCTCGACGTGGCCCCGGATGATCGTCAGCGGGGTCCGGAGCTCGTGGCCCGCGTCGTCGAGCAGCTCGCGCTGGGACCGGAACGCCCGCTCGAGCCGGTCGAGCATCGAGTTGACCGTGCGGGCCAGGTCGGACAGGTCGTCGGTGCCCTGCACGGGGATCCGGTCGGACAGGTCGGAGTCGCTGATCCGCTGGGCCGTGCGCCGCAGCAGACGGATCGGCGCGAGCAGGCGCCCGGCCACCACCCAACCGACCAGGGCGAGGACCGCGAGGCACCCCAGCGCCACCAGGGCGAACGTGCGGTACGTCCGCACCAGCTCGGCGTGCTCGGCCTGCCGGTCGAAGGCGAACACCAGCACGCCGGCACTGGTGTCCCCACGCACGGTGACCGGGATGGTCGCGTACCGGTAGGTCGTCCCCTGGGCGTCGACCGAGCCCAGGCTGACGACGTCGTCCTGCTGCGCGGCGACCGCAGCGGCGACCAGCTCGGGTACCCGCTCGGGCCGGAGCCGGACGGCGTCGATGGCACGGAAGGGCACCTCGCCGTCGACGACAGCCAGCATGCCCTCGTTCGCGGCCGGCACGGTGCGCTGGAGCGCGACGTACAGCAGGTCGCGCACCGTGGTGAACCCGGCGCCCGTGGACGGGTCGACGCCGTTGACGGCGAGCTGGCGGAACTCCTCGACGTTGCGGGTCAGGGAGTCGTCGATGAGCACGTCGACCCGTTCACGCTGCAGCAGGTAGGCGGTGCCCCCGGCGATGACCATGCCGAGCGCGGCGAGGGTGACCGCAGCAGTCACGAACCGCGCGCGTACCGTCAGGCGGGGCCGCTCGGTCGTCCGGCCGGCGACGGCGTTCACCCGGGTCATCGGACCAGTATCGAGCCTCTCGATGAGAGCCGGATGAGAGGTCCCTGGCCCCTGCGGACCAGACCGGCCTCACCTCACGGCCGGATGGTCACGGTGTCGCGCTGTTCACGGGGCGGTGAGGATGCCGCGCTCGAGGGCGACCGTCACGGCTCGCGTGCGGTCGTCGACCCCGAGCTTGGCGAAGATGCGCAGCAGGTGCGTCTTGACGGTGGCCTCGGTGATGAACAGGTCGCGGCCGATCTGGGCGTTGCTGCCGCCGCGGGCGACCTTCGCGAGGACCTCGAGCTCCCGGGGCGTCAACCGCTCGTGGCTGCTGCGGACCTGCGAGACGAGGCGTCGGGCGACCGACGGGGCGAGCACGGTCTCGCCGCGCGCGGCGGCGCGCACACCGTCGACGAGCTGGTCCCGCGGGGTGTCCTTGAGCAGGTAGCCGGTGGCGCCCGCCTCGACCGCCCGCAGGATGTCGGTGTCGGTCTCGTAGGTGGTCAGGACCACGACCCGGACCCCGGGGACGGTCGCGACGATGCGCCCTGTGGCGGTGGCCCCGTCCATCACCGGCATCCGCAGGTCCATCAGCACGACGTCGGGCCGCAGCGCCTCGGCCTGTGCGAGCGCCTCGGCGCCGTCGCCCGCCTCGCCGACCACCGACAGGTCGGGCTCACCCGCGAGCAGCCCGACCAGCCCGGCGCGCACGACCGGGTGGTCGTCGACGACGAGCACTCGCAGGGGGTTCATGGTCGCTCCGGGTCGGTGTCGGTCTGCGTGGCTGGTTCAGGACCCACGGTGCGTGGGGTGGGCGTCGCAGGCTCGCGCGCGGTGGGCAGGGTCACCCTGACATGGGTGCCGCCGCGGAGGCCGGCGCTCACCGCGAGCCGCCCGCCGCCCGAGGTCACCCGCTCGCGCATCCCGCGCATCCCGAAGCCCTCGGAGGTCCCGTCGGGGATGCCTCGACCGTCGTCGACCACCTCGAGCTCGACGGTGGGGCGCGAGGCCTCAGCCGCCGTGCCTACCGTGCCCGCCGTGCCGTCGTCCGGCAGGCCCAGGTTGGCCCGCAGCACCAGGCGGACGTGCCGCGCGTCGGCATGACGCCGGACGTTCGACAGCGCCTCCTGCGCGGCGCGCAGCAGGATCACCTCCTGGGCGCGGCTCAGCGCGGCGACGGCGGCGCCGTCGGCGACCTGGGCGACCTCGACCTCGACGCCCGTCTCGGCACCGAAACGCTCGGCGAGCCGCTCGATGGCCTCGACCAGGGTCGAGCCCTGCAGGCTCACCGGTGAGAAGGCCGCGACGAGGGCGCGCGCCTCGGCGAGGTTGTCCCGCGCGGTCGCCTCGATCAGCTCGACCCGCTCTCGGGCGTGCTCGGCGTCCCCGCGGTGCAGGTCGGCGTCCGCGGTCTGCGCGAGCATCACGATGCTCGTGAACCCCTGGGCGAGGGTGTCGTGGATCTCGCGCGCGAGCCGCTCGCGCTCGGCCGCGACCCCCTCGGCGTGGTGCGACCGGCCGAGCTCGGCCTGGGCAGCCTCGAGGCGTTCGAGCAGGTCGGCGCGCTCCTCGCTCTGCTCGGCCATCTGGGTGACCCACAGCCCCAGCAGGACGCCGAAGGCCAGCACCATCCCCGCCTGCGTGGCGAGATCGGCCACCACGGAGGTGGTGAGCACCTCCTCGCGCAGCGCGAGGGCACCGAAGACCCCGACGGTCAGCGCGGTGCATGCCAGCACGCCGAGGCGACGGGTCTCGGCGAAGAACCAGATCTGGCTGAAGGCGATGAAGAGCATCACCGTCCCGGCAGGGTTCGCCCGGACGATCACGGTCACCGCGACCACCAGGATCACCAGGTACAGCACCGCCAGGGTGGTGCTCGCGGTGCGCGCGGCGCGTCGTCCGACCAGCGTGTAGGCCACCACCAGTGCGGCCAGGCCCCCGAGCTCGACCCGCAGGTCACCGGTGGACGAGCCGGTGGCGAGTGCTCCGACGGCGATCAGCACCATCACGTAGAAGGCGATGTCCCACCAGCGCAGCGCGCGCGCCCAGAAGGCGGCGCGCTCGGACAGCACGCCGCCTGCCGGGTGGGTCTCGGCCGTCTGGTTCTCAGCCGTCGTCACGGCGCTTCCACCGGAAGGTGCGGATGCCGAGCACGAGTCCCAGCACGAGGTACCCGGCGAGCACGGCCGCGGTCATGGGGTGCTCCCACGCACCGGCCGGCTCCATCTGCTCGGCCCACTCGGGCAGGAAGACCGACCGCATCCCCTGAGCCATCCACTTGAGCGGGAACAGCGCGGCCACCTGCTGCATCCACAGCGGAAGCGAGGGGAAGGTGAAGAACACCCCTGAGATGAACTGCAGCACCAGGACGATGGGGGTGACCACGGCCGAGGCGCTCTTGCCCGATCGGGGCACCGAGGAGAACGCGACGCCGCAGACCGCACCCGAGGCCGTGCCGAGCGCGAACACCCAGGCGAAGGTGACCCAACGGTCCGCCGTGGTGGGCAGGTCGATGCCGAACAGCGTCGAGGCCACGACGAGCAGGATGGCGACCTGGGCGAGCGAGGTGACCAGCACCGAGCCGACCTTGCCCAGGAAGTACGCCGTCGGGGGCATCGGCGTACCCCGCAGCCGCTTGAGGCCGCCCTCGTCCCGCTCGACGGCGATCGACATCGCCAGGTTCTGGAAGCTCGACAGGAGCACGCCGGTCGCGACCATCCCGGGCAGGAAGTACTGCCCGAACGGGATGCCCGGCTCGGGGCCGACCGTCGTACCGTCCTGGCCGAAGACCGAGGCGAAGATCGCGAGCATGATCACCGGGTAGGCGAAGATGAAGACGACGGCGTCGCGCTCGCGGAAGAACTGGCGCAGCTCGATCTGGGTGCGGGCGAGGCTCAGCGCGAGGGTCGAGGGCAGGGTGACGGTCCGGCTCGCCCGGTCCGTCGCTCGGGTGGACGGGGTGACGGTCATCGCAGGGCCTCCGCGCTCGGGTGGTGGTCGGTGGAGACCCCGTCGAGGGCCAGCACCAGGTCCGGCTCGTTCGTGACCGGCTCGCCGATCAGGGAGAGGTAGACGTCCTCGAGGCTGGGGCGCACCACCTCCAGGCCCGGGACCTCTCCCGAGGGCTGCTGGGCGGCCAGCGCGGCCACCAGTGCGGTCGGGTGGTCGGTCGCCTCCTGCCGGACGAGTCCGTCCTGCGTCCAGCGCACCACGGCCTGGCGCGCGGCGCGGTCACCCAGGGCGGCGGGTGAGTCGAGGGCCACCACGCGACCATCGCGCACCACGGCGCACCGGTCGGCGAGGTGCTCGGCCTCCTCGAGGTAGTGCGTGGTGAGCAGGATCGTGGTCCCCTCGTCGCGCAGCCCCGAGATCAGGTCCCAGAAGGACCGGCGTGCCTCGGGGTCGAAGCCGGTGGTCGGCTCGTCGAGGAAGAGCAGCTCGGGGCGCCCGACGATCCCCAGCGCCACGTCGAGCCGTCGACGCTGCCCGCCCGAGAGCTGGCGGGTGCGGGTGCGCGCCTTGTCGGTCAGGCCGACGGCAGCGATGACCTCCTGGGGGTCGCGGGACGCGGAGTAGTACAGCGCGAAGTGCCGCACGAGCTCGTCGACCGTGAGCTCGGCCTGGTCGTTGGCCGATTGCAGGACGATGCCGACGCGGCTGCGCCACTCTCGGCCGGCGTGCTGGGGGTCCTGCCCGAGCACCGTGACCTCGCCGCGGTCGCGGTGCCGGTACCCCTCCAGGATCTCGATCGTGGTGGTCTTGCCGGCGCCGTTGGGGCCGAGCACGGCGAAGATCTCGCCCTGGTCGACGGTGAGGTCGAGACCGTCGACGGCGCGTTTGGGCCCGTAGTGCTTGTGCAGGTCACGGACGTGGACCGCGGGTTCTGTGGACATGGCTCCAGCCTGTCGCACCCGGACGCCCGCGGGGAACGGTTGAGGGGTGGAACCCGGCGTCCACCGACCGGTGGACGCCGGTGGTCAGCGGGCCTCGCCCAGCAGGGTCTGCAGCCGCGTGACGCCCTCGACCAGGTCGTCGTCGCCGAGCGCGTAGGAGAGGCGCAGGTAGCCGCTCGGGCCGAAGGCCTCACCCGGGACCACGGCGACCTCGACCTCGTCGAGGATCACCGCGGCGAGCTCGGCCGAGGTGGTGGGCGTGACGCCACGGATCGTCCGCCCGAGCAGGCCCTCGACGCTCGGGTAGGCGTAGAACGCGCCCTGGGGTGTCGGGCAGTGGACGCCGTCGATCGCCGAGAGCATCTCGACCATGGTGCGCCGGCGCCGGTCGAACGCTGTGCGCATGAGGTCGACCGCGGACAGGTCGCCGGTCAGTGCGGCGACGGCGGCCCGCTGGGACACGTTGGCCACGTTCGAGGACAGGTGGGACTGGAGGTTGGTCGCGGCCTTGGTGACGTCCAGGGGGGAGATCATCCAGCCGACCCGCCAGCCGGTCATCGCGTAGGTCTTGGCGACACCGTTGAGCACGATCGTGGTGTCGGCGAGCTCGGGCACGGCACGGACCATCGGGGTGAAGACGGCCTCGTCGTAGACCAGGTGCTCGTAGATCTCGTCGGTGATCACCCAGATGCCGTGCTCGAGGGCCCAGCGTCCGATCTCGGCGGTCTGCTCGGGGCTGTAGACCGCGCCCGTGGGGTTGGACGGCGAGCAGAACAGCAGAGCCTTGGTGCGCTCGGTGCGCGCGGCCTCGAGCTGCTCGACCGTGACCAGGTAGCCCTGGTCGGCGCCCGCGAAGACCTCGACCGGCACGCCCCCGGCCAGACGGATCGCCTCGGGGTAGGTGGTCCAGTAGGGGGCCGGCAGCAGGACCTCGTCGCCCGGGTCGACGATCGTCGCGAACGACTGGTAGACGGCCTGCTTGCCGCCATTGGTGACCAGCACCTGCTGCGGGCTGATCTCGTAGCCCGAGTCGCGCAGGGTCTTGGCAGCGATCGCCTCACGGAGCACCGGCAGCCCGGCCGCGGGGGTGTAGCGGTGGTTGGCCGGCACGCTCGCCGCCGCGATCGCCGCCTCGACGATGTAGTCCGGGGTCGGGAAGTCGGGCTCTCCGGCTCCGAAGCCGATGACCGGGCGTCCGGCAGCCTTGAGGGCCTTGGCCTTGGCGTCCACGGCGAGGGTCGCGGACTCCGCGATGGCGCCGATGCGGGCCGAGACACGGCGGCGGGGGGCGGGCGTGGGGACCGGGGTGGCTGGCGTCTGGCTCACCGCTCCATACTGTCAGAGAGGCATCGACGACCCCAGGGACCGCCCGGGGGTCGGACCCTGTGTTCGACCCATGCCGCGGAACCACGTACACTCGACCGCTGGTGGTTGACGTCCACCATGATGCGGCATGCCCGGCGTCGGGCGGGGGAGACCTCGACCAGTCGGGCGGTGTGCGGACGAGGGGCGTCACGACCGAAGGGCAGTGGCGCAATTGGTAGCGCACCGGTCTCCAAAACCGGCGGTTGTGGGTTCGAGTCCCTCCTGCCCTGCACAGACCAGGTACGACCCAGCGGACTGCTGGTGACGACGAGACGTAGGGACGAACGGTGAGCGATTCCGCACAGGCGGCCGCATCCGGTGCCGAGGGCACGGGGCGCGGCGGCGAACGGTCGGCGCACGGCGGTGAGCCGGCACGCCGTGGCCTGTTCGCGCGCATCGCGGTCTTCGTGCGCCAGGTCGTCGCCGAGCTCAAGAAGGTCGTCCGGCCCACGCGGTCGGACCTCCTGACCTACACCTCGGTCGTCCTGGTGTTCGTCGCGGTCGTGATGGCCTACGTCACGGGTCTCGACCTGGTCATCGGGACCGCGGTCGGCTGGATCTTCGGCGGCTGACCCCGGTCGGCCGGGCCCCGCCTCGCCGGTCCCCAGCACGACGCACCACCGCAGACCACAAGACAGACAAGCCAGCAGAAAGCAGGTCCAGCCCGTGTCGCAGGAGTCCCTGGAGCCGACCGAGCACGACGAGACGTCGATGGTCGAGAGCGACGAGACGCCGACCTCGGACGACGCCGTCGGTGCCGACGACGTCGCACCCGTCGAGGTCGACCCTGCGCCGGCTGACGAGACGTCCGAGGGCGACGAGACGTCCGAGGACGGCGTGTCTGACGAGGCCGCGCCCGACGCCGTCCCTGACGAGGACGAGGAGGTCGACCCGGTCGTCGCCTACAAGGCCGAGCTGCGGCGTCAGCCGGGCGAGTGGTACGTCATCCACTCGTACGCGGGCTACGAGAACCGGGTCAAGGCGAACCTCGAGAACCGGACCCAGAGCCTGAACATGGAGGACTACATCCACCAGGTGGAGGTCCCCATGGAAGAGGTCACCGAGATCAAGAACGCTCAGCGCAAGGTGGTGCGCCGGGTGCGCATCCCCGGGTACGTGCTGGTGCGGATGGACCTCACCGACGAGTCCTGGGGCGCGGTCCGCCACACCCCGGGCGTCACGGGCTTCGTCGGGCACACCCACCAGCCCGTCCCGCTCACGCTCGACGAGGTCTTCTCGATGCTCGCACCGACGCTCGCGCCGACGGCTGCCGAGCAGGCCAAGGCCAGCTCCACCCCCGAGATCACCGTCGACTTCACGGTCGGCGAGTCGGTCACGGTCACCGACGGCCCGTTCGACACCCTTCCCGCGACGATCTCCGAGATCAACGCCGAGGGTCAGAAGCTCAAGGTGCTCGTCTCCATCTTCGGCCGGGAGACCCCGGTCGAGCTGTCGTTCAACCAGGTCGCCAAGATCTGATCGGACGTCTCCGTGGACGTCGCGCGGCGCCCACCCCAGAAGTAGTCACCACCTAAGGACCCGACATGCCTCCCAAGAAGAAGAAGGTCTCCGGCCTGATCAAGCTCCAGATCAAGGCTGGGGCTGCCACGCCGGCGCCGCCCATCGGCCCTGCGCTGGGTCAGCACGGCGTCAACATCATGGAGTTCTGCAAGGCGTACAACGCTGCGACCGAGTCGCAGCGCGGGGACGTCGTGCCGGTGGAGATCACGGTCTACGAGGACCGCTCCTTCACCTTCATCACCAAGACCCCCCCGGCCGCCGAGCTGATCAAGAAGGCTGCCGGTGTGGCGAAGGGTTCGCCGACGCCGCACACCACCAAGGTCGCGTCGTTGTCCTCCGACCAGGTCCGGGAGATCGCCCAGACCAAGCTCGAGGACCTCAACGCGAACGACATCGACGCCGCGATGAAGATCGTCGCCGGCACCGCCCGTTCCATGGGCATCACCGTCAAGGACTGATCGGTCCCTGACGACCCCAGTGGCAGGGCCCGCTGTGGCCCGACGACCACGACTGCCTGACCGAGGAGAAGCAGATGGCACAGCACAGCAAGGCATACCGCAACGCAGCAGCGACGATCGACCGGGAGCGGCTCTACCCGCCGCTCGAGGCCATCCGCCTCGCCCAGTCGACCTCCGTCACCAAGTACGACGCGACCGTCGAGGTGGCCTTCCGCCTCGGTGTCGACCCCCGCAAGGCGGACCAGATGGTCCGCGGCACCGTCAACCTCCCGCACGGCACCGGCAAGACCGCCAGGGTCCTGGTCTTCGCCACCGGTGAGCGTGCCGAGCAGGCTCGTGCCGCAGGTGCCGACGAGGTCGGTGGTGACGAGCTCATCGAGAAGGTCGCCGCCGGCTACACCGACTTCGACTCGGCCGTCGCGACCCCTGACCTCATGGGCAAGGTCGGTCGTCTGGGCAAGGTCCTGGGTCCGCGCGGACTCATGCCGAACCCCAAGACGGGCACCGTGACGATGGATGTCGCGAAGGCTGTCGCGGAGATCAAGGGCGGGAAGATCGAGTTCCGTGTCGACAAGCACGCGAACCTGCACTTCATCATCGGTAAGGCGTCGTTCACCGACATCCAGCTGGTCGAGAACTACGCGGCCGCGCTCGACGAGGTGCTGCGGCTCAAGCCGTCGTCGTCCAAGGGCCGGTACATCTCCAAGGCCGTGGTGACCACGACCATGGGGCCGAGCATCCCGCTCGACCAGAACAAGACGCGCAACCTCACCGAGGAGAGCGACGAGGGCTGACCTCACCCTGTTCGCGCGAAGAGCCCGGTAGCTGCTGCTGCCGGGCTCTTCTGCGTCCGCGACGGGCCGGGGGCGCAGCGCCGTGAGCGGACGGGGGCCGCGGTCAGTGCCCTGCGTGGTCCGCAGGTGGCGCCGTCGTCGTGGGCGCCCCGACCCCGGGGCCCGAGGGGGCCCGGACCTCGCTGGTGGGGCCTGACGGCGTGGTGCCCGGGCCGATGGTCAGGGCCGGGGTGGTGATGGCGGTGGCCACTCCCGCGGCGAGGACCCAGCCGATCAGGTTCCTGAGGTGGTGTCGGTCCCTGACACCCCGCCCCTGCGCTCCGAGGGCGCCCGTGCGGACGACCGTCCGGCGGTGCACCACGGCCAGGCCCACGAGTCCGAGGAGCTGCAGCCCCACGACGCTCGCGTCGGCCGAGCTGACCCGGCCGGCCCCGGCGGGACCGACCGGTCCCAGGCCCTGGAGGACCACGACGGACCAGCCACCCGCCGCGATCACGAGGGTGGTCAGCGCGGTGCGGGCCAGCAGCGGGCGGGCGCGGGCCAGGGTCGCGGCGGCCCACAGCACCTGCGCGACTCCGAGCCCGACCAGCGCCAGGCCCCACCCCGGGGAGCCCCCGAGGAGCCGGACGCCGAGGGTGAGGTCGACGAGGCCGGCTCCGGCGACCGTGCAGGTCGCCCACGCGAGCGTCGGTCGAGGGTGGGTGGCGGTCATCGGGGTCTCCTCGCAGAGGGGCACGTGCCGGCTGTCACGTACCGGGTGCGGCGAGCCGGTGGCACGTCTCGTGCGAGGTTCGGAGCCGTGGTGCGGGTGGATGGGCGTGGTCGCGGTCCGCCCCCGGCCGACGGACGGGCAGAATCCGGTCGGCCAAGATCGTCACAGAACCGCTCGCGTGTGCTCCTGAGGGGTGACGGGCGCGATCGAGGTGTGCGACAGCACGCCCCGCCCGGTGCGGGTCGGGAGGCTCGAGTGGTGGATAGCACGGTTGTGGAGGCCCGAGCGGGCGCCGTAGTGTCGGAGGCCCGGCGGATCGGCGAAGGGCCAGGTCGGTGAACCGGACTGCGGGTGGTACCACGGAGGAGGCCGACGTCGCGAGCACCAGCCTGGGAGGCAGGGCCGCGGCCGCCCTCGAGTCCTACCGGGCGGGCGACCCTCACCTCCTGGCCGAGCTGGTCCAGGAGGCGACGCCCCTGCTGTGGCACATCGTGCGCGGGCAGGGGGTCGACCGTGACGACGCCGAGGACGTCGTCCAGGAGGTCTGGCTGGCCTTCGTCCGCAGCACGTCGACGATCCGCGAGCCGCAGGCCCTGCTCAAGTGGCTCGTGGTCAGTGCGCGCAGGGCCGCCTGGAGGACGTCGGGTCGCCGTCGCGAGGACCTGCGCCGGACCGCACCGCTGCCCGAGGACGACCGGGCGGTCGCTGTCCGGTCGACCGAGCCTCCGGTCGACGAGCCGCTCCTGGTGGCCGAGCGTGACCAGACGCTCTGGCGTCGGTTCCTCGAGCTGCCCGAGCGGTGCCAGCAGCTGCTGCGCTTCGTCGCGATGGCCGACCGGCCCGACTACAAGGCGATCGCCGAGGTGACCGGCATGCAGGTCACGGCCGTCGGGGTGACCCGCGGGCGGTGCCTGGCCAAGCTCCGTGCCCTGCTCGACGCCGATGAGAGGTGGGTGGAGGCATGAGCGCCACGTTCTCGCCGGACGAGCCCATGGATGCTGCTGACCACGCGGTGCTGGAGGCCCTGGCGCGCGTCCTGGACCGGGTCGATCCGGTCCCTGCGGGACTGGTCGACAGGTCGCTCTTCGCCCTGACCCTCGAAGGGCTGCATGCGGAGGTCACCGAGCTGCGGGTGCTCGAGCTCGCGGTGCCTGCGGTGCGTGGGGCGGGGGACCGGGGAACCGTCGAGGCGCGCACCATCACCTTCACGTCGGACCCGATCACTGTCATGATCACCCTGTCGGTCGCCCCTTCGGGTGGTGTCCGGATCGACGGCTGGGGGGCGCCGGCGCAGCGGTTCTCGGTCGAGCTGTACCGTCCGGGTGCGACGGTGCACGCCGAGTCGGACGACGGTGGCTCGTTCGTGCTGCCGGATGTCCCACGCGGTCCCGCGAGCCTGGTGCTGCGACCTGTCGACGGAGCAGGGCCGGCCGTCAGCACGCCGGTGATCGAGCTGTGAGCCCCGCCGCCGGTAGGGGCGTCCTGGAAGGGGACCGATGAGCAACGACGCCGCCGACCGACCGCGCCCGAAGGGTGACGGCGAGCCCATCGGCCCCTCGCTCGACTGGCGGTTGCGGGTCCTGGACCCTGCCACCGCGGTGCGCCGGGGTGGTTCCCCGGTGCCACGGCCCACGGCGTACGTGTCCGATCGCTTCCTCGTGCCCGGACTGCCGGGCGCGGTCGGCGACGAGCTCGACGACGTCCAGCAGATCGCGGGGCGACGGGGGTGGTCGGTCACCGTCGAGCCCGGTGACCTCGAGGACCTCGAGCTGCTGCGACGTGCGGACCTGGACCAGGAGGTCCTGGCGGGGGTCGAGGCGGCCTGGGGGTACGGGCTCCTCCTGGCGCCGTCGGACGGCACGGTGTCGGAGCCGCCCGACGCCTGGGAGCTGTTGGAGGAGTTCGAGGACCGACGGGCCAAGAGCGGTGCGGCCCTGGGGCTGGACCATGTGCTCGTCGCGGGTGGACCCGCGGTGCACGGTGCGCCTTACACCCAGCCCCATCCCTACACCCAGCCCCATCCCTACACCCAGCCGCACCCGTACACCCAGCCGCACCCGTACACCCAGCCGCACCCGGCCGGGGCCCTGGCGGAGTACGGCGCGGCCGGGTGGGGAGGGCGCAGCCCGGTGACCTGGGTCGGTCCTCGTCCCGCACGACGTCACGGCCCCGGCCGGACGGTCGACCGCACGGCGAAGGGGACCAGGCGACCCGTGGTCGCGGTCCTGGACACCGGCACCGGCCCCCACCCGTGGCTCGACGAGAGCGTGGTGGTGCGCAACCCGACCGTGCTGGGTCAGCCGATCGGGCTCTTCCCGACCGCCTCGTCCCCGCTGCGCGACTGCGAGCACGGCGGCATGGGGGTCTTCCCGCTGACCGGCGGGCTGGACCCGTGCGCGGGCCATGGGACGTTCATCGCCGGGCTGATCCACCAGAGGTGTCCCGACGCGGTGGTGCTCTCGTGCCGGCTGTACGGCGGGGCGGGGATCATCTCGGAGTGGGAGATGCTCCGCTCCTTGCGCAGGCTCCTGCTGTTCCACGTGCTGGGGATGCTCGGACGCCCCGGCTGCTACCCGGTCGACGTGCTGAACCTGTCGCTCGGCTACTACCACGAGCGTCCGCAGGACGTGGCCTTCGACGACCCGTTCGCGCGCTGCCTGGCGGCCCTGCGGCGGCACGGCGTGGCCGTCGTGGTCTCGGCGGGCAACGAGGCCGACCCGCGCCCGCTCTACCCGGCCGCGTTCTCGCCCTGGCTCGACAGGGCAGCGGTGCCCCCGGTGCCCCTGCATCCCGGTGAGCTCACCCGGGCCGAGCCGGCCATCCTCAGCGTGGGCGCGCTCAACCCTGACGGCACCACGGCGTTGATCAGCAACGACGGCGACTGGGTCACCTGCCGTCGGCCGGGTGCCGCGGTGGTCAGCACGCTGCCGACGTCGATGAACGGCTCGTCGACCTCCTCGCGGTCCCTTCCGGGGGGCGGTCCCGGCGAACGGCGGACGACCATCGACCCGGACGGTTTCGGGGGTGGGTTCGGGGTGTGGAGCGGGACCTCGTTCGCAGCACCTGTGCTGGCGGGGGAGGTCGCGGCCGCGCTGCTCGAGCGACGTGAGGGTGAGGTCGCACCGGCAGCCGCCGGGGGGTGGGTCGACCAGGTCCGAGCGCGGTGCGAGCACACCTGGAAGGCCATCACGGCGACGACGGGCCTCGTGCCCGAGGCATGAGCGTCGTCGACCCGGTCGACGGGGGACGTGTCGCCGACCCGAGGGATCGCGTGCGTGCCGCGCGCCGGGCCCTCGAGCAGGGGCTCGCCCACAACGCCGAGGGCCGACCGGCTCGGGCCTCGGTCCGCTTCCGGGCCGCGCTGCGGCTGGTCGACGCCGTCGCCGGTACCCGCGCCGACCCGACCGTCGGTGCCGCCGCCGACCCCGATGGGCCGGAGGCCGCCCGCGTCCGGGCGCGCGCGCTGCTGGGTCTGGTGATGAGCGACTTCGAGCTCCGCGCCGACGTCGACGCGAGTCGGGAGGCCCTGGACGAGGCTGAGCTCTGGGCACGCACAGCGGGTGACGGGGCGCTCGAGGTGGCCGTCCAGGGGCAGCGTGGCCTGCTCTGGCTTCGCGCCGGCGACGACCTCCGGGCGCTCGCGGCGCTCGATCGTGCGGCAGCGCGGATCAGGGAGGCGGAACCTGTCGACGCCTGCTGCCTGCTGCTCAACCGGGGCACGCTGCACCTCGAGCTGGGTCACCTGGGCCGGGCACGCTCCGACCTGCAGGCCTGCGCGGTCCGGGCCGAGAGCATCGGCGACCCGCTGCTGCAGTTCAAGGCCCGGCACAACCTGGGGTACCTGGAGTTCCTCGCCGGTGACCTGCCGGCGGCCCTGTCCACGATGGCCGACGCGTCGCGGATCGACCACGGCGGGTCCCCGGCGGTCGCCCTGCTCGACCAGGCGCAGGTGCTGCTCGAGGCGGGCCTGGTCACCGAGGCCGATGCGTGCCTTGCTCAGGCAGCCGACCTCTTCGCGACGCACAGGCTCGCGTACGACCTCGCTCAGGTCGAGCTCATCCGTGCGCACTGTGCGCTCCTGTCGGCGCGACCTGTCGAGGCGCTGCGATGGGCGCGATCGGCCCGACGCCGCTTCTCGCGCCGTCAGAACCCGGGGTGGACGGCTCGTGCCGACCTGGCGGTCTGCCGCGCGCAGCTCGCCACCCAGCTCGCCTCCGGTGCGTCACCGCGCTCGCTGGTGAGCACGGGTCGTCGTGCCGCCGCGCTGGCCGATGCGGTGTGGTCCCGCGGCCCGGCTGCTCGGGAGGTGGGGCGATCGGCACGGGTCGCGGCTGCCGAGGCCTTCGTCGCCGCGGGGCGAGCCGATCTCGCGCGTGAGGTCCTGGGTGCGGTGGGACGTCTCAGTGGTCGTGAGCCGCTGTCCCTGGCGGTCCAGGTCCGTACCGTCAGGGCTGGGCTCGCGCTGGCCGAGCACGCGCCGGCACAGGCCCGACGACACGTCCGGATCGGGCAGCAGGTGCTCGCCGAGCACCGACGTCAGCTCGGCTCGGTCGAGGCGGTGACCGCCGCGGCGGTGCACGCCGACCGTCTGACGGACGTCGACGTCGCGATGGCCCTGGACTCGGGGGACCCTGGGGCGGTCCTGGATGCCGTGGAACGCGGGCGAGCGACCTTCGCAGGTCCGGTCCGGGTGCGTCCTCCGGCGGACCCGGAGCTCGCCGAGCTGCTCGCCGAGCTCCGGCAGTGCGTCGAGCGCGAGCGCCTCGCCGAGCCCGGGGGTGACGGGGCGGCCGGCGCGCAGCGCGCCGCGCTGGCCCGCGAGGCGGCCCGGCTGAGGTCGCTGGCGCGGGAGCGCTCGTGGCGCCTCGGGGACGGGGTCGGTGCCCCGCGTGCTGCGCGTGCCCGGGACGTCGTGGCGGTGCTGGGCGCGAGGCCGTCGCTGAGCGTGGCCGACTACGTGACCCATCGCGGTGCGGTCCACGCGGTCGTGCTGGACCCGGGCGGGGTGCGCCTGCTCACGCTGGCTCGTGCCGACGAGGTCGACGAGCTCGCGCGACGGCTGCGCGCTGACCTCCAGGCGGCAGCCAACCCGTTGCTGCCCCCCGCGCTGCGCGAGGTGGTCGGCAGGTCTCTCGTCCACGGTCTGACCGGGCTCGACCGTCTGCTCGTGGAGCCGCTCGGCTGCGAGGGTCCGCTGCACGTCGTCGCGGGAGGTGCGATGGCGACCCTCCCGTGGGGGCTGGTCCCCTCTCGTGCGGGCCGTGCGACGAGCGTGGCCACGCGGCTCCAGCTCACCCCTGAGGGGGTTCACGGGGAACCCGGTCGTCGGGGAGGCTCACGGGTCGTCGAGGCGTTGGCGGGTCCTGGGCTGGCCCATGCGCAGGACGAGGCCGTGGCGGTCGCGGGGTCGTGGCCGCAGGCAACCGTCCGGCTGGGTCAGGAGGCCACCTGCGGCGCGGCCTCGGGTGCGCTGGGCCGGGCGGACGTGGTCCATCTGGCGGCGCACGGCCACCACGAGGCGGACAACCCCTTGTTCTCGTGGCTGCGGCTCGCGGACGGCCCGCTGTTCGCCCACGAGCTCGAGGGGGCGAGCCTGCCCGGGTCGCTCGTGGTCCTGTCCGCCTGCGAGGTCGGGCGCGCCAGCGTCCGGCCCGGTGGTGAGGTGCTGGGCCTGGCCAGTGTCCTGGTGCGGTTGGGGGCCGGCGCTGTCGTCGCCTCGCTCGCCCCGCTGCGGGACGACGTCGCGGCGCAGGTCATGCCCGCGCTGCACGGCCTCCTCGCGGCAGGTCGGGAGCCGTCGCAGGCCCTGGCGACCGCCTGCTCAGGCATGGATGAACCGGTCCCGCTGGTGTGCTTCGCCCCGGTCGCGCCGCCCGACCACCTCGTGGGCGAGTCCGGCCCAGGCACCCGCGGCGAGCACCGTGGCCGGCCCGGTGCCACGCAGCAGGAGGGTGCGGCCGGGTCCGGCCGCGGGGACGGCGTGACCGGGGGCGGCGAGGTCGGCCCGGCTGCTGCACCCCGGTAGGAGGGACCGGCCGTCGTGGGCCGTGACGGCCACGACACCGCTGACCGAGCCCGGGAACGTGAGCACGTCGGGTCCGAGGTCTCCCGCGGAGACCAGGACCTGGACCCCCTCCTCGGCGGCGGCACGCAAGGTCGTCGCGACCCCGCGCCCCGGTCGACGGCGTCCGAACGGCAGCACGATCACCTGGGCGCCCTCGCGCAGCGCCCAGTGCACCGCCCGGACGACCAGCTGGTCGGCGGGTCGGGCGTCGGGGTCCAGGACGGTTGCGACCAGGAGGTCGGCGCGTGGCACCAGACCCCGCACCTGCTGATGGCCCTGGCCGACGAGGAGTGACGCGCACGCGGTCGCCTGACCTGCCGGGTCGGCCGGCGCAGGGTGCCTGCCCTCCGTGCGGGAGGTCACCGAGGCCTGTCGCAGGTCGGGGTGGGTGGTGTCGACCCGACCTCCGAGCAGGGCGATCCGCACGCCGTGCCCGGTGCGTCGTCGATCGGCGGGGCCGTAACGCAGGGGCCGGACCTCGAGCGAGGGGCGGGGCTGGTCGGCGAGCCACCGGGCGCAGTCCACGACCTCGGGACCGTCCGGGGTGCTCGTGCTCGTCGGCGGCATGGAGGCTCCTCTCGAGGCCCGTGGGCACGGGTCCTGCACACCAGGAGCGGTTGACGGCGTGCTTGTGACGACTTCGGCCCGCCTCGTGCGTCGACCGGGCGGATTTGGTCCCACCCCGTCTCTCGCGTACGCTGACCGAGCCCAAGACCGCAGGTTGTCGGCTGCCCCGCTCGACGGGGAGGCGACCGAAGTCCCGTTCGTACGGGGGCCGGCGCAGGTGAGAGTCTCGTCCCAGCAGGTCTTCCTGCTGTGATCCGAGCCCCGCGCCTGCGCGGGGCTCTTCGTCTGTCCGGGGTGACGGCGCACCGACAGCGTGCGGGACCACCACCGGAAGGAATGCCATGGCGAGGCCGGACAAGGCAGCCGCGGTCGCAGAGCTCACGGAGCAGTTCCGTGACTCCAAGGCCGTCGTGCTGACCGAGTACCGCGGGCTCACCGTCGCCCAGCTCAAGCAGCTGCGACGGAGCCTCAGCGGCAACGCAAGCTACGCCGTGGTGAAGAACACGCTGTCCGCCATCGCGGCCAAGCAGGCCGGCGTCGAGGGTCTCGACGACCAGCTCGCCGGTCCCTCGGCCGTCGCCTTCGTCACCGGTGACCCGGTCGAGGCGGCCAAGGGTCTGCGTGACTTCGCCAAGGTCAACCCGCAGCTCGTCATCAAGGGCGGTGTCCTCGACGGACGCGCCCTGACGGCTGCGGACATCACCAAGCTCGCGGACCTCGAGTCCCGCGAGGTCCTGCTGGCCAAGCTGGCCGGCGCGTTCAAGGCGTCGCTCTACCAGGCGGCGTACCTCTTCACCGCGCCCTCGGCCCAGGCCGTGCGCACCATCGATGCCCTGCGCGAGAAGCGGGCGACCGAGGAGCAGGCTGCCTGACCGACCCCGGCCTCGGCCGGGCGGTCTTCACCCGCTCTTCGACACACCACCCCACCTGCTCGCGCGAGCAGGGCAAACCAGGAAGGACACGCCACCATGGCGAAGCTCACCACCGACGAGCTGATCGATGCTTTCAAGGACCTCACCCTCATCGAGCTCTCCGAGTTCGTGAAGGCCTTCGAGGAGACCTTCGAGGTCACCGCTGCGGCCCCGGCCGCGGTTGCCGCTCCGGCCGCTGCCGGCGGCGCGGGCGAGGCTGCTGCCGAGGAGGAGAAGGACGAGTTCGACGTCGTCCTCGAGGCTGCCGGCGACAAGAAGATCCAGGTCATCAAGGAGGTGCGCGCGCTGACGAGCCTGGGCCTCAAGGAGGCCAAGGACCTCGTCGACGGTGCCCCCAAGCCCGTCCTGGAGGCCGCCACCAAGGAGGCCGCCGAGAAGGCGAAGGCTGCTCTCGAGGCTGCCGGAGCGACCGTCACCCTCAAGTGACCTCGTCCCACCGCTGAACACTCGGGCTCCCTCGGGCGCCCATGCGCTGAGGCCCGTGCCCCCCGGGGTGCGGGCCTCAGCCGTGTCCTGCTGACCGCCCGGTGACCCGGGTGCGCCGACCGGGGAATGCCCCGGGACGTGGACCGGTTGAACCGTTCACGACGGTCGGTTGGACACCGTTGACATCCTTGGCTACGCTAGCGCTTTGCGCTGGCTTGTGCCTGCACCCCTCAACCTCCGGACGCCGTCCCCGAGCCATGCCCGGGTGACCTGACGCACGGCAGGTAGAGGAACGGTAGGCCAAGACCCGCGCGCGTGCACTCGATCCGCAGGGAAGGACCCCTCTTGGCTGCCTCGCGCACCCCTTCTGCACCGACCGCCGACGCTATCGCGAACCGTACTGCTTCTCGCCGCGTCTCTTTCGCCAAGATTCACGAGCCGCTCGAGGTGCCGGACCTTCTGGGTCTGCAGACCGAGAACTTCGACTGGCTGCTCGGTAACGCCGCCTGGCAGGAGCGTGTCGCCGCTGCTGTGGCGGCAGGTCGTCAGGACGTCCCGGAGACCTCCGGGCTCGAGGAGATCTTCGAGGAGATCTCCCCGATCGAGGACTTCGGCGGCAGCATGTCGCTGTCGTTCCGGGACCACCGCTTCGAGCCGCCGAAGTACACGGCGGAGGAGTGCAAGGAGAAGGACTTCACCTACGCGGCGCCGTTGTTCGTGACGGCCGAGTTCGTGAACTACACCACCGGTGAGATCAAGAGCCAGACGGTCTTCATGGGTGAGTTCCCGCTCATGACCGAGCGCGGCACCTTCATCATCAACGGCACCGAGCGCGTCGTGGTCTCGCAGCTGGTCCGTTCGCCGGGCGTGTACTTCGAGCGCACGGCCGACAAGACCTCGGACAAGGACATCTTCACCTCGAAGATCATCCCGTCCCGTGGTGCGTGGCTGGAGTTCGAGATCGACAAGCGTGACGCGGTCGGCGTGCGCATCGACCGCAAGCGCAAGCAGTCGGTCACCGTGCTGCTCAAGGCGCTCGGCATGCCCGAGGCGGACATCCGCGAGGAGTTCGCGAACTTCCCCGCCGTGCTGGAGACCCTCGAGAAGGACCACGTGTCCACCGAGGAAGAGGCGCTGCTGGACATCTACCGCAAGATCCGCCCGGGCGAGCCGCCCACGATCGAGGCCGGCCGGTCGCTGCTCGAGAACTTCTACTTCAACCCCAAGCGCTACGACCTCGCCAAGGTCGGCCGCTACAAGGTGAACAAGAAGCTCGGCATCGACGCGCCGCTCACCGACTCGGTGCTCTCGGTGACCGACGTCGTGGCGACCATCAAGTACATGGCCGCGCTGCACGCCGAGGTCGCGACCATCCCCGGCAAGCGCGCGGGTGAGGCCATCGACGTCCGCGTCGAGACCGACGACATCGACCACTTCGGCAACCGCCGCATCCGTGCGGTCGGCGAGCTCATCCAGAACCAGGTCCGCACCGGCCTGTCCCGGATGGAGCGGGTCGTCCGTGAGCGGATGACGACGCAGGACGTC
This sequence comes from Actinotalea alkalitolerans, assembly GCF_023369855.1. Taxonomy (GTDB): domain Bacteria; phylum Actinomycetota; class Actinomycetes; order Actinomycetales; family Cellulomonadaceae; genus Actinotalea. Next base: position 324,601 of record NZ_JAMBPP010000002.1, on the reverse strand, counting down.
GAGGCGATCACGCCGCAGACCCTGATCAACATCCGCCCCGTGGTGGCCTCGATCAAGGAGTTCTTCGGAACCTCCCAGCTGTCGCAGTTCATGGACCAGAACAACCCCCTCGCGGGCCTGACGCACAAGCGTCGCCTCTCCGCGCTGGGCCCGGGTGGTCTGTCGCGTGACCGTGCCGGCATGGATGTGCGTGACGTCCACCCCTCCCACTACGGCCGCATGTGCCCGATCGAGACCCCTGAGGGCCCGAACATCGGCCTGATCGGCTCGCTCGCCACCTATGGGCGGATCAACCCGTTCGGCTTCGTGGAGACGCCGTACCGCAAGGTCACCAACGGCATCGTCACCGACGAGGTCAACTACCTCACGGCCGACGACGAGGACCGCTACGTCATCGCCCAGGCCAACGCCGAGCTGCAGGCCGACGGCAAGTTCGCCGAGGACCGCGTGCTGTGCCGGACCAAGGGCGGCGAGGTCGAGATCGTCCCCGGTGCCAACGTGGACTACATGGACGTCTCGCCGCGCCAGATGGTCTCGGTCGCGACCGCGATGATCCCGTTCCTCGAGCACGACGACGCCAACCGCGCGCTCATGGGCGCCAACATGCAGCGTCAGGCCGTGCCGCTGGTGCGCTCCGAGGCGCCGCTGGTCGGCACCGGCATGGAGCGCCGTGCGGCGATCGACGCCGGTGACGTGATCGTGGCGACCAAGGCCGGTGTGGTCACCGAGGTGTCCGCCGACCTGATCACCGTCGCCAACGACGACGCGACCACCTCGACCTACCGGGCTGCGAAGTTCCGCCGGTCCAACCAGGGCACGTCCTACAACCAGCGGGTGCTGGTCGACGACGGCGCTCGGGTCGAGGTCGGTTCGGTGCTCGCCGACGGCCCCGCGACCGACGAGGGCGAGCTGGCCCTGGGCCGCAACCTGCTCGTGGCGTTCATGTCGTGGGAGGGCTACAACTACGAGGACGCCATCATCCTGTCCCAGCGCCTGGTGCAGGACGACGTCCTGTCCTCGATCCACATCGAGGAGCACGAGGTCGACGCCCGCGACACCAAGCTCGGCCCGGAGGAGATCACCCGGGACATCCCCAACGTCTCCGAGGAGGTCCTCGCGGACCTCGACGAGCGAGGGATCATCCGGATCGGTGCCGAGGTCACGGCCGGCGACATCCTGGTCGGGAAGGTCACTCCCAAGGGCGAGACCGAGCTGACCCCCGAGGAGCGCCTGCTGCGTGCGATCTTCGGCGAGAAGGCGCGCGAGGTGCGCGACACCTCGCTCAAGGTGCCCCACGGCGAGTCCGGCACGGTCATCGAGGTGCGCACGTTCAACCGTGAGGACGGCGACGAGCTGCCCGCCGGGGTCAACGAGCTGGTCCGTGTCTACATCGCGGCCCGACGCAAGATCACCGACGGCGACAAGCTCGCCGGTCGCCACGGCAACAAGGGCGTCATCTCCAAGATCCTCCCGGTCGAGGACATGCCCTTCCTGCCCGACGGCACCGCGGTCGACATCGTGCTCAACCCGCTGGGCGTGCCCGGCCGGATGAACGTCGGCCAGGTCCTGGAGACCCACCTCGGGTGGGTCGCCAAGCAGGGCTGGGACATCGAGCTCGCGGACGCCTCGGCGTCCTGGGTCAAGGACGTCCCGGCCGCCGCGGTCAAGAGCGTCCCCGGCACCCCGGTGGCGACCCCTGTCTTCGACGGCGTGCCCGAGACGGTCCTGACCGGTCTGCTCGACGCGACGTACCCCAACCGGGACGGCGACCGCATGGTCGACTCGACCGGCAAGGCGCGTCTGTTCGACGGCCGGTCCGGTGAGCCGTTCCCGGACCCGGTCGCGGTCGGCTACATGTACATCCTCAAGCTCCACCACCTGGTCGACGACAAGATCCACGCCCGCTCGACCGGGCCGTACTCGATGATCACGCAGCAGCCGCTGGGTGGTAAGGCGCAGTTCGGTGGACAGCGGTTCGGCGAGATGGAGGTCTGGGCCCTCGAGGCGTACGGCGCTGCCTACACCCTGCAGGAGCTCCTCACCATCAAGTCCGACGACGTCCCCGGGCGCGTCAAGGTCTACGAGGCGATCGTCAAGGGCGAGAACATCCCCGACTCGGGGATCCCGGAGTCCTTCAAGGTCCTCCTCAAGGAGATGCAGTCGCTCTGCCTGAACGTGGAGGTGCTGTCCTCGGACGGCGTCTCCATCGACATGAAGGAGAACGACGACGAGGTGTACCGGGCGGCCGAGGAGCTGGGGATCGACCTCTCCCGCCGGCCCAACGCCTCGAGCGTCGAAGAGATCTGACCTCGCGGGTCCTGGGCGGGCACCACGGTGCCGCCCAGGACCAGCCACCGGCTCTCACCGGCCGCTTCACGGTGAACATGGACAGACGAAGGAAGTAGGACACTTTGCTCGACGTCAACGTCTTCGACGAGCTGCGCATCGGTCTGGCGACCGCGGAGGACATCCGCACGTGGTCGCACGGCGAGGTCAAGAAGCCCGAGACCATCAACTACCGGACGCTCAAGCCGGAGAAGGATGGCCTCTTCTGCGAGAAGATCTTCGGTCCCACCCGGGACTGGGAGTGCTACTGCGGCAAGTACAAGCGCGTGCGCTTCAAGGGCATCATCTGCGAGCGCTGCGGCGTCGAGGTGACCCGGTCGAAGGTGCGTCGTGAGCGCATGGGCCACATCGAGCTCGCCGCTCCGGTGACCCACATCTGGTTCTTCAAGGGCGTGCCCTCGCGGCTCGGCTACCTGCTGGACCTGGCCCCGAAGGACCTCGAGAAGGTCATCTACTTCGCGGCCTACATGATCACCGAGGTCGACGACGAGGGTCGCCACGAGGACCTCCCCAACCTCCAGAACGAGATCGACCTGGAGAAGAAGGAGATCACCACGCGGCGCGACGTCGACATCGACAAGCGTGCCCGCAAGCTCGAGGCCGACCTGGCCGAGCTCGAGGCCGAGGGTGCCCGCTCTGACGCCCGCCGCAAGGTGCGCGACTCCGCCGAGCGTGAGATGGCGCAGATCCGCAAGCGGGCCGACGCCGAGGTCGAGCGTCTGGACGCCGTCTGGGACCGCTTCAAGAACCTCAAGGTGGCCGACCTCGAGGGTGACGAGCTGCTGTACCGCCAGCTGCTGGACCGGTACGGCAACTACTTCAAGGGCTCGATGGGCGCCGCGGCGATCCAGAAGCGCCTCGAGGCCTTCGACCTGGTCGCCGAGGCCGACTCGCTGCGCGACACGATCAAGAACGGCAAGGGTCAGCGCAAGACGCGTGCCCTCAAGCGGCTCAAGGTCGTCAACGCGTTCCTGACCACGAGCAACACGCCCCAGGGCATGGTCCTGGACGCTGTCCCGGTCATCCCGCCGGACCTGCGTCCGATGGTCCAGCTCGACGGTGGCCGGTTCGCCACCTCGGACCTCAACGACCTGTACCGCCGTGTGATCAACCGGAACAACCGCCTCAAGCGCCTGCTCGACCTGGGCGCCCCGGAGATCATCGTCAACAACGAGAAGCGGATGCTCCAGGAGGCCGTCGACGCGCTGTTCGACAACGGCCGCCGTGGACGTCCGGTGACCGGTCCGGGCAACCGCCCGCTCAAGTCCATCTCGGACATGCTCAAGGGCAAGCAGGGTCGGTTCCGTCAGAACCTTCTCGGCAAGCGCGTCGACTACTCGGGCCGTTCGGTCATCGTCGTCGGCCCGCAGCTCAAGCTGCACCAGTGCGGCCTGCCCAAGCAGATGGCTCTGGAGCTCTTCAAGCCCTTCGTCATGAAGCGGCTGGTGGACCTCAACCACGCGCAGAACATCAAGAGTGCCAAGCGCATGGTCGAGCGCGCCCGTCCCCAGGTCTGGGACGTGCTCGAGGAGGTCATCACCGAGCACCCGGTGCTGCTCAACCGCGCACCCACGCTGCACCGTCTGGGGATCCAGGCCTTCGAGCCCCAGCTGGTCGAGGGCAAGGCCATCCACCTGCACCCGCTCGTCTGCGGCGCGTTCAACGCCGACTTCGACGGTGACCAGATGGCGGTCCACCTGCCGCTGAGCACCGAGGCGCAGGCCGAGGCCCGCATCCTCATGCTCTCGAGCAACAACATCCTCAAGCCGTCGGACGGCCGTCCGGTGACCATGCCCTCGCAGGACATGATCATCGGTCTGTTCCACCTGACGGCCGACAAGGACGAGCCGCTCGGCGAGGGCCGGTTCTTCAGCTCCGTCCCCGAGGCCATGATGGCCTTCGACCAGGGCTCGCTGGACCTCAACGCCGTCATCGGCCTGCGGTTCCGTGACCTGGTGGTCCCCGAGGGCTTCGAGGCTCCCGAGAACCACACGCCCGAGTCGATCGTGCTGCAGACCACGCTGGGTCGTGCGCTGTTCAACGAGCTCCTCCCGGTCGACTACCCCTACGTCAACGGGGTCGTGGACAAGAAGAAGCTCTCGGCCATCGTCAACGACCTCGCTGAGCGGTACCCCAAGGTCGAGGTCGCGGCCAGCCTGGACGCGCTCAAGGACGCCGGCTACTACTGGGCCACGCGCTCGGGGGTCAGCATCGCGATCTCCGACGTGACCACGCCCGAGTCCAAGGCGCAGATCCTCGAGGAGTACGAGGGCCGCGCGGCGAAGATCCAGGGTCAGTACGACAAGGGTCTGATCACCGACGACGAGCGTCGCCAGGAGCTCATCGAGATCTGGACGCAGGCCACCGACGAGGTCGCCAAGGCGATGCAGAAGAACTTCGGCGCCCGCAACACCCTGAACCGGATGGTCGGCTCGGGGGCCCGTGGTAACTGGATGCAGGTTCGTCAGATCGCCGGTATGCGCGGTCTCGTGGCGAACCCGAAGGGCGAGATCATCCCGCGCCCGATCAAGTCCAACTACCGCGAGGGCCTGTCGGTCCTGGAGTACTTCATCGCGACGCACGGCGCCCGCAAGGGTCTGGCGGACACCGCGCTGCGGACCGCTGACTCGGGGTACCTCACGCGCCGTCTGGTGGACGTGTCCCAGGACGTCATCATCCGCGAGGAGGACTGCGGCACCGAGCGCGGCCTGACCCTGCCGGTGGCGGAGGCCGGTGCCGATGGCACGCTGCGTCGCCACGAGAAGGTCGAGACGAGCATCTACGCCCGCAACATCGCGACCGACGTCGTCGGTCCGGACGGCACGGTGCTCGCCCACGCAGGTGAGGACGCCGGTGACGTGGTCATCGACGCGATCATCGAGGCCGGCGTGACCGAGCTCAAGGTCAGGTCCGTCCTGACCTGCGAGTCGCGGGTCGGCACGTGCGCCAAGTGCTACGGACGGTCGCTGGCCACCGGCAAGCTGGTGGACATCGGCGAGGCCGTCGGCATCATCTCGGCGCAGTCCATCGGTGAGCCGGGGACCCAGCTGACGATGCGGACCTTCCACACCGGTGGTGTGGCCTCGGCCGACGACATCACGCAGGGTCTGCCCCGCGTGCAGGAGCTCTTCGAGGCGCGCACCCCCAAGGGTGAGGGCACCATCGCGGAGTTCCCGGGCCGGGTCACGATCGACGAGACCGACCGGACCCGTCGGATCGTGCTCACGCCGGACGACGGCTCCGAGGAGATCGCCTACCCGATCACCAAGCGCTCGCGCGTGCTGATCAGCGACGGCGACCACGTCGAGGTCGGTGACCAGCTGGTCTTCGGTGCGATCGACCCGAAGAAGGTGCTGCGCATCCTCGGGCCTCGGGCCACCCAGAAGCACCTGGTGGACGAGGTCCAGGAGACCTACCGCTCGCAGGGTGTGGACATCCACGACAAGCACATCGAGGTCATCGTGCGGCAGATGCTGCGGCGCGTGACGGTGCTCGACTCGGGCGACACGGGACTGCTCCCGGGCGAGCTCGCGGAGCGTGGACGTTTCGAGGACCACAACCGGCGCGCGATCGCCGAGGGTGGCCAGCCGGCCTCGGGGCGTCCGGAGCTGATGGGCATCACGAAGGCGTCGCTCGCGACCGACTCGTGGCTCTCGGCGGCGTCGTTCCAGGAGACCACCCGCGTCCTGACCGAGGCGGCCATGAGCGGGCGCAGCGACCCGCTGCTCGGGCTCAAGGAGAACGTCATCATCGGAAAGCTCATCCCGGCGGGTACCGGTCTTCCCCGGTACCGGAACGTCACGGTCGAGCCCACCGAGGAGGCCAAGGCCGAGCTCTACCCGAGCTTCGGCTACGACGAGATCGACTTCCCGGCCCTGGGCATGGGCTCGGGCGAGGCGATCCCGCTCGAGGACCTCGACTTCGGCGACCTGCGCTGACGTCGGTCTGATCGACCCGGAGGGGCCCACCGTTCGCGGTGGGCCCCTCCGTCGTCGTGGGGCCGTTCTCGAGCCGTGCCCTCCCTCTCGGGAGGCGGAGGCCGCAGCGGGCACGGTGGGCCCGCCGCGGGGCCCGGGGGCCCACCGCAGGGGTGAGACCCCCTGGGAGGCTCGCACCATGCGGACACGTGGACAGGCCCGGACGGTCACCGTCGGGGGCGACCGAGGTTCGGGGACGCTCGAGTACCTGGGGATCGTGGTGGTCGCCGCGCTCCTGGTCGTGGCAGCGGTGACCGCGGTGGTCCGGACCGACGTCGGCGAGACCGTCGCGTGCCAGCTGCGGTCCATCGCCTCCCAGGCAGGCACCTGCGGGGCCCCCGAGGTCCCGACGACCTACGGCGACGCGGGGGACGGCCCGGCAGCGGGGGCACCGGGGGCGGGGGGCGACTCGGGTGGCGACGCGGGCGAGGAGCCGCCCGCGGGAGTCCACTACGTCAACGCGTCGGATCCTCCCGAGGTCGATCCCGAGCGCGTGCAGACGGCTCTGGACGACCTGCGGGACGCCCTCGACGGCGGGTTCTGGGGTGTGCGCGGGGGTGATCTCGCTGACGCACGTGACGCCGTGTCGGCTCTCAACGGGGCCGAGGTCGACGCCCTGATCGCCGGCATGACCGACGACGAGCTGGCGCACTGGATCTCGCAGATGGAGGACGGCTGGCTCTTCGGCGGGTGGGACCGTGAGGATCGGCGCGAGCTGTGGGAGGTCTTCGCGAGCAAGGCCTCCAAGGAGACCCTCGACCGCCTGGCCGGTCTCACCGACGAGCTCGAGCCGCGCTTCGACGGCGTCGGTGGTGACAGCGCACGGGACAACCCGCAGAGCCCGGCGAACTCGGGGGAGTACGGGGAGATCCCGCACCAGCTCGTGGTGGACGGGATCGCGCCCGGAGACGTCAGCCAGGGCCAGATCGGTGACTGCTGGTTCATCGCGTCGCTGATGGCTATCGCCCAGGCCGACCCCTCGGTGATCGAGGACGCGATCACCGTCAACGACAACGGCACCTACACCGTGCGTCTCTACGACGACGGCCGGGAGGTCGAGGTGACGGTGACGCCCGAGATGGTGCTGGACGGCGGGAACCCGGCCTTCGTGCGGTCTCCGGCCGGTGAGGACGGCCACGAGCTGTGGCCCATGGTCATGGAGAAGGCCCTCGCGCTGCACTGGGGGGACTTCCACGCGATCGAGGGCGACTCGCCCGGCCTGGGTCTCGAGCTCGTGACCGGGGTGCCGAGCGAGCGACGGTCGCTCGACGACGCAGGGGGTGCGGGCTCGCTCGCCGACTACCTGGCCGAGGGTGGGGCGGTGACGCTCGCGACGTTCACCGAGTCCGACGACAACCCCGACATCTACCACCTGGACCCCTCGTCCGGTGGTCTGGCGAGCAACCACGCGTACTACGTGAGTGCGGTGGACGTCGAGAACGGGACGGTCACCGTGACCAACCCCTGGGGTGCCGGCTGGCCCACGGTGACGATGACCTACGGTGAGTTCGAGGACAGCTTCTCCAGCATCTACTTCAACGAGGTGGCGAGATGAGCCCGGCACGAGGACGATCGCCGGCGTGTCCGGTGGGGCCGGGCCGGTCGCGCGTGCGTTCGACGACCGGCGCGGGGATCGCCCTGCTCGCCCTCTGCTTCGGCGCGCTCGTCGCGGGCTGCACCACCCAGGAGGACCCCGTGGACCGACCCGAGGGCGCGGTCGCCCTGGTGCAGAACCAACCGACGTCGGTGGGTGACGTGACAGTCGTCGCCTCCAACATCCGGGAGGGCAGCGCCGCGATCTCGGTCGTGGGCGGGGCCGAGGGCTCGGCCGCCCAGGGGGGGCGGGTCGCTCTGGGGGAGGCTGCGACCTTCGGCGACCTCACCTTCGAGGTGGTCGACATCGTCCTGGCGCAGGACCGGTCAGGTGAACCGGGTTCGGACACCTCGACGGTCTGGATCCTGCCCGAGTGAGAGCCCTTCGCGCCGTAGCGGTGCCCGTAGCGGTGCCCGTGGCGGGCTGTGCTGCGCAGGGGGCCACCGTCGAACACCCGGAGGAGGGGTCCGTCGGGTCGCGAACCAGCGCCGTGGCGCCGACGGGGCGAGCAGGTCAGCGGCCTGGATCCTCGTCGACCGAGGTGCGCCCGGCCGGGGCGACGGCGAGAGCGGTCCGTCGCGCACCGGCCCGAGCCCGCTTTGACGGCGCACCGGACGCCAGGTAACGTTGGACACCGTGCCCGCGCCGTCGGGCCCTCGCGCGTGCACCGTGTGCGAGTCGTCACCCAGAAGTACCGGATGATGGCCCTCAGAATCGGTGACGGGTGGCGATGCCATCTCCGTGCGGTCCCTCCGTCCAGGAACGTCTGGCGGGCGGTGCTGCGCTCAGGTGGGGCGACACACCCGGGTGCGGGGGTCGGGAGCAGGACGAAAGACACCAGGTCCGGCAGGTGCCGGACCTCATGGCCGGGCGACCCGTCCGGTTGACCAGAGAACGTCGAGCACGACCGAGAAGACACGGAGACGCAGTGCCCACGATTCAGCAGCTCGTGCGCAAGGGACGGACGTCCAAGACGACGTCCTCCAAGACGCCGGCCCTCAAGGGCAGCCCGCAGCGGCGCGGTGTGTGCACCCGCGTCTACACCACCACCCCGAAGAAGCCGAACTCGGCGCTCCGCAAGGTCGCCCGAGTCAAGCTCTCGAGCCAGATCGAGGTCACGGCGTACATCCCGGGCGTCGGTCACAACCTGCAGGAGCACTCCATCGTGCTCGTGCGCGGTGGCCGTGTGAAGGACCTCCCCGGTGTGCGCTACAAGATTGTGCGCGGGGCACTCGACACGCAGGGCGTCAAGAACCGTAAGCAGGCCCGCAGCCGCTACGGCGCCAAGAAGGAGAAGAGCTGATGCCTCGTAAGGGTCCGGCCCCGAAGCGGCCGCTGATCATCGACCCCGTCTACGGGTCGCCGGTCGTCACACAGCTGATCAACAAGGTCCTCATGGACGGCAAGAAGTCCGTCGCCGAGTCGATCGTCTACGGCGCCCTCGAGGGCGCGCGGGACAAGACCGGTGGCGACCCCGTCGTCGTCCTCAAGCGCGCCCTGGAGAACGTGCGCCCCTCCCTCGAGGTGCGTTCGCGCCGCGTGGGTGGCGCCACCTACCAGGTCCCTGTCGAGGTGCGTCCGGTCCGTCAGACCACCCTCGCCCTGCGCTGGCTCGTGGACTACTCCCGTGCCCGTCGTGAGAAGACGATGACGGAGCGCCTCATGAACGAGATCCTCGACGCGAGCAACGGCCTGGGTGCCGCGGTCAAGCGTCGCGAGGACATGCACAAGATGGCAGAGTCGAACAAGGCGTTCGCGCACTACCGCTGGTAACACCGCGCTGGTAGTCCAGACCGCGACTCCGACAAGAGGGGCAACACACCGTGGCACTCGACGTGCTGACCGACCTGAACAAGGTCCGCAACATCGGCATCATGGCGCACATCGACGCCGGCAAGACGACCACCACCGAGCGGATCCTGTTCTACACCGGGGTCAACTACAAGATCGGTGAGACGCACGACGGTGCGTCGACGATGGACTGGATGGAGCAGGAGCAGGAGCGCGGCATCACGATCACGTCCGCCGCGACGACCTGCTACTGGAAGGACAACCAGATCAACATCATCGACACGCCCGGCCACGTCGACTTCACGGTCGAGGTCGAGCGGTCGTTGCGCGTGCTGGACGGTGCCGTCGCGGTCTTCGACGGCAAGGAGGGTGTCGAGCCCCAGTCCGAGACGGTGTGGCGCCAGGCGGACAAGTACGAGGTCCCGCGCATCTGCTTCGTCAACAAGATGGACAAGCTCGGTGCGGACTTCTACTTCACGGTCAAGACGATCGTCGACCGGCTGAAGGCCAAGCCGCTGCCGATCCAGCTGCCGATCGGCGCCGAGGGCGACTTCATCGGTGTCATCGACCTGATCGAGGAGAAGGCACTGGTCTGGCGCGGCGAGACCGCGCTCGGCGAGGAGTACTCGACCGAGGCGATCCCGGCCGACATGGTCGAGCAGGCCGCGGAGTACCGGGCAGCGATCGTCGAGGCCGTCGCCGAGACCGACGAGGCGCTGCTCGAGAAGTACCTCAGTGGCGAGGAGCTGACGATCGCCGAGATCAAGAAGGGCATCCGGGCGCTCGTGCTCTCGGGCGAGGCCTTCCCGATCCTGTGCGGCTCGGCGTTCAAGAACAAGGGCGTGCAGCCCATGCTCGACGCCGTCATCGACTACCTGCCGTCCCCTCTGGACGTCCCGGCGGTCGAGGGCCACGTGATCGGTGACGAGGAGAAGATCCTGCGGCGTGAGCCGAAGTCGTCCGAGCCGTTCGCCGCGCTGGCCTTCAAGGTCGCCTCGCACCCGTTCTTCGGCAAGCTGACCTACGTCCGGGTGTACTCCGGTCAGGTCTCCTCGGGCGCGCAGGTCTACAACGCGACCAAGGACAAGAAGGAGCGCATCGGCAAGCTCTTCCAGATGCACTCCAACAAGGAGAACCCGGTCGAGGACGCCACGGCCGGCCACATCTACGCCTTCATCGGCCTCAAGGACGTCACCACGGGGGACACCCTGTGCGACCCGGCCCACCGGATCGTCCTCGAGTCGATGACCTTCCCCGAGCCGGTCATCACGGTCGCGATCGAGCCCAAGACGAAGGGTGACCAGGAGAAGCTCTCCCTGGCCATCCAGAAGCTCGCCGAGGAGGACCCGACCTTCCGGGTCTCGCTCAACGAGGACACGGGCCAGACCGAGATCGCCGGCATGGGCGAGCTGCACCTGGACATCCTGGTCGAGCGCATGCGGCGCGAGTTCAAGGTCGACGCCAACGTCGGCAAGCCGCAGGTGGCCTACCGCGAGACCATCCGTCGGACGGTCGAGAAGATCGACTACGTCCACAAGAAGCAGACCGGTGGCTCGGGCCAGTACGCCAAGGTGCAGATGACCTTCGCGCCGCTGGACCCCGCCGAGGGCGAGCTGTACGAGTTCGAGAACAAGGTCACCGGTGGCCGCGTCCCTCGCGAGTACATCCCGTCGGTCGATGCTGGTATCCAGAGCGCGATGGGCCTGGGTGTCCTGGCGGGCTACCCGCTCGTGGGCATCAAGGCGACGCTGCTCGACGGTGCCGCGCACGACGTCGACTCCTCGGAGATGGCGTTCAAGATCGCCGGCTCGATGATCCTCAAGGAGGCGGTCCGCCGCGCGGACCCCGTCCTCCTGGAGCCGGTCATGGCCGTCGAGGTGCGTACCCCCGAGGAGTACATGGGTGACGTCATCGGCGACATCAACTCCCGTCGTGGCATGATCCAGGCGATGGAGGACGCGACGGGCGTCAAGGTCGTCACGGCCCTCGTGCCGCTCTCCGAGATGTTCGGCTACGTCGGTGACCTGCGGTCCAAGACCCAGGGTCGCGCGGTGTACTCGATGCAGTTCGACAGCTACTCCGAGGTTCCTCGTAACGTTGCCGAGGAGATCATCAAGAAGACCCGGGGCGAGTAGTCCCACAGGTCGACACCAGCAGTACAACCATCAACCTGTAGCGACCGCAACGCCCCGCAGGAGTCAACCGGCACCTGCATCGTTCGGCACAACTACCCGAGTCCGAGGAGGACCCCAGTGGCGAAGGCCAAGTTCGAGCGGACCAAGCCGCACGTCAACATCGGGACCATCGGTCACGTCGACCACGGCAAGACGACGCTGACCGCTGCGATCTCGAAGGTGCTGCACGACAAGTACCCCGAGCTGAACCCCTTCACGCCGTTCGACGAGATCGACAAGGCGCCCGAGGAGAAGCAGCGCGGTATCACGATCAACATCGCGCACGTCGAGTACCAGACCGAGAAGCGCCACTACGCGCACGTCGACGCGCCTGGTCACGCCGACTACATCAAGAACATGATCACGGGTGCGGCGCAGATGGACGGCGCGATCCTGGTCGTGGCGGCCACCGACGGACCGATGGCCCAGACGCGTGAGCACGTCCTGCTCGCCCGCCAGGTCGGCGTGCCCTACCTGCTGGTCGCGCTCAACAAGTCCGACATGGTCGACGACGAGGAGATCCTCGAGCTCGTCGAGCTCGAGGTCCGTGAGCTGCTCTCGGCGCAGGGCTTCGACGGCGACAACGTCCCCGTCATCCGGGTCTCCGGCCTCAAGGCCCTCGAGGGCGACCCGACCTGGACCGCCTCGGTCCAGGAGCTGCTCGACGCGGTCGACGAGTCGGTCCCCGAGCCGGTGCGTGACATGGACAAGCCGTTCCTCATGCCGATCGAGGACGTCTTCACCATCACGGGCCGTGGCACCGTCGTGACCGGCAAGGTCGACCGCGGCAAGCTCGCGATCAACTCCGAGGTCGAGATCGTCGGCATCCGCCCGGCGCAGAAGACCACGGTCACCGGGATCGAGATGTTCCACAAGCAGATGGACGAGGCGTGGGCCGGCGAGAACTGTGGCCTCCTGCTCCGCGGCATCAAGCGTGAGGACGTCGAGCGCGGCCAGGTCGTCGTGAAGCCGGGCTCGATCACCCCGCACACCGACTTCGAGGCCCAGGTCTACATCCTGGCCAAGGACGAGGGCGGGCGTCACAACCCGTTCTACTCGAACTACCGTCCCCAGTTCTACTTCCGCACCACGGACGTCACCGGCGTCATCACGCTGCCTGAGGGCACCGAGATGGTCATGCCCGGGGACAACACCGAGATGTCGGTCGAGCTGATCCAGCCGATCGCCATGGAGGAGGGCCTCGGCTTCGCCATCCGTGAGGGTGGTCGGACCGTCGGCTCCGGCAAGGTGACGAAGATCCTGAAGTGACCTGCGCGAGGGCCCGGGCAGCTGTTGCCCGGGCCCTCGCCATGTCGTTCGACCTCCGTCCCCGGCCTCATGCCCGGTGACGGAGGGCCGCAGGAGCCCGACGAGAGCGCGATTGGTATTCGCGGGGATCGTCTGGCACACTGTTCAGGTTGCCCGATGCCGGTGCGGCTCGTGCAGGTAGCTCCTCGGAGCGCCTGGGAGCGAAGCGCTGCATAGGCCGGCAGCCACGTATGACAGACGTTGAGGACCGGTAGTCGCCCTTCGGGGCGCGAGTGGTCCACACAGCATCCAACGACCTCGTACCGTCCTGGTGCGCAGCGCGTGGGTATGTCGCCAAGTGCGACACGCCCGAGTGCGGGGGTCGGACAGCTAGCGGTTCGAGAGAGAGAGTCAGACGACGCCATGGCGGGACAGAAGATCCGCATCCGGCTCAAGTCCTACGACCACGAGGTCATCGACAGCTCGGCGCGCAAGATCGTCGACACGGTGACACGCGCTGGTGCAACGGTCGTGGGCCCGGTGCCGCTGCCGACGGAGAAGAACGTGTTCTGCGTCATCCGGTCGCCTCACAAGTACAAGGACAGCCGCGAGCACTTCGAGATGCGCACACACAAGCGCCTCATCGACATCATCGATCCCACGCCGAAGGCGGTTGACTCGCTCATGCGTCTCGACCTGCCGGCGGACGTGAACATCGAGATCAAGCTCTGAGGCTGCGGAGGAGATCACGATGACCACGCTTCCCCAGAACATCAAGCCGATCACCGCTGTGCTCGGCACCAAGCTCGGCATGACCCAGGTGTGGGACGAGGCCGGACGCCTCGTCCCGGTCACCGTCGTGCAGGTGGGCACCAACGTGGTGACCCAGGTCCGGTCGCAGGACGCGGACGGCTACGCAGCCGTCCAGCTGGCCTACGGCCCGATCGACCCGCGCAAGGTGAGCCAGCCTCTCAAGGGTCACTTCGAGAAGGCCGGCGTCACGCCGCGTCGTCACGTCGCCGAGGTCCGCACCTCCGACTCGAGCGAGTACTCGCTCGGTCAGGAGATCACCGCTGAGGCGTTCACCGCCGGTCAGCTCGTGGACGTCACAGGGACGACCAAGGGCAAGGGCACGGCGGGCGTGATGAAGCGTCACGGCTTCCACGGCGTCGGCGCCTCGCACGGTGCGCACCGCAACCACCGCAAGGCCGGCTCGATCGGCGGCGCTTCCACGCCGTCGCGGGTCTTCCGCGGCATGAAGATGGCCGGTCGGATGGGTCACGACCGTCAGACCACCCAGAACCTGACCGTTCACGCGGTCGACGCCGAGAGGGGTCTGCTGCTCGTCAAGGGCGCGGTCCCCGGTAACAAGGGCGGCGTCGTCCTCGTGCGTACCGCCGTGAAGGGGGTGTGAGTCGGATGACCACGCTGACCATCGACGTCGTCGACGCCACGGGCAAGAAGGCCGGTACCACCGAGCTTCCTGCCGAGGTGTTCGACGTCCAGACGAACGTCCCGCTGATCCACCAGGTCGTGGTCGCGCAGCTCGCCGCAGCTCGGCAGGGCACGCACAGCACCAAGACCCGCGGCGAGGTCCGCGGTGGTGGGCGCAAGCCCTACAAGCAGAAGGGCACCGGCCGCGCCCGTCAGGGTTCGACCCGCGCTCCTCAGTTCGCCGGCGGTGGCGTCGTGCACGGCCCCAAGCCGCGTGACTACAGCCAGCGGACGCCCAAGAAGATGAAGGCCGCCGCGCTGCGCGGGGCCCTGTCCGACCGCGCTCGCGCCGGTCGGGTGCACGTCGTCTCGAGCTTCTCGCTCGAGGGCGGTGTGCCGTCGACCAGCACGGCGATCCAGACCCTGGCCACCATCTCCTCGCGCCGCCACGTCCTCGTGGTGCTCGAGCGGGCGGACCAGGCGAGCTGGAAGTCGCTGCGCAACGCCGAGCAGGTCCACCTGCTGCTCGCTGACCAGCTCAACACCTACGACGTGCTGATGTCTGACGACGTCGTGTTCACGCAGGGCGCCCTCGCGGAGTTCCTCGCGCGGCCCACGTCCGGTCGCTCGGCCAAGGCCGTCGCGACCTCGACCGAGGCAGACGCCCTCGACACGGAGGAGACGAAGTGACCACCGTGAACAAGGACCCGCGCGACATCCTGATCTCGCCGGTCGTCTCCGAGAAGAGCTACAACCTTCTCGACGAGGGCAAGTACACCTTCGTGGTCGACCCCCGGGCCAACAAGACCGAGATCAAGATCGCGGTCGAGCAGGTCTTCGGCGTCAAGGTCTCGTCCGTCAACACGGTCAACCGCAAGGGCAAGACGCGGCGGACCAAGTTCGGGCTGGGCAAGCGCAAGGACACCAAGCGCGCGATCATCACGCTGCGCGAGGGAACCATCGACATCTTCGGCGGACCGGTCGGCTGACGCCGGACCGACGAGACAGATTGAGGACTGACCTTCATGGGAATCCGTAAGTACAAGCCGACGACGCCCGGACGCCGCGGCTCCAGCGTTGCCGACTTCGTCGAGATCACGCGCTCCGAGCCGGAGAAGTCGCTCGTCCGCCCGTTGCACAAGACCGGTGGACGCAACAACACCGGCCGGGTGACGATGCGTCACCAGGGCGGCGGGCACAAGCGCGCCTACCGGGTGATCGACTTCCGTCGTCACGACAAGGACGGCGTGCCGGCCAAGGTCGCGCACATCGAGTACGACCCCAACCGCACCGCGCGCATCGCGCTCCTGCACTACGCCGACGGCGAGAAGCGCTACATCATCGCGCCGCACAGGCTCAAGCAGGGCGACGTCATCGAGAACGGTGCGTCCGCGGACATCAAGCCCGGCAACAACCTGCCGCTGCGCAACATCCCCACCGGTACCGTCATCCACGCGATCGAGCTCAAGCCCGGTGGCGGCGCGAAGATGGCCCGTTCGGCCGGTGCGTCGGTGCAGCTGGTCGCCAAGGACGGTCCGTACGCGCAGCTCCGCCTGCCGTCCGGCGAGATCCGCAACGTCGACCTGCGCTGCCGTGCGACGGTCGGCGAGGTCGGCAACGCCGAGCAGTCCAACATCAACTGGGGCAAGGCCGGCCGCATGCGGTGGAAGGGCAAGCGCCCCTCCGTCCGTGGTGTCGCCATGAACCCGGTCGACCACCCTCACGGTGGTGGCGAGGGCAAGACCTCTGGTGGTCGTCACCCGGTGAGCCCCTGGGGCCAGGCCGAGGGACGCACCCGCCGTCCGAACAAGCCGAGCGACAAGCTGATCGTCCGCCGTCGCCGGTCCGGCAAGAACAAGAAGCGCTGAGAAGGAGCCTGACAGATGCCACGCAGCCTGAAGAAGGGCCCCTTCGTCGATGGGCACCTCCAGAAGAAGGTCGACGCTCACAACGCGGCCGGTGCCAAGACGGTCATCAAGACCTGGTCCCGGCGCTCGATGATCACGCCGGACTTCCTCGGCCACACCTTCGCCGTCCACGACGGCCGCAAGCACGTCCCGGTCTTCGTGACCGAGTCGATGGTCGGCCACAAGCTCGGCGAGTTCGCCCCGACGCGGACGTTCCGCGGCCACGAGAAGGACGACCGCAAGGGGCGTCGTCGCTGACCTCGGTCAGTGACGACACCCCCGTGAGCGGCAGTTCTTCGACATGACGACACAAGAAGGCAGGACAGCAATGGAAGCCAAGGCGCAGGCACGGTTCGTCCGTGTCACGCCCCAGAAGGCCCGGCGCGTCGTGGACCTCATCCGTGGCAAGCAGGCCGAGGAGGCCGTCGCGACGCTGAAGTTCGCGCCGCAGGCCGCGGGGGAGACCGTCCGCAAGGTGGTCGAGAGTGCGATCGCCAACGCCCGCGTCAAGGCCGATCGTGCGAACGAGGCGTTCGACGTCTCGACGCTCGTCGTCCAGGCGGCATACGTCGACGAGGGCCCGACCCTCAAGCGGTTCCGGCCCCGTGCGCAGGGCCGTGCGAGCCAGATCCTGAAGCGGACGAGCCACATCACCGTGGTCGTCGCTCCGGTCGAGAAGAAGGAGAGGACCCGATAGTGGGACAGAAGGTCAACCCGCACGGGTACCGTCTCGGCATCACCACCGACCACCGGTCGCGGTGGTTCGCCGACAGCACCAAGCCGGGGCAGCGGTACCGCGACTACGTCCGCGAGGACGTCCAGATCCGTAAGCTCATGTCCACCGGGCTCGAGCGGGCCGGCATCGCGAGGGTCGAGATCGAGCGGACGCGTGACCGCGTCCGTGTCGACATCCACACCGCGCGGCCCGGCATCGTCATCGGACGGCGTGGCGCCGAGGCGGACCGCATCCGCGGCGAGCTCGAGAAGCTCACGGGCAAGCAGGTCCAGCTGAACATCCTCGAGGTCAAGAACGCCGAGATCGAGGCACAGCTGGTCGCCCAGGGCATCGCCGAGCAGCTCGCGAGCCGTGTCTCCTTCCGTCGTGCGATGCGCAAGGGCATGCAGTCCGCCCAGCGTGCCGGGGCCAAGGGCATCCGTGTCCAGTGCTCGGGCCGCCTCGGTGGTGCGGAGATGAGCCGTTCGGAGTTCTACCGCGAGGGCCGTGTGCCGTTGCACACGCTCCGGGCGAACATCGACTACGGCTTCTACGAGGCCCGGACCACGTTCGGCCGCATCGGCGTCAAGGTCTGGATCTACAAGGGCGACATGACCGAGAAGGAGTTCGCTCGCGAGCAGGCAGCAGCCGGCCCGCGTGCCCCTCGCGGTCCTCGTGCCGACCGGCCCGCCCGTGGCGGTGCACCGCGTCGTCCCGAGCGCACCGAGGCTCCTGCCGAGGCGCCGGCCCAGCCTGCTGAGGCCCCGGCCTCGACCGGCGCGGCCGCTGAGACCGGAACGGAGGCCTGAGCATGCTGATCCCGCGCAGGCTGAAGCACCGCAAGCAGCACCACCCGTCGCGCTCGGGCCAGGCGACCGGTGGCACCACGATCGCGTTCGGTGAGTACGGCATCCAGGCTCTCGAGCCCGCCTACGTCACCAACCGGCAGATCGAGGCTGCTCGTATCGCCATGACCCGCCACATCAAGCGTGGTGGCAAGGTCTGGATCAACATCTACCCGGACCGCCCGCTGACCAAGAAGCCGGCGGAGACCCGCATGGGTTCCGGTAAGGGTTCCCCTGAGTGGTGGATCGCCAACGTCAAGCCGGGTCGCGTGCTCTTCGAGCTCGCCGGCGTGCCGGAGCCCCTCGCCCGTGAGGCGATGCGCCGTGCGATGCACAAGCTCCCGATGAAGTGCCGCTTCGTGGCACGCGAGGGTGGTGGCAGCTGATGGCTATCGGGTCGAAGGAGCTCGCTCCGGTCGAGCTGGACGGCATGGACGACGACGCGCTCGTCGCCGAGCTGAAGAAGGCCAAGGAGGAGCTGTTCAACCTCCGGTTCCAGTCGGCCACCGGCCAGCTGGAGAGCCACGGGCGTCTGAAGGCCGTTCGTCGCGACATCGCACGGATCTACACGATCCTGCGTGAGCGTGAGCTCGGCATCCGTACCGCACCCAGCCCCAGCGCTGAGTGAGCGAGAGGTCAACATGAGCAACACTGAGACGAACGCCCCCGAGGCGACCAAGCCGTCCGACGCCGACTCCCGTGGCTACCGCAAGACGCGGCGCGGCTACGTGGTCAGCGACAAGATGGACAAGACCGTCGTGGTCGAGGTCGAGGACCGGGTCAAGCACCCGCTCTACGGCAAGGTCCTGCGACGCACGAGCAAGGTCAAGGCGCACGACGAGGCCAATGCGGCCGGCACGGGCGACCTTGTCCTGATCATGGAGACCCGCCCGCTGTCAGCCACCAAGCGCTGGCGCGTGGTGGAGATCCTGGACAAGGCGAAGTAGGACGGCGTGGCCTCGCCGGACACCGTCCGACGAGGCACCGAAGTCACCACACGTATCCGTTCGGCCAGGCTCGCTTGCGAGAAGCGGTGCGAGAACCAGCAGACGACAGGAGTAGGTAGATGATCCAGCAGGAGTCGCGACTGAAGGTCGCCGACAACACGGGAGCGAAGCAGATTCTCTGCATCCGTGTTCTCGGCGGTTCCGGACGTCGCTACGCCGGTATCGGCGACGTCATCGTCGCGACCGTCAAGGACGCCATCCCCGGCGGCAACGTCAAGAAGGGCGACGTCGTCAAGGCTGTCATCGTGCGCACCACCAAGGAGCGCCGACGTCCGGACGGTTCGTACATCAAGTTCGACGAGAACGCTGCCGTGATCCTCAAGGGTGACGGCGAGCCTCGTGGGACCCGCATCTTCGGCCCGGTGGGCCGCGAGCTGCGCGACAAGAAGTTCATGAAGATCATCTCGTTGGCTCCGGAGGTGCTCTGACCATGGCCAAGATCAAGAAGGGCGACCTCGTCGTCGTCATCTCAGGCCGCGACCGTTCGAAGCAGGGACGCGTGCTGGAGGTCCTCAAGGACTCCGACCGTCTCATTGTGGAGGGCGTGCAGCGTGTCACCAAGCACGTCAAGGCGGGCCAGACCAACCGCGGTTCGCGGACCGGTGGCATCGAGAGCGTCGAGGCACCGATCCACGTCAGCAACGTCATGCTGGTCGACCCGGAGACCAAGAAGGGCACCCGGGTCGGGTACCGCACCGAGGAGATCGAGCGTGACGGGCGTCAGCGCACCGTCCGGGTCCGGGTGGCCAAGCGCTCCGGTAAGGACATCTGATGAGCACCGAGACCACCACCGAGACCACGACCGCGGTCGTCCCCCGGCTCAAGCTGCGCTACGCCGAGGAGATCGTCCCCGGCCTGCGTGAGGAGTTCGGGCACGCCAACGTCAACCAGGTGGCGCGACTGTCCAAGGTCGTCGTCAACATGGGCGTCGGCGAGGCCGCGCGCGACTCGAAGCTGATCGAGGGGGCCATCAAGGACCTCACCGCGATCACCGGGCAGAAGCCGCAGGTCACCAAGGCGCGTCAGTCCATCGCGCAGTTCAAGCTGCGCGAGGGCATGCCCATCGGTGCCCACGTCACCCTGCGTGGTGACCGGATGTGGGAGTTCACCGACCGCCTCGTCTCGCTCGCGCTGCCGCGCATCCGTGACTTCCGCGGGCTCTCGCCCAAGCAGTTCGACGGGCGTGGCAACTACACCTTCGGCCTGACCGAGCAGGTGATGTTCCACGAGATCGACCCCGACCGTACCGACCGGGTTCGTGGCATGGACATCACCATCGTGACGACGGCGACCACCGACGACGAGGGCCGCTCGCTGCTCCGCCGTCTGGGCTTCCCCTTCAAGGAGAACAACTGACATGGCGAAGACTGCCCTGATCCAGAAGGCGGCGCGGAAGCCGAAGTTCGGCGTGCGTGCCTACACCCGGTGCCAGAAGTGCGGTCGCCCGCACTCGGTGTACCGCAAGTTCGGGCTGTGCCGTATCTGCGTGCGCCAGATGGTGCACCGCGGCGAGCTTCCCGGCGTGACCAAGAGCAGCTGGTAACAACTACGCCGCAGGTCCCCGACGCGGATGCGTGGGGATACCCCGGCGAGGAAGGGTGCGAGCCCGATGATGACTGACCCGATCGCAGACATGTTGACACGTCTGCGTAACGCAAACTCTGCGTACCACGACTCGGTGACGATGCCGTTCTCCAACCTCAAGTCTCACATCGCTGAGATCCTTGAGGCGGAGGGCTACATCGCCGGCTGGAGCGTCGCGGACGCAACCGTGGGCAAGAGCCTGACGATCCAGCTCAAGTTCGGCCCCAACCGCGAGCGTTCGCTCGCCGGTGTGCGCCGCGTGTCCAAGCCGGGCCTGCGTGTGTACGCCAAGTCGACCAACCTGCCCAAGGTCCTGGGCGGTCTGGGTGTGGCGATCCTGTCCACGTCCTCCGGACTGCTCACCGACAAGCAGGCCGCCAAGAAGGGCGTGGGTGGGGAAGTCCTCGCCTACGTCTGGTAACCCGAGCACCGAGAGGAGAGAGCCATGTCTCGAATCGGCAAGGTCCCCGTCCCGGTCCCGGCCGGCGTGGACGTCAGCATCGACGGTGCCCTCGTGACCGTCAAGGGTCCCAAGGGCACGCTCACGCACACCATCCCGAACCCCATCGCGGTCACCCGTGGCGAGGACGGCACCCTCGTGGTCGCCCGTCCGGACGACGAGCGTGCCTCGCGTTCACTGCACGGCCTGACCCGCACGCTGCTGGCGAACCTCGTCACCGGCGTCACCGAGGGCTACGAGAAGAAGCTCGAGATCGTCGGCACCGGTTACCGCGTGACCGCCCGGGGAGCGGACCTCGAGTTCGCTCTCGGGTTCAGCCACCCGGTGCACGTGACCGCCCCTGCGGGCATCAGCTTCGCCGTCGAGGGCCCCACACGGTTCTCGGTCAGCGGGATCGACAAGCAGCAGGTCGGCGAGGTCGCCGCGAACATCCGCAAGATCCGCAAGCCCGAGCCCTACAAGGGCAAGGGCGTGCGCTACGCCGGCGAGGTTGTCCGCCGCAAGGCCGGAAAGGCTGGTAAGTAACGTGGCACTCACGATCCGAGGTAAGGGCAAGGCTGTCGCCCGGGCCCGTCGTCACCTCCGCCTTCGCAAGAAGGTGGTCGGCACGACCGTGCGTCCGCGTCTGGTCGTCACCCGGTCCGCGCGGCACATGGTCGCGCAGGTCGTCGACGACTCCGTCGGTCGCACCCTGGCGTCCGCATCCACCCTCGAGGCGGACCTGCGGGCGCTCGACGCCGACAAGTCCGCCAAGGCGCGTCGCGTCGGTGAGCTGATCGCCGAGCGCGCCAAGGCTGCCGGCATCGAGGCGGTCGTCTTCGACCGCGGTGGGAACAAGTACCACGGCCGGGTCGCGGCCGTGGCCGACGGCGCCCGCGAAGGCGGTCTGACGCTGTGACCGCCACCCGAGTCCAGTCCGTACGGAAGCAGAGGAACTACTGATGGCTGCACCTCAGCGCAGCAACACCGGCGCACAGGCCGGCGGCGGTGCCGCCGGCGGCGGTGACCGTCGTGACGGCGGCCGCCGTGACGGTGGCGGACGCCGCGGAGACGCTGCCGAGAAGAGCGCATTCGTCGAGCGCGTGGTCACCATCAACCGGGTGTCCAAGGTCGTCAAGGGCGGTCGGCGCTTCAGCTTCACCGCCCTCGTGGTGGTCGGCGACGGCGACGGCACCGTGGGTGTCGGCTACGGCAAGGCCAAGGAGGTGCCCGCTGCGATCGCGAAGGGTGTCGAGGAGGCCAAGAAGAGCTTCTTCCGCGTCCCGCGCATCCAGGGCACCATCCCGCACCCCATCACGGGTGAGGCAGCGGCCGGCGTGGTCTTCCTGCGCCCCGCGTCGCCGGGTACCGGTGTGATCGCCGGCGGTCCGGTGCGTGCCGTGCTGGAGTGCGCCGGGATCCACGACGTGCTCTCCAAGTCGATGGGCTCGACCAACGCCATCAACGTGGTGCACGCGACGGTCGCAGCCCTGCGTGGGCTCGAGGAGCCCGAGGCCGTGGCCGCTCGTCGTGGGCTGCCGCTCGAGCACGTCGCCCCGGCACCGATGCTCCGGTCGCGTGCGGCCGGCATCGCTGCAGCGAAGGCAGGTGCCTGATGCCGCGCCTCAAGGTGACCCAGACCAAGTCCGCCATCGGCGGCAAGCAGAACCAGCGCGACACGCTGCGGACCCTCGGCCTCAAGCGCATTGGCGACGTCGTCGTCAAGGAGGACAGGCCTGAGATCCGCGGCATGGTCGTCACGGTGGCACATCTCGTCGCCGTCGAGGAGGTCGACTGACCATGGCAGACACGAAGGACACCCAGCCGGCCGAGAAGCCTGAGAAGGCCTCGGCTGCGAAGAAGCCCGCGACCAAGGCTGCGGCGGAGAAGAAGCCTGCGGCCAAGGCTGCGGCGGACAAGAAGCCTGCGGCCAAGGCTGCGGACAAGCCCGCGACCAAGGCAGCGGCGGAGAAGAAGCCTGCAGCCAAGGCTGCTGCTGACGCCCCCGCGGCCAAGGAGTCCGGCGCGAAGGCGTCGAGCACCAAGGCTGCGGCCTCGCCCGCCAAGAAGAAGGCGCCCGCCGAGGGGGCCGGTGGCATCGTCAAGCTGCACCACCTGCGTCCGGCCCCGGGTGCGCACACCGCCAAGACCCGCGTGGGTCGCGGCGAGGCGTCCAAGGGCAAGACCGCCGGTCGGGGGACCAAGGGCCAGAAGGCTCGTTACCAGATCCCCGAGCGGTTCGAGGGTGGGCAGATGCCCATGCACATGCGCCTGCCGAAGCTGCGCGGGTTCAAGAACCCGTTCCGCGTCGAGTTCCAGGTGGTCAACCTCGACACCCTCACGGCGCTCTACCCCAAGGGCGGTGAGGTGACCGTCGAGGACCTGGTCGCCAAGGGGGCCGTCCGCAAGGGCAAGCCCGTCAAGGTGCTCGGTACCGGTGAGCTCGACGTCAAGCTCTCGGTGGCCGTGCACGCGTACTCCGCCTCCGCCAAGGACAAGATCCTTGCAGCGGGCGGATCCGTCTCCGAGGACTGATCGACCCAAGAGGCCGGGCCGCGATGCGACCCGGCCTCTTGTGTCGTCCCGGTCGCGATCTCGGCTAGGGTTCCCCTCGGTCCCATCGCGGGTGGGAACCCCGCTCAGCCGGCTCCCCGGCACCATGCGAGACCGCCCCCGGGCGGAGCAGGAGGACTAGTGCTCAGCGCATTCGTGCGGGCGTTCCGGACGCCCGACCTGCGGCGCAAGCTGCTGTTCACGATGGCCATCATGGCGATCTTCCGGGTCGGGTCGTTCATCCCGACCCCCGGGGTCGACTACGGCAACGTCCAGCAGTGTGTCTCCCAGATCGACGAGGCGAACTCGCTGCTCGGCCTGGTGAACCTCTTCAGCGGTGGTGCCCTGCTCCAGCTCTCGGTGTTCGCGCTCGGGATCATGCCGTACATCACGGCGAGCATCATCGTGCAGCTCCTGCGAGTGGTCATCCCTCGCTTCGAGGCCCTGCACAAGGAGGGCCAGTCGGGCACCGCACAGCTCACGCAGTACACGCGGTACCTGACCATCGGTCTGGCGATCCTGCAGTCGACCACGATCATCACGGTGGCTCGCAGCGGGAACCTGTTCCCCGGCTGCGCCGTCCCGGTGATCCCCAACGACAGCGTCGCGACGATCCTGCTCATGGTGGTCACGATGACCACGGGTACCGCACTGATCATGTGGCTCGGCGAGCTGATCACCGAGCGGGGGATCGGCAACGGCATGTCGCTGCTGATCTTCACCTCGATCGCGGCGACCTTCCCGGGTGCGATGTGGTCGATCGCCGGCGGCGCGAACGGTGCCACCAACTTCGCCATCGTCATGGTCGTGATCCTGCTGGTGATCGCCCTGGTGGTCTTCGTCGAGCAGTCCCAGCGGCGCATCCCGGTGCAGTACGCCAAGCGGATGGTCGGTCGCAAGATGTTCGGTGGCTCGAGCACCTACATCCCGATCAAGATCAACATGGCGGGCATCATCCCGGTCATCTTCGCCTCGTCGCTGCTGGCGATCCCGGGCCTCGCCGCGCAGTTCGGCGACCAGTCCCAGGAGTGGGTGATCTGGGTCAGCCGCTACGTCGCCCGGCCCGAGGCCCCGCTGCACCTGGTGCTCTACGTCATCCTGATCATCTTCTTCGCGTACTTCTACACGGCCATCACGTTCAACCCGGACGAGGTCGCCGACAACATGAAGAAGTACGGCGGGTTCATCCCGGGCATCCGGGCCGGTCGGCCGACCGCCGAGTACCTCGACTACGTGATCTCGCGGATCACTGCCGCGGGGTCGGTGTACCTGGCGGCTGTCGCCCTGATCCCGACGATCGTCTTCATCATCCTGGACGTGGGAGCGAACGTTCCCTTCGGCGGTGCCTCGATCCTGATCGTCGTCGGCGTCGGCCTGGAGACCGTCAAGCAGATCGAGTCCCAGCTGCAGCAGCGGCACTACGAAGGGTTCCTGCGGTGACCCGCCGACGTATCGTCCTGCTCGGCCCCCCCGGGGCGGGCAAGGGGACGCAGGCCTCACGGATCGCCGAGCATCTCGCGATCCCGGCGATCTCGACCGGCGACCTGTTCCGGGCGAACATCTCGGGCGGGACGGAGCTGGGTCGCACCGTGCAGGAGTACACCTCGCGCGGCGCGCTCGTGCCGGACTCCGTCACCAACGCGATGGTGGCCGACCGCCTGACCCACCAGGACGTCACGGACGGCTTCCTGCTCGACGGGTACCCGCGCAACGTCGCCCAGGTCGAGGAGCTCGACACCCTGCTCGCGGCGCGCGGACAGGATGTGCAGGTCGCCGTGGAGCTGACCGTGGACGTCGACGCCGTGGTGGCCCGGCTTCTCCAGCGTGCGCAGGTCGAGGGACGCGAGGACGACACCGAACCGGTGATCCGTCACCGCATGGACGTCTACGCCGAGCAGACCGCCCCGGTCGCGGCGGTGTACGCCCAGCGCGGGCTGCTGGTGCAGGTCGACGGCCTGGGGTCCGTGGACGAGGTGACCGAGCGCCTGCTCGCGGTCCTCGACCAGGACGCCTGACCGAGGAGAGCACGTGTTCGGGCGCGAACGGATCGAGTACAAGACCACCGAGCAGATCCTGGTGATGCGACGGGCTGGGCTCGTCGTGGCCCAGATCCACGCTGCGGTGCGCGAGTCCGCACGGCCAGGCGTGACCACCGGGAACCTCGACGGCGTCGCGGCCCAGGTGATCGCCGACCATGGCGCGACCTCGTCCTTCCTCGGCTACCACGGGTACCCGGCCACGATCTGCGTCTCGGTCAACGACGAGATCGTCCACGGCATCCCGGGGGACCGGGTCCTCGAACCGGGAGACGTGGTGTCGGTCGACTGCGGTGCGATCGTCGACGGCTGGCACGGCGACGCCGCGTTCACGACGGTGCTGCCCGAGGCGGACCCCGCCGACGTCGAGCTCAGCGACGTGACCGAACGCACCATGTGGGCCGGCATCGCGGCTCTCGCGACGGCCGAACGGCTCGGTGCGGTCGGCGAGGCCGTCGAGGACGTCGTGGACGCCTCGGGCCACGAGTACGGCATCGTCCAGGAGTACGTGGGTCACGGCATCGGGAGCGCGATGCACCAGCCTCCCGAGGTGCTCAACTACCGGACCCGCGAGAAGGGGCCGCGCATCAAGCCCGGTCTGTGCGTCGCGGTCGAGCCGATGCTCACCCGTGGTTCGCGGATGACCCAGGTGCTCGAGGACGACTGGACGGTCGTGACGGCTGACGGGTCGCGAGCCGCGCACTGGGAGCACACGGTGGCCATCGGGCCGCAGGGCATCTGGGTGCTCACGGCGGCCGACGGCGGCGCGCAGGCTCTCGCCGCGCTCGGTGTCACCGTCGTCCCGCTGGACTGAAGGACGGCGAGCACCTGGTTTCCGGTGAGCCCGTCCATGGCGTAGGATTGTCCGTTGGGTGTGCTCCGCCGACTGCCTTCGGGCAGCCACGGAGCGCACGTCAATCCACTGCACCTCACGACCTGCTCCTCCACGGGGCGGTCGTGGCGCGGGGTGGATCAGAAGATGTCCCAGAGAGTTAGCGGAGGATATGGCGAAGAAGGACGGTGTCATCGAGATCGAGGGCAGCGTGGTCGAGGCCCTGCCGAACGCGATGTTTCGCGTCGAGCTGGCGAACGGTCACCGGGTTCTCGCGCACATCTCGGGCAAGATGCGGCAGCACTACATCCGGATCCTCCCCGAGGACCGCGTGGTGGTGGAGCTGAGCCCGTACGACCTGTCCCGTGGCCGGATCGTCTACCGCTACAAGTAGTCCACCCCGACGGACCGAACAACACTGCCGACGTCGCACGCTCGTGCGCGCGTGCGGCGGCGGAGGAACGAGCATGAAGGTCAAGCCCAGCGTCAAGAAGATCTGCGACAAGTGCAAGGTGATCCGCCGGCACGGTCGCGTCATGGTCATCTGCGACAACCTGCGGCACAAGCAGCGCCAGGGCTGAGCCCTGGCGTCCCGGTCTCGGCCGGGCAGCAGCAGGTCGACAGTCGACCACGGCACACCACCGCACGGTGGTCTGCCACCAGCGCACGGTCAGCATCCTGGCCACGGCCCCTCGGGGCCGTATCAGGACGCCACCCCCGGTCGGAGGCCGGGGCCCGCATCAGCGGGAGGGCCGTGCGGAGGACCTCCGAGCAGTACAGGAGTCAGTGACACATGGCACGTCTCGTCGGCGTCGACCTTCCCCGCGACAAGCGGCTCGAGGTTGCGCTCACCTACATCTACGGCGTCGGCCGTACCCGCGCCCAGCAGACGCTGGCAGCAACGGGCATCAGCCCGGACCTGCGCGTCAAGGACCTCGGCGACGCCGAGCTCCTCGCGCTGCGCGAGCACCTCGAGGGCAGCTACCGCCTCGAGGGTGACCTCCGCCGCGAGGTCGCAGCGGACATCCGTCGCAAGGTCGAGATCGGCAGCTACGAGGGCATCCGGCACCGCCGCGGTCTGCCCGTGCGCGGTCAGCGGACCAAGACCAACGCCCGCACCCGCAAGGGTCCGAAGCGCACCGTGGCCGGCAAGAAGAAGGCCGGACGCAAGTAGCCAGCAGCAGTCCGTCCGCGTGAGGACCGCACGCAGACCCGTGCACCACGCAGACGGTCCGACGACCTCAGACCAGGAGTAGTGACGCAATGCCTCCCAAGACCCGCTCCGCGGCGCGCAAGCCCCGCCGCAAGGAGAAGAAGAACATCGCTGTGGGCCAGGCCCACATCAAGAGCACGTTCAACAACACCATCGTCTCGATCACGGACCCCGCGGGTGCCGTCATCGCCTGGGCCTCCTCGGGCCAGGTCGGCTTCAAGGGCTCCCGCAAGTCCACGCCGTTCGCCGCGCAGCTCGCGGCCGAGGCCGCGGCACGCCGCGCCCAGGAGCACGGCATGAAGAAGGTCGACGTCTTCGTCAAGGGCCCCGGCTCGGGCCGTGAGACCGCGATCCGCTCGCTCCAGGCGACCGGCCTCGAGGTCGGCTCGATCCAGGACGTGAC
This sequence comes from Actinotalea alkalitolerans, assembly GCF_023369855.1. Taxonomy (GTDB): domain Bacteria; phylum Actinomycetota; class Actinomycetes; order Actinomycetales; family Cellulomonadaceae; genus Actinotalea. The sequence goes on along the minus strand of NZ_JAMBPP010000002.1, from coordinate 296,503 downwards.
CCCCCAGGCGCACAACGGCTGCCGTCCCCCCAAGCGCCGCCGCGTCTGACACACCGATCCACCGGCCCAGGTCGGCCGGGCTGCACCCAGCCCGGCCGACCTGGACCGTCAGGTCGCGCGAGCGAGCACCGGACCCGTCCTGCGCTCGCTCGCCCGGCCGCCCTGTCGGGTGGACCGAGACCCGGCAGACCGCACAGCGTGATGCGTCATATGGCGGACGCACACTGAGAGGAACCACACCGTGCTCATCGCACAGCGCCCCACCCTGACCGAAGAGGTCATCTCCGACTACCGCTCGCGGTTCGTGATCGAGCCCCTCGAGCCCGGCTTCGGGTACACGCTCGGCAACTCGCTGCGCCGCACCCTGCTCTCCTCGATCCCCGGAGCGGCCGTCACGTCGATCCGGATCGACGGCGTCCTGCACGAGTTCAGCACGATCGTCGGTGCCAAGGAGGACGTCACCGAGATCATCCTGAACATCAAGGAGCTGGTGGTCTCCTCCGAGAACGACGAGCCCGTCGTGATGTACCTGCGCAAGCAGGGCCCCGGCACCGTCTCGGCCGCCGACATCACCCCGCCGTCCGGCGTCGAGGTCCACAACCCCGACCTGCACATCGCCACGCTGAACGGCAAGGGCAAGCTCGAGATCGAGCTCACCGTCGAGCGTGGTCGTGGCTACGTCTCCGCGCAGCAGAACAAGTCCTACGACGCCGAGATCGGCCGTGTGCCGGTCGACTCGATCTACTCGCCGGTGCTCAAGGTGACGTACAAGGTCGAGGCGACGCGTGTCGAGCAGCGGACCGACTTCGACAAGCTGATCGTGGACGTCGAGACCAAGCACGCCATCTCGCCGCGTGACGCCCTCGCCTCGGCCGGCAAGACGCTGGTCGAGCTGTTCGGGCTGGCCCGCGAGCTCAACGTCGAGGCCGAGGGCATCGAGATCGGCCCGTCCCCGACGGACGCCGCGCTCGCCGCCGACCTGGCGCTGCCGATCGAGGAGCTGCAGCTCACGATCCGCTCGTACAACTGCCTCAAGCGTGAGGGCATCCACTCGGTGGGCGAGCTCGTCGCCCGCAGCGAGGCTGACCTCCTGGACATCCGCAACTTCGGCGCGAAGTCCATCACCGAGGTCAAGGAGAAGCTCGTCGGGCTCGGTCTGTCCCTCAAGGACAGCCCCGTCGACTTCGACCCGACCGCTGCCGCCGGCTACTACGACGACGGCGACTTCACCGAGGACGAGCTGTCCTGACGCCGGCCCGGACCGGCAGGCGAACGAACGCCGGTCCACTGATCTTCGAGAACTGAGGAGTACAGACCATGCCTACGCCCACCAAGGGTCCGCGGCTCGGAGGCGGACCGGCGCACGAGCGGCACATCCTCGCCAACCTGGCGACGGCCCTGTTCGAGCACAAGCGCATCACCACCACCGAGACCAAGGCCAAGCGGCTCCGTCCGCTGGCCGAGCGTCTCATCACCTTCGCCAAGCGCGGGGACCTGCATGCGCGTCGCCGCGTCATGACGGTCGTCAAGGACAAGGGCGTCGTGCACGAGCTCTTCGCCGAGATCGCGCCGAAGATGGCCGAGCGCCAGGGTGGCTACACGCGTATCACCAAGATCGGCCCGCGCAAGGGCGACAACGCCCCCATGGCGGTCATCGAGCTCGTCCTGGAGCCGGTCAGCCCCAAGCAGGCGACGGTCCGCGAGGCGGAGAAGGCGACGAAGAAGGCCTCGACGCCCAAGAAGGCCCCCGCCGCGGCGAAGGCCCCTGCCGACGAGAAGCCGGTCGCGGCTGACGAGTCGGCCGAGGTCGCTGCCGAGTCCACCGAGGTCTCGGAGCAGGACGCCGACAAGGCCTGAGGTTCGCTCGTACCGCAGGGCCCGGACCGGGGACGGTCCGGGCCCTGCGGCGTTCCGGCCGGCTCACACCATGTCCTGGATGGTTCACGCCATGGCGGTGGTGCCGGCCGCGCCGATGGGTACCGTGGAGGGATGGCGCACGCGGAGGGTCCTGGCCGGGTCCCGGTGGTGTTCGTGCACGGCGCGAGAGCCTCGAGAACCATGTGGCGGCCCCAGGTCGAGGCGGTCCGGCGGACGGGTCGTCCGGCGCTGGCGATCGACCTGCCCGGGCACGGCAGACGGCTCGACGAGCAGTTCGGCGTCGAGGCGGGGCTCGAGGCGATCGACGAGGCCGTGGATCGCGTCGGGGGTCGCGCTGCGGTCGTGGGCATGTCGTTGGGCGGCTACCTCGGGATCGCCTACACGGCGCGGCACCCCGCTCGGGTCGCGGTCCTGCTCGCCTCCGGCTGCAGCACGACACCCAACCGCCGCCTCACCGACGCCTGGCGGGTGCTCGCCGGTCTGATCGGCCGGCTCCCGGACAAGGGCGAGCGGCTCAACCAGGGTCTGGTCGACCGGGCGCTGCCCCCCGAAGGGGCTGCGGCCCTCGCCGAGGGAGGGTTCGCGCTCGACGTGATGGTCGACCTGCTCGCCGCGATGCGTCGGATCGACCCCTTGGCCGACCTCGCCCGCATCACCTGCCCGGTGTGGGTGGTCAACGGCCGCTGGGACCACTTCCGCACGCAGGAGCGGGCCTACGTACGGGCCTGCCCCACGGCGCGCCTGGTGACCGTGCCCCGGGCCACCCACCTGGCCAACCTCGTGCAGCCGGTCGCCTTCACGCGCGTGCTGCTCACCGCCCTGGACGAGGTGGACCCCCCGGTGGTGGTCCCGCACACGCCCGATGCGCACGGCCGGGTCGCCTGAGCAGGCTCAGCCGGGACCGGCCGGCCCGAAGCCGCCCGCGGTCCCGCGCAGGCTCCACGCCCGCACACCCCCGACGATCCCCGCCGAGTTCGGGACGACCACGACGTCGTCGCCCAGGGCCTCCAGAGCGGCCGGTCGGATGCGACGCGAGTTGCCGCCGCCCAGGTAGAGCCGGTCCCAGCGGAAGACCGGGCGCAGCCCGTCGACAGCACGCCGGACCCGGCGGGACCAGGCCCCGTCCCCGAGCCGACGGCGCTCGTGCTCGCCGAGGTAGGAGTCGTAGGTGACGCCACGGCGGACAGGTGCGTGGGAGAGCTCGAGGTGAGGCGCCAGGACGCCGCCGTCGAACAGTGCCGACCCGAGCCCGGTCCCGAGGGTCAGCACGAGCTCGAGCCCGCTCCCCGCGATCACCCCGGCGCCGTGGACCTCCGCGTCGTTCAGGACGAGGGTGGGGTAACCGAGGGCGGCGGTCAGCGCGGCCGACATGTCGGCTCCCGCCCACGCGGTGACCAGGGCCGGGTCCACCCGTGAGCGTGGCCCGGCGACGGTGACGTAGTGGGGCGTGGCGATGACGACGCCGTGGCGGATCATGCCGGGGACCCCGACCGTGGCGCGATCCGCAGGGGGCAGCCGGGCGGCGATGTCGGCCACGGTCTGCACCAGCCGGGACGGTGGCAGCGGGTACGGCGTCGGGACCCGCAGCGCCGGTACGTGCAGGGTCCCCGCGGCGTCCAGGACCGAGGCCTTGATCCCGCCCCCTCCGCAGTCCACCGCCAGGGTGCGCGATCCCGGGGCGGACGCACCGGGGGAGGCCGCCGTCGGCTCGAGCGGGGGTGCGGTCACCCGCGCGACGATAGGCCCGCGGGCGCGCCGTCCGCCAGCAGGGTCGGTGCGGCCCGGATCCCCGGTCGATGACGTCGAGCACCGGCGATGCCGCGCCGCGGCCGCCGGATCGGTACCGTGCACCCTCGTGAGCACGACTTCCGGCACCGGCACGCTGCGGGTGCGCCTCGACCTGTCCTACGACGGCACCGACTTCGCGGGATGGGCGAGCCAGCCCGCGCTGCGTACCGTGCAGAGCACCCTGGAGGGGGCGCTGGGCACGGTGCTCCGGTGCGCCCCGCCCCGGTTGACGGTGGCCGGCCGGACCGACGCGGGTGTCCACGCGCGTGGGCAGGTCGCCCACCTCGAGGTCGAGCCCGAGCTCTGGCACGCCGTGCAGGGTCGGCTCGCGGCTCCACCCGGCCACGCGCTGGTCCGCCGGCTCGCGGGAGTGCTGCCCCGCGACGTCGTCGTGCGACGCGCCTCGGTCGCACCCCCGGGCTTCGACGCACGCTTCTCCGCTATGCACCGGCGATACGCCTACCGCCTGGCCGACGACCTGGCGCTGGTCGACCCGCTCCGTCGCGCCCACGTGGTGCGCAACAGGCTCCCGCTGGATGTCGAGGCGATGGCCGCCGCAGCCGCGTCCCTCGTGGGGGTCCACGACTTCGCCGCGTTCTGCCGTCCGCGACCCGGCGCGACGACGATCCGGGAGCTGCAGGTCCTCGAGGTCGTCCGGCCCACGACCGGCGCCGACGAGGGGCTGGTGGTCGCCACGGTGCAGGCCGACGCGTTCTGCCACTCCATGGTGCGCTCGCTCGTGGGCACGCTCCTCGCGGTGGGGGAGGCACGTCGTCCACCGGGGTGGCCCGTCGAGATGCTCGAGAGCCGGCGCCGCACGGGAGCTAGCCTGGTGGCACCCGCGAGCGGTCTGACGCTCGAGGAGGTCGTCTACCCGACCCCCGACCAGATGGCCGAACGCGCGGTCGAGACACGAGCCCGTCGGACCGCGGCGGACGGGATGGTCGAGCAGGGAAGGCTGGATCGATGAGCACCTCACCGACGGCAGGCGGGCGCAGCGCCGACCGGATCGCCCTGGCCGGTGTCTTCGTCGAGCTCGCGTCGACCCTGGCAGCCCCTTACGTGGTGAGCGACCTCGCCCAGCGCCTCGTCGACGGCTGCGTCGAGCTGATCGACGTCTGGGCGGCCGGTCTGCTCCTGGTGGACCCGGGCTCGACCCCCAAGCTCCTGGCCGCGAGCACCCACGAGGCGCAGGTCCTCGAGCTGGTCCAGGTGCGGTCGGGTCAGGGGCCCTGCCTGGCCGCGATGGAGCGCGACGACCTGGTCGTCGTGGGGGACGTCGACCTGGTCCAGGAGGAGTGGCCGCTGTGGACGCAGGGTGCCCGGATGCTGGGCGTCAAGCAGGCCTACGGGATCCCGTTGCGCACCGACGGCCAGACGATCGGAGCACTCAACCTGTTCCTGAAGACCTCGGGCCCTCTGCCGCCCGAGGACCTCGCCGTGGCGCGGGCGCTCGCGGACGTCGCGAGCGTGGGGATCATCCAGCACCGTGCCCTCGACCACGCGACGACGGTCTCGACGCAGCTGCAGAGCGCCCTGGACTCCCGCGTCGTGATCGAGCAGGCCAAGGGGCGGATCGCCGAGCGTGAGGGCATCACCGTCGCCGAGGCCTTCACGCGTCTGCGTCAGCGTGCGCGTTCCACCTCGCGGCCGCTCAGCGAGATGGCCCGGGAGGTCGTCGACGGCTCCTGAGCGAGGTCGGCCGACGTGCGGCTACAGGCGCTCGGGGTCCTCGTCCTCGTCGATGAGGTGGACGGCGGCCTCCTCCGCGCCTGCACCCCCACCCGCGATGCCCATGTCCTGGGCCATCAGGCTGGTCGCGGTCTCACCTCCCGCCTCGGACTCGGCAGCCGCCAGACGGCCCGCGCGGTCCGCCTCGCGCGCACCGGCGTCCGGCCCTGGGGTGGTCTCCCAGACCTCGGGCTGCTCCTGGGCGAGGCGGTCGTCCAGCGCCTCGCCCTGGTACTGCTCGAGCTGTGTCTCCAGGCGGTGGCCCGGGCGGTGCTCGGGCGGTGAGTACCCCTCGTCCAGGACGCTGTCGACGCCGCGGTCCAGGAGCGTGTCCTCCTGCTCCAGCTGGTTGGTGTCGCCCTCCGCCACCGACTCCGGGTCGGGGGTCGTGGCGGGCGTGTCACCGTAGCTCTGGCTGTCACTGGTCATGTCCCTACGGTGGCACCGGCCGCCGGTGCGCGCATCCGGGGTCCGGCGACCCGGCAGACTAGGGACGTGGGACACGTAGACATCAGTGACGTCGGGTACGTGCTGCCCGACGGTCGGCCTCTGCTGGCGGGGATCGACCTCCGGGTCGCCGACGGGGCCAAGGTGGCCCTGGTCGGGCCGAACGGGGCGGGCAAGACGACCCTGCTGCGGTTGGTCGCCGGTGACGAGCAGCCGCATGCCGGGCGCGTGGTGCGCAGCGGGGGGCTGGGTGTGATGCGTCAGTTCGTCGGGCGGATCGACGACGAGCGGTCGGTGCGTGACCTTCTCGCCTCGCTGGCCCCCGCTGCGGTGCGGGAGGCCGCCGCCGAGCTCTCCCTGGCCGAGACGGCGATCATGGAGATCGATGACACCCCTGCTCAGATGCGCTACGCCCAGGCCCTGGCGGACTGGGCCGACGTCGGCGGGTACGACGCCGAGACCGGCTGGGACCGGGTGACCGACGCGGTGCTCTCGGTCCCTTTCGAGCGAGCGCAGCACCGTGAGGTGCGCACGCTGTCGGGCGGTGAGCAGAAGCGGCTCGTCCTCGAGGCCCTCCTGCGGGGCACCGACGAGGTCCTGCTGCTCGACGAGCCCGACAACTACCTCGACGTGCCGGCCAAGCGCTGGCTCGAGGGCAGGCTCGCGGAGTCGACCAAGACGGTGCTGTTCGTCAGCCACGACCGGGAGCTGCTGTCGCGGTCCGCGACACGGGTCGCGAGCCTCGAGCCGACGGCGGTGGGTTCGACCCTGTGGGTGCACGGTGGTGGGTTCGCCACCTTCGGGAAGGCACGGGAGGACCGACGCTCGCGGCTCGAGGAGCTCACCCGTCGTTGGGAGGAGGAGCACGCCAAGCTCCGTGACCTGGTCAACACCCTCAAGACCAAGTCGGCCTTCAACGACGGGCTCGCCTCGCGCTACCAGGCCGCGCAGACGCGGTTGCGCAAGTTCGAGGAGGCCGGGCCCCCTCAGGTGATGGCGCGCGAGCAGGACGTGCGGGTACGGCTGACCGGCGGGCGGACGGCCAAGCGGGCGGTCGTGGCGCAGGGCCTGGGCCTGACCGGGCTGATGGAGCCGTTCGACCTCGAGGTGTGGTTCGGGGAGCGGGTCGCGGTGCTGGGCTCCAACGGCTCGGGCAAGTCGCACTTCCTGCGGCTGCTCGCGGCAGGGGGCTCCGACCCGGGTCCTGAGCACGCGCCGGTGGACAGCCACCGGGTGGACCCCGTGCGCCACACCGGGTCGGTCGTGCTCGGGTCGCGGGTGCGGCCCGGGTGGTTCGCGCAGAACGACACGCACCCTGAGCTCACCGGCCGCACCCTGCTGGAGATCCTGCACCGGGGGGAGGGCAGCCGTGACGGGATGGGTCGGGAGCCGGCGAGCAAGGCGCTGGACCGCTACGAGCTGGTGGCCGCGGCCGAGCAGCGGTACGAGACGTTGTCCGGCGGGCAGCAGGCCCGGTTCCAGATCCTGCTGCTCGAGCTCGGCGGTGCGACCCTGCTGCTGCTCGACGAGCCCACCGACAACCTCGACCTGCACTCCGCGGAGGCGCTCGAGCGCGGTCTCGCCGCCTTCGAGGGCACGGTCATGGCGGTGACCCACGACCGGTGGTTCGCGCGCACCTTCGACCGCTTCCTGGTCTTCGGCGCCGACGGACGGGTCGTGGAGACCCCGGAGGCGGTGTGGGACACGGGTCGGGTCGACCGGGTCCGCTGACCTGGTCCGGGACGGCTCTCTGGACCCTGTTTTGACCCTCCCCGCCGGGTACGGGTACTCTGGCGTGTCGTTGTGCGTCCCGGTGGTCCTATCCGGCTGAGTGCTCCCACTCGCTCGCCAGGTACCTCCGAAGATGCCGACGCCTGACCTCATCGGCGCACCCGACACGGGAGCGGCCGCTGCGAACTCATTCAGCTACACGAAACGAAGGCTACGACCGTGCGCACGTACACCCCGAAGCCCGGCGACGTCGAGCGGACCTGGCATGTCATCGACGCCACCGACGTCGTCCTCGGCCGGCTCGCCTCCCAGGTCGCCACGCTGCTGCGTGGCAAGCACAAGGCGACGTTCGCGCCGCACGTCGACAACGGTGACTTCGTCATCGTGATCAACGCCGAGAAGGTTGCCCTGACCGGCAACAAGCGCGAGCAGAAGCTGGCCTACCGCCACTCCGGCTACCCGGGCGGCCTGCGTGCCGTCCCGTACTCGGAGCTGCTGTCCAAGCGCCCCGACCGCGCCGTGGAGAAGGCCGTGCGCGGCATGCTCCCCAAGAACTCGCTCGCGAGCAGCCAGCTGAGCAAGCTCAAGGTCTACACCGGCCCCGAGCACCCGCACTCCGCTCAGCAGCCCAAGCCCTTCGAGATCACCCAGATCGCTCAGTAGGCTCCGGCCCGCTGTCACCAGACATCACACAGGACGCGAGGACACCACCAGTGGCCGAGACCACCGTCGACATCGACGTTGAGGGCGATGACACGCCCACCAGCTACACCTCCGAGACCGTTGCGCCCACGGGTCGTGGCCAGAGCCTGACGGCTCCGGCGACGGCGCTGGGCCGGCGCAAGGAGGCCGTTGCACGGGTCCGCCTGGTCCCGGGCACGGGCCAGTGGAAGGTCAACGGGCGCACGCTCGAGGACTACTTCCCCAACAAGGTCCACCAGCAGCTGGTCAACAGCCCGCTCAAGCTCGTGGACGTCGAGGGTCGTTTCGACGTCGTCGCGCGCATCCATGGCGGTGGCGTGAGCGGCCAGGCCGGCGCACTGCGGCTGGGCATCGCCCGTGCCCTCAACGCGATCGACGAGGAGCACAACCGCGCGGCCCTCAAGAAGGCCGGCTTCCTGTCCCGCGACGCCCGCGTCGTCGAGCGCAAGAAGGCCGGGCTCAAGAAGGCCCGGAAGGCGCCCCAGTACTCCAAGCGCTGAGCACCACCCTCTGATCCACGGCCCCGATGGTCTCCATCGGGGCCGTCGGTCTGCCTGGCGAGGGTCGCACCCGCGACCCGGCGGGTGTGCGACAGTCGGTCACGACGAGGAGGCTTCACATGGCACGGTTGTTCGGAACCGACGGGGTCCGGGGCATGGCCAACCGGGACGTCACCGCAGAGCTCGCGCTGGACGTGTCCGTCGCTGCTGCGCACGTGCTCGGCGCCTCAGGAGCGTTCGAGGGTCACCGACCCCGGGCCGTGATCGGGCGGGACCCCCGCGCCTCGGGGGAGTTCCTGTCGGCAGCCGTGGCCGCCGGGCTCGCCAGCGCCGGGGTCGACGTCGTGAACGTCGGGGTGCTCCCCACGCCGGGGGTGGCCTACGTCACCAACGCGCTCGACGTCGACCTGGGTGTGATGCTCTCGGCCTCGCACAACCCGATGCCCGACAACGGCATCAAGTTCTTCACCCGCGGTGGGCACAAGCTGCCCGACGACGTCGAGGACGCCATCGAGGCGCGGATGCGCGAGCCGTGGGAGCGGCCCACCGGTGCCGACGTCGGCCGCATCACCCAGGACACCGGCGAGGCCGAGAACCGGTACGTCGACCACCTGGTGGCGACGCTCCCGGTGCGGCTCGACGGTCTGCGGATCGCGGTCGACTGCGCCAACGGCGCGGCCAGCACGGTCGGCCCGAGCGCGCTCCGTGCCGCGGGCGCGGACGTCGTGGTGATCAACGCCTCACCCGACGGGCGGAACATCAACGAGAAGTGCGGATCGACCCACCCCGAGCAGCTGCAGGCGGTGACCGTCGCCTCGGACGCCCACTTCGGCGTGGCCTTCGACGGTGACGCCGACCGCTGCCTGGCCGTGGATCACACCGGTGCCCTGGTCGACGGCGACCAGATCATGGGGATCCTGGCCGTCGCGCTCAAGGAGCGCGGTGAGCTCTCCCGGGACACCCTGGTGACCACGGTGATGAGCAACCTCGGTCTGCAGCTCGCGATGGCCGACGCGGGCGTGCGCACCGTCCAGACCGGTGTCGGCGACCGGTACGTGCTCGAGGAGATGCGCTCGGGCGGCTACACCCTGGGTGGCGAGCAGTCGGGGCACCTCATCATGTCGAGCCACGCGACCACCGGAGACGGCACCCTGACCGCCCTGCACCTCGCGGCACGCGTCGCGGGCAGCGGTCGCACGCTCGCGGACCTCGCCGGCGCGGTGGTCCGCCTCCCCCAGGTGCTGGTCAACGTGCACGGCGTCGATCGTGGCCGGGCATCCACCGACGAGGGGGTGCTCTCGGCCGTGGCGAGCGCCGAGGAGGGTCTGGGGCGCACCGGGAGGGTGCTGCTGCGGCCCTCGGGCACCGAGCCGGTAGTTCGCGTGATGGTCGAGGCCGCTGCGCAGGACGAGGCCGAGCGGGTCGCCGCCGAGCTGGCCGACGTGGTGCGGGACCGGCTCGCGCTGTGAGGCGGGAGCCGGCGTGAGTGAGACGGACGGCGCGGGTCGGCCGGGTGGCTCCTGGCCCGGTCCGACGGCCGCGGCGCTGCGGGCCCAGGTCGAGCTGCTCCTCGAGGGTCCTCGTCCCCTGCCGATCGTCCAGGCGGGGGAGACGGTGCTGCGCCGACCAGCCCCGCCGTACCGCGGGGAGCTCGACGGCCGACTGCTGGACGAGCTCGTCGAGGCGATGCGCGAGACGATGCGCGCGGCGCCCGGTGTCGGCCTGGCGGCCCCGCAGATCGGGCTCGGCCTGGCCCTCGCGGTGATCGAGGACGCCTGGCCCGTGCAGGACGACCTGGCGCTGGCCCGCGAGCGTGAGCCGGTGCCCTTCAGGGTGCTGGTCAACCCGCGGTACGAACCGGTCGGCGAGCAGCGGGTCGGGTTCTACGAGGGCTGCCTGAGCGTCTCGGGCTGGCAGGCCGTCACCCCACGGTGGCGGAGCGTGCGGCTGACCGGTCGGGACCATGCCGGCGACCTGCTCGACGAGGTGCTGCACGGCTGGCCCGCACGGATCGTCCAGCACGAGACCGATCACCTCGCCGGTCGCCTCTACGTCGACATCGCCGAGATGCGGTCGTTGTGCGCCCCGGGCCACGGCCTGCGGTGGAGCGCCGAGGCCACCCCGCGTGCCGCGGCGCAGGAGCTGGGCTTCTCGCTTCCCTGACCCGCTCGGTCTGCAGGTAGTCCGCCCGGCGGAGGCGCCGCTCGTCGATGTCATCCGAGCGGTGGACGACCTGTGCGGGGACGGTGGCGGACGATCGAGGAGAGGCACGGTCGGGGTCGGCTCAGGGTCTGTTGGGGGTGATAACCCATGGCCCTCACCTGCATGGCCGACCTACCGTGGATCGACCGCACATGATCGTCCGACACGACCCGGGAGCTGAGGCATGGTGCTCGAGGACTGGGTCCTTGCCCTGACCGGCTCGCCATGGGTGCTCCTCGCGCTGTACGCGTTCGCGACCATCGACGGCTTCTTCCCCCCCGTCCCGAGCGAGTCCGTGCTGATCGCCCTGGCAGCCCTCGCGGTCAGCACCGGCGAGCCGAACCTCTGGCTCCTGGTCGCGGTCGGGTCGGCGGGGGCGTTCACCGGCGACCAGATCGCCTACTCGATCGGCCGGCGCATCCCGGTGCACCGACACCCCGCCCTCCAGGGGCCTCGCACGCAACGCACGCTGCGATGGGCCGAGCACGCCCTCTCCAGCCGCGGTGCCTCGTTCATCATCGCCGCCCGGTACGTCCCGGTCGGGCGCGTCGCGGTGAACATGACCGCGGGGTCGGTGGGTTTCGACCGCCGCCGGTTCTCGGTGCTCACGGCGATCGCCGCGGTCACCTGGTCGCTCTACTCGGTGCTCCTCGGGGTGGGTGCCGGGGTCTGGTTCAGGGACAACCCGCTCCTGGCGATCGTGGCCGGGGTCATCGGCGGCGTGCTGCTCGGCCTGCTGATCGAACCGATGATCAAGCACATCGGGCGACGCTCGGCGAGGTGGCCGTTCCGCGGCGCCCGGTCACGCTCAGGCGTCACGGCGGGCGCAGCGGCGCCCGAGAGCGACCCGTCGGGTACGGGGCCGGACGGCGACCGTGCGGGGGAGTCCGGACTCGCGCCCGACGGTTGCCCGGCGTCCTCGGAGATGAGCCGACGCTAGGTGCGCGTCGGCTCGCGGGGTGGACCGGCTGTCAGAGCTTGCGGAGCCGGACGCGCTCGACCGAGTGGTCCGGGCCCTTGCGCAGCACGAGCGTCGCACGTCCGCGCGTCGGCAGGATGTTGCGCTCGAGGTTGGGTGCGTTGATGGTGTCCCAGATCTGCTCGGCGCGATCGATCGCCTCGTCGTCGGACAGCGACGCGAACCGGTGGAAGAAGGAGCGCGGCTGCGCGAAGGCCGTCTGCCGCAGCGACAGGAAGCGGTCCACGTACCACTGGCGCACGTCGGAGGTCCGCGCGTCGACGTAGATCGAGAAGTCGAAGAAGTCGCTGACCGCGAGGCTCGACTGACCGACCGCGGTGGCCCGGGCGGGTTGGAGGACGTTGAGGCCCTCGACCACCAGGACGTCCGGGCGCCGGACCACGACGTGCTCGCCCGGCACGATGTCGTAGCTGAGGTGGGAGTACACGGGGGCCCTGACCTCGGGGCGGCCGGCCTTGATGGAGGACAGGAAGCGCAGCAGCGCACGCCGGTCGTAGGACTCGGGGAACCCCTTGCGCTCCATCAGTCCGCGTCGCTCGAGCTCGGCGTTGGGGTAGAGGAAGCCGTCGGTGGTGATGAGCTCGACCCGGGGGGTCTCGGGCCACCGGGCGAGCAGCTCGCGCAGGATCCGTGCGGTCGTGGACTTGCCGACCGCGACCGAACCGGCGACGCCGATCACGTAGGGGGTGCGCGCCGCGCCCTCCTGGAGGAAGGTCGAGGTCGCGGAGTGCAGGCCACCCGTCGCGTTGACGTACAGCGTCAGCAGCCGGGAGATGGGCCGGTAGACGGCGTCGACCTCGGCCAGGTCGATCGGGTCGCCGAGACCTCGCAGGTGGGCGACGTCGGCGTCGGTCAGCGGCAGGGGCGTCGAGGCGGACAGCCGGCTCCACGCGTCGCGACCGAGGTCCACGTACGGCGTGGCGGGGGTGATCTCACCGGCGGGCACGGGGAGCAGTCTGCCGGATCGCGGCCCGCGCCGGGCGCTCAGCGGGGCTCAGCGGGCCACTAGACTTCCCGCCATGTGCGGAATCGTGGGATACGTCGGTGCTCAGGAGGCCAACGGGCGGCCCCTCGAGGTCGCGATGGGTGGCCTGGCCCGGCTCGAGTACCGCGGGTACGACTCCGCAGGTGTCGCGCTGGTCACGGCCGACCGCTCGCGGCTGGTCACGGCCAAGAAGGCCGGCAAGCTGGTCAACCTGTCCGAGGCGCTCGCGGCCCAGCCCCTTCCGCTGGCGACCGCGTCGATCGGGCACACCCGCTGGGCGACGCACGGGGCGCCGAACGACCTCAACGCGCACCCGCACCTGTCGGCCGACGGATCGATCGCCGTGATCCACAACGGGATCGTCGAGAACTTCGCCGTGCTGCGCGCCGAGCTCGCGTCACGTGGTGTGACGCTCGTCTCCGAGACGGACACCGAGGTCGTCGCGCACCTGCTCGCCGAGACCTACGCGCAGACACCTGACCTGGCCGAGGCGCTGCGGCTCGTCGCCCGTCGGTTGCACGGCACGTTCACCCTGCTCGCGGTGCACGTCGACTCGCCCTCGCTCGTGGTCGGCGCACGGCACGACTCACCGCTGGTCGTGGGGCTGGGCGAGGGGGAGAACTTCCTCGGTTCGGACGTCGCCGCGTTCATCGCGCACACCCGCGAGGCGATGGAGCTGGGTCAGGACCAGGTCGTGTCCATCACTCCCGACGAGGTGCGGGTGATGGACTTCGACGGCAACCAGGTCGAGCCCCGGCGCTTCACCGTGGACTGGGACGCGGCCGCGGCCGAGAAGGGTGGCTTCGCCTCCTTCATGGACAAGGAGATCCACGACCAGCCCCAGGCCGTTGCCGACACGCTGCTGGGTCGTACCGACGCGGCCGGACACCTGGTGCTCGACGACCTGCGGGTCGACGAGGCCGTGCTGCGGCAGGTCGACAAGATCATCGTGGTCGCGTGCGGGACAGCCGCCTACGCGGGGCAGGTCGCCAAGTACGCCATCGAGCACTGGTGCCGGATCCCGGTCGAGGTCGAGCTCGCGCACGAGTTCCGCTACCGCGACCCGGTGGTCGACTCCCGGACCCTGGTGGTGGCGGTCTCGCAGTCGGGCGAGACGATGGACACGCTGATGGCCGTGCGCCACGCCCGTGAGCAGGGAGCCAAGGTCCTGGCGATCGTCAACACCCACGGGTCGACGATCCCGCGGGAGTCCGACGCCGTCCTGTACACCCACGCCGGACCCGAGGTGGCGGTCGCGTCGACCAAGGCCTTCCTCGCGCAGATCACCGCGGCGTACCTGCTGGGCCTGTACCTGGCCCAGCTGCGTGGCACGAAGTTCACCGACGAGGTCACGACGATCCTCGACGAGCTGCGGGCCGTGCCCGAGAAGATCCAGAAGGTCCTGGACGGGGCGGAGACGATCCGCGAGACCGCTCGCGCGATGGCCAGCACGACGTCGGTGCTGTTCCTCGGTCGTCACGTGGGCTACCCGGTGGCGATGGAGGGGGCGCTCAAGCTCAAGGAGCTCGCCTACATCCACGCCGAGGGCTTCGCCGCGGGTGAGCTCAAGCATGGCCCGATCGCGCTGATCGAGGAGGGCCAGCCGGTCTTCGTGGTCGTGCCCTCACCGCGGGGCAGGGACTCCCTGCACAGCAAGGTGATCTCGAGCATCCAGGAGATCCGGGCCCGGGGGGCGCACACGCTGGTGATCGCCGAGGAGGGTGACGACGCGGTGCTCCCGTTCGCCGACGAGGTGTTCTTCGTGCCGCAGACCCCTGTGCTGCTGGCCCCGCTGGTGTCGGTGGTGCCGCTGCAGATCTTCGCCTGCGAGCTCGCGACGGCCAAGGGTCTTGACGTCGACCAGCCGCGCAACCTGGCGAAGTCCGTCACCGTCGAGTGACCGGGCGCGGGTGGTCCCGGTGATCATCGGGGTCGGGATCGACGTGGTCGACATCTCGCGCTTCCTCGCCACCCTCGAGCGGACGCCGGGGCTCGCGGAGCGGTTGTTCACCGAGGAGGAGCGGCAGATGCCGCCGACGTCGCTCGCGGCGCGTTTCGCGGCGAAGGAGGCGATCGCCAAGGCGATGGGTGCCCCGGGGGGGATGTCGTGGCAGGACGCGACCGTGCGCCGCATCGCCGGTGGGCCGCCCGAGGTCGAGCTGCGCGGAACGGTGCTCGCCGCCTCCCGCGAGCGAGGCATCGACCGTTGGCACCTGTCGATCTCCCATGACGCGGGGATCGCGTCCGCTGTGGCGATCGCCGAGCGCGACCCGGGGTGAGCGCCCTCACCGTGTGACGAGCGGTCAGGCGGCCGCGGGTCAGCCGAGCAGTGCCGGCGCGACCTCGCGCTCGAAGAGCTCGATGCCCGAGCGGTCGTAGGCGGCCTCGGCGAAGTAGGTGATCGCGTACGTCATGCCGAGGGCACGTAGCTCGAGCAGCTTCTCGATCAGCTGCTCAGGTGTCCCCACGAGCGGGCCGGTGCGGAACTGCTCGACCGTCTCGTCGGCGCGTGCCGGGACCGTCGTGCGGTAGTGGTCGTCGATCCAGGCGAGACGGTCCTGCACCTCGGCGTCGGTCGAGCCGATCACGACGTTGTAGTTGGCCGAGCGGGTGATCTCGGCGTAGTCGCGGCCCAGGTCGCGGCAGTGGGACTCGAGCACGGTCGACTTGTGCGCGAAGCCCTCGGGCGTGCCGTCGAAGTTGGTGTACTGGGCGTACCGGGCAGCGGTCCGCAGGGTCTTCTTCTCACCGCCACCGGCGATCCAGAACGGGATGCCTCCGGCCTGCAAGGGCTGCGGGTGCACGCGTGCGCCGTCGACCTGGTAGTGGGTGCCCGCCAGGGTCGCCGACCCGGTGTCCCAGGCCTGCTTCATGATCTGCACACCCTCGTCGAGGGCTGCCAGGCGTGCACCTGCGCCTGGGAAGCCGTAGCCGTAGGCGAGCCACTCGTGCTCGTACCACCCGGCGCCGATGCCCATCTCGGTGCGGCCGCCCGAGATGATGTCGACGGTCGCAGCGACCTTCGCCAGGTAGGCAGGGTTGCGGTAGGCCATGCACGTGCACATCTGCCCCAGGCGTACCCGCTGGGTGCTCGCCGCGAACGCCGCCATCAGGGTCCACGCCTCGTGGGTCGCCTCGGTGGTGGGCTCCGGCACGGTGTGGAAGTGGTCGTACACCCAGATCGACTCCCAGGTCTCCCCGGAGTCGGCGTGTGCGGCCAGGCCGTTCATGGTGGCCCACTGGTCCGCGGGGTCGATGCCGGTCAGGTCGAGCCGCCAGCCCTGGGGGATGAAGAGTCCGAAGCGCATCGCCCCAACCTAGTACCGGGGGAGGGCCACAGCACCACGGGTGGCCGCCGACCACGGCCGATGGTGCGGTGGTGAGACGCCGGGCCGCGTGCAGGGGCAGGATGGGCGGATGATCGACGCGCGCACCGCTGCCGACGTCCGGGCGGCCGAGGGGCCGCTGCTCGCCCGCGAGCGCGGCTTCGGTGGAGGGTTGATGGAGCGTGCCTCCTTCGCCCTCGCCACGGCCGTCCTCGGTGAGCTCGCGGCCCTCCGAGGCGACCGCGGGCGCGGGCGGGGCGGGGTGAGCGGGGCACGGGTCGTCGGACTCATCGGTCCGGGCAGCAACGGTGGTGACGCCCTGCACGCGATGGCGTTCCTCGCCCGCCGCGGGGTGGAGGTCCTGGCGGTGCTGACCGCTGGCCGTGCGCACGCCGGTGGTCTGGCGGCGGTACGGGCTGCCGGCGGCAGGGTCGTGAGCGTGGCCGGGGTCGGGGCGCCGGGATCGGACCCCGAGGTGTGGATCGGTGACGCGGTCGTCGAGGCGCTCGGTGCCGACGTGGTGCTGGACGGTCTGCTGGGGATCGGGTCCCGCGGCGGTCTCACCGGGGAGGCCGCCCAGCTGGTCCTGCTGCTCGCCGAGCTCCGGGCGCAGACCGCCGCCGGCCCGGGCACGAGCCCACCGGGTACCCGCGGCGCACCGGTCGTGGTCGCGGTCGACCTGCCGAGCGGGATCGGGGTCGACGACGGGCGCGTGGAGGGTCCGGTGCTCGCCGCGGACCTCACGGTGACCTTCGGCTGCGCCAAGCCCGGACTGCTTCTCCCCCCTGCTGCTCATGCCACCGGGCGGCTCACGGTGGTGGACCTCGGCCTGGGGCCGGTCCTGGAGGAGCAGGGTTCACGGCCGGCGGTCGTGCGGCTCGGTGTGCGCGAGGCGGCAGGGATGTGGCCGGTGCCCCCTGAGACCGCGCACAAGTACCAGCGGGGCGTGGTGGGGGTGGTCGCCGGGGCCGCGGCCTACCCGGGCGCTGCGGTCCTGACGGTGCGGGGTGCCCTGGGAGCCGGGGTCGGCATGGTCCGCTACCTAGGGCCGCCTGACGTGGAGCGGGCCGTCCTGGCCGCCCATCCCGAGGCCGTGGCCGGGGTCGGGAGGGTGCAGTCGTGGGTGCTCGGCCCGGGCATCGACCCGACCGACGCGACCAAGGCGGTCAAGATCACCGGCGCGCTGCAGCAGGCGCTCGCGGACGGGCACCCAGCGGTGGTCGACGCAGGCGCGCTCGGGCTGCTGCACGACAGGGTGGGTCCGCAGGTGGTGCTGACCCCGCACGCCGGTGAGCTCGCGCGCCTGCTCGTCGAGCGGGGGGTCGAGGTCTCCCGGGAGCAGGTCGAGTCCGAGCCCGTGCGCTGGGCACGTGAGGCGCAGGTGCGCACCGGGGCGACGGTGCTGCTCAAGGGGGCCGTGACGGTGGTCGTGGGGCCGGACGAGGTGCTCGCCCAGGCGGATGCACCGCGATGGCTCGCGACGGCTGGGGCGGGTGACGTCCTGGCCGGGCTGCTCGGGGCGATCCTGGCGGGCCGCGCCGACGACGTCCGACGTGACCCCGGCCTCGCCGCGCACCTCGCGGCCCTCGCGGCACTGGTGCACGGCCGGGCTGCTCATCGCGCGTGCCCGGGTGGTCCGGTGACGGCCACCGACGTCGCGGACGCGCTGCCGGCCACGATCGCCGAGCTCCTCGGGGGGGATCGCTGAGACTCGCCGCCCCAGGGGCCGACGGGTGCCGGGCAGACACGCCCCAGATGGGAGACTGGGCGCCGTGAGTGCCTTCCCTGCCCGCGCGGTCGTCGATCTCGCCGCCCTGAGCGCCAACGTCTCCGTGCTGGCCGACCTGGCCCCGGGTGCTGCCGTGATGGCGGTGGTCAAGGCAGACGGCTACGGCCACGGTCTGGTGCCCAGCGCCCGGGCGGCGCTCGCCGGGGGTGCGACGTGGCTCGGGGCCGCGCAGATCGGAGAGGCCCTGGCGCTGCGGGCAGCAGGAGTCGGGGGGCGCGTCCTGACCTGGTTGTACGCCCCCGGCGCCCCGCTGGCTGCCGCGCTGGAGGCGGACGTCGACGTCTCGGTCGCCGCCCCCTGGGCCCTGGAGGAGATCCTCGCAGCAGCGCGGGTGACCGGTCGCACGGCGCGCCTGCACGTCAAGGTCGACACCGGTCTGGGGCGCGGTGGCAGCACCCCGAGGGATCTCGAGGACCTGATCGACCTCGCGCTGGCGGCACAGGCCGAGGGCCTGTGCGAGGTCGTGGGGATCTGGTCGCACCTGGCCTGGGCCGACGCCCCGGACCACCCCACCGTGCTGGCCCAGGCCGCGGTGTTCGACGACGCCGTGGCGCTCGCCGAGAGGCGCGGTGCCCGGCTCGAGGTCAGGCACCTGGCCAACTCGGCCGCGACGCTCACCAACCCGGCGATGCACTACGACCTGGTGCGGCCGGGGATCGCCGTCTTCGGTCTGTCCCCGGTGCCCCGGCTCGGCGGGCCGGGCGACTTCGGTCTGGTCCCGGTGATGCGTCTGGAGGCCGAGCTGGTGCTGGTCAAGGAGGTCCCGGCCGGGCACGGTGTCTCCTACGGGCACCAGTACGTGACGCCCCGGGCCACGGTGCTCGGACTGATCCCGCTCGGCTACGCCGACGGGGTGCCGCGTCACGCCTCGGGCAACGGTGAGACGTGGGGAGGTCCGGTGCAGGTCGGTGGTCGCCGGCTGGGGGTCGCCGGGCGGGTCTGCATGGACCAGGTCGTGCTCGACCTCGGGCCGGGTGCCCGCGAGAGGGCCGGCGACCGCGCGGTGCTCTTCGGCTCGGGGCAGGACGGCGAACCCACCGCGGAGGACTGGGCCCGCGCCGCGGGGACCATCAGCTACGAGATCGTGACGCGGGTCGGCGCCCGTGTCCCCCGGGTGCACGTGGGAGGGGCGCTGTGAGCGCAGATCTGCCGGTGGTGCTGGTCGAGGTCGACCTCCCCGACGCGCCCGCGACACGGGCCTTCGGCCACGAGCTCGCCGGTGCGCTCCGGGCCGGTGACCTCGTGGTGCTCACCGGTGCGCTGGGTGCCGGCAAGACCACACTCACCCAGGGGCTCGGTGACGGGCTGGGGGTGCGTGGCCCGGTGGCCTCACCCACCTTCATCATCGCGCGGGTGCACCCCACGACCGTCGGCGGGCCTGACCTGGTCCACGTGGACGCCTACCGGCTCGGTTCGCTCGAGGAGCTCGACGCCCTGGACCTCGACGCGAGTCTCGAGGAGTCGGTCACGGTGGTCGAGTGGGGCGAGGGGTTGGCCGAGGTGCTGTCCCAGGACCGGCTCGAGGTGACCATCGAGCGCCCGCGTGGCGCCGCGCCGGGGGAGGACCTGCTGGACGCCGAGGTCGGGGTGAGGCGGGTGACTGTCCGTGGGATCGGCCCGCGCTGGTCGGGGACCACCCTGCCGGCCGGTGCCCGGGTGGGAGGATGACCCGCGTGCCCGTGCTCGCCCTCGACACCTCCGCCGACATCGCTGTCACGCTCGTGGGCGACGGCGAGGACCATCCCGTCCTGGCCGCCCGCCGGGTCGTGGGCCAGCGTCGTCACGCGGAGCTCCTGGCCCCGATGATCGCCGAGGTGCTCGCCGAGGCCGGGGTCGACCGGCGCGAGCTGGGTGCCGTGGTCGTCGGTACCGGTCCGGCCCCGTTCACCGGTCTGCGTGCGGGCCTGGTGACCGCGCGCACCCTCGCCTTCGCCCTGGGCGTGCCCGTGCACGGGGTGTGCAGCCTCGACGCGATCGCCGCGGAGGCCTTCGCGACCCAGGGGCAGGGGGTCCACGAGGTGGTGGTGGTGACCGACGCCCGCCGACGCGAGGTCTACACCGCGCGCTACCGGCGCCGCGTCGGTGGCCCGACGACCGTGGTCGAGGTCGAGCAGGTCGCGGCCCCGGCGGTGCTGACCCCCCTCGTGCTGGCCGCTGACGGCGCGCTGGACGCCGCGCTGGTGGTCGGGGCCGGGGTCGACCTGTACCCCGAGCACCTGACCGCACGGCAGGACTCCCCGAGGGTCCCCGACCCGGCCGTTCTCACCCGGCTCGCGATGGCCCGGGTCGCGC
The DNA here is from genome assembly GCF_023369855.1 of Actinotalea alkalitolerans. Taxonomy (GTDB): domain Bacteria; phylum Actinomycetota; class Actinomycetes; order Actinomycetales; family Cellulomonadaceae; genus Actinotalea. The sequence continues at coordinate 276,153 of NZ_JAMBPP010000002.1, read as the reverse complement.
GGGGTGAGACGTCGGGCACCGAGCCGCTCTACCTCCGACGTCCCGACGTCACACCGGCCGCGGGACGCAAGCGGGCCACCGGATGAGCGCCGAGGGGCCGGCCGCCGACCGTTCCGCGGCTCGGGCGGGCACGAGACCGGCCCTGCGACAGCTGACCGGCCCTGACGTGCCCCGGGTGGTCGAGCTCGAGCGCGAGCTCTTCGGGCCCTCGGCGTGGAGCGAGGGCATGGTGCGTGCCGAGCTCGAAGCACCAGGACGCTGGTACGTCGCGGTCGACGGTCCCTCGGGCGGGCCGGTGGGGTACGCCGGACTGTGGTTCGACGGCGACGTCGCGCAGGTCATGACCATCGGGGTGGAGCCCGCGGCGCAACGTGGGGGGATCGGCGCGCGGTTGCTGGGCGCCCTCGTCGACCGTGCCCGGCTGCTGGGTGCGACGGCCGTCCTGCTCGAGGTGCGGGTCGACAACGCACCGGCGATCGCGCTCTACGAGCAGCTCGGTTTCACCGTGCTGGGTCGCCGCAGGCGGTACTACCAGCCCGAGGACGTCGACGCGCTGACGATGCGCCTGGTCCTCACGTCGGACGGTGTCGACCCCGGCTGACCGGGGCTGACCGCCGGGCCCTCTACCCTTGGTGCCATGCCGGACACCACCCTCGTGCTGGGGATCGAGACCTCGTGCGACGAGACCGGGGTCGCCCTGGTCCGGGTGGGCGCCGACTCCGACGAGCTGCTGGTCGATGCGGTGGCCAGCTCGGTCGACGAGCACGCGCGGTTCGGCGGGATCATCCCCGAGATCGCCTCGCGCGCACACCTCGAGGCGATGGTGCCGACCCTGCAGCGGGCGCTGTCCGAGGCCGACGTCGACCTGGGCGAGGTGGACGCCATCGCGGTCACCGCGGGGCCCGGCCTGGTGGGACCGTTGACCGTGGGGGCGGCCGCGGCCAAGGCGCTCGCGGTGGGCCTGGGCATCCCCGTCTTCGGGGTGAACCACGTGATCGGTCACGCGGCGGTCGACGAGCTCGTCCACGGTCGGTTCCCCGAGCGGGTGATGGCGCTGGTCGTGTCGGGTGGTCACTCGTCGTTGCTGCTCGTGGACGACATCGCGAGCGACGTGACCGAGCTGGGGCACACCCTGGACGACGCCGCCGGCGAGGCCTTCGACAAGGTGGGTCGGCTGCTGGGCCTGCCCTACCCGGGGGGCCCGCACATCGACAGGCTCGCCCGCGAGGGGGACCCGACGGCGATCCGGTTCCCGCGTGGGCTGACGGCGGCCAAGGACCAGGCCACCCACGCCCACGACTTCTCCTTCTCGGGCCTCAAGACGGCTGTGGCACGCTGGGTCGAGGCCCGTCAGGACGCCGGCGAGGAGATCCCCCTGCCCGACGTCGCGGCGTCGTTCGCGGCAGCCGTGGCCGACGTGCTGACCGCCAAGACGATCGCCGCGTGCCGGCGCCACGACGTCGGGACGCTGGTGATCGGCGGTGGGTTCTCGGCCAACTCCCAGCTGCGCGAGCTCGCGGCCCAGCGGTGCGCGGAGGCCGGGATCGCCGTCCGCATCCCGCCGATCCGCTACTGCACCGACAACGGGGCGATGATCGCCGCGCTCGGGGCCGCTGCGCTGCGCCGGGGGGTCCGGCCGTCGGCCCTGGACCTGCCGGTGGACTCGTCCATGCCGTTGACCACCGTGACCCTGTGAGGTCTGCGGGTCCGGGGCGGGGTCAGCCGAACGCGCGCCAGATGCGCGAGCCACCCAGGAACGCCACGACTCCCGCCCCGACGTAGAGCAGGGCCCACTGCCAGGTGAGGCTCGAGGACACCGACAGCTCGTCCTCGGTGTGGGTGAAGACGGTCTCGGCCCCGAGCGGGTAGGTGGTGATCGAGCCGCCCCCCATGGCCTCGAGGGTGTCCAGGGTGCCGATCGCGTAGGCCGTGCTGAGGTAGAGGATCAGGCCCATGGCGAGTGCGGCCGCGACCGCGCCGGTGGTCTTGCGCGGCAGGCGTCGGCCGAGCTCGGCGATGTACCGCTCAGCCAGGACCACGGGGTGCCCGAGGTCACGCAGAGCCTGCGCCATGCCGACGTCCTGCGCGGCGAGCACGAGATCGGCGTGCAGCTCGCGTCGGATCTGCCGCGTCTGGCGGCCCGGGTAGTCCTGCATGGCCCACCCGAAGCGGGTCAGGTACCAGCGCGCGTGCAGCCGGTCGGTCAGGGTCAGGGTGGTGGTGGTCATCAGGACTCCTTGTCCACAGGTTCAGGGGGGTTCGGTCGGCTCCCGGGGAGGCTCGTGCCGGTCCCCAGCGGTCCTTGCCGGCCCAGCACGGCGCTGACGGTGCGGGCGAGGTCGTCCCAGCCTGCGACCGCGGCCGCGAGGGCCGCGGCCCCGTTCGTCGTCGGTCGGTAGTACTTGCGGGCCGGGCCCGCGGTCGAGGCGACCAGGCGTGCGGAGATCAGGCCCTCGCGCTCGAGCCTGCTCAGCACGGGGTAGACGGTCCCGGTGGTGATGTCGGTGAGCCCGGCGGCCTGCAGTCGCGTGACGAGCTCCCACCCGTAGGACTCCTGCTCGGTGAGCAGGCGGAGCACCAGCAGGGGCAGGACGCCCTTGAGGAGCTGTGGGTCACGGCTGGGGGGCATGGTTCAAGGCTATACCCGGTACTCGGTATTGCCAACTACCGAGGTGCGGGGGACCGATGCGGATGGTCTCGCCGGGTGGGGCGACCTACAGCGGGCGGCCGGCGCGCATCTCGGCGACCAGCGAGGCCACCACGGCGTCGAGCTCGCCGGCGTTGCGCCGGGCCACGGCACGCTGACGCTGGTACCCGGCGCCCTTGCGCAGGATGGTCCGCACGCTGTCCAGCTCGGCCGAGCAGCCGAGCCGCTCGGCGGTCGGCTCGAGCTCGCGCAGCAGGCGCGCCACGGCGTCGGTCACCAGCTCCTCGTTGCCAGCGGCGTCCAGGATGATGATCGCGTCCATGCCGTAGCGGGCCGAGCGCCACTTGTTCTCCTGCACGAACCACGGCTGGACCCGCGGCAGCTCCTTGCCCTGGTCGAGCATCGTCGAGAAGTGCTCGACCAGGCAGTGGGTCAGGGCCGCGAAGGCGAGCACCTCGGTGAGGTTGGAGGCTCCGTCGCACACGCGCATCTCGATGGTGCCGAGCCGGGGAGCCGGTCGGACGTCCCACCGGATCTCGTCGAACTGGTCGATCACACCGGTGTGCAGCATGTCGGCGGTGTAGGACTCGAGGTCCTCCCAGCGGTCGAACTGCACCGGCAGGCCCGCGGTCGGCAGCTGCTGGAAGATCAGCGCCCGGTTCGACGCGTAGCCGGTGTCCTTCCCGCCCCAGAACGGTGAGGATGCCGAGATCGACTGCAGGTGCGGCAGGCAGGTCAGCACGGCGCTGAGGATCGGCAGGACCTTGGCGCGGTCCTCGATCCCGACGTGCACGTGCACGCCGTAGATGAGCATCTGCCGACCCCACCACTGGGTGCGGTCGATGAGGGTCGCGTAGCGCTGCTTGTCGGTGACCTTCTGGTTGCGCCACCTCGCGAAGGGGTGGGTCCCGGAGCACATCAGCTCGACCCGCAGGGGGTCGGTCACCGCCCGGATCTCGGCGATGCTGCGCTCGAGGTCCGCGCCGGCCTCGGCGACCGTGCGGCACACCCCGGTGTTGATCTCGACCGTGTTGAGCAGCAGCTCCTGGCGGATGGTGGGGTGCTCGCTGCCGTCGGCCGGGGCCACGGCGTCGAGCACGGTCTGGGCCACCTGGCGCAGGTCGCCGCTGTCGCTGTCGACCAGGGCGAGCTCCCACTCGACCCCGATGGTCGATCGCTCGGACGAGGCGAAGGGGATCTCCATCAGACCGGCTCGACCACGAGGACCTGCTGGTTGCCGGCGACCCGGGTGAGGACCACTGTCGCCTCGGCGTCGCCGCGGAGGTCGAGCTGCTTGCGGAGCTGCTCGGGAACCACGGCCGTGCCCCTCTTCTTGATGGTCAGCCGGCCGACGCCCCGTTCGCGCAGCGCGGTCCGCAGCCGCTTGAGGCCGAACGGCATCACGTCCAGGACCCGGTACGGCGTCGCCGAGCCGGTGGCTGCCAGGTGGTCGGAGGTCACGTAGGCAATGGTGCTGTCCAGGAGTCGTCCGTGCACCTGCTCGGCGGTGACCGCCACCAGGCCGGCACGGATCACCGCGCCGTCCGGCTCGTAGAGGTACGCGCCCACGGGCCCGACGGGGGGTGGCTCGAGACCGTCCGCGGGGGCGCGGACGGTCGTCGCGGTGGTCCCGCGCAGCACCAGGGCGCTCCGGCCGGGGCCGTCCGGGGCGAGCGGACCGAACCAGAGCCCCGCCTCGACCACGTCGCCGTCGACGCTGACCCACTGGGCCTCGGCGTCGACCGGTACCGCGGCGTGGTCGATCGCGGGCCCGACCTTGACCCCGAGGGCAGGCACGGTCTCGCGCAGGGCGAGCACCCGGTCCAGGGAGGGCTCGTAGGCCGACGGGTCGTGCCGGCGTCGGCCCGAGGCCGTGCGGCGGGCCGGGTCGGCGAAGATGCCGTCGATGCCCTCGGCGGCCAGGTCGAGGGTGAGCCCGTCGGCGTGCCGCACCTCGGCGTCGGGGAAGTGGCGCAGGTTGACCGTCGCGATGGCCGCCGTCATCTCGTCGACGTCGACCGCCAGGACCCGGAGCCCGAGCGCCGCGAAAGCCATGGCGTCCCCGCCGATCCCGCAGGTGAGGTCCGCGACGTGCGTGCTGCCGGCCGCGAAGTACCGTCGTGCGTGCCGTGCGCCGACCACGAGCCGGGTGGACTGCTCGAGGCCCGCGGGGGTGAAGAGCATGCCGTCGGCGAAGTCGTCGAACTTGCTGTGCGCCCGGGCACGGAGCCGGGACTGCGTCAGGGCGGCCGCGACCAGGGTCGGGTCGATGCCCTCGCGCTGGAAGCGCTCGGAGATCGTCATGGCCAGGCGCTCGTCGTACGGGGGGAGGGCGCCCAGCAGGGCCCAGCCCGTCGGGCTCAGCAGGAGGGACAGTGCCGCGGGATCCACGCCTGCGATCCTTGCACGGACGCGCCGTCGGGAGGGTGCCGCGGCCGATGGCTGGCACTCGTGTTGACCGAGTGCTAACCGACGCCTAGATTTCAGGGTGGCACCTCTCACCTGAGAGGGGCCGGAACCATCAGCTGCACGGTCGGGCCGACCGGCACCCGCGACGACGGGCGGCCTCGCCCTGGCGGCCATGAACACTGTCCGTTCCCACGAACTCGAAGGGGAGGTCCGCTGTGTCGGTCTCCATCAAGCCGCTCGAGGACCGTGTCGTCGTCCGTACTCTCGAGGCAGAGCAGACGACGGCATCCGGTCTGGTCATCCCGGACACCGCGAAGGAGAAGCCCCAGGAGGGCGAGGTCCTGGCGGTCGGACCGGGTCGTATCGACGACAAGGGTCAGCGCGTGCCGCTCGACCTCGCGGTGGGTGACAAGGTCATCTACAGCAAGTACGGCGGTACCGAGGTCAAGTACGCCGGCGAGGAGTACCTCATCCTCTCGGCGCGTGACGTCCTGGCGGTCGTCGTCAGCTGACGACCTCCGCGCACGACAGCGCCCCGCCCCCCGGAACGTCGGGGTGGCGGGGCGCTGTCGTGCGTGCTGCGGTGCGAGGCGCGCCGAGAGGCGCCGACCGCGCCTCCGGCCCTGTCAGCCGGCCTTGGCGACGGCGGCCCGCTGGCTCAGCACGGCCGAGCGCTCCTCCTCGGACAGCCCGCCCCACACGCCGTAGGGCTCCCTGACGGCCAGCGAGTGCTCGCGGCACATCTGCAGGACGGGGCACGTCGAGCAGACGGCCTTGGCGGACTCTGCCCGGCGACGCCGGGCAGCCCCCCGCTCGCCCTCGGGGTGGAAGAAGAGCGTCGGGTCGGCCTCGCGGCACTTCCCCTCGTACTGCCACTCCCACAGGTCCATCACCGGACCGGGCAAGCGCGAGATCTCCGTCATGAGTCCTCCAGAAGAGTGTGGTGCCGGCCGGTCACTCCGGCGAACAACGACCAACCTAGAACCGATTCAGAAGTTGGTCAAGCCTCTTGGTCAATCCGCTTCGCCAGGCGACAGGGGTGCGGTCAGGGTCGGGTGGAGCCGGCGCGGTCTGCTGTCGCGCGCATCGATCGCGACCGGGTTGTGAGCTCCCGGGCTGGTCATCGCGCCACAACCTCGGCAGAATCGCTTCATGGTCACGACGGGCTCCGACGACACCGGGAGCTCGAGAGCACCCTCCGGGCCGGGCGCGGCACCACGGTTGGCCGGTGAGCGGGCTCCATCCCTGACGGTCGCCGCGGTCGCCCGTCGCCTGGGTGTCGCCCCCGCCACGCTGCGCACCTGGGACCGTCGCTACGGGCTGGGACCCTCGGAGCACCTCGCAGGCTCGCACCGCCGCTACTCCTCGACCGATGTCGCCCGGCTGCTGGTGATGCGACGCCTGACGATGGAAGGGGTCGCGCCCTCCGAGGCTGCCCGCACCGCCCGGACCGGCCACGACATCGGGGACCCCGGGGTGGTGGCCGCACCCGAGATCGTCGACGCGTTCGCCGACGCCGTCCCGATGGCACCCGACCCGGGTGCGCTGGTCGCCGCGACGCTGCACTTCGACAACGCGGCAGCCCGATGGATGCTCGCCCGGGTGCACCCCCGCGACGTCCTGGCATGGTGGAACGAGCTCGTCCAGCCGGCGCTGGAGGAGCTCACCCGGCGCACCGTGCTGGGCGGTCCGGGGGAGTCCCCCGCCCCGTCCCTGCGTGCGGCGGCGTTCGCCGAGCTCCGCAGCCGGGCAGCGGTGAGCAGTGCGCGGTCTCGCGCTCCGGGCCCCGGTGAGAGCACCACCGCACGTGAGGCGCTGCGCGCCGACGCCCCGGCTGTCCTGCTCGTGCCCGGCGGCTCCGACGCCGAGCTTCCCCTGCACGTGCTGGCGACAGCCCTGCAGGAGAGCGGTGTCCGTGCCCGGGTGCTCACCGGTGGAGGTGCCCGTGCGGTCACGTCCGCGGTGTCCACGGTGCAGCCGTCGGCGGTGCTCGTGCACGTCCCGGACTCCGAGGGGCAGGAGGGGCATGCCGACCTGCTGACCTCGGTGGTCGAGACCGACCGGGACCTGCCGCTCTTCGTCCACCGCGCCGGGTCGGCCCCGCTCTCGATCCCCTCCGGGGCCGCGGTCCACCGGGTGCGCACCATGACCGGTGCGCTGCACGAGATCCTGGCAGTCATCGGGTGAGCGCGGCGTGGCGGACCGTCGGGCGCCGTGATGCTTCACCCGCGGCGCGGACTAAGGTTCCCGGCCCTCCAGGCCGATGATCCTCTAGGCACGGGGACGACCCTCGTGCACGCCCGACGGAGCCAACGCTCGGTCGCGCCGCACCGGAGGGAGGCTGATGGCTGGCGTCGTCGTGTGCCATGGCTCGTCCGCCGTGCGCGAGCGCATCGTCGCTGCCGCCCACGGGGTCCCGGCCCTGGTCCCGGCGCGTGCTGCAGCGACCGCGGAGGAGCTGGTCGCCCTGGCGCGCAGGTCGGCCCCCGCACTGGTGCTGCTCGACGCGCACCTCCCCGGCTCCGGTGCTCTCGAGGCCATCCGCCGACTGCGTGGCGTCAGCACCCTGCCGGTGGTGATCATGCTGGCTGTCATGGGCGACGAGGCAGTCCTGGACCGGGCGATCGCACTCGGAGCGCGGGGGTACCTCGCACCGGACGTCGACCGCAGCGAGCTCGCGGCGGTTGCCGCCCACAGCCTCGGATCGACGGTGCTGCCCCAGCAGGCAGGTCCGGACCGACCCCGCACGACTGACAACGGACCGGAGCTGATCGACGTGACCACGGTGACCCGTACCCCGGGCGTCCCGCCCGTCGAGCTGACCCGTCGTGAGCTCGAGGTGCTCGCCGGGATGAGCCACGGCCGTTCGAACTCCCAGATCGGATCCGACCTGTACCTCTCGGAGGACACGGTCAAGACCCACGCCCGACGGCTCTTCCGCAAGCTCGGCGCAGCCGACCGGGCGCAGGCGGTCGCCATCGGGCTGCGGCAGGGTCTCATCCGCTGACTTCGCCCGGCGTTCACCCTGGACCGGGCGCGGGGTCCCCCGGCAGGTTGCGTACTATCGCCGGGTGAGCGCTGACGAGCAGAACTCGACCGTGGTGAACGATCCCTTCGGCCTCCTGGGCCTGACCTACGACGACGTCCTGCTGCTTCCGGGGGAGAGCGACGTCATCCCCTCCGAGGTCGACACGACGGCACGCCTGACCCGTGGCATCTCCGTGGCGGTGCCGCTCCTCTCCGCCGCGATGGACACCGTGACCGAGGCCCGCATGGCGATCGCCATGGCCCGCCAGGGCGGGATCGGGGTGCTGCACCGCAACCTCTCGATCGAGGACCAGGCGCAGCAGGTGACGCTGGTGAAGCGGTCCGAGTCGGGCATGGTCTCCGACCCGGTGACCATCAGCCCCGAGGCCACCCTCGCCGAGCTCGACGCGCTGTGCGGCACCTACCGGGTGTCCGGGCTGCCCGTGGTGGGCGAGGACCGGACGCTGCTGGGCATCATCACCAACCGAGACCTGCGCTTCGTGCCGGCCGCCGACTTCACCCGGCTCAAGGTCCACGAGGTCATGACCCCCATGCCGCTGATCACCGGACCGGTCGGGATCAGCAGCGACGAGGCCGCGGCGCTGCTCGGACGGCACAAGATCGAGAAGCTGCCGCTCGTCGACGGCGCCGGGCGTCTCGCCGGGCTGATCACCGTCAAGGACTTCGTCAAGATCGAGCAGTACCCGCAGGCCACCAAGGACGACGAGGGTCGGCTCCGCGTCGCGGCCGGGGTCGGCTTCTACGGTGACGCCTGGGAGCGGGCGATGGCCCTGGTCGAGGCGGGAGTCGACGTGCTCGTGGTGGACACCGCCCACGGCCACGCCCAGGCGATGCTCGCGATGATCCGCCGGCTCAAGACCGACCCGGCCTCCCGGGGCGTCCAGGTGGTGGGCGGCAACGTCGCTACCCGTGCCGGGGCCCAGGCCCTGGTCGACGCGGGCGTCGACGCCGTCAAGGTGGGCGTCGGACCGGGCTCGATCTGCACCACCCGCGTGGTCGCGGGGGTCGGCGTCCCCCAGGTGACGGCTATCCATGAGGCCGCGAAGGCGTGCAAGCCCGCCGGGGTGCCGGTCATCGGCGACGGTGGGCTGCAGTACTCGGGCGACATCGCCAAGGCCCTGGTCGCGGGAGCCGACACCGTGATGCTCGGGTCCCTGCTCGCCGGCTGTGAGGAGAGCCCGGGCGACCTGGTCTTCGTCAACGGCAAGCAGTACAAGCACTACCGGGGCATGGGCTCGCTCGGTGCGATGGCCTCGCGGGGGCGTGTCTCGTACTCCAAGGACCGCTACTTCCAGGCCGACGTCGCGAGCGACGAGAAGATCGTCCCCGAGGGCATCGAGGGCCAGGTGCCGTACCGCGGCCCGCTCCAGGCGGTGGCGCACCAGCTCGTCGGTGGGCTGCAGCAGTCGATGTTCTACGTGGGGGCACGTACCCTGCCGCAGCTCCAGGAGCGGGGTCGCTTCGTGCGGATCACGGCCGCCGGGCTCAAGGAGTCCCACCCGCACGACATCCAGATGACCATCGAAGCACCGAACTACTCCGGCCGGTGAGCACAGCCTCTCGCCCCACGGGTCGGCACACCGAGATCGACATCGACGCGGTCACCGCACTCGTGGAGCACGTGGCCGCGACCGTCGTGACCCCGCGGTTCCGTACCCTGCTCGCGGGGGACATCTCCGAGAAGGGCCCCGGCGACCTGGTCACCGTGGTGGACACCGAGGCCGAGCGGGTCCTGACCCTGGGACTGGGTGAGATCGCCCCGGGCACCCCGGTGGTCGGCGAGGAGGACGCCTCGGCCCGCCCCGAGATCCTCGGCGTGCTCGACGGTGCACCGATGTCGTGGGTGGTGGACCCGCTCGACGGGACACAGGCCTTCGTGGACGGCTCGCCCGACCATGCCGTCATGGTCGCGCTGCTCGAGCACGGGGAGGCCGTCGCGGGATGGATCTGCCTGCCGCAGCACGGTGCGACCTTCGTCGCCCAGCGCGGCTCCGGTGCCTACCGCAACGGTGTGCGTCTGACCCGCGCACCGACCGCCCAGGAGCCCGGTGACCTGCGCGGTGGGGTGGCCGCCTGGTACCTCGAGGCCGAGGTGCGGGCCCGCATCGAGCAGAACCTCCAGCGGCTCGGACCGCAGGCCGTGACCAGCGCGCGTCTGTGGTCGGGGTTCTCCTACGCGCAGGTGGCCGACGGCGCCCAGGACTTCCTCGTGTACTCACGGACCTCGCCGTGGGACCACGCCCCCGGTGCGGTCCTGCTGCGGGAGACCGGTGGGGTGTCGCGTCGGTTCGACGGTCGTGACTACCGTCCCGGGGAGTCGGGCCGTGGGCTCCTGGCCGCTGCTGACACCCCGTCCTACGACAGGGTGCGCTCGGTGCTCGGGCTGGACCGGTAGGACCCTCGCCGGGCGAGCCGACGACCACGTGCCGTCCCCGGTGCGGCGGTCAGACCAGGACGGCCTCGGGCAGCCGGATCGGCCAGGCCGACTCGGCGCCGGGTCCGGTCAGGCCCTGCGCGGTCCGCCAGGAGTTGAAGCCCTCGGCCCAGGCGCGGTGGGCCGTCGTCTGCCGGTCGTGCAGGTCGTCGAGGTCCAGGGCAGCGATCTCGGGATAGCGCTGCACGATGGCACCCAGGACGTCGAGGGTCGCCAGGACGTCGACGTCCGCGGAGTGCAGGTCGGCGACGGACTGCACCCCGTAGAAGCCGCAGAGGTCACCCAGCCGACGCTTGCCTCGCCGGAACCGGTCGAGGTGGCGGTCCAGGACCAGCGGGTCGATCACGACCCTGATGTCGCGGGAGATCCTCTCGGCGAGCGTCGGCAGCCCGTGCCGGACGAGCTCGTGGTCCAGCAGCGACAGGTCGAAGGAGGCGTTGAAGGCGACCAGCGGCTCCCCGCGCAGGAGCGCCTGGCTCAGGAGGTCGGCGATCTCCTCGAGGGCGCCTGCGGGCCTGCGCCCGTGCAGGCGAGCGTGGTCGGTGGTGATGCCGTGGATCTCCGCGGCCCCTTGCGGGATCTCGACCCCGGGGTCGATCAGCCAGGAGGAGATGGTCGTCGTCGTGCCCTCGCGACGCACGACGGCCGCGGTCACGATGCGGTCGGTCGTGACGTCGACCCCGGTCGTCTCGGTGTCGAAGCCGACCACGGCACCGTCGCTCCACCTCATCGGCGCACCACCCTCTCTGTGACCGCAGCGTGCCAGGTGCTACCGACAGTCGAGGGCGGGCCACGCCGGGACGCCCCGGACCGGTCGCGCAGCGCCGTCGCCAGAGCGCCGTCCTGCCGGGCGCGGACACCGCGGACGCGGACACCGCCGGGCGCGGGCCGCCGCCGCCGGTAGCCTGTGGGCGTGAGCAACGAGATCGAGATCGGCCGTGGAAAGCGCGGTCGCCGCGCGTACTCCTTCGACGACGTCGCGGTGGTGCCCTCGCGGCGCACCCGCGACCCCGAGGAGGTCTCGGTCGGCTGGCAGATCGACGCCTACCACTTCGACCTCCCGGTGGTCGCCGCTCCGATGGACTCGGTGATGAGCCCCGAGACGGCCGTGGCCCTGGGCAAGCACGGTGGTCTGGGCGTGCTGGACCTCGAGGGGCTGTGGACCCGTTACGAGGACCCCACGCCGCTGCTGGCCGAGATCGTCGAGCTGGACGGCGCGGACGCGACGGCCCGCATGCAGGAGATCTACGCCGCGCCGATCATCCCCGAGCTCATCACCCAGCGGCTCCAGGAGATCCGGCGCAGCGGCGTCACGGTCGCCGGAGCGCTGTCCCCGCAACGCACCCAGCAGTACTGGAAGCACGTGGTGGACGCCGGGGTCGACCTGTTCGTGATCCGTGGCACGACGGTCTCGGCCGAGCACGTCTCCGGGCGGGCCGAGCCGCTGAACCTCAAGCGCTTCATCTACGAGCTCGACGTGCCCGTGATCGTCGGCGGTGCCTCGACGTACACCGCGGCGCTGCACCTGATGCGCACCGGTGCGGCGGGGGTCCTGGTGGGCTTCGGCGGGGGTGCGGCCCACACCACACGGGTCTCGCTGGGCATCCACGCCCCGATGGCGACCGCGGTGGCCGACGTGGCCGCGGCGCGACGTGACTACCTCGACGAGTCGGGTGGCCGGTACGTCCATGTCATCGCGGACGGCGGCGTGGGCCGGTCGGGCGACCTGGTCAAGGCCGTGGCCTGCGGGGCTGACGCCGTGATGCTCGGTGCGGCGCTCGCCCGGTCGGCGCAGGCGCCCGGTCGTGGCCTGCACTGGGGTCCTGAGGCGCACCACCCCGAGCTGCCGCGCGGTGAGCGGGTCGAGGTCGGGACGGCCGGGACGCTCGAGCAGATCCTCTTCGGCCCGGGTCACCAGGCCGACGGCACGCTCAACCTCGTCGGGGCGCTGCGTCGCGCGCTGGCCACCACGGGGTACTCCGACCTCAAGGAGTTCCAGCGGGTCGAGGTCGTCGTCTCGCCGTACCAGCCGTACTGAGGCGCCCAGGTGCTGTCGTCGAGACCTCGATGACCCCCGTGGGCGTCGACTGCCCCCGCCGCTGACCCCCTGACCGACCGCGGAGAGCCGCGTGGGCGGTCCCTTCGGCGTGCCCGACCGCGGCTCCGCGAGCAGACCTCGCTGGTGCCGTCACCCTCGACCCCGCCGCGCCCCGAGCGGGACCTGGGTCCCACCGGGGTACTCGTGGGCGCCCCTCGGACGCGTCCTGCCACCGTGAGTGCACACGTTTCGGACACAACTCCTTGACATCAGACAGAAACGGGCCTAGACAAAGGGATTGCAACATCTGAACGGGCAGAATCTCACGGCGATGGAGCCACGGTGTACGCGACGGAGCGACAGCAGCAGATCCTCAACCAGGCGCGCCTCGACGGCCGCGTCGAGGTCAAGGACCTTGCCGACGCGCTCGAGGTCACCCCGGAGACGGTCCGTCGCGACCTGACCTCCCTCGAACGGCGCGGCCTGCTGCGCAGGGTGCACGGCGGGGCCATCCCGGTCGAGCGGCTCGGCATCGAGCCCGCGGTGGCCGACCGCGAGGGACGGATGGCAGCGCAGAAGGACCGGATCGCCAAGGCAGCCCTCGACGAGCTGCCGGACGGCGGCTCGATCATCCTGGACGCGGGCACCACCACGGTCCGTCTCGCGCAGCTGCTGCCGACCGACCGCGAGATCACCGTGGTGACCCACGCCCTGCCGATCGCGAGCCTGCTCGCCGCCCGGCCCAACGTCTCGCTGCACCTCCTGGGTGGCATCGTGCGCCACCGCACCCTGGCCGCGGTGGGGGACTGGGTGCTGCGGGCCATGCAGGACGTCTTCGTCGACGTGGCCTTCGTCGGCACCAACGGGATCACGGCGGCCCGCGGGCTGACGACCCCCGACCTGACCGAGGCAGCGGTCAAGCGGGCGCTGGTCGCCGGGTCGCGCCGCACGGTGGTCCTGGCCGACCACACGAAGTTCGGGCGCGAGGACTTCGCGCGGTTCGCGGGCCTCGAGCGCGTGGACACCGTGATCAGCGACCTCGAGCTCGCCGACGAGATGGTCGACGAGATCGAGGCCGCCGGCCCCCGGGTGGTGCGCGCATGATCCTCACCGTCACCCTCAACCCGAGCCTGGACCGCACCGTCGTGGTCGACCGGCTGGTGCGGGGCCAGGTCCTGCGGGCGCAGAGCACGCGCCTGGACCCCGGGGGCAAGGGGGTCAACGTCACGCGGGCGCTGCTCGCCAACGGGGTGCCGAGCCGTGCCGTGCTCCCGGTGGCGGGGGCCGAGGGCGACCAGCTCGTCGGACTGCTCGACGCCGAGCGGGTGGCGACCGACATCGTCCCTGTCTCGGGGCGCACCCGGTCGAACATCACGGTCGCCGAGGTGGACGGGACGGTCACCAAGCTCAACGAGCCCGGCCCGTCGCTGACCGTCGAGGAGCTCGACCTGGTCCTGGACCGGGCGCTGGCCGGCGCGTCGCCCGGCGGATGGGTGGTCCTGTGCGGGAGCCTGCCGCCCGGTGCACCCGCGGACCACTACGCCCGGATGACGGAGCGGCTGACCGCGGCCGGGCTGCGGGTCGCGGTCGACACCAGCGGACCCGCCCTCGCCCAGGTGCTCGCGGCGGGTCCCCACCTGATCAAGCCCAACGCCGAGGAGCTCTCCGAGGCGGTGGGCCGTCCGCTCGGTTCGCGCGCCGAGGTCGTCGACGCCGCCCAGGAGCTGCGGGGCACCGGCGTGGGACGCGTGCTGGTCAGCCTGGGTCCGGCCGGTGCGCTGCTGGTCGACGGGTCGGGCGTGACCGTCGGTGAGTCGTTCGCCCCCAGCCCCCGGAGCAGCGTGGGGGCCGGGGACGCGTTCCTGGCCGGGTTCCTCGCGGCGCTCCACGTCCACGGCGACACCTCGAACGGGTCGACCCGATCCGCGCTCACCCAGGCGCTGGCCTGGGGCGCGGCCGCCGTCCAGCTCCCCGGCAGCCGGATGCCCGGCCCGGGCGACATCGACCCCGCAGCAGCGCGCCTGCTGCCTGATGAGCTCCTCCGCGGGCGGCTCGCCGAGCCGCTCGTGGGGACAGGGTGACCACCCCTTCACCCCGCACCACCGCACTCCCCAGCAGATCCGATCATCCAGCCCAACTGGCACGAAGGAGTTCCAGACATGAGCGAGTACACACCCACGGTCACCGGGACGGGGGCCAAGGCGAGGGTCCAGAAGGTCGGCGGCTACCTCGCCGGCATGGTCATGCCGAACATCGGCGCCTTCATCGCCTGGGGCCTGATCACGGCCATCTTCATCGAGGTCGGCTGGTTCCCGGTCGACCGCATCGGCGGCTTCGGTGACTACGTTGCGACCGACGCCGGCGTCGGTCTGACCGGGGTCGGCCTCGTCGGTCCGATGATCTACTACCTGCTGCCGCTGCTCATCGGCTACACCGGTGGCCGCATGGTGCACGGCCAGCGAGGTGGCGTCGTCGGTGCGATCGCCACGGTCGGCGTGATCGTCGGCACCGGGGTGCCGATGTTCCTCGGTGCGATGGCCATGGGCCCGCTCACCGCCTGGATCGTCAAGAAGATCGACGAGTTCGTCCAGCACCGCACCAAGGCCGGCTTCGAGATGCTGGTCGACAACTTCACCGCGGGCATCGTCGGCGCCGCGATGGCGATCGCCGGTCTGGTCGCCATCGGCCCGATCGTCGACACCATCATGGGCTGGGCCGAGCGGGGCGTGGGCTTCCTGGTCGACAACAGCCTCCTGCCCCTGGCCTCGTTGATCATCGAGCCCGGCAAGGTCCTGTTCCTCAACAACGCGATCAACCACGGGGTGCTGACGCCGCTGGGCGCCGCGCAGTCCCAGGCCGACGGCAAGTCGATCCTCTTCATGCTCGAGACGAACCCCGGCCCGGGCCTGGGCATCCTGCTGGCGTTCATGTTCTTCGGACCGCGCCTGCTGCGCCCCTCGACCCCCGCGGCGATCGTCATCCACTTCTTCGGTGGCATCCACGAGATCTACTTCCCGTACATCCTGATGAAGCCGCAGCTCGTGGCGGCGGCCATCCTCGGCGGCGCGGCGGGGATCCTGACCAACATCATGACCGGATCGGGGCTCGTCGCCTCCCCGGCGCCGGGGAGCATCTTCGCCTACATGCTCATGACGCCCCGGGGTGGCCACCTCGCGGTGCTGCTCGGGATCGCCGTGGCCGCGGCCGTGAGCTTCGTCGTCGCGGCGCTGCTGCTCGGTCTGGGACGCAAGGAGCCGGCCGAGGCCGACGACGACGGTCCCGCCGCTTCCGAGGAGCTCGAGGCCGCCCGTGCCGAGGCCGCTGCCCGCAAGGCCGCGTCCAAGGGCGCCGTCCCCGCGGCAGGCACTGCCGCCTCACCCGGCCCGACGGCCTGACCGACATCCCGACCACCTGAGGAGACCCGATGACCACCATCGACGGAACGACCGTCAAGAAGCTCGTCGTCGCCTGCGACGCCGGGATGGGCAGCAGCGTGATGCTGGCCTCGACGGTGCGCAAGCAGCTCGCGAAGAACGGGGTGACGGTCGAGCACACCTCGGTCCAGGAGATCCCGGGCGACGCCGACGTGATCCTGACCCACGCGGGGCTCGCCGAGCGCGCCCGTGGCGTCGCCGGTGGGACACCGGTGGTCGCGTTCAACTTGTTCCTGGGGGACCCGGCGGTGACGAAGGTCGTCACCGCGATCCAGAAGGGCCAGACGATCGATGTCTGACGTCGACCCGGCCGCCCTGCTCTCGCCAGGCGCCATCCGCCTGGCCGAGCGGGCGGCCGACCGGACTGAGGCCATCCGGCTCACCGGGCAGGCGCTGGTGGACTGCGGCGCCGTCGAGCCCGCCTACGTGCCCGCCATGCTCGAGCGCGAGGAGTCGGTCTCCACCTACATCGGCGAGGGAGTGGCGATCCCGCACGCGACCCTGGCCGGCAAGGACGCGGTGCTGCGGGACGCCCTGTGCTTCCTGCGGTTCCCGGACGGGGTGGACTGGGCCGGTTCCCAGGTGAACGTCTGCATCGGCATCGCGGCGAAGGGTGACGGCCACGTCGACATCCTCGCCGAGCTGGCGCAGATCCTGATCGACCCGGAGCGGGCCGCGGCACTGCGGGCGGCAGAGTCCGCCGAGACGGTGCTGGCCATGCTCACCCCCGCTCCGGAGGAGACCCCGGAGCCCACCGAAGAAGGAGAACGATGAGAGTCGCACGTTTCCACGCCCCCGGCGATGTCCGCCTGGACGACGTCCCCGAGCCGTCGCCCGGTGCCCTGGAGGTGAAGATCCGGGTGCGTGCCTGCTCGATGTGCGGCACCGACGTGAAGATCTCCAGGTTCGGCCACCACCACATCCACCCGCCGCGTGTCATGGGCCACGAGATCGCCGGGGAGGTCGTCGAGGTCGGTGGCGAGGTCGGCGGCTGGGAGGTCGGGGACCGTGTGCAGGTCATCGCGGCCATCCCCTGCGGCGAGTGCGCCTTCTGCGCCAAGGGTCAGATGAACATCTGCCCGGACCAGGTCTCGATGGGCTACCACTTCGACGGGGGCTTCGCCGAGTACATGGTGGTCCCCCAGAACGTGCTCAAGGTCGACGGGCTCAACCGGATCCCCGAGGGGCTGAGCTTCGCCGAGGCGAGCGTCGCCGAGCCCCTGGCCTGCGCGCTCAACGCGCAGGAGCTCGTGAGGATCAACCCCGGTGACGACGTCGTGGTGGTGGGTTCGGGGCCGATCGGGTGCCTGCACGTGCGCCTGGCACGCTCCTACGGTGCCGCGCGGGTGTTCCTCGTCGAGCTGAGCCGTGAGCGTCTGGACATGGCCGCCGGCCTCGTCCACCCCGACGCTGCGATCTGCAGCGAGGACGAGGACGCGGTCGAGCGCATCCGCGAGCTCACCGACGGGCGCGGCGTGGACGTGGCGATCACCGCGGCCGCCTCGGGTGCTGCGCAGGAGCAGGCGTTGCAGATGCTCGCGCGCGGTGGTCGGATCAGCTTCTTCGGCGGTCTGCCCAAGGACAAGCCCACGATCACGCTCGACTCGAACCTCGTGCACTACAGCGAGCTCACGATCGTCGGCGCGAACGGCTCGAGCCCGGAGCACAACAAGCGGGCCCTGCAGCTCATCGCCGACGGCAAGGTCCCGGTCAAGGACCTGATCACGCACCTGCTGCCGCTCGAGCAGACGCTCGAGGGCATCGGGATCGTCTCCCGCGGCGAGGCGATCAAGGTCACCATCGAACCCTGAGCGCCGGGCACGGTGCACCTCTCGGCGTCGGGCTGGTCAGCCCGGCGCCGACGGTGTGCCCGGGTGGGCGACGAGAGCATGATGGAGGGGGCGGCGACCGTGTGACTGCCGTCACATCCTGTTGACAACGGACACAAACGGAACTATACAAAGAGATAACAACATCCGAACGGATAGCGGAGCGGGCGTGTACGCAACGGAGCGACAACAGCAGATCCTGGCCCGCACGCGCAGCCAGGGCCGGGCCGAGGTCAAGAGCCTCGCCGAGATCCTCGACGTCACCCCTGAGACCGTGCGCCGCGACCTGACCGCGCTCGAGCGGCGGGGCCTGGTGCAGCGCGTGCACGGCGGGGCGGTGCCGGTGGACCGGCAGCCCTTCGAGCCGGCGCTGGCGGACCGCGAGGGCCGCATGGCCGCCCACAAGGACCGGATCGCCAAGGCGGCCCTCGACGAGCTGCCCGACGGCGGGTCGATCATCCTGGACGCGGGGACCACGACCGCCCGGCTCGCCCAGATGCTCCCGAGCGGCATCGAGCTCACCGTGGTCACCCACGCGCTGCCCGTCGCGATGCTGCTGGCCAACCGCCCGGGCATCCGCCTGCACCTGGTCGGCGGGCACGTCCGGCCCCAGACCCTGGCCGCCGTGGGCGGATGGGCCCAGCAGGCGATCGCCGAGATCCACGCCGACGTCGTCTTCCTCGGCACGAACGGGATCTCGGTCGAGCGTGGCCTGACCACGCCCGACCTGACCGAGGCGCAGGTCAAGCACGCGCTGGTCGGTGCCGCCCGACGCACCGTCGTGCTGGCCGACCACACCAAGGTCGGCCGCGCCGAGTTCGCGCACGTCGCACCGCTCGACGTGGTCGACACGCTGATCACCGACTCCGACATCGACCCCGACCTGGCCGAGGACCTCGAGGCAGCCGGTGTGGCGGTGGTGCGGGCGTGATCATCACCGTCACCCCCAACCCGAGCCTGGACCGGGCCTTCGACCTCGCGTCCCTCGAGGTCGGCGAGGTCAACCGGGCCATCGGCGTGCACGTCCACGCCGGGGGGAAGGGGATCAACGTCTCCCGCGCCCTGAGCCGGCAGGGCATCGCGACCCTCGCCGTGCTGCCCGTGGGCGGCCCCGACGGCGCGCAGCTGCTCGACGAGCTCGCCGCGCAGGAGGTCCCGACGCACGCCGTGCCGATCAGCGGCGCGACCCGCAGCAACGTGACCCTGGTGGACGGCGCCGGGGTCACCACGAAGGTCAACGCCCCCGGGCCCGGCCTGACGCCCCACGAGGTCGATGCCCTCCTCGAGGCGATCGACGCCGAGCTCGTCCGCGGTCCCCGGTGGGTCGTGGCCGCCGGGAGCCTGCCCGAGGGCGCACCCGACCTCTTCGCACGGCTGCTCGAGGTGGCGCGCCGCCGCGGGGTCCGACTGGCCCTGGACACCTCGGGGGCCCCGCTGCGTGACGCCACCCGCGCAGGGGGCATCGGCGTGGCCAAGCCCAACGACGAGGAGCTCTCCGAGCTGGTCGGCAGCCGGCTCGAGACCGTGGGGGAGGTCCGCGACGCCGCGCACGAGCTCATCGCCGCAGGGACGGCCTCGGTGCTCGTGAGCCTCGGCGTGCACGGCGCCCTGCTCGTCGAGAAGGGGGGCTGCTGGTGGGCCGGCGCTCCCGCGCTGGTCCCGCTGTCGACCGTCGGCGCGGGGGACGTGACCCTCGCCGGGTACCTCGCGGTCGAGGGCCCCGGCCCCGACCGGCTGCGCAGGGCGGTCGCCTGGGGCCGTGCCGCAGTCCTGCTGCCCGGCAGCGACGTCCCCCACCCCTCCCAGACCGAGCTCGCGGCCGTCACGGTCGTGGACAGTCCGGACCCGCACACCCCACTGAAGGAGCTGTGACGTGAGCACCACACCGCTGATCACCGCCGACCTCGTCGCCCTCGACCTCGAGGCCGCAGACCGCGACGAGGCCACCCGCGCCCTGGTCGACCTGCTGCACGCCCAGGGCAGGGTCACCGACCCCGACGGCTTCCTCGCCGACGTCCGCGCACGTGAGGCCCAGATGGCGACCGGGATGCCCGGTGGCATCGGGCTGCCGCACGCACGCTCGGTCCACGTCACGGTGCCGAGCCTCGCGGTCGCGACCGTGCCCGCAGGCGTCGACTTCGGCGCCCCCGACGGCCCCGCGACCCTGATCTTCCTCATCGCCGCCCCTGCCGAGGGCGACGGCGACCACCTGACGATCCTCGCGGCACTGGCCCGTCGGATCGTCCGTGAGTCCTTCCGCACCTCGCTGCTCGAGGCACCCGACGCGGCCACGGTGGCCGAGATCATCACCAGAGAGGTCGTGCTGCCATGAAGTTCGTCGGAGTCTCCTCCTGCCCCACCGGGATCGCCCACACCTACATGGCCGCCGAGGCCCTCGAGCAGGCGGCCCTCGCCGCCGGCCACGAGATGCACGTCGAGACGCAGGGCGCGGCGGGGTCGGTGGCCCTGGACCCGCAGCTCATCGCCGAGGCCGACGCGGTCGTCTTCGCGGCGGACCTCGAGGTCAAGGACCGCGAACGGTTCGCGGGCAAGCCGATCGTCGACGTGGGCGTGAAGAAGGCCGTCCACGACCCGACCGCGGTCATCGCCGCTGCCGTCGAGGCCGCCGAGGCTGAGGTCGCGCGGGTCGCCGCGGGCGGAGCCGCAGCCGCCCCGGTGGCCGCGCCGGCGACCAAGGTCAGCGCGAACGCCGGAACGGGCGCACGGATCCGCCAGTGGCTCATGACGGGCGTCTCGTACATGATCCCGTTCGTCGCCGCGGGCGGGATCCTCATCGCGCTCAGCTTCATGATCGGCGGCTACGAGATCGTCGACACGGACATCGTGACCGACGTCATCGAGGGCTTCTCGATCACCTCCTCGCTCAGCTGGGGGGCGCTGCTCTTCCACGTCGGCGCTGCGACGTTCGCGTTCCTGGTCCCGGTGCTGGCCGGCTTCATCGCCTACGCGATCGCCGACCGTCCTGGGCTGGCCCCCGGCTTCGTCGGTGGGGCGCTGGCCCTGGTCGTCGGTGCAGGGTTCCTGGGCGGTCTGGCCGCAGGCTTCATCGGTGGCTTCATCGCCCTGTGGATCAGCCGGTGGAAGGTCCCCAAGGGCGTCCGCGGCGTGATGCCCGTCGTCGTGACGCCACTGATCGCGACCTTCCTGACCGGGCTGGCGATGCTCGTCGTCGTCGGGCCGCCGCTCAAGGCCGTGTCCGACGGCCTGACCAGCTGGCTCGGAGGTCTGTCCGGATCCAACCTCATCCTGCTGGGTGTGCTGCTCGGCCTGATGATGGCCTTCGACATGGGCGGACCGGTCAACAAGGTCGCCTACGCCTTCGCCGCGACAGGCCTGACCGCGGCGGGCACGGCCGCGCTGGCCGGGGCGCCCGAGTTCCGCATCATGGCGGCCGTGATGGCCGCCGGGATGACCCCGCCGCTTGGTCTCGCCCTGGCCACCGCGGTGCGCGGTGCGCTCTTCACCGAGGCCGAGCGGGAGAACGGCAAGGCCGCGTGGCTGCTCGGTGCCTCCTTCATCACCGAGGGTGCCATCCCGTTTGCGGCCGCCGATCCGCTGCGGGTCATCCCCTCGCTCATGCTCGGCTCGGGCATCACCGGCGGGATCGTCATGGCCTTCGGTTCCGGCCTGCGGGCCCCGCACGGCGGAGTCTGGGTGACGCCCCTGATCAGCCAGCCGTTCGGGTTCATCGTCGCGGTGATCGTCGGTACCGTGATCACCGCCCTGGCCGTGATCCTCGTCAAGGGCCTGCGTCGCCCCCCGGCCACCGACGCTGTCGTCGCAGGTCAGGAGGACCGCTCAGCAGTCACCGCCTGACCCTCGCACCACCTCCCACCGGCGGCGGCCCGCCCGTCGCCGGTGGGGGACCATCCCTTCGAGAACGGAACCGACCATGCCGCACCGCACCGTTGCCGTCGCCTCGCGCGTCGGACTGCACGCCCGCCCCGCCGCGCTCTTCTCGCAGGCGGCCGCTGCCAGCGGTCTGCCCGTGACCATCGCGCACGGCGACCGACCGCCCGTCGACGCCTCGAGCGTCCTGATGGTGATGACCCTGGGTGCCAAGCACGGCGCCGAGGTCACCATCGCCGCCGAGGGCGACGGCGCGGACGAGGTGCTCGACCGCCTGGCCGAGCTGCTCGAGACCGACCTGGACGCCCCGGAGCAGTCGTGACCACCCCCGACCCGCGCGAGCTGCACGGCTTCGGGGTCGGGCGGGGTGCGGCGGTCGGTCCGGTCGCCCGCGCCCACCCCGCACCGCACGTGGCCCAGGACCTCCCCGCCCCGCTGGACCTCGAGGCGGCGAAGGCCGCCGCCGAGGCCTCCTTCGCGGCGGTCGGGAAGGGCCTCCAGGCCCGCGCCGACGAGGCGGCCGGGACCCTCGCCGAGGTCCTGGGCGCCACGGCGTTGATGGCCAAGGACCCCGCGCTGCTGGCGCAGGTGCGCACCCGGATCGACGGTGGAGCGGCAGCGGTCGTCGCCGTGGACCGCGCCATCACCGAGTTCAGCGACATGTTCCTGGCCGCGGGCGGGTACCTCGCCGAGCGGGTGACCGACCTGCGCAGCGTGCGCGACCGGGTCGTGGCCCACCTCGAGGGACTGCCCGAGCCCGGTGTGCCCACCCTGAGCCGGCCGAGCGTCGTCGTCGCGGACGACCTCGCGCCGGCCGACACCGCGGCTCTCGAGCTCGACAAGGTCCTGGCGATCGTCATCGAGCACGGCGGCCCCACGGGGCACACCGCGATCATCGCCGGTCAGCTGGGGATCCCGTGCGTGGTGCGGGTCATCGGTGCGACGTCGCTCCAGGACGGGGTCGAGGTCGCGGTCGACGCCGCCACCGGGACCGTCGTGGTCGGGCCCGACGACGACGTCCGGCAGCGGGTCGAGGCGCGGCGGACCGCGCTCGCGGCCCTCGAGCAGGACACCGCGCCCGGGGCCACGGCGGACGGGCACGCGGTCGCGCTGCTCGCCAACATCGGCACCGCGGAGGACGCCGAGCGGATCGCCGACGTCGCGGTCGAGGGGGTCGGGCTCTTCCGTACCGAGGTGCTCTTCCTGGGACGGACGTCGGCGCCCACCGAGGACGAGCAGGCCGAGGTGTACGCGCGGGTGCTCACCGCCCTGGGCGGTCGCAAGGTGGTCATCCGCACCCTGGACGCGGGGGCGGACAAGCCGCTGGCCTTCGTCACCCAGGCGGGTGAGGAGAACCCTGCCCTCGGGGTGCGGGGCTTCCGCCTGGTGCGGACCGCCGAGGACCTGCTGCGCACCCAGCTCGCGGCGATCGGTCGGGCCGCGGCCCAGACCGGCCAGGAGCCGTGGGTGATGGCACCGATGGTCGCCACGGTCGACGAGGCCGCGCAGTTCGCCGCGATCGCGCGCGACTGCGGGGTACGCACCGTGGGAGTCATGGTCGAGGTCCCCTCAGCGGCGCTGCGGGCCCGCGACGTGGTGCAGGAGGTCGACTTCGTCTCGCTCGGGACCAACGACCTCGCGCAGTACACGATGGCCACCGACCGGCTGCGGGGCGAGCTGGTGGACCTGCTCGACCCGTGGCAGCCGGCCGTGCTGGACCTGGTGGCGATCACCGCTCGCGCCGGTGCCGAGGGCGGCACCCCCGTGGGGGTCTGCGGCGAGTCCGCAGCCGACCCGGTGATGGCGCTGGTCCTGACCGGCATGGGGGTGACGAGCCTGTCGATGTCTCCCGCGGCGGTGGCCGGGGTGCGGTTCGCCCTGGGCCGTCACAGCCTGGAGACCTGCCAGCGGATCGCCGAGGCAGCGACGGCCGGGCGGACCGCGACCGAGTCACGGGCGGCGGCACTCGAGCTCGTCGACCCGCAGGTGCGTGAGGTGCTGGCCCTGGGCTGAGGACCCGGAGCGACGACCCCGTCCGGCCGGCCCGGGCGGGGTCGTAGCCTGGGTCGCATGACACCTGACGCCGACGTCATCGACCCCGAGGTCGACCCGCGCGCCACGTGGGCGGTGGACCCGCAGGAGGTACGGCGGCTCGCCGAGCACGTGGTGACCTCGCCGGGAGCCGGGGTGCACCTGACGCGCAGCCCCCTCACGGACGCCCCGCTGGCCCAGGTCCCGCTCTCCACCCCGGAGGACGTGGGTTCGGCGGTCGCCCGGGTCCGGCTGGCCCAGCGGCTGTGGGCGCGGACCCCGCTGCGCGGGCGGGCCAGGGTGCTGCTGCGGGTCCACGACCTGGTGCTGGACCGGCAGTCGGAGGTGCTCGACCTCATCCAGCTCGAGTCGGGCAAGGCCCGCGCGAGCGCCTACGAGGAGGTCGCCGATGTCGCCCTGGTGGCGCGCCACTACGCCCGCGGGGTCGAGCGGTACCTCGCCCCGCGCCGGGTCCGGGGGCTGGTGCCGGGCCTGACCGGCGTGACGATCCATCGGCACCCGGTCGGTGTGGTGGGGGTCGTGGCGCCGTGGAACTACCCGTTGACCCTTGCCCTCGGCGACACGCTCACCGCGCTCGCGGCCGGCAACGGCGTGGTCGTCAAGCCGGACCTCCAGACCTCGTTGACGACCCTCTGGGCCGTGGACCTGCTGCTCGAGGCGGGCCTGCCCGAGGGTCTCGTGCAGGTGGTGACCGGGGACGGCCCGGGGGTCGGCGCACGCCTGGTGGACAGCGTGGACCACGTCGTGTTCACCGGGTCGACGGCGACCGGGCGCACCGTGGCCGAGAGTGCCGGCCGGCGTCTGGTCGGCGCGACGCTCGAGCTCGGCGGCAAGAACGCGCTGTACGTGGCCGACGACGCGGCCCCCGACATCGCGGCCGAAGGGGCCGTGCGAGCCTGCTTCGCCAACACCGGCCAGCTGTGCGTGTCGGTCGAGCGGATCGTGCTGCACGAGGGTGTCGCCGACGCGTTCCTGGCGGCCTTCGTGCCCCGCGTGCGGGCGCTGCGCCTGGGCGCCGGCCTGGACTACTCGGCCGACGTCGGCTCTCTCACCTCCGCCGCACAGCTCGAGCGGGTCCAGGACCATGTCGAGGACGCCCTCGCCCGCGGCGCGACCGTGCTCACCGGGGCGGTCCACCGTCCCGACGTCGGACCGCTCTTCTACGAGCCCACGGTGCTGTCCGACGTCCCTCCGGACGCGGTGCTGTCCACCGAGGAGACCTTCGGCCCCGTCGTGTCCGTGCAGCGGGTGCGCGACGACGATGACGCCCTCGCGGTGATCAACGGCAGCGACCACGGGCTCAACGCGAGCGTGTGGACCGCCGACGTCGCCCGCGGTCGTCGTCTCGCGGTCCGCATCGAGGCCGGCACCGTCAACGTCAACGACGGCTACACCGCGGTCTGGGGCTCGACGGCCGCCCCCATGGGTGGCGTCAAGGACTCGGGGCTGGGGCGTCGGCACGGTGCCGAGGGGATCTGGTCGACCACCTGGACCCAGACGGTCGCGGTGCAGCGTGGCACCCACGGTGGGTGGGGCCTGGGCCGGCTCTACGCCCTGCCGGCCGAACGGTGGACCAGGGTCTTCACCGGCGCGCTACGGGTGATGAAGGCACTCGGGCTGCGCTGAGGGCGGGTCCACCGGGGTGCGGTACCCCACGCGGTTGCCGTTCGGGTGCTCGGGCGCACCGGTGCGCAGCCTGTCGCGGCCAGACTCGACCGACGCACGGGTCACCACGCGGTCGCGCCCGCCGGCCTTGGCCGCGTAGAGGTAGGTGTCCGCACGGGCCATGAGCCGGTCCGCGGGCTCGCCGGGGTCGCGGGTCGCCGCACCGATGCTGATCGTGACGGTCAGACCCGGGGCGAGGTCCTCCCACCGTGCCCCGGAGATCGCGGCACGGATCCGTTCGCAGACGGTGTCCACCCGCGCGGGACCGTCCTCGGTCGCCGCGAGAAGCACAGCGATCTCCTCACCACCGATCCGGGCCACCAGGTCGGTGCCTCGCACGGCGGCCGCGACGATGCGGCCCACCCGGCGGAGCACCTCGTCACCCACCCCGTGCGAGTACCGGTCGTTGACACCCTTGAAGTCGTCAAGATCGGCCAGGACGCAGGTCAGGTCGGAGTCGGCCGAGGCCGTGCGCGCCGCGAGAGCCGTGTCGAAGCTGCGGCGGTTCGCGAGCCCGGTCAGCGGGTCGTGGGTCGCGTCGTAGGCGAGCTCGCGGTTGATCACCTCGAGGTGCTCGGAGCGCACCCGCTGCAGCTCGGCGGCGACCCGGGCGCGCTCGAGGTCCAGCTGGGCGTTGACCGCCCGGCCGCGGCGCTCGGCCGCGTCCTCACGCTGCTTGAGCGTGGCGGTGAGCAGCTCGCGGTGGGCGGCGAGGGCAGCACCGAGGTCACCGCGCTGCTCGTGGACGGTGACGAGCTCGGTGAGCAGGTGCACCCGCTCGAACGTGCGCTGCAGGCCGTCGCTGACCCGCAGCCCGGTCTCGAGGGCGGCGACCGCCTCGTCGAGCTCTCCGCGCAGACGATGCAGCCGTCCGCGGCCCGAGGCGAGCGAGATCGCCAGGTGCGGGGTGTCGACCAGCCCTGCCATCGCGGCGACCTCGTCGAGCGGTTGCTGGGCCTCGTCGAGCCGACCGCAGGCCATCAGCGCGAGGGCCTCCTTGACCAGCGTCTCGGCGACGAGCCGGGGGTTGCCGCCCACGGCGCGTCCGTGCGCGACGGCCTTCCGGGCGGTCACGACCGCCCCCTGCGCCAGGCGATCCGCGCCGGCCGGGTCCTCGGCGACCAGCTCCGCGCTCAGGGTGACGTCGAGCGACGCGAGGTGGGACAGGCTCGCGCACATCCCGTGGTGGTCGTTCATCTCGACGAACATCGAGTGGGCCTCGCGCAGCAGGTCCCGCGCCCGGTCCAGGAACAGGCCCATCTCCTCGAACGTCACACCCAGGTTGTTCAGCGAGGCTGCGATCCCGTAGGTGTCACCGATCTCGCGGCGGAGCTCCAAGGACTGCTCGAGCAGCTCGATGGCGGTGGCGTTGTCCCCGAAGCCGCTGTGGACCGCACCGAGGCCCCCGACGACCCGGGCCTCCCACCGCTGGTCGCCGAGCTCGCGGGCGACTCCCAGGGCGTGCTCCATCGCCGCCATCGCCTCGTGGTCCTGCGAGAGCAGGTAGTGGGAGAACCCGGCGTAGTAGGAGATCTGCATCTCGGCGAGACGGTCGCCGGCTGCCCTGGACAACGCCAGGCCTCTGGCCGCACCTTCGACACACGCCGCGGGGTGGGAGCTGCTCGTCTCGTCGGCGTGCGCGACCGCACGAGCCAGCTCGGTCGTGCTGCTCGTCATGGCACCCCCTGGGTGGGCTCTGGACAGCCTGCTCCTGGTACCTATCGACCACGACGCCTCGCGCGTGAGGGCTCGGGCCTGTGACGTTGCCGGGCCCAGGCCCAGGCCCAGGCCCAGTCCCGGGCCCGGGGTGAGGCCGCGCCCGGGCTCAGGCCTCCCGGGCGATGGTGGCCAACGCCTCGCGCGCGATCTCGAGCTCCTCGTTGGTGGGCACGACCAGCACGGTGACCTCGGCGCCGTCAGGGGAGATGACCGTGTCGGTCTTCTTGCGGCCCTCGTTGCGGACCGGGTCCACCTGGATGCCGAGCCGCTCGAGCCCGGTCAGGGAGAGCTCGCGGACGACGTCGTCGTTCTCGCCCGCACCGGCGGTGAAGACGACGGCGTCGACCCGGCCGAGGTGGGCGTAGTACGCACCCACGTAGTGCTTGAGCCGGTGGCAGTAGACGTCGAGCGCGAGTCGGGCGTCCTGGTCGCCGGCGGCGATCGCGTCGTGGATGTCGCGCATGTCGCTCGCGCCGGCCAGGCCGAGCATGCCCGAGCGTCGGTTGAGCAGCGCGTCGATCTCGTCCGTGCTCATCCCCGCGACCCGCTGGAGGTGGAAGATCACGGCCGGGTCGATGTCCCCCGAACGGGTCCCCATCACCAGGCCCTCGAGCGGGGTCAGCCCCATCGACGTCTCGACCGAGCGGCCGCCGCGCACAGCGGTGATCGACGCCCCGTTGCCGAGGTGGGCGATGATCACGTTCACGTCGGCCGGGTCCTTGCCGAGCAGCTCGGCGGTGCGCTGCGTGACGTAGGCGTGCGAGGTGCCGTGGAAGCCGTAGCGCCGGATGCCGTGCTCGCGGGCCACGTCGCGGTCGATCGCGTAGGTGTACGACTCAGGAGCGAGGGTCGCGTGGAAGGACGTGTCGAAGACCGCGACGTGCGGCAGGTCGGGGAAGGCCCGGCGCGCGGCCCGGATGCCGTCGAGGTTCGGCGGGTTGTGCAGCGGGGCGAGGGTCGACAGCTCCTCGATCGCGGACTCGACCTCGTCGTCGATCACGGCCGGGCCCGAGAACCGGGCGCCACCCTGGACCACGCGGTGACCGACGGCCGCGAGGTCCTTCGGGTCGAGCTGCGGGCCGTGGGCCGCGAACAGCTCGAGGATCGTCGCGATCCCGGCCTCGTGGTCGACGACCGGCTGCTCGAGAACCGTCTTGCCCTGCGGTCCCTCGTGCTTGATCGCCCCGACCGGCTGGCCGATCCGCTCGAGCAGACCGGTGGCCAGCGACTCCCCGGACACCCCGTCGAGCAGCTGGTACTTGATCGAGGACGAACCGGAGTTGATGACGAGGACCTTCGAGCTCACGGGTTTGCTCCTTGTGCGGCCTCGAGCGAGGCCAGGGACTGGGCCTGGATGGCGGTGATGGCGACGGTGTTGACGATGTCCCCGACGAGCGCGCCGCGGGAGAGGTCGTTGACGGGCTTGCGCAGACCCTGCAGGACCGGGCCGATGGCCACGGCCCCGGCAGAGCGCTGCACGGCCTTGTAGGTGTTGTTGCCGGTGTTGAGGTCGGGGAAGATGAAGACGGTCGCGCGTCCGGCCACGGTCGAGTCGGGCATCTTGGTCTGGGCGACCGAGGCGTCCACCGCGGCGTCGTACTGGATGGGCCCCTCGACGCTCAGGTCGGGCCGGCGCTCGCGGACCAGGGCTGTCGCCGCGCGGACCTTCTCCACGTCGGCCCCGGTGCCCGACTCCCCGGTCGAGTAGGACAGCATCGCGATGCGCGGTTCGATGCCGAACTGCGCGGCGGTCTCGGCCGAGGAGATCGCGATGTCGGCGAGCTGCTCGGCGGTCGGGTCCGGGTTGACCGCGCAGTCGCCGTAGACCAGCACGCGGTCCTCGAGGCACATCAGGAAGACGCTCGAGACGATCGACACGTCCGGGACCGTCTTGATGATCTCGAACGCCGGCTTGATCGTGTGGGCGGTGGTGTGGATCGCCCCCGAGACCATGCCGTCAGCCAGCCCCTTCTGGACCATCATCGTCCCGAAGTAGGAGACCGAGCCGACGATCTCGCGGGCACGCTCGACCGTCATGCCGCGGTGCTTGCGCAGCTCGGCGTAGTCCTCGGCGAAGCGCTCGTGCAGCTCCCCGTCGCGGGGGTCCACGACGGCCGCCTCGGCGATGTTCAGACCCAGCTCGGTGGCCCGGGCCCGGATCGTGACCTCGCTGCCGAGGATCGTCAGCTGGGCGACACCGCGCTGCAGCAGGGTGCTCGCGGCCCGCAGGATGCGGTCGTCGCTGCCCTCGGGGAGCACGATGTGCTTGCGGTCGCCGCGGGCGCGGTCGAGCAGCTCGTACTCGAACATCAGCGGGGTGACGACCGAGGGGCGCGAGACGTCGAGGCTGGCCAGCAGGGTCTCGCCGTCGACGTGCTTCTCGAACAGGGCGAGTGCGGTGTCGACCTTGCGCTGGGAGTCGGCCGAGAGCCGGCCGCGGGTGGCCGCGGCGGCGCTCGCGGTGCGGAAGGTCCCGAGGTCGGTGCGGATGATCGGCAGTCGTTGCCCGAGGCCGCCGACCAGCCGGGCGACCGGGGGCGGAGGGTAGAAGCCACCGTTGAGGATGATCCCGGCCAGGGAGGGGAAGCCCTCGGCCGCGTGCGCGGTGAGCAGCCCGAGGAGGATGTCCGACCGGTCCCCGGGCGTGATGATCACAGCCCCGTCAGTCAGCTTGTCGAGCAGGTGCTCGATCGACATGGCGCCCACGAGCAGGTCCAGGGCCTCGCGGGAGAGGAGCTCCTCGTCGCCTGCCGCGAGCCGACCGCCCACGGCCTCCATCAGCGCGCGCACCGTCGGGGCGTTGAGCAGCTGGTCCTCGGGCAGGGTCCAGGCAGGCAGGCTCTTGCCCAGGGCGGCCCGGACGGTCACGAGCTCCTCGGGGGCGCAGCGGTTCGCCACGACCCCGATGACCTGGGCGTGGTGGGTGCGCAGCTCGGCGACGCATACGTCGACGATCTGGCGCACCTCGTCGGGTCGGCGCTCGGCCCCCCGCACGACCAGCAGTGCGGGGGCGCCGAGGTTGGCCGCGATCCGTGCGTTGTACGACAGCTCGGTCGGCCCTGCGACGTCGGTGTAGTCGGTACCGACGATCACCACGACGTCGCACTTGCGGTCGACCTCGTGATACCTCGAGACGATCCGCGAGAGCGCGGCGTCGGGGTCGGCGTGCACCTCCTCGTAGGTGACGCCCACGCACTCCTCGTACGTCAGGTCGACGCCGTCGTGCGCGAGGAGCAGCTCGAGCACGTAGTCGTCGTGGTGGGTCGAGCGCGCGACGGGGCGGAAGACCCCGACCCTCTGCACGCTGCGGGTCAGCAGGTCCAGGACGCCCAGGGCGATCGTCGACTTGCCGGTGTCGCCCTCGGCCGAGGTGATGTAGATGCTTCTCGCCACGATGTGGTCCGTACCGTTCTCTTCGTCCGTGCGTTGCTTCCCGTGCTCGACCCGACCTGCCGGGACCTACTCGTTGTCACCGCCGGTGACAGCGGTGGTGGTCACGGAGTCCCTGGCAGGGCCGCCGTCCTGGGTTGCAGTCTCCCCTACGTCGGGCCAGACCCAGTCACGGATCTCGGGGACGTCCTCGCCGTGCAGGCGGGTGTACTGCCGGGCGTGCAGGCGCGCGTCGACCATCTCCTGACGCAGCCCCGCGGCCCTCGAGCCCAGCCCGGGGACCCGGTCGATGACGTCGATCACCAGGTGGAAGCGGTCGAGGTCGTTGAGCATCACCATGTCGAACGGCGTGGTGGTGGTGCCCTCCTCCTTGTACCCGCGCACGTGCAGGTTGCCGTGCCCGGCCCGGCGGTAGGTGAGGCGGTGGATCAGCCACGGGTACCCGTGGTAGGCGAAGATGATCGGCTTGTCGGCGGTGAACAGGGTGTCGAAGTCGCGGTCGCTCAGCCCGTGCGGGTGCTCGCGCTCGTCCTGCAGGCGCATCAGGTCGACCACGTTGACCACCCGGACCTTGAGGTCGGGCAGGTGCCGGCGCAGCAGGTCCGCGGCGGCGAGCACCTCGAGGGTCGGGACGTCGCCCGCGCAACCCAGCACGACGTCGGGGGACTCCCCACGGGTCTCGGTGCCGGCCCACTCCCAGATGCCCAGTCCGCGCGCGCAGTGCGCGACCGCCTCGTCCATGGTCAGGAAAGTCGGGGCGGGCTGCTTGCCGGCCACCACCACGTTGACGTAGTCGCGGCTGCGCATGACGTGGTCGTAGGTGGCCAGCAGGGTGTTGGCGTCCGGCGGGAGGTAGACCCGGACGATCTCGGCCTTCTTGTTGACCACGTGGTCGATGAAGCCGGGGTCCTGGTGGGAGAAGCCGTTGTGGTCCTGGCGCCACACGTGCGAGGTCAGCAGGTAGTTGAGCGACGCGATGGGTCGACGCCACGGGATCTCGCGGGTGACCTTGAGCCACTTGGCGTGCTGGTTGACCATCGAGTCGATGATGTGGATGAACGCCTCGTAGCAGCTGAAGACGCCGTGGCGCCCGGTCAGCAGGTACCCCTCGAGCCACCCCTGGCACTGGTGCTCGGACAGCATCTCCATGACGCGTCCGGCGCGCGCGAGGTTGTCGTCCTGGGGGATGATCTCGGCCGCCCAGGCCTTGTCGGTGACGTCGAAGACGGCCTGCAGACGGTTGGACGCGGTCTCGTCGGGGCCGAAGAGCCGGAAGTTGTCCGGGTTCGCCTCGACGACCGCCGCGAGCCACTGGCCGAGCACCTTGGTCGCCTCGGCGATCGTGGCACCCGGGGTGGCGACGTCGACCGCGAAGTCGCGGAAGTCGGGCAGCCTCAGGTCGTGCAGCAGCTGGCCGCCGTTCGCGTGCGGCGTCGCGCTCATCCTCAGCGTGCCCTCGGGGGCGAGCCGGGCGACGTCGGGCACCAGGGCACCGGTCGCGTCGAAGAGCTCCTCGGGGCGGTACGAGCGCAACCACCCGTCCAGCACCTGGAGGTGGGCGTCGGTGTCCCGGGCGCTGGCCAGCGGGACCTGGTGCGAGCGCCAGGAGTCCTCGACCTGCTTGCCGTCGATGACCGGCGGGCAGGTCCACCCCTTGGGGGTGCGCAGGATGATCATCGGCCACAGCGGTCGCTCGGTGAGCGTCCCCTCGCGTGCGGACGCCTTGATCTGGCTGATCTGGTTGAGCACCTCGTCCAGCACCTGAGCCATCCGCTGGTGCACCGCGGTCGGGTCCTCGCCGTCGAAGCCGCCCGAGACCACGTACGGGGTGTGCCCGTAGCCGCGCATCAGCTCGAGGAGCTCGCTCTCGGGGATGCGGGCCAGGACGGTGGGGTTGGCGATCTTGTAGCCGTTGAGGTGCAGGATCGGCAGCACGACCCCGTCGTTGACCGGGTCGACGAACTTGTTCGAGTGCCAGCTGGTCGCGAGCGGGCCGGTCTCGGCCTCGCCGTCGCCGACGACCGCAGCGACCAGCAGGTCGGGGTTGTCGAAGGCCGCGCCGTAGGCGTGCGAGAGGGCGTAGCCGAGCTCACCGCCCTCGTGGATCGAGCCGGGGGTCTCGGGGGCGACGTGGCTGGGGATGCCGCCGGGGAAGGAGAACTGGCGGAACAGCTTGCGCATGCCCTCGGTGTCGGTCGTGATGTCGGTGTAGACCTCGGAGTAGGTCCCGTCGAGATAGGCGTTGGCCACCAGGCCCGGTCCACCGTGTCCCGGTCCGGTCACGTACAGGGTCGACTGACGGCGTTCCCCGATGACGCGGTTGAGGTGGGCGTACAGGAAGTTCAGGCCCGGAGTGGTGCCCCAGTGGCCGAGCAGGCGCGGCTTGACGTGGTCGCGGTGCAGCGGCTCGGCGAGCAGGGGGTTGTCCAGCAGGTAGATCTGGCCGACCGAGAGGAAGTTCGACGCGCGCCACCAGGCGTCCACCCGGCTCAGGGTCGCGTCGTCGAGCGGTTCGACCTCGCGCGAGGGCCAGCCGGAGGGGACTTCGAGGACTGTGGTCATCGTGACGACTCCAGGGCTGGGAGCGGGCACGGCGGGTGCACCCCGTCGTGTGTGCCCAGCCTGCCGGGCGCCCCACCAAAGACATGGGACGTTTGGCCCCGAGGCGGCTCGTCACCCCGCGTGCGCCGGTGTGACATGGGACACCAGGCCATGGCACCACATGTGCGGGTGCGGCGCAGCAGGTGGGTCTCACGAGTCCAGTGCTGCAGGTAGCGTGGTGGGGTGAGTCCGAGGGCGCCGTCGTACCTCCGCACCGCGCTGACCCCACGGATGCTCGTGCTGCTGGTGCTCCTGCTCGCCGCGGCCGCGGTGTGCGGACGGCTCGGGGTGTGGCAGCTCGACCGTGCCCAGGTGCGCGGGGAGGCCGCCGCGCGGGCCGAGGTGGCTGCGGTCGAGCCGCTCGACGACGTGCTCGCACCCCAGACCACCTTTCGCGGTGACCTGGTCGGTCGCCAGGTGACGGTGTCCGGCCAGTTCGAGGGGACCACCCTGCTGGTCCCGGGCCGGGCGCTGGACGGCGAGACCGGCTACCTCCTGCTCGACGCCCTGCGGGTCGCACCCGTGACGGGCACCGCCGGGACCGGCGAGGCCGCGTCCGGGCCGGTCCTGGCCGTGGTGCGCGGCTGGGTCGACGAGACGGCCGCGCGGGACGTGCCCCGACCCCCCGCCGGGGAGGTCGACCTGCTCGGCTACCTCCAGGCCGGCGAGGCCGCCGGGGAACGAGGCCTGCCCCCCGGTCAGGTCGAGGCGGTCAGCCCGGCCCAGCTGGTGAACCGCTGGGGCGGCCCGATCTACTCGGGCTACCTGGTGCTGGTCGAGCCGCTGCCCGGCCAGTCTGCCGAGGTCGCCCTGCTGCCCCCGCCCGGCGGTGGCGGGGGCGGGCTGGACCTGCAGAACCTGGCCTATGCCGTGCAGTGGTGGATCTTCGGCGGGTTCGCCGTGCTGCTCTGGCTCCGGATGGTCCGGGACGAGGCCCGCGCCGAGGTCGAGGACGAGGACGGTCCCGGCGAGCCGGACGGTCCCGACGAGCCGGCCGGCCCGGGCGAGGACTCGACGCAGCGGGTCGGTGAGCGCAGCGGTCGGTCGGCGGACGAGCTCAGTCGCCTGACGACCCCGACGGTCGGCGGCGCAGCGACTTGACGTCGCGTCGTTGACGCTCGGCGGTGACCCGGCGCGTCCGGGAGGCTCGGCTCGGCCGCGCCGGGCGCCGAGGGGCGGCCGGTGGTCGCAGGGCTTCGTCGACCAGTGCTGTGAGCCGGGCCAGGGCGGCCTCGCGGTTGCGACGTTGGGCGCGGTGCTCGGAGGCGGTGACGGTGAGCACCCCGTGGCGGAGCCGACCCTCCAGGTGCGCCAGAGCACGGGCGCGCCGGGCCTCGTCCAGAGCAGGGCTGCCCGCCACGTCCCAGGAGAGCTCGACCCGGGAGTCGGTGGTGTTCACCCCTTGCCCGCCGGGCCCGCTCGAGCGGGAGAACCGCCAGCTCAGCTCGGCATCGTCGACGACGATCCCGCACTGCAGACGGAGTGGACCCAGCACGGGTACCACCCTGCCCGTCCGGGGGCCGCCGACGCCAGCGGATACCCGGGCGGGCAGGGTGGCACGTGGTCAGTCGTGCTGCCAGGAGTGCCACAGGTCGGCGTAGCCGCCTCCGGCCGCGACCAGCTCGTCGTGCGGGCCGATCTCGGTGATCCGCCCGCCGTCGACGACCGCGACGCGGTCCGCGTCGTGGGCTGTCTGCAGGCGGTGGGCGATCGCGACGACCGTGCGGCCCTCCAGGACAGCGGAGAGCGACCGCTCGAGGTGCCTGGCAGCCCGCGGGTCGAGCAGCGAGGTCGCCTCGTCGAGCACGAGCGTGTGCGGGTCGAGCAGGACGAGCCGGGCCAGCGCCACCTGCTGAGCCTGGGCGGGGGTGAGGGTCAGCCCGCCCGACCCGACCGCGGTCATCAGGCCGTCGGGAAGCGCGGTGACCCACTCCTTGGCGTCCACCGCCTCCAGGGCACGCAGCAGCTCCTCGTCGTCGGCCGAGATCTTGGCCAGGCGCAGGTTCTGCTCGATGGTCCCCACGAAGACGTGGTGCTCCTGGGTGACCAGCGCGACGTGCCCGCGCAGCTCCTCGAGCGGCAGGTCGATGAGGGGTACCTCGCCCACGGTCACCCGACCACCGGTCGGCGGGTGGATGCCCGCGAGCATGCGACCCAGCGTGGACTTGCCCGCACCGGACGGGCCGACCACGGCGAGCCGCTCTCCGACCCGCAGGTCCAGACCGATGCCGTGCAGCACGTCGTGGCCCTCGCGGTAGGCGTAGCGCACGTCCTGGGCGACCACGTGCTCGTCGCTCGGGATGCCCTCACGGGTCTCGCGGTCGGGGCGCACCGAGTCCACGCCGATGATCCGCGCCAGGGAGGTCGCGCCGACCTGGATCTCGTCGAGCCAGAAGATCAGCTCGCCGATGGGGTGGATGATCTGCAGCGCGTAGAGCGCGATCGTGGTGACCGCACCGATCGTCGCGCCACCCGTCGAGATGAGGTACGCCCCCCAGGCGACGACCGCGATGATCGGCAGGATGAAGGACAGGTCGACCCCCGGGAACAGCACGGTGCGCAGCCGCAGCGTGTAGCTCTCGGCGGCGAAGGCCTCCCGCAGGTCGTCGTCCACCCGGGCACGACGGCGCGGGCCCAGGCCCAGGGCGTCGATCGTCCGGGCGCCCTCGACCGACTCGGTGATGGTGCCGTTGAGGGTCGCGTAGGCCGCGGACTCGCGCAGGTAGCCCGCCGGGGCCCGCCGCAGGTACCACAGGGTGGTTGCCAGGAGCAGCGGGACACCCACGAGCATCGCGACCGCGACCGCGGCGTTGACCACGAAGGCCGCCACCAGGGTCAGCACGATCGTCGCCGTGGTCACCAGGACCCGCGGGACACCGAACCGCACGCTGTGCTGCACCCGGTCGATGTCGTTGGTGGTGCGACCGACCAGGTCACCCGTGCCGGCCCGCTCGACCGTGGACAGCGGCAGGCGGGTCACCGTGCCGATGAACTGCTCACGCAGCGTGGCGAAGACGGTCTCGCCGAGGATCATCGCGGCCCGCTGGGCGTAACGGATCAGGACGGTCTGGGCGAGGACGGCCACGACCAGCAGGAGCACCGCCTGGTCGACGAAGGTGGTCGTCGTGCCCTGGGCGACCGCGTCGACCATCCGGCCGAGCAGCCACGGACCGGCCAGGCCGGTCGTGGCAGCCAGGGTGTGCAGCGCCAGGACCTTGCCCAGACCGCGACGGTTGGTCCGCAGCAGCCGGCCCGTGTGCTCGCGCAGCATGGGTCCGTCAGCGATGGGCAGCTTCACGGGGGTCCTCCTCTCGGTGGTGCTCGTGGGTGAAGGGGGTGGCCGGGCGCGGGATGACGGTGCCGGTGGCCGGCGCCCCGTTCGAGGTCTGCGGACCGGTGCGGCTGACGACCGCTCGGTAGAGGGCGGCGACCCGGGCGTCGCCGTCGAGCAGCTCGCGGTGCGTGCCGCGCCCCTGCACCACGCCGTCGGCGACGAGCACCACGTCGTCGACGCGGTCGAGCACGAGCGGGCTCGCGGAGACGATCACCGTGGTGCGCCCGGACCGGGCCTGCGCGAGACGCTGCGCGATGCGTGCCTCGGTGTGCGCGTCCACCGCACTGGTCGGCTCGACCAGCACGAGGACCTCGGGCTCGGTGAGCAGAGCCCGGGCCAGGGCGACCCGCTGGCGCTGACCACCCGAGAAGGACCGGCCCTTCTCGGCCACCAGCCCGTCGAGACCGTCGGGCAGCGAGTCCAGGACGTCGCCCGCATCGGCTGTGGCCAGGGCGCGCATCAGGACCTCGCCGCGGGCGTGGTCGCGCACGTCGAGCTCGTCGCGCAGCACCCCGGTGAACAGCTGCGGGGTCGACTCGGCGACCACGATGCGGCGTCGGACCTCGGCCAGCCCCAGCTCGTCGAGCGGGACCCCGCCGAGGGTCACCCGAGGGGCGTCCTGGAGGTGCTCGCGGCCGAGCAGGCCGACCCGGGTCGCGATCCGGGCGGTCTCGTCCGGGTCAGCGCTGACCAGGGCCGTCACCCGGCCTGCGTGCAGCACCAGACCGCTCGTGATGTCCACGAGGTCTGCGCCGGCTGACGCCGTGGAGCCCCGCACACCCTCGTCCGAGGGGAGGTTCTCCGGGTCGCCCCCGGTGACTGGCACCCGCAGCACGCGCAGGATCTTCTTGACCCCGACCAGCGCGCGGGTCATCACCTGGACCGCCTGGGTCGCTGCGGTGAGCGGCTCGGTGAGGAAGGCCGCGTAGCCGTAGAACGTGACGAGCTGGCCGGGGGTGATCTCCCCGGTGATGGCCAGGCGTGCGCCGAACCACACCACGGCGGCCAGGAAGAGGCCCGGCAGCAGCGTCTGCATCGCGTCGAGCAGTGACTGGGTGTGCGCGACACGCACCCCCGCCCGGCGCACGGCCTGGGACTGCTCGCGGTAGCGCGCGGTGAAGACCTCCTCGCCGCCGATGCCCCGCAGGATCCGCAGACCCGAGACGGTGTCGGCTCCCAGGGTGGTGAGCCGACCGGCGGCCTCGCGCTGCACCGACTGGCGTCGCTGGAGCGGCCGGACCAGCAGGGCCAGCACCGCCGCGACCGCGGGCAGTCCGACCAGGACGGCCACCCCGAGGGTCACCGAGCTGTTGAGCAGCAGGAAGGCGACCATGACGTAGGCCACGACCCCGCCGATGAAGCGCGCCGCGACGAAGAAGACCTCGCCGACCCGCAGCGAGTCCGAGGCCACGGTCGCGACCACCTCGCCGGTGGGCAGCTCGGCGGTGACCGCGTCGCCCGTGCGGCTCACGTGGTGGCCGACGAGCTGGGAGGTGCGGAAGGCGGCGCGCAGCCAGTTCTCGACCTCGAGGCGGTGGCCGACGACGTTGGCCACGACCTGCACCAGGCCGACGGCCAGGAGCAGCAGGCAGCCCACCAGCAGGCTGCGCGAGAGACCGTCGGACAGGCCGGTGTCGACCAGGCGGCCGAGCAGGAAGGGCATCGCGGCCTGCGAGACCGCGGCGACGACCCCGACGGCCGCGCCACCGAGCACGAGCCGACCCTGACGGCGCGCGACCCACCACAGGTAGGCAGGGGCGGACGTCAGCGGAGGGGTACCCGGGTGGGCCGAGGGGAGGGGTCGCACGAGGGGCAACGCTACGTGCCCGGTACGACACCGGGCGACGGATTATCTGGGGGAGGATGGTCCCCGGACGGATCGGCGACGAAGGAGGCTCTGGTGGCGGGCAAGGACTGGGCGACCAAGGCGCGCGCGGCCCTCGGGCGGTACCGCGTGATGGCCTGGATCACGGGTGTGATGCTCCTGGTGCTGTGCGTCGAGCTGCTGCTCAAGTACGTCGTGCAGGCCGGTGACGACGTCATGCGGTGGATCGAGTGGGTGCCGTTCGCGCACGGCTGGATCTACGTCGTGTACCTGGTCACCGTGGTCGACCTGTGGTCGACCATGCGGTGGGGGCTGGGTCGTCTCGTCGGGATGGTGCTCGCCGGTGTGGTGCCGGTGCTGTCCTTCGTGGTCGAGCGCCGTGTGCACCGCGACGGCCTGGACCAGGTCGTGGCCGGCCGACCGCGACGAGGTGACCGGAAGGACCTCCACGCGGTGTCCGCCGGACCGCCGTCCGACTGAGCCCTCGACCACGACCTGCGGTGGGTCCAGGGGCTCATGACCGCCCGGCGCCCGTAGGCCCGTGAGGGGGACCGCGGGCCCTGGGTGGGGCCGACCCCGCGGCCCACGATGGTGGGATGACCTGTCATCCCCGCGCAGCCTCGTCAGACGAGGCCCGTCGGACGGTCACGGTGCTCCCCGCCGACAGCCCCCACCGGGCGAAGCTGCCCGCCGGGGCCTCGAGGACGTCGGTGACGCCGCGGCGGGGCCAGGTCATGCCGAAGGGCCGCAGCAGCAGGACGTCGACGACCGTGCCTGCGCCGTCGAGCAGTGCGACGTCGAGCCGGACGAGCATGCCCACGCCGTGGACCGAGTTCGACGGGCTCAGCAGCAGCGACTCCGGCAGCCGGCGGCGCGCGGCGAGCCCGCGCAGGCGGGTGGCGAAGGTGTCCGCCACCACGACCTGCGCCACGTCGAGCCCGTCCACCACGAGCCGGGGTCCCGCGCTGCCGGGCATGTCACCTTTGCGACGTCTCATCCCGATAGCATGCCCGAGCGCTCACCGGTCGTCGCTCACCAGGGGTACGAGAGCTCAGCTGACGACCGACAGTGACCTTGGTCCACCGAACGGGTGAAAGATTCCGCAGCGGTGTCCTCAGCGGCCGGGGTCAGGCAGGGTGTTCCCGCACGATCAAACAGGGGTGGATGGTTCATGCAGAAGGTCGCCGTCGGTGCCCTCGTCGCTCCCACGGACGACCTCCTCCCACTGCTGGGCGAGCGGACCGTGCTCCTTGCCGACCCGCACAGCGTCGAGGACATGTGGACCGTGGTCGGAGCCGACGTCACGCACCTGGTCCTCCTCGGTGAGCAGCGGCACGAGGCGCTGGTGCGCCGGCACGCAGCCCTGGTCGGCGACCGCGGGGTGGCCGTGTCATGGGTGTGCGTGCCGCACGGCCCCGCCACGGTCGCGGTCCTCGCGCTCCAGGTCGCCTCGTGCGAGCTCGATGCCGGCCTCCTGCCGCTCTTCGCCCGCGAGCTGGAGCGGCGCACCTGGAGCGGCGCGTGGCTGCCGACCGTCGCCCGGCTCGAGCAGCCGGCTCCCAGCCTGGGCCAGCACCTGCGGTCCTGGATGCCCAGCGGTGCCGGCTACCTGGCGACCCTCTCCGGTGAACCGGGTGTCGTGCGGGTCGGGCGACCTGTGCGGGCCTCCGAGCCGGTGCTGGCGCGCTCGGCGCTGGTCTGCGCCGGTGAGGCGATACCCGCCCCGGCGCTCCAGGACGCTCTCGAGCTCGCCGGCGCGCACGAGCACATCGAGCTGCCCGGCCTGAGCCTGGATGCCCGAGGCCGCTTCGGCACGGCCCGCGCCGTCGAGCTGCTCGCGCTGCCGGCCGGCGACGTCATCCCCTACCCGCGGGTCGAGACCCTCGACCGGTGCGCGGTCTGCGGTGCCGTCGTGCCGCAGGAGTTCTGCCAGTACTGCCACGTGCGCCCCGTGCACGCCTCCCTCGAACTGCAAGGAGACCCGAAGTGAATCCCCGTCAGCGTCGTGGAGTGCTGTTCATCCTCCTCTCGGCGCTCCTCGCCGTGGTGGTCTTCTTCGTGGTCGCGAGCTACGTCGCCAACGTCTCGAGCCAGGTGGGGTCGCTCGTGACCGTCTACCGCACGGTCGACACCGTGGCCGCCTACGAGACCCTCGACGAGTCGACGATCGTCGCCGACGAGGTCCCCGCGCGATGGCTGTCGGAGACCGCCCGGATGACCCGTGAGGAGCTCCTCGGGCAGAAGGTCGCGGTGAACCTCGCGGCGGGCACCATGCTCACCGCCGACGTCATCGTCCCGGCCTCCGACCTGAGCCCCACCGAGCGGGAGATCGCGGTCAACGTCGACTCGGTCACCGGCCTGGCCGGGCGGGTCGAGACCGGGGACTTCGTGGACATCTACGCCGTCTTCGCCGACGTCCCCGGACTCTCCAAGCAGGTCAGGGTGCTCGTCCAGAACGTGCGGGTGGTCTCGGTCCGGGGTGAGCAGCGTCGCGTGGACGAGACGGCGATCGGGGGCCAGCAGTCGGTGATCCCGGTCACGCTCGCGCTCGAGCCCAACGACGCGCTCGCGGTCACCTATGCGAGCGCCTTCGCCGACGAGGTGCGGCTGGTCGGCCTGCCCACCGGGACCGGCGAGAACCGCACCGGTGAGAAGTCGGAGTTCGATGCCGAGGACCTCGGCGGGCAGTCGATCCTCGAGGGAGGCAACTGACATGGCGGGCATCGTCGTCATCGGCTGCGCGGACCAGTCGCTCGCCTACGAGCTGCGGTCGCAGCTCGCCGAGGCCGCCGAGGTCGAGGTGGTGGGTGTCGCCGAGACCACCACCGAGCTCACCGCCATGGTCGTCCAGCACGACCCGAACCTCGTGCTGGTCCACGACCAGCTCGGTCCGGAGCCGGTCCACCAGGTCGTGCGCGACCTGAGCCTGCGCCGACCCGCGGCCGTCTCGATCGTCGTCTCGAGCGACAGCGAGCCCGAGGCGCTCGGTGCGGCCATGGATGCCGGTGCGCGGGGCGTGCTCGCGTACCCATTGTCCTTCGCGGACGTCCAGCTCCGGGTGGTCAACGCCCTGGACTGGTCCCGCCACATGATGACCCTGCTCGCGCACTCGGGCCCGGACGAGGCGAACGCCCGGGGTCGGGCGACGGTGGTGGCCGTCACAGGCTCGAAGGGCGGGGTCGGGACCTCGACCGTCGCGACGCACCTCGCCTGGGACGTCAAGCGTGAGGTGCCTTCCTACAAGGTGCTGCTGGTCGACCTCGACCTGGAGAAGGGCGACGTGACCAGCCTGGTCGAGGCCAGGTACCGCACCTCGATCGCGGACCTGTCCAAGGTCGCCCAGGACCTCTCGGTCCGTACGGTCGCCGACGCGGTCTTCGAGCACGAGTCGGGGCTGCACCTGCTCCTCCCGCCCCAGGACGTCCGGGACGTGGAGTGGGTGACACCGGCGGCGATCCGGCAGATCGTCGCCCTGCTGCGCCAGCAGTACGACCTGGTGATCGTCGACGCGGGGGCCCACGTGACCCCGGTCCAGGCAGCGGTCGTGGAGATCGCGGACGAGGTGGTCTCCGTGGTCACCCCCGACCTGATCAGCATGAGGGCGCTGCGGCGCAACCTGGGGTGGTGGGAGTCGCTCGCGGTGCGCAAGCCCGAGACCGTCCATGTCCTGCTCAACCGGCAGTCGCGGCTCGACGAGGTGCAGCCCGAGACCGTCCGGCGGCTGTCACCGAGCCCCCTGCTGGGGACGGTGCTGCCCGACCTGGGACGCAAGCTCCAGACGGCGTCGAACTCCCGTTCGCCCGAGATCCTGACCGACACCGGCTGGTGGAAGGCGCTGCGCGGCGTGGGTCGCGAGCTCGGCCTGGTCCGGGACCTCGCCCAGCCGGCACCCGACGCCCCGGCACCTGCTGGCGAGGCCGCCACCGGTTCGCTCGACCTCGCCCCGGTGGGTCGGCGGGCCACCCGCTCGGCACGGCGCGGGGACCGCGGTTCGGCGTCGGTCGACCTCCTCGGGGTCATCCCGTGGCTCGCGCTGGTGTGCCTGATCGCGTGGCAGCTCGGGGTGGCCGGGATGACCTACGTGTGGACGGGCCATGCGGCCTCCGCCGCGGCCAGATCGGTCTCCCTGCAGGAGACGCTCCCCGAGACACGTGCCGCCGCCGCCGAGCGGATGCCCTCGGGGATGCGATCGGCCATGAGCGTGGAGACCAGCCCGGTGGACGCGTCCTGGGTCTCGGTGCGCACCAACGTCCCCCTGGTCGCCCCCGGGGTGTTCAGCACGCCGTGGCAGGTCCGTATCGACCGCCGGGTCGTGATCGAGCCATGAGCGGGCCACGGATCCGCCCCCCCGGCCGCCGTCGCGACGAGCGCGGCAGCTCGGCGGTCGAGCTGCTCGGTGTCGTCCCGGTCCTCGTCGTGGTGGTGCTCGTCCTGCTGCAGGTGGTCGCGGCCGTGTACACGACCCAGGCGACCAACCAGGCGGCACGGGACGGTGCCCGGGCCCTGAGCATGGGGCAGTCCGCCGAGGTCGCGATCGACAGGTCGCTGCCGAGCGGTCTGTCGCCGCAGAGCATCAGCTACGTCCACGGCGGCCAGGGGGTGCGCCTGGAGGTCCGGGTGCCACGGTGGTCGGTCTTCCCCGTGCTGACCGTCGACCGGACGGCCGTCATGCCCAGGCTCGTCCCGTGAGGGCGGGCTTCAGCGACTGGGCCGGGGCGGGCCGCGAACGGGCCGAGGCCGCGGCCCCGGTCGTCGCGG
Source organism: Actinotalea alkalitolerans (assembly GCF_023369855.1). Lineage (GTDB taxonomy): Bacteria > Actinomycetota > Actinomycetes > Actinomycetales > Cellulomonadaceae > Actinotalea. The sequence goes on along the minus strand of NZ_JAMBPP010000002.1, from coordinate 233,100 downwards.
CGGCGGCCGACCTCGACGAGAACCTCGTCTCGACCTTCAAGCGGAAGCTTCTCGACGAGGTCGACCTGCACGAGCTGGGTCGCCTCGAGGCAGGCCAACGGCGGATCCGGCTCGAGCGGGTCGTCGCCCACCTCGTCTCGACCGAGGGCGTCATCCTCACCACGCGCGAGCGCAACGCCCTCATCCGCAGGGTGGTCGACGAGTCGATCGGCCTGGGTGTGCTCGAGCCGCTGCTCGCCGACGACTCGATCAGCGAGATCATGATCAACGGGCACGACACGATCTACGTCGAGCGTTTCGGCATGATCGAGAAGGTCGCGTCGGGCTTCGCCTCGGAGGAGCAGCTGCGCCAGACGATCGACCGGATCGTGTCGACCGTCAACCGGCGCGTCGACGAGTCGAGCCCGATGGTCGACGCGCGCCTGCCGCCCGACGACCGCATGCCGCGCGGCGCACGCGTCCACGTGGTGCTGCCACCGCTGGTCCTCAACGGCCCCACCGTGACGATCCGGCTCTTCCCCAAGGCCTACGGCCTGGACGAGCTGCTCACCCGCGGCAGCCTGGACCACGCGACGGCCGACCTGCTCGCGGCGTGCGTCCGCGCGCGGATGAACATCATCGTCTCGGGGGGGACGGCGTCGGGCAAGACGACGATGCTCAACGCCCTCTCGGCCTTCATCCAGGGTCGGCAGCGGATCATCACCATCGAGGACGCGGCCGAGCTCTCGCTGTCCCAGGAGCACGTGGTGCGGATGGAGACGCGTCCGGCGAACGTCGAGGGCAGCGGTCAGGTGACCATCCGCGACCTCGTCCGCAACGCCCTGCGCATGCGTCCCGACCGGGTGATCGTCGGTGAGGTCCGCGGCGGTGAGGCCCTGGACATGCTCCAGGCCATGAACACCGGCCACGAGGGCTCGTTGGCCACGGTCCACGCGAACTCGAGCACGGACGCGCTCAACCGGCTCGAGGTGCTCGCCTCGATGAGCGACGTGGAGATCCCGTTCCACGCCCTGCGGGACCAGGTCAACAACGCGATCGACCTCGTCGTGCAGCTGCTGCGCGGGTCGGACGGGACGCGGCGGGTGGTCGAGGTCGGCTACGTGACCTCGCGCAACCGTGAGGACTTCGTCATCCAGCCGCTGATGCGCTGGGACCCGGAGGCGCCCAACGAGAGCGGTCCGCCGGGGCGCTTCCTGCAGTTCGCCGTCCCGCAGGGCCTGGTCGACCGGCTGCGGATCGCCGGTGAGGTGATCGGCCAGGGCACCGACCTGCCGCTCGGCGGCCCGCCGCCGCCCGCGCCGCCGGTCGTCCACGACCCGCTCCTCGGGGGCGTCCCGTGACCGTCCTGATCATCCTCTTCGGCGTGCTCTCGGCCTGTGTGCTCTTCATGGCGGGGGTGCGCGACGTCGCCTCGGTCACCTCGCGTCGTCGTGCCCTGATCCAGGGCATGGCGGCCGACGCCACGGCCGGGCCCGAGACCCGGGTCGAGCGCTGGGACCGTGCGTTCGGGACGACCTCGGCAGGTCGGTGGGTCGAGCGCAGGCTGCTCCTCGCCGGCGAGGAGGACCGGCCGGCGGTGGTGGTCGCCGGGGTGGCCGTGGCGGGTGGTGTGGTGATCGGCTACGTCATGGCCGTCGGCCTGGCACCCGTCTTCGGGCTGCTCGGGATCGTGGCTGTCGTCGTGGGGATCCGCGCGTACCTCGCCCGGGCCACGGAGCGTCGCAACGAGCAGTTCATCGCCCAGATGCCCGAGCTCGCCCGGGTGCTGTCCAACGCCACGAGCGCCGGGCTGTCGATCGCCGCGGCGATCGTCATCGCCGCCGAGGAGCTGTCCAGCCCCGCAGGCCCCGAGCTCGACCGGGTGGTCAGCCGGATGCGTTTCGGGGACAGCCTCGAGACCGCCATGTCGGGTCTCGAGGACCGCCTCCCCTCGCGCGAGGTGTCGGTGCTCGTCTCGACGCTGCTCGTCAGTGCCCGCTCGGGCGGGTCGTTGGTGACGTCGCTGCGCGACATCGCTGACACCCTCGACCAGCGCAAGGAGATCCGCCGCGAGGTCCGGACGACCCTCGCGCAGTCGACCTCGACCGGGTACATGGTGATCGGGATGGGGTTCGGCCTGCTCTTCCTGCTCAACCTCATCCAGCCGGGCACGGTCGAGGCGATGGTCTCGGAGTGGGTCGGGCGTGGCGCCCTGCTGGTGGGGTCCTCGCTGTTCGTCGGAGGCTTCCTGCTCATCCGGAAGATGACGAGGTTCGACGGATGACGCTCACGGTCGTACTCCTGATGGCGCTGGTCGCGGCGGTCGCGGCGGTCCTCATGCTCTACGGGTACCGCCTCATGCGGACCGACGCGATGGACCGGCTCGCGGTCGAGGACCTCGCCCTGCTCAAGGGCCGTGAGCGTCGGCGGGCCGAGGGCGAGTCCCCGCTGCAGCGCCTGGCCCGGCGCCAGGTGCCGCGGCTCCGGCGGCTGCTCGGCCCCGACCGCGTCCACGCCCTGCAGCGCCGGATCGACGAGGCAGGCCGCCCCGACGGTCTGACGGTGGACGGATATCTCGAGCGCACGGCCTGGTGGGCGCTGCTGGTCTCACCGGTCATCCTGGTGCTGCTGCTCCAGGGCAACGTGCTGATGGCGCTGCTGGGTGTCACGGTCCCGGTGATCATGCCGCTGAGCCGGCTCGCCGCGGCGCAGCGCAAGCGCCGCGAGCGCATCGACCGAGACCTGCCCGACTTCCTCGACGTCCTCGCGGTGACCGTGATGGCCGGCGTGAACTTCCGGGCCGCGCTCGCGCGGGTCTCCGAGCGGTTCCGGGGGCCGCTCGCGGAGGAGGTCACCCTGACGCTGCAGCAGATCGCCAACGGCGCCTCGGTCCGTCAGGCCTTCACCGACCTGCGGCGGCGCAGCTCCTCCGAGCCGGTCGCCCAGTTCGTCTCGGCACTGCTGCAGTCCCAGGAGCTCGGTGCCCCGCTGGCCGAGTCCCTCCAGCAGATCGCCGAGGACATGCGCCGCGACAGCGGTCAGCGCCAGCGGCGGGCGGCGGCCAAGACGGCTCCCCGGGTGACCCTGGTGACCTCGATGGTGCTGGTCCCCGGGGCCCTGGTCTTCATCGTGGTGGGGCTGTACGTGGGCGCCGACGTCGACCTGGGCTCCCTGGTGGGGGTGGGCGGATGACTGCCGTCGACCGGGGCTTCGCCCACCGGGTCGTGAGCGCCGCCCTCGTGGTGCGCCTGCTCTCGATCATGATCTCGACCGTTGCCCTGGTCGGGCAGACGATGACCTTCGCGCTGCTGCTCAGCACCATCGCCCTGAGCGCCTCGAGCTTCCTGTGCCTGGTCTACCCCAAGGTGCTCGACTTCGTGATCCGGCACCCGCTCGCCCTCGTGGTCGACATGCTGGTGACGCTGGCCGTGGTCGCCGCCCTCGGGGTGGAGAGCCCGCTCGTCCTGGCGACGTTCTCGACGGCCCTGGTGCTCGGCGTCCTGTTCGAGATGCGGACCGCGGTGGTGGCGACCGTGGTGCTGGTCTCGGGCTACCTGCTGGCCGCCCGCATCGAGGACGCCCCCGGAACCAGCTTCATGACGGCGCTGGGCGTCCCGGCCCTGTACGTGTGCCTGGTGGCCATCGGGTCGGTGGTCCGGTCGGCCCACGACCAGCAGCTGCGGGCGCAGCGCGACGTCGCCGTGGCTCGTGAGAGCGCGGCTGCGTCGGACGAGCGTGCCCGGTTGGCCCGCGAGATGCACGACTCGCTCGGCAAGACCCTGCACGGCATCGCCCTGGCCGCCGACGCGCTCCCGCTGTGGGTCGAGCGGGACCCGGCGGTCGCGGTGGCGCAGGCGAGGGGCCTGGCCGGGGGTGCCCGTCAGGCCGCCGACGAGGCCCGACGTCTGCTGGTACGGATGCGTGTCGACCAGCCCGACCGGCCGCTGGTCGAGGTGCTCGTGTCGTTGTGCGAGCGCTGGCAGGCCGAGCACGGCGTGCCCTGCCGGGTGACCTGCGACGGGGCTGTCGACCTCTCGACCGACGCGCGCTACGAGCTGCTGGCGATCGTGGGCGAGGCGCTCGAGAACGTCGCACGGCACGCCGACGCGACGTCGGTCGAGGTCTCGCTGGACGGTCTGGCGGACGGGGCGGTCCTCGTCGCGGTCGAGGACGACGGCCGCGGCTTCGTGGCACGGGCGGACGGCACGAGCCCGAACGGGCACTTCGGGCTGACCGGCATGCACGAGCGCGCCCGCGAGGCGGGCGCGACCCTGACCGTGGACTCCGCGGTCGGTCAGGGCACCAGGGTTCTCATCCACCATCCGACGAAGGAGCCGGCCGAATGACCGCTGACCCAGGCGCGTCCCCCGCAGGTGTGAGTGCCGACCACCCGGTGCTGTCCCAGGTGAGCGTGGTGATCGTCGACGACAACGCGGTCATCCGGATGGGGTTGCGCAGCCTGGTCGACGCCTCCGACCGGATGCGCGTGGTCGGTGAGGCCAGTGACGGGGAGGAGGCGGTCAGGGTGATCCGGGCGACCCAGCCCGACGTCACGCTGCTGGACGTGCGCATGCCACGCCGTGACGGTGTCCAGGTCGCGGCCGAGGTCGCCGCGTGGACCAAGGTGCTGATGCTGACCTACACCGACTCGCCCGAGGTGATCCGGGCCGCCGTGGAGGCGGGCGCGAGCGGCTACCTCGTGCACGGGCAGTTCGCCTCGCACGAGCTCGAGCGCACCGTGCTCGCCGTGGCCGAGGGCGCCTTCCTGCTCTCCGAGGGTGCGGCGGCGGTGATGCGCACCGTGTGGGCGCAGCCGGCGACCCCGCCTGCGGTGCAGCGTCCCGACGCCGGCCTGAGCGAACGTGAGCGCGAGGTCATGGAGCTGGTGGCCGCGGGGCGCACCAACGGGGCGATCGCCAAGGAGTGCTTCCTGTCGGAGAAGACCGTCAAGAACCACATCAACCACATCTTCGCCAAGCTCGGCGTGCGGACCCGCGCCGAGGCCGTCTCGGTCTGGCTCGGTGGGTCGTAGGGGCCCAGGGGCCCGCGACGTCGGCGGCAGGGTTTGGGCCCAGGAATGGGCCCACGGACCCTGCGGGTGCGCAGCGGCCGCCCGTAGCGTTGCTGGAGTCAGGGCGGGACAGAACGTCTCACACACGGACACGCAGACAGACCAGTGCAGCACACGGGAGCCGGCCGATCATCGGTCGGCCGGCAGAATGGGGAATGACATGACTCGCATGCTCGTCAACACCAGGATCCGCGTCGAGAAGGCTCTCGAGGAGCGCGAGCTGGGCCAGGGCACGCTGGAGTACCTGGGTATCGTGATCGTCGCGGCGATCCTCGTGGTCGCACTCGTCACCGCCTTCAACAGCTTTGACCTGGGCTCCAAGATCACCGAGCAGCTCAACAAGATCACCTCCGCCTGAGCGGAGAGGTCGACCGCCGATCTGGCGTCTGGGCAGGTCGTTCACAGAGCAGGGAGCACGGATGAGTCGGCGGATGCGGGTGCTCGGACGCGGTGACGACGGGCTGGTGACCAGCGTGGTCGTGGCCGTCGTGGCGGTGGCGATCGTCGCGCTGCTCTTCGTCGCGGTGATCCCGCTGCTGTCGGGGACCGAGCAGAGCAGCCGGACCCAGACCTCGGCCGACGCCGCGGCCCTGGCCGGCGCACGCGACGTGCGCGACCTCGTCCTGTCCGAGCTCGGCACGGTCATCACCCCGACCGGCGGTGTGACGCTCGCCGAGCTGCTCGGCTCCGCGCGCGGCTACGGGTCGGCCCAGGCCTACGCCTCCGAGAACGGCGCCGATCTCGTGGAGTACCGCTACGACGCCTACGCCGACGAGGTGGTCGTGCTGACCCGGTTGCGGGAGGCGGCCGACAACGGTCGTCGGCCCGAGGCGCGGGCGACCGCCTCGGTCGGGGTCGAGCTGGCGCGCTGCGGTCTGGACCGCAGCCAGGTGATCATCGGCTACGAGCCGCCGCCCGAGCCCGAGCCCGAGCCGGAACCCGAGCCCCCCGCCCCGGGCGAGCCGGAGCCCGAGCCGGAGCCCGAGCCGGAGCCGGAGCCCGAGCCCGAGCCGGTCCCCATCTACGGCGACGAGTTCCGGTTCCGGTGCCCGGGCTTCGACTCGGGTGCACGGAGCGACATCGGCACGGTGCTCGGGGCGGCCCGTGGCTGGCTCGAGTCCGCACTCCTGCCGCGGCTGGTGCAATGATGCGTCGTCCAGTCGTCACCCGCCGGTCGCTCCGGCAGCTCTCGCAACGCACCACCGGAAGGCCGCCCCGATGACCTCCACCCCGCATGCACGCCCCTGGACCCGGTCCGCGGGAGTGGTCGGCATCGCCGTCCTGCTCCTGGGCGGTGGGGCCGCAGCGGCGACCACCGAGGACCGCAGCACGCTCCCCACGGGGACGGTCGAGGTCGAGGGTCAGCAGACTCCGATCGAGGGCAGCTTCGTCTACCACCAGTTCCACACCGACACCAACCCCGAGATCCGCGGGCTCGTGCACGGTGTGCACCGGGTCGACGGCGCGACGGTGCTCTACTACTCGGTCGGCACGCCTGACGGAGGAGGTGCGACCGACTTCACCGGTGCGATGGCCTTCCCCAACTCGAGCCACCCGTACCGCACCGGTTTCGGGGTCGACCTCAAGCTCATCGACTCGACCAACCTGGTCGCCTACCGGCCCCTGTACGACGGTGAGACCACCTTCGCCTCGCGGACGGTCGACCTCGACGGTGGCACGGGAGACCTGAGGGTCGGCTTCGCCGTCTTCCCCGAGATCGACCCGACGGTCGACGCGGTGCAGGTCGTCATGGCCTGGGGGACCGCCGTCGGCGACGTCGCTGTGCAGGACGGTCCGCTCGAGCCGGTCGGGTCGGACGCGGCGCCGCTGCTCGGCGAGGGCTGGCCGGCGATCCCCTCCGCCGCGGACCTGTCAGGTGCCGACCCCGCTGCGGTCACCTACTCCCTGGTGCGCCGGTTCGGTGACGCCTCGGGGACAGCGGCGACCGAGGAGACCCCCGAGCAGGTGGCCACCACGCTCGACGCCAACGTGCTGTTCGCCGTCAGCTCGGCTGACCTGTCACCGGCCGCCCAGGACGCCCTGGCTGCGGTCGCCGCCGACATCAGGCAACGGGGGACCGGTGAGGTGGTCGTGACGGGTCACACGGACTCCGACGGTGCGGATGCCTCGAACCAGGTGCTCTCCGAGCAGCGCGCGGCCTCGGTGCTGGCTGTGCTCGAGCCCGCGAGCGGGTCCGACGTCACCTTCACCGCAGTCGGTCGGGGCGAGAGCGAACCCGTGGCCAGCAACGCGACCGACGAGGGCAAGCAGCTCAACCGTCGTGTCACCGTGGTCTACAGCGTCAAGGGGGACTCATGAAGAAGCCGCTGCTCATCGGCCTCGGTTCGGTCGGGGTCGTCGTCGTGGGGCTCGTCGCCTTCGCCGCCTGCACACCGTCGGACCCCGAGCCCACGCCCGGGCCGACGTCCTCCGCCTCGCCGGACGCCACGCAGGAGCCCGAGGCCGACGGGTGGACCCGCGCCGAGATCGCCGCTGCGCTCTTCGACGGGGACATCGGCACGTCCGAGGTGCTCGGATCGGTGGACGGGCAGGTGACAGGGCCGTCCTCGGCCTACCCCGCGACGATCGAGGTCACCGACGTCCTCGCGGGCCAGGAGAGCACCCTGGTGCGCTTCACGCTGCGCAACGTGGACGACTCGGACCCGTTGGTGCCGCTCGAGGCCTTCAACGCCGCGACCCCGCTCACGCGTGACACCCGGGACGTGGCCCTGGTGGTCAGCGCCGAGGACCAGCGGCTCCAGCCGTTCCTGGCCGTGACCGACGGGGACAGGACCACCTCCTTCTGCACGTGCTCGACCGCGCCCGTGCAGATGTCGCAACGTGGTCAGCTGCTCTCGGCGACCTTCCCCCCGCTCGATGCCGGCACCGAGCAGGTCTCCCTCGAGCTCCCGGGCTTCCCCCTCGTCGAGGACCTGCCGGTCCGTCGAGACTGAGACGTCGTCGCCGCGGCGACGCTCGGGAGTCCTGTGGCCGGCTGCCACCCCGTGGGCCCAGCCAGCCGGCGCATCTGGGCCCAGCGGTGGGTCCCCGGGCTCAAGGGCTCTCCCGAGCGCGCACCTAGCGTGGATGCACGAGGCCTGCAGGCCGGCGACCGGGAGGGACGACCATGCACCGCAGCATCCGGCGCGACGACCGCGGGGTCAGCTCGCTCGAGCTGCTCGGTGTGGTCACCCTGGTCGCGCTGCTCGTCGCGGGGGTCACCCTGGGCGTCGCACGCTACCCCGACCACCTCGCCTCGGTGCTGTGCCGGTTCGTGGTCGCCGCCGGCGGCGGGGCGGGGTCGTGCGACGTCGGCCCCGTACCGGTGGCCGACGCACCCACCGACGCGGACTTCCAGCCAGGCGTGTGCATGCTGAACTCGACCTCGGAGCAGTACAACGCCGAGGTCAAGGTGTGGTTCCTCTCGATCGGCGACAGCTCGGGCTTCATCGTGCAGGAGTTCTCCGACGGGTCGGTCCGGGCGACGCTCACCGACGGCGCGTCCGTCGGTGCCAGCACGGCCGTGAGCAGCAACACCTTCGACACCGACAAGCTCGGGGACGGCAACGCGGCCGGGCTCGACGTCAACCTGGGTGGCAACCTGACCTTCGGGTACGGGGACACCTGGGAGTTCGACGACGCGGCCCAGTGGACCGCGATGAAGGACCAGCTCGACGACTACCTGATCCAGCGGGTCCAGCTGCAGAACGACCAGTACGGCGGTGTCGCGCTGTGGCTCTGGATGAGTGACGGCTACGTCTCGGCTCCCAAGGACCCGATGGTCTCGTACGCGACCATCGGTGTGGACGTCGCCCTCGACGCGAGCGGTGGGGTGCGGGTGCCGACCGGTCACGACTCGACCGGCAAGGAGACCTTCCTCGACCCGCAGGCGGGCCTGAACCTCGAGGTCTCGGCCGGCGGCTCGGTCGTGGTCGAGACCAACCACGAGACGGGAGAGCGCAGCTACACCTACGAGCTGACCGGCTCGGGGGAGGCCGGTGCCGACGCCGTCGTCGCGCACGCCTCGGGCGAGGGGGAGATCCAGGGAGCCTTCACCACGACGTACGACGCGAACGGTGAGCTGAGCGAGCTCTCGTTCAAGAGCTCGTACGAGGTCGGGTACCAGGCCAGCCTGGGCAACGGCTCGCTGCCGGTCTCCGGCTCGTACGGCGAGGGGGAGACGACCTCGGTGGTGACGACCACGACGATCGGCATCGACGACTCCAACCGCGCACTCGCCGACGAGTGGCTGTCCTTCCGCAACGGTGCGTCCCAGACCCTGTCGCTGCCCTTCGGGGCGATGGTGCCCGACAGGCCCTCGTCCGACCCGTTCCTGCAGCTCCTCTACGAGCAGGGCAGGACCAGCCAGATCGCCTACCACGGGGTCAGTGACGGCTGGGAGTTCGGCCTCGCGGTCAAGAAGGGCTGGGAGTTCGGCTTCAGCATCAGCGCCGAGGAGGCGACCGCGACCAAGACCGACGCGGCCTTCCTCGGAGCGCCCGGCGTGGACGGTTCGCGCGCCTTCATCGACGACGCCCTGTGCAACTGACCGGGAGGACCCCGCTGTGACCTCGACGACCTCGACGACCTCGATGACCCCGACGCCGTCGGTGGCCCGCTCGTACCTGCGTCCCTGGGTGGTGGGCGCCGTGACCTACCTCGTCTCCCTGGCCCTGTGCGTGCTGCTGCTGACCCTGGTCGACCGCACCGCGGGGATCTCGACGGTCGCTGGACTGGCCTGGCTGACCCTCGTGGTGCCACCGGCCGTCGCCGCCGTCGCGGCGACCCTGCTGGTCGGTGGTCTCCGCCGGAGCGAGAGCCGCCACGGTCTGGTGGCCTCGGTCCCCGTCGTGCTGGTCGCCGCCGTGGTGGGCACCGGTGCGCTGCTGGAGGCGCAGGCACGGACGCAGTCCGACGCCTCACCCGGTACGGTCCTGGTGCCCGTGGTCGTCACCCTGGTCGTGGGTGGAGCGCTCGGAGCGGTGCGGGCCCGCACCGCGCGTGGCTCCCGGTCGTGAGCACCGCGGCCCGACGTCGACGTGACCCAGGAGACGATGTCCCCGTGAACGCCCCTCGCAGCACCCGGACCCGCGCGACCCGCCCTGTGGGACTGCTCCTGACGGTGGGGGTCGCCGCGGGGCTCGGCGCCTGCGGTCCCTCGGGCGCGGACGTCCCCGAGGGCTTCGTCCAGGTCGGTTCGGGTCGGCTCGAGGTGGCCGTCCCCCAGGGCTGGGTCCCGGTCGAGGGGGACAGCGAGCTCTGGCCCGGCGGATGGGCCGACGCCGAGCTCGACGACGCGCAGCACCTGCTGATCGTCAGCCCCGAGTTCGGGACCGGCGGGGCGGACCTCGGGCGGTCGACCTTCGTGGCCGGCGCGCAGATCGGCGGGGTCACCGGGTACACCTCGGACGGCTTCAGCGAGCCGGTGCAGACCGATTCCCTGGAGATCGCCCGGAACGACTTCACGTACACCGGCCCGGACGGCGAGCGCTACGAGGGGATCTTCTGGGCGGCGGCCGACCCGCGCAGCGGCGACACGGTCGCGCTGCAGCTCACCGGGAGCGAGCTCCCCGCGGACCTGGTCGACGGCATCGAGGGCAGCATCCGACTGGGTGACGGAGCGGACGACCCGGCCTGACCGGCACGGGTGTCGGTCCCGGGCCCACCGGTGCTGACCTTAGGCGGAGCGGGCCGCTCGTCGTGCGAGCAGCCCGAGACCGAGCAGCACCGGTGCCAGGACCACGAAGAACACCCCGGCGCCCGTGCCGGCGCCCGTTCCCGGGTCGGGGGTGGCCCCGAGTGCGGTGAGGCCGTGAGCGGTGCAGGTCGCGCTCCGCACCCCGAACGTGTCGGCCGTGGTGGTCAGCCAGACGTAGTCACCGGAGCCGAGGCTGTCGGTGATGACCTCCGGTCGGTCGTCACGAGGGCCGACGGGCAGCTCGCCACCCGAGTCACCGGCCCCGGTCCAGCGGCAGGTGACCGTCGAGAGGTCCACGTCGGCCGGCTGACCCCACAGCGCCATGCCCCGGGTGCCGCCCACGACGTCGATCGCGGTACCCGGTGTCGCGGTGGTCTCGACCACGGACGCCCGGGCAGCACCCGAGGGGAAGAGCCCGGTGAGCAGTGCGACGCCCAGCAGGAGGAAGAACGGTGACCCCCACAGGGCCACCGTGCTCCACAGCCGGGTCGCGCGGCGCAGGTTCCGGGAGGTGAACGGACCTGCCCCGGCGCTCACGGCGCGACGGTCACGCTGGCGAGCACGGCGTGCATGGCCTGGTCGGCGTAGCCCTCCGCCGGGCCGACGACGTTCACCACGGCCTGCCCGCCGTCCGGCAGGTCCAGGGCGAGGAACTCGTACTGGAAGATCACGTTCTCCCCGTCCGGCATCGGGAGGTCAGCGGTGTACGCCAGGTACGCGGCACTCTCGGCACCGGGCCAGGAGATCTCCTCCTCGACGACGTCCGTCGCGCCGAGCGTGCTCTCGGCCGTGCGCCGTGCGGAGCCGGCGACCGCGACCGCCCCGTCCTGGGGCGAGTCGGTCACCACGGTGAACGCGCCGCTGCCCGCGCCGTCCTCGGGCGTGGGGGCCTGGAGCCCGAAGCTCGTCGCGTCGGCCACCGCCCCGTCGGCGGGCGCACCGGTGTCGAAGGCCTCCCAGTCGGCCGGGGCGTGCAGCTCGACCGAGCCCTGGGTGTGCGGGGTCCAGCCGTCGGGAGCCTGTGCGGGTGAGAGGTTCTCGCCGCCCGTCGCCTCGTCGGCAGTGGAGCCGCAACCGCCGAGGGCCAGCGCGAGCGAGGTCACGCACAGCAGCGTCCACCCGGCGGGGTGCGAGCGGGGTGACATGGGTCCTCCGGGAGGTGGTGCTGGGCGCGGACGGTGCAGGTGGGGGCGGGACGGCAGGCGGTCAGGCTAACGGGTCGGTGTCAGAAGCACCCGGCACGGTCGACCATCGCCCTGCCGTTCCAGTACTGGGAGCCGGTCGCGGTGCGGGTGGTGTCGATCGAGCTCCCGGCGAGACCCAGCTCGACGCCGACTTTGCCCATCGCGTTGAAGCTGTTCTCACCCGTGGCGAGGGAGTAGGACTCGGTCGTGATGTGCCCGCGCTCCGAGGCGCTCGCGAAGAGGTCGCGTGACAGGCTGGTGGGGCTGAGCCGGTCGGTGGCGATCCGGGCGACGTCGACGCCCTCGGTGACTCCCGGGTAGTAAGGGACGCCCGCCCCGTGCATGATCCGGGTGGCCAGCTCGCGGTCCGCTGCGGTCTGGAGGGGGAAGGAGAGGGTCTGCTCGGTGTACTCGGGTGCGTCGCTGATACCCGATGCGCCGCTGGAGGACTGCTCACCCGTCGCGTTGCCCATCAGGATGCTCGTCATCCGGAACGTGGTCGGGTTGCCGTTGGCGTCGCGGTCGATCTCGATCACCGCGCCGGCCGCGCCCTCGGCGGTGACCTGGACGTAGCTGGCGGTCCCGTCGGGGTCGGCGCCCCACCCAGTCAGACCGCCGTTGATGGCCATCTCGGCACGCAGGTAGTCCGTCGACGTGCCGTCCCGGCGCTCGGTGCGGCCCAGGTACGCGTCGACGGTGGCGGTTGCGTCGGCCGAACCCGTGATCGCGGTGACCCCCGCGGTACCGGCGAGCTCGATGCCACCCTCGACGAACCACTCGTCGGGCTCACGACGTTCGTTGTCGTTGCTGCCTCCCAAGGCCTCGTTGAGCCAGTCGGCACCGTCCCGGACGATGTTGTCGTCGCCGAACCACAGGTCCTTGACCTCGTCCTGGCGCTTGGCCCCCAGGATGTGACGGGCCTGCTCGGGGGATGTCGCGATGTAGCTCTCACCCTGCCCGGCGGCCACCGCAGCGCTGACGTTGGCGTACGCCCCGGCGCCGAACCTCTCGCTGTCGATCGTGGCCGAGAGGTCGAACCCGACGCCGACACCGATGCCGAGGCTGCCGTCCGTGGCCCGGGTGAGCCGGTAGGTGCCGTCGCCGAGCTCGTCGATGGCCCACCGCTCACCGCTCTCGAGGGTGACCACGACGGTGACCTTCTCGTTGCTGTCGTTGCCCTGGGAGCCCACGACGCACGGGGTGTCGGGGATGTAGTCCTCGGGTGCGCGGTCCTGGGCGGCGACCGCACCGCAGTCGCCCTGCCCCAGCGAGATGATCTCGCACAGCGCGACTTGCAGGTGCTCCTGGTAGCGGGTGGCGGTGACCCCCAGGACGAGAGCCGCCACCAGGAGGGCGGCGACCGCGACGATGCCGACGTACTCGAGGGTCCCGACCCCCCTGTCCCGGTCGTCGCGGTGGGGCAGGGCACGGCGCAACGGCGTCAGCATCGGGCGTGGGGTCTCTTCTCGGGTTCGGGACGAGGCGGCTCGTGGGGGCAGACGGGAGGCCTACTGCCGGTATCCGAGCGCTTCGTCGCCGTGCGGAGCGGCCCTGCTCGCGGCCAGGACGGTGACGGTGCCGAGGGCGAGCCATCCGGTCAGGTCCAGGACGGCGGTCAGCGCGCCAGGCGCGACGAACGTCTGCGCGAAGAAGGCGCGCCCGACCCACGAGAACGGGTTGAGGGCGTAGCCCACGACGAGCCCGGCCACACCGGCCAGCACGAGCGAGCTCCGCCGGGCGGACAGCACCCTGCGCCGGACGAGTGCGTAGGGGATCACGACGACCACTGCCGCGGCGACCAGCGCCCGGATGCCCATCGCGGCGCCCAGCTCGTAGGTCGAGACCGCGACCCAGCCACCGACCGCACCGGCAGCCAGCGCCCCGAGGGCGGTCGCGACGGCCACCTGGAGGGTGAGTCCGGTCTGCATGCTGCTCCTCGGGCGATCAGATCGTCGGGTGGGATCTCCATCGTGCTGCAGGACGTCGTCGCGGCGATGGGTCCACGGGCCCGACGCGCCCCGCGCCGGTGGGTCCCCGGTCCTGACTGCGGCGGGGCGCGTCAGGTCCGCGCGGGTCGGGTGACCCGCAGGGCGACGGCGCCCCACACCGCCGCGAGACCTGCGGCGGCGATCAGCCCCAGTCCGACGCCGCGCTGCAGGGGGACCCGCGGGGTCGAGGAGAGTCGCACGGTCTCGAGCGAGCCACCGTCGCAGACGGCCGACGAGGCCGGCCAGGTGCGCCCCCGGTTGTCCGCGAGGTAGACGAGCGCACCGAAGCGCGGGTCGTCGATCACGGCGATGTCCTCGCTGCCGGGGGGAGGGCCGGCGGGCATCGTCTCGGGCGCGCCGCCGGGCCCGCTCGGTGCGGTGCACGTGACAGCCTGAGGGTCGAGGTCGGTGCCCTGCCCCCAGAAGACGGTGTCGTTGCCGAGAGAGGTCGAGATCTCCTCACCAGCCGCCCACTCTGCTGGGCGGACCGTGGGGATGCCGTGGTTGCTGCGGACGAGCACGACAGCAGCGCCGATCCCGAACAGCAGCACGCCCAGGACGGCCAGGTAGCCCGAGGTCCGGACCGCTCGGCGGAGCCGCGTGGCGGCGGTCACGGTGCGAGCTCGAGCGAGCTCAGCACCTCGTGCATCTGCAGCTCGTCGAAGTCCGCGACCGGGGCGACCGAACCGACGAGGACCTGGCTGCCGTCCTCGAGGTCCGCGACGAACCACTCGTAGCGGTACGGCACGCTGGTGCCGGAGGAGTCGGTCGCCTCGGACTCGAACGCCAGGAAGACGGCCGACTCGGCGCCGGGCCACGACACCTGCGAGCGGGCGAAGTCCTCGACCCCGCGGGTCGCGCTCCACTGGTTCTCGAGTGCGTCCACCTCGACCGACGCCGTCCGGTCCGGGTCTGGCGCGACGGTCGTGGTCACGCCGGGGGTGCGGCCCTCGTCGTTCGCTGGCCCCAGCAGGGCGAAGCTCTCCGCGTCAGGGTGAGCAGGATCGGCGGAGGCGCCGTCGACCGGCTCGAAGCCGGCCGGGACGTGCACGGTCACCGTCCCGTAGTCCACCGCCTCCCAGCCGTCCGGCGCCGGACCGGGGACCAGCGGACCGTCGGACGGCGATGCCGGGTCGGTGGTGCACGCAGCGAGGAGGAGCACCGCGGACAGCGCCACGGCACCACCGCTGATCACCCTCCCGAGCTGACTCACGCACCGGGCCGGCTTGCAGTGGACGTGCACGAGTGGGGCCTCCGGGTCGGTCGGTGTCCTGACCTGCGCCAGGGTAGTGCTCACTGCGCGACGCAGCCGGTACGGTCCACCAGGTTCTGGCCGTTCCAGTACCGGTAGCCGGTGGCCGTCCGCTGAACGGCTGTGTACGACCCACCCAGGCCTGCCTCCAGGATGTACTTCGCGTCGAGGTTGGCGCCGTACTCGGTCGTGTCGACCTCGTAGTGCTGCTGGTAGACGTACCCCGTGTCCCGTGCCAGGGACGTGAAGTCCTCGACGTTCTGCGCCATGAAGACCGTGTTGCCGGGCCGGTCCAGCAGGGAGAGGTTGTCGGTCACGCCGTCGACCTCGAGCCCCAACGACTGGGCCAGCCGACCGGCGACCAGCCGGTCGGCGTCGCTGGTCAGCGGAACCTGCACCGTGGTCTCGGTGAAGGACGGGTTGGTCCCCTCGTCGATGTTCTTGCCGTAGGCGTCGGCGTGTGCCATCCCCGTGGTGACGACCCGGACGGCGACGGCCTCACCGCGGGCGTCGCGGTCCACCTCCCAGCGCAGGCTGCCCTCGAAGCTCGCCGTCGCGACGCCGTACCCCTCGACCGAGCTCAGCCACTTGCCCCCCTCGGCCGAGCCGGAGGCGCTCGCGGTGAAGATGTCGGTCGAGGTGCCGTCCGTCCGGTCGACGCGTCCTTCGTACACCCCCATCTCGAGCTCCACACCCGCTGAGCCGTCGATGAGGGTGGCGTTGGCCGAACCGGACAGCTGGATCCCCGCCCGGGTGAACGTCTCGTCGGGGGCGAGGTCCTCGTACCGGGTCGAGCCGCCGAGCTGTTCGGTCGCCCAGTCCCACCCCTGACGAGCGAGGCTGCCGTCGCCGAGGATGACGTCCTTGACGTCGCTCGTCCGTTGGGCGCTCAGGATGGCTTCGGCCGCGGCGCGGTCGGCGGCGTAGAAGACGTCGCCCTCCTGGCCGGTCACCATCGCGGCGGCACCCGCGCTGAGGCTGGCGCCGTAGCGCTCGTCGTCAAGGGTCAGCGAGACGTCGAAGCCCACCCCCACCTCGGCCCCGGCCGCCGCCTCATCGGTGCGGGTGAGGCGGACGCGACCGTCGTCGAGCTGCTCGTACAGCCACGTCTGCCCGCCCTCGACCTGCACCGCGATGGCGACCGCGGCGTCCCACCCTGCTCCGTCGGCGTTGATCACGCAGGGCTCGGGCGGGACGTAGTCCTCAGGGGCACGCTCCTGGGTCGTGACCTCTCCGCACGAGCCCTGGCCGAGCGAGACGATCTCGCACAGCGCCTGGGCGACGCGCGGCCCGTACTGCGTGGCCGAGACGCCGAGGACGACCGCCGCGACCAGCAGTGCGGCGAGGACGACGATGCCGAGGTACTCGATGGTCCCGATGCCGCGCTCGGCATCGCAGCGAGCCCGCGCCAGCCGCAGGGCGAACGTGAGCCTCATCTGACCACCTGCCCGGTCGTGCGGGTCGGTCCCGGTCGGCCGCCCGCTCTCCGGAGCGTCTCCCCCCGTGGTCATGTGGCTCCATCTGTCGTGCCGTGACGTGCTGCCGTGGTCGGCATCTCGATCTTGGCCCATCGCGGGCGAGGGCGATGGGCCCACGGGCCCGTTCTCGGACCCCTCCCGGTGGGCCCGCGCTCGGCCTCCGCGATCGGCTGGCTACCCTGGTGCCGTGACCGACACCGCGCCCCTGCCCGACCACAGACCGGTTCTCGTCGTCGACTTCGGGGCGCAGTACGCGCAGCTGATCGCCCGGCGCGTGCGCGAGGCGAAGGTGTACTCGGAGATCGTGCCGCACACCGCGAGCGTCGAGCAGATGCTCGCCAAGGACCCGTCCGCGATCATCCTGTCGGGTGGTCCGGCATCGGTGTACGCCGACGGTGCGCCGTCGGTCGACCCGGCGCTCTTCGACGCCGGTGTCCCGGTGCTGGGCATCTGCTACGGCTTCCAGGCCATGGCCAAGGCCCTGGGTGGTGACGTGGCCCGCACCGGGGCGCGCGAGTACGGCGGTACGCGGGTGACCGTTCCCGAGTCGGGCGTCCTGCTGACCGGCTCTCCGACCGAGCAGTCGGTGTGGATGAGCCACGGTGACGCGGTGCACGCCGCCCCGGCAGGCTTCTCGGTGCTCGCGAGCTCGACCGGCTCACCGGTCGCAGCCTTCGAGGACCGCGCACGCCGCCTGTTCGGCATGCAGTGGCACCCCGAGGTCAAGCACTCGCCGCTGGGTCAGCACGCCCTGGAGAACTTCCTGTACCGGGGGGCCGGTCTGCGGCCCGACTGGACGGCCGGCAACGTCGTGGCCGAGCAGGTCGAGGCGATCCGCACGGTGGTCGGTGACGCACGCGTCATCTGCGGGCTGTCGGGCGGTGTGGACTCCGCGGTCGCTGCGGCCCTCGTCCAGCGGGCCGTCGGCGACCAGCTGACCTGTGTGTTCGTCGACCACGGCCTGCTACGGCAGGGCGAGGCCGAGCAGGTCGAGACCGACTTCGTCGCCGCGACGGGCGTGCAGCTCAAGGTCGTCGACGCCCGTGCCCGCTTCCTGGACGCCCTGGCCGGTGTGACCGACCCGGAGACCAAGCGGAAGATCATCGGACGCGAGTTCATCCGGGTCTTCGAGGCGGCCGCACGTGAGGTCGTCGAGGACTCGGGTGCGCACGGCGAGGAGGTGCGCTTCCTGGTGCAGGGCACGCTCTACCCCGACGTCGTGGAGTCGGGCGGCGGAGAGGGCGCCGCCAACATCAAGTCCCACCACAACGTCGGCGGCCTGCCTGACGACCTGCAGTTCGAGCTCGTCGAGCCGTTGCGCACCCTGTTCAAGGACGAGGTGCGAGCCGTGGGCCTCGAGCTCGGCCTGCCTGACGCGATCGTCTGGCGCCAGCCCTTCCCGGGGCCGGGTCTGGGGATCCGGATCATCGGTGAGGTGACGGCCGACCGGCTCGAGATCCTGCGTGCCGCCGACGCGATCGCCCGTGAGGAGCTGAGCCACGCCGGCCTGGACCGGACCATCTGGCAGTGTCCCGTGGTGCTGCTGGCCGACGTGCGCTCGGTCGGCGTCCAGGGCGACGGACGCACCTACGGTCACCCGGTGGTGCTACGACCGGTCAGCTCGGAGGACGCGATGACCGCCGACTGGACCCGCGTGCCGTACGAGGTGCTCGCGACCATCTCGACCCGGATCACCAACGAGGTGCCCGAGGTCAACCGGGTGGCCCTGGACGTGACGAGCAAGCCGCCGGGCACGATCGAGTGGGAGTGAGCGCCCGCGGCGTCGGTGTCCCGGCCGCAGGTGCCTCGTGGTGTCGCGGTCGACCCGAGGTTCCCGGTCGGCTCCTTCTCGCCCGGCCGGCTGTCCCGTCACGAACCCTTCGCACGGTGGTCACCGGGTCGGTGTGCAGAGGTCGCCGGGGTCCCGCAGACTGACGGCACGACACGGCGATGACCCAGGGGGGATCATGGACACGGCCATCCAGCACGACGAGCAGCTGCCCGAGGAGCGCGAGGACATCCCGGTGCGATCGGTGAGCAACCCGCGTCGTACCCGTATCTGAGGTCGCCTCGCCCGGGAGGATCCCTGGCCGCGACTAGCCTGTCCTCGTGCGGATCTTCCACGTCTCGGACTGCTATGCGCCGCGGACCGGTGGTATCGAGTCCCAGGTGCGTGACCTCGCCCGTGCCCAGGTGGCACGGGGCCATGAGGTGCACGTCCTCACCGCGACCCCGGCTGCGGGGTCCGCGCCAGGACGGGACGTCCAGGACGACGACGGTGTCCAGGTCCACCGGCTCGGGACCAGGATGCCGTTCGACCTCCCGGTCAACCCCGCGGCGCCGCCCAGGGTGCGCGCCCTGCTGCGCGAGCTGGCGCCCGACGTGGTGCACGTCCACGCCGGGGTCGTGTCACCGTTCGCCTTCGACGGGGCGCGGGTCGCCCTGGACGCGGGCACCCCGCTCGCCATCACCTGGCACTGCATGCTCGACGGTGCGGTCCCGGCGCTGCGTGCGGGGGTGCGGCGCACCGCCTGGCGCGACGCACCGGTCGCACTGAGCGCGGTGAGCGGCGCGGCCGCCGAGCGTGTGGCCGAGGTCTTCGGCGCGCCGGTCGAGGTGATGCCCAACGGGATGGACCTGGCGGGCTGGGCACCCGCGCCGGCGACCGACGGTGCCGCGTCCCCCGACCCGACAGGACGTGGGCTCCGGTGCGTGGCCACCATGCGACTGGCGCCGCGCAAGAGGGGTCCGGCACTGGTCGGTGTGATCGAGGACGCCATGACCCAGCTCCCGCCGGGGGCGCTGGACGTCGAGGTCCTCGGCGACGGGCCGGCCCGCGCGACGATGCAGCGCCGCATCCGGCGTCGCGACCTCACCGGTGTCGTGACGCTGCGCGGGCGGCTTCCCCGGGCCGAGGTGCGGGAGGTCTACCGGCGGGCCGAGGTGTTCCTGGCCCCCGCGGTCCTGGAGGCGTTCGGCATCGCTGCCCTGGAGGCACGTGCTGCGGGTCTGGTGGTCGTGGCGCGCCGCGGGACCGGGATCGAGGAGTTCGTCACGCACGACGTCGACGGCCTGATCGTGGACGACGACGCGGGGATGGCCCGCGCGGTGGTCCGGCTCGCGGTCGATCGTGACCTGCTCGCCCGGCTTCGGGAGGCGGCGCGCAGCGTGCCCCCGGCCTTCGACTGGGCCCGTGCGGTGGCGACGGCGGAGTCGGAGTACCGACGCGCACGGGTGCTGCGAGACGCCGGGGCTTGATCGACACGGGACCATCGACCCACGGACCATTGACCCAGCACTGGCCGTTCTTGAACTGACAACCTTCTTCCAGGAGCTCGGACGACGGGCTCACCGGGACCGGCGCTACCGGATCCGGACCCTTGAAGACATGTCCTGGGAAGGGATTTCACCATGTCCACCACCGTTTCCTCGAACGGCAAGTCCGTCCGCCTCATCGGCCTCGTCGCGATCATCGCGGGTGTCGTCCTGATCGTCGGCGGTGCCCTGACCTGGGGCATGGTCCGTAGCCAGCTCGCTGCCGAGAACATCACCCTGGGCGACGACGTGGCCATGTTCGCCGGCAACACCGTCGACGGCCCGATCGACGCCTACCTGCAGGCCGACATCATCAACCAGCACGCGCTGGCCGGCTCGGACGGCAAGACCTACGCCGAGCTCGACCGCGAGGACCCGGCGCGCGCCAGCGTCATGAACGGCTCGTTCCTGCGTGCCTCGCTGTTCACCTCGGTCATCGCCTTCGGTGTCGCGGCCTTCGCCGCCGGCATGGGCCTGCTGTTCGTCCTCGTCGGCTACGCCCTGCGCCAGCTGGTCCCGGTCGGCACGGTCGTCACCACCCCCGAGAAGGTCGCCGCGATCTGATCGTCGTCGCACCCTGGACGACCGAGGGCCGCACCCGCAGGATCCCCTGCCGGTGCGGCCCTCGCACGTCCCCGCCGTGGTCGCTGCCCTCCGCAGCGACCACGGCGGTCGTCGTCATCGCCTGCGTCGCCGTGCGCCGCTGGCCACCGATCCGACCAGGAGCGCCACCCCGGCCAGGGCGACCAGCCCGATCAGCGCGAGCTGGACGTCGAACACCACCCCTGCGGCGGTGGCCAGGATGCCCACGCCGATCACCGCGACCACCAGGCCCCAGACGACGGTGCCGACCCGCAGCCGCTGCTGATCGGGGCTGGCGGCGGCCGACGTCGGCTGGGTCGAGCCGGGAGCCGGTGCGGTCGCGTCCGACGTCGTGCCCGGCCCGAAGACCTGCTCCGACGGGGTCGGTCCGGCGTCCTGCGGTGGTGTGCCGGCCGTGGTGCGCGGCGGGGTCGATGCCCCGTCCGCCGTCGCCTGGTCCATGGTGTCCTCCGTGATGGTGGCATCGAGCTGCTCGGTCGGCAGGTCGTCGTGCTCGTCGGGGGGTGCTGGCGCCTGCGGGCCGGAGCCCGGGCTGCGCTTCTGCGTGATGCGCTGGGTGATCTCGTCGTCGGGCCGCTCGGTGCTCATCGGCCCTCCTCGATCCGGACCGTGCCCGCACCGACGCTGATCACCAGGTCGATGTCGGAGATCTCGCCGTCGCGCACCGCGGGCGACTCCAGGGTGCGTGCGGTCCCGCCACCCACCCCGCTGCTGACCTGCCCGTCGAGCCATCGCAGCTCACCGGCGAAGATCTCGACCTCGGCGGTGAAGGCACCGTCCCGGGGCACGATCACGGTCACCTCGCCCGCACCGACGCTGATCGGCACCTCGATCGTCGTGCCGTCCAGGGGGAGCTCGGTCAGGTCGATCCGGGCCTCGCCGGCCCCCAGCGAGTACCCGCGCTCGGCCTCGTCGACCTCCCGCGGGGTGTGGGTGAGGTCGCCGAACGTGGTCGAGTAGTCGTTCCACGACCAGTTGGACCAGTTGTTGTTCGTCACCGCGGCCACCGGGAGCAGCACGAGGATGGCCAGGACGGACAGCCCGCCCAGCGGGCCGCTGGTGCGGCCCCGCAGGCCCGAGATGATGATGCCCAGGCCGGCAAGGATCACGGCGACCGCGCCGGCCGTCAGCAGGACCGGCCCGTCGAACTCACCGATCCGCTCGGCGTACAGCAGCCCCGCCAGGGTCAGCAGGCTCAGCGCTGCGATGACGCCCACCACTCCGCTGCCGGGTCCGCCCGCGGAGGGCTTGGGAAGCTGGGTCACCGGCCCGGTCGGTCCGTACGGCGGCTGGTGCGGGGGCTGCGCGGAGGTGTAGGCGGGTGGCGGGCCCGGGTGGACGGGTGGCGTGGGCGCACCCTGCGTGGGGTAGGGCGCGGTGGGGGGCATGGTGGTCGTCGGTCCTTCCGGTCGGTGGGGCGCGGCACTGGCGTAGGTGGGGGCACCCGTGCCGGGGTAGGCGCCCGGGGGCGGGGTGCGGGGCAGGGTCGTGGTGGGCCCGGGTGGGCGACCGCTCGAGGGCGTTCGGTTGGACGCACCCACGACCAGCACGACGATCAGGGCGATGGCGCTGATCCACAGCAGAGCGGTCCAGCCGTTGCCGCTGCCGCCCCACCACATCCCGAGGTTCCACCGGTCGGGCAGCGACAGGCCCGTGGCGAAGACGGCGAAGGCTCCCAGGACGGCGATGTCGAAGTCCCCGCGGAAGAGCTGCTGGAGGTGGATGCGCCCGTCACGCTGCTCGGGGAGCAGCGCCCAGCCCAGCCCGTAGACGACCAGGCCGAGGCCGCCGAGCAGGACGGTCACGGCGAGCAGCCCGCGGACGACGACGACGTCGACGCCGAGCCGTAGTGCGATCCCCCCCGCGACCCCACCGACCCAGCGCTCGTCGGAGCGCACCAGGCCCGCGCGGCGGATGCCGTCGAAGAAGGAGTCCATGCCCGACGGCGCGGGCGGCTGCTGGTGAGGCGGGACCGGCTGCGGGCCGGCCGCGGGGTCGTGCGCCGGGGGCGGAGGTGTGGTGTCCATGACATCGATCCTGGTGCCCGCGGCGGCCACCGGGTATCCGGTGCCCCCCTGATCCCACCCTGAACCCCGGGCGCCGCACCCTGAGCCGAGGTCCGGGCGGACCCTGGAACTCACCCTGGGGAGCATGGGCAGGAGCCCTCGGGCGCCCCTGGCGGGGGTCCCGACGTGTGACGATGCTTCCGTGACCATGACCGAGCGACTGCCGCTGCGCCGCCCCTCCCGGGGCCGCTGGGTCGGTGGGGTGTGCGTGGGGCTGGCGGCCCACCTGGGGCTCCCGGTCGTCACCGTGCGGCTGGTGATGATCCTGCTGACGCCCTTCGGCGGTGCGGGCGTCCTGCTGTACGTCTGGTTCTGGGTCGCGGTCCCCGCAGGGGACCCCGCCCAGGTGGCCGCCGAGACCCGCCCCGCAGCACTCAGCAGGTTGGCTCCGCGGCTGCGCGAGCCGGGTCGGCGGGTGCCGCTGACCGACATCGGCGTGGGCCTGCTGCTGCTGGTCGCCGCGGGCCTGCTGATCGCGGTGCGCGCGGGGGTCGAGATCGACTACTCGTGGGTCGTGCCCACCCTGATCCTGGTCGGTGGGGCGGGCCTGGCGTGGAGCCAGCTCGACGCGGTCGAGCGGGGACGTTGGCTCTCGCGGGCCGGTGGCCGCACGCCGGTGAGCGTGCTCCGGCTGCTCGGGGGGATCGTCCTGACCGGGCTGGGGGTGCTGCTCCTGGTGGGTCAGGACGCACCGCTCGAGGCGCTGGCCCGTTCCGCGGTCGCGGCCCTCGCGGTCCTGGTCGGGGCGGCCCTGGTGCTGGCGCCGTGGTGGCTGCGCCTGGTCAACGAGCTCGGTGACGAGCGTGCCGCCCGGGCCCGGGAGTCCGAGCGCGCCGACATCGCCGCCCACCTGCACGACTCGGTGCTGCAGACCCTCGCCCTGATCCGGGCACGCTCGGACGACCCCGACGCCGTCTCGCGGTACGCACGCGCCCAGGAGCGCGAGCTGCGGGCCTGGCTCTACGACGACCGCACCACCCCCGGCACCTCGCTGGCCGCCGAGCTCAAGGACGTCGTCGCCGAGGTCGAGGACACCCGTGGTGCGGCCATCGAGACGGTGGTCGTGGGCGACTGCGTCCCGGACCTGGCCACCGAGGCGCTGCTCCAGGCCACCCGGGAGGCCCTGATCAACGCGGTCGTGCACGGGCGTCCGCCCGTCTCGCTCTACCTCGAGGTCGCGGCCGAGCGGATCGAGGTCTTCGTCCGTGACCGCGGGGAGGGGTTCGACCTCGCAGAGGTCCCCGCCGACCGCTTCGGCGTGCGAGAGTCGATCATCGGGCGGGTGCGTCGCCGCGGTGGCACGGCCACCGTGCAGAACAAGCCGGGACGGGGCACCGAGGTGCACCTGTGCGTACCGACCACCGAGCAAGAAGGAGAACCCCGATGACCACCGACGTCGACGTCGTGCTCGTGGACGACCACCTCATGTTCCGCGCGGGGGTGCGTGCGTCGCTCGACGCCTCGGTCCACGTGGTGGGCGAGGCCGACGACGTCGACGCGGCGATCACCCTGGTCCGCGCCCTGCAGCCACCCGTGGTCGTGCTCGACGTGCACCTGCCCGGGGGCATGGGCGGAGGTGGGGCCGAGGTGATCACGGCCTGCGCCGACCTGCTGAGCACCACCCGGTTCCTCGCGCTGTCGGTCTCCGACGCGGCCGAGGACGTCGTCGCGGTGATCCGCGCGGGCGCCCGCGGGTACGTCACCAAGGCGATCACCGGTCCGGACCTGTCCGACGCCGTGCGGCGGGTGGCCGGCGGGGACGCGGTCTTCTCCCCACGGCTCGCGGGGTTCGTGCTGGACGCGTTCGGCACCGCAGCGGGCGACGTGGCCACCGGCGACGACGAGCTCGACCGTCTCTCGGCGCGCGAGCGCGAGGTCATGCGGCTGATCGCCCGCGGCTACTCCTACCGGGAGGTGGCCACCGAGCTGTTCATCTCGATCAAGACCGTCGAGACCCACGTGTCGGCGGTGCTGCGCAAGCTCCAGCTGTCCTCGCGGCACGAGCTGACGCGGTGGGCCGCGGCCCGTCGTCTGCTCTAGCAGGTCGAACGCTCAGGCCGGACGGGCGGCGGTCGATGGGGAGGTGACCGTCCCGCGACCCCGTCCCCCCGGAGTGCCCGATGCTGCGCATGAACACGTTGTCCGTCTCCACCCGGTTGATCGCGATCGTCGGTCTCCTCGGGCTGGGTCTGGCCGGTCTGGCCTCGATCGCCTCGGTCCAGATCCACGGGCGGATCATGGAGGAGCGTCAGACCGCCACCCGGATCGTCGTGGAGACCGCCCTGGGCGTCGTGGCCCACTTCGGTCTGGAGCAGGAGGCCGGGCGGCTGAGCGAGGCCGAGGCCCAGGCCGCGGCGATCGCCGCGGTCGGCCAGCTGCGGTACTCGGAGTCGGAGTACTTCTGGATCAACGACATGACCCCGACGATGATCATGCACCCCATCCGCCCCGAGCTCGACGGCACCGACCTGACCGAGAACGTCGACCCGGACGGCAAGCACCTGTTCGTGGAGTTCGTCGACGTGGTCCGCGCCGACGGCTCGGGCTTCGTCGACTACCAGTGGCCCAAGCCGGGTGCCGACGCCCCGCAGCCCAAGGTGTCCTACGTCAGCGGCTACGCCCCCTGGGGCTGGGTGATCGGGTCGGGTGTCTACGTCGACGACGTCCGCACCGTCGCGCTGGCCGAGGCAGCGAAGCTGCTGCTCAGCGGTCTGGGGATCCTGGTGCTGGTCGGTGGCGTGACGATGGTCGTGGGACGCAGCATCGTCACGCCGATCCGGCGGGCCACCGAGGTGCTGGCCAGCGGTGACGTCACGACCCGCCTGCCCGCCGGCGCCCAGAAGACCGAGCTCGAGCAGCTCGCGGCCGCCCTCAACGTGACCCTGGACCGTGCGTCGACCGTCGCGGCCGACGTCGCCGCGGCGGTGGCTCAGCTCGACGCGGCGGCCTCCGACCTGGTGCGCAGCAGCGACGGCATCGCCGAGGACGCCGAGAGCACCGCGCAGCGCACCACCGCCGTCTCGCGCTCGGCCCAGGAGGTGAGCCTCGGGATCGACACCGTGGCCTCGGGCACGCACCAGATGGGCGCGTCGATCAGCGAGATCGCGCAGAACGCGCACGCGGTCGCCAAGATCGCGGTCGAGGCGGTCGAGGCCGCTGAGACCACCAACCGGACGGTCGCCACGCTGGGCGACTCCTCGGCGCAGATCGGCAGCGTGGTGAAGGTCATCACGGCCATCGCCGAGCAGACCAACCTCCTGGCGCTCAACGCGACCATCGAGGCCGCCCGCGCCGGGGACGCCGGCAAGGGGTTCGCCGTGGTGGCGGGAGAGGTCAAGGAGCTCGCGCAGGAGACGGCCCGGGCCACCGGCGACATCTCGGCGCGGGTCGAGGCGATCCAGGGCGCGGTGCTGCAGGCCGCCGGGGAGATCGGGCGGATCAGCGAGATCATCGGACGGATCAACGACTACCAGACCACGATCGCCGGCGCGGTCGAGGAGCAGACCGCGACCACCTCGGACATGGCGGCGAGCATCGCCCGCACGGCCGACGGCAGCCGGGAGATCGCCCTGTCCCTGGGTGAGGTCGGGGCGTCGGCCCAGCGCACCACGGGGCAGATCGCGGGCATCCGGTCGGCGGCCCACGACCTCGCGGCGACCTCGCGGCGCCTGCAGGAGGCCGTCGGGTCGGTGTGAGCGGCCTCGGCCCGGCCGGTCCGGACCGTCCGGGGCTGTGGGCGGTCACGCCTAGGCTTGGGGGGACATGAACTCGCTCTTCTCCGACCTCCCCCTGCCCGGGCTCAGCCGCAGCGACCTCGCGCGGCTGCCCTCGTCCGTCCCGCCCCGGGAGGCCGGGGCCTCACCCGGTGAGGCGCCCGGGACGGTCGAGGTGGCGCGTCGCGAGGCCACCGCCGACGCCCTGCTGCACGGACTGAACACCGAGCAGCGCGCGGCCGTCCTGCACACCGGATCACCGCTGCTCATCGTCGCGGGGGCCGGCTCGGGCAAGACGAGGGTGCTCACGCACCGGATCGCGCACCAGCTCGCGACCCGGCAGGTCCGCGCCTCCGAGGTGCTGGCCATCACCTTCACCAACAAGGCCGCCGCCGAGATGCGCGAGCGGGTCGCCGCGCTGGTCGGCCCGCCCGCCCGCGCGATGTGGGTCTCGACCTTCCACTCGGCCTGCGTGCGCATCCTGCGCAAGGAGGCCGGGACGCTGGGCCTGCGCTCCTCGTTCTCGATCTACGACTCGGCGGACTCCCAGCGGCTGCTCACCCTGGTCGCCCGCGAGCTCGACCTGGACGCCAAGAAGTACCCCGCCCGCTCGCTCGCCGGGAAGATCTCGAACCTCAAGGACGAGCTCGTCGACCCCGAGACCTATGCGACGCGCTCGGGGGCCGCCACGGGTGCCGCGAACGAGGTCGACGAGGTGCTCGCGGCGGTCTACACCCGCTACCAGGCGAGGCTGCGGCAGGCGCACGCCCTGGACTTCGACGACCTGATCATGACGACGGTCAATCTCATGCAGGCCTTCCCGGCCGTGGCCGAGCACTACCGACGCAGGTTCCGCCAGATCCTGGTCGACGAGTACCAGGACACCAACCACGCGCAGTACGTGCTGGTGCGCGAGCTGGCCGGTGCGGCGCAGGGCCTCCCCCCGGCCGAGCTCACCGTGGTGGGCGACGCGGACCAGTCGATCTACGCCTTCCGCGGTGCGACCATCCGCAACATCCTCGAGTTCGAGGCGGACTACCCCAGCGCCCGCACCATCCTGCTCGAGCAGAACTACCGCTCGACCCAGACCATCCTCTCGGCCGCCAACTCGGTGATCTCCCGCAACCCGGGGCGCAAGCCCAAGCGGTTGTGGACCGACTCGGGTGCCGGGCCGCAGATCGTCGGGTACGTCGCGGACTCCGAGCACGAGGAGGCGCGGTTCGTCGCCGAGGAGATCGACCGGCTCGGGGACTCCGAGGGTGTGCGCCCGGGCGACGTCGCGGTCTTCTACCGGACCAACGCGCAGTCGCGCGCCCTGGAGGAGGTGCTGATCCGGGTCGGTCTGCCCTACAAGGTGGTCGGTGGGACCAGGTTCTACGAGCGCAAGGAGGTCAAGGACGCGGTCGCGTACCTGCGGGCCATCGCGAACCCCGACGACGACGTCAACCTGCGCCGCGTCCTCAACGTCCCCAAGCGTGGGCTCGGGGACCGCTCCGAGGCGATGGTCGCGGCCTTCGCCGACCGCGAGCGGATCTCCTTCGGTGCTGCCCTCGAGCGCGTCGACGAGGCCCCCGGGGTCGGTACCCGGGCGCTGACCGGGCTGCGGTCCTTCGCCGCCATGATGTCCGACCTCCGGGACCTGGCTGCCTCGGGCGCCGGACCTGCCGAGGTGCTCGGCGCGGTGCTGGACCGGACCGGGTACCTGGCCGAGCTGCGTGCGAGCGACGACCCCCAGGACGCCTCGCGGGTCGACAACCTGGCCGAGCTGCACGCGGTGGCCTCCGAGTTCGAGCAGTCCGAGCCCGAGGGAGACCTCGCCGACTTCCTCGAACGGGTCTCGCTCGTCGCGGACTCCGACCAGATCCCCGGCGACGACGGCGAGCCGGGTGACGGTCCTGCCGTGCCCGACCAGGGGGTGGTCACCCTGATGACCTTGCACACCGCCAAGGGGCTCGAGTTCCCGGTCGTGTTCGTCACGGGCTGGGAGGACGGCACCTTCCCGCACATGAGGTCCCTGGCCGACCCCGAGCAGCTCGCCGAGGAGCGCCGGCTCGCCTACGTGGGCCTGACCCGGGCCCGGCAGCGGCTCTACATCTCACGGGCCGCGGTGCGCACCGCGTGGGGCGTCCCGAACGAGTTCCCGGCCAGCCGGTTCCTGGACGACGTCCCCGAGGAGCTCGTGGACTGGCGTCGACGCGAGTCGAGCATGGCGACGCTGCGTGCGGGTGGCTCGGGGTGGGGGAGCTCCGGGTCGGGCTGGGGGTCGCGGGGCGGCTCCTCGGGCCCGTCGACCAGCATCGGTTCTCGATCGGGTCCGGTGTCCTCGCGCAAGGTCCCACCCTCGCCCCCCACGGCGAGCTTCGGCTCGGCGACACCTCGGCCTGCCGGCGACGTGCCGAGCCTCGCGGTGGGCGACAAGGTGACGCACGACGCGTACGGGGTCGGCACGGTCGTCGGTGTCGAGGGCGCAGGTCAGAACGCCGTCGCGAAGATCGACTTCGGGGCCGACGGCACCAAGCGCCTGCTGCTGCGGTTCTCGCCGGTCACCAAGCTCTGACGGGCCTGGTCGCTACACTCGGCCCCGATCCCGCACGGCGCCCGGCACCCCGGTGCGCCCCAGCACCCGGGATCTGCCTCAGGGGGATCCACCGTGCTCGACCGCCGACGCTCCGTTCTTGCCTGCCTCGTCCTGGGAGCTGGCGCCATGACGGCGTGCGCCCCGGCCGAGACGCCCGTCCCCGTCCCGACGGTCGTGGAGTCGGTCGAGCCCGAGGCCGTCGCGGACCTCGCCGAGCCGGTGACGAGGGTCGTGCACCTGCAGGGGCTGGACATCGAGGTGGCCGTCGGGCCGGTGGTGGTCGAGGACGGCGTCGGCGTCCTGGCGATCGAGGCTCGCGCGGTGAGCGGGGAGGGCGACGTTATGCTGGGCATCGCCTGGGCCAACCCGTACGGCGCGGGACGGCCCGGACCGGACGCCGTCCGCCTCCTGGACGCCGAGGCCGGCCTGATCTCGACGGTGGCCCAGGACGCCTCGGGCCGGCGCGCCGCCAGCACGGGCATCTACGGCGTCGAGGTCGGCGGCGAGCCGCAGCACATGCACGTCGCGTTCGCCGCCCCGACCACGCCCACCGTCACGGTGCTGGTGCCGGCCGCCGGCCTCTTCGTCGACGTCCCGGTCGTCGCGTCCCAGGACGCACCCGGCGCGGACGACGGGCAGGGCCCAGCCGCGGGTCGGGTGACCCTCGCCGACCTGACCGACGCCGATCCCGGGGACCTCGAGCTCGGGCCGATCCCGATGGAGTCGTACACCGAGCAGGTCGGTGGACAGGTCCGCACCCGGGAGACGGTCGACGAGGTGACGGTCGAGATCGCCTCGGACGTGCTCTTCGCCGTCGACGAGGACGTGCTGAGCCCGCAGGCCGATGCGGCCCTCGACGCGGCGGGCCGCCAGATCGCGGCCTACCCGGCCGGCGCGCTGCGCGTGGTCGGGCACACCGACGACGTCGCGAGCGAGGCGTACAACCAGGCGCTCTCCGAGCGCCGGGCCGCGGCGGTCGCCGCCCGCCTGGGTGAGCTGGTCGACCTGGGTGCGTACGAGGTGAGCGTCGAGGGCAGGGGCGAGAGCGAGCCCGCCGTCGCGGGGACGGGCGAGGCGCAGCGCGCTGTCAACCGGCGCGTCGAGCTGCGCTTCACCCCGGCCGGCGACCGGGCGGCGGACGACGCGCAGGTCGAGCTCGGGGTGCTCCCGGAGAGCACCGGTCCGACGGTCTCGGGTCTGGCGGAGGTCACCGTGGAGCAGGTCTTCGGCTCGCAGACCCGGACCTTCCGTCTCGCGGTCGCGAGCATGCGCCGCATCGACGGGTACCTGGTGGGAGAGCTCACCCTGACGAACGCGGGCGCGGACGACGCGCCCCTGGTCACCGTGCTGGCGGCGGGCGCCTGGGACGCGCGGGGGACCTTCGACGCCTCGCTCCAGGCCGCCGCCAACAGGGTGACCCTGATCAGCGGGGACACCCGCGTCTACCCGCTCGACTACGTCGTCCGCGAGGGGCAGCGGGACCCGGTCGCCGACCGGATCCTGACGGGTCTGGGGCCCGAGGAGACGATGACGGTCACCGTCGTCTGGCCGGACGTCCCGGGGCAGACCGTGACGCTCGACGCGCCCCAGCTGCGCAAGCAGGTCACCGACAGCGTCGGGGTCGACGTCGGGGGCCCACCGTTCCGGATCACTGACGTCCCCGTCACCCGCTGAGGCGCCGGCAGGGATCTCTCGATGTGAAGATACCTGCGTGGCCCGGCTACCATCGCTGAGGGCGACGCGGCCATCACGGGCCGCGGCCGGATCGAGGAAGGGCGGAGCAGGGTGGACCTGTTCGAGTACCAGGCACGGGACGTCTTCGAGAAGCACGGTGTTCCCGTGCTGGGTGGCATCGTTGCCCGAACCCCCGACGAGGCGCGGGCCGCGGCCGAGCAGCTCGGCGGCGGGACGGTCGTCGTCAAGGCTCAGGTCAAGGTCGGTGGCCGCGGCAAGGCGGGTGGCGTCAAGCTCGCCCACTCACCCGACGAGGCCGCTCAGCGCGCCCAGGAGATCCTCGGCCTGGACATCAAGGGCCACGTCGTGGAGACCCTGATGATCGCCCAGGGCGCCAGGATCGCCGAGGAGTACTACTTCTCGGTCCTGCTCGACCGGGCCGAGCGCCGCTACCTCGCGATGGCCAGCGTCGAGGGCGGGGTCGAGATCGAGCAGCTCGCGGTCGAGCGGCCCGAGGCCCTGGCCAAGGTCGCCGTCGACCCGCTGGTCGGGATCGACGCCGCGAAGGCCGCCGAGATCGTCGCCGCGGCAGGGTTCGCGGCCGACGTCGCCGACCAGGTCGCCGACGCGATCCAGAAGCTGTGGGTCGTCTACCGCGAGGAGGACGCCACGCTCGTCGAGGTCAACCCCCTGGTCCGCACCGAGGACGGCCAGATCGTCGCCCTGGACGGCAAGGTCACCCTCGACGCCAACGCGGACTTCCGCCACCCCGAGCACGCCGAGCTCGAGGACGCCGCCGAGACCGACCCGCTCGAGGCACGGGCCAAGGCCAAGAACCTCAACTACGTCAAGCTCGACGGTGCCGTGGGGATCATCGGCAACGGTGCCGGGCTGGTCATGAGCACCCTGGACGTCGTGGCCTACGCGGGCGAGGCGCACGGCGGGGTCAAGCCGGCGAACTTCCTGGACATCGGCGGTGGCGCCTCGGCCGAGATCATGGCTGCAGGCCTGGACATCATCCTGTCCGACCCGCAGGTCAAGTCGGTCTTCGTCAACGTCTTCGGTGGCATCACCGCGTGCGACGCGGTGGCCGACGGGATCGTCCACGCGCTGGAGATCCTGGGGGACCACGCGACCAAGCCGCTCGTCGTCCGCCTGGACGGCAACAACGTGGTCGAGGGTCGCCGCATCCTCGCCGAGGCCGCGCACCCGCTGGTGACGCTGGCCGACACCATGGACGGCGCCGCAGCCAAGGCTGCCGAGCTCGCCAACTCCTGAGCCCCCACGACGACGAGACGAGAGAACACACAGATGGCGATCTTCCTGACCGAGGCATCCAAGGTCATCGTCCAGGGCATGACCGGCTCCGAGGGCCAGAAGCACACCACGCGCATGCTGGCCGGCGGCACTGCCGTGGTCGGCGGAGTCAACCCGCGCAAGGCGGGCACGAGCGTCGACTTCACCGTCGGTGAGGACACCACCGTCTCGGTGCCGGTCTTCGGCTCGGTGGCCGACGCCGTGTCGCAGACCGGCGCCGACGTCTCGGTGATCTTCGTGCCTCCGGCCCACACCAAGGCAGCCGTCCTCGAGGCGATCGAGGCGGGAGTCCCGCTCGTGGTGATCATCACCGAGGGGGTCCCCGTCGCGGACACCGCCGAGTTCTTCACCGCCGCCCAGGCCAAGGGCGTCCGGCTGATCGGACCCAACTGCCCCGGACTGATCAGCCCTGGGAAGTCCAACGTCGGGATCATCCCGGCCGACATCACCGGGCCGGGCCACATCGGCCTGGTCTCCAAGTCGGGCACCCTGACCTACCAGATGATGTACGAGCTGCGGGACTTCGGCTTCTCGACCGCGATCGGCATCGGGGGCGACCCGATCATCGGGACCACGCACATCGACGCCCTGGCGGCCTTCGAGGCGGACCCCGAGACCCACGCGATCGTGATGATCGGTGAGATCGGTGGGGACGCCGAGGAGCGTGCCGCCGCCTACATCGCCGAGCACGTCACCAAGCCGGTGGTCGGCTACGTGGCCGGGTTCACCGCTCCCGAGGGCAAGACGATGGGCCACGCGGGCGCCATCGTCTCGGGATCCTCGGGCACCGCCCAGGCCAAGAAGGAGGCCCTCGAGGCCGCTGGTGTCCGGGTCGGCAAGACCCCGAGCGAGACCGCGAGGATCATGCGCGAGCTGCTCTCCTGAGCACGCCTGCCGCTGCACCACCGACGGCGCCGTCCCTCCCGGGGACGGCGCCGTCCGGCGTCGACGGTGGAGGGGACCGACCCGAGCCCGACACGCCCGCCGTCCTCGGGTGAACGGGCGCGGCCGGGCCGCGGGAGACCATGAGGACGTGACCTCGACCCTCGCCTGGCGATCCCGTGCGAACGCTGCGCTCGAGGGTGCCCCGCGCTGGCTCTCCGGGGTCCTCGCCGGGGTGCAGGGGGCCATGCTCTCGGTGCTGGTCGTGGTGATGCCGGCCCTGGCCGCGTACGTCGCGACGTCGGCCGACCCCTCCAACGCGGAGATCGGCTGGACCCGGTCCGTGGCCGTGGGCGGTGGGCTCTGGCTGCTCGGGCACGGAGGTTCCCTGCTGGTCGACGGCGTGCTGGTCACGCTGACCCCGCTCGGCATCACGACCCTCGCGCTGTTCACCTGCTACGCCTCGGCCCGCCGCTCGGCCTTCCCCGGGGTCGCCGCGTGGCTCGCCGGGATCGGGGGCTACCTCGTGATGGTGCTCATGGTCCTGCTGCTCGCCGGCTCGGCCGGACCGCTGGGCGCCGGCGGGTTCGCCGTGCTGCGGACCCTGGTGGGTGCGTCCGTCGTGGCGGCCCTCGGCCTGGGTGCGGGGACCGTCCGGGTGCGGCGGGTGCGCGAGACCACGCGCCCGCTGTGGAGCCGGGTGCACCCGCTGGTGCGCACGGGGACCGTCGCCGGGCTGATGGTGGTGTGCCTGCTGGTCGGGACCGCCGCTGCGGTCACGATCCTGTGGGTCCTCTCGGGCCGGGCGCCCACGGGGGACGTCATCGCCGGGCTGGGCGTCGACACCTTCGGCGGGTTGCTGCTGGCCGTCGCGCAGCTCGCTCTGCTTCCCAACCTCGTGCTGTGGGTCGTGGCCTGGTTGGCGGGTCCTGGGTTCGTGGTCGGTACCGGTTCGCTGTTCTCGCCGGCTGAGGTCGTCGTCGGTCCGCTGCCCGCGCTGCCCCTGCTGGCGGCGCTGCCGGGGGAGGGCTCGGCGGGGGGCGCGTGGGTGTGGGTGCCGCTGGTCCTGGTCGTGGCCGGAGCGGTCGTCGGGCTGTGGCTGCACCGTCGTGTCCGGGCGACGCGGTGGTGGGAGCCGGTCGTGGTCTCGGCGTGCACCGCGGGTGCTGCCGGGCTGATGACGGCCCTGGCGATGCTCCTGGCCGACGGCGCCGTCGGGCCGGGTCGGATGACGCAGGTGGGTGCGCCCGTCCTCGAGGTGGCGCTGACGGTCGCCGTGGGATCGGGCCTGGGAGCGATGCTGGTGTGCACCCCCGCCGACCGTGAGCTGCGGGCCGCGGTCGGGCGGGCCGTGACCCGCACCGCTGCCCGGCTGCGGACCGGCGCGTCGGGTGTGGGCCCCCGCGCGTCCGGCGAGCAGACCGACCCTCCCGTCGCCTCCGGCGAGCAGGACGTCGCTCCGGCCGCCTCCGGGGGGCAGGACGTCGCGCCGGGCGCCGATCAGCCGGTCGGGCGCTGACCGTACTGCTCGAGGAACTCGGTCAAGGACTCCTGGAACCGGCTCTCGCAGGCCTCGCGGGCAGAGATGGTCAGCGCCCCGCCCAGGCAGTCCTGCCGCTCCATCTGCACCGGCCACAGGGCCAGCAGCAGGAGCATCGACAGGGACATCACGGCGGTGAGCGCGACACCTGAGGCGACCACCGGGACGAGCACGCCGCGCACCCCGGCCCGCCAGATCGCCCGTAGCGCTCGCACGCCCTGGACCAGCGCGGCGAGGGCGAAGCCGAGGGCCGCGACCTGCCAGGGCAGCGCGAGCGAGGACGTCACCAGGCTCGCGAGCATCAGCAGGCCGAAGTGGAGGACCATGCGGCTCGCGGCGCGGACCGCCTCGGGGTCCTGCGGGGGGCGGGGAGGCTTCTCGTGCGGGGCGGACCCGTCCGCAGCGCCGTGCGGACCGTGCGGCGCGGGGGTCTGCGGCCCGGGTGCCGGGGGCGCTCCGGGATCACCGGGGCGCTCCTCGCCACGCGTGCCGCTCGACGGCGGGGCGTACGGGTTGCTCACGGTCGCTCCTGGGGCTCGGTCGGCGTCGCCGAAGGTTCCCAGTCTCCCACCCGCACGCCGGGGTGCCCCACACCGGGGTCTGCGGCTAGGGTCACGGCGTGCCCGTCGACCATCCCCGCACCCCGGCCGGCCCGCCGTCCACGGTGGTTCCCCCGCGCGCTCGGGTCGTGGTGCTGATCTCGGGCGCGGGCTCCAACCTCGCGGCCCTGCTCGACGCGCACGACGACGTCGCCTACGGGGCGCGGGTCGTCGGGGTGGTCAGCGACAACCCTGCGGCCGGCGGTCTGGCGATCGCGCGGGCGGCGGGGGTGGCGACCGCGGTCGTCGCACCCGGCGACTTCCCCGACCGCGCCGCCTGGGACGCCGGGATGGCCGAGGCCGTGCGCGTCTTCGAGCCCGCCTGGGTCGTCAGCGCGGGCTTCATGCGCATCCTCGGCGCGCCCT
Source organism: Actinotalea alkalitolerans (assembly GCF_023369855.1). Taxonomy (GTDB): domain Bacteria; phylum Actinomycetota; class Actinomycetes; order Actinomycetales; family Cellulomonadaceae; genus Actinotalea. Next base: position 197,797 of record NZ_JAMBPP010000002.1, on the reverse strand, counting down.
TCCTTGCACGGTTCGAGGGTCGCATCGTCAACACCCACCCCGCGCTCCTGCCGTCGTTCCCGGGGGCCCACGGTGTGCGGGACGCGCTCGCCTACGGCGTGCGGGTCACCGGGTGCACCGTCCACCTCGTCGACGCCGGGGTGGACACCGGGCCGATCATCGCCCAGGAGGCGGTGGCCGTGGCCGACGACGACGACGAGTCGAGCCTGCACGAGCGGATCAAGTCCGTCGAGCGCGCACTCCTCGTCGAGGTCGTCGGGCGTCTTGCCCGCCGTGGTCTCGAGACCACGGGCCGCCGCGTCCGGCTGGGCTGACCTCACTCGGTCCGTACTGCAGGCCCGCTCGCCCCGGTGAAGGCGGCGAGCGTCTCGGCGACGACCGTGGGCCACGGCGTGGGGGTCAGCCCGAGCGCCACCTGGGAGGCCGTGGAGTCCATCACGAACGGCTCGGTGAACTGGTAGCCCATCGCTGCGACCTCACGCATCATCGGCTGGACCAGGCCGATGGTCCGGACCAGAGCCATCGGCACCGGAGCGACACGCGGCTCGGGAGCACCCGCCGCGGAGGCGAAGCGGCGGGCGAGCTCGCGGAACGTCAGCGGCTCGGGGGAGGGGACGTGCCAGGCCTGACCCCAGGCGGCCTCGGTGGTGGCCGCTGCGGCGAGCGTCCGGGCGAAGTCCGGCAGGTAGGTCCAGGTGTGCAGGACGTCGGCCGCACCGATCGGGCGGACGGTCTTGCCCGCCAGCAGGGGTTCGAGCATCCGGGGGCCGGCGTGGGCGTGCGCCTCGGCACCCGGGCCGAGGTAGTCGCTGCCCCGGACCTCGGTGCTGCGCAGCCGGCCCTCGTGGTGGTGGCGCAGCGCCTGCGTCGACATCGTGGCGCGCACCAGGCCCTTGGTCTCGCGGGTCCGGAAGGGCGAGGCCTCGGTCATGAGCTGCGTGCCGGCGCCGTAGGAGTAGAGGTTGCCGGCGGTCACCAGGACGGCGCCGGTGCGCTCGGCGGCGACGAGGAGCGCCTCGGCCACCGGCGGCCAGTCGGTCGGCCAACGGTGGTAGGGCGGGTTGACGCAGTTGTACAGGGCGTCGGCGTCCTGCGCGGCGGACGTCAGGGCCGCGGCATCAGCGCCGTCCACAGCTGCCCAGCTCAGCCCGGGGCGAGCGGGTCCGGGCGGGCCACCGGAGCGGCTGAGCACGACGACCTCGTGCCCGGCGTCGAGGAGGTGCGTGGCGAGCGTTCGCCCGATGGGGCCCTTGCCGAGGATGACGTGACGGGCCATGGCGGATCTCCTGGTGGGGTGGGTGTCCGGCGAGGAGCCCGCACGGATGTGTGAGCACCGCTCTCGTTCGGGTCGATGCTCCTCGATCCGGAGAGCACTGTCAAGAGCAGTGCTCACACTTGTGATCACTGCTCTCTCGCACCAGACTGGACCCATGGGACACCCGACCGCGCGCGAGCGCGCCCGTGCCGAGTTCACCGCCGACCTGCTCGACGCCGCACGGGCACGGCTGGCCGCCGACGGGGCCGCTGCGCTCTCTCTCCGCGCCGTCGCCCGGGACCTCGGTGTCGCCTCCAGCGCGGTCTACCGCTACGTCCCCTCCCGCGACGGGCTCCTCACGCTCCTCATCATCGAGGCCTACGACGCCGTGGGTACCGCCTGCGAGGCGGCAGCGGCCCAGGCGCGCGAGGCCGGGGCCGCACCGGGGCAGGTCTGGCTCGCCACCGGCCGTGCCTTTCGCGCGTGGGCCCTCGCGCACCCGCACTCGTTCTCCCTCGTCTACGGCACGCCCGTCCCCGGCTACGCCGCACCGACCGACACCGTGCCCCACGCGGTGCGGATCTGGGTCGTGATCGTGGCGACGGTGATCGACGCCCATCGGGACGGCTCGTTGCGCACCGACCGCGCCATGGTGACCGTGCCGACCGGCACCGTCGAGCGCGCCGCCCTGGACCTCGGCGCCCAGGTCGCCTCAGCCACCGCTCGCGCGGGTGACGCGACGGGTGAGCAGGCCTGGGGCGAGGCGGAGGTCGTCGCCTGCTTCGCGCTGTTCTCCACGCTCGTCGGGGCGACCACGGTCGAGCTCTTCGGTCACCTCCGCGGCGCCGCGACGGACCTGGCCGGCGTCTTCGATGCCACGCTCGTGGCCGCCGCGACCGGGATCGGGCTCGTCGTCGAGCCGTGAGGTCGGCCCGGTCGCCGACGCGGCGGTCGGAGCCCCCCGTGGCTGTCCGCGGCGTGGCCGCGGGACACCGGGCACGAGCCAGGTCGGGGTGTCCGGCTACACTCGCCCTGGCCGTGACTGGCGCAACCGAGGTGGGAGCAACCACCGGGGAGCGGCTGAAGTCCCCTGCAGTGCACCGTTCGCCTGGGTGCCTGGGTCCCTGTTGAACAGGTCGGTACCACCAGCACCCGCGCCCCCGCGGTCCGTGCCGGTGGTGGCCGCCCGGTACCGACCAGCGACGACCCAGGAGTTGCCATGTCCCACGGCCCCACCCCCTCCGAGCCCGTGACCGACCCGACGGACCCGCAGACCCGCCGGTCGGTGCGCCGCGCACTGGTCAGCGTGTACGACAAGACCGGGCTGACCGAGCTCGCCGCTGCGCTGCACGTCGCAGGCGTCGAGATCGTCTCGACCGGGTCGACCGCCGCGACCATCGCCTCGGCCGGCATCCCGGTGACCACGGTCGAGGACGTGACCGGGTTCCCCGAGTGCCTCGACGGGCGGGTCAAGACCCTGCACCCCCGGGTGCACGCGGGCATCCTGGCCGACACCCGCCGTGCCGACCACCTGGCCCAGCTCGCCGAGCTGGACGTCCGACCGTTCGAGCTCGTCGTGGTCAACCTCTACCCGTTCGCCGCGACCGTCGCCTCGGGCGCGGCCCCCGACGACGTGGTCGAGCAGATCGACATCGGCGGGCCCTCGATGGTGCGTGCCGCGGCCAAGAACCACCCGAGCGTCGCCGTCGTCGTGGACCCGGCCCGCTACCCCGAGGTCGTCTCGGCCGTCCGCGGGGGAGGCTTCACCCTCGCTGAGCGTCGGGCGCTGGCCGGCGCCGCGTACGCCCACACCGCCTCCTACGACGTCGCGGTCGCGTCGTGGTTCGCCTCGTCCTACGCCCCGGACGAGGTGGCCGAGCGGTCCGGCTTCCCGGCCTTCCTGGGGGCCACCTGGGAGCGGGACGCGGTGCTGCGCTACGGCGAGAACCCCCACCAGAGGGCCGCGCTGTTCGCCACGCCCGACGTCCCCGGGGCGAGCACGGGGCTCGCCCAGGCCGAGCAGCTGCACGGCAAGGAGATGAGCTACAACAACTACGTCGACGCCGATGCCGCCTGGCGTGCCGCGCACGACCACGACCAGCCGGCCGTCGCGATCATCAAGCACGCGAACCCGTGCGGCATCGCCGTGGGGGCGGACATCGCCGACGCGCACGCCAAGGCCCACGCGTGCGACCCGCTCTCGGCCTTCGGTGGTGTGATCGCCGCGAACCGCCCGGTCACCGCGGCGATGGCCGAGCAGGTGGCACCGGTGTTCACCGAGGTGGTCCTCGCCCCCGACTTCGACGACGACGCCGTGGAGATCCTGACCCGCAAGAAGAACGTCCGGCTGCTGCGTGTCCCCGAGCCGGCCGGCACCGCAGCGGTCGAGATGCGTCCGGTCAGCGGCGGGCTGCTGCTCCAGCAGGTCGACCTCATCGACGCCCGTGGGCCGGACGGCGGCGACGACACCTCGTCATGGACCCTGGCCACGGGCGAGCCCGCGGACTCCGAGACGCTGGCCGACCTCGAGTTCGCCTGGCGCTCGGTGCGGGCGGTCAAGTCCAACGCGATCCTGCTCGCCTCGGGCGGGGCGTCGGTGGGCATCGGGATGGGACAGGTCAACCGGGTCGACTCGTGCCGGCTCGCGGTCGAGCGTGCCGACGCCGACGGCCCGAGGGCGCGTGGCGCGGTGGCCGCCTCCGACGCCTTCTTCCCGTTCGCGGACGGTCTGCAGGTGCTGCTGGACGCCGGCGTGCGTGCCGTGGTCCAGCCCGGCGGGTCGGTGCGGGACGACGAGGTCGTCGCCGCGGCCCGCGCCGCAGGCGTGACCCTCTACCTCACCGGGACCCGCCACTTCGCGCACTGAGCCCGGGCCTCAGCGCGCGGCGTCACGCAGCGAGCGGTCGGGGTCGGCGGCGACGGCCCGGTCCAGGTGCGGCAGGGACGCGCCCGAGAACAGCCTGCGGGCGGCGGCCACGTCGCGGGGGCGGTCGACCACCAGCACCGCCCGCAGCTCCTCGGTCCCTGCCGTGAACCACAGGACACCTCCCGACGTGGCCGGGTCGCCTCGCAGCACGACGTCGTCCAGCGGCCCGGGCACGCCGTAGCCGGCGAGCTCGTGGCCCAGCTGCGTCGAGAAGACGTAGGGGGCGGGGTCGTCGGCCGGCCCTCGCGCCGGGTGGCCGAGCAGGCCACGGACAGCCGTCGCCGGTCCGCGCAGCGCACCGTCCCAGTGACCACCGGCGACCCAGCCGTGCCGGGGTGAGCGTCGGCGGGCGAGGTCGCCGACCGCGACCACCCTGCCGGGTGCACCGATCACGCGGTACTGCTCGTCGACCGCGAGCGAGCCGTCGGCGGACACCGGCAGGGCCTCGCCCCACCACCCCGAGGCGGGCCGGGCACCCACCGCGGCCAGGACCACGTCCGCCCCGAGCACCTCGCCGTCGGCGAGCTCGACCGCGCCCGGCCCGACGCGCACGACGCGTGCACCGGTGACCAGCCGGACACCGGCAGCGGCGTACCAGGGGACGGTCAGGGCCCCCACGTCGGCGCCCAGGGCGGTGGCCAGCGGCGCCGACGCGGCCTCGACCACCGTGACCTCGACGCCTGCGGCGGCCGCGACACCGGCGACCTCGGCGCCGATCCACCCTGCACCGATCACCACCAGGCGTGCGCCCGGGGTCAGCGCCGTGCGCAGGAGATGGGCGTCGGCGGCGGTGTGCAGGGTCAGCGCCCCCTGCCACCCCGGGGGGCGCACCGCGGTCGAACCGGTGGCCAGGACCGCGGCGTCCGCCCGGACCCCCCCGGTCGAGGTGACCACCTCGACGTCGTGCGGACCGAGCGTGAGACCTGTGGCCGGCTCGGCCAGCCGGACGTCGTCGGCCAGGTGGAGGTCGGTGCCGAGCTCGTCGCGCAGCCATGCGGGCTCGGTGCGGGTCAGCAGCTCCTTGGACAGGGGCGGACGGTCGTAGGGCTCGAGCCCCTCGCCGCCCAGCACGGTCAGACACCCGTCGAACCCTTCGGCCCGCAGGGCCGCGACCGTCTGCGCCGCCGCCAGCCCGGCGCCCACCACCACGACGGAGCGCATCGTGGGGGAGGGGGGCCGTCCCTCGCCGGGGTCAGGCTGGCTGAGGTCGGTGGGCACCACGTCACGGTAGTCTCCCGGCGTGACACCCGCGCTGCCGGACCCCGCCGAGAGGCACACCGCTCCGGCCCTGTGGCTCGTGGTGCTGGCGCTCGCCGGTGGTGCCGTGACATCGGTGACGGTGGGGGCGCGCGCCGGCTCGCTGGTCGTGGTCGGCACGCTCGTGCTCGCCGCGGTCGCCCGGCTGCTCGGCCGCGGTCGTCGGCCCGAGGGGATCGCCGTGCGCTCGACGACCTTCGACGTCGTGCTGCTGCTGGGGCTGGCCGTCGGTGTCGGGCTCCTGCTGACCACCACGGGGGTCTAGAACCAGGACGGGACGGCCCCGGCCCGAGGGCCAGGACCGTCCCGGGGGACCGTGCGCCGTTCAGCGCGACGGCGTGACCACGACGTCCTGCTCCTCGACGAGGTCGGTCTCCTCCAGGAGCACCAGGGTCTCGACCTGGTCGGTGGAGAACGCCTGGTGGACCAGGCCGGCGACAGCCGCGCCGACCAGCGGGGCGACCCAGAAGAGCCACAGTTGGCCGAGGGCCGCGCTGCCCGCGAACAGCGCGGTCCCGGTCGCCAGGGCAGGGTGCACCGCACCGTTGGTCACCGGTGCGGTGAGCAGGACGAGCGCTGCGTAGGCGAGCCCGACGGCGAACGGGGCCAGGCCGCGTGCGGCACGGCTGCTGGTCGACCCGAGGTACACCGCGACCAGCACGGCACCCGCGACGACCTCGAGCACGAGGGCGGCACGCAGGTCGAAGGTGACCTGCTGCTGGGACAGCACCCACAGCGGCGACTGCTCGCCCCAGCCGTTCGCGGTCGTGGCGATCATCTCCTGCGCGCCGGTCAGGCCGAGCGCCGCAGGCAGGCCGGTGGGGATCGTCACGAACAGCGTGGCGACCGCCGCGCACGCACCCAGCACCTGGGCGAGCCAGTAGGGCACCAGGTCGCGCCAGTCGGTGCGGCCCGCCAGGGCGGAGCCCAGCGTGACGACGGGGTTGAGGTGCCCGCCCGACACATGGGCCAGGGCAGCCATGCCGCCGGCCAGCACCAGGCCCGAGGCCAGGGCGCTGCCGAGGGCCCCCGCACCGCTGAGCGAGGTGTACAGGGCCACGCCGACGCTGACCAGGACCAGGACGTAGACACCGAGCGCCTCTGCCCCGACCCGGGCGAGCAGGCTCGGACCCGTGGTGGTCGCAGGGACCAGGCCGAAGTCGCCGAAGTCGTCGTCCTCGTCGTCGACGAGGTCGTCCGCGGGGTCCTCCTCGAGCTCCCAGCCGTCGGCACGCGGTGGCACCGGGCCGCTCTCGACGGGCTCGGACCCCTCAGGCGCACTCGCGCCGACCTCGACGGTCTCGAGGTCCTCACCCTCGGGTGCGGGTTCGGGGGTGCTGCCGGGCTTCTGCGTGGACATCGTGCTCCCGTCGTGGAGGCGTGCGGGCGCGTCCTGCGCCGTCGTGCCGCATCATGCCAGCGAAACCTGGGTGCATCCTGGAAACGGCCGGGTTCCTCGCGTCGAGGGCCGGGTTCGGTGAGATCTCTCGATGTCGAGTAATCTTGCCCGGAGCATCACCCGGCGCGGACGCCGCCCATGACCGGCGTCGTCGCCCGGGGGCAGGTACGGCACGCAGGCCGCCGGCAGAACGCACGCAGACCACCGGGCGCCCGGCGCCCGACCACAGCACAGCAGGGCACCGCAGAACACAGCAGGGTCCCAACCACCACAGCAACGGGGAGTTCGTCCATGGGCAAGATCAAGGTCGTCGGTCCGGTCGTCGAGCTGGACGGCGACGAGATGACCCGGATCATCTGGCAGTTCATCAAGGAACGCCTGATCCACCCCTACCTGGACATCGACCTGCGGTACTACGACCTGTCGATCGAGAACCGCGACGCGACCGACGACCAGGTCACCGTCGACGCCGCGCACGCCATCAAGGAGCACGGGGTGGGCGTCAAGTGCGCCACCATCACCCCCGACGAGGCCCGGGTCGAGGAGTTCGGCCTCAAGAAGATGTGGGTCTCGCCCAACGGCACGATCCGCAACATCCTCGGCGGGGTCGTCTTCCGTGAGCCGATCATCATCTCCAACATCCCGCGGCTCGTCCCGGGCTGGAACAAGCCGATCATCATCGGGCGCCACGCCTTCGGCGACCAGTACCGCGCGACGAACTTCAAGGTCCCCGGCGCGGGCACGCTCACGATGACCTTCACGCCCGCCGACGGCTCCGAGCCGATCCACCAGCAGGTCGTGACCTACCCGGAGAACGGCGGGGTCGCGATGGGCATGTACAACTTCAGCGACTCGATCCGGGACTTCGCCCGTGCCTCGTTCGCCTACGGCCTGCAGCGTGGCTACCCCGTCTACCTCTCGACCAAGAACACCATCCTCAAGGCCTACGACGGTGCCTTCAAGGACATCTTCCAGGAGGTCTTCGACGCCGAGTTCGCGAGCGACTTCGCGGCCGCGGGCCTGACCTACGAGCACCGCCTGATCGACGACATGGTCGCTGCCGCGATGAAGTGGGAGGGTGGCTACGTCTGGGCCTGCAAGAACTACGACGGCGACGTCCAGTCCGACACCGTCGCCCAGGGCTTCGGCTCGCTCGGCCTGATGACCTCGGTGCTGATGACCCCCGACGGCAGGTGCGTCGAGGCCGAGGCCGCGCACGGCACCGTGACCCGTCACTACCGTCAGCACCAGGCGGGCAAGCCCACCTCGACCAACCCGATCGCGTCGATCTACGCGTGGACCGGTGGCCTCAAGCACCGCGGCAAGCTCGACGGGACCCCCGAGGTCACGACCTTCGCCGAGACCCTCGAGGACGTGGTGGTCACGACGGTCGAGAACGGTCAGATGACCAAGGACCTCGCACTGCTGGTCGGTCCCGAGCAGGAGTGGCTGACCACCGAGGACTTCCTCGCCGCCCTGGACACCAACCTCGCCGCCCGCCTCGCCTGAACCGATCGAAGGAGCACGACATGACGAAGTCACCGGTCACCGTCACCGTCACCGGCGCCGCCGGCCAGATCGGCTACTCGCTGCTGTTCCGCATCGCGTCGGGCGCGATGCTCGGTGGCGACACCCCCGTCCGGCTGCGTCTGCTGGAGATCCCGCAGGGGCTCAAGGCCGCGGAGGGCACCGCGATGGAGCTCGCGGACTGCGCCTTCCCGCTGCTGCAGGCCGTCGACATCCACGACGACCCCCGTGCGGCCTTCGACGGCGTCAACGTCGCCCTGCTGGTCGGGGCGCGTCCGCGCGGCCCGGGCATGGAGCGCGGTGACCTCCTGGAGGCCAACGGCGGGATCTTCAAGCCGCAGGGTGAGGCGATCAACGCCGGTGCCGCCGACGACGTGCGGGTGCTGGTGGTCGGCAACCCGGCGAACACCAACGCGCTGATCGCCCAGGCGCACGCCCCGGACGTCCCGGCGTCGCGGTTCACCGCGATGACGCGCCTGGACCACAACCGGGCGCTGTCGCAGCTGGCCGCTCGCACGGGGGCCGGTGTCGCGGACATCGACCGGGTGACCATCTGGGGCAACCACTCCGCGACGCAGTACCCCGACGTCTTCCACGCCACGATCGGCGGTCGCCCGGCGGTCGACGTGATCGACGACCAGGCCTGGCTCGCGGACACCTTCATCCCGACCGTGGCCAAGCGCGGTGCGGCGATCATCGAGGCGCGCGGCGCGTCGTCGGCAGCCTCGGCGGCCAACGCCGCGATCGACCACGTGCGCGACTGGGTGCTGGGGACGCCTGCCGACAGCTGGACCTCGGCCGGCATCGTCTCGGACGGCTCGTACGGGGTGCCGCAGGGCCTGATCTCCTCCTTCCCGGTCACCTCGACCGGTGGCGACTGGGAGATCGTGCAGGGGCTCGAGATCGACGAGTTCTCCCGCGCGCGCATCGACGCCTCGGTGGCCGAGCTGGTCGAGGAGCGCGATGCGGTCACGGGTCTCGGCCTGATCTGACCGGACCGGAACGTCCGCCCGACGGCGCCCTCCCCTGCGTGGGAGCGGCGCCGTCGGTGTCTGCGGGGTTCCGAGGTGGATGCTGGACCCGTCGGGAGGAGCTGTCATGGAGGTGCTGCGCCTGGCCCTGCGGGTCCGGCCGGGTGCCTCGCGCACCCGGGTGGGCGGGGTGCATGGCGACCGGCTCGTGGTGGCTGTGACCTCGCGTCCTGTGGACGGGCAGGCCACCGACGCGGCGATGCGTGCGGTGGCGGCGGCGCTGGGCCTGCGTCCGCGCCACGTGCGGCTGGTCAGCGGACCGACCTCGCGCGACAAGGTGGTGGAGGTCGACGCGCCGCAGGGGCTGGACGTCCTGGCGGCGGCGGTGGAGGCGCTGCGCGGCACGGGAGACCGCTGAAACCGAAGTCATCCCATTGCTGCAAGTTGCTGAACTCCGTTACTGTCCGGATTGCCCGGTGATATCACCCGGGTGAATCAGGCGACGAGGGAGTCTCCGATGGCCGCGGCCGGGCAGAAGCACGTACGTGTCACCACAGCTCTGACGGCGGCCCTCGCGGTCGCCGTGACCGGGGCCGTCGGCCTCACCGGCCCGCTGGCGCAGCCCGCGGCCGCCGCTGAACGCAGCGTCGCCCTGGTCGGCAGCCTGCAGGACGAGCTCGGCTGCCCGGGTGACTGGCAGCCCGACTGCGCGGAGTCCGAGCTCGCTGCGACCGGGACGGCCGGGGTCCACACCGCCGAGTTCACCCTCCCGGGCGGCAGCTACGAGTACAAGGTCGCGCTCGACGACAGCTGGGACGAGGCCTACGGCCGCGACGGCGGGGACGAGAACATCCCGCTCGTCCTGGCCGGCGAGACCACGCTGCGCTTCACCTTCGACGAGGCCACCCGGCGCATCGCGGTCGTCCCCGTCGACCTCACGGGCGACTACTCGCCGGCCGACGACGCCCTCGTGGCCGCACCCGTGCGCCAGGCCGGGGCCACCGAGCAGTTCTACTTCGTGATGACCGACCGCTTCGCCAACGCCGACCCCACGAACGACACCGCCGGCATCGAGGGCGACCGCCTCGACCACGGCTTCGACCCGACCGACAAGGGCTTCTACCACGGCGGTGACCTGGCCGGTCTGCACGCCAACCTGGACTACATCCAGGGCCTGGGCACCTCGGCGATCTGGCTGACGCCGTCCTTCCTCAACCGACCGGTGCAGGGCACCGGGGCCGACGCCTCGGCCGGTTACCACGGGTACTGGATCACCGACTTCACCCAGATCGACCCCCACCTGGGTACCAACGCCGAGCTCGAGGCGCTGATCGCCGACGCCCACGCCCGCGGCATGAAGGTCTACTTCGACATCATCACCAACCACACCGCCGACGTGATCGACTACGCCGAGGGCCAGTACTCCTACATCGACCAGGCCACCTCGCCCTACCGCACGGCGGACGGGACGCCGTTCAGCCCCACCGACTACGCGGGCACCGGCGACTTCCCTGACCTGGACCCCGAGGTGTCCTTCCCCTACACCCCGGTGATCGCCGAGGAGGACCAGGACCTCAAGGTCCCGGCCTGGCTCAACGACCCCACGCTCTACCACAACCGGGGCAACTCGACGTGGACGGGTGAGTCGGTCACCTTCGGTGACTTCGACGGGCTCGACGACCTGATGACCGAGCACCCCACGGTCGTGGACGGCTTCGTCGAGGTCTACCAGGACTGGGTCGACCTGGGCATCGACGGTTTCCGGATCGACACCGTCAAGCACGTCGACTTCGAGTTCTGGGAGACCTGGACCACCGAGGTGCTCGACTACGCCCACGCCCAGGGCAAGCCCGACTTCTTCATGTTCGGCGAGGTCTACGACGCCGACGCGGCGCTGCTCTCCCCGTACGTGCGGGACACCGACATGAACTCGGTGCTCGACTTCGCGTTCCAGGCCTCGGCGTCGAGCTTCGCGCAGGGCTTCACGCCCGCGACGCTGCGCCAGCTGTTCGCGAGCGACGACCGGTACACGACCCCGGCCACGAGCGCCTCGGCCCTGCCGACGTTCCTCGGCAACCACGACATGGGTCGCATCGGCTACTTCGTGCGCGGGGCCGACGGCGGGACGACAGCCCTCGAGCGCTCGGAGCTGGCCCACTCGCTGATGTACCTGACCCGCGGGCAGCCGGTCGTCTACTACGGCGACGAGCAGGGCTTCGTCGGGGCCGGTGACCTGGGCGGGCGGGACAAGGACGCGCGGCAGTCGCTGTTCGCCTCGCAGGTGCCCGAGTACGTCGACCAGCAGCTGGTCACCGGCGAGACCGCGGGCGCGGTCGACAGGTTCGAGACCGACACCCCGCTCTACACCCACATCGCCGACCTCGCCGCGCTGCGCTCGACGCACCCGGCCCTGGAGACCGGTGCGCAGGTCGAGCGGCCGGTCGAGGGCGCCGGTGCCGGTTCGGTCTACGCCTTCTCCCGCGTGCACCGCGACGAGAAGGTCGAGCACCTGGTCGCCCTCAACAACGCCGCCACGAGCGCACAGGTCACCCTGACCACGCTCACCCCGGGCGCCACCTACACCGCGCTGCACGGCGACCACGCCCCGGTGACCGCCGACGGCGACGGCGTCCTGTCACTCACGGTCCCGGGCCTGGAGGCGGTCGTCCTGGTCGCCGACGCCCCGGTCGCCCCTGCTGCGGGCGGGCCGACCCTCGAGGTGACCGTCCCCGCACCGGGAGCTGCCCTGAGCGGCCTGGCCCCCGTGTCCGCCGACGTCGACGACCACCTCTGGCAGGAGACCTCGTTCGCCTACCGGGTGCTCGGGGACGGCGCGTGGACCGCCCTGGGCACCGCCGAGACGACGGCGCCGCGGATCTTCCACGACGTCCGTGACCTGCCCGAGGGCACCCTGGTGGAGTACCGGGCCGTGACCCAGGACGCCGCCGGGACGCGCGCCGCAGCCTCGACCTTCGCGTCGGTGGGCGTCGCCGTCGACGGGACGGTCCCCGACACCGACCCCGGTGACCTCCTGGTCACCGTTCCCGGGAGCCACAACGCAGCGATGGGATGCCCCGGCGACTGGCAGCCCGCATGCGAGGCTGCGGTGCTCACCGAGCAGGTCGAGGGGATCTACGCCGGGACGTTCGCGATCCCACCGGGCACCTACGAGTACAAGGTCGCCGTCGGCGGCAGCTGGGACGAGAACTACGGCGCGGGCGGCGTCCCGGGCGGGGACAACGTGACCTACACCGTCACCGGTGACGGTCCGCAGCAGGTGACCTTCGTCTACGACCACCGGACGCACTGGTTCACCTCGAGCGCGCAGGGTCCGCTGCTCACCATCCCGGGGAGCCACCAGAGCGAGCTGGGCTGCCCGGGCGACTGGCAGCCCGAGTGCCTGGGCGCCTGGTTGCAGGACCCGGACGGCGACGGCGTGCACACCTTCACGACCGAGGCCATCCCCGCCGGCGCGTACGAGGCCAAGGTCGCGCACGGCCTGAGCTGGGCTGAGAACTACGGCGCCGACGGCGTCCGGGACGGGGCGAACATCCCGTTCGTCTCGCCCGGGGACAAGCCCATCACCTTCACCTACGACCTGGCCACGAACATCCTGACGATCGACGTGACCGACCCCCCGCTCGCCGGCCTGGGGCAGGCCCGCGCGCACTGGGTCGACGCCACCACCATCGCCTGGCCCACGAACCTCCTGCCCGCAGGGGCGGACCCCGCGGACCGGGCCTGGCGGCTGCACCACGCCCCCGACGGGGCGCTCGAGGTGAGCGAGGGCGTCGTCGTCGGCGGAGAGTCGGTCGAGCTCGAGCGCGACCCGGACGGGCTCAGCCAGGAGCAGCGCGACCGCTTCCCGGCTCTGGCCGACCACCTCGCGCTGCGCCTCGACGCGCCACGCGGCGACCTCGAGACCTGGCTCACGGGTGAGCTGCTCGTGGACCAGCGCACCGAGGGTCAGGACGGCGAGCAGGTCGAGGCGATCACGGGGCTCCAGATCCCCGGCGTGGTCGACGACCTCTTCGCGGCCGACGCCGCGGACCGCACCCTGGGTGCCTCGTGGCGGGGGAACAAGCCCTCGCTCGCGCTCTGGGCGCCGACGGCGACCCAGGTCACGCTCCTGCTGTGGAAGCGGGCCGACACCTCGGCCGAGCCCGAGCGGGTTGCGATGTCCCGGCAGCGTGACGGGTCGTGGACGGTCACCGGGAAGAAGGACTGGACCGGCGCCGCCTACCTGTACGAGGTCTCGGTGTACGTCCCGGCCACCGACACGGTCGAGGCCAACCGGGTCACCGACCCCTACTCGGTCGCCCTGACCGTCAACTCCACGCACTCGGTCCTGGTCGACCTCGCTGACCGGGCCCACCGGCCGCGCCAGTGGGAACGGACCGCCCAGCCGGTCGTCGAGCCGGTCGACCAGACGATCTACGAGCTGCACGTGCGGGACTTCTCGATCAGCGACGAGACCGTCCCGGCCGAGCTGCGCGGCACCTACGGGGCCTTCGCCCACGAGGGGGCCGGCCGGGCGCACCTGCGGTCCCTGGCCGACGCGGGCCTGACCACCGTGCACCTGCTGCCGACCTTCGACATCGCCACGATCGAGGAGGTCCGCAGCGCCCAGGCCGAGCCACCCTGCGACCTGGCCTCCTTCGCCCCCGACTCGGCCGAGCAGCAGGCCTGCATCGACCAGGTCCGGGACGCCGACGGCTTCAACTGGGGCTACGACCCGCTGCACTACAGCGTGCCCGAGGGGTCCTACGCGGTCGACCCGCACGGTGGGGCGCGGGTCGCCGAGTTCCGCACCATGGTGGGTGCCCTGCACGCCGACGGCCTGCAGGTCGTGCTCGACAAGGTCTACAACCACACCGCGCAGAGCGGTCAGGGTGAGAAGTCGGTGCTGGACCGGGTGGTCCCGGGCTACTACCACCGGCTCAACGCCGTCGGGCAGGTCGAGACCTCGACCTGCTGCCAGAACATCGCCACCGAGCACCAGATGGCCGAGAAGCTCATGGTCGACTCGGTCGTCACCTGGGCCCGCGACTACAAGGTGGACGGGTTCCGCTTCGACCTGATGGGTCACCACAGCGTCGAGAACATGCAGGCCGTGCGTGACGCCCTCGATGCACTGACCGTGCGACGGGACGGCGTCGACGGGTCGGCGGTGTACCTGTACGGCGAGGGCTGGAACTTCGGCGAGGTCGCCGACAACCGGCTCTTCACCCAGGCGACCCAGGGCCAGCTGGGCGGCACCGGCATCGGGACGTTCAACGACCGGCTGCGCGACGCCGTGCGCGGTGGCGGACCCTTCGACGAGGACCCGCGGCTGCAGGGCTTCGGCAGCGGGGCGTTCACCGACCCGAACGGGGCGCCGGTCAACGGGACCGAGGCCGACCAGCTGGCCCGGGTGCAGCACCAGGCGGACCTGGTCCGGATCGGGCTCGCCGGGAACCTGCGCCACTACACGTTCCTGGCCAGCGACGGCGAGGTGCGGCGCGGTGACGAGCTCGACTACAACGGCTCGCCCGCGGGCTACGCCGACTCCCCGGAGGAGGTCATCACCTACGTCGATGCCCACGACAACGAGACGCTCTTCGACTCGTTGACCCTCAAGCTGCCGGTGGACACCTCGATGGAGGACCGCGTGCGGATGAGCACGCTGTCCCTGGCGACCACCGCGCTGTCCCAGACGCCGTCGTTCTGGCACGCGGGCACCGATCTGCTGCGCAGCAAGTCGCTCGACCGGAACAGCTACAACTCGGGCGACTGGTTCAACGTGCTGGACCTGACCGGTCAGGACAACGGCTTCGGCCGTGGCCTGCCGCCGGCCGCCGACAACCAGGGCAAGTGGCCGTACATGCAGCCCCTGCTGGCCGACCCGTCGCTCAAGCCCGCGCCCGAGCACATCGGCACGGCGTCGGCGGGCGGCCCCGGCCCGCTGCGCCCGCCGGTCCCGACCGCCCTTGTCCCTCCGGGGGGCGCCGCGGCCATCGAGCAGAACGGGACCCT
>NZ_JAMBPP010000002.1:0-182437 GCF_023369855.1 Actinotalea alkalitolerans | reverse complement strand
GCCCATGCCCCCCCTCCCGCCCCCCCCCCCGCACACGCCCGCGCCCGACCCCGCCGGCGGGGCGCCGCCGCCCCCCGCCGACCTGCTGCGCCTGCGGTTCTCGACCGACCTGTTCCGACTGGGGGACGCCGAGCTCATCGAGCAGAAGGTCACCTTCCCGGGCAGCGGGCCGGACGCGGTACCCGGGGTGATCATGATGCACGTCGACGACACCGTCGGTCCCGACGTCGACCGGTCGTTGGACGGGATGCTGGTGGTGTTCAACGCCACCGACACCGAGGTCACCCTCGGCGTCGACGGGCTCGCCGGAGCGGACTACACCCTCTCGGAGGTTCTTGAGCAGGGCAGCGACGAGGTGGTCCGGCAGACCGCATGGGACGCCGCGACCGGCGAGGTGACGGTGCCCGCGCGCACGGTCACCGTGCTGGTCGACGACCAGGAGGCTCCCGGGGGCGGGGGGTCGTGGCCGGGGCCGAGCTGGCTGTGGGAGTGGCTCTCCTCGTTGCTGCGGCACCTGTTCGGGTTCCTGCGCCCCTGACGGGCGGACCGTCGTCGACGGGTGGACGGTGGGGTGCGCACCGCGGTGCGCACCCCACCGTCATGTCCGGGCGACCGCGCGCCGGAGGTCATCCTGCAGGTCGGCGACCGTCGAACCACCGGTGGTGAACAGGGACACGGCAGCGCTGATCTCCTCCAGGACGGCGGGGGCGACCGCCGAGCCGTGCGCCAACGAGGGCACCAGGACCCCACCCTGGTACGCGGACAGCGCGGAGCGCTGATAGGTCTCGAACACCGCCGGGTTGGCGTCCAGGCGGGCCGGTATCGAGCCCTTGGTGGTCGAGAACGCCGTCTGGGCCGAGAGCGAGGAGACGGTGTCCAGCCACGCCTCGGCCGCGTCGGGCCGCCGAGCACCCACAGGCAGGGTGAACGCGTCCACCACGAGGTCGAAGGTCCCGGCGGTCCCCGGCACCGGGAACCACCGGTAGTCCACGCGCTCGGCCTGGCCAGACTCACGGAAGAGCGCCAGCGCCCAGTCGCCCATCACGGTGAACGCCGCGTCGCCGTCGATGACCCGCTGGGCGGCGTCGGGCCAGTCGAGGCCGTCCCGGCCCGGGTCGGAGTAGCCGACGAGGCGCTCGAAGTCCTCGAGCGCAGCGGTGACCTCGGGGGAGGCCCAGTCGGTGCTGCCGTCCCAGAGCCCGACGTAGCCGTCGGCACCCAGGTCCGCCAGGAGGACGGTCTCGAGGAGGTGCACCTGCGTCCACGTCGAGCCCAGCGCCAGCGGGATGCGTCCGGTGGCGGCCACCGCCTCGAGCGCGACGAACCACTGGTCGAGGTTCGTGTAGGAGGTGCCCGGGTCGAGCCCGGCCGCCTCGAGGACGGCCGTGCTCGCCCACACCACGTTGGCCCGGTGGATCGCGGTCGGGACCGCGTAGACCGCCCCGTCGACGCTCACCTGCTCGAGGAGGTCGGCCGAGAAGACCCCGTCCAGTCCCAGCCGGGTGTAGAGGGCGGTGAGCTCCTCGAGATGGCCCGCGGCCACGTGGTCGGCGAGCTCTGCGCCCGCATGGACCTGGAAGGTGTCGGGCGGGTCGCCAGCAGCGATCCGCGAGCGCAGCAGGTCCTTGGCGACCGACCCCGCGCCGCCGGCCACCCCGCCGTTGACGAAGGTCGTCCCGGGGTGCTGGTCGGCGAACTCCGCAACCAGGGAGTCCAGCGCGAGCTTCTCCGACCCGCTGGCCCACCAGGAGAAGACCTCGACCTGGTCGGGTGGCGGGGTCGGCGTGGTGGCGGGTGAGCGGTCCGGGGTGCAGGCCGTCAGCACGAGTGCGCCCAGGGTCATCGTGATCAGGGCGTGCGTGCTCACGCGCAGGCGCGTCCTGGTGCGCATCGTCGCTGGTACCTCGGTTCCACCGGGGGCGTGGGGCTCGTGGCGGCACGGGGCCGCCTCGCCAGTGTGGCGCAGGTCGGGGTCCCGTGGTGCCACCTGGCCGCCATCCAAGGCTCAGCGACCTGCGGTGTCAAGGGTGCGGGGACCGCCGCGGGGAGGGTCGCGAACCGCGGGGGGCGTGGCGCGCGATATCCTCCGGTGTGGCCAAGGACCGGGCGACGCCGGGATCCCAGACGTCGCTGCGTGAGGCCAACAGGGCTCGGATCGTGAGCGCGGTGCAGCAACGCGGGTCCATCACCCAGGTCGAGCTCTCCGGGGTCACCGGCCTGTCGCCCGCGACCATCTCCAACATCGTCAAGGAGCTGGCCCTGGCCGGCGTGCTCCGGACCACACCGACCTCGCGCAGCGGACGCCGCGCGCTGCAGGTCACCCTGGCCCGCACCGTCGGCCTGGTCGCAGGCGTGCACTTCGCCGACCGGTCGCTGCGGGTCGCCCTGGCCGACGTCTCCCACCACGTGGTGGCCGAGCAGCGACTGCCGCTGCCGCGCGAGCACCGCGCCGACGACGGGCTCGACCGGGCCGCCCTGATGATCGAGGAGATGGTCGACGCCCTGGACTCGACCCTCGCCGAGGTCCTCGCGGTCGGTGTGGGGCTGCCGGCGCCGGTGGACGTCCGCACCGGCCAGGTCTCGGCCGTCGGGCTGATGCGCGGCTGGGACGGGGTGGTGGTCCCCGAGGTGCTCGGTCGGCGCCTCGGGCTGCCGGTGCACACCGACAACGACGCCAACCTCGGCACGCTCGCCGAGGCCCGGCTCGGCGCGGCCCGGGGGGCGCGCAACGCCGTCTACGTGCGGGTCGCCCACGGGGTCGGTGCCGGGCTGCTGCTCGACGGTCGTGTCTTCCACGGGCGCAGCGGCGCTGCCGGTGAGCTCGGCCACGTCCCCGTCGTGGACGACGGCCTCGAGTGCCGGTGCGGCGGTCGCGGCTGCCTCGAGACCGTCGTCGGGGCCCCCGCGCTGCTCGCCCGGCTGCGGCCGACCCACGGGCACCTGACCCTGCGGGACGTCGTCACCCGCGCGCTGGACGGCGACGAGGCCTGCCGGGAGGTGGTCACCGACGCCGGCACCCACCTGGGAGTCGCCATCGCGGCGGTCTGCGCGATCGTCGACCCCGAGCTCGTCGTCGTCGGGGGCGAGCTCGCGCACGCCGGGGCGCTGCTGCTGCGCCCGCTCGACGTGGCGCTGGCCGCGCGGGTCATGACCAGCACTGCGGGTCCGGTCGCCGTCACCGCCTCGGCGCTGGGTGACCAGGCCGAGGTCCGTGGTGCGCTGGCGCTGGCGCTGGACGCCTACCAGGTGGGTTCGGCGATGCCCGTGGGGGTGGTCCGATCATGAGGCGTCCGCTGCACCGCCGGTCCGTCGTGGTCGCCGCGCTGGTCCTCGTGGTCGGCGTCCTGCTCGGCGCCTGCACGGGCGACGGTGAGCCCACCGCGAGCCCGCAGGACGGGACGCGACCCACGATCGCCCTGCTGCTGCCCGAGTCCAAGACCGCCCGGTACGAGGGGATCGACCGCCCGGTCTTCGAGCAGGTCGTCGCCGAGCGCTGCCCGGGGTGCCGGGTGCTGTACGCCAACGCCGGGCAGGACGCCGCACGTCAGCAGCAGCAGGCCGAGTCGGCGCTCACCCAGGGGGCCCAGGTGCTGGTGCTCGGCGCGGTCGACGCCGCCGCGGCCCAGAGCATCGTGGTGGCCGCCAAGGAGCGCGGGGTCGCGGTGATCGCCTACGACCGCTTCGTGGCCGACGTCGACCTGGACTACTTCGTGGCCTACGACAGCACGCGGGTCGGTCAGCTGCAGGGCGAGGCGCTGGTCCGCGCCGTCGGGCCGGACGTCGCTGTGGACCAGGGCGTGCTGCTGGTCCACGGGGCGGCCACCGACCCGAACGTCGCAGGCCTCAAGGCGGGTCTGCGCCGCGCGCTCGACGAGTCGGGGCTGACCGTGCTCGCCGAGTACGACACGCCTGACTGGAGCCCCGACAAGGCCCAGGAGTGGGTCCAGGGGCAGCTCACCGAGTACTCCGGACGGGTGGTGGGCGTGTACGCCGGCAACGACGGCACCGCGGGGGGCGCGATCTCCGCGATGCGGGCCGCGGGGATGGACCCGGTGCCGCCGGTCACCGGGCAGGACGCCGAGCTCGCCGCCGTCCAGCGCATCGTGTCGGGGGACCAGCACATGACCGTCTACAAGGCGATCAGCCAGCAGGCGCGCACCGCCGCCGAGCTCGCGGTGCGGGTCGGCCGCGGGGAGACCCCGGCAGCGACCGCCACCGTGCACGGCGTCCCGAGCGTGCTCCTCGCACCGGTCGCGGTGACCCTCGGTGACATCCCCAGCGTCATCGTCCGCGGTGGCGTGCACAGCGTCGAGGAGATCTGCGTGGAGCCCTACGCCGCAGCGTGCCGCAGGGTCGGACTGCTCGAGACGACGGAGGACCGATGAACCCGCACGTCCCTTCCCCCCGCCCCACCGGGCCGGCCCCGCGGACGGCGCCCGTCTCGGCCCGTCCGCCCGCGGTGCTCTCCCTGCGGGGTGTCTCGCAGAGCTTCGGCGCGGTGCGTGCCCTGGTCGACGTCGACCTGGACGTGCACGCCCGCGAGGTGGTCGCGGTGGTGGGGGACAACGGCGCGGGCAAGTCGACCCTGGTCGGGGTGATGTCGGGCGTCACGGTCCCCGACTCCGGGGAGGTGATGCTCGAGGGCGTCCCGGTCCAGCTGGGCAGCCCCGCGGTGGCCCGCCAGCTGGGCATCGCGACGGTGTTCCAGGACCTCGCGCTGTGCGCCGACCTCGACGTCGTGGAGAACCTCTTCCTCGGCCACGAGGTGCGCCGGGGCCCGGTGCTCGACGAGATCGCCATGGAGCGTGAGGCGTGGCGGCTGCTGGCCCAGCTCGCCGCCCGGGTGCCCTCGGTGCGGGTGCCCGTCGCGACCCTGTCCGGCGGTCAGCGGCAGGCCGTGGCGATCGCCCGCGCCCTGCTCGGTGAGCCTCGGGTGGTGATCCTGGACGAGCCGACGGCAGCGCTGGGCGTCACCCAGACGGCCGAGGTCCTCAACCTCGTCGAGCGGCTGCGTGACCGTGGGCACGGGGTGGTGCTCGTGAGCCACAACATGGCCGACGTGCAGGCCGTGGCCGATCGGGTCGTGGTGCTGCGGCGCGGTCGGCTCAACGGGGACTTCGACGCCGACACGGCCCGCTACGAGGACATCATCGCCGCGATCACCGGGGCGAGTCCCGCCCTGTCCGGGGGCTCCCGGGCGGCGCAGCCCCGCCACCCCCGAGGGGAGACCTCATGAGCTCGCACGGACTCGCCGGCACGCTGACCGCGCCGGGTGGAGCGGCCCAGCGGCCCGCGGGGGGGACCTCGAGCTGGCGGCACGGCGGAGCACCCTGGGGCGCCGGTGGTCAGCGTGAGCTCGGTGCCCTGCCCGTGGTGGTCGCGCTGATCGTGCTGGCCCTGGTCTTCCAGGCGTTCAACAGCAACTTCCTCTCGCCCGACAACCTGGTCAACCTCACCATGCAGTCGGCCACCACCGGGGTGGTGGCCCTGGGCATCGTGCTGGTCCTGCTGGTCGGTCAGATCGACCTGTCGGTCGGCGCGGTGAGCGGGCTCGCGGCGGCGGTGGTCGCCGTCGGCTCGGTGCAGCAGGGATGGCCGCTCGCCGTCGCGGTCGGGGCGGCCGTCGTGCTCGGCGCGGCGGTCGGGGCGCTCTACGGGGTGATGTTCACCCGGCTGGGAGTCCCGAGCTTCGTCATCACCCTGGCCGGCCTGCTGGTCGCGCTGGGCCTTCAGGTCCGGGTGCTCGGCTCGACCGGGTCGATCAACCTCCCGTACGAGTCCTGGTTGGTCCGCTTCAGCCAGCAGACCTTCCTGCACCCGGTGGCCTCCTACGCGCTCGTCGCCGGCGTCGTGCTCGCGTACGCCGGGTCGCGCGTGGTCGAGAAGCAGCGCCGCGAGAGCGCCGAGCTCGCCGCGGCCTCGGTCGGGACGATCGTCGTCCGCTCGGCGGTCCTGCTGGTGGTGCTGCTCGCCCCGGTCGCCTACCTCAACCTCAACCGCGGGGTCGGTGCGATGTTCGCGGTCTTCCTGGGGCTCGTCGCCGGGACGGACCTGCTGCTGCGGCGTACCCGCTGGGGTCGCTCGGTGCGGGCGATCGGGAGCAACGTCGACTCCGCCCGACGGGCCGGGCTCGCGGTGCGTCGGGTGTACGTCTCGTGCTTCATGGCGTGCGCGGCCCTCGCGGCGCTGGGCGGGGTGCTCTCGGCGGGTCGGCTCGCCGCCGCGAACCAGGGCACCGGAGGGTCCGACCTCAACCTCACGGCGATCGCCGCGGCGGTGATCGGCGGCACGAGCCTGTTCGGCGGGCGCGGCTCGGCCTGGTCGGCGCTGCTCGGCGTGCTGGTCATCCACTCGATCGCGAGCGGGCTGACGCTGCTCAACCTGGACAGCTCGATCCGCTACATCGTCACCGGCGTGGTGCTCGCGCTCGCGGTGACGATCGACTCGCTGGGCCGACGGCGACGGACCGGCGTCGCGCCACGCTGAGGGTGGGTGCCGGCCCCGCGGCCGGCTGTCGCCGTCTCAGCGGAGGACGGCCGCCTCAGCGGAAGACGATGGTGCGGTGGCCGTCGAGCAGCACGCGGTGCTCGGCGTGCCAGCGCACGGCCCGGGCCAGCGCCCGACGCTCGACGTCCTGCCCGAGGGCCACGAGGTCCTCGACGGTGCGGCTGTGGTCGACCCGTTCGACGTCCTGCTCGATGATCGGTCCCTCGTCCAGGTCGCCGGTGACGTAGTGCGCGGTGGCCCCGATGAGCTTGACCCCGCGGTCGTGGGCCTGGGCGTAGGGGCGCGCCCCCTTGAAGCTGGGCAGGAACGAGTGGTGGATGTTGATCATCCGCCCGCTGAGCTCGCGGCACAGCGGGTCGGAGATGATCTGCATGTACCGCGCGAGCACGACGAGCTCGACGTCGAGCTCGTCCACGAGCTCGAGCAGCCGGGCCTCGGCCTGCGGCTTGGTGTCGCGGGTGACCGGCACGTGGTGGAAGGGGATCCCGTAGAACCCGGCGACCCCGGCCAGGTCGGTGTGGTTGGACACGACCGCCACGATCTCGACGGGCAGCTTCTCGGACTGCTGGCGGAAGAGCAGGTCGTGCAGGCAGTGGGCGGCCGTGGAGACCATGACCACGGTGCGCATCGGCCGACCGGCCACGTCCAGGCTCCACGTCATCGAGAACTGGTCGGCGAGCTCGGCCATGGCCGCGCTGAGCTCCTCGCCCGAGACCGTCGACTCGACCTGGACCCGCATGAAGAACAGCCCGCTGAGCGGGTCGCCGAACTGCTGGGACTCGGTGATGTTGCCGCCGTGCTCGGCGAGCAGGCCGGCCACGGCGTGGACGATGCCCGGGCGGTCGGGGCAGGACAGGCTGAGCACCCAGTGGGTGGGCGTCGGTCCTGCGGGGCTCGAGGTGGTGTGCTGCCCGGCGTTGTTCACGCGCACACGCTAGCCGAGCCGAGCGGCGCACCCGCGCCTCGCCGTCGCGATCGGGTGAGGTTGGCGCTGCGCATCGCGACCGAAACCTCACACGACTCCGCGGCGGGTGGGGTTGGGAGGGATCAGGGTGGTGTCTCGTCAGGGGAGCCTCGGGTGCGACCGGGACGGGCGGGGTGCCACCATGAGGGCATGAGCACCGAGGTCAGCATCCGGCCCGTCACCGCCGAGGACGCAGGTGAGCTCCTCACGCTGCGCCGGGCGGCCTTCGTGACCGAGGCCCAGGTCTACGGCGATCCGAGCATCCCTCCGCTCACCCAGACCCTCGCCGAGCTGCGTGCCGACCTGGCCACCGACGGGGTGATCACCCTGGGCGGGTGGGCAGGGCACCGTCTGGTCGGGTCGATCAGGGTGCTCCTCGAGGGGCAGAAGGCGACCCTCGGCAGGCTCGCTGTCGCCCCCGACCTGCAGGGGCAGGGGATCGGCACCCAGCTGCTGCTCGCGATCCTGCCGTACCTGCCCGAGGACACCTCTGAGGTCTGGGTCTTCACCGGCCGCGACTCGGTGCACAACCTGGCGCTGTACGAGAAGCACGGCTACACCCACCAGCACGACCAGACGGCGGGTGACCTGACCTATGCCTACCTGCGCAAGTTCCTCGGCGGTGGCGACCTGGACCTGGACGGCGTCGTCGGGGCCACCGACCCCACCGGCTGAGGGACTACCGCGTATAAGCGTTTGGTTATACGCTCCTCGGGTGCACGCACTCGACGTCCTCGGCGACCCGGTCCGACGGCGGCTCGTCGAGATCCTCGCCGCGGGCGACCGGCCTGCCGGTGAGGTCTCGGCAGTCGTCGAGGCGGAGTTCGGGATCAGCCAGCCCGCGGTCGCCCGCCACCTGCGGGTGCTGCGTGACGCCGGCACGGTCACCCGCCGCGCCGACGGCCCACGCCGCATCTACAGCCTGGACCGGGCGGTGATCGAGGACCTGGAGTCCGTGGTGGACCGGTACCGGTCCCTGTGGGCGCAGCGGCTGGACGCGCTCGACACCGAGATCGCCCGGGGCGTGCACGAACGCCCGAGCACGACCGACCCAGGAGGAGACCGCACATGACCACGACCTTCGGCTCCGTCGCCCGCCGCGGCGAGCTCGTCGACCTCACCTTCGACCGGGTCTACGCGACCACCGTCCCCGACGTCTGGAGCGCGGTGACCGAGCCCGCGCGCCTCGCCCGGTGGATGACCACCTACACCGGTGACCTGCGCCTCGGCGGACGCTGGGACGCGCACGAGACGGACGGATCGGTCTACTGCTCGGGCACGGTGACCGAGTGCGACCCGCCGCACCGCTACGTCACGACCTGGGAGTACGAGGGGGTCGCGCCGAGCACGGTCACCGTCACGGTCACCGAGCACCCCGAGGGGGCGCTCCTGGTGCTCCAGCACGACGGGATCGCCCAGACGGGGTACGCACCGGGATGGCAGGCCTATCTCGAGCAGCTCGACGAGTCGCTGCCTGTCGGGGCGTCGTCGCAGGTCGACCCGGACCGCCCCGCGGGGGTGACCTGGGAGGCGCGGTACGAGGCGCTGCGGCCCGTGTGGTCCGCCCGTCTGGCAGCCACGACCGGGTCGACGACCTGACCCCGCGCCGCGGTTGCTAGGCTGGGCCCGTCGCAACTGGCGAACGGGTGGGTCACCACCGGGGAGCGACGCAGCAGCAGACTTCGGGTCGTACGCCTGGGCCCTTCGGTCACCACACCACGTGTGTGTGCCCGGACCGATCCCGGGATCCCCACATGCACTGCTGAGGCGAGGAGAAGCATGAGCTCCGATGTCATGAACCAGTCCCTGTCCGAGCTGGACCCGGAGATCGCCGCCGTCCTGGACGGCGAGCTGGACCGCCAGCGCGGGACCCTCGAGATGATCGCGAGCGAGAACTTCGTGCCGCGCGCGATCCTGCAGGCCCAGGGCTCGGTGCTGACCAACAAGTACGCCGAGGGGTACCCGGGCAAGCGGTACTACGGCGGCTGCGAGCAGGTCGACGTCGCCGAGGAGCTCGCCCGCTCGCGGGCCGTCGCGCTGTTCGGTGCCGACCACGCCAACGTCCAGCCGCACTCGGGGGCGCAGGCCAACGCCGCCGTCCTGCACGCGCTGGCCAGCGCGGGGGACAAGATCCTCGGTCTCGAGCTCGCCCACGGTGGGCACCTCACCCACGGCATGAAGCTCAACTTCTCGGGCAAGCTCTACGACGTCGCCGCGTACGGGGTCGACCCGCAGACCTACCTGGTGGACATGGACGTGGTGCGTGCCGCAGCGCTCGAGCACCGCCCCCGGGTGCTGATCGCCGGATGGTCGGCCTACTCGCGCCAGCTCGACTTCGAGGCCTTCGCCTCGATCGCGCAGGAGGTCGGCGCCTCGCTGTGGGTGGACATGGCGCACTTCGCCGGCCTGGTCGCCGCGGGCCTGCACCCGACCCCGGTGCCGCATGCCGACGTCGTCTCCTCGACGGTCCACAAGACCATCGGCGGCCCCCGCTCGGGATTCATCCTGACCCGTGAGGCGCTCGCCAAGAAGATCGACTCGGCGGTGTTCCCGGGCCAGCAGGGCGGGCCGCTGATGCACGTCATCGCGGCCAAGGCGGTGGCCTTCAAGATCGCCTCGACCGAGGGGTTCCGCGAGCGGCAGCAGCGCACCATCGACGGCGCCCGGATCATCGCCGAACGCCTGGCAGCCCCGGACGTCGCCGCGGCCGGCGCCTCGGTGCTCACCGGTGGCACTGACGTGCACCTGGTGCTGGTCGACCTGCGCAGCTCGGCCCTGGACGGTCAGCAGGCCGAGGACCTGCTGCACGCGGCCGGGATCACGGTGAACCGCAACTCGGTGCCCTTCGACCCGCGCCCCCCGCGCGTCACCTCGGGCCTGCGCATCGGCACCCCCGCCCTGGCCACCCGCGGGTTCGGTGACCCCGAGTTCCGTGAGGTCGCCGACATCATCGCCACGGCCCTGGTCCAGGGTCAGGGGGCCGACGTCGACGCGTTGGCCGCACGGGTGCGCACCCTGACCGACGGCTTCCCGCTCTACCCGGGTCTGCAGCAGTGACGGCGAGCGACGAGGGCGCCGGCCTGACCGACGCCGCGGCACCGGTGGCGACCGACGAGGCCCTGCCCGACGGCGCCGTGGGCACGGCCGAGACGGCGAGCCCGACCGGTACCGCGCAGGTCCTGGACGGCAAGGCGACGGCGGCTGCGATCAAGGCCGAGCTCGCGGTGCGGGTGGCCGCGCTGCGTGAGCAGGGCGTGGTCCCCGGGCTCGGCACGGTCCTGGTCGGTGACGACCCCGGCTCGCGCGCCTACGTGGGCGGCAAGCACCGCGACTGCGCGGAGGTGGGGATCGCCTCGATCCGTGAGGACCTGCCGGCCGACGCGACCCAGGCCGACGTCGAGGCGGCGATCGACCGGCTCAACGCCGACCCGGCGTGCACGGGCTACATCGTCCAGCTCCCGCTGCCCCGGGGCATCGACGTCAACGCGGTGCTCGAGCGCATCGACCCGCGCAAGGACGCCGACGGCCTGCACCCCACCAACCTCGGTCGGCTCGTGCTGCGGGTCAACGAGCCGATCGACTCACCCCTGCCCTGCACCCCGCGAGGCATCCTCGAGCTGCTGGGGCGGTACGGGCTGAGCGTCAACGGCGCCCACGTCGTGGTGCTGGGTCGAGGGACCACGGTCGGGCGCAGCATCGGGCTGCTGCTGACCCGCCGGGAGCACAACGCGACGGTGACGCTGACCCACACCGGGACGCGTGACCTGCTCGCCCACCTGCGCACCGCCGACGTGATCGTGGCGGCCGCGGGGGTGCCGGGGATCGTCCGGGCGGAGGACGTCAAGCCCGGTGCGGTCGTGCTCGACGTCGGGGTCTCGCGGAGCGTGGACGAGTCCACCGGACGGGCCCGGCTCGTCGGTGACGTCGACCCCGGGGTCCGTGAGGTCGCCGGGTGGATCTCGCCCAACCCGGGTGGGGTGGGTCCGATGACCCGCGCGATGCTCCTGGCCAACGTGGTCGACTCGGCCGAGGCCGCGCTGCGCTGAGGAGGCGGCGCGGTCTGCGTCGTCGACCGGTCGCGAGGATGTCGGGCATGTCGGTGGTGTGAGGTTGGATGTCCTGGTGCTGACCATCGCGACCGCCAACGTCAACGGCATCCGTGCCGCCTTCCGCCGGGGGATGGGGGACTGGCTCGACGAGCGCAAGCCCGACGTCCTGCTGCTGCAGGAGGTCCGGGCGCCGCAGGAGATGGTGGGCGACTTCCTGTCGCCCGACCTGTGGGACCTCGCCCACGCCGCGTGCGAGATCAAGGGGCGTGCCGGTGTCGCGATCGCCTCCCGCCTGCCGATGAGCGCGATCCGCATCGGGCTGGACCAGGGCGTCCCGGTCAACACCGGTCGGTGGGTCGAGGCGGACCTCGAGCTGCCCGACGGCGAGCCGCTGACCGTCGTCTCGACGTACATCCACTCGGGGACGGTCGGCACGCCGTCGATGGCCGAGAAGTACCTGTTCCTGGACCTGGTGACCGCACGGCTGGCCGAGCTGCGCGCCGGGGGCGGCAGGGTCGTCGTGGCCGGGGACGTG
This sequence comes from Actinotalea alkalitolerans, assembly GCF_023369855.1. Classification (GTDB taxonomy): domain Bacteria; phylum Actinomycetota; class Actinomycetes; order Actinomycetales; family Cellulomonadaceae; genus Actinotalea. The sequence goes on along the minus strand of NZ_JAMBPP010000002.1, from coordinate 170,382 downwards.
AACATCGCCCACCGCAACGCCGACATCAAGAACTGGAAGGGCAACCTCAAGGCCGCGGGCTTCCTCCCCGAGGAGCGTGCCTACCTCGACCGGTGGTTCGCCGGCGGCTGGGTGGACCTGGGGCGTCGGTTCGGCGGCGAGGGACCGGGGCCGTACACCTGGTGGTCCTGGCGCGGGCAGTCCTACGCGAACGATGCCGGGTGGCGCATCGACTACCAGCTGGCGAGCCCGGCTCTGGCCGAGGTGGCCCGCACGGTCGAGGTGGACCGGGCGCCGACCTACGAGGAGCGCTGGAGCGACCATGCGCCGGTCGTGGTGACCTACGAGGTCTGAGCGGTCGGCGCGGTCTGGTCGGGCACGATGTGGTCGGGCACGGCGAGGTCGCGCATCGTCCTGAGCGGTGACAGCAGCACGGGCAGTGCCGCGAGGGCCGTCCCGGCGGCGGCGACCCACAGGGTGGGCACGATCCCCAGCTGCGTCCCGAGGAGCCCTCCCAGCAGGCCGCCGAGCGGCACGGTGCCCCAGACGATGAACCGCACCGAGGCGTTCATCCGTCCGAGCAGAGCAGGCGGGCACAGCCGCTGCCGGAAGCTCACCTGGGCCACGTTGTAGACCACGACGGCGAAGCTGAACAGGGCTCCGCCGGCGACCAGCGGCACCTCGGGAGGGACGCCGAGGTCGGCGAGAGGCAGGGCCAACGGGCTCAATGTGAAGGCCGGTCCCATGGCGAGCGCCGAGAGCACGATGATCCGCCCCTCACCGACCCACCGGGCGGCCCGGTCGGCCGACACGGCGCCGACGAGCCCACCGATCGCCGAGGCGGAGAACACCAGACCGAGCCCGGCCTCGTCGAGCCCGAGCACCCGCAGGGCGAAGATCACGGTCAGCGCACTCGCGACGGCGTTGAACAGGTTGCCGATCGAGGTGCATGCCACGATGCGCCGGAGCAGCGGCTGGCGGACCACGAACTGCAGGCCCTCGGCGATCTCGGTGCGCAGCGGGCGACGGTCCTCGCGTCGCGGCAGGGTCTCGGGCTTGTCGATGCGTCCGACGGCAGCGGCCGAGAGCAGGTAGGTGACGACCGTGACAGCGATGAGGGCGGGCGCACTGATCACCCGCAGCAGCGCCCCACCCACCGCGGGCGCGGCCACCATCGCGACCGAGTGCGTGGCCTGGAGCTTGGAGTTGCCCTCGACGATCCGGTCCAGGCCGACCAGGCCCGGGACGTAGCTCTGGTGGGCGACGTCGAAGAAGACCGTTCCTGCACTGATGAGCAGGCCCGCGACGTAGAGCAGCGGCATCGACGCGTGGCCCGTGAGCGCGGCGACCACCACGACCGTCAGCACCGCGGCACGGACGAGGTCGGCGACGATCAGTGTGCGGCGCTTGCGCATCCGGTCGACCCAGGCGCCCGCCGGGAGGCCGATCACCAGGAAGGCCGCGGTCTCGGCGGCGTTGAGCACCCCCATCTGCCAGGCAGTGGCGTCGAGGTGGGTCACGGCGAAGACGGGCAGGGCGAGCCCGGTGAGCTGCGCGCCGAACTGGCCGAGGGCGTCGCCGACCCAGAGCTGGCGGAAGTTGCGGTGGTGCACCAGCGACCGGCGTCGCGTGACGGAGGTGGTGCTCATGGACGGATCATGACGTGACTGATTGGGAGATGTCAATCAGTGGGTAGGATCGAGTATGGACGACGACGAGGCGACCGACGACGCGACCCTCGAGGCCGACGCGCGGGCGCTGGCCTCGGTGGTGCGGATCCGGATCCTGCGGCTGTGCCTCGACGAGGCGCTGACCAACAAGGAGATCGCCGACCGGCTGGGCCGCGACCCGGCCACCACCTACCACCACGTCCGCACGCTGGCCGAGCGCGGTTTCCTGGCCGCCCAGCCCGAACGGCGGGGGACCCGGGGAGCCCGCGAGGTGCCCTACCTCGCCACCCGCAAGTCCTGGCGCACCCCGGGCGGCCCGACCATGGGCCAGGTGCTGATCGACACCTTCGTGGCCGAGGTCGCCGAGGCGGACCCGGCCGGCGTCCGTACGGTGCGGTTGGGAGTGCGCCTGGACGCGCCGGCCGTGGCCGAGCTGGACCGCCGGATCGGTGAGCTCTTCCAGGAGCTCGCCGACCGCCCGGTCGACCTCGCAGCGACGCCCTACTCGATCTTCTACGCGATGCACGAGGACGTCGGCCGCCGTCCCCGGTGAGCGACCGGCCCGCAGCCGGGCAGGTAGGGCTCAGGTGCCGCCGCGCAGCGCGGTGATCGGCTCGATCGCAGCGGCCTTGAGTGCGGGGTAGGTTCCCGCACCCAGGCCGATGACCCCGCCCAGCAGCGCCGCGCCGGCCACGACGGCGTTGTCCAGGATCGGCGTCCACTCCTTGCCGAACGAGACCCCGACCACGACCAGCACCCCCAGCGCGGCACCGATCAGGCCGCCCAGCAGACCGATGACCACGGACTCAACCAGGAACTGGCTCCCGATGTTCGTCCGTGTCGCACCCAGCGCACGACGCAGGCCGATCTCGCCCACCCGCTCCATGACCGAGAGCAGGGTGACGTTCGCGATACCGAGTCCACCGACCAGGAGCGCCACCGCGCCCAGGGCCAGGAAGATCGAGTTGATGTCGGCCTGGACGTTCTGCTGGACCTGGGAGCCGCTCGGCGGGACCTGCACCTCGAAGGTCTCCGGGCGCGAGGGGTCCAGTGCCCAGGGCGTCTGCTCACCCACCACCGACCCGGCGCCGACGGCGATCGTCGCGTGGGCCTGCTCGAGCTGGGTCATGCCGAAGTCGGCCCGGGCGGTGCCCACGGGCAGGATCACGGCGTCGAGCAGGTCTCCGCGACGCTGGACACCGTCGATCACGCCGATCACCGTGTACGACCGCTCGCCGATGAAGATCGAGGGCTGCCGGTCCACCCGGTGGACGCCGAGCCGCTGGGCCGCGCGGGCACCCAGCACGACGATCCGGTCGGCACGCGCGTCGTGCCCGGCGTCGAAGTAGCGACCGGTCACGACGGTGCCGCGCACCGCCTCGAGGAGGCCCGGTGTGGTGGCGAGCACCTGCGGGGCGACGGCCGCGGCCGCCGAGGGGTCGTTGACCGGCACCGCGGTGATCCGGGCGTTGTTGGTGTTGACGCTGCCGACCGCGCCGACGGCCTCGATCCCGGCCAGACGCACCATCCTGTCCTCGACGTCCCAGGGGATCCGCCCGATCGCACGCTCACCACCCTGCGTCCGGCTCGTCGTGGGCTGCACGAGGACCTGCGTCGCGGCCACCGCGTCGAACTGGCGGGCGATCTGACCGGCGGCGGTCTGGGCCAGCCCGATGGTCACCACCAGCGAGCCGATGCCGAGCACGGTGCCGACGATCGTCAGCACGAGCCGCCCGGGACGCGCCCCGATCCCGTGCGCGGACTCGGCCACGAGGTCGCGGATGCCGAACCGGTCCAGTGCACCGCCCCCGGCGAGGACGGGCACGGGCGGGGTCCCCGATCGCCTCAGCCGCGCCGGGAGGTGCAGCCACCTGGCACGGCGCGAGCGCGCCGGACGCGGGTCCCGAGGTGGTCGTCCGGAGCGGCGCCGCACCTTCGGCCACCGCACCATCAGGCCACCTCGGTGAGCGTGCCGTCGGAGATGCGGACCCGTCGCTCGGCGCGGCTGGAGACCGTGGCGTCGTGGGTGATCACCACGAGGGTCAGCCCGTCACGGTGGAGCTCGTCGAACAGGTCGAGCACGTCGGCCGAGTTGGATGTGTCGAGGTTGCCCGTGGGCTCGTCGGCCAGGAGGACGTGCGGGGAGGCGATCACCGCACGGGCGATCGCCACGCGCTGACGTTCACCACCCGACAGGACCGTGGGAAGGAAGTCGAGACGGTGCGACATGTGCACGCGCTCGAGCGCGGCCAGGGCCCGGTCGCGTCGCTCACCACGGGGGACACCGCTGTACAGGGTCGCGAGCAGCACGTTGTCGAGCACCGTGCGGTGCGGCAGGAGGTGGAACGACTGGAAGACGAACCCGATCCGGCCCCCACGCAGCCGTGCCCGGACCTTCTCCGAGGCGGTGCCGGTGGCGACCCCGTCGAGCAGGTAGTCGCCCGAGGTGGGGCGGTCCAGGAGCCCCAGGATGTGCAGGAGCGTCGACTTCCCCGAGCCCGAGGGGCCGATGATCGAGACGTACTCACCGAGCTCGATCCGCAGGTCGGCGTCGCGCAGGGCCTCGACCGGCGGTTCGCCGGGGAACGAGCGGGTCAGCCGGCGCAGCTCGATCACCGCGGGCGGTCGGCTGTCGACAGGATCCGGCTCCGGGTGCGGTGCCGGGTTCTCGAAGAGGTCCACGGCGGTCATCAGCCGGCCGCGTCCTGGGTCTCAGCCTCGTCGGTCTCCTCGGTCTGCGTGTCCGAGGAACCCGACTCCTCGTCCTCGTCGTCCCCGCTGGAACGGGTGATCCCCACGACGACACGGTCGCCGACGCCCAGCTTCCCGCCGTCCACCGCGGTGACCTCGACGAAGCCGCCGGCAGCGAGCCCGGTCTCGACCGTCACGAGGGTCGAGACACCGTCGCCGTCGAGAACCTCGACACGAGCCTCGCCCCCGGGACCGGCCGAGAGCGCTGCGGTGGGCACGGCGAGCACCTCGCCGCCGGTCGAGCTGACCGGGACCCGTACGCGCACGTTCGAGCCCTGGAGCTCAGCGCGCTGCTCCTCGGTGAGCTCCCCGGGCACGATGATGATGCGCTTGCGACCCGAGTCGCTGCCGGAGGAGCCACCCGATCCACCGTCCCCGCCGTCCCCGGAGGTCGTCGTCGGTGGCGCGCCGATGGACTCGATGGTCCCCGGGACGTCCACGCCGCCGGGGAGCGTGATGATCGCCTCGGCACCGACGGTGAGGAGCCGGGCATCGACGTCGGAGGCCGAGCCCGCGATCTGCAGGGTCGCGCCCGAGACGCTCATCACCGAGCCGGTCACGGTCGAGCCGCGGCTCACCGTGACCTGGTCGACCCGGCGCGGTGTCGTGGACAGGTAGACCACCTCGCTGGCCGGCAGTGGGGTGAGGGTGTCGCGCTGCGCGGCGGACAGGTCCTGCTGCGCCTCGGCAAGTGCTCGCTGGGCCGAGGCGAGCGCTGCCTGCTGCGACGACACGTCGGGTGCGACGTTGCCCTCGTCGCGGGCGGCGATCGCGTAGGCGAGCGCGCCGTCGGCCTCGACGACCGCACCCGGGTCGCAGAGCTGTCCCTCGACCGGTGCGTCGCAGGCCTGTCGGGCAAGGTCGAGGCGGGCCTGGGCGCTGTTGACCTCGGCCTGCAGGCGAACCCGCTCGGAGTGCTGCACCCCGGCACGGGCCGCGGTCAGCTCACGCTGCGACGAGGCGACCTGCTCCTCGGCGGAGCGTACGGCGGCGCGAGCGCTGTCGACGGTGGCGCCGGCGTCCTCGCTCGCCGACGGTGCGGGATAGCCGATCCGGTTGTACAGCTCGGCGACCCCCGCCGCGGCCGCGGCGTCGTACGCGTCGGACTCCGCACCACCCGGGTCGATGCCCAGGGAGAGCAGCGCCTGCTTGAGCTGGAGCACGTCGGGGCCCGACACCCCGGCCCGCAGCGTGCGGTACACCGGCAGCTCGCCGGGCAGCAGGATCACCGGCCGACCCGTGATCTCGAGCATGACCGCCCCCGCCTCGAGGGTCGCCCCGACCTCGGGGACCTGCCCGGTGACGATCGCCGGGCCGCCGATGTCGCCGGTCTCGACGGTCACCTGGACCGGGTCCTCGTAGATCGCGTCACCACGGATGGTGACGTCGTTGGCCAGCGCGCGTGACTCCACGGGGACGGTGATGGGACCGGCCTCGGGCGGCTCGGCGTTCGCGGCCGCCTGGGCCGGGGAGATGATCAGCTTGCTGAGTCCGATGCCCGCGATCAGGCTCACCACCGCGACGGCTGCGATGATCCAGATCGTGCGGGTCGAGCCCGTCATCGTCGAGACCTTCACGGCCGCCCCCGCCTCGGGGTCGTGGCGGGCAGCACGGCGGTCGCCGTGCGGGGGGACGTCCGGATCATCGTACAGGCCTCTCGTGGCGCGTGGTCAGGAGTGCGCAGGTCGGGCTGCGCGGGGTCGTGTCGCGGTCAGCTGGCCTCGTTGAACGCTGCGACCCACGCCTCGAGCTCGGCCTTGTGGGCGTCGACGAACTCCTGCTGGTACTCGAAGTTCACGTCGCGCTGGACCTTGTCGTAGCGGATCTTGTCCTTGCACTCCCAGTCGGCGACGGCCGTGGCGATCTCCTCCTCGGTGATCTCTGCGAGCTGGCTGTCCACCGTCGCCTGGAAGGCCTCCCAGTCCTCTTCGGTCGAGTCCTCGGTCCACTCGTAGCCGTCGTAGATCGCGTTGACCCGCTCGTGGATCGAGTTCTCCGCGTCGCCGACCGCGGCGAACCCGCTGTAGCCGGCGTCAGCCATGCAGGTCGACCACTTGCTGTTGAGCTCGGTCACCCGGGGGTCGTTCATCGAGCTCTCCCACATGGTGTTCATCTCCTCCTGGAGGGCCTCGAACTGCGGGTCGTTGAAGCCGCCGTCGGTGTCCCAGACCTCGTGCTGGGCCTTGCCGCTGCAGCCGGCCTGCTCCCAGTCCCACTCGACCTCGGCCTCAGGGTCGGACTCGTCGAAGGTCTGGACGCCGTAGAGAGCCTCGTAGTAGGCCGCCTGCTCGGTCTCGGACATCGACTCGAGGTACTCCTGGTTCGGGTCGAACCACTCCTGACCCTCACCCTCGTCGGGCATGGGCTCCTCGGCGTCGCCCCAGGGGTCGGTGGTCGCCCCGTAGCCGTACTTCTCGGCGAACTCCTTGCTGCCCCATTCCACGTCGAGGTCGTCCGAGGAGTAGCTCCCGCCGCTCATCGAGGAGTAGTCCACGGGCGTGTACTCGAAGCCGAGGTCCTGCATGCACCTGGCAGTGATCTCCTCGACCTCGTTCTGCTTGGCGTTGCTGTCCTCCTCGGACCACTCGCCGTACATCTGCTCGAAGAACGCGTCGAGCGGACCCGCCTCGGGGGTGCTGCTCTCGTCACCTCCGCCCGTCGAGCAGCCGGCGAGGACCAGCAGGAGGGCCATGCCGCCTGACGCGGTGGCGGTGCGGAGCGTGGTCGTCATGACAGAACCTCTCGGTCAGGCGTGCGGGCGGGGCTTCGTGGAGAACGTAGCGATCGGCGCCGGGCGCGCAGATCGTCCTGTGGGATGACATCGGCGAGGGGTGCCCCCCCTTGGAGGAGGACGTACGGGGGAGTCAGAACGTTGTGTCACGTTCGCGAGGAGTCGTGGCGATGCCTCGTCGCGGTGCCCCGGCACATCGGCACGCCGAGGGCGGCATCCGGCGCGTGCGTCGATCATCGGTGCCCCCGTGCTCACCGCAGCCGGCCGGTCCCCCCGGATCGGTCCTGGCTGCGCGAGGAAACCGTACCGAAGACAGCGCTCCCACGGTGTCACGACGCGGTCACGATCCGCACCGGGCATCGCGCGCCCACCGTCGTGCACGACGCTCCAGGTGGCACGGCGACCTCCGGTGGGCGCGGACCGCGGCGCGGACCCCTCACCGAGCCTGTGTCACGGGACCCGGCCGGCTTGCAGGGTCCCGCCGGCCGTCAGTCGCGCCCGGCAGGTCCGTCTGCGATCGCGACCAGGAAGGCCGGGGCGGTCATGCCCTGGCGGTCGAAGGCGCGTGCGACAGCGGTGGCCACCGCGGAGAGGTCCGCCGTCCGGACCAGGGCGACAGCGGAGCCACCGAAGCCCCCGCCCACCATCCGACCACCCAGTGCACCCGCGGCGATCGCGGTGTCGACGGCGAGGTCGAGCTCGGCGCAGCTCACCTCGTAGTCGTCCCGCAGCGAGGCATGGGCGGCGGTCAGCACCGGTCCGATCTCCTGGACCGCGCCGCTGTCGAGAAGCTGCTCGACCAGCTCGACGCGGGCGTTCTCGCGGACCACGTGGCGTACCCGTCGGCGGGCGACAGCACCGCCCTCACCGTCCACGGCGCCGGTCAGCGCGGCCAGCGCCGCCTCGAGGTCGTCCACCTCCCGCAGGGTCCTCAGGCCCAGGTGGGCCGCGGCCCGCTCGCACGTCTCGCGCCGCGCGGCGTACTGGCCGTCGGCGAGCTGGTGGGCGGCCCGGGTGTCGATGACGAGCAGGGCGAGGTCGTGGGCCGCGAGGTCCAGGGGGATGTGGCGGGTCGACCCGTCGCGGCAGTCCAGGAGCAGGGCGTGACCGGCGCGGCACCGCAGCGAGGCCGACTGGTCCATGCCTCCGGTCGGGGCGCCGGCGATCTCGTTCTCGGCGCGGATGCACGCGGCGACCAACCGGGTGCGACCGGCGTCGTCGCCCGCCAGGCCCAGGCCGTGCACCTCGTCCAGCGCCACGGCCACGGCGCACTCGAGGGCAGCCGAGGACGACAGCCCTGCGCCGTACGGCACGCACGAGTCCACGACCGCGTCGAACCCGCGGACGTCGTGCCCGGCCGCGCGCAGCGCCCAGGCCACGCCGACGGCGTAGGCCGTCCACCCCTGCACCGTGCCCGGTCCGACCTGCTCGAGACGGACCGTGCGCAGGCCGGCTGCGGGCTCCTGCGCAGAGGCCAGCCGCACGACGTCGTCGGGCCGGCTGCGCAGCGCGACGTAGGTGCGGTGCGGAAGGGCGATCGGCAGGCACAGCCCTCCGTTGTAGTCGGTGTGCTCACCGATCACGTTCACCCGGCCGGGAGCGGACCACAGGCCGTCGGGCTCACCGCCGAAGCGCTCGGCGAACGCCGTGGCCACCCGGGCTGCCCCGGCGTCCCGGTCCCAGGACTCGATCCACTCGACGCTCATGCGGAGACCTCCTGCAGACGGGCGGCGATGCGCTCGGGGGTGGTGTCGCTGATCCAGGCCGCCTGGCCCGACTCGACCCCGGCGAGGTACTTGAGCCGGCCGGGGGCCCTCAGCACCGAGAAGATCTGCAGGTGCAGGCGACCCAGCTCGCGACCCTCGCCGACCACGGCCTGGTGCCAGCCCGAGATGTAGGGCAGGGGGATGGGTGCGCCGGTCTCGGGCTCCACGAAGAACCTGTCCAGCCGGCCCAGCAGCGTGAGGTAGGTGGTGGCCAGGTCGTCCCGTTCGGCGTCGGTCAGGCCCGGAAGGTCGAGCACGTCGCGACGCGGGGCCAGGTGGACCTCGACCGGCCACCGGGCGGCGGCCGGGACGTACGCCACCCAGTGCTCGGACTCCAGCACGACCCGGGTCCCGGCCCGCAGCTCGGCGTCGAGCACCTCGCGCAGCAGGTGGCCCCCGGTGCGCTCACGGTGAGCGGCGGCCTGGCGCAGCATCGCCTGGGTGCGCGGGGTGACGAAGGGGAAGGCGTAGATCTGACCGTGCGGGTGGGGGAGGGTGACGCCGATCTCCGCGCCGCGGTTCTCGAAGCAGAAGACCTGCTCGATGCCGGGCAGGTCGCTGAGCGCGGTGGTGCGGTCGGCCCAGGCCTCGATGATCGTCCGCACACGTCGCGGTGTCAGGCCCGCGAAGGAGCCGCTGTGGTCCGAGCTGAAGCACACCACCTCGCACCGCCCGGCGGCGGGTCGGGCGGGCCACACGGCCTCGCCGTCCACCGACCAGCCGTCCTCCAGGGTGACCCCCGGGAGCTGCATGAGCGCCGGGAACCGGTTCTCGAAGACGGCGACGTCGTAGTCGGTGTCCGGGATCTCCCCGTCGGAGTACGCGGCGCCGGGGGTCGCCGGGCACAGCGGGCACGAGTCCGCGGCCGGGAGGAAGGTCCGGTTCATCCGGTGGGAGGCCATCGGGATCCAGTCCCCGGTGAGCGGGTCGAGTCGCATCTCGGGGCCCGTCACCGGCCGCGCGACGCCGTCGGGCCCGACGACCGGGGCGAACCTGTCCGGCAGCGGGCGGGGGTCGTCCAGCCGCCGGGTCCGGGCGCCCGAGACGTGGTCCGGGGAGTCGTCGAAGTAGATCAGCTCGCGACCGTCGGCGAGGGTGGTGGCGGTTCGCCGGAGGTCGGTCACGGGTGCTCCTCGGTGGGGTGGGCGGGACGGACGACGACCAGGTGCCCGACGACGTCCTGCACGGTGGCGCGGACCTCCTCGGGCAGGCGGTCATCGGTGATCAGGACGTCGACGGCAGTCAGGTCGACGATGCGGCTCAGGCCGATCGCGCCCCACTTGGTGCGGTCGGCGAGCACCACGGTCTGCCCCGCGGCGGCGATCAGGGCGCGGTCGGTCTCCGCCTCGAGCAGGTTGGGGGTGGTCAGCCCTGCGGTGAGGTCCAGGCCGTGCACGCCGAGGAAGAGGGTGTCGACCCGCAAGGTGGCCAGCGCCCCGGTCGCGACCGGCCCGACCAGGGCGTCCGAGGGGGTGCGAGTCCCGCCGGTGAGCACGACGGTGAGCTCACGGTCCTCGGGGCGGTGCAGCGCCTCGGCGGCAGGCAGGGAGTTGGTCACCACGGTGAGCGGACGCAGCGTGGTGTCGGCGGCGATGAGCTCGGCGAGCAGGTGCGTGGTCGTCCCGGCGGACAGCGCGACGGCGCCTCCGGCCTCGACCAGGGTCAGGGCGTGGGCCGCGATCGCGGACTTCTCGTGCGCGGCGAGGCCGCGCTTGGCGCCGAAGCCGGGTTCGTGGGCCGCGTGCCGGGCGTCGACCGCTCCGCCGTGCACCCGGTGGACCAGGCCGCGGCGGGCCAGCTCGGCGATGTCGCGCCGGATGGTCATGTCCGAGACGTCCAGGCTGGTCACGAGGTCGGCCACCCGGACCGCTCCGCGCGAACGGATCTCGGTCAGGATGAGCTCCTGGCGCTGGGTCGCGAGCATGGAAACAGTATCCACCACAACTCAACACTTTCCAACATGCCCGAGCCCCGGGGTGGCCACCAGGACGGGTCGGAGAGGTGGCGTGCCGGGGACGTGCTCAGTGCGAGACGGGTGACAGCCCCAGGGATCGGCCGGCGAGCCCGCGCGAGCGGCGCACCAGGCCCGAGGCGACCTCGCGGAGCACCCGCGCCGCGGCGGAGTCCGGGTCGGTCAGGGTCACCGGGGTCCCTCCGTCGCCCGCCTCGCGCAGCCGGGGGTCCAGCGGCACCTGGCCGAGCAGCGGCACGTCGGTCCCGGTGATCCGCGAGAGGTTCTCGGCGACCCGCTGACCGCCCCCCGAGCCGAAGACCTCGAGCCGGCTGCCGTCGGGCTGCTCGAGCCAGGACATGTTCTCCACGACACCCACCACGTGCTGGCGCGTCTGGGTCGCGATCGACCCGGCGCGCTCGGCGACCTCGGCCGCCGCGACCTGCGGGGTGGTGACCACGAGCAGCTCGCTCGAGGGAAGCATCTGCGCGACCGAGATCGCGATGTCCCCGGTCCCCGGCGGCAGGTCGAGCAGCAGCACGTCGAGGTCGCCCCAGAACACGTCGGCGAGGAACTGCTGGAGCGCCCGGTGCAGCATCGGCCCTCGCCACACCACGGGCTGCCCTGCCGGGACGAACATCCCGATCGAGATGACCTTCACCCCGTGCGCCACCGGCGGGAGGATCATGTCGTCGACCTTGGTCGGGGTCTGCGAGACACCCAGCATGCGCGGGATCGAGAACCCGTACACGTCGGCGTCGAGCACCCCCACCTTGATGCCGTCGGCGGCCATCGCGACCGCGAGGTTCGCCGTGACCGAGGACTTGCCCACGCCGCCCTTCCCCGAGGCGATCGCGTACACCCGGGTGAGGTTGTCGGGCTGGGCGAACGGGATGACCGGCTCGGCGGCCCCGCCCCGGAGCATCGACTTGAGCTCGGCGCGCTGCTCGGCGCTCATCGCGCCCAGCTCGACCCGGACCGAGGTGACCTCGTCGAGGGCCTGCACGGCCTCGGTGACCTCGCGGGTGATCGTGTCCTTGAGCGGGCAGCCCGCCGTGGTCAGGTCGATTCCCACCACGACGGCCCACCCCGAGCCCTCGGCGGTCAGGTCGACCGACCGCACCATCTTGAGCTCGGTGATGGGGCGACGGATCTCGGGGTCGATGACCCCGGCGAGGGCGGCGGTGACGGACTCGACGGTGGGGGACGGCATGCCCCCATCGTAGGTGCGCCGTGCAGGACCGCCTGGGCCCTGGGGTCGTGAGCTCTCCGCGGTGTGCTGCGACCAGCCCGCACCTAGGTTGGTCCCATGGACCACGAGGCCTACGTGATGACCGTCCGCGAGCAGTCCGAACGCTTCCTCGAGGCGCTCGCGGACGCACCGTCGACCACCCCGGTCCCCACCTGCCCGGGCTGGACCGCCGCCGACCTGCTGCACCACCTCACCGAGGTGCAGCACACCTGGTCGCGGGTGGTCGCCGAGGGCCTCGAGGGGCCTGACGTCCCCGAGCCCGTGGCCGACGAGCCCATCACCGGGGCCGCCCGCGCCGGCACCGCGCTGCTCGCCGCCCTCGAGGCGCACCGGCCCGAGCAGCCCTGCTGGTCCTGGCACGAGGCCGGCGGCACCGTCGGCTGGGTCGCGCGGCGCCAGGCGCACGAGGCCCTGGTGCACCGGGTGGACGCCGAGCTCACGGCAGGCCTCGCCGTCCGCCCGCCCCCGGTCGACCTCGCTGCCGACGGTGTGGACGAGGTGCTGACGGTCATGCTCGACGGCGTTCCCGCCTGGGGCACGTTCACCCCCGACGGGACCACCGTCGTGCTGCGGTGCAGCAACCACCCCGACCGCTGGACCGTGCGGCTGGGACGCTTCGCGGGGACCTCGCCGACCACCGGGACGACCCACGACCTGGACGCCGCCGCGGTCGACCGTGGGGAACCCGCGGACGGGGCGAGCGACCTGACCGTGACGGGTGCTGCCTGGGACCTCGACCGCTGGCTGTGGGGCCGCGGCGACGCACAGCGGCTCGAGGTCGCCGGTCCGACGGAGCTGCTCGACCGGCTGCGGGCCCTGCTCGCCGAGACGACCGGCTGATCCCGCGTCCCGGTCAGCCCTGGTACCGCTGGCCCCGGTCCTCACGCGCCGGGGGGCCGCCGTCACCCTCGGCGCGGGCGCGGTCGGCCACGACGTCCTCGAGCAGGTTGCGCAGCTCGGACCGGACGAAGTCGCGGGTCGCGACCTCGCCCAGCGCGATCCGCAGCGAGGCCATCTCGCGGGCCAGGTACTCGGTGTCGGCCAGCGACCGCTCGGCGCGCTGCCGGTCCTGCTGGAGGCTCACCCGGTCCCGGTCGTCCTGGCGGTTCTGCGCCAGCAGGATCAGCGGGGCGGCGTAGGACGCCTGCACCGAGAAGAAGAGGTTGAGCAGGATGAACGGGTACGGGTCCCAGCGCAGACCCCACAGGGCCACCGCGTTGAGGATCACCCAGACGATCACGAAGCCGGTCATGTAGAGCAGGAAACGGCCGGTGCCCATGAAGCGGGCGAAGGCCTCGGCGCCCCTGCCGATGATGTCGGGGTCCAACCGAGGACGCCAGGTCCGACGGCTGTCCTTGGGGGTGTCGAGCCGGTCATCCACGGCCGGTCTCCATCCGCTCGTCCATCACACGGTCGGTCTCCTCGTCGTCGGACTCCCGCCAGTCGTCGGGCAGCAGGTGGTCCAGCACGTCGTCGACGCTGACCGCGCCCAGCAGGCGCCGTTCCTCGTCGACCACGGGCAGGGCGAGCAGGTTGTACGTGGCGAGCAGCCGGGTCAGCTGACCCAGGGGAGCGTCAGGGGTCACCGTCTCGATCTCCGCGTCGATGAACCCGCCGATCGGGTCGTGCGGGGCCTCCCGCAGCAGCCGCTGGATGTGGACCACCCCCAGGAACCTGCCGGTGGGTGTCTCGAGCGGTGGGCGCACCACGAAGACCATCGAGGCCAGCGCGGGGGTCAGGTCCTGACGGCGCACGTGCGCCAGTGCGGCGGCCACCGAGGTCTCGGGGGGCAGCACGACCGGCTCGGTGGTCATCAGACCGCCGGCGGTGTTCTCCTCGTAGGCCAGCAGCCGCCGGACGTCGCGGGCCTCCTCGGGCTCCATCAGCTCGATCAGCTGGGCGGCCTGGTCCTGCGGGATCTCGCTGAGCAGGTCGGCGGCGTCGTCGGGCTGCATCGCGTCCAGGACGTCCGCTGCCCGGTTCGCGGCCAGGCCGGTGAGGATCGCCACGCGGTCGTCCTCGGGGAGCTCCTCCAGGACGTCGGCGAGTCGTTCGTTGGGCAGCGCGGCCGCGACCTCGAGCCGCCGGGTGGTGCCCATGTCGTGCAGGATGTCGGCGAAGTCCGCGGGCTTGAGCCCCTCGTAGGAGGCGAGCAGCAGCTCGGCGCCCTGCACGTCGGTGCCCGCCGCGAGCGTCACGACGTCCTCGACGTCCACCAGGAGGGTCTCGCCCCGTCGCCGGATCCCCAGGCCGGACTTGCTCCTGGACTGGCGACGCACGTAGACCTTGGTGATCAGCCAGTCGCGGGTGCGCTGCTGCTCCATGGCCAGGTCGACGACGGTCGCCGACCCGCTGCCGTCCACGAGCTCGACCTCCCGGTCGAGGAGCTCGCCGATGGCCATCGTCTCGCTGGCCCGCTGCTCGAACCGTCGCATGTTGACCAGCCCGGTGCTGATGACGTGGCCGGCGTCGACGCTCGTCACCCGGGTCAGGGGGAGGAAGACACGTCGTCGGCCCGGGACCTCGACGACCAGGCCCACTGCCCGCGGGGCACCCTTGGAGCGCAGCAGGACGACGACGTCGCGCACCCGGCCCACCTGGTCGCCGAGGGGGTCGAAGACCGCCGTCCCGGCGAGGCGCGCTGCGAAGACACGGGTTCCGACGGTGCTCACGCGGTCAGCGTAGTGCGCGCCCTGCCGCCAAGCCTGGCCGGTGCTGGCGCCGTGGGCGACAATCGTGCCATGAGCATGAACCGGTCAGCCCGTGTCCCTGCCGTGCCGACGCCGCCGCGTGGCGACACGATCGCCACCTACGACACCTATCTCGAGGCGCAGAAGGCCGTGGACCACCTCTCGGACAAGGAGTTCCCCGTCCAGCACGTCACGATCGTCGGCACCGACCTGCGGATGGTCGAGCGGGTCACCGGACGGCTCACCTACTCGCGGGTCGCGCTGGCGGGGCTGGCCTCGGGCGCGTGGCTCGGGCTGTTCGTGGGTCTCCTGCTGTGGATGTTCTCCGGCCCCGAGCAGGCAGCGCTGCCGATCTTCCCCGCCGTGGCCATCGGCGCCGCCTTCGGCATCCTGTTCTCGATCATCTCGTACTCGTTCACCAGTGGTAAGCGCGACTTCACCTCGTCGAGCCAGATCGTCGCCTCGACGTACGCCGTGCTCTGCGCGGGTGAGCACGCGCACCGGGCCCGCACGCTGCTCACCGAGCTGGGTGGAGGGCGTCCGATGCCCACCCCGGCCCGACCCGTGGCCTCGACGGCCCCCGGTGAGCGGGACCCGGGCGTCGGGCAGGACCCGTACGCCTCGCCCACCCCGCACACCACCCCGCACGACCAGGCCACCGGACGGACCTCGCCGGACGGAGCGAGCGGACCCCGGCAGCACGAGGGCTGACCCGCGGCCGCGCGCCCGGTCGGTGCGGCAGCCGCCCGGTCAGTGCGGCAGGAGGGTGCGCATCCAGGCCTCGACGTCCTCGGGCCGTCGGGGGAGGGCCGCCGAGAGGTTCTCGTGCCCGTCGGCAGTGATCAGGACGTCGTCCTCGATCCGCACCCCGATCCCGCGGTACTCCTGCGGCACGGCCAGGTCGTCCGCCTTGAAGTACAGCCCCGGCTCGATCGTGAAGACCATGCCCGGGACGAGCTCGGCGTCCAGGTACATCTCCCGGCGGGCCAGGGCGCAGTCGTGCACGTCCAGGCCCAGGTGGTGGCTGGTGCCGTGGACCATCCACCGCCGGTGGAACTGCCCCTCGGGAGACAGCGACTCCTCGACGGTCGAGGGCAGCAGGCCCCAGCCCGCGAGCCGGTCGGCGATGACCTCCATGGCGGCAGCGTGCACGTCACGGAACCTCGCTCCTGGACGGGCCACCGAGAACGCTGCGTCGGCGGCGTCGAGCACCGCCTGGTAGACCCGCCGCTGGACCTCGGTGAACGAGCCGTCCACCGGCAGGGTGCGGGTGATGTCCGCGGTGTAGAGGGACTCGACCTCGACCCCGGCGTCGACGAGCACGAGCTCGCCGGTGCGCACCGCGCCGTCGTTGCGGATCCAGTGCAGCGTGGTCGCGTTCTCCCCGGCTGCGGCGATGGTCTCGTACCCCACCGCGTTGCCCTCCTCGCGGGCGTGCCCGTCGAAGGTCGCCTCGATGACGCGCTCACCCCGCCGGTGCGCCGTCGCACGGGGAAGTGCGCGCACGATCTCGGCGAACCCGGTGACCGTCGCGGCCACGGCCCGCCGCATCTGCTCGATCTCGTGCTCGTCCTTGACCAGCCGCAGCTCGCTGAGGGCCTCGGCGAGCTCGGCGTCGGCCGCCTCGGTCTGCGCCGCGGTGAGGTCCGCGTCGCCGCGGAGGCGGTCGACGGTCGCACTCACGGAGGCGTCCGCACCAGGGACCACGCGCAGCCGTACCCCGCCGGGGCCGACGTCCTTGGCCAGCGCGTCGGTCAGCTCCTCGAGCGGTGCGGTGCGCACCCCGGTCAGGTCGGCGAGGTCGGTGAGCGAGGGACGGGCGCCCACCCAGAACTCCCCGTAGCGGGCGTCGGCGAAGAACTCGCGGCTGTCCCGCCCGGCCATCGGCCGGATGTGCAGCACCGCCTCGTGGCGGTCCTCGACCGGGTGCAGCACCAGCACGGCGTCCGGTTCCTGGTCGGTCCCCAGCCCGGTCAGGTGGGCGAAGGCCGAGTGCGGGCGGAAGCGGTAGTCGGTGTCGTTGGACCGCACCACGTGCGTCCCGGCGGGTACCACCAGGCGTTCGCCCGGGAACAGCTCCGAGAGCCGCTCACGGCGGTGCGCGGCGTACGGTGCCACCGGGGCGGGTGCGCACCGCGCACCAGCCCCGGTGGCAGCCTGCGCCCACTGGCCGGCGATGAAGGACAGGAAGGCCTCCGACGAGGGACGCTGGGACCGGTTGGCTCCGCGGTCCTCCAGGGGCTGGTCGTCAGGGGCTTCGGTGTGCTCGGCAGACATGACCCCATGGTCGCACCTGAGGTCCGGACGCGGCACACCCGGCGAGCCCTATCCTTGCGCGTGTGCGCATCGACCTCCACACCCACTCGAGTGCCTCGGACGGGACGGACGCACCGGCGCACCTCGTCGCCCAGGCCGCGCTGGCCGGGCTCGACGTCGTCGCGCTGACCGACCACGACACGACCCGAGGCTGGGCCGAGGCCGCCGTCGCGAGCCTCGAGCTGGGGGTCGACCTGGTCCGTGGAGCGGAGATCTCGTGCCGCGCCGCAGGGGTCAGTGTCCACCTCCTCAGCTACCTGCACGACCCCGAGTCACCGGGGCTGCTCGCCGAGGGCGAGCGCACCCGAGAGGCCCGTCTCGAGCGTGCCCGCGAGATGGTCGAGCGCCTGTCGGTCGACTTCGCCCTGACCTGGGCGGACGTCGAGGAGCAGTCCGAGCCGGGCACGACCATCGGCCGGCCGCACCTCGCGGACGCCCTGGTCGCCCGTGGGTACGTCGCAGACCGCTCGGCCGCCTTCACCAGCCTGCTCGCGACCGGCTCGCCGTACTACGTGCCGCACTACGCCCCTGACGCCGTCCGGGCCGTGAGGCTCGTGCGGGCCGCCGGTGGGGTACCCGTCATGGCCCACCCGGCCGCGTCGGTGCGGGGACGGGTGGTACCGGACTCGGTGATCGAGGAGATGGCCGCCGCCGGGCTCGCGGGCCTCGAGGTCCACCACCGTGACCACGACGACGCGCAGCGCGCGCACATGACCGAGCTCGCCCACGACCTGGGGCTCCTGATCACCGGGTCGAGCGACTACCACGGCGAGGGAAAGCCCAACCGCCTGGGCGAGAACACCACCGCGCCCGAGGTCCTCGAGGTGATCGAGGCCCAGGGGCTGCTCGCGGTGGTCCGCCGATGAACGATGTGGCGGCCCTGGTCGACGCCCGGCTGCTGGCCGAGGTCTTCATCACGCTCTTCGTGATCATGGACCCGCCCGGGACGGTGCCGATCTTCCTGGGCCTGACCGGGGCGATGACCGGCAAGCAGCGCAACCATGCGGCGCGCCAGGCGATCCTCGTCGCCTTCGGCGTGATCGTCTCGTTCGCGCTGTTCGGCCAGCAGCTGCTGAGCTACATGCACATCTCCCTGCCGGCCCTGCAGGCCTCGGGCGGCCTGCTGCTGCTGCTCGTGGCGATGGACCTGCTCACCGGGAAGATGGAGGAGCCCCAGCCCTCGGGGACCAAGGGGGTCAACGTCGCCCTGGTGCCCCTGGGCACGCCGCTGCTGGCCGGGCCCGGCGCGATCGTCGCGACCATGGTCTTCGTGCAGCGCTCGGACGGCACCCTCGCCGACTGGGTCTCGATCGCCCTCGGCGTCCTGGGGGTGCACCTCTGCCTCTACCTGTCGATGAGGTTCGCCAACGTGATCCACCGGGTGCTCAAGGACAGCGGGACCATCCTGATCTCCCGCATCGCCGGGCTGCTGCTCGCGGCGATCGCGGTCCAGCTCGTCGCCGACGCCGTGCGGGAGTTCGTCCTGGCCGGCTGACCCACCCCTCGAGGCGTCGCCCCGGTCGACCGGGCCGGACCCGACCTCGCGACGCCCGACGCCCGCCGTCGGATCCTCGGGAGGACCCGACGGCGGGCGTCGGTTCGTCGTGCGTGGGCCGCGGGTGCCCGGTCCGGTCAGGACTCGGTCGGTGCCCCGCCGCGGGTGCGGCGACGGTTGCGCGAGCGGCGACGTCCGCCGCCCTCGCCTGCCGGTGCAGCCTCGGCGCCGGGCGCGGCGGGCGCGCCGTCGTGCGTCGCGGACCCGGCGCCCTCACGCACCGCCTCGGGACGCTCACCCTGGCCCGAGCGGGAGCGCGAACGCGACCGTTCTCCGTTGCGCTCGCGGTCGGTGCCCGGGCCCTTGCGGCCGCCCGGGCCGCCACGCTCTCCGGTCTCGCGGCGCTCGCTCGGCCCGGAACCCGCGCCCGCGCCCTTGCCGGCGGTGCGCTTGCCGGTGTCACCGATGTCCTCGTAGCGCTCGGCGGCGAGGCCCGCACGGGTGCGGTCGGCGGTGGGCAGCGTGCCCTTGGTGCCCTCGGGGATGTCGAGCTCGGTGAACAGGTGCGGCGAGCTCGAGTACGTCTCCACGGGCTCGGGGTAGCCCAGGTCCAGGGCCTTGTCGATCAGCCCCCAGCGCGGCAGGTCGTCCCAGTCGACGAAGGTGACGGCCGTCCCGGTCTTGCCCGCGCGGCCGGTGCGGCCGGTGCGGTGCAGGTAGGTCTTCTCGTCCTCGGGGCACTGGTAGTTGATGACGTGCGTGACGTCCTCGACGTCGATGCCGCGAGCCGCGACGTCGGTGGCGACCAGCACGTCGATCTTGCCGGACCGGAACGCGCGGAGCGCCTGCTCGCGGGCTCCCTGGCCGAGGTCTCCGTGGATGGCGCCCGAGGCGAACCCGCGGGTCGCGAGGTCGTCGGCGACCTTGGCGCAGGTGCGCTTGGTCCGCGCGAAGACGATGGTCAGGCCGCGGCCGCGGGACTGCAGGATGCGGGCGAGCACCTCGACCTTGTCCATCGCGTGCGCACGGTAGACGACCTGCTTGATCGCCTTGAGCGTCGCGCCGCCGTCATCGGGGTCGGAGGCCCGGATGTGCGTGGGCTGGGTCATGTAGCGGCGGGCCATCGCGACGACCGCACCGGGCATGGTCGCCGAGAACAGCATCGTGTGGCGCGACGCAGGGGTCCGTGCCAGGAGCTTCTCGACATCGGGCAGGAAGCCCAGGTCGAGCATCTCGTCGGCCTCGTCGAGCACCACGGTGCGGGCGCGGGACAGGTCCAGGAAGCCCTGGTTCATCAGGTCGATCATCCGGCCGGGAGTGCCGACGACGACGTCGACACCGCTGCTCAGGGCCTCGACCTGCGGCTCGTACGCACGGCCGCCGTAGATCTGCAGGACCCGCACGCTGCGTCGGCTGGACGCGGTGGACAGGTCACCGGCCACCTGGACGGCCAGCTCGCGGGTCGGCACGATCACCAGCGCCTGAGGCTTGCCGGGAGCGGGGAGCGCGTCGTAGCCCTCCTCGCCGGGCGAGACGATGCGGTGCAGCAGCGGGACGCCGAAGCCCAGGGTCTTGCCGGTGCCGGTCTTGGCCTGGCCGATGATGTCGTGGCCGGCGAGCGCGACCGGGAGGGTCATCGCCTGGATCGGGAAGGGCTGGATGATCCCGGCGTCGGCCAACGCCTGGACGATCTCGGGGCGGACGTCGAAGTCCGCGAAGGACGGGTTGTGCGCCTGGACGCTCGAGCCCGAGGTGTCGCCCTTGATGTGGGTGCTCGCGTCGTCGGCGAACCCGGAGGTGTCGGTGGTCTGGTCGGTGGTCGTCATGCTGCCTCGCGTGGGGTGAGGGCCGCGGGGCCACACGACTCCTGGTGGGCGAGGAGCTCGCCGCACCGGGACCGGGCCGCGCCGCGGACGGGGGCCGGCAGCCGATCGCGAATGGCGCCGCCCGGGCTGGAGGAGCGAGGCCGTCGTGAGCTGGTCACGACGGACCGCGGGTCTCTGCGGGCGAGGGTGTCGGGACGACCGGTCAACCGATGTACGAGGTGATCCTAGCCGACGGTGCGTCCCGAGGCCCGCTGCCCCGGGTCTAGCCTGGTCGGATGACCGGACAGACGCCGTCGAGCACCTCCGCACCCCCCCTGAGCCACGACGAGGTCGGGCGTGCCCTCGCCGTGCTCGGGATGACCGCGTCGAGCGAGCTCGCAGCGTTCTCGCGGCTCGCGGCCGACGCCGCACTGGCCCCCGTGCTCGGCCAGCGGCTCGAGCTGAGCGGTCTGGCCGGGACGGCGCTGCGCCGGCTCGAGCGGATCGGAGCCCGGGTCCGCGAGCTCGGCGGCGACCTCGAGACCGTGATGGCGCCGTTCTCGGGCGTCCTGGTCGACTTCGACGGACGGACCGTTCCGAGCACGTGGTGGGAGCGGCTGCTCAAGGCCTACGTGGGCTACGGCATCGCCGACGACTTCAGCCGGATCGCCGCTGGTGCGCTGGACCCGGTCACCCGCGAGATCGTCCTGGAGGTGCTGACCGACGACGGTCACGCCCAGCTGGTGGTCGACTCGCTCGCTGCCGCCGGCGAGCAGGACCCGGCGCTCGCCTCGCGGCTCGCGCTCTGGGGTCGCCGACTCGTGGGGGAGGCCCTCGGGGTCGTGCAGCGGCTGCTCGCCGACCACGCCGAGATGCGCGACCTGCTGGGCGCGGCGATCCCGAGCGCGGACGGCGCCGAGGCGCAGAGCCGACTCTTCGCGACGCTCACCGCCGAGCACACCCGGCGGATGGACCGGCTCGGCCTGACCGCCTGATGGACCGGCTCGGCACACCCGACGGATGGACCGGCTCGGCCTGACCGCCCGTTCGGCCGAGGGGCCCTTCCGTCAGATGTTGTGGAACCCGACCTTGCGCGTCTCGTCGCCACCGATCTCCACGTAGCCGAGCGTCCCGGCCGGGACGATGACACGACGCCCGCGCGTGTCGGTCAGGGTCAGGGTCGCGCCTCCGTCGAGGGCCTTGGCGACCGCCGCGGCGATCTCCTCGGAGGTCTGGTCGATCTCCAGCACCAGCTCCCGTGCCACGTGCTGCACACCGATCGTGATCTCCACGTCCATCGCCTCCACACCGTCTGGTCAGTTCCGCGCCCATCCTAGGCAGGCATGGGGACGGTCGGCGTCCGCGTCCGCTCAGGGCGATCAGGCGGGGGTGCCGTCCTCGGTGCTCTCCGGCCGGTCGCGGACCAGTCCGGCCACTCCCCGCCAGGCGAGCCGGCTGACCAGCTCGACGGTGTCGTCGACCGGTACGGGCTCGCTCGAGCGGTAGCGGGCGGTGGCGCTGACCCGGGCCATCCCGACCAGGGCGGCGCTCAGGAGCTCGGCGTGAGCGGGCGGCAGCCCGGCGAGCTCGTGCAGCCCGCGGCAGATCGCACGGGCGGCGTCGGCCGAGGCGAGCTCGATGCGTGCCCGGACGTCGGCGTCCCGCGTCACGTCGGACTCGAAGAGCAACGAGAACGACTCGCCGGCCTCCTCGACGAACTCGACGTAGGCCCGGACGATGGCCCTGACCACCTCGCGCCCGCTCGGCGCGGTGTCGGTCGGGGGCTGCGTCCCCGGGACGGGAACGGCCGCCAGCGCGGCGTCGACGGCCGCCACGAGGGCCAGGCCCCGGTGGTCGACGACGGCGAGGTAGAGGTCGAGCTTGGACGGGAAGTGCCGGTACAGCACCGGCTTGCTGACCTCTGCCCGGTCGGCGATGTCATCCATCGAGACGTGGTGGAAGCCCTCGTGGGCGAAGAGCTCCTGGGCGACCGTGAGCACCTGCGCGCGTCGCTCGTCGCGCGGCATCCGTGCCGCCCGTGGGCGGCTGCTGCTCTCGGGGGTCACGTGCTGATGCTAGCCAGGCGACGGTCGGCGTGGTCGGTGCACCTGCACACCGGGCGCCCCCACGGTCGTGCCCGGCTTGCCCCGAGGTGCCACCATGGAGCGGTGGTCGATCACCGAGGTGCGCGCACGGCGGGTCGCCGTCGTGCGCCCCAGCACGGGCGTCGCCGGGGGGACGGCGTGTTCGGCGCCTCGGCGCTGGTCCTGGCCTCGGTCCTGGCGCTCACCGGCGGTGCAGGGGTCGGCGCGGCGCTGAACGGGGTCGGCGTGCTCGAGCTCGCCGACGGTCTGGCCGCGGTGCGCAGCAGCGCGCAGGAGCCCTCCCGCGGCACGGGACGGACGTCCTCGGAGCAGGCGCAGACCGGACCGGTGGGCCCCGCCGCGGACGAGGTCGGCAACCGCGGCCCGTCCTACCGCGAGGGTGACCTGCCGATGCTCACCCTCACCGTCCCGCCGGCCGTCACCCCCACCCCCCAGCCATCGCCACCGCCGGACCCGGACGCGGTCGACGAGAACGGCCTGACCGCCGCCGACCGGGCCGCTGGCCTGCTCTCGCGCGAGACGCCCGCCGCAGCGGGCGGTGAGCTCCAGGTGGTCGCCGGCCAGACACCCGCACCGCTCGACGACCGACCCGTGCAGACCGTGCGGGTCGAGGTGGAGGCCGGGCTCGCGGTCGACCACGCCCTGTTCGCGGCGACCGTGATGGAGATCCTCAACGACCCGCGCGGCTGGGGCGCCGACGGCTCGGTGACCTTCGCCCGGACCGACGGCCCGGCCGACCACCGGGTGGTGCTCGCCTCGCCCCAGAAGGTCGACGAGCTGTGCGCCCCGCTGCGCACCGAGTCGCTGTACTCGTGCGGGCGCAACGGCCACGCCGCGCTGAACCACTGGCGCTGGGTCGAGGGCGCCTCCGAGTTCGACGACCTCACCGTCTACCGCCAGTACCTGGTCAACCATGAGGTCGGGCACCTGCTCGGGCACGGGCACGTGGAGTGCCCCGGCGAGGGTCTGCCGGCCCCGCTGATGCAGCAGCAGTCGATCTCGGTCGCTCCGTGCACCCCCAACGGCTGGCCGTTCCCCGACGCCTGACCTGGCGTGGTCGGGCGTGTCGGGCCGCTGTGGTGGGATCGGTGCGTGCCCCCGCCGCTGACCCTGTCGCCCCCGCTCGCCCGGGGTGGGCTGCCGACCCCGGACGCCGACCAGCGTCGGGTCCTGGCGCACCGTGGGTCGGCCCTGCTGGTGCGAGGTACCGCCGGCACCGGCAAGACCACCACGGCACTGGCCTGCGTCGTCGACCGTGTCGGACGGGAAGAGGTCGAGCCCGGGCAGGTCCTGCTGCTGGCCCCGACCCGGCGGGCGGCCGCACGACTGCGCGACGACCTGTCCGGAGCCATGCGGCGGACGGCAGGGCAGGCGATCGTCCGGACGCCGGCCTCGGCGGCCTTCTCGGTGCTCCGGTCCCGTGCGGCTCTGCTGGGAGAGCCGCCGCCGACCCTGATCAGCGGCCCCGAGCAGGACCTGGTGCTCGCCGACCTGCTCGCCGGCCACGCCGAGGGAGAGGGCGCACCGGTGGGCTGGCCCGAGCGGGTCCCGCCCGCCGCCCTGGGGCTGCGGGCCTTCCGGGACGAGCTGCGTGACCTGCTGATGCGGGCCGCGGAACGAGGGCTCCGGCCCGTCGACCTCGCCGGGCTGGGCCGACGGCACGGCCGGCCGGAGTGGGTGGCGGCCGCGGCCGTCTACGAGGAGTACCTGGACGTCACGCAGCTGCGTCAGGCCACCCCTGACGCCGGAGAGCGGTACGACCCGGCCGCCGTGGTCGACGAGGCCGTGGAGGCGCTGCGCAGCTGGGAGGCGACGGTCCCCGGCGCGCCTCGCCCCCGGTGGGGCCTGGTGGTCGTGGACGACTACCAGGAGGCGACGGCGGCCACCGCCCGCCTGCTGCACGTGCTCGCCGACGACGGCGCGCAGCTCGTGCTGCTGGGGGATCCCGACGCCGCCGTGCAGACCTTCCGTGGCGCGACGCCGGCCCTGGTCGCCAGGGCGACCGCGACGCCCGGTGCGGCCGACCCGGCCGCACTGGGCGCCCACGAGGTGGTGCTCGGCACGGTGTGGCGGCACGGGCCGATCCTGCACCGCGCGGTGCGGTCGGTGACCGAGGAGATCCGGACCGGCGCGGGGCGACGTCACCGTGCGGCCACGGCAGCGGCCGCCGACCACGGTGGCGCGCCGGCGCGGGTGGCGATCCTGCGATCTCCGGCGCAGGAGGCTGCCTACGTCGCCTACACCCTGCGCGAGGCCCGTCTGCACGAGGGCATGCCGTGGAGCCGGATGGCCGTGGTGGTTCGTTCGGGCAGTCAGGTCACCGAGCTGCGCCGGGCTCTGCTGGCCGCCCAGGTCCCCGTGGCGGTGGTCGGCAGCGACGTGCCGCTGCGTGCCGAGCCTGCGGTCCGGCCCCTGCTGCTCGCGCTCGAGTGCGCGCTGCACCCCGCCGACCTCTCCGCGGAGGCAGCCGGGCTGCTGCTCGCGTCGCCTCTCGGCGGGCTGGACGCGGTCGGCGTGCGTCGGCTGCGCCGGGCGTTGCGAGCCGAGGAGCTCGCCGGCGGAGGTGGACGTTCGAGCGACCCGCTGCTGGTCGAGGTCCTCGACGACCCTGCCCGCGCGGCGTCGTTGCCCGCGTCGGTGCGCCGACCGGTGGTCCGTCTCGCAGGGCTGCTGGCCGCAGGTCGCGACGCCCTCGGGCGACCGGGTGCGACCGCCCTGGACGTGTTGTGGGTGCTCTGGTCGCACGCCGGTCTCGCCGAGCCGTGGCGGCGCAGCGCCCTTGCCGGCGGTCCGGCCGGCGCCCGGGCCGATCGCGACCTGGACGCCGTGCTGGCCCTGTTCAAGGCGGCCGAGCAGTTCGTGGACCGGTTGCCGCAGGCACCGGTGCGGGCCTTCCTCGAGCACCTCCAGTCCCAGGACCTGCCTGCTGACTCGCTCGCGGCGCACGGGGAGAGCACCGAGTCGGTCGCGGTGCTGACGGCCGCCGGTGCCGCGGGCGGTGAGTGGGACCTCGTGGTGGTCGCGGGGGTCCAGGAGGGGACGTGGCCCGACCTGCGCCTGCGTGACTCGATGCTCGGCGCGCAGCACCTGGTCGACGTCATGGCCGGGCGCGTGGCGACCGACGCAGGTGCCGGTACCGACGCGGCGAGCGGTGCACGGGTCGTGGAGGCGGCCGAGGCCCGGGCGGCGGTCCTCGACGACGAGCTGCGGGCGTTCGCCGTGGCCGTGTCGCGGTCCCGTCGTGCTCTGCTGGTCACCGCGGTCAAGGACACCGACCGGCAGCCCTCGGCCCTGCTGGACCTCATCGACCCCGGCCCCGAGGGCGCGGCGGTCGACCCTCGACTCACCAGCGTCCCCCCGGCGCTCGACCTGCGCGCCGTGGTCGCGCAGTGCCGGTCGGAGCTCGAGCAGGACGCCGTGCCCGGCCGGCCCGCGGCACACCTGCTGGCCCGGCTGGCGGCCGAGGGTGTCCCGGGTGCCGATCCCACGCAGTGGTACGGGGCGGTCGCACTGTCCACCACGGCGCCGCTCTGGCCCCAGGAGCGGCCCGTGCCGCTGTCCCCCTCTCGTCTCGAGGCGGCCTCGACGTGCGCGCTGCGATGGGCGCTGGAGGCCGCAGGCGGCACCGCGGCGGACTCCGGTGAGCAGACCCTGGGGACTCTCGTCCACGAGATCGCCGCCGCGCTCCCGGGGGGGACCGAGGACGAGCTCGCCGCTCTGCTGGACCAGCGCTGGAGCGAGCTCGGGCTCTCCGACGGCTGGGTCGGTGCGGTGCAGCGGCGCCGGGCCCGGGCGATGGTCCGGCACCTGGCGGCCTACCTCAAGGCGCAGGGGGAGCCCGTCGCGGTCGAGGAGCCCTTCAGCGTGCAGATCGGCAGGGTCGTGCTGCGAGGTTCGGTCGACCGCCTCGAACGGGTCGGTGACACCCCCGAGGGTCGACCGCTGCTTCGGGTGGTCGACCTCAAGACAGGACGGTCGGCGGTCTCCAAGGACGACGCCGCCCGGCACGCCCAGCTGGGCGCCTACCAGGCGGCGGTCGAGGCGGGTGCCTTCGAGGACCGGTTCCCCGGTGCGGCCTGCGGCGGCGCGGGCCTGGTGTACGTCGGCACCACGAACAGGTCGTACTCCGAGAGGCAGCAGGACGCCCTGCGTCAGGACCCGGACCCCGGCTGGGCCGCCGACCTCCTCGAGCACGTCGCGGACACGGTGAGTCGTTCGGCCGTGGCCGCGACGAGGAACGACCTGTGCCGGGTCTGCCCGGTCACCCGCTCGTGCCCGGTCCAGCCCGAGGGCCGCGGGGTCGTCGGATGAGCCAGGGACCCGCGTACAGCGCCGAACGCATCGCCGGGATGCTCGGGATCCACCCGCCGACCCCCGAGCAGACCGCGGTGATCGAGGGGCCGCTCGAGCCTGTGCTGGTGGTCGCGGGCGCGGGCTCGGGAAAGACCGAGACGATGGCCGCCCGCGTGGTCCACCTGATCGCCAACGGGCTGGTCGCCCCCGAACGGGTGCTCGGGCTGACCTTCACCCGCAAGGCAGCGGGGGAGCTGTCCGAGAGGGTGCGGCATCGCCTGCGGGGTCTGCGGGTCGCTCTCGGTGACGACCGCGGCCGGCGTTCGTCCCTGGTCGCCCCCACCATCTCGACGTACAACTCCTACGCCGCGGGTCTGGTCGGCGACCACGCGCTGCGGCTGGGACTCGAGCCGTCCTCGCAGCTGCTCGGTGAGGCGGGTCGTTGGCAGGTCGCGCACGGTGTGGTCGAGCAGTGGTCCGAGGACCTCGACGTGGACCTGGCGCCGGCGACCGTCACCCAGGCCGTGCTGGACCTGGCCGGGAGCCTGGCCGAGCACCTGGTCGATCCCGAGCAGCTGCGCTCCGAGGCCGAGCGGCTCGTCGAGGTGATCACCCGGCTGCCCGGCGAGGGTGTGCTCAAGGGGCCTCTCGCCACGGTCCAGGCGGTCCAGGCCTCACTGGGTCTGCGTGCGCGTCTGGTGGACCTGGTCGTGGAGTTCGTCGAGCGCAAGCGGCAGGCCGACATGATCGACTTCGCCGACCAGGTGGCCCTGGCGGCTCGGCTGGCCCGCGAGGTGCCCGAGGTGGGGGCGATCGAGCGGGCCCGCTTCGGGGTGGTCCTCCTCGACGAGTACCAGGACACCTCGGTGGCCCAGCTCGAGCTCCTGCGTCACCTGTTCGGGGCGGGTGACCCGGCCGGGGCCGGGCACCCGGTGACCGCCGTCGGTGACCCGCACCAGTCGATCTACGGGTGGCGCGGGGCCAGCGCCGGCGGGCTGGCACGCTTCCCCGTCCAGTTCCCGTCGCGCACTCCGCAGGGAGGCCTCGTCCCTGCGCGCCGGCTGGTCCTGCCGACCTCGTGGCGCAACGACCGGGCGGTCCTGGACGCCGCGAACCAGGTGGCTGCACCGCTGCGCCAGGAGGCGGGCAGCGGACCGCACGGCCTGGACCTGCCGCTGCTCGCCCCGCGCCCCGGTGCCGGGGAGGGTGCGGTGGCGGCGTGCTACCTCGAGACGCACGAGGACGAGGCGCGCGCGGTCGCCGAGTTCGTGCGCAGCCACTGGGAGGGTGCGCGGCACCCCGACCAGGGGCCGGCGACGCCTGGCGGGACCGTCCGTGCCGCGGTCCTGTGCCGCAAGCGGTCCCAGTTCCCGGTGATGCAGGCGGCACTGCTGGCAGCCGGGCTGCCGGTCGAGGTCGTCGGGCTCGGTGGCCTGCTGTCGACACCGGAGGTGGTGGACCTGGTCGCGGCCCTCGAGGCGGCGCACGACCCGTCGCGGGGGGACTCGCTGATGCGGCTGCTGACCGGACCGCGCGCGCGGCTGGGGTTGTCCGACCTGCACGCGTTGGCCGACTGGTCGGCCGAGCTCGGTGGCCCGGGACCGCGGGCGAACCGTTCGGCGCGCGCCGGCACGCCCGGCAGCGCACCCGATGGTGCCGGGGTGCAGGAGACCGACGTCGTCGACGAGCGCAGCATCGTCGACGCCCTCGATGCTCTGCCGCGCCCGGGGTGGCAGAGCCACCGGGGACGCAGCCTGAGCGAGACCGGGCGTGCGCGCCTGGAGGACCTCTCGGCACTGCTGAGCGCACTGCGCAGCCAGACCTTCCTGCCCGTGGTCGACCTCGTCACGGAGGCTGAGCGCCTGCTCGGGCTCGACATCGAGGTCGCCGTGCGCCCCGGGGTCGCCCCGGCGACGGCGCGGGCCAACCTTGACGCCTTCCGTTCGGTCGCCGCCGCGTTCAGCGACTCGAGCGACGCGAGCACCCTCGGTGCCTTCCTGGCCTGGCTCGACACGGCCCAGCGTGAGGAGAGGGGCCTCGAGGCGCCGGTGGGGGAGATGGACCCGGACGCGGTGCAGCTCCTCACGGTGCACGCCTCGAAGGGCCTCGAGTGGGACGTCGTCGCGGTGCCGGGAATGGTCGAGGGCAGCTTCCCGACGACGCCACGGACCTCGGGGTGGATCAAGGAGCACGGGTCACTGCCGACCTCGCTGCGCGGCGACCGTGACAGCCTGCCCGACATCGACCTGTCGGCGGCGAGCGACATCACCGACCTGGCCCGGCGTTGTGACGCGTTCAAGGACGAGCACGCGGCCCACCACCTGTTCGAGGAGCGGCGACTCGCCTACGTCGCCCTCACACGCGCCCGCAGCGCGCTGCTGCTCAGCGGCTCGTGGTGGCGGGAGGGGAAGCGGCCCACACCTCCGTCACGGTTCCTGGTCGAGCTGGTCGACTCCGGCGTCGTGGGGGTCGACGAGCGGTCGTGGGTGCCGGACCCTGCGGCCCCCGACGAGGACGGTCGCCCGGTCACTCCCGTCAGGCCCGAGCCCGTCGCGACGGACCCCCCGCTCTGGCCGCCGACGGACGCCTTCGCGCCCGACCGGCAGGTCCGTGTCGAGCAGGCGGCGGTCGCGGTGCGCGCAGCCCAGGAGGATCTGCGCCGGGGACGACGGGCCGAGGGCGGGACCAGGTCGGACCTCGAGCTGGTGGCCGAGCTGCTGCTCGACGAACGGCGGCGCGGACGTACCGAACGTTCGTCGGTCGCCCTGCCGGCCCACCTGTCCACGTCCTCGGTGGTGCGGCTCGCCGGCGACGCCGACACGTTCGCACGGCAGCTGCGTCGACCCGTCCCGCTCGCACCGTCCGTGCACGCCCGGCGAGGGACGGCCTTCCACGCCTGGGTCGAGTCGTACTACGGCTCGGCGGCGCTGGTCGACGTCGACGAGCTCCCCGGGGCCGACGACGAGTCCGTCGAGGACGGGCTGGACCTCACCGCCCTCCAGCAGGCGTTCCTCGCCTCACCGTGGGCGGGTCGGACACCTCTGGCCATCGAGGTCGACATCGAGACCCCCCTGGCCGAGGTCATGGTGCGCTCCAGGATCGACGCGGTCTTCGGCGAGTCCGACGGCGGGGTCGTGGTGGTCGACTGGAAGAGCGGGCGCCCCCCGCGGGAGCCCGCACAGGTCCGGGCCCGGGAGGTCCAGCTGGCCGTGTACCGGCTCGCCTGGTCCCGGTGGAAGGGGGTCCCGCTCGAGACGGTGCGGGCAGCCTTCTTCTACGCGGCGACAGGGGAGACGATCCGACCCGACGTGCTGCTCGACGCGCACGAGCTCGAGGCCCTCATCGCAGGGACGCCGACCCCGCGGGCGGGCTGAGGTCTATCGGGTGAGCGGCGGCTCGAGACCCTCGCCGCGGTCGACGGACCCGGCCTGGTCCGTCGGGTCACCCGGGTCCACCTGGTCCGTCGGCTCCACCTGATCCGCCGGTTCCACCCGGTCGCCCGGCTCTCCTGCGTCCGTGGGCGACCGGGGACCTCCCGGGTCGGAGGAAGTGTCGGGTTCGCCCGGGTCGGTGCCGAACGTGTCCGAGCCGGAGGGTGACCCGTGCTCCTCCAGGTCAGCGGCGGCCTCCTCCTCGGCCAGCAGCTCGGCGGCAGCGAGCTCCTCGGCCAGACGCGCGTCGAGGTCCACCAGCATCTCGACGGCGTCGTCGATGACCGTCTGGTCCTGGTTGCGCACGCCGAACAGGAGCCATCGGGCCAGGGCCAGCTCGCCGGCGAGCAGAGCACGGTCGACCAGGTGCCGGTCGGTGAGCTCGGTCCGCCGCAGGCTGTAGGCCTCGAGGATCGGGTCGACGGCCTCGTGCGGGGCGGCCACCAGGAGCCACGCGAGATCGTCCGCCGGGTCGGCCACCTTCGCCTCGGCCCAGCCGAGGATCCCGGTGGGCCGTCCCGACCAGCACAGGACGTGGTCGGCCGAGAGGTCGCCATGGACGACGGTGGGATGGAACCGCCAGAGCGCGACGTCCTCGAGGGCGGACTCCCAACGACGCAGCAGCGCGGCGGGGACCCTGCCGGTGCGGGCCGCCTCGTCGACCTCGCTGAGCCGGCGTCGGCGGTAGGACTCGGCGTCGTAGACGGGCAGGCCTGCGTCCTCGACGGTCGAGGTGGGCAGCTCGTGGAGGGCGGCGATCGCGCGTCCCAGCTCGGCGGCGAGCCCGGGCCCGGGACCCAGCGCGTCCAGGCGCAGCGGGCGTCCGGCCAGCTGCGGGTGGACCACGGCGCGACCCCCCTCGGGCAGCTGCGCGAAACCCACGGGGCGGGGTACGTCGAAGGGCAACCGGTCGGCGTCGACCTGCACGGCCAGTGCCTCGAGGAGCGCGACCTCGGCCTCGAGCGCGGCACCGGCGGCGGCGGTCGTGGGTGCCCTGACCACCCAGCGCCCACCCGAGGCGTCGATGACCACGGCCGTGTCCACCCCTGCACCGGGGTGGGCCGGTCGACGCACGTCGAAGGCGTCCAGTCCGGGGACGGCGACCGTCGCCAGTGCGGCCAGGGCGAGCGGTGATCGGGGCACGGTGCCACGGTAGGCGCCCGGTGCGGCCTCGGCACACCTGTGCGCGGGCGTGTCCGGGTTTCCTGATGCGTGAGGGGCGGGATCGGTGACCCGGACGGCGACGGACACCGGTGCGGTCGTCCGCTCCACGCCCCGTAGCGTGAGCACATGGACTGGACCCGCCTGCCACTCTCCCGCTCCGAGGTCGACCGTGCGGCACACCTGCGGACCGGTGTCACGGTGATCGACGACGCACGTGCGGCGACGGCGACGCGCGTGGTCCTGCTGCACGAGGGGCGCCTGGCCACCCGGCAGACCGAGGACGGGCAGGTCCGGCTCGACCTGCGTCGTCCACCGACGGTGCCGGTGGACGACGCGCTGTGGGTCTTCCTCGGTGTCGGCCCGGACGGCGTGGTGTACCTCGCCGCGGACCTGCCCGACCTGCCCACCGAGTCGGTGGACATCGAGGGTGTGGTGGCCCCCGGTGCGCTCACCGACCTCGTGGCGGGCGCCACCTGGTCCTCGTTGCGCGAGGTGGGCTCGCGGCTCGACGCGCGCGACGCGGGGCTCGCCACGACCGCCGTGGGGCTCGCGGCGTGGCACTCGCGGCACCCCCGGTGCCCGCGCTGCGGCTCGATGACCGAGCCGGCGACCGGTGGATGGACACGGCGCTGCGCCGTCGACGGGTCGGACCACTACCCACGGACCGACCCGGCCGTGATCATGGCGGTCCTCGACGCCGACGACCGTCTGCTGCTGGGGCACGCCGCCCACTGGCCCGAGCACCGGTTCTCGACGCTCGCGGGCTACGTCGAACCGGGAGAGTCGATCGAGGCAGCGGTGCGTCGAGAGGTCGCCGAGGAGGTCGGTGTGTCCGTCGGCGACGTCACCTACAAGGGCAGCCAGCCGTGGCCCTTCCCGGCATCGCTCATGCTGGCCTTCACCGCGCGGGCCCTGACCACCGACCTGACGGTCGACGGCGTCGAGGTGACCGAGGCGCGGTGGTTCACCCGCGCGGAGCTCGCCGAGGAGGTCTCACGCGCTGCGGTGCTGCTGCCGATGCGGACCTCGGTCGCACGGGCGCTGATCGAGGAGTGGTTCGGCGGAGAGCTCGGGGGTCCCTGAGCCCGAGCCCCGGCGCCCACCTCGCTCCGCCGCCCACCTCGCTCCGCCGCCCACCTCGCTCGGCCCCGCACGGCACTCAGCCGCCGAGGCGCCGGGTGACCTCCGCGAGGGAGGGGTTGGTCGCGGCCGACCCGTCCGGGAAGACCAGCGTCGGGACGGTCTGGTTGCCACCGTTGACGTGCTCGACGTACGCCGCGGCGGCGGGATCCTGCTCGATGTTGATCTCGGCGAACGCCACCCCGGCTGACCGCATCTGGGACTTCAGGCGGGAGCAGTAGCCGCACCACGTGGTCGAGTACATGGTCACGGTTCCGGCGGGGGGCAGGGTGGTCGTCGCGTCGCTCATCAGGTCCCTCGGGTCGGTGCGGTTGTCGAGGGCTCCAACACCCACCGGGCTCGATCCCTTCCCGTGACGGTGACGTCGCCCACAGCCCGCACGGGCCGGGCCTGCCACCGTCGGTGGCGGCTGCCACACTGCGCAGTGATGTCAGCCGACCAGCTCCTCGACGCGCTCGACCCCGACCAGCGGGAGGTCGCCCGCGCCCTCACCGGTCCCGTGTGCGTCCTGGCGGGCGCGGGCACGGGCAAGACACGGGCCATCACGCACCGGATCGCCTACGGCGTGCGGACGGGGGCGTACACCCCCACCGCGGTGCTCGCGGTCACCTTCACCGCTCGCGCCGCGGGGGAGATGCGCACCCGTCTGCGCGAGCTGGACGTCGTCGGGGTGCAGGCCAGGACCTTCCACGCGGCGGCGCTGCGTCAGCTCAGCTACTTCTGGCCCAAGGTCATCGGGGGTGCGCCGTCCCGCATCCTCGAGCACAAGGCACCCGTGGTCGCCGAGGCCGCAGCCCGGCTCGGTCTCGGGGTCGACCGGCTGAGCGTGCGGGACCTGTCCTCCGAGATCGAGTGGGCCAAGGTCTCGCTGGTGGCCCCCGGTGACTACGCGGTGGCCGCCGCGGCGATCGACCGCCCGCCGCCCGCCGGGTACGACCGCACCACCGTGGCCCGGCTCATGGAGCAGTACGAGCAGGCCAAGGAGGGCCGCAACGTCATCGACTTCGAGGACGTGCTGCTCTACCTCGGACGGATCCTGCAGGAGAGGCGCGACATCGCCGAGACGGTGCGCTCGCAGTACCGGCACTTCGTGGTCGACGAGTACCAGGACGTCTCACCGCTCCAGCAGTGGCTGCTCGACCAGTGGCTCGGCGGACGCACCGAGCTGTGCGTGGTGGGCGACCCGAACCAGACCATCTACTCGTTCACCGGCGCGACACCGCACCACCTGCTCACCTTCTCCACCACGCACCCCGGCGCCACCGTCGTCCGGCTGGTCCGGGACTACCGGTCGACCCCCCAGGTCGTCGACCTGGCCAACCGGATGCTCAGCCGCACCCCGGCACAGCGGCGCCGCGAGGGCGGCATCGAGCTGATCGCGCAGCGCCCCGCCGGCCCCCCGGTGGGTTTCACCGCGTACGGCGACGACGAGGCCGAGGCCGCCGGTATCGCCGGTCGGATCCGTCGTCTGGTCGCCGCGGGGACCCCGGCGCGGGAGATCGCCGTGCTGTACCGGACCAACGCCCAGTCGGCGGCCTTCGAGCAGTCGCTGGCCGAGGCGGGGATCGGGTACCTGGTCCGTGGAGGCGATCGGTTCTTCGCGCGCCGTGAGGTGCGCGACGCGATCCTGCTGCTGCGCGGTGCGGCTCGTGCCCGGGCCGAGGAGCCGATGGTCGAGGCCGTGCGCAGCGTCCTGTCCTCCTCGGGCTGGAGCCCCGACCCGCCGTCTGCCCGCGGAGCGGTCCGGGAACGCTGGGAGGCGCTCCAGGCGTTGGTCGCGCTCGCCGACGACCTCGCGGCGGCCCGCGGAGGGACCACCCTGGTGGACCTGGTGACCGAGCTCGACGAGCGGGCCGCGGCCCAGCACGCGCCGACGGTCGACGGGGTGACGCTGGCCTCGCTGCACGCAGCCAAGGGGCTCGAGTGGGACGCGGTCTTCCTCGCGGGCCTGTCGGAGGGGCTGATGCCCATCTCGCTCGCCGAGACCGACGCCGCCGTGGCCGAGGAACGGCGCCTGCTGTACGTCGGGGTGACCAGGGCCCGCGAGCACCTCGAGCTCAGCTTCGCGCGCGCCCGGAACCCGGGAGGCCGTGCCGGGCGCAAGCGCACCCGGTTCCTGGACGGCATCTGGCCCGAGGAGGGCAGCGGCCGACGACGTCCCGGTGCGGTCCGGGGCTCCGTGCTCACCGGTGAGCACGACCCCGCGCTGTTCGAGGCCCTGCGGGAGTGGCGTTCCCGGGTCGCCGCGGAGACCGACAAGCCCGCCTGGACGGTGCTCGTGGACGCCACCCTCGAGGCGATCGCCGAGCTCAAGCCGGCGAGCGTGAGCGAGCTCTCACGGGTCCAGGGCATCGGCCCGGCGAAGATCGACCGGTACGGCGCCACGGTGCTCGCCATCGTCGCCGCGCACCGCTGACGAGCACCGCGGAGGAGCACCACGGAGGAGCACGGCAGGGCCACCGTCACCCCTGCGCCACCCCCCGTCGGGGGAGCCCGCAGGAACTGATCGGGAAGAAGTTCGAATAATCGGTTGTGCGGTGCGTCCTGGCAGTCCTAGGGTTCTTCTCGTCCTTGTAGGAGGTCCGGCCGAGAGGTCTGGGCCTGAGTCGAGAGGGGGTGGGTGCACTGATGATCACAAAGACCGTGGTGATGGCCGCTGCGACAGCAGCAGGCTTCGTCCCGCGTCTCCTCGCGCCCGCCACCCCGCTCTCGCCCCAGGGGAGTGGTCTGCGCGCGATCGGCGGCAGTGACTTCCGTGGAGGGAAGCACCGCACCACATCCATCGAGCTCGACTCCGTCACGGAGGCGCTCCGGGTCTGACGACCAGGAGCCTCATCCAGGCCGCGGAGTCCTCTCGGGACCCGCGGCCTTCGTCGTTCTCCGCCCTGTTCGGGCGATCAGCGAAGGCAGCCGGTCCCGGCACCCACCACAGCTGATCATCAAGGACATCCAGGAGGACCTCGTGCGGCTCACGACGCTGCTCGACACCTTGAACCAGGGCGGATCCGGCCCCTGGCCCTCGTCCCATCCCGCATCCATCACCTCTGCCTCGCCGGCCGAGGTCGAGACCTTCGACCAGCTGATCGCCACGCTCATCCCCTGCCGTGAGCACGATGCCGAGCTCTGGTTCGCCGAGTCCACGGCCGACGTCGAGCTCGCCAAGTCGCTCTGCCAGGAGTGCCCGGTCCGTGCCGGGTGCCTCGCGGGGGCGATCTCCCGTGAGGAGCCGTGGGGCGTGTGGGGAGGAGAGGTCTTCGTCGGCGGGACGGTCGTCCCGCGCAAGCGGGGCCGTGGGCGCCCGCGCAAGGACGAGTCTGCTCCCGCCGCGTGAGCGGCGGGAGCAGGCCGTCACGACTCGTCGGACAGTCCTGTGCACCCGCAGCGAGGATGAGGCGACCACGGTCGTCGACGAGGGAGGGCCTCGGGCAGGGTGATCTCGAAGGACCCGCCCAGGGCCGAGGCCTCTCGCCCGTCCACCACCGCGAGCGCCTGCGCACCGGCCGTCGCTGCGGCGACGGAGGCCAGCACGGACTCCTCGGACGAGCGCCCGGTCCCCGACGCGAGCTGCGCGCCGACGGTCGGCCAG
The DNA here is from genome assembly GCF_023369855.1 of Actinotalea alkalitolerans. Taxonomy (GTDB): domain Bacteria; phylum Actinomycetota; class Actinomycetes; order Actinomycetales; family Cellulomonadaceae; genus Actinotalea. The sequence continues at coordinate 134,257 of NZ_JAMBPP010000002.1, read as the reverse complement.
CCGGTGTCCCCGTCGGCCCGGTGCAGGTCGACACACCGCAGGCAGGCCGAGCGTCCCGGGTGCACCAGCGGTCCCACCAGGGTCGAGGCCTCGCGCAGGACGACCGACAGGTGCGCGACCCTGTCGGCCACCAGGGGGTGGGACCGGACCGGGTCGGCCGCACCCGCCTCGACCAGCACCACGAGGTCGACCCGCCCGTGGCGCGGCGTCCGGGTGCGGACCAGGGGGGCGACCTCCTGCAGGACCCGACCTGCGGCGACCTGACGGGGTCGGTGCAGGTCGCGCGTGGTGTACCCGCCCACGCCGAGGTCCGAGGGGGTTACCGGCCGGTCGTCGTCGAGCTCGACCGTCCCGATCCCCGCCGCGGCGAGGAGGCCGGCCAGGCCGACCCCGGTCCGTCCGAGCCCCACGACCCGGACGACGGCGGAGCGGCGGCGTCGCAGCACGGCCGCGCCGTCACCACCCTCGCTCAGCATCGACCAGGCAGTGACATCGGGCTCGAGGCCCGCTGACGGTGCCGGTGCCGTGGAAGGAGGGGGGACCAGGAGCCGGGCGGTCCGCAGATGGGTGACCAGGAGATCGCTCTCGGTCGGTGGCACGGCCTCCCGTCGGAAGGCGGCTCGCAGGGCGCGGAGGTCGGCGCCCGAGGGCAGCGACCGCAGCGCGCGGGCGGCGGAGGGGCTCAGGTCGGTCAGGGTGACCGCCCAGCGAGGGTCGGTGCCGATCTGGACCCGGGTCGGGCTGCGCCACAGCACGGTCAGCCCGGGACGGAGCCGCAGCCGGACGTCGGCCGGGTCGGTGGTGCCCGGCTCCGGAGCGGAGCGGGCCGTGGTGGTGCTGCCGGTGTGCTTCATCGTGCCAAGCATCGGCGTGCGGGAGCGGTCACCGCAGGCTGTCCACAGGGACAGAGTCCGGAGACGCGGAAGGCGGCCCGCACGGGGCCGCCTTCCGTCGAGACTGGGTCAGGCCTTGCCGAGGATGCGGTTCAGCTTCGTGCCGCACACCGGGCAGATGCCCTTGGCCATCTTGCGACCGTTGGCGACGACGACGTCGCCCTCCGCCTCACGCTTCTCCTTGCACTTCACGCAGTAGAACTCACCCTTGTAAGTCTCAGCCATGAGGTATCTCCGTTCAGAAGTCTTGCGCCACCGAGCATGATCGGCCCGGCCAGCGACAGTGAGCGACGACCGGGGGTCGATCGTGCTCTCGTGCACCGGACAGCGTAGTCCGCACAGCGGATCCCGCGCGCCGAGAGGCCCGGCGGCGCGCCGTGGAGCGCCCCTCTCAGGATCGCGGCTGGTCCGACCGGGTGACCGCGCACACCGCGAGGGTGGCTGCAAGTACGGTGCTCGGGTGACCGAGGACACAGCTGAGACGTCGCTGGGGGAGGTCGAGGTCCGTCGCAGCAGGCGTCGGGTCCGCACCGTGACCGCGTTCCGGGAGGGCGACCGCACGATCGTGGCCATCCCTGCCCGGTTCACCCGGACCCAGGAGCGTGAGTGGGTCAGGCGGATGGTCGCCAAGCTCGCCGCGCAGGAGAAGCGCCGCCGGCCCTCCGACGAGCAGCTCGCGACCCGGGCTGCCGAGCTGTCGGCCCGCTACCTCGACGGCCGAGCGGTACCGACCAGCGTCGCGTGGTCGAGCCAGCAGGGTCGACGGTGGGGGTCCTGCACGCCCGGAGAGGGGACCATCCGCATCTCCACGCGCGTGCGCGGCATGCCGCGCTGGGTGCTCGACTACGTGCTCCTGCACGAGCTCGCCCACCTGCTCCACGGTGGTCACGGCCCCGAGTTCTGGGCTCTCCTGGACTCCTACCCGCGGACCGAGCGTGCCCGGGGGTTCCTCGAGGGGTTCGCCTTCCTGGCGGACAGGGCGGGCGACGGCCCCTCCGACGCCGGCCCCGCTGCGACCCACGGACCGGACGTTCACGACGGCGGGGACGACGACAGGGACGACGATGATGGGGAGGACCACGACGCGCGTGAGCCGGTCGGCGACCTCTCCGAAGAGGTCGAGGTGCACGAGCGGAGCTGAACCCTGCGCCGCGCGGTTCTCGCCTCGGTCAGGTCTGCTGCTCCTCGGTCGTGTCCGGGCCGAGGATCTCCGCCAGCGCGCGGTCGACGTCGGCGTGCTCGGTCCGCGTAGCCGCCCGTCGACCGGCGTAGCCGGCCGGGTCGTCGAGGTCCTCGGCCGTGGGCAGGAGGTCGGGGTGCGCCCAGACGGCCTCGCGGGCGGTGACGCCGCCGTCGGCGGCGATCGTGGACCACAGTCGTGCGGCGTCACGTGAGCGGCGCGGGCGCAGCTCGAGCCCCACCAGCGTCGCGAACGTGTCCTCGGCGGGCCCGCCGGCCGCGCGGCGCCGACGCAGCATCTCGCGCAGCGCCTGGGTGTGCGGCAGGTGCGGGGTGGCGGCGGCCGCGGTGACCTCGTCGACCCACCCCTCGACCAGGGCCAGCGCGGTCTCCAGGCGGGCCAGGGCGGCGTCCTGCGCGGGAGTGGTCTCGAGCGAGAACACCCCGCCCGACAGCGCCTGCTGCAGCGCCTGGGGGTCGGTCGGGTCGATCGACCGCACCGCCTCCTCGATCCGGTCGGTGTCGATGGTGATGCCGCGGGCGTAGGCCTCGACCGTGCCCATCAGGTGCGCCCGCAACCACGTGACGTGCGTGAACAGCCGTGCGTGGGCGGCCTCGCGCAGGGCCAGGAAGAGCCGGACCTCGTCCTCGGGCACGTCCAGGCCCTCGGCGAAGCCGGTGACGTTGCGCGGGAGCAGGGCCATGCCTGGCTCGGTGACCAGCGGGATCCCGATGTCGGTGGTCCCGAAGACCTCGTGGGAGAGCGTCCCGGCGGCGTGGCCGACCTGCATGCCGAACACCGCGCCGCCGAGCTGGCGGAGCATCTGCCCGGCGCCACCGAGGGCGCCGCCCGACGGGTCCTGGCCGAGAAGACCGGCACCCTCGAGCCCGGGCAGCTCGAGGTCCTCCGGGAGCTGCGAGGCGAGCGCGGCGGCGAGGGCGTCGGCGACCGACGAGGCCACCGGCTCGGTCAGCGACCGCCACGTGCTCAGCGTGTGCTCGACCCACTCCGAGCGGCTCCACGACCGCACCGGGCCGCCTGCGGGGGGAAGGTCGGTCGCCGAGTCCAGCCAGAGCTCGGCCACGGAGAACGCGTTGCTGACCTCACGTCGCTGCGGCTCGGAGACCGAGGGGTCGCCCTGCGCCACCGCGGTCTGCCGGGCCAGGTCGTGGGCGAGGGTCCAGTTCACCGGGCCGTCCCCCGAGGTCGCGAGCATGCGCTGCACCTGGCCGAGCACCTGGCTCAGGATCGCCGGGTCGTCGGGCAGGCCCGCAGCTGCGGCCATCGCGCGCAGGTCCGGCGTGCCGGCGTCACCACCCAGGCCCAGGGCGCTCAGGTCGCCGCCCCCGCGCTCGCGGAGCTCACGCAGCACGGCGTCGGCGTCGGGCCCGAGCATCGAGCGCAGCAGCTCCTCCCACTGGGCGGGCACGTCCGGGCCCCCCGGGGCGTTGGAGTCATCGGGCGGGATGCTCATCGGTTCCTCCTGGGACGATGGGCCGGTGGATGTCCCACGGTAACCACATCGGCGCACGACACGAGGGCGAGGCGACATGACGACCACGACGGTTCGCTCTGGGCGCAGCGACGCGGGCGACGCCGTCGTCGTGGTGGGTCGCGGCCCGCTCGCGGTGGCCGTGGTCACCCGGCTCGCGGCCTCATCGGCCCTCGGCGCGGTCCGCTCGGTGCCCGAGCTCCCGGCCGTCGGGGCGCACGAGGTCCTGGCGGGAGCCGCGGCGGTGGTCCTGGTCGCGGACGAGGCCGACCTGTCGGCGCAGACGAGCGTGACGCCCGACGAGCGCCGCACCGCCGCGGTCGCCCAGGCGCAGCGCACGGTCGAGGGGGCGCGGGCCGCAGGCGTGCGCCAGGTGGTCGCGGTCACGTCGGCGATGGTGCACGGTGCGAGCCCCGGCCGGGCTGTCATCACCGACGACGAGCCACCCCCCGCGGGACCCGGCGACGGACTCGTGGGGGATCTCGTGGCGACCGAGGCCGTGCTGGCGCGGGCCGCCCGACGTCGCGGACCGAAGAGCCCCACGATCATGGTCCTGCGACCTGCAGCGGTGGTCGGTCCGGGGGTCGACACCCTCGTCACCCGCCATTTCGCTGCCCCACGACTGCTCGCCGTGCGGGGGGTCGAGCGGGGGTGGCAGCTGGTGCACGCGGACGACGTCGCCTCGGCCGTCGAGCTCGCCCTCGTGGAGCGCTGGAGCGGTTCGGCGACGGTCGCCGCAGGACCGGTGCTGACCCTGGCGCAGGTCGAGCTCGCCGCGGGGATGCGGCGCATCGAGCTCGCGGCGGTCACGGCGTTCGGGACGGCCGAGCGGCTGCAGAGGGTGGGGGTGATCCCGACCCCGGCGAGCGAGCTGGCCTTCGCGGTGTACCCGTGGACGGTCGAGCCGGCACGGCTGACCGCAGCGGGGTGGGAACCCGCCCACGACGCGGACGACTGCCTCGCCGTGCTGCTCGAGGGGGTCCGCGGGCAGACGGCCGTGGCGGGGCGTCGGCTCGGTGGCCGTGACGCCGCGCTCGGGGCGGCCGGAGCCGCGGTGGCGGTCCTCGGCACGGCCGCGGCGTGGCGTCAGGCGCGGGCGCGACGCCGCGGGTGACGGATGATGTCCCCGTGACGCAGCACGAGAGCGGTGGCCTCGCCGCCGACCAGGAGCAGACCGACCCGGCGGGGTGGCCTGCGACGGGCGCCCCCACGAGCCACCGCGCGGAGCCCGCCCCGCCCTCGCCCCGGGCGATGACGCTGTCCGTCGCGACGGTGTCCACGGCCCTGCTCGTCGCGGTCGCGATGATCCTGCCGGTGCCCTACGCGGTGTCCTCCCCGGGGCCGACGCGCGACACGCTCGGTGAGCACGAGGGGTCACCCCTGATCACGATCGAGGGCGTCCCCACGTACGAGTCGACCGGCGAGCTGCGGCTGACGACCGTCTCGGTCGCGGGCGGGCCGGCGTACCCCGTCACCCTGAGCGGCCTGGTGCGGGGCTGGCTCGACCCGGCCCGTGCGGTCAGACCTGTCGAGGAGGTCTTCTCCCCTGACGAGTCCCGCGACGCGATCGACGCGCGCAACGTCGCCGCGATGGTCTCCTCGCAGGAGTACGCGACGGTCGCTGCCCTGGAGGAGCTCGGCTACGAGGTCCCCACGGTGCTGCGGGTCGGCGACACCGTCGAGGGCACCGGCGCGGACGGCGTGCTGCGAGCCGAGGACGTCATCGTGGAGATCGAGGGGGTCGGCGTCCCGAGCTTCTCGGTGCTCTCCGAGCAGATGGACGCGGTGGATCCCGGGGCGACGATCACCGTGGCCGTCGACCGGGACGGAGCGCGCCACGAGCTCGAGGTGACCACGGTCGAGGACGAGGGTCGGGCGTTGCTCGGTGTGCTCATCGACCCCCAGTTCGAGCTCCCCGTGGACGTCACCATCGACATCGACAGCATCGGCGGCCCGAGCGCCGGGTCGATGTTCGCGCTCGGGATCATCGACCTGCTCACCGAGGAGGACGAGGCCAACGGCGTGGCCATCGCCGGCACCGGCACGATCGACCTGTCCGGGCGCATCGGGGCCATCGGCGGCATCCGGCAGAAGCTGCACGGGGCGACGCGCGACGGCGCGACGTGGTTCCTGGCGCCGTCGGGCAACTGCGACGAGGTCGTGGGTCACATCCCCGACGGCCTGAGCGTCACCCCGGTCGCCACACTCGCGCAGGCGCGTGCCGCGGTCGAGGCGATCGGCGCGGGCGAGGGCGCGGACCTGCCCACCTGCGACCAGCTCGCCTGAGCTGTGCCGGGCCGGCCCGGGATCGGGCTGCCCGGGGCGTCGGGCGCGGGTGGAGGGAGCGCTCAGGTGGCGGTCAGCTGAAGGTCGCGCGGACGGCTTCGACGAGCCCGGGGACGAGGTCGGGTCCCCCACCGACGGCGTCGTCGGAGTCGTTGGCCCGGGTCCGTACCGCGCACCAGCTCTCGCCCGTGCGCAGCGCGCCGACAGCGATCCGCACGTCCTGCCGCTCGGGGTGGCTCATCAGGTAGTCCAGCGCAGCCTCGGGGTCGCCCGGCATACCCTCCTCGGCGGCCGGGGGCAGGACCACGCGCTCGACGACGACCGCGGCGCCGTCGACGCTGGGCGGCCACGTCAGGCCGCCGAGCAGCTGCTCGAGGTCGGTCACCGACGGGAGGCCGTCCTGCTCGACCGAGGTGAGGTGGTGCGGGTCCCGGCGTGCGCGGGCGACGACGTCGGCGGGGAGCTGCTGCTCCAGACCCGGCTCGGTCGCCAGGGCGTTGGCCGTGCCGACCAGGGCGAACACCCGGACCGGGCCGTCCCATCCGCCCGAGGAGACATGACGCTCGATCTCGTGGACCGCGTCGGCGAGGCCAGGTCGGGCGGGCGTGGAGTCGGTCGGGATGCCGGGCTGGGTCGGGTCGTCGCTCATCGCCCCATGCTTGCAGGTACCGGGTCGGGATGCCGTGCGCTGCACGGGGCGGCGGCTCGTGTGGGAACCTGGGAGCCACCTGGGACGTTCCACAGCAGACACCTCGTACTGCCCTTCCGAGGGTACGTGCGCGGTGACAGCCGCCGCCCGCCGACGACGCCGATCCACGAGGTACCCACGACGTGACCTTTGCACCTTCTCCCCGCCCAGCTGCCGGCGCCCCGAGCCCGGCCCGACGTCGTGGGGCCCTGGGCCCCACGCTGATCGTCCTCGCCGCGCTCGGCGTGCTCCTGCTGATCACCGCCCAGGTGTGGACCGAGGTGCTCTGGTACAGCCAGCTCGGGTTCCTCGAGGTCCTGCGGACCGAGTGGGTGACCCGTGGCCTGCTGTTCGTCATCGGCTTCCTGCTGATGGCCACGGCCGTGGGCGTCAGCCTGAACGTCGGGTACCGCACCCGGCCGATCTACGCGCCGTCGACCCCCGAGCAGGCGTCGCTGGACCAGTACCGCGAGATGATCGAGCCCCTGCGTCGCCTGGTCATGATCGCCGGACCGGCGCTGCTGGGCTTCTTCGCCGGCGCGGCGGCCTCGGCGCAGTGGACCACGGTGCAGCTGTACCTCAACCAGGTCGAGTTCGGCGTGCTGGACCCCCAGTACGGCATGGACCTGTCGTTCTTCATCTTCACGCTGCCGGCGGTCCGGTTCGTGGTGTCCTTCCTCATGGCCGTGGTGGTCATCGCGGGGATCGCCGGTGCGGCGACCCAGTACCTGTACGGCGGCCTGCGTCTGGGCGGTGGAGGTGAGCGCACGACGCGCGCCGCGCGCGTGCAGCTCGGTGTCGTCGCCGCGCTCGTCATGCTGCTGATCGCCGCCAACTACTGGCTCGACCGGTACTCGCTGCTGACCAAGTCCGGTGAGCGTTTCGAGGGTGCGTCCTACTCGGACATCAACGCCGTGCTCCCCTCCCGGGTCATCCTCACGGTCATCGCGATCATCGTGGCCGGGCTGTTCCTGGTGGCCGCGCTGCGCGGCACGTGGCGCCTGCCGGCCGCCGGTGTGGCCGTGATGGTCGTCTCGGCCATCGCGATCGGCGGGATCTACCCCGCCGTCGTGCAGCGGTTCCAGGTCGACCCGAACGCACAGACCCTCGAGGCCGAGTTCATCCAGCGCAACATCGACGCGACCAAGGCCGCCTTCGGGCTCGAGGACGTCGAGATCACCACCTACAACGCGGCCCTCGAGCCCGAGGAGGGTGGCCTGCGGGCCGACGCCGAGACGGCGGCCAGCATCCGGCTGCTCGACCCCGCGATCATCAGCCCCTCGTTCCGCCAGCTGCAGCAGAACAAGCAGTACTACAACTTCGCCGACACCCTCGCGGTCGACCGGTACGAGATCGAGGGTGAGAGCCGCGACACGGTGATCGCCGTCCGCGAGCTGAACCTCGCCGGTCTGGGCGCCGACCAGCGTTCCTGGATCAACGACCACACGGTCTTCACCCACGGATTCGGCGTCGTCGCCGCGTACGGCAACACCACCGCGGCCGACGGTCGCCCCGCCTTCTACCAGGGCGGCATCCCCTCGACCGGTTCGCTGGGCGACTACGAGCCGCGCATCTACTTCGGGCAGAGCACACCCGAGTACTCGATCGTCGGCGCCCCCGAGGGCGCCGAGCCGTGGGAGCTCGACTTCCCGGACGACGACGCCGGTGGTCAGGTCAACACGACCTTCCCCACGCAGGACGTCGCGGCCGGGCCGAGCATCGGCAGCACCTGGAACAAGCTGCTCTACGCGATCAAGTTCGGCTCCGAGCAGATCATGTTCTCCGACCGGGTGACCGAGGACTCGCAGATCCTCTACGACCGCGACCCGCGGGACCGGGTGGCCAAGGTCGCACCGTTCCTGACCCTCGACACCCGGGTCTACCCGGCCGTCGTCGACGAGCGGGTGGTCTGGATCGTCGACGGGTACACCACCTCCGACGCCTACCCCTACTCGGCCTCGCGGCCCCTCGAGGACATCACCACCGACTCGCTGACCACCCAGTCGGACGTCATCGCCGCGCTGGCCCCCCAGCAGGTGAACTACCTGCGCAACTCGGTCAAGGCGACGGTGGACGCGTACTCGGGTGAGGTGACGCTCTACGCGTGGGACGACGAGGACCCGATCCTGCAGGCATGGACCAGCGTGTTCCCGAACATCGTCTCGCCGATGAGCGAGATCTCGGGCGACCTGATGAGCCACCTGCGCTACCCCGAGGACCTGTTCAAGGTCCAGCGGAACCTGCTGTCCAGGTACCACGTGGACAACGCGTCGGACTTCTACTCGGGCCAGGACTTCTGGGCCAACCCGAACGACCCGGTCAACAACGAGCGCGGCCCGCAGCCGCCGTACTACCTGACGCTGCGGATGCCCACGCAGGACGAGCCGACCTTCTCGCTCACCTCCACCTTCATCCCGGGTGGCAACACCGACCGCAACGTGCTCACCGGCTTCCTCGCGGTGGACGCTGAGCCGGGCAACGGCGAGGGGGAGCGGCGTGAAGGGTACGGGCAGCTCCGTCTGCTCGAGCTGCCACGTAACGCCACCGTGCCCGGGCCGGGCCAGGTCAACAACAACTTCCGGTCCAACCCGGAGGTCTCCGAAAGCCTCAACGTGCTGGGGCTCGGCAACTCCACCGTGGTGCCCGGCAACCTGCTGACCCTGCCCGTGGGTGGCGGCCTGCTCTACGTGCAGCCGGTGTACGTGCAGTCCTCCACGGGCACGCAGTTCCCGCTGCTGCAGCGGGTGCTGGTCTCCTTCGGTGAGGAGATCGGCTTCGCCAACACCCTGGACGAGGCCCTCGACCAGGTCTTCGGCGGAGACGCAGGGGTCGGCGAGGTCGGCCCCGGTGACGACGTCGAGGTGGTGCCCGACCTGCCCCTGGACCCGCTGCCAGGTGAGGGTGACCCGCCCCCGGCCCCGACGACGGCCCCCGAGCCGACCGACGAGCCCGAGGTCGACGAGCCGACGACACCGACGGTCCCCGGCGACGCCCGGGCCCGCCTGTCCGCCGCGCTCGACGACGCCCGTGAGGCCATCGCCGACGGGCAGGACGCGCTCTCCGCAGGTGACTTCGCGGCCTACGGCGACGCTCAGGAACGGTTGCAGACCGCGCTCGAGGCAGCCATCGCCGCCGAGGCCGAGCTCGCCGGGTGAGGACGACCCGCTGACCTGAACGGTGACGTGCTGCCGGGTCGGGTGAGCGGGGAAGGATCGTGGACGGGGCGGTGCCGAGAAGGCACCGCCCCGTCGCGTCTGCGCGAGGTGTGCGCGGCCGAGGCGTGAGGCGGTGCCTGAGCCGGCGCCTGAGTGGTGAGCTGGCGGGGCCAGGGCGACGATTTGCTCTGGTCGTCCCCGGGCACGTATGGTTACGGAACCGACGCGGGGTGGAGCAGCTCGGTAGCTCGCTGGGCTCATAACCCAGAGGTCGTAGGTTCAAATCCTACCCCCGCTACTTGTGAAGTAGCAGTTCAGAGGCCCTTTCGATCTTCGGATCGAGAGGGCCTCTGGTGTTGTGGCGATGAGGCGCGACGATCTCCTCGGCCGGGGTGTCGGGCTGCTCGAGTCGTCGCACGAGCCTGCTCACCGCCCTTCCGGCGATCAACGAGGTGTTGAGTGACGCCGTGCTGAGCGAAGGGGCGAGTTCCGTGTGGTTCGGCGGCAGAGAACGGTCAGGCCGGGCTGCACACGCTGGTCTCGATCATGTCGCCGATCGCCGCGACGTCGTCCTGCGTGAGCTCCTCGACGGCGCCCTGGCTGAACAGCTCGTCGACGCGCTCGTGAACGTCGTCCTGAGTGGCTCCGTCGTCGATCTCGGCACAGATCTCCTGCGCCCACTCCACGACCTGCCCACCAACAAGCCCTTCGTCGATCTGACTCACCTGGTCCAGGAAAGCCCCGTACTCCTCGGCGCCCTCGGTCGGGGCGGGCGAGCCGACCGGCGACGGCGAGTCGGGCGGGTCGGGCTGCTCACCGGTTCCTCCGCAAGCAGTCAGGGCGAGGCAGGTGGCAACCAGCAGAGCTGCGGGACGACGACGCACGGTGCCTCCTGGTGGGTCGAACGGGTGCCCCTCCATGACAGCACGGTGCCCTGGTGTACGCGCGGCGTGCGGGTCACCACGGCTCACAGACCCGGTGACCGAGCCTGACACCGACGCCGACGCCGACGCCGACGCCGACGCAGGTCCTGAGTCCGAACCGAGGTCTGTCGGTCGAGGCCGAGGTGCTGGACCGCAACGCCGAGCCGGTCGAGGTGACGGTCGACTACAGCTTCTTCGCCACCGCCTACGGCGGCGACTGGTCGTCGCGGCTGCGTCTGGTTCACCTGCCAGAGTGCGCCCTGACGGCACCTGGGCGACCCGAGTGCCGTGAGCAGATCGAGCAAGGAGCGCGAGGCTTATCTCTTCAGTGCATGGCCGTGTCCGGGCTTCGCGCGTCCCGCCGGGCGCCGCGTTCTCCCTCAGAGTCCATCGACCGGACCTCGATCCGCTCTGCGTCGGCGTAGCGCAAGCGCTCGGGCCCGAAGGGTCGGTCGAGGCGGTACGGACGCACGCTGCACGCACACCACGCGACCCGTGCCCGTGACCCGGGTACTCATCACCGGGGAAGGGCGGCGGTGGCGACGACGACGCTGTTGACGATGATCGCGGAAGTGGTGCGCGTGACCGCTTCGCCGGCGGCTCCTGCGCCCCAGCTCCCGCGCTCGAGCTCCTGGGCGCGGGTGACGACGGACGAGGTCCAGGGGATCCACGGGTCGAACTGGGGGAGCGTGCCGCTCGCCCAGATCAGTGCAGCGAGCGCGGCGGTACGGGGTGTCGGCTCCGCCCCGTCGACGAGGACGTCGCGGACGTCCTCCAGGAGTCCGAGCCGGCGCCCGTTCCCGCCGTCCTCGAGAGCTGTGGTGGTGAGCAGGCCAAGCACCTTGCGGCTCACCTTGCGGAGGTCACCACGTGCGATCAGACGCCCCAGCAGAGGCTGGCGGAGCGTCGGTCCGATGGCGGCGAGGAGGGTCTGGACGTCGCGGGGTCGCTCGGAGACGTAGTCCCAGGCAGCGAGGAGGATCTCGTCCGACGGTGCCCGACCGTCGACCGCCTCGATGCTCTCGGTCCCGGTCCGGGCCCCCGTGGTCGTCACGCGCTCGTCGAGGGCGAGGTCGGCGAGCGCGGCCCCGGCGAGGACGTAGTAGAGCGTGGTCTCTCCGGCGATGGTGCCTGAGGCGGGTTGGAACAGGAGGAGAAGGAGGTCCTCGGCCAGAGTCGGTGCGTCCGGGGCCTTCGCCCCGCCGGGTGTCTCGGCCGCGCCCTCGACGCGGGGATCCTCAGGAGGCTGAGTCATCGGTTCTTCCTCTCGCTTGTGAACCGGAGCTCCGACCGATCGGTCCGCAGGGTGCGCCGGGTAGCGGCGCCCTGCGGAGCGCCCTCCATGCTCAGCAGGGTAGGTCGAGCACCGCGGCGAGACGGATGCGTCCTCGGTAGCCGGTCGGAGACCACCATGTGCGTTCGTGACCGCGGTCAGTGCATCAGCTCGTGCTCGTGCTCTGCGGCGAGGTCCTGGTTCGCGGCTACACCCCGGAGCGTGACGAGGGCCCAGATGGCGGCGAGGACCAGAACAGTGCCGTCGATCGTGATCAGCAGCAGCGGGAGGACCAGCACGGCAAGACCGACCCAGCTCCTGGCTGTGGCCTTGAGAACGATGTCGTTCATGACGGTTGCTCCTCCGTGGTCCGGTGGGTCGTGGTCGAGACGTCAGAGAGCGCTCTGATCGGGGTCATCCCTTCGGGTGGCGTCGGGCGAAGTCCCAGGCAATGGCGCTGGCGTCGGGACCGGCGTGATCGGTGAAGAGACCGTCGCCGGCCGGACCCGGCCAGGCGTGCCCCAGGTCCTGGACGACGTACGCCTCGACGACGGACGTGCCGTCCGGCGCGGTGACCGCAGTGTGCGAGTACGCGTATCTGCCCTCTTCCGCGGGCACCGTCGTGGTCTCCTCGACCAGGTCGAGGCTGCCGTTGAGCAGGCCGTCGTCGACCAGGTCGCTGACCGCGATCCAGTGCTCGACGAGCCGGTCTCCGACGAGGGGCGGAACGACCTCGTCCTGCTCGCCCTGGACGACCAGCAGCGGCACTGTCCGCGCCCGGCCGCCCATCTGCGCCCACGCCTGACGTGCGGTGTCGTCCGGTGGCGTGGAGTCGGGGTCGCCCGGGTCCACCTGGTTCAACCCGTACTCGCCGCCGGCGATCGACGTCACGGTCGCGAAGACGTCGGGGTAGGTCACGGCGAGGATGATGGCGGCCCCCGCGCCGGATGAGGCACCGGCGACGTGCACGCGGCCCGGGTCCGCGTCGTACTTCTGGACGACCTCCCGGGCGACGCCGGCCAGCAGCGCGGGTTCTCCGTCATGGCGGTGCTGCTCTCGCGGGTCGGCCGAGTTCCAGCAGTTGAACACGTCGCGGAGAACCCGTTGCGTCGGGTAGACGACGATGAAGCCCTCGCTGTCGGCCAGGCTGTTGAGCTGAGTCGTGGCCTTCATCGAGTTCCATCCGTAGCCGGTCATCCCGCAGCCGTGGATCGCCATCACCGTCGGCAGTCGGGTCGTGCCGTCGTACTGCGGCGGAAGGTGGACCTGGTAGCGCAGAGAACCGGCTTCGCCCTCATGCACGTGGTTGCGATCTCCTACCTCCATCCACCAGGGAAGGCCGAGCTGGAAGACCGCCGTGGCGGTGCCGACGACGACCACGAAGACCACGAGGACGCTGGAAGTGACCCACGGCCATCGCCGTCGCCGACGAGGGCGCTCCGCATCAGGCGGGTCGGACGCGAGCGTCGTGACGGTGCGTGACCCCTTCTTCACGGTGCCCTTCTCGTCAGCTCGCGCCGAGGAAGGTGCGTAGGGCTGCATTCACCTCGTCGGCGTGCGTCCACAGCAGCCCGTGCGGGGCCCCCTCGACCTCCACGTAGTGCGCGTCGGGCAGCGCCTGGCGGAAACGGCGGGCCGTGACGTCGATGGGAAGGATGTTGTCGGCGGTGCCGTGCAGGATCAGTGTCGGCTTGCCGCTGGCGCGGACCGCCTCCACGTCGGCGCGGAAGTCCTCGATCCACGAGGAGACGACGGCGTAGGCCGCCACCGGAGCACTGGAGATGGCGACGTTCCAGCTGCCGGTCACTGCCTCTTGGCTGATCAGGCGGCCGAGGTTCTCGTCGAGGTTGTAGAAGTTGGAGAAGAACTGCTCGTACCAGGCGTAGCGGTCGGCTCTCGCCTGGGCCTCGATCCCGTCGAAGACCTCCTGCGGCACGCCCTCGGGGTTGTCGTCGCGGGCGACGAGGAAGGGCTCCAGCGAGGCGAGGAACGCGAGCTTCGCGACTCTCTCGTGGCCGTACCGCGAGACGTAGCGGGCGAGCTCGCCCGTGCCCATCGAGAACCCGACGAGGATGACGTCGCGCAGGTCGAGGGTCTCCAGCACGGTGCTCAGGTCAGCGGCGAACGTGTCGTAGTCGTAGCCGGTCCCGGCCTTGGTGGACTGGCCGAAGCCGCGACGGTCGTAGGTGATGACGCGGTACCCGGTGGCGAGCAGCTCGCGCATCTGGCGCTCCCAGCTGTGGCCGTTCAGCGGGTACCCGTGGAGGAGGACGACAGCCTGGCCCGCGCCCTGGTCCTCGTAGTAGAGCTCGATCGGCGTGCTGTTCTCGTTCCCGACGGTGATGTATCCCATGATCCCTTTCCTTTCGCGTGGCCAGCGAGAGCAGTCGGCCTCACTGGCGGTCCCTGTGTGTGTGTTCGCCCCCGTCCATCGGTCGGAGCGGTACGTCGTCCTCCCCTGCGGCGTGGAGGCCGCTGCGCGTCAGGTGGCTCATCGGCGTGGCTCCCAACGGACCATCCGGGAGGCGAGCGCGATGGCCGCCACGACCCATGCGAGGGTCACGGCGAGCAGCGGAAGCGTGGCGGCGAGCTCTGCCCCGCCGTTCCAGGAGCTCACCACCAGCTCGGTGGCCGCCCCGCCGGGCAGCAGCCGCTTCAGCAGGGTCAGACTCTCCGTACCTGTGATCCCCACCCAGCTCGCCACGGCGATGACCCCCAGGCTGAGCGGGAGCGCGGTGACCTGGGCGTGCTCCGGAGAGTTCGTGACGCCGGCCGTGGCTATGCCGAGCGCGAGCATCATGGCGAAGGTCGCGACCACGGCCGCTGCGGCCAGCACGCCGTCGGCGGGCGCGCTGCCGACGGCCGCGAAGACCACCAGGATCACCCCCACCTGGACCACGGCGATCACGCTGACCGGGAGCACCAGACCGGTCAGGATGGTCGCGTCGCTCGCGGCGGTCGAACGCAGCCGCTTGAGGAAGAGGCTCTGACGGCGAGCGGCGAGCGTCGTCACGGTCGTCGAGTAGAGAGTGAATGCCGCGATCGTGAAGACGAGCACCGCCGCGATGTAGCCGAGGCTGCCGATCCTGGAGAACACGTCGCGGTTGTAGATGAAGAAGGCACTCGCCGCCACGGGCATGACGAGGCTGGTGATCAGTACGGCGCGGTTGCGGACGATCTGGAGCAGTTCACTGCGCGCGATGAGAAGCATGAGGTTCTCTCCTTCAGGCTGGTCAGGAGACAAGAGCCGGTTCGGCCTCGATGGCTCGGAAGACGTCGTCCAGGCGGGTCGGTGCGGCGGAGAGCGCGTTCAGCTCCACCGCGTGGGCGTCCGCCCAGTCGAGGAGCTGCTTGAGGTCCCGCTGGAGCTGGAACGTCTCGATCTCGAAGGACTGGTCGGCGAGCGCAGCCCATCGCAGCGGCGGGGCCGGCACGCCGGGCGGGAGGGAGAACCGGATGGAGGCCGGCAGAGACCGGGTCAGCTCGGACACCGTTCCCTCGTGGCGCAGGGAGCCGTTGTGCATGAGCCCGATGCGGTCGGCACGCTGCTGGGCCTCTTCGAGGTAGTGCGTGGTCAGCACGACCGTCGAGCCGTCCTCGCGCAGCTGCTGCACGGTGTCCCACAGAGCGTCCCGGGACTGGATGTCCAGCCCCGTGGTGGGCTCGTCCAGGACGATCAGCTCGGGCCGCCCGTACACAGCGGTCGCGAAGTCGAGGCGGCGCTTCTCCCCGCCGGACAGCTGAGACACGCGCGTGTCGGCCCTGCGTGCGAGGTCGGCGAGGTCGAGCAGGCGGCGCACGGAGTCCGAGCGGCCGGAGAGCCGACCGATCAGGCCGACCGACTCGGCGACGGTGAGGTCGGGCGCGAAGCCGCTCTCCTGGAGCATGATCCCCATGCGCGGTCGCGCCCCGCGGCGGTCCGTGGGGCTCTTGCCGAGCACGCGAACCGTTCCCGACGATGCCTTGCGGTGCCCCTCGATGACCTCCAGGGCCGAGGTCTTGCCCGCTCCGTTCGTGCCGAGCAGTGCGTAGAGCTCCCCACGCTCGACGTGGAACGACAGGTCGGTGACCGCCTGGAAGCTGCCGTACGTGACGTCGAGCTTGTCTACCTCGATGACGGGGCTGGAGATCATGGCAGGCAGTTCCTTTCGTCTCGCCGGGCTGCGGCATGCCCTCAGGCTCGCCCGGCGGCGGCACCGTCGCGTCGGTAGAAACCCCTGATGTTGGCGCTGCGCGTTACCGTTCCGGGGCCAGCAGGTGTCGGCCTGCTGGAGCTCGTCGAGGCGGCCGTGCGGGCTGGCCATCCGGACGTCGCGGCGCGCGTCCTCGAGCAGTTCAGCTCGCGCCCGCGAACCTGCAATCCGCCCTGGGCTCTCGGCCTCGCGACCCGCTCGCGCGCGCTGACCAGCACCGGGCCGGTCGCCGAGGAGCACCATCACGAGGCGATCGAGCTGCTTCGAGACTCCGGTGCGGATATCAGGGGCTTCTACCGACGCGATGGTGCCGCTACCGGTGCGAGCTTGATGGCACGGAACCCTCCTTCGGGCTGAGTCCACCCGACGGCGACACACGAAGGGCACCACGATGAGCAACGCCTCCACGACGATGACCGTGTCGATCCAGCGCATCGAGAACGCGGCGATCGCCCTAGCGCTCCTTCTGGTGACGCTTGCGTCCGGGCAGCCCTGGTGGCTCCTGCTCGCCGCGTTCCTCCTGTTCGACCTCTCAGCCGTCGGCTATCTCCGCAACTCCCACGTGGGTGCGACGACCTACAACGCGGTCCACAACTACACCGGACCGGCGCTCGTCCTGGCGCTCTACGGCGCCCTGCACCTTGGAGACCAGCAGGTGACTTGGCTCGCCCTCCTCTCGGCGTGCTGGGCCTTCCATGTCGCCGTCGATCGAGCACTCGGGTACGGACTGAAGCTGGAGGAGTTCACTCACACGCATCTGGGGCAGATCGACCGGCGGTCGCGCACAGGAGCGGTCTAGTCGATCGGCCGTACCTGTGGACCGGTGGCACCTCACCCCGCACCTGGACACCTGTCGTCTGCCAGAGTACGAACCAGGCCATCCGCACGGCGTCCACCTCTTGCGTCCCGAAGGGCAGACCATCACCGACAGGGTCAACCAGGGCACCGACTCCTCCACGCTGTGTGGGAGCAATGGTCTCCCGACGAACGCGACGCACATCCGTGAGCAGGATCACGTGAGGTCCCAGCTGCTGGGTGGGGCAGTGGTGGTGGCAGCCCTGGGGGCCGCTGCATTGCTGCTGGCGCGTCCCGCTACTGATGGCCCGCTGGACGTCGCATACGAGGCGGGGGTGGTCGTGCAGGCCTTCCCTGCCGGGTCCACGGTGACCTACGGGCTGCAGATCCTGGGGAACACCAGCAGGACGAGCACGATCGAGCTGGTCTCGCTGACCCCTGTGCTGGGTGACCCTCCGGCCGAGGTGCTCGGCGAGGCGATGCTGCTCGGTCCGGAACGGGTCGAGGCGCTCGGCGTCGGTGGGTTCGACGTCATGGCCGGATGGCCACCTGCCGGGGTGACACCGCTGGAGGTCGCCGGACAGCTGGTGCCACCGCAGACGAACGCGCACTACGAGGTGGTGCTGCCGGTGTCCGTCCCCCAGGACGGCATGGTCATCATCGAGGGCTTCGACGTGGAGTACCGGGTCGAGGGTCGCCCGTACCGCGAGCGCAGCAGCACCACCCTGGTGCTCTGCCCGGTGGAGAGCTATCAGCAGTGCCTCGAGTTCGAGCAGAACCTGTAGGCCTGCCCGTCCAGTGGAGCTCAAGGGCGGGAGCAAGGCGCTCCCCGCGGTCTGGCGGTCACAGTGACCGGGGGCAGCGAGGGGGGGAGGGCTCGTCGGCGGTGGTTGAGGGCGCGGGCGGTGATGTTGTCTGCGATGCGGCCTGAGCGAGGATCTGGCCGGCGGCGGGGGTGGTCGTACCGCAGCTGTCGAGCAAGCGCTTCCGAAGCCCCGCCTGCTCGATGAGACCACGTGGCCGGCGTTCGCCGAGCTGGTGGAGGCCAACAACGGTGTCTGGGGCGGCTGCTGGTGCATGGGCTTCCATGTCCGGCTCGGTCAGGGGCGCACCGGTGCGCAGAACCGTGCCGAGAAGCTAGAAGTTCCCTCCCGAGTCAAGCGTGATGTCGTGCGGGCCACTCGTCGCGGCGATCTGAGCCATGCCCAGTCGCTGCCGACCTCGAGATCTCTGTGGAGTCGGTCAGGCGCTGGGTGCGCCAGGTCGACGTCGACGACGGCGTCGTGGCCGGCCAGACGCAGCGAGCAGAACGAGCTGGTGCAGCTGCGCCGCGAGAATCGCCGGCTGGAGAGTGTTTACCGCCGTCCTGGGGGAGGGCCTTCGGGGTGGTGAACGCTGCGCTTACTGCTAAGCAACACGGAATTTACTTCGCGCCCCACTGCGCGTAACAGGGTCTGGCATACGGTGAGTTCACGGCCAGTAAACGCCATGCTTACCGATGGGAGTGGTCATGACCGCCACGGGGACCGACACCGACAACGCCGCTCTTGGCCAGCGGGTCCGCAGCCTGCGCGCCATCACCGGTATGTCGATGCGGGACCTCGCGTCCCGGGCGGGGGTCAGTGCCGGCTACGTCAGCCAGATCGAGAACGGTCAGGCGAACCCCAGTCTCGCCGTCATCCGGTCGATCGCCGAGTCCTTCGGCGTGACGTGGCTCGAGCTGTTCCAACCCGCCCCGAGGCACGGTCGCGTGCTGCGCCGCGAGGACAGACCCCGGCTGTTCTCCGACGGGAACGTGGCCCACTACGGGATCACTCAACCTCCTATCGGCAATGTTGAGGTCATCGTCACCGAGTACGCCCCGGGCCAGGGCGCCGGCGACGAGGACTACACCCACGGCGACTCCCAGGAGATCTGCCTCGTGATCCGAGGCAGTCTCCAGTTCACGGTCGACGGCGAGACCTCGACCCTCGCTGCGGGCGACAGCATCGAGTACCGCACCTCTGTCCCGCACCGCCTCATCAATCTCGGCGACGACACCGCCGAGGCGGTGTGGGTCGTCACACCACCCTCATCCCCGATCACCAGAACGGTCGCCCTGGGGGACTGACACCACCCCCACCACCCCTCCCTCTATCGCACCACCACCCGCAGCGACGCGTCCGCTCTGGGCGCTGCGCCGACCCCTGCCGTTCCCTCGCCCCCTGATCCACGTCCAACGCCAAGGAGTACTCCCATGTCCCGATCTCGTATGACCGCTGCGGTCGCAGCAGTCCTCGTCACCACCGTGCTCACCGCCTGCTCGGGAGGCTCCGACACGGCCTCTCCGGGCGCTGACAGCTCCCTTGCCGTGACCGACCCGGTCACGATCCGGTTCGGACTTCCCACCCAGATGGGCGCCAACAACTCCCCGATGGCTGTGGCCGAGCACCTTGGCTACTTCGCCGAGGAGGGCATCGAGGTGGAGATCGTGTACACCACGGACTCGACCTCGATCATCCAAGGGATCAACACGGGCGCCCTCGAGATCGGATCGACCCCGTCCGAGCCGCTGTGGCAGTCGATCGAGGCAGGCACCGATCTGCAGCTGGTCTACAACTACATCCGCGAGCAGACAGGGTCGATCGTCTCGCTCGCCGACGGTCCCGTGCAGTCCCTCGAGGACCTGGACGGCGCGTCGATCGGTCAGTCCAGCCTCGGCAGCAGCAACCTGCTGCTGGCCAACGGCATCCTCGCCTCTGTGGGGCTGGAGGAGGACACGGACTTCACCAACGTCGCCGTCGGCACCGGTGCGGCCGCGCTCCAGGCACTGGAGGCCGACCAGGTTCAGGCGCTGTCGCTGTGGGACACCGAGTACGCCGCGTTCGAGGCGACCGGCGTCGAGCTGAACTACTTCACGACACCGCAGGTCGAGTCGCTCTTCTCGACCACGTACTTCACCTCTCCCGACTACCTCGAGTCCGACCCCGAGGCGATCGAAGGGTTCGGTCGCGCGATGGCCAAGGCCACGCTCTTCACGGCCACCAACCCTGAGGCTGCTCTGCGGATCATGTACGACGGATACCCCGCGACGCGTCTGGCGGGCGTCACCGAGGACGAGCAGCTCGCCACCGACCTCACCGCGCTCGAGCGCCGGATCGTGCTCCTGACCGCCGGCGACCCGGACGGCAGCGGAACCTGGGGCGCCTACACCCCCGAGGCCGTGACGGCGTGGGTCGAGTTCGCCGTCGGCAGCGGGATCATCTCCGCCGAGATCGACGCCGAGGCACACGTGCAGAACCTGCTCGTCGAGGGCTACAACGACTTCGACAGCGCGGCCGTCATCGAGCAGGCCGAGGGGTGGACCGCATGACCGCCCTGCGCTACACCGACGGGATCCCCGCGATCGACCACCATTCCCACGCCGGGTACGTCCGGCCCGGCCAGCAGGTCGCGGGGGTCGGGCACTACACGCTGGAGAACGCCCTCGGTCACGTCGAGGGACACATCCCGCACGCGCAGTACCAGGACTACATGGCCCTGGTGGAGTCCGGGGACGAGGACGGCGCTTCGGCCCTGGGCGACCGGCTCGGCATCCCAGGGCTCATCGCCCAGAGCGAGCTCTTCCAGGAGACGACGGTTCACGCTGTCGCTCTCAAGGAGGGTTGTGAGGCGCTCTACGGACCGGTCGCGCCCGAGTCGATCGACGCCGTCAGCCGCCAGGCCCGGATCGACGACCCGGTCGGCCTGTATGACCGGGCCCTGCTGCTGTCGGGCACGGCGGGCGTGCTCACCGACATCCCTGAGATCGACTCGGAGGCATGGCCGCACGAGCGGTACAAGCCGATCGGCCGGATCGACCCCTACCTGTTCCCGTTCGGCCACCCCGCCTGGACGGGTCGCGGAACCGACGCCCCGCGATTTCGCCGGATCTTCTTCCGGGTGCTGCAGCGTCAGCTCGAGATCGCAGGCACGGCACTGCCAGGGACGCTCGAGGGCTACAAGGACTTCGTCATCTCCTCCCTCGAGCGCCGCAAGGCCGAGGGGTTCGTCGGACTGAAGATCGCCTCGGCCTACGTGCGGAGCCTGGAGTTCGTGCGCACCGACGTCCAGACCGCACGACGTGCCTGGTCGGCACTGCAGGCCGAGGCCGACCAGCCGTTCGACGGTCGAGAGGCCGAAGCGGCCCTGAACCCTGCGGCGCACAAGGAGCTCGCCGACCACCTCGCGTTCTTCATCGCGGAGTGGGCCGTGGCAGCAGAGCTGCCGATGCAGATCCACACCGGCTTCGGCCACACCGAACCCGGGCTACGGATCTCCACCGCCAACCCGCTGCTGCTCGAGGGCCTGCTCGGCGACCCGGCCCTCAACACCCTGCAGGTCATCCTCATCCACGGCGGCTTCCCTTACTCCTCCAACCTCACCGCGCTCGCGCAGATGAACGGCAACGTCCACCTGGACTTCTCCTGGATGCCCTACCTGCACCACCACGCCGTCGGCCGCGTGCTCGAGGAGTGGCTCGAGCTGCTGCCGGCCAACCGCGTCATGTTCGGCACCGACACCGGCTCACCCGAGGTTCACGTCGCGTCGACCCGTCGAGCTCGGCTGGCACTCGACGGGGTGCTGGACTCCGGCGTCACGGACGGACTGTGGACCCCACGTCAGGCCACCTGGCTCGCCGAGCGGGTGCTGCACCGCAACCTGTGCGACGTGTACGGGCTAGAGCTGTGAGCCCGCTGGTGGAGCTGGACCGGCTCGACAAGGTCTACCAGACCCGCACCGGCGACGTCGTGGCCCTGGACGGCATCACCCTGGCCATCGCCGAAGGGGAGTTCGTCGCCGTGGTGGGCCCGTCGGGGTGCGGCAAGACGACGCTGCTGAAGATCCTGGCCAACCTCGAGCAGCACACCGGGGGAACGGGGATCCTGGGCGGCAAGGAGCTCGGTGGGAACCGGTCCGGTGACGTCGGGATGGTCTTCCAGAAGGCCACCCTGCTGCCGTGGCTCGACATCCTCGCCAACGTGCTGCTCCCGGTGACGCTCAAGCGGCGGCCGACCGCGAGGGACAGGGCAGCAGCCCTGGGCCTCCTGGAGATGGTCGGGCTGGACGACTTCGCGCACAAGCGGCCGCACGAGCTCTCGGGCGGCATGCAGCAGCGCGCGGCGATCTGCCGAGCACTCGTCCACGAGCCATCGCTGCTGCTCATGGACGAGCCCTTCGGGGCGCTGGACGCCATGACCCGTGACCAGCTGAACGTCGAGGTCAACCGCATCTGGCGGGAGACCCACAAGACAGCGGTGCTCATCACCCACTCCATCCCCGAGGCCGTTTTCCTCGCCGAGCGCGTGATCGTCATGAGCCCGCGACCAGGCCGCATCGTCGAGGAGATCACGATCCCCTTCGGCAAGGAACGCACCCTCGAGCTCATGGGCACCCCAGAGTTCGCCGCCCTCAGCGCCCAGATCCGCCGACACTTCGAGGTGATGGCAGCGTGACGACAACCTCCGAATCCACCGACACCGCTCTCGACACCCCCACAACCCTCAAGCCTCCCAAGCGCAACCGCACCAGGAGCCCGCGGCGCCGGCAGCTCATCGCCACACTCAGCGTCCTCGCGGCGCTGCTGGTCGCCTGGCAGTACCTGCCGCAGATGCTGGAGACACCCTCCTACGTCGTGCCCGTCCTCAGCGACGTCCTCGCGGCCCTGTTCGACCCAGCAGCTCTCCCTCGCTACCTCGATGCGGCCGCTGCGACGATGACCGAGGTCGGGCTCGGCCTGGCGATCGGCGTCTCGCTCGGACTGGTGCTCGCCGTCACGCTGTCCCAGCTGCCGACGCTGTACGGGATCGTCTTCCCCTACATCGTGGCCATCGAGTCGATCCCGAAGGTGGCCATCGCCCCGCTCTTCGTGATCTGGTTCGGCTTCGGGCTCGCGTCGAAAGTCGTCGTGGTGGTGCTGCTGGCCTTCTTCCCGGTGCTGGTCAACACGATCCACGGACTGCGCAGCGTGGACCGCGACCTCGTCGACCTGTTCCGCGTGAACGGTGCCACGCCCATGCAGATCCGCATGCGCCTGCTCGTTCCCGCCGCGCTCCCGCAGATCTTCAGCGGCCTGGAGCTCGCGGTCGCCG
Source organism: Actinotalea alkalitolerans (assembly GCF_023369855.1). Classification (GTDB taxonomy): domain Bacteria; phylum Actinomycetota; class Actinomycetes; order Actinomycetales; family Cellulomonadaceae; genus Actinotalea. Next base: position 111,269 of record NZ_JAMBPP010000002.1, on the reverse strand, counting down.
CGGCGATGATCGGTGCGATCGTCGCCGAGTTCGTCGGAGCGCAGCGGGGGCTGGGCGTCCTCATCCTCCAGGCACAGGGAAGGATGGAGACCCCAGCAGTCTTCGCCCTGCTGATCATCTTGTCCTCACTCGGCATCGCACTGAACGTGCTGGTCCGGCTCCTGCGACGCCTCGTCGTGACGTGGGAACAGCACTGAGGAGTTCGCATGCCGGGTCGACCAGCTGGATGGACCGCTGATCGAGATCAGGTCGATCACGGTGACGTCCTTGCCGCCCGGCGGGTGTGCCACCAGATCTGCTCGCCGACGTGACGCCTCCCATGCGAGGCTTCAGAACTCAGCGGGAGGGATGCGCGGTGATCGACACGTCGTTCGACTTCCGTAGCGACGCGGGCGGCCGGGACCCGGACTCCCACAGCCCGACGCTGCGGCGCTACCACCAGCGACTGTGGAGCAAGCCGCTCCCCGGCGGGGCGATGTTCGCGCTGACCGTCGAGCGAGCGGACTCCTACCTGTACCACCGTTCCGAGCTCGGTGAGTTCTTCCTTGCCAGCGACACGGTCGTCACGACGCTCACCGGCTGGACTGCTCTCCAGCCCGTCGTCCGGCACGTGCCCGCCGAGGAGACCGAGGCGTTCCTTGCGGTGGTGTACGTCATCGGCGGGATGATGGTCTTCCCCGGAAACAGGATCGACGGCAAGCAGACCATCAACGGAGAGCGCGGCTTCCACCGGCGCATCGCGGACCGGATGGACCTGACGCTCGAGTGCATCCGGCGGCACTACCGGCGTGAGGACAGCCCGCTCTCCGCCGTCCTGGATCGCCATGCTGACTCCTTTGCGCTGTTCGGCGACTTCGGCGGCTACGTGGACTTCTTCCTCTTGCAGGACCTGGTGACCGGCGACTTCGACGGCGTCCGGTCCTTCACCAGGTTCGCCGACCTCACGACCCCGGCGCTACCGCAGGACCTGCCTACCTACCTTGAGTACCGGCGCCTCAGCATCGAGTTCGTGCGCTCACGCAACCGCCGGATCGCCGCATGGGACGTCCAGGCCTGATGCCCGTGCACCGCTAGCCCGAAGCTGTGCGTCGGGGCAGGCGTCGTGAACGGCGCCGTGGCGGAGCGACGGTTCAGGAGGGGAGTTCGAAGGACGTGCGCAGGTCGTTGCGGGTCGCAACGAGGTGCTTCTTCATGCAGGTGGCCGCCCCGCTTGCGTCGTGGGCGGCGATCCGCTCGTAGATGTCCTGGTGGGCAGCGAAGAGGGTGTCCAGCGCACCGGAACGCGCGAGGTATCCCCGAGTGCTGTGCATCCGGCTGCTGTGCAGCGGTCCTTCCATCCCCTCGATGAGGAAGTTGAGCATGCGGTTCCCGCTGGCCGTGGCGATCGCCGCGTGGAACCGCAGGTCCGCGTCGTTGAACGCCGCCTCGTCGTCGCCGGCACTGCGCATCGCTTCGAGAGCGGCATTGAGGCTCAGCAGGTCGGCACGGGTGGCGTTGCGGGCCGCGAGCTGAGCGGTGTGCACCTCGACTGCTAGGCGGACTTCGACCAGCTCCAGCAGCCCGCGGGCGTCGCGGCGCACCGCAGCGGAGAAGAAGTCAGCCAGGGGCCGGGCGTTCGGAGGGGCGATCACGGGGCGGCGTCCGTGGGCGACCTCGATGAGCCCGCGGGCTTGGAGGGCCCGCACCCCTTCCCTGACGGTCAGCCGGGAGACGCCGAGCTCGGCTGCGAGCTCAGCCTCGGACGGGAGGGAGTCGCCGGCCTCGAGGCCGTCACTGAAGATGACGTGCTCCAGGTGCTCGATGACGTCCACGGTTGCCAGCCGGCCGCCTCGGGATGGCCTGTGCTTGCCCCCGTCAGTACCGGGACGGGACTGAGCCGCTCGGCGTGGCCGCGGGGGTGTCGTGCCGTCGGGCACGGAGACCTGCTGCGCCGCCGGTTCCGTGCTCGTCATGCGGCACATCATGACAGAGGACGACGGTGAAGACCAGGCATTGGCCAAGAAACTCATCTGAGCACCACTCGTCGGCGATGCGTCGCCTCGCCCAGAAACGAACGCTGTCTCGCACGAAGAGCCTCGTAACTCCCGCCAAGTGTTGTCCGAACTCATCTGATGTGTATACCCTCGGGGCGTTCGAGGGGGACCACGGGCGGCCACCAGCGGCCCGGATCGCACAGCACAGGTCGACAGACCGACTGCCCGCCAGATGCCAGGACGACAGGACACCAGCAAGGTCGCTGGGTCCAGAACGGACGAGACCCCATGAGAAACACCCGATCCATGACCGTCGCAGCAGCAGGGGCTGTGCTCGCGCTGGGACTCACCGCGTGCGGTGGCGGCCAGACCGAGGCCGGCGGCGGGGGCGACGGCGGCTCGAACGAGCCGCTGCAGATGTGGGCGCGCGCAGCGACCGCACCGCAGAGCCAGGCGCTCGTCGACGCCTGGAACGAGGCGCACGACCGTCCGGTGGAGCTGACCGTCGTGCCGACGGACAACTACCTGCAGAAGGTCGGCGTCGCGGCCGGCTCGAACGAGCTGCCGTGCCTGATGGCCTCGGACGTCGTCTACATGCCGAACTTCCTCCAGCAGAACCTGTTCCAGGACATCACCGACCGGGTGGAGTCGCTCGAGTTTGCCGACGTTCTCGCCCCCGGTCACATCAACCTGGCCACGCAGGACGGCGCCGTGTACGGCGTGCCGCACAACGTCTCGGTCTCGGTGATCTCGCAGAACGATGTGCTGCTCGAGCAGGCCGGCATCGACCCGGGCGCACGCCTGGAGAGCTTGGAGCAGCTCGCGGAGAATGCCGCGGCGGTGAGCGCCCTCGGCGACGACATCACCGGCCTGTACTACACCGGCAACAATGCCGGCAGCATCTCCTTCACCCACTTCCCGGCGATCTGGGCATCAGGCGGGCAGGCGCTCAACGAGGACGGCACGGAGTCGCTCCTCGACTCGCCCGAGGCAGTCGGGGTGTTCGATGCCTTCAACCGGATGGACGCCGAGGGCATCTCTTCCGAGAGCGTTCGTGACGAGTCGGGCGCGACCCGCAACGACGTCTTCGCGACCGGCAACGTCGGCTACATGATCGGCAGCTCGGTCATCGGCGCCGTCCCCGAGAGTGACACCCTCGTCATCGGCGTCCAGGGCATCCCCGGCGTGGACGGCGGCCGCAGCGCCTTCGTCGGCGGCGACGCCATCGGCATCAGCGCCTCGTGCGATGACCCGGACGGTGCGTGGGAGTTCCTCGCGTGGACCCTGTCCGAGGAGGCGCAGGTCGACGTGTTCGCCCAGCAGGGATGGCTCACCGTCCGCGCCGACCTCGCCGGCAACGAGTACGCGGCTGAGGACCCGCGCATCGTCACGCTCAACGAGCTCGTCGGTGAGGGCGACACCCCGAAGGCGTTGAACTACGGGCAGACCTTCAACGACCCCAACGGCCCAGCCCTGACGGCCTTCCGTGACGCGCTGTTCGGAGACGACGCCGCAGCCGCCCTCGAGACGCACAACGGCGCGATCACCGCGTCCCTCGGCGGCTGACCGGACCGGGCCCGCGCGCCGCTGAGGTGGCGCGCGGGCCCGGACGGCACCGCCCCTGCCTCTGTTCCCTGACGCTCATCGAGGAGCACCATGGCCAGCTCGACCGTCGCAGCGGCCCGCGTAGGGCCGGCATCGCGCGGACCGGCGCGCCGCGCCCGACGCGAAGCCACCTCGGGCCTCTTGTTCGCCCTCCCCGCGATCCTGTTCGTCGTCATCCTCTTCGTGGTTCCGCTGGTGCTGGCGGCGTGGATGTCCCTCAACGACTGGCCGCTGATCGGGTCTCCCGCGTTCAACGCGCCTGACAACTACGTCGCGATCAGCGAGAACCAGCTCTTCCTGAGCTCGATCTGGTTCACGATCAAGTACACGGCGATCGTCACGGTCATCTTCCTCGTGATCTCACTGGCCCTTGCGCTCCTGGTCCAGAGCACCCGTCCCGGCATCGGCTTCTTCAGGACCGCGTTCCTGCTGCCGGCGGCGGTAGGGCTGGCATCGTCCGCACTCCTGTTCTACGCCTTGTACAACAACGAGTACGGGCCTCTGGGCGACATGCTGCGCGGGCTGGGACTGGTCGAGGGCAACGCGGACTTCTTGTCCAGCTCGGAGGCCGCGTTCCGCTCGACGGTGGCCATGGTGACCTGGCGCTTCGCCGGCTTCTACATGATCATCATGCTGACCGGTCTGCAAGCGATCCCGGTCGAGGTCTACGAAGCCTCACGGATGGACGGCGCCTCGTGGTGGCAGACCCTCCGCTCGATCACCCTGCCCCTGCTCAAGCCGACCATTTTGCTCGTGCTCGTGCTGAGCGTGACCGGATCGCTGCTGGCCTTCGAGCCCTTCTACATCCTCACGCAGGGCGGGCCGTCCAACAGCACAGTGACCATGGTCATCGCGATGTTCCGCGAGGCCTTCACCCTCTTCGACCTCGGCAGTGCGGCCGCCATCGCCATGGTGCTGCTCGTCGCGCTCGTCGGGATCAACGTGGCGCAGCTGTACCTGCTGCGGGACAAGGACCCGAAGTGACCACCACCTCCACCGTTCCCGGACGCCCCGCTGCCCCGCCCCGATCGCAGGGCCTTCGTGATCGCGTACGACGGCGCGGGCTGACGCGCTCGGTCACCGACGCCGGCTTCTACACCACGGCGGCCGCGTTGACGGTGCTGTTCCTCGGTCCGCTCGTGTGGTCGGCCTGGGCGTCCATCAGCGGGCCGCGCGCCACCGGCGGAACGGGCGGGATCGGTACCAACAACTACGTCCGGTTGATCGAGTACGGCGCGGGCCTCGAGCGGTACGTGTGGAACACCACGGTCGTCACGGCACTCACGGTGGTGGGAACGCTCTTCGTGTCGGTGCTCGGCGGCTACGCGCTGGCCAGGTTCCAGTTCCCGGGCAAGAACCTGCTCTTCATCGGTGCGCTGGCCATCCTCATGGTCCCGCACCCCACGATCCTGGTCCCGCTCTACACGATGCTGAACTGGGTCGGGATGCAGAACTCCCTCGTGAGCGTCGCCCTCGTCCTGGTGATGTTCCAGCTGCCCTTCGGTCTGTTCATGATGCGCAACGCGTTCGAGGGCATCCCGCGGGAGCTGGAGGAGGCCGCACTGCTGGACGGGTGCTCCAACCTGGGCGCGTTGCGTCGCATCCTCCTGCGCGCGGTCACCCCGGCGATGGTGACGGTCGGCATGTTCGCCTTCCTCGCGGCGTGGAACGAGTTCCTGACGCCTCTGATCTTCCTCACCGACGGCAGGAACTTCACCCTGCCCATCGCCCTGGTGAGCCTGCGCAGCGGCGAGCTCGGCACCGTCGACCTCGGGGCGCTCCAGGCGGGCATCGTCGTGACGGCGATCCCGTGCTTGCTCATGTTCATCCTGCTGCAGCGGCACTACGTCCGAGGGTTCACCGCCGGCTCCGTGCGCGGCTGACCCGTCCCGCGGGCCTCACCGTCCGCTCCCACCGAACCCGGCCCAGTGCCCCGACCGTCCCTGGAGACAACGTGTCCGTCGTAGCCCCCGTCCTGCCCGGCGCCTCCCCGCAGGCCGTCCCGAACCGACTGAACCCTCCGCCCCTGACGTCCGTGCAGATGACCGGAGGCTTCTGGGCGGACGTGCAGCGTCTCAACCGGGAGTCGATCATTCCGCACTGCGACTCGTCGCTGGAGCGGGTGGGGTGGGTGGACAACTTCCGTGCGCTGGTCGAGGGCGAGGCCGGCACACGGCGTCGAGGCCGGGAGTTCTCCGACTCCGAGATCTACAAGACGATGGAGGCGATGGTCTGGGAGGAAGCCAGGTCGCCGTCCGAGGATCTCCGGCGCCGGCTCGGGGAGTACACGGAGCTGCTTGCCACCGCACAGGCGGAGGACGGGTACCTCAACACCTACTACGGGTACGACGGGGGCCCGGTCCGCTACGAGGACCTGGCGTGGGGGCACGAGCTGTACTGCGCCGGTCACCTGCTCCAAGCCGCGGTCGCAGCGATCCGGACCGGTGCGGCGCCCGATCTCGTCGGCGTGGCCCGTCGCCTGGCCGACCACGTGTGCGAGGAGTTCGGCCCGCAAGGCCGGGACGGGATCGACGGGCACCCGGAGATCGAGACCGCGCTGGTGGAGCTCTACCGGGCGACCGGCGAGCACCGCTACCTCGACCAGGCCCGGCTGTTCGTGGAGCGGCGCGGGCACCGGCGTCTCGGCGACACGATGTTCAAGGGACGGGACTACTACCAGGACGACGTGCCCGTCCGTGAGGCCACCGTCCTTGTCGGCCACGCGGTGCGGGCGTTGTACCTGACCGCTGGCGCGATCGATGTTGCCGTCGAGACGGGGGACACCGAGCTCCTGGCCACCTGCCGGGCGCAGTTCGACCGGACGCTGGAGCGGCGTACCTACCTCACCGGCGGGATGGGCTCGAACCACCACGGCGAGACCTACGGCGAGGACTTCGAGCTCCCCAGCGAGCGCGCCTACGCCGAGACGTGCGCGGCCGTGGCGTCGATCCAGGTGGCCTGGCGCCTGCTGCTCGCCACGGGCGACCCGAGGTACGGCGACGTCATCGAGCGGACCCTGTACAACAACGTCGTCTCCTCGCCGTCGGCCGACGGCCGGACGTTCTTCTACGTCAACACCCTGCACCGACGTTCGCCCGGGATCGCGCCGGAGGCGGGCGTGCCCAGCCTGCGGCGCACCGACGGGACGCGTGCGCCCTGGTACACGACGTCCTGCTGCCCCACCAACGTCGCGCGGCTCGTGGCGAGCCTCGGCGCGTACCTGGTCACGACCGACGACACGGGCGTCCAGCTGCATCAGTACGCGACGGGTGAGATCGACGTCGTCGTGCAGGGCCGCCCTGTGGGCCTGGCAGTGACGACCGGCTACCCCTACGACGGCGCCGTCGTCGTGCGGGTGACCCAGACCGACGACGACCCGTGGGACCTGACCCTCCGAGTCCCCGGCTGGTGCCGACGAGCCTCGCTGGTCGTGGGTGACGAGGTACGGGATGTCGAGTCGGGCGAGGTGACCGTGAGCCGTACCTGGGCGCTCGGGGACGAGGTCCGGCTCGAGCTCGACGTCACCCCCCGCTGGGTCCGTCCGGACCCCCGCGTCGACCACGTGCGGGGCTGCCTCGCCGTCGAGCGCGGGCCCCTGGTGTACGCGGCGGAGTCGGTCGATCACCCCGGCGCCGACCTCGACCTTGTCTCGGTCGACCCGAGCGAGCCGCCGGTCGACGCGCCGGCGCCCGCCGGCCTCCCGGACGTCGTGGCGGTCCGCGTCGGCGGCACGGTCCGGTCCGCGCCTGTCAGCGGGTGGGCATCTACCGCCGGGGGGGACGGCGCCGGCGAGGGTCCAGGCGCTCCCACCGATCTCACCCTCATCCCCTACTACCGGTGGGCGAACCGTGGCAGCTCGACCATGCGGGTCTGGCTGCCCCGGACCGACGTGCCCGCATGACCATCCGTCGACATGACAAGGAGCACGTCCCGATGATCGAGAAGATCCATACCGTTGCCGTGATCGGTGCCGGCTACATGGGCGGCGGCATCGCGCAGGCGCTGGCCCAGGCCGGTTTCGACGTGACCATCGCCGACGTCTCGGCCGAGGTCGCCCAGGAGCACCTCGAGCGCATCCTGCGGGAGACCGCGCAGGCCGAGGCCCAGGGCCTGTTCCCCGACGGCACGACGGGCTCGGTCCGCCAGCACCTCCGTGCGGCATCCTCCATCGAGGAGGCCGTGGCCGACGCCGACTTCGTCGAGGAGGCGGTCAGCGAGGTCCCGACGGTGAAGCACGACGTGCTCCGCCGCATCTCGGGTGCCGCCCGGCCCGACGCGATCATCGGCAGCAACACCTCGACCATCCCGGTCGCGGTGATGGAAGAGGCGGTCAGCGACCCACGCCGGTTCCTCACCGTGCACTGGAGCAACCCGGCGCCATTCATCCCCGGCATCGAGCTCGTGACGGGGGAGCGCACCGACCCCGCTGTGGTCCCGGTGGTCCAAGACATGCTGACTCGCGCCGGCCGCTCGAGCGCGCTCGTCGCGGACGTCCCCGGCTTCGTGCTCAACCGGCTGCAGTTCGTGCTGCTCAAGGAGGCCATGACCATCGTCGAGGAGGGCGTGGCCACGCAGGAGGACGTCGACACGATCGTGCGCTCCACGTTCGGTTTCCGCCTGCCGTTCTTCGGACCCTTCGAGATCGCGGAGATGGCCGGCCTGGACGTGTACGCCAACAGCTTCGAGACCTTCCGGGAAGCGTTCGGCGAGCGACTGGCGCCGCCCGTCGCGCTGACGGACGCGGTTGCAGCCGGTCGGCACGGCACCAAGAACGGGAAGGGCCTGCTGCGCGACTACACCCCGCAGGAGGTCGATGACCTGGTCGCCTACCGGAGCCTCGCCTACAGCCGCATGGCTGCACTGCTGGCCGAGATCGGGCCCGCACCCACCCGGCGCTGAGCACCTCATGAGACAGGAGAGCACGATGACGTCCCTCCCCAGCCACCCCTACACCTCGACGACGTGGCCCGTCGGAGCGGCACTGCTGCAGTTCCCTGGAACGGACCCGTCGGGCAGGTCTCTGACCGACGGCGGACCGGAGCAGTGGCGACCCGCCCTGCGCGAGGTCGCGCTGGCGGGGTTCGAGCACGTGGACCTGACCGACTCCTGGGTCCGCCCGGGCGACCTGCCGCCCGCGACGCTGCGCGCGTTGTCGGCGACGGCCGGCGATCTGGGGCTCGCCTTCTCGGCGATCGCCGTCACCCGCAAGTCCGTCATCGACCCCGACCCGACCGTGGCCGACGCGAACCTGGAGTACGCCCTGCGTACCGTCGACGCGGCGGCCGAGCTGGGCGTCGGGACGGTGTGCCTCGGTCTGCACCAGCCGCTCACCCCGGCCCAGCAGGAGGCGCACTGGTTCTGGTTGGCCCCGGGCGGCGAGGACCCGGACGACGCAGCGGTGCGTGACCGGGCTGTCGAACGCTTCCGCATGGTCGGCGAGCGCGCCGCCAGTGCCGGTGTGCAGATCTCCCTGGAGATGTACGAGGGCACTTACCTGGGGACATCGGAGGGTGCGGTCGGTCTCGTGCGGGACATCGACCTGGCCGGGGTGGGCCTGTGCCCGGACATCGGCAACATCGTGCGGCTGCACCGTCCGGTCGAGGACTGGCGCGTGATGCTCGAGCGGATGCTCCCCTACACGAACTACTGGCAGGTCAAGAACTACCTGCGGGACTACGACCCGGCGACAGGTGCGTACTTCTCGGCCCCCGTTCCGCTCGAGACCGGGTTCATCGACTACCGCGCCGCGGTGGGCATGGCCCTCGACGTCGGCTTCTCCGGTCCGTTCTGCGTCGAGCACTACGGCGGTGACGGTCTGAGCGTCGCCGCCACGAACCGCGACTACCTGCGGCGCATCCTGCGCGCGAAGCTAGGGGAGTGAGATGACTCGTCTGATGAACGACCCGAAGCGCTTCGCCGTCGAGGCCGTCGAGGGCTTCGCGGCGGCGAACCCGCAGCACCTGCTGGCGGTACCGGGCGGTGTGGTGCGGTCCTCAGCCAGCCCGAGTGGTGAGGTCGCCGTCGTGCTGGGCGGGGGCTCCGGTCACTACCCGGCGTTCGCCGGTTGGGTGGGGCAGGGCATGGCGCACGGGGCGGTGTGCGGCAACGTGTTCGCCTCCCCATCCGCCTCGCAGGTCCGGTCCGTGGTCCGCGCTGCCGACAACGGTGGAGGGGTGCTCCTCGGCTTCGGCAACTACGCGGGCGACGTGCTGCACTTCGGTCAGGCCGCGGAGCAGCTGCGGGCAGAGGGCGTAGACGTGCGGATCATCACGGTGACGGACGACGTCGCGAGCGGCCCGGCGGACGAGCCCGAGCTGCGTCGGGGCATCGCCGGGGACCTCATGGTCTTCAAGGTCGCCGGAGCTGCCGCGGCACGTGGTGACAGCCTGGACGCCGTCGAGGCCGTGACACGCCGGGCGAACGCCCGCACCCGCACCCTCGGGCTGGCCTTCGGCGGATGCACCCTGCCGGGAGCGGACGGGCCGCTCTTCGATGTCCCCGAGGGTCTCGTGGCCGTCGGCCTGGGGATCCACGGCGAACCGGGGATCAGCGAGGCGCCCCTCGGCACGGCCGACGATCTGGCGGACCTCCTGGTGGAGGGTGTGCTGGCCGAGGAGCCGGAGCGCGGCGACGGGTATGGGGGCCGCGTAGCGGTCCTGCTGAACGGGCTCGGTGCGACCAAGTACGAGGAGCTGTTCGTGGTCTACCGACGGGTCGCGGAACGACTCGCCGAGCACGGCTTGGACGTCGTCTCCCCCGAGGTCGGCGAGCACGTGACGAGCCTGGACATGGCCGGACTCTCACTCACGGTGATGTTCTGTGACGACGAGCTGGTCGAGCTCTGGACGGCTCCGGTCGACACTCCGGCCGTCCGGCGTCACCTCAGCCCGGCCGGCGATCGGACGCCGCGGGAGATCTCCGCCGCTGAGGTGGAGGACCCGGTCGTGCCCGGCGTCCCGGCGTCGCGGGAGGCCGCGGCTGCGGTCCTCGAAGGGCTGCGCCGAGCCCTCGCGGTGGCACGGGAGTCGGAGAACGAGCTCGGAGACCTGGACGCGGTGGCCGGGGACGGCGACCACGGGCAGGGGATGGTGCTCGGCACCGCGGGCGCCGTCGAGACCGCCCAGGAGGTCACCTCGGCCGGAGCGGGCGTGCGGACCACCCTGCTGCGTTCCGCCGCGGCCTGGTCGGATTCAGCAGGCGGGACGTCGGGAGCCCTGTGGGGTGCCGCCCTCGCCGCCGCCGCCGGAGCACTCGACGACGGAGAAGCCGTCTCACCCCAGAGGGCAGCCGAGGCCCTGGAGCGGGCGCGCGACGCCGTCCTGCGGCTCGGTGGAGCCCAGCCCGGGGACAAGACCATGCTCGACGCGTTCGTGCCGTTCGTCGCCGCAGTCCGCGAGGGCGTCGACCGGGACGGTGACCTGCCAGCGGCATGGCGCGCGGGCGCCGATGCTGCGGCCGACGGCGCTGCCGCCACCTCCGAGATGGCGGCCCGGACCGGAAGGGCACGCGCGCACGGCAATCGCAGCATCGGCCACCCGGACCCGGGTGCCGTGTCGTTCGCACGGCTGGTCGAGGCCGCCTTGCGGACCACCATCCCCGACACCACCCAGGAGGATCGATGACGTTCAGGATCGTGGTGGGCGCGGACAGCGCCGGGTTCGAGTACAAGGAGGCGCTCAAGCGTCACCTCGAGGAGGACGAGCGCGTCGGGCAGGTGGTCGACGTCGGCGTGACGAGCGACGAGGACACCGACTACCCGCACATCGCTGTCGCGGCGGCCCGGATGGTGGCGGCAGGGGAAGCTGACCGGGCGCTGCTGGTGTGCGGGACGGGGCTGGGGGTGGCGATCGCCGCCAACAAGGTCCTGGGTGTCCGGGCAGTGACGGCCCACGACGCGTACTCGGTGGAGCGCTCGGTGCTGTCGAACAACGCCCAGGTGCTGACCTTCGGCGCCCGTGTGATCGGCTTGGAGGTCGCACGGAAGCTGACGTCGGAATGGCTCGGGCACGTGTTCGACGAGGAGTCGCGCTCGGCGGAGAAGGTCGCCGCGATCGGGCAGTACGAGGAGCCGGACGCGCCGTGACCGGGCTACGAGGAGAGGGCCGGTCACACGTCCCGGTGACCTGGGTAGGGACGAGCTGGAAGATGACGAAGACGCTCGCGGAGGCGCGTCGATATGCCCGGCGGCTCGCCGACGCCTGGGGCGACGGGACCGCGATGCCGGGCGTCCAGCCTTTCGTCATCCCCTCCGCGACGGCAATCGCTGCGGTGCGGTCCGAGCTGGGATCCTCGCCGGTGCTCGTCGGCGCGCAGGACGCCCACTGGGAAGACGCCGGTGCCTGGACCGGCGAGGTGTCGGTGCCGCAGGTGGCCGACGCGGGCGCGGTGATGGTCGAGATCGGCCACTCCGAGCGCCGAGAGCACTTCGGGGAGACGGACGAGCGGGTCAACGCCAAGGTGCTCGCCACGCTGCGGCATGGGCTCCGTCCTCTCGTCTGCGTCGGAGAGACAGCCGCGGTGCGCGACGAGGGAGGTGCCGACGCCCACGTGGTGCGGCAGGTCGAGGCCGCGCTCCGCGGGGTGGACGACCCGTCAGGTGTCTTGGTTGCGTACGAGCCCGTGTGGGCGATCGGCTCGCGCGGGCGGCCGGCGGGACCCGAGGACATCGTCGGCGTGGTGGCCGCCATCCGGGCTTCGGCGCCTGGTGTCGCCGGCGTGCTCTACGGCGGTTCGGTCGCCCAGGGCAACGCAGCGGAGCTACTCGCTGTGCCGGGCGTCGACGGAGTATTCGTTGGCCGGGCAGCGTGGTCCGTGGAGGGGCTCGTGGAGATCGCGTACCTGGCCGGTCGCAGCCGTCAGGTGCCTTCGCCCTGACTTCCTGCCCTGCCAGGTAGCTACTCGCGGTGGACCCCCTACAGGCGTGATTCGTCGTTTCTGGTCGTGGGCCAGTGGCCGCGGTTCGGGGCTGTTCCAAGCGGAGAGCGGCGATGAGAGCTTCGATGGCATCGGTGGGGATCCGACGGCAGGCGCCGATCTTCACGCTGTCGAAGGTGCGGCCGTTCGTAGCGCGTGCGCGGGGGCACCGACGCGGCGTGCTCATGTCGTGCCCCAGCGCCACCGCGAGGACCAGACGTTCTGTGGCGGGCGGCCGGGGCTGTTCCAGAACTGCTGTCGGCGTGGGCGCGCTCCGTAGTGCCGGCTGGGGGACCTCAGTCATCCCACGACCATGTTAGCGCTATCTTAACCGGCACGCGCCCTTGGCCTTGCTGACGCCAGAGCCGGTCCGACGTGGTCTGACGACCACCAGTTTCAGCACGGAACACGAGCCCACGGCCGGATCTGGCGGCTGCGAGCTCTTGACGCATCCCAAGGGAGCGCTAACATGGAGAGCGGGAACAGCAGCGACGACGCTCCTTACCTCCCTGGCACCCCGCGACGGGTGAGGTCGAGTCCTCCTCGCCACCCTTCGCCTCGAAAGTCAGCACTGGCGCTGTACGGCAGAGAGAGGACCCCAGCATGACCGTCGACCACAGCAAGGCTGCAGATGGCCTCACCGCACTCACGTTCCTGAACGACGCGGAGGCCCGTACCGTCGAGGCGATCGCAGAGCGGATCATCCCCGACGGCGGGGATGGCGCAGGTGCGGCCAGCGCCGGGGTCGTGTACTACATCGACCGGTCCATCGGCGGCGTCAGCACGCATCTGCAGCACGTCTACCGCACCGGGCTGCGCGCGCTGGACCGCTACTGCCTGAACGAGAGGTCCGCCGCCTACATCGGCCTGACCGCCGACGACCAGGACGGGGTCATCCGCCACTTCCTCGGCCCCGAGCAGACCGAGGTTGGCACCACGCCTCAGCTGTTCGGCGACGAAGAGGGTGAGCGGGATGACGCGGACCTTCCGATCCTGCGGCGACTCTTCGCGGTTGTCCGTGAGCACACCATCGAGGGCTTCTTCTGCGACCCGGTGTACGGGGGGAACCGCGATGCCATCGGCTGGAAGCTCGTCGGGTTCCCAGGTGCCTACTGGGGCTACACGGCCCAACAGATGGGCCCTGGCTTCGACGGCCGCTCACTCCCGATCAAGACGCTCTCCGACCTGCGTGCGCAGCTGCAGAGCCTCCCAGACAACTCGACCTTCACGAGTAACCAGGAGAGCTGATCCATGACTTCGAAGATCGACGCCATCGTCGTCGGAGCCGGTGCCTCGGGTGCCGTCATCGCCTCCGAGCTCGCACAGGCTGGCCTCAAGGTCGTCTGCCTCGACAAGGGGCCCAAGCACACCACCCAGGACTTCCAGCTCAAGCAGGACGAGATCCGCTACTACGCCCGCGGTTCCCTGGTCCCCAGCATGGACACGGACCCGATCACGTGGCGCGAGACCAGTCAGGATGGTGACGGCGAGCTTGCACCGTGGGCTGCCGGCCCACTGGGCACCGCCAACCCGCTGCACCTCCCGCCGTCACTCGGCGCCGGGGGTGGCACCGTGCACTGGGGTGGGGCCTGCTGGCGATTCCGCGAGACTGAGTTCCGCATGAAGACGGAGATCGAGGAGAGGCTCGGGAAGAGCGCCCTCCCGGAGGGGCACACCCTCGTGGACTGGCCGATCACCTACGCGGACCTCGAGCCGTACTACGACAAGGCCGAGTGGGAGCTAGGGATCTCCGGGCGGGGGAGCAATGTCGCCGGCAGGCCCGAGCTGGACGAGAACCCGTGGGAGGCTCGCCGCCAGCGCGACTACCCGATGCCCCCGCTGCGGCAGGGCACCGCGGACATCGAGTTCTCCGAGGCATGCAGTCGCCTGGGCTATCACCCCTTCCGCACCGCAGCCGCCATCGCTTCGGAGCCCTTCAAAGGTCGTTCGGGCTGCACCTACTGCGGCTTCTGCCACGGGTACCCCTGCCACGTGGACGCGAAGACGTCCACCCACGTCGCCGCGCTGCCCTATGGCGAGGCCAGCGGGAACCTGGAAGTGCGCGAGTACTGTCGCGTCTACAAGGTGAACCGCTCCCGCGACGGCGCGCGTGTCACGGGCGTGTCCTACTACGACGCTGACGGTCGATCGGTCGACCTCGAGGCGGACCGTGTCGTGCTGGCGTGCTACGCGCTGGAGAACGCCCGTCTCCTGCTGGCCTCGGGCATCAATGCCAATGGCCAGGTCGGTAAGCACCTCATGACCCATGCCTTCGGCTTCTTCATGGGACTCACGAAGGAACCCTCCAACCCCTACATGGGTACCCTCGTGGCCTCGACCTCGATCGAGGACTTCAGCGGCGAGCTTGTTCACGAGCACGACCCGACGGTCCTCTGGGGCGCCCCGATCATCAGCTGGCCCGGTGACTACCAGCCCATCGAGATCGCCCACGCGATGCCGCCGAGCGCCCCGCGCTGGGGCGCCGGGTTCCGCGACTGGATGCGCGACAACTACAGCCACGTGTGGTCCATGTACTCACAGACCGCCAACATCCCCACCACGGACACGTACGTCGATCTCGACCCTCGCCGCAAGGATCCCTGGGGTCAGCCGGCGCTGCGCATGACCCACGGCTGGGGCGAATGGGACCAGAAGATGGTCGAGTTCCTTCTGGGAGTCAAGAGGAAGATCGCCCGAGAGATGGGCCTGACCTACTGGTGGGAGGAGACCACCAAGCCGGACTACCACCTCTCCACCCACGAGGTGGGCACCCATCGAATGGGCGAGGACCCGACCATCTCGGTGGTCGATGTCTACGGCCGCTCCCATGAATGCGAGAACCTCTACGTGGTAGGCGGAGGTCAGTTCCCCAGCTACCACGGGTACAACCCGACCGAGACCATCTGGGCGATGGCCTACATGACGGCGGACAGCATCATCGGTCGGTCGGCACCAGGGCCAGTGACCGAGCACGGGCACGTCGGGGATCGCCACGCGTCTCACAACCACAGCCACTGATACCCCACCACAGCGTCTTGCAGCAGGGCCCTGACGACACGTCGATGTCGGGGGCCGGGACCCGCACACCCATCAACGAGCTCACGGAGAAGACTTATGCAGACCCGACCACTCGGAAGCACAGGCCTGGACGTCACCTCGATCTGCCACGGAACTAGCCCGCTCGGCAACTTCCCAGCTCAGTACGGCTACGAAGTCAGCGAGCAGCAGGCCGTCTCGACGATTCTGCGGGTTCTGGACTCACCTCTGAACTTCATCGACACCTCCAACAACTACTTCGACGCCGAACGCCGGATCGGGATCGCGCTGCGGGAGCGCGGCGGCCTGCCGAACGGCTTCGTCCTCGCGACGAAGGTCGATCCACAGCACGGCAGCACCGACCTGTCTGGGAAGCGGGCAAGGGCTTCCGTCCAGGAGAGCCTGGAGCGACTCGGTCTCGACCGGCTGCAGCTCGTCTACATCCATGACCCAGAGGTCCACGACTTCGACGAGGCGTCCGGCCCCGGCGGCGTGGTCGAGGCAATGGTGGACATGCAGCACGAGGGGCTGATCGACAACATCGGTGTCGCTGGTGGGCCGATCGACCTCATGAAGCGCTACGTCGACCTGGACGTCTTCCAAGCCGTCATCAGTCACAACCGCTTCACGCTCGTGGATCAGTCCGCGAGGCCCCTCATCGATCAGGTGGCGGACAAGGGCATGGGCTTCGTCAACGGGGCGCCGTACGGCGGGGGGATGCTCGTCAAGGGCCCGGATGTCCACCCCAACTACTGCTACAGCCCCGCCAGCGAGGAGACGCGGGACCGCGTCCGCGCCATGGAGCGTGCCTGTGCTGAGCACGCCGTCCCGCTGGCAGCCGCAGCCCTGCAGTTCTCACTCCGGGAGCCGCGCATCGCCTCGACGATCGTAGGGATGTCGACGCCGGAGCGGGTTGAACAGACACTCGAGCTGGCTTCAGTCGAGATCCCCGCGGACCTTTGGTCCTCCCTTGACGAGCTCGCCGAGCCGGGACGTCACGGCATCCCTGAGATGGCTTCGTGAGGATCGCGATGTTAGCGCTACCAGATGGTCTAGACGTGTCCTCGCCGATCAGAGCGCGATGTGTTCCCTGGTGTGCGGGTCACCCCTCGGGAAGGCGGTCGCGATGAGCGTGGACGTCGCTGGTCCGGCACTACGGGTGCAGGGCCTCACCAAGCGGTATCCGGGTGTGACGGCGCTGGACGGAGTGGACCTTGAGGTCCACGCGGGCCAGGTGTTGTCCCTCTCCGGTGCGAACGGTGCGGGTAAGTCGACGCTCGTGAAGATCCTCTCGGGGGCCGAGCAGCCCGACGCCGGGCACATCTGGGTTGACGGCACGGAGGTCCACTTCGACAGCCCGCATGCCGCGCGGCGGTCCGGCATCTACACGATCTACCAGGAGATGAGCCTGGTCCCGACGATGTCCGTGGTGGAAAACATCTTCCTCGACGACTTCGCCAAGGGGGTGTTCGTCCGTCGAGGTCGCTTGGAGAAGCGGGCCTTTGAGCTCATGGAGCGTCTCGGAGCACCGGTGGACGTGCGGATCCCTGTTGGGTCGCTCCCGCTCGCCAAGCAGCAGCTCGTGGAGATCGCCAAGGCGCTGAAGTCCGACCCTCACGTCCTCCTGCTGGACGAGCCAACAACGACCCTTCCACCGAGGGACGTCGGTGGCCTCCTAGATCTCATGCGAGCACTGGCGGTCTCCGGCGTAGGCCTGATCTTCATCTCGCACCGGCTCGACGAGGTCACCCAGGTGTGCGACACGGTGGACGTCCTGCGGGACGGCCGGCGGGTCGCCCATTTCGACACCGTTCCCGGCGCCCATCAGATCGTCAAGGAGATGGTGGGCGACCGCTACGAGAACTCCCTCGCAGCTGCCGCGGCAGAGGGCGCCGAGGGCAAGCTCGGAGGGGTTGCGACGGATGACGTCGTTCTGCAGGTCCACGAGTTGTCCGACGGCCATCAGCTGCACCCGGTCTCCTTCGACCTTCGGCGCGGTGAGGTGCTGGGCATCACCGGTCTGCTCGGGGCCGGGCAGAACGAACTGGCCGAGTGCCTCTTCGGTCTGCGCGAGGTGGTCAGCGGAAGCTCAACCATCGATGGGCGCAAGGTGCGGGTGCGCTCGCCACAAGAGGCGATTCGCGCGGGACTCGGCCTCATCCCGGAGGATCGCAAGTCCCAAGGTCTCGTCTTGGACATGAGCGCCAACAAGAACATCACCCTCGCCTCGCTCGCCTCATTCACACGAGTCGGACTGCTCGACCACCGCCATGAGGTCCGGCACGCCCTCACCCAGGTCGACGAGCTCAGCATCAAGTGCAGCAGCGTCCACCAGCACGTCCGCACCATGAGCGGCGGGAATCAGCAGAAGGTCCTGCTGGCCCGCTGGCTGACCAAGAACAGCAAGGTGCTGATCCTGGCCGAGCCGACCCGGGGCGTCGACGTCGCCGCCAAGGAGGAGATCTACCGGTTGATCCGCGCCTACCTGCGGGCCGGTGGTGCGGCGATCGTCGTCACCTCCGAGGTCTCCGAGGCGGCCTTGTGCGACCGGGTCATGGTGCTCTCTTCCGGGCGCGTCGTGGCAGAGGCCACGCACGAGGAGATCTCGTCCAAGCACCAGGACCTCCTCACCCATCTGCGATGAGCACTCCCCCCTACCGCCCCGCCAATCCCCAGGAGGAACCCATGTCGGTCTCTTCTCACGAGGCCTCGATGGCCGAGGACCTCACCGTGAGCTCGGAACCCCTTAAGAGAAGGGCCCGTCGCGGGTTCAAGATCGGGCCCCAGGGCTACCTGCTCGGCGTCTTCATCCTTGTCGCCGTCGTCGGATCCTTCACGTCGCCCTTCTTCTTCACCGCCCGGAACCTCGAGAACATCGCGGTCGCCGCCTCGGTCGTCGCAGTGTTGGGTGTCGCCCAGTTCATCGTCGTGGTGACCCGCGGCATCGACCTCTCGGTCGGCTCCGTGGCGGCACTCTCTACCGTCATCGCCGCTGTGCTGCTGCGCCAAGGCCACGGCGTCGTCGTCACGGTGGTCGTGGCTCTCCTCGCCTGCTCATTCGCGGGATTCATCAACGGCATCCTCGTGGTCTACGCCAGGATCGCGCCGTTCGTCGCGACACTGGCCATGCTGAGCATCGCGCGTGGAGTGGCCTTCCTTGTCCAGGTCGGGACGCTCATCGTGATCAGCAACCAGAACTTCCTGAGCTTCTTCGGAGGACGGACGGCGACTGTGCCGAACGTCGTCCTCATCGCTGTGGTCGTGACGCTTGTCGCGGCTTTCGTCATGCGGTTCACCCCGCTCGGACGTCGCCTGTACGCCCTGGGTGGAAACCCCGAGGCCGCGCGACTCTCCGGGCTGCCGGTCAAGCGGGACCAGGTCATGGCCTACGTCACCAGCGGCATGCTCGCCGGGCTCGCCGGCCTGATGCTCGCCGGCCGCCTCTCCCAGGGCAGCTCGCTGGTCGGGCAGGGCTACGAGCTCGACTCGATCGCCGCGACGGTCGTTGGTGGCACCTCGCTGTTCGGCGGCACCGGTGACCCGATCAGCACCGTCCTGGGCGCGCTGATCATCGGGATGATCGGCAACATCATGAACCTGGCCGGCATCCAGTCCGAGCCTCAGCTCGTGATCCGCGGCCTGGTCATCCTCATCGCCGTGTTCCTCACCTCTGGCGGCGGCATCCAGCGGATCCGCGCCGCCATCACCAAGCTCCGGAAGCGCGGCGACAACGCCGTCCCGGGCTCACCCGCCCCTGTCGCCGGCCCGGCAGCTCCTGCCTCCCGGCGACCCGACCTCAACGAAGGGAACGACCGATCCCCCGCCCGCAAGCCCGACAGCACGGAAGGAACCCCATGATGCGCACCAAGACCAGGGGCGCCGCCCTCACCGGCGGCCTCGCACTCGCACTCGCGCTCTCCGCCTGCGGAGGCAACGGCCAGCAGAACGGCGCCGGCGCTGACGGCGACGGCACGACCGCTGCCCCCGGCGGCGAAGAGACCATCACGATCGGCTTCTCCCAGCGGCGGCTGGCGGGCAGTGACTGGTGGGCAACCCTCCTGCAGGGAGCCGAGGACAAGGCCGCCGAGATCGGCGCCCAGATCATCGTCACCGACGCTGGTGGCGACACCGTCAAGCAGAACTCTGACGTCCAGACACTCCTCACCCAGGGCATCGACGTCCTGATCATCAATCCGCACGACCCGACCGGTGTCGCAGGCGGGGTGAACGCTGCTGTCCAGGACGACGTCCCCATCGTCGTGGTCAACAGCAACCTCGCCGATGACCTCGCACAGAATCAGTTCTGCTACGTCGCCGAGGACCAGGAGCAGGTCGCGGCCGGCTTGGGGGCCCAGATCGCCGAGTTCGCGAAGGAGCGCTTCGGGGATGCCGACGAGCCGCTCCAGGCAGTTGTCGTCGGAGGCTACTCAGGGGAGACGGTGACCACCTGGAGGCACGACGGGGTTGTCGCCGGCTACGACAGCGTCGAGGACGCGCCGGAGATCGAGTACCTGCCGATTCGTTACGGCGAGTGGCTGCCTGACCGGGCCCTTGACCCCGTTCGCGACGTCGCGACCGCCAACCCCGACCTCGACATCGTCTTCAGCTTGAGCGACGTGATGCTCCCGGGCATCAAGCAGGGCCTGGCCGACGCCGGGATCCTGGACCAGGTGATCATCGGCACGTACGACGGCCAGATGGCCGTGCTGCAGGAGATGATCGAGAACCCGGACGGGCCCGTGCTGGCGAACGCCTCCAACGAGCCCTACAAGCAAGGAGAGACCGCGGTCGAGATGGCCGTCGCAGCGGCTCGCGGGGAGTCCCAGGAGTCGGTGTGCCCCGGTGGTGAGTTCTGGATCGACACGTTCCTCGCCACACCGGAGAACGCCGAGGAGTACTTCGACCCGGACCGTCAGTTCTGACGTGTCGCTCAACCCGAGGTCGACCCACCCGTAACTCGGCCGACCTTTGCTCGACTGATCCGCCGCTGCCTGCCGACCGCCGGCGAGTCCGGCGGTCGGCGGCTCCGGGCGCCCGACCCGCGGGGTGTGGGTCGCCTGATGGCCTTCACCCCGGATAGAGAGCGGATCAGATCTCAACCGACAGTAGTCACCGAGCGCAGCTACGAACTGCGCATACGATTAGAAGGAGCTCAGACATGGTCGAGCCGTATTCCGTCGTCGCACTCTCGCCCCGCACATTCCAGATGAAAGACCGGAAGGACGGTGTGGAGAACGTCAAGCGGATCAACAAGTTCATGGACACCGCTGTCATGGTCGGCGCTTGGGAGGGCGCACCGGTCCGCCTCGTCGTCATCCCCGAGATGGCCATCCAAGGAATGATCGCAAACACCCCGGGCAACCGGGAGCGGGAAGCTCACTTCGCTGTGACGATCCCCGGGCCGGAGACGGACGAGCTGGCGAAGAAGGCGGTGCAGCTGAACACCTACATCGCCGCCGAGCTCTACATGGTCAAGGACGAGGACTTCGAGGACCGCTACTTCAACGTGGCGTTCATCATCGATCCCAGAGGCGAGATCGTCTACAAGCGCTACAAGGCGACCAGTGACGCCTACGAGGGCGGCATGCTCGGCAACATGAACCCGCACGATGTGTGGGACGAGTGGGTCCAGAAGAAGGGCAAGGGGAACGCGATGGACGCGATCTTCCCCGTCGCCCGGCTGGAGATCGGCAACATCGGCATCGTGATCTGCCACGAAGGCGTCTATCCGGAGATCGCCCGCGGTCTCGCGATGAACGGTGCCGAGATCATCATCCGACCAACTCTGATCGAGCCGGCAGTCATGACCGGCATGTGGGAGATCCAGAACCGGGCCCACGCCCTGTTCAACCACGCCTACGTGGTGGCACCGAACCTGGGCCCGGAGATCATGTCCGACGGAGGCATCCAGGACCTGTTCGGCGGACAGTCGATGATCGTCAACCCACGGGGACAGATCGTCGCTCAGCAGAACGGCTGGACGTCGGGCGACTCGTTCGTGTGCACGACGATTGATATCGAGGCCCTGCGCCGGTCGCGGATCGCCAACGGTCTGTACAACCAGTTCAAGGACCTGCGGACCGAGCAGTACCGCGCGATCTACGACCAGCCGATCTACCCGAAGAACCAGTACCTCGAGGAGCCCCCCGGCGAGGACTGGCTCGCTCGGGAGGACGCCACCCGCGCTCGCAACATCGAGACGCTCATCGAGAGGGGGGTTCTGACCCCGCCGGAGGGCTACCGCTCGAATGGCAACCGTGTGGGTACTCCGGTGACCGACACCGCCGAGAAGACGGCCGGGGCGTGAGGGCACCGGATGCGCGCCGGGTCAGGGCTTCCGCCCATGCCTGGCGCGCATCCGGGCTCCGCCTGACGCTCTCTTCAACTCGTTCCCGGGACCGCAGGGCCAACTCTCACCGTAGGAGCGGACGTGCAGCTCGATCTGCTCCAGGACCGCACTCGGGGGACGAACGAGATTTCGTGGCGCTCGATGTCCAGGCCGAGAGCTCTGGTCCCAGGGCGGAGGGCGACGAGATGCACCACCTTCATGGCGTGATGGATATCTACTCCGCCGCGGTGCGCACTGGTGAGTATGCCGAAACGGACATGTCGGACACGAGGAGTCGGTAGCGCTTCTACTCGCTACCCAAGAGGCGGCGCGAAATCGGCAGAAAGCAATCACTATCCATCCACGAGGTGTGTCTTGAGCATGTTGACCGATCGATACCCTGGGATCAGACGGTCCGACCGATGCCGTGGGTGGGAGTGGGCCCTGTTGAGAGGCGATGAACATGGCAGGTGAGGGCGGCGCGGCGTCTTCGGCGCACCACACTGACGTCATGCAGCCCTCTCTGCGCGAGGTGGCTGTGCGCACCTCGCCCGAGAGTCCTGACGTGGTCGGCGCGCCGCAGGCGCCACGCATGATTGACGTGGCCCGTCTAGCGGGCGTCTCCCAGCAGACTGTCTCGCGGGTCCTCAACAGGAACGCCTACGTCAGCCGGGAGTTGCAGGAACGGGTTGAGCGTGCTGTGCGCCAGCTCGGCTACCGCCGGAACAACGCAGCCCGGGCGCTCGTGACGAGGCAGACGATGCACCTCGGGGTGGTCACCGTCGGGGCCATGCAGTACGGCCCGGCGCAGGCGCTGTTCGGGATCGCCGAGCAGGCCCGCGAGCTGGGGTACGCGACGAGCCTCGTCAGCCTCAACGACATCGATCGACCCACCATGCGGCGGGCGCTGGACCACCTGGTGGCAGATGCGGTGGACGGCATCGTCGTCCTCGCGCCGACAATCGCTGCGGCTGACGCCGTGGAAGGGCTATCGGCTTCGGTGCCACTCGTCATGTTCGAACCCGGAGTGTCGGACCGCGAGCGGACAATCGCTCATGACGAAGTGCTCGGTGCGCAGATCGCCACGCGCTACCTGCTCGACCTCGGGCACCCGACGGTCCACCACCTCGCCGGCCCTCCCGGCTGGCTCGGAACGGACGCTCGCATCGAGGGCTGGCGTCGCGCTCTCATGGCCGCGGGGAGCGCGGCGGGACCTGTCTTGGCTGGGGACTGGAGCGCAGAGTCCGGGCACGAAGTGGGACTGCGGATGCTGCAACGGCAACGGCCGACGGCGGTCTTCGCCGCGAACGACCAGATGGCCCTGGGGCTCCTCAAGGCGGCCTCGGAACTCGGAATGCACGTACCGGAGGATGTCAGCGTCGTTGGGTTCGACAACGTGCCCGAGGCCCGGTACTACCAACCGGCTCTGACGACGATGCACCTGGACTTCATGGAGGTCGGGCGCCGGTGCGTCGACAGGGTGCTACAGCTGATCCGGGGCAGTGGCAGCATGCCGGAGCCCATCGAGGTGCCCTATCTGATCCCTCGGGACAGCACCGCACGCTACCGTCCGAAGCCTGGGGCCGGGGCTTGAGAGGGCGCTACTCGCAGCCGATTCCGTCGCCGTCGCGGTCCAGGTGCGTTCCGTACCCGGGCTGGCCCACGAGGACAGGGGCGGCGCCTGCGTCCCGTGCTGCGGTGCAGTTCTTGTAGTAGACCGACGGCTCGGGGACCTGAGCAGGGGCCGGAGCGGGGGCCGGAGCGGGTTCGGGAGCAGGGACGGGTGCCGGTGCGGGGACCGGAGCGGGTGCGGGTGCTGGCGCGGGGGCCGGTTCAGGCTCGGGCTGGGGGGGCACGGCCGACCCGGTCGGGAGCGGCTCGTCGGGGCAGGTGGACAGGACGCTGACCATGGCGTTGCGCTCTGCTTCGGTGACCCAGAGCCCGTAGGTGTACTTGACGCCGACCTGGCGCGCGACGTACGCGCACCGGTAGGGCTTGTGGGGCGGTAGCCACGTCGCGGTGTCACCGTCGCCCTTCTGCATGTTCAGCGGGCCGTCGACCGCCAGCAGGTTCAAGGGATCGTTGCCGAACGCCTTGCGCTTGGTCTCGTCCCACTGCTGCGCGCCCTTCTGCCAGGCGTCCGACAGGGCCACGACATGGTCGACCTGCACGGCGGTGCTGGTCTGTGCACCTCGCTGGAAGGTGATCGTCGTCCCGCTGTACGGGTCGGCCAGGACCCCGGTCAGGACGACGCAGTCGGACGTGCCGGCCTTGAACGTCTTGTCGGTGAGGTCACGGTCGAGCATGTCGTTGCGCGCGTCGCACCCGTTGCGGTCCGGGTCGAGCCAGCCGTTGCCGAACAGGTCGCGGTTGTACCCGGTCTTGGGCGCGCGACCCTTGACCTCGAGGAGCGAGACCGCCGCCAGGGCCGTCTCGGGCAGGGCGGTCGCCGTCACGGCGGCGACGTCGACCTCGGGAGCCAGCTCCGGCGCGGGCAGGGCCGCCGCCAGATCCTCGGGGGTGGGGGGTGACGGGGTCGGTGTGGGGGTGGGTGCCGGTGTGCGCTGCGCCTTCTCGGCCGGCGAGGCGCTCGGCGTCGCAGAGGGCTCCGCGACCGGGGCGGTCTCCTCCGCCGGTGCGGCGACCGCTCCACCGATCATGACGAGCATGAAGCCACCGGCAACGACTCCGGCACCGACCCGCCGTCGCGTCCGACCCAGCCAGGAGGACCGTCGCACCACCGCCCACAGACCGGTGATGATCAGGTAGAGGCCCACGAGTGCGAGCACGATCGTCGGGCCGCCGGTCAGCCCGATGACCATGACGGTCGCCAGACCGGCCAGGCCCACCTTCATGCTCCGTGACATCGGGGCACGCGGGGATGGGCTCGCCGGGACGGGGGATGTCATGCACCAGTCATCGGCAGGGCAGGTCCGCCACATGAGCAGGTCATCCGATGTCCGACGTGGCATCCATGCCGTGGCTGGCTGCCCAGGGGCGCAGTTCCCTGCAGCCAGCGTGCGACTCTGCCGATCGACTGCGTCGATGCCGGTCCACACACTGCGGACGGGGTGGTTCCGGAGAGAGGCCCCGGTGGGCAACTACTACGTGAAGCAAGCGCGGTCGGTCCGATCGGACTAGCCGTCGGGGAATCGTCCTGGCGTTGCGGTGACGCAACATCCCGGTGCGCAGCCCCGCACCAGAGCGAGCGAGTCGAGGCGTGTGGTGCTCGCGGGTGAAATCCCCGAGACCCTCGTGTACGGCACGGACGTCCCCGACCTCAAGAAGTGCCCTGTCCTGGGGAAGTGGGGATCGTCCCCGGCCAGCCAGGCAACGCGATGATCTCCGGACACCGGACCGCCTGCAGCGCGCCGTACCGCGACGTGGACCAGCTCGTGCCCGTCGACCGGATCGTGGTGCAGGTCTCCGGGCAGGCTGACGCAGGCAGCCTCTGTCTGCCGACGGAACCCCACTGGCCGGGTTCCCCATCCGGGCGCTCCTCGAACCCTCAGACGCCACGATGACGGACCTCATCGAGCGCACGTCCACACGACGGCCGCCGACGGCTCGTGGACACTGAGCGCACCCCAAGGGCTGCCGGCCGGTGTCGAGTCCGAGGACGGCACGCTACCTGTGCTCATCCAGGGCGCTGACCCCGCGGGCTCGTCATGAGGACGCTTGAGGTGACGGCGAGCCGTCGAGGATGGAGCGTCGTACCGAGGAAGTCTCCTCTGACGCCGAGGTCGTGCTGGCCGCTGAGACCCCGCTCCGGCCGCCGTGGGGGCGGCAGCGGTGTCGATGCAGAAGTGGCCCTTGGAGTCACGATCCCATCACGGGCTTGACCCGATGAGAACCGCATGGGAGGGTGGCGCAATCGTTCGCGCAAACGTTTCGACGGAGAAGCAGATGGCAACCATGGTTGATGTCGCTCGGCTCGCAGGGGTGTCGATCTCGACGGTCTCGCACGTGCTGAACGGGACTCGCAACGTCGAGCCGGGGACTCGTGATCGGGTCTTGGCGGCCATCGAGCAGACGTCCTACCGTCAGGACGCGCTCGCGCGGGCGATGAGGCGGTCGCAGACGGACAGCCTCGGGCTCGTGCTCTCTGATGTCGGCGAGCCGGCGTTCGCGGAGATGATGCACGGGGTGCAGGAGTCGGCATACGCCGACGGGATGACGCTCTTGGTGGCCAACTCCGACGAGACGGCGGAGCGGGAGCTGAGGGCGGTACGGACACTCCTGGAGCGTCGTGTCGACGGCATCGTCCTGGCTCGCGTGGCGGACTCGAGCGACGAGGTCCTGGACGAGCTCAGCCGAGCCGGCGTTCCTGTGGTTCTGATGGACCGTCTTGCGGGGCTTCCGATCGACCAGGTCGGCACGGAGAACCGCTCGTCGATGCGAGAGCTCGTCGACCACCTTGTCGGCCTCGGCCACCGGCGCATCGTCGCGGTTGTCGGTGACACCAGGGTCTCGCCGCTCCGTGAGCGGCTCGAGGGCTTTCGCGACGCGGTCCGGAGCACCGGACTCGCTGAGGAGGACCAGACGGTCCTCCTCAGCAGCTCCAAGTCCGAGAATCTCAGCGATCGCCTCTCGGCCGTTCTCACCGAGCACCGGCCGACTGCACTCATCGCGTGCTCGACGCACCTGGCCGCAGGCGCCCTGGGAGTCGTCCGACGGCTGGGCCTGTCGATCCCCTCAGACCTCGCGTTCGCGACGTTCGACGGGTTCCCGTATCCCGAGCTCTTCGAGCCGCATATCACCACCGTGCGCCAGCCCGGGTTCGACGTCGGCGCAGCGGCCGTCCGGCTGCTGATCTCGCGGATCGGTGGGAGCGCTGGCGATCCCTCGACGGTGAGGCTCTCACCCACGATCGAGTACCGCGCGTCCACAGGCCCGCGCGTCCCGCAGCCGTCCGAGAAGACCTCCACGGCCCAGCCGATGCAGACCTCCTGACCGCCCGACCTCATCCCCTCGATGCAAAGGAGCATTCCATGAAGTCCCGCCCGAAAGCCCTCCGATTCGCCGCCGCCGCCGCGGCCGCCGTACTCCTGGCGTCCTGCTCCTCTGGAACATCCGACCCGTCGACAGGGGCCGGCACGGATGGCCCCTACGCGCCCCCCGCCGCCGACGTCACGGCCGAGATCACGATCTCGAACTGGGGGGACCCGAACGACAAGGCGATCTACGACTCCGTCGTCGCGCGGTTCGAGGAGAAGTACCCGAACGTGACCGTCAACAACGACTTCACGCCCATCACCACCTGGACCGAGTACGTGAGCAAGCTCGTCGCGGCGGTGGCGTCGGGCAACGCCCCGGACGTGATCAACATCGCGACCGAGGGTGTTGAGCTCGGCCTCTACAACGACCTGTTCGCGCCGATGGACAGCTACATCGCCAATGACCCGGAGGCCCAGCCTCTCCTGGATGCCATGAACCCGACTCTCGTCGACGGGTTCACCAAGGATGGGTCGACCTACCTCGTGCCCAACACGTGGAACTCGATGCTCATCTACTACAACACCCAGATGTTCGCCGATGCCGGCATCGAACGTCCCGCCGACGACTGGACGTGGGATGACTTCCTTGCGATCGCCAACCAGCTGACCACGGGCGACGGCGCGAGCAAGGTCTACGGCTTCGGGCTCCCTTACTTCAACTTCGGGATCATGCCGTGGCTGTACACCAGCTCGACGTCGACCATGAGTGAGGACCTGAAGACGCCCACCATGACCGACCCGGCCACCGTCGAGGCCGTGGAGTGGGTGCGTGACCTGGTCACCGAGGAGGGCGTGGCTCCCCAGCCCAAGGGCGCGGACCCGTACCAGCTCTTCCCGGCAGGCAAGGTCGCCATGACCGGGGCCGGCCACTGGTTGGTCTCCTCCTTCGCTGACGCCGGCTTCTCCGACTACGACGTGCTGCCTTGGCCGCAGAACACGGAGTCCTCCACGGTCTGGGGTGGCGGTGGATTCGCCATCTCCCAGGACTCGGAGAACAAGGATCTCGCCTGGGAGCTGATCAAGGCCCTCGCAGACGAGGAGACGCAGATGCAGTGGGCCGCGGCCGGTGCCGCTGTGCCCTCCATGGAGTCGGCCGCGATCTCACCCGACTTCACCGAGTTCCCCGAGCACGCAAGCCTGTACTTCACCTCGATCGAGAACGCCCGGCCCGTGCCCGCGCCCACCGTCTTCAGCACGCTGGAGCCGTCGTTCATGCGGGCGATGGACAGCATCATGGCCGGCGGCGACGCCGCGACAGAGCTCGCCAAGGCCAACGACGAAGTCCAGCAGGCCCTCGAGGATGAGTAAGGCCTCCACTGCGACCGCGGTGAGGCGGCCCCGCACGGGCCGCCTCACCCTGGCCGAGCGACGCGAAGCCATGACGGGCTATGCCTTCATCGCCCCATCGGTGATCGGCTTCCTGCTGTTCATCCTCGGCCCGGTGGTCGCAGCACTGTTCCTCTCGACCACCCGCTACACGATCCTGCGCCCGCCCCGCTTCGTGGGCCTGGACAACTACACCAGGATGCTCAGTGACGATCGGCTGCTGCAGACCTACGGCAACACCTTCATCTACGTCATCGCCGCTGTCATCCTCATCAATGCCATCGCGCTGACCGCCGCGGTGCTGATCAGCCAGAACATGCCGACCTGGCTCACCACCATCTTCCGGTCCGCCTACTTCTTTCCCTACCTCGTCGCCCTGGTCTACGTGTCCATCATCTGGCAGGCGTTGTTCCAGAAGGACACCGGCGTTCTCAACTACTACCTGTCCCAGGTGGGTGTCGCCCCGATCGACTGGCTGAACAGCCCGGGCATGTCCAAGGTCACCGTCATCATCGTCGACACCTGGCGCAACATCGGGTTCGCGATGCTCATCTACGTGGCCGCCATCCAGGAGGTCCCGAAGGAGATGCTGGAGGCCGCCGAGGTGGATGGCGCAGGACCGTGGCGGCGCTTCCGATCGATCACCTTCCCGATGATCAGTCAAGCCACCTTCTTCAACATCACGACCACGGTCATCGGGGCGTTCCAGATCTACGAGTCGATCATCGTCCTGACCCGAGGTGGGCCAGGGGACTCGTCGCGCAGCGTCGTCATGTATCTCGCGGAGAAGGCGTTCAGCGACTACGACATGGGATACGCCTCTGCGATCGCTGTGAGCCTGTTCGTCCTCATCCTCCTGGTGACCCTCGTGCAGTTCCGGGTCCGTCGAACGTGGGTGCACTATGAGTAGCAGGACTGGCTTCCAGCCGAGGCCGCAGATCGGCTCGGGTCGACGCCCGTCGCGCAAGGACCGTGGGACGAAGGTTCGGCGCACCACCCCCGGCCAGGTGATCGCGATCATCCTCCTGGGGCTTGGAGCGATCGCGATCGTCGCGCCGTTCCTGTGGATGGTCACGACCTCACTGCGCTCACCAGGAAGGGCGTACGACCTGCCGCCGCAGTGGCTCCCGACCGAGTTCCGCTGGGCGAACTTCGCCGACGCGATCAACGGACCTGTCCCAGTGCTGCGGAACATGTTCAACAGCGCGGTGATCGCCATCTCGGTCAGCATCGGCACCCTCATCACCGCGCCGATGGCCGGCTACGCGTTCGCGCGTCTGCGCTTCCCAGGTCGTGACAAGATCTTCGTCCTGCTGCTGGCGTCGCTGATGGTACCGGCCCAGGTGACGATCATCCCGCTCTTCCTGATGATGAGCAGCTGGAATCTCATCGACAATCCCCTCAGCCTCATACTTCCGGGCCTGACCGGCGCGCTCGGGGTGTTCCTCATGCGGCAGTTCTTCCTCGGCATGCCCGAGGAGATCCTCGAGGCCGCACGACTCGACGGCGCAAGTGCCTGGGCGACCTATCGGCTCGTCGCCCTGCCTCTGGCGCGCAACGGTGTGAGCACCCTAGGGATCATCACCTTCCTGACCAGCTGGAACGCCTATTTCGCGCCATCGATCTTCCTCAGCAGCACCGACACCGCGACGTTGCCCCTCGCGCTCGTCCTGCTCCTCGGGCCTTACGGGGCAGGGAATCTCTCGGTCGTCATGGCGGCGACAGTCATCGCCATCACACCGGCATTTGTCGTCTTCCTGCTGGCGCAGCGCTGGATCATCGCGAGCCTCACGCAGTCGGCCGTCAAGGGCTGATCACCACGCACTTCCAGCTGACCGGACGACGGTCAGCTCAGACGAAAGGATCAACATGACCGGCGCAGGACCCCGCATGGGACTTCTCGCAGACCTCACCCGCACCCACGACGCACGCTCCGGGCGCGCCTCGAGCTGGGACCAGAGCGGGCGCAACCGCGACAACTGGCTCGTGATGCCGGGCGAGGAGCGCGTCCTGGCCGACATCGAGGGCCCCGGGTGCATCACGCACATCTGGATGACCCAGTCCTGCCGACTCCAGCCGGGGCCAGGCCAGATCGACCCAGCAGCCGTCGGGGTCCCCATGCTCGAGATCCACAACGCCCTGGGCGTCTCGTGGGAGGTCGTCGACCCCGACTACTACCGCAAGATCGTCCTCAAGGTGTACTGGGACGATCAGGAGACCCCCAGCGTGATCGCACCGCTGGGCGACTTCTTCGGCTTGCTGAACTCGCTGTCCGGCTCCTACGAGTCGCTGCCGCTGTCGGTCTCAGCCAAAGAGGCCGAGCTGCACACGTTCGGCGGTTCAGCGGCCTTCAACAGCTACTTCCAGATGCCCTTCAACAAGCGTGCACGGATTGTCGTGGAGAACCAGAACGACGTGCCCTACCTCCAGTACTTCTACGTCGACTACGAGCTCTACCGCGAGCCGCTCGCTGCCGACGTCGCCTACTTCCACGCCCACTACCGCCAAGCCCGCCCGTGCAGCGGGTGGGGACCTGACCTCCAGACCAACTCCATCGAGGTCACCATCCCCAACCTCGACGGCGCGGACAACTACGTCGCCCTGGAGATCGAGGGGTCGGGGCACTACGTGGGATGCAACCTCGCAGTGCGGCACTTCCAGGGATCCTGGTGGGGCGAGGGCGACGACATGATCTTCATCGACGACGACACCTGGCCACCCAGCCTGCACGGAACAGGCATGGAGGACTACTTCGGGCACGCGTGGGGGATGCAGCACAACGCCTACCTCATGAACGGCACGATCGTCCACGAGGAAGACGTCCCGGGATTCCACCACAGCTATCGGTTCCACCTCGTCGACCCGATCCGGTTCACCACACGGATCAAGGTGAGCTTCGAGCACGGGCACGCCAACCACCTCTCCGACGACTGGTCATCCGTGGCGTACTGGTAC
Source organism: Actinotalea alkalitolerans (assembly GCF_023369855.1). Taxonomy (GTDB): domain Bacteria; phylum Actinomycetota; class Actinomycetes; order Actinomycetales; family Cellulomonadaceae; genus Actinotalea. Next base: position 80,136 of record NZ_JAMBPP010000002.1, on the reverse strand, counting down.
CAGAGTCTGCCGACCGCACCCCTCACGATCCCGCCGGTCGACGAGCGCCTACCCCTTCGGCCCCGCGATGCTGTCGTCACTGCACCACTGCCCGAGCTCACCGACTCCCAGCGAGCAGCGCGAGAGTCCGCCGACCAGAGGATGACCGACTTCGTCGCCGTCCGAGACCGGGTTCGCACCGACCGCGTCACGGAGATCGACGCCGCCGAGGCTGGCAACGCACAGATCGCTGCCGAACTGCGCCGCCGCTACCTGCAGTCCTGACCGAACGAGGGAACGAGTAGTCATGACAACCGACGTCACCCGCCCCCGGCTGCACTTCACCGCACAGGAGGGCTGGATCAACGACCCGCTGGGGCTGACCCACCACCAGGGGCGGTACCACCTGTTCTTCCAGTTCGTGCCTGGCCAGACGCAGTGGGGCCCGGACCAGCGGTGGGGGCACGCCACCAGCGACGACCTGCTGCACTGGACCGAGGGACCAGTCGCCCTCGAACCCGGCGACGGCGACGGCGGGATCTGGTCCGGGAGCATCGCAGTACCCGACTCCGGTCCAGCAGCCCTCTTCTACACCAGCGTCGACCTGGAGGACTTCCAGGTCGGACGCGCTCGCCTGGCTCGACCGGTCGACGACACCTGGGACGAGTGGATCAAGAAGGACGTCGTCGCCGAGCTGCCCCCGGGCATCGACGTGGTGGCCTATCGCGACCCCTACGTGTTCCACGACGGCACCGCATGGCTGATGCTCATGGGCGCGGGGCTGGCAGACGGCACGGCCACCGCGTTGACCTACCGGTCGGACGATCTGGAGACGTGGACCTACGCAGGACTTCTCGCGAGCCGGCACCGCAGCGAGACAGAGCCGCTGTGGCTGGGCGCGGTGTGGGAGTGCCCGCAGGTGTTCCGTCTGGCCGGACGATGGGTGCTGACCGTCTCGGTGTGGGAGCCGACCGTGCCCTACTACGAGGCCTACGCGATCGGAGACCTGGTCGACGGCCAGTTCGTCGCGGAGTCCTGGGGGCGGTTGAGCTACGGGCCCTCGTACTACGCGGGCTCGGCCTTCGCCGACAAGGCAGGCGGACGTGGCCTGATCTACTGGATGCGCGACGTCGACGACGCTGCGGGGAGCTGGGCGAGCGCCCACTCGCTGCCGCATCGGCTGACCCTGCAGGGCGATCGGGTGGTCGCTGCGCCACCCCCCGAGGTCGCTCTGGCTCGCACCGGGCCGGCGACCACCACGAGGTCAGGGCGTGTGGAGGTTCCATGGGTCGTCGATCTCGAGTGGCTTCTCGACACCCCCGGTTCCGGTGCGACGCTCGTCATCACCGGGGTCGGTGGAGTGGAGGTGCAGGTGGAAGCCAGGGACGCCGAAGTGACAGCGACGGTCGGCGAGGCGTCATGGTCGATGCCGCTCGTCGACACCGCCCTGCGCCTGGTGATCGACGGTCCTGTCATGGAGATCTTCACGCTGAGCGGCGTGATGGGCTTCCCGATCCCGAGTGCGAGCGACCGACGCACCGTGACCGTGAGCGGCGACGCGGTCCTGACGAGCCACGCCATGGCCTAGTGGCAGCTGCCCGCGGCCCACGGCCCCTTGTGACGTCAGCGTCAGTTCTGGGCGGGTTCCCGCTGCGGCCAGCGCCTCGACGCGTGCGGCCGACAGCACTTCTTCGATGATCAGGTGTATCGCCCCGCGGATACCTGCGCCCTCTGGGTCGTGCGCGGCGCGCACGTCGAGATCATCGGCGGCGATGGGTAGGCACCGGGAGAACAGCTCGCCGCGCAAAGCCGCGATGAGAGGTGCGGACGCTGACATCGCCCCGCCGAGCACGACGTCGCTACTCGTTCGCGCCGACCGGAGCGAGGAGTTGGCCTCGGAGGTCGTCATCGTGCGGGGAGCCGATGGTAAAGGATGCCTGGGCAGTCGGGCAGCGGGGAGGCGGTCCGGACGGGGATCCTCGCCGTCGATCCCGGCGCCGACGTCCAGGTGCTGACCGTTGCGGACGGTGGCGACGGAACAGTCGATGCCCTGCTCGGGACTCGTCGAGGCCGTCGTGTGCCGGATCGGAGGGCCTGGGCATCGTGCTGCGGCACGCTCTCACCTCGGGTGTCTCGCGTGTCCTCATCGGCCTGGGCGGAACGGCGACCACCGACGGGGGAACCGGTCTTCTGGCAGCACTTGGCGCCGAGCTGCGAGACGGGGCGGACGATCCACCACCGGACGATCCCGGCAACCTCCTGCTGCGTGTCGAAGCGATAGCCCCCGGAACCTTCCCGGAACTGGGTGAGGTCGAGCTGATCGCCCTGACCGACGTCGACAACCCGCTGCTCGGAGACCAGGGTGCCGCTGCGGTCTACGGGCCCCAGAAGGGTGCCACCCCGGGCCAAGTCACCGAGCTCGACGGCCGGATGGCTGGCTGGGCCGACATCCTGGAGGCCACGACCGGCCTTGCATTGCGTGACCGTGCGGGCGCGGGCGCAGCGGGCGGGCTCGGTGCGGCGCTGCTGGCACTTGGCGCACGGGTCGAACCGGGCGCCGAGGTCATCGCCCGAGAGGTCGAGCTCAGCGCTGCCATCCAGGGAGCTGACCTGGTCATCACAGGGGAGGGCCGGGTCGAGCACCCGCTCGGCGCCACCGGGTATCTGTTCGACGCGGTCATGCCGATCCATCCCCACCCGATGTCCGTGGCCGACGCGATGGACGCTGCAACGACAGCCGCCGGACTTGCCGCCACCGCCGGGGAGGTCGTGCGGCTCGTCCGAGCCATCGCGACGCGATGACCGGCGACCCAGCGGTGCGGATGGTCCGGACCCTGCGGGCCGAGCTCGGGACCGAGCACGGCACGGTCAAGTGGGTTGCGTCCCAGCTGGGCTACGGGACGGAGTCGGTGCGGCGGTGGGCGCGTCAGGCCGACATCGATGAGGTCAGGTGCCGGGGGTGACCTCCAGGGAGTGCGTGCGGATACGCGAGCTGGAGCAGGAGAACCGCGAGCTGCGTCGGGCCGACGAGATGCTCAAGCGGGCTGCGAGTTTCGGGTCAGCTCGACCGCAGGGCGACTCAGACTGTCAGTCAGGTGGTCGTGGGGTCCCAGGCAGGGTTGTGGGGGCGACCCATGCGTGGCCCCAGGCTGCCATCGCACAAGGGTGCGAGCAGTGGGGAGGGCGAACGGCCTCCGTCCCCGAGTGAAACGTTTGACAGACTTCGCGCATGATCGATGCCATCGCCTTCCTCGACCAGTTCTGGCTGACCCTGCTGATGCTCGTGCCGATCGTGATGGTGGCCCGAGCCGTCGTGGCGGGGTCGCGCTACTCGGCGATCTTGATCATCGTGGTGTTCGGCCTCACCCTGGGCGCCCTGCTGGTGGCGACGGGTGCGGGCACCGCAGGCCTGCCGGACCTCTACCTCATGAACATGCTCTCGCGCGCCACGATCGTCGCGCTGACGGCGTCGTTCTTCGTCGGCGGTCAGGAGCTCCGGCTCCTGTTCGGCGGCGTGACGGTGCCGGACGACACCTCCGTGGTGCTCAACGACAAGGAGGTCGTGCTCGGCACCGGTCGCACGCAGTTCGTCTTCATCGTGCGGTCGTTCTTCGTGCTGCTGGGCGTGGACGCGACCGTGAGGGTCCTGCTCGGCAGCGGGGGCGGGCAGCAGCAGATCCTGCCGCTGCTCGCGTACCTGGGGCTCGTCTTCGCGGTGATCCTGATCGATCCGGGTGCCCGGATCGTCGACAAGCGCCGCTACCTGGCCAAGGGCACCGTCGAGCTGCTCCTCCTCATCCTCGTGCTGGCCGGCGCCGCCCTCATCGCCGACTGGGTGCGGGAGATCGCCGCCTTCCCGCCGATCTTCTTCGCGATGCTGATCGCCGTGGCCCTGGGGTGGTTCTGCCCACGATGGACCCACGGGCCGGCGGTGCGGGCGCTGCTGTTCGGCGGGATCCCCGTGGTGCTGGCAGCGAACTTCATCATCGGTGGCTCGCTGCTGGTGGAGTCGCTGGCGCTGGACGGCATGGCGCCGATGCTGCTGTACGGCTTCTTCGGGCAGCTCATGTGGATGTTCGGCGGGATCTCGGTGCTGATGCTGGTCGGCCGCACGGCCGCGGTGCGCAACCTTGCGCCGGGGATGGCCGGTGCGCTGTCGCACGCCGGGCTCACCGGCGCGTGCACCGCCGGTGACATGGGCGAGATCGCCAGGCGCCGCGCGCCGATCATGATCTCTGTGCCGTTCTTCGGGCACGTGTTCCTGTTCGGGATCCTCGCGTTCAGCCGCGACGCGGGGCAGCTGCTGGTGTGGCCGACGGCAGTGATGGCGGGGATCGGTCTGGTGCTCACCGCCGTGGCGCTGCGCCAGCTCCGCCGATCGGCCGGCGAGGACCGTGCCGAGGTGAAGGGGCTGATGATGTTCTCCTTCGGCTGGCAGCTGATCGCGCTGTTCGGTGGTCTGCTGATGCTGGCCCACCTGCCGCTGGCGCACTCCGTCATGGCCACGAGCGCCGCGCTGTCGCACTTCGGCATCTTCGCTGCCCTCCAGGGCGGGCTGTTCGGCGCCGAGGCTGCCGCGCTGATCGCCTTCGTGTTCGCGATGCCGTTCCTGGTGCACCCCTTCGTCTACTTCATGTTCGGCCGCGGCATGGCGCGCGACGGCGAGATGCCACGCCGACCGGCCTACGCGCTGGCCGGGCTCGGTGCGGTAGGCGTGCTGGTGGCGCTGGTCGCCCTCGCGTAGAACCCGACACCGGACGGCAGCGGGTGAGTCCCGCCGCCGTCCGGTGGCAGCCGATCGGCAGGGCCACCGACGGACGTGCCTCTCCGATCCTCTGTCGTCGCGACACACCGCTGGCGAGGCGTCCATCGCGACCATCCGCGCAAGGGCCGCCTCGGCGGCCGTGTCGTTGCACCACATGGACCTCGCGTCCACGGAGTCCATCGCGGCCTTCGGCGAGGTGCTGCGCGGCGAGGGCAACCCCGTCCACCTGCTCATCAACAACGCCGGCGTCATGACCCCACCGGACCGGCAGCCGGACGTCTCTGCGGCCGCAGCGGTCCCGCCCACATGAAGCCCGTCGCTGCCGCCGTCAGGACCGCAGCTGGTGGATGCCGTGCTTCGATGGGACGTTGGCGCAAACGGGCGGTGACAGCAGACTCGCCGGGAGCTGGCAATGGTCATTCGGGTTGGCGTGCTCGCCGTTGCCGTGACCTTGGTGGTGGCAGGTTGCACTCAGGTCTCCTATCTCACGGTGGAGAACGAGACGGGCGCACCGATGCACGTTGTGATGGACAGGACGAGGGCTCTCGGTTCAGACCTGGAGCCGGGTGAGTCCGGCACGTACATGATCGATCGGACGGACGAGTGCCTTCACGTGGCTGCATACGTGGTGGATGTCGAGGGAGCTCGGGTGTCTCGGTTGGATCCGCCGTTGTGCGACGAGCAGGTGTGGGTGGTGCAGGAGAGCGACCTACGTGCACCTACCGACCAGGAGATCCACGAGTGCCTTGGTGAGGACCTGATGGGGGTTGGAGACGAGATTGTCTATGAGTGGGAGGAAGAGCGTCGCCCGTGCAGTGAGCTGGAGCAGCGGTAGTGGCCAGGTGGAGCGATGTAGCTCCCTTCGTCGACGCACGTCTGCGATCACTCCGAACCGCCGGGCCGTCGAGATGCGCCCTGGGAAGCCTGGGTGGGGCGGCGCCTGCATCGCCCCGGCCGCACCGCACCCGACGAGGCCGTCGCCGCGGCGATCCCGGCCCCTCCGTCGGGCGATATGCAGGGTATGTCTTGTTTGTCAAGTTGATCACCGATAGCGTCGTGAGTGGCTGATCGTCCGGAGCATGTGCCGTCGGCCCCCACCGACGGGCTCTCGGTGTCGCCGCTGCGAGGAGGCAGCCGTGGACGTCAACGAGGTGATCGTCTGGATCCTGATGATCTGTATGGTCCTGGGTGGTCTGGACCGGGCCATCGGCAACAGGTTCGGGCTCGGTGAGAAGTTCGAAGAGGGCTTCATGGCCCTGGGTCCGCTGGCACTCGCGATGGTCGGTGTGATCTCGCTCGCGCCGGTCCTCGCCAAGATCCTCGAGCCGGTGGTCGTCCCGGTGTACGAGTTCCTCGGTGCCGACCCCTCGATGTTCGCCACCACCCTCCTGGCCAACGACATGGGCGGGTACTTCCTGGCCATCGAGCTCGCGCGGGACCCTGACGCCGGGCTGCTCGCCGGCCTGATCCTCGGGGCGATGATGGGCCCGACGATCGTGTTCACGATCCCCGTGGCGCTGGGGATCATCGAGAAGGAGGACCGGATCTTCCTCGCCCAGGGCGTCCTGGCCGGCATGATCACGATCCCGCTCGGCGTGCTGGTCGGTGGCCTGGTCGCCGGGTTCGACCCCGCGATGGTGCTCGCCAACCTCGTCCCGATCGTCCTGGCCGCGCTGCTCATCGCGATCGGCCTCTGGCGGATCCCCGAGAAGATGACCACGGGCTTCCTGCGCTTCGGCAAGGGGCTCGTCGCCCTGATCTCGGTCGGCCTGGTCGTCGCGGTCTTCGAGTACATGACCGGGGTGGCGATCATGCCGGAGGGCTGGGAGCTGGCACCGCCGACCGACGGTCTCTTCGTCGTCGGGCTGATCGGCATGATGCTGCTGGGCGCCTTCCCCGCGGTCTACCTGATCATCACCTTCGCGGCCAAGCCGCTGACCAAGGTCGGCCGGTCCATCGGGATCAACGACAAGGCCGCCGGCGGCATGATCGCGACGCTCGCGAACAACATCCCGATGTTCCAGATCCTCAAGGAGATGGACCCGCGCGGGAAGGTGCTCAACGTCGCCTTCGCCGTGAGCGCCGCGTTCACCTTCGGCGACCACCTCGGCTTCACCGCCGGCGTCGAGCGCACGATGATCTTCCCGATGATCGTCGGCAAGCTCACCGCAGGCATCACCGCCGTGCTCGTCGCCTACCTGTTCTTCCGCCGGACCTACCCGGCCTACGTCGAGGGGGTCTCGCCGTCGGTGCCGACCGAGACCGGCGCCGGCCCCTCGACCGGTCCCGGTGTGGTCGCGGGGCATCCAGAGACAGGGTCCACGGGCATGGTCCCGGGCGCCCCGCTGACCGACGCGTCCCCCGCTGACACCCCCGCGCAGCACCGGTCGGCGGACGGGCCCGCGCACCGCGCGGCACCTGGCGGCACGCCGGCCGCCCCAGCAGACGCCTGAGGTGGGCAGCCGTGATCATCGCGCGCGTCGTCGGGTCAGCCGTCTCGACGATCAAGGACCCGGCCCTCAGGGGCGTCAAGCTGTTGGTGGTCCGCGAGGCCACACCGAGCGACGAGCTCGTCGGCGACCCGTTCGTGGCCGTCGACGGGGTCGGCGCAGGCTCGGGAGAGCTCGTGCTGGTGGCCCGGGGCAGTGCAGCGCGGCAGTCCGACGCGACGCGTGACAGGGCCGTCGACGCCCTGATCATGGCGATCCTCGACTCGCTCGAGGTCGATGGGGACGTCACCTTCAGGAAGTCGTGAGTGGGTGACCCGAGGTGGTGCACGCGCGGGAGATGCTCAGCGTGGGAATTGACGTAGGCACGACGACCACACAGGTGGTCCTGTCGCGCCTGACGGTGCGCAACAGCCGCCGGCTCGGGTTCGTGCCGCGCCTGGAGGTCGACACCCGCGCCGTCCTCCACCAGAGCCAGGCCCACCCGACCCCGCTGACCGCGCCCGACGAGGTTGATGTGGTCCGGCTCTCGCAGCTGATCGAGGACGAGTACGGTGCCGCGGGCATCGACCCGGCCGACGTCGAGACCGGCGCCGTGATCATCACCGGGGAGACCGCGCGCACCCACAACGCCGAGGCCATCCTGGCGAGCGTCTCCGGGCTGGCGGGCGACTTCGTCGTGACGGTCGCCGGTCCGAACCTCGAGGCGCAGATCGCCGGCCGGGGCTCTGGTGCCGCGGCCTGGTCGGCGCAGCGGTACACGACGGTGGTCAACGTCGACATCGGCGGTGGTTCCTCGAACGCCGCGGTCTTCCGTTCCGGCACGCACGTGGCCTCGGCGGCGATCATGGTCGGTGGCCGGCAGGCCGTCCTGGACCGGTCGTCGGGCATCCTGACGCACCTCGCACCGTCCGGGAAGGCCATCGTGGCCGAGCTCGGCATCGACCTGCAGGAGGGGCGTCGCGCGACACTCGGTCCGCTGCGGCAGCTCACCGACGCGATGGCCGACCTGATCGTCGACCTGGTGCTCGGCCAGCACCGCCCGCTCGCGGACCGGATCGCGCTGACCCCACCGTTGCCCCCCGTCGACGACGTCACGGCCGTCTTCCTCTCCGGCGGGGTGGGGCGTTCGTACTACGGCGCCGACCCCGCCGACGACCTGGACCAGGTGGCGGTCTACGGCGATGTCGGACCGCTCCTCGCACGGTCCCTGCACGAGGACCGCAGGCTGCGGGAGCTGCCCGTCCTGGAACCAGCCGAGACCATCCGAGCCACCGTCCTGGGGGCTGCCAGCCAGACCGTGACGCTCTCCGGCTCGACTATTTGGGCAGACCCGGCCCTCCTGCCTCTGCGGAACCTGCCGGTGATCCAGCCTGCTCTGCCCGTGCCGGTGCCGTCCTCCGCCGACTTCGCCGCGACCCTCGAGGACGCGGTCCGGCGCTGGGACCGCACCGGGGACCGGAGCATCGCCCTGGCGCTCGAGCTCCCGACCGGTCTGGACTACCCGGCTCTGCGACGGCTCGCCGAGGGGGTGGTCCTGTACTCGGGCAGCCGAGGCCATGACCGTCGCCCTGTCGTGCTCGTCACCGAGAGGGACTACGCGCAGGTGCTCGGCCAGACCGTCAAGGGCCTGGCCCCGGACCTGCCTCTCGTCGCCATCGACCAGATCGGTCTGGGTGAGGGCGACTTCATCGACATCGGCCTACCGATGCTGGACGGCCGAGTCGTCCCGGTCTCGGTGAAGACATTGGTGTTCTACCACTGAGGAGGACCCGTCATGACGACGCGACCGCAGGAGGCGCGACCATGCTGCTGAGGACCAAGCTGTTCGGCGAGACGCATGAGTTCGGCGGGATCACCGAGCTCCTCGCCAAGGCCAACGAGGAGAAGTCCGGGGACCAGCAGGCCGGCATCGCGGCGCGGTCCGCGTCGGAGCGCGTCGCGGCGCGGCTCGTGCTGGCCGAGGTCCCGCTGGGGGTGATCCGGGAGAACCCCGCGGTCCCGTACGACGAGGACGAGGTCACGCGGGTCATCGACGACGCGGTCAACGAGACCGTCTTCGGCGAGATCAAGGGCTGGACGGTGGGCGACTTCCGTGAGTGGCTCCTGGCCGACACCACGACGGCCGACATGATCCGCAGGGTCAGCACCGCCCTGACCGGGGAGATGGTCGCCGGCGTCACCAAGCTGATGTCGAACCTGGACCTCATCCACGCCGCGAGCAAGATCCGCGTGAGCGCGCACTGCCAGAACACGATCGGCCTGCCGGGCACGCTCGCGTCACGCAACCAGCCGAACCACCCGACGGACTCGGTCGACGGGATCCGGGCGACCCTGTACGAGGGGCTGTCCTTCGGCTCGGGCGACAGCGTGATCGGGATCAACCCGGCGGACGACTCGGTCGGCAGCGTCTCGCGGCTCCTGGACATGACCTACGACGTGATCACGAAGTGGGAGATCCCGACCCAGAACTGCCTGCTCGCGCACGTCTCGACCCAGATGGAGGCGATGCGACGCGGGGCCCCGGTCGGGCTGGTCTTCCAGAGCCTGGCCGGCTCCCAGAAGGCGATGGACGCCTTCGGCGTCAGCGTGGGGCTGATGGACGAGGCCTACGCGATGGCCCAGAAGCACTGCTGGACCGCGGGACCGAACTACCTCTACTTCGAGACCGGCCAGGGCACGGCGCTGTCCGCGGACGCGCACTACGGCGCCGACCAGCTGGTCATGGAGGCGCGCATCTACGGCATGGCCAAGCGGTGGCACCCGTTCCAGGTGAACACGGTCGTCGGGTTCATCGGGCCGGAGTACCTCTACGACGCGGTCCAGATCACCCGGGCCGGCCTCGAGGACCACTTCATGGGCAAGCTCACCGGGATCCCGATGGGCTGCGACGCGTGCTACACGAACCATGCGAAGGCGACCCAGAACGACATCGAGAACCTCGCGGTGCTGCTGTCAGCCGCCGGGTGCAACTACTTCATGGGTGTGCCGATGGGGGACGACGCGATGTTGTCCTACCAGTGCACGAGCTACCACGACGCGCCGAGCCTGCGGCAGACGCTCGGACTACGACCGCTGCCCGAGTTCGAGCGGTGGATGGAGGACCTCGGCCTGATCAAGGACGGTCGACTGACCGCCAGGGCAGGCGACGCTTCGTTCTTCCTGCAGAGGTGAGGAGACCATGACCACCCCCGACATCGACGCCATCGTCCAGGCAGTGCTCCGCGAGCTCCGGGCCGACCACGGCGGCACGACCGGTCCGACGGCGCTCGCAGGTCCCGCGACGGGCGACGGGCTGGTCATCGACCTGCCCGACCCGACGACCGAGCAGGCCCGCCGCACGATCGGCGTCCAGGACCCGATGGACCCGGAGGGCCTGCGCAACCTGTGCGCCGCGACGACCGCGCGCCTGGGTGTCGGCCGCGCCGGGCCTCGACCCCGGACCGCGAGCCTGCTGCTCTTCCAGGCCGACCACGGCGTCACCCAGGACGCCATCTACGGCGTGGTGCCCGAGGAGGTCAAGGCGCCGCTGAACCTGTTCACGGTGTCCACGCAGGCGGCCGACCGGGCCGAGTACCTGCTGCGCCCCGACCTCGGGCGGCTGCTGTCGGCCGAGGCCAAGACCACGATCGCGGAGCGCTGCACGAAGTCTCCCGACGTGCAGATCTGCGTGGGTGACGGGCTGTCGGCAGCCGCGATCGAGAGCAACCTGGCCGACATCTACCCGGTGATCGACCAGGGCCTGCGGTCCGCCGGGCTGACGATCGGCACACCGTTCTTCATCGAGAACTGCCGGGTCGGGGTGATGAACGACGTCAACACCGTGATCGACGCCAAGGTCGTGCTGCTGCTGATCGGCGAGCGCCCGGGCCTGGGGATCGCCGACGCCATGAGTGCCTACATGGGCTTCCACCCGGAGCCCGGGAAGACCGACGCCGAGCGTGACCTGATCTGCATGATCACGGTCCACGGCGGGACGAACCCCCTCGAGGCCGGCGCCTACGTGGTCGACCTCGTCCGCACCACGCTCAAGCACGGCGCCAGCGGCGTCCATCTGCGCGAGCTCACGTCGGCGACCACCTAGCCTCCACGACCGAAGAAGGAATCACCATGGGAATCCTCGACCCCGTCAAGCCGACCATCCTGGCGGCACGGATCATCCCGAACGTCCACCCCGACTTCGCTGCGAAGCTCGAGCTCAGGCCCGAGCACCGGAGCCTCGCGCTGATCACCTGCGACATCGACGACTCGCTCTACGTCTCCCTCGACGAGGCGACGAAGATGGCCGAGGTCGAGGTCGTGTACGCGCACAGCTTCTACGCCGGCTCGGGCTACCCCTCGGGGCCGCTGTCCGGCGAGATCATCGGGATCCTCGCCGCCCCTGACCCGGCCGAGGCGCGTGCCGGCCTGAACGCCTGCATCGCCTACGCCGAGGAGTCGGCCTGGTTCTACAGTGCCGACGAGGCCGGCGAGCTCAACTTCTTCCCGCACACGATCTCGCGGACGGGGACCTACCTCAGCAAGGAGGCGGGGGTCCCGGTCGGCACCCCCCTCGCATACCTCATCGCACCTCCGATCGAGGCGACGTTCGCGATGGACGCGGCGCTCAAGGCCGCTGAGGTCCAGATGCAGCTGTGGTGGGCGCCGCCCTCGGAGACGAACTTCGGCGGCGGGCTGCTCTCCGGCAGCCAGAGCGCGTGCCGGGCGGCGTGCCAGGCGTTCCAGGACGCCGTCCTGGACGTCGCCCGGGACCCGCGGAAGTTCTGAGGCGGGCGACCGTGACCGCGGCTGAGCTGGACCTGGACCTCCGATCGGTGCAGGAGGCGCGCGACCGCGCGCTCGCGGCGCGCGAGGCCCAGCGTGCCTTCAGGTTCGCCGAGCAGGGGGATGTCGACCGGATCTGCGCGGCGATGGCCGACGTCGCCTTCCGGGAGTCTGCGCGGTGGGGTGAGATGGCGGCTGAGGAGACGGGGTACGGCCTCGCGGCGCACAAGCGACTCAAGAACGAGTTCGCCAGCCGGGACGTGTGGGAGTCGATCAAGGACATCCCGACCTGCGGAGTGCTGCGTCGCGACGAGGTGCACCAGGTGGTCGAGATCGGCTGGCCGGTCGGGGTGGTCGCCGCCCTGACGCCGTCGACGAACCCGACCTCGACCGCGATCTTCAAGATCCTGATCGCGGTCAAGGCCCGCAACGCGGTGGTCGTCGCCCCCCACCCGACCGCTGTGCGGTGCACGAGTGCGGCCGTCGCGGGGATGGCCGCAGCAGGAGAGGCGGCCGGGATGCCGCCCGGCCTGGTCAGCTCGCTGAACCTGGTCACGCTGAACGGCACCCACGAGCTGATGAGCCACTACGCGACCTCGATGATCCTCGCCACGGGTGGCACCCCGATGGTCAAGGCCGCGCACAGCGTCGGCAAGCCTGCCCTCGGGGTGGGGCCGGGCAACGTGCCCGTCTACGTCGACCGTTCGGCCGACGTCGCGCGGGCCGCGACCGACATCGTGAGCTCGAAGGCGTTCGACTGCTCGACGATCTGCGCGACCGAGCAGACGGTGGTGGCCGACCGGCCGATCGCCGCGCAGCTGCGTCGCGAGATGGCTGACGCCGGGGCGCACTGGATCGACCGGGCGGCTGCTGAGCGGCTCGGTCGCCTGATGTTCCGCCCCGGCGGGACGATGGACCCCCGGTACGTGGGCCGGACACCGAGGCAGATCGGCGAGCTGGCCGGGATCGACGTGCCCGGCTCGGCGCGGGTGCTGGTGGCCGACCTCGAGGGTGTCGGCCCGGCCCACCCGCTGTCGCGGGAGAAGCTGACGACGGTGCTGGGCTTCATCGAGGAGGACGGCTGGCGCGCCGGGTGCGAGCGCTCGATCGAGATCCTGACGTTCGGCGGTGACGGGCACTCCCTGGTCCTGCACGCCCAGGACGAGGACGTCGTCCTGGCGTTCGGCATCGAGAAACCTGCCTTCCGCATCCTGGTCAACACGTGGGGGACCTTCGGTGCGATCGGCGCGTCGACCGGGCTGATGCCGTCGATGACGCTGGCACCCGGTGGCCTCGGTGGGTCGGTCGTGAGCGACAATATCACGGTCCACCACCTGCTCAACGTCAAGCGGCTCGCGTACGAGACCCGACGACCACCTGCCGAGGCGTTCAGCCGACCAGGTCACGCGGGTGCGTCCGACGCCGGACCGGGCACGGCCACGAACGGTCGAGCGGGCACGGTCGACGTGGACCTTGTGACCGAGGTCGTCCGGCGGGTCCTGCAGGAGGTGAGGAGATGAACGACATGACGGGTGACCCTCCGGTCGAACCCCGGACGGGATCTCCGCCCCGCCGACCGCGAGCGCCGCGGTCCGATGCGCCGCCCTCCCCGGCGGAACCAGCACCACCGGTGCCGCTGGTCGGCCCGGACGACACGGCCCGACCAGCTGCCCCACCGTCCACAACCACACCGCAGTTCGAGAAGCGAAGGAGCACGGAGATGGCCAACATCCAGATGATCGCCCTCGGGATGGTCGAGACCAGGGGGCTGGTCGGCGCGATCGAGGCGGCAGACGCCATGGTCAAGGCGGCGAACGTGAAGCTGATCGGCAAGGAGCAGATCGGCGGCGGGTACGTCACGGTCATGGTGCGTGGGGACGTCGGCGCGGTCAAGGCCGCGACCGACGCCGGAGCCGCAGCCGCCGATCGGGTGGGTGACCTCGTGTCCGTGCACGTGATCCCGCGCCCGCACGGCGACGTCGAGCTGATCCTCCCGCACACCGACGAGGTCTGACGGACAGCGGACGCTCAGGGAGGGGACGCGTGACATGGACCGCTCGGTGAGGCGTGCCCTGACGGCGGCCGACGTGCGCACGGCGGCTGCCGCGGGGCGACGTGAGATCGACGCGCCGCGCGGGACGATCGTGACCGCCCTGGCGCGCGACACCGCGCGCGAGCTCGGGGTGACCCTGCGCCAGCAGGTCCCGACGGGTGCTCCGGTGGCTCCTTCCGGATCGCTCGAGCAGGAGGTCCGGCGCATCGTCACCACGGTGCTCGGGGCCGGGACCGCCGGAGCCGTCGGTGGTCCCGGCACGGGTCGCGGCGTGCGCCACGTCGACGCACGGGACGTGCGTCTCGAACCGTTCACGCACCCGGGCCCCGAGCCTGGGCAGGAGGTGCGCGCGGTGGACGTCATCACCGCGGCCGACGGCGCACCCATGGCGGCCGGTTTCCTCACCCTCACGCGCGGCTGCTTCCCGTGGACGCTGACCTACGACGAGGTGCAGTACGTCATCGAGGGGGAGCTGCACATCGGCACCCACGACGGCACCGTCGTGGGCCGACCGGGAGACGTCCTGTACGTGCCCAAGGGCACGGCGATCACCTTCGGGACACCCTCGTGGGCCAGGTTCCTGTACGTCACGTACCCCGCGGACTGGGAGGCGAGCTCCACGTGATCGTGACCGAGTCGGCCCTTCGGGAGCAGCTGCGTCAGCCGCGCGCCGGCGCGCAGGTGACCGTGCCCAGGGGCGCGACCCTCTCGCCGTCCGCACAGGACCTGGTCGCCCACTGGGGTCTGGTCCTGGTCGAGGCCGACCCGGTCGAGAGTCCCCGCGCCGGACCGGCGGGGCGCGCTTCGTGGGACCGGCCGAGCACCTTCCCGGTGCGCCTCGGGACGGCCACCCCGACCTGCACCACGTGCGGTGGGCCGGTGGACGTCAAGCCCGATGCCCTGACCCAGCTCGACGCGTGCCACCTCGCGCCCAAGACCCACCCCCGGATCCGGCTTCGAGGTCGGGTCGACTCGCTCCAGGCCCTCGCGCTGCTGACGGCTGCGCGGGCGCGGGAGGCCGGCAGCGCCGAGCTGGCCCGACACCTGGGCACGGTGGCCGCCTACTGCCGCGAGCTGATGTCGGCGGAGTACAACGAGCGGGCAGCCGGGCCCGTGGAGGTCGACGGGCTCGACGAGGCCGCCGTGCACGACGTCACCCACGACCCGCGCGGGCGGCTGGGTGTGGACCACCTCACGCCCGGTGCCGGGGACCCCGAGCTGCTCCACTGGCTCAACCTGCTGCGCT
The DNA here is from genome assembly GCF_023369855.1 of Actinotalea alkalitolerans. Lineage (GTDB taxonomy): Bacteria > Actinomycetota > Actinomycetes > Actinomycetales > Cellulomonadaceae > Actinotalea. The sequence continues at coordinate 64,882 of NZ_JAMBPP010000002.1, read as the reverse complement.
GCGAGGTCCGCGAGGTCGAGGTGCTCGCCCTGGAGGCCTTCGGATCCCCGCACCACCCCTACGGGGCGTCGGTCGTGCACGGCCTGAACCGGCTCTCGAGCGTCGTCTACTACCTCGAGCTGAAGCTGGTCGCGGCGGGTGGGTCGCCATGGTGAGTGCCCTCAACCCCGACCTGAGCCGACTGCTCGACGCCGCGGACGCGGTGGTGCACGCCCGCGGCCCGGTCACCACGAAGGGTGCGTTGCGCGTGGGCGTCGACCTCGGCACCGCGTACACGGTGCTCTTCGTCGTCGACGCCTCGGGCCTCCCGGTGGCCGGGGCGTACCGCTACGCAGAGGTCGTCCGGGACGGCGTCGTCCTGGACTTCGCCGGCGCGGTCGCGCTGGTGCGGGAGCTGCGGGCCGAGGTCGAGGCCAGGATCGGTGTCGACCTCGTGACCGCGGCCGTGACCATCCCGCCGGGTGTCCCGATCACCGAGCTCAGGGCGCATCGGTACGTGGTCGAGGCCGCCGGCCTGGAGTGCACGGCCGTCGTGGACGAGCCGACGGCCGCCAACGCCGTCCTGGGGCTGCGCGACGGCGCGGTGGTGGACGTCGGCGGCGGTACCACCGGTACCGCGGTGCTTCGTGGGGGAGAGGTCATCGCGCTCGCCGACGAGCCGACCGGCGGCACGCACCTGAGCCTGGTGATCGCCGGCCACCACAGGATCGGCTTCGACGAGGCCGAGGTCATGAAGCGGGACCCTGCCAACCACGACCGTCTGCTGCCCCTGGTGCGACCGGTCCTGGAGAAGATCGCGACGATCGTGGCCCGCCACCTCGCCGGGCACGACGTCGAGGAGATCTTCCTCGTCGGTGGCACGAGCGCCTTCGCCGGCATCGAGCAGGTCGTGACCTCGGTGACCGGGATCCGGGCCGTCGTCCCGGGGAACCCCCTCTTCGTCACGCCACTGGGAATCGCGTTCCACGACGTGCCCGCGGTGCTCGCGCGCTCCGGGTCGGGAGGCAGACCATGACCGACAGCGACTTCCAGCTCCGGGCCTACGTCCACCTGGACCGGATGCAGCCGCAGTACGCGGCCTTCGTCGGAGCGATCACCCAGGGCGACCCGCCGATCGAGGGGATGGCGAGCCTCTACGTCGAGATGGCTCCCGGCAACTGGGTGTTCCGGGTGATCGACAAGGTCGTCAAGAGCACCGACGTGCGGCCCGGCGCGCAGGTCGTCGAGCGCGAGTTCGGCATGTTCGAGGTGCACTCGCTGTCCCAGGCTGACGTCCTGCGGGCCGGTGAGGTGACACTCGAGGAGCTCGGACGCACCCTGGCCGACCGGGTCCGTCCGGAGATCGCCTCGATGCAGGTCATCACCAACGTCAACCCGTACCAGGCCCAGCTGCTCAACCGGTTCTCGCGCGGCACGATGCTCGTGGCCGGCCAGACCATGCTCGTCATCGAGGTCGCGCCGGCGGCCTACATCAACCTGGCGGCCAACGAGGCGGAGAAGGCGGCCCCGGTCAACCTCATGCACGTCACGTCCGTCGGACGGTTCGGCCGGCTGTGGATGGCCGGGCGGGAGGCGGACATCCTGGCCGCACGGGACGCCGCGGTGGCGTCGGTCGAGGCGATACGAGGGATGTGAGGATCATGGCGCGCACGTTCATCACCCGGGCGGAGATCGACCGGCTCGCGGACGCGGGCGAGCTGCTGCTCGAGGTCGACTCCCGCACGACCGTGACCGACCTCGCTCGCGAGCGCGCACGGGAGCGGGGGCTCCGCATCGTCGCGCGGGACACGGCGGGTGCGACGCCCGGGACGACCGGGTCGTGCGCGACCGAGCCGAACGTCGCGGCCCTGCCCGCCGAGCAACGGGCCGAGGTGCGTGCCGCCGTGGTCGGAGCGCTCGGCCGTGAGCCCGACGGCCTCGATGCGGCCATCGAGCGGGTCCTGCGCCGGCGGGGCTGACGTCCCTCAGGTGCACGACCCTCGTCTGGCCGGCCCGCCCGCCTGCCCGCCGGCCCGCGTGAGCGCGGCTCCGCCGCCGAGCGTGGGCGGACGAGTCCGGGCATCGGCTGCGTCTCCCTGCACCTCGAGCCCCCTCCGGTCGTAGCCTGAGGAGGTGCGCCGGCACCGGTCGCAGTCCTTCGCGGACCTCGGCGCGGTCGACGTCATCCTCATCGAGGAGGAGGACGTCACCGCCGACGAGGCACGAACGGTGCTGCACCAGCTCGCCCTGGAGGCGATGGACCGGCGTGCGACGTCGCCCGGGGACCCGCATCCGCTCTCCCCACCGGACGAGCCCGGCGGCGGCGTGGTGCTCGCGCGTCGGGTGCGGCGTCGCCGGGTCGTGCGGACGGTCGTGGTCGCGGCGCTCCTGGTCGTCGTGGCGGTCGCGACGCAGGTCGTCGACGCGCGGCAGTCGGCCGCCCGGCACGCGGCTCTGGTCGCGGAGCCCGGTGTCCTGGCTGCGGTGCCCACGGCGCCCGGTGTGGTGTGGAGGGTTCCGGGGCGGTGGGTGGGCGGCCAGGCGGACACGCTCCTGGCGGTCGACGACCGGGGGGTGCTGCAGGGGCTCGACCCGGCCACGGGTGAGATGACCTGGGTCGCGTCGGGGTCGGTGGGCGGGGCCACGGACGCCGGGCGCTGCTTCGCGGTGGACGAGGGGCTGCGGCCTGACCGTGCGCCGGTCGACGACGGTCCGGCCGGACTGGTCGCGTGCGTGACCGACGTGGACGGTGGGGTCACCGACGTGGGCGGTGCGGGCCAGGACTCCGCGCGGGTCCAGGTCGTGGTCGTCGACTCCGCGACGGGGACCACCGTGCACGACGTCACCGTGGACGGCGTCCTGCTCACCGCCGAGCCCGTCGGTCGGGACCTCCTCCTCGCGCTCGGTCTGCCCGACGGTCGTGTCCGGGTCTCCCGCTGGGACCTCGGGACGGGGGCGTGGCGCTGGGACCACGTGGCTGCCACCCCGGCGCAGGCCGGGCAGGTGGGCGCAGGGGTCGCGGTCGGACGTGGACCGGACGTGCTGAGGATCGGTGACCTGAGTCTTGACCTGGCCACGGGCGAGGAGGTCGATCCGACGATCGCCCGCCGCGCTCCGCTCCGGTACCAGGAGCACCTTCTCCCGGGAGGGGCCCGGGCGTCGTGGTCGTGGTACCCGGAGGGTCGTTCGGGCCGGGGGCGCATCACGAGCACCGGGTCGGCGCGGACGGTGCCGTTGGCCGGGCCGCCGCTCGTCCCGCCCCTCACCGACACGTCGCAACCCGGGACGCTCGTGGTGCTGACCACTCGCGGGGACCGGCTGCGGGGGGTGGATCTCAGGTCCGGTCAGGTGCGCTGGTCGCGACCGTTCTGGGGAGACGCCGCGGTCCAGGCGACGGCGCAGGTGGACGGTGTGATGGTCCTGGACGACGGTGCCACGGTGACCGCGCTGGACGTCCGGACCGGCGAGACCCTGTGGGAGGCGTCGGTCGAGCCGGCCGTGACGCGGGAGTCCGCACTGACCGACGGGACCGTCGTCGTGCTCCCGGTGCGTGACGCCGGTGCGCTGCTCCTCGAGGCCCGACGGATCGTCGACGGCGAGGTGGTCTGGCGTGCGGGCGCCCCACCCGGGACGGTTGCGCTCGCCGTGGTGGACCACCACCTCCTCGCGTCCACCGGTGACGAGGTGGTGGGGCTCGGGTGACCAGGAGAGCCCGCCGACCCGCCGTTCCGCCTACCCTGGGGCCGTGCAGCCGGAACCGCTGGTGCGCCTGCCCGACGGCACCGCCGTGCAGGTCTCCCCGTTGACCGGCACCGTGGTGTGGAGCGTGCCGCGGCGCGGGCACCGACCGATCGCGACCCCGCAGGTGGGGCGCCGTGCGGTCGAGCCGGATGGGCCCGTCGACAGGTGCGAGTTCTGCCCCGACCGGTACCTGGAGACCACGCCGGAGAAGTCACGCCTGGTCCGCGACGCCGCGGGCTGGTCGCTGCGCAGCGGGCTCACGGCCGCCGAGGTCGTCGCGAGCGCCGCGGAGTTCCGCCGGTTCGCCAACCTCTTCGAGATCCTCACCGTCGACCACTGGCGCCGCAACCACGGGTTCGTGCTGCCGCCCACGGTGGTCGCGCGGGCGGCGCGGTACGCCGCCGACCCGCTGGGCCGTGCCCACACCCTGGCCGTCCTGCGACGGCGCGCCGCGGCCGAGGGAGTGGGGGATGGCGCCTGGGACGCTCTGACCGAGGCGGAGCAGCTCGCCGGGGCACCGGATCTCTTCGCCGGGACGCATGACGTCGTCGTCGCGCGACGCCACCTCGTGGACGGCGCGCAGCACGACGACGAGCTCGCGGGCTCGGGGACGCTGACCACCCTGGAGCACGTCGGCTTCGTCGCGTTCACGATCGAGGCGCTGCGCTCGCTCTACGCCGAGCAGCCGCACGCCTGCTACGTGGCGGCGTTCCAGAACTGGCTGAGACCGGCCGGAGCCTCCTTCGACCACCTGCACAAGCAGCTCGTGGCCGTCGACGAGCACGGGCCTCTCCTGGACGGGCTGCTCGGCCGGCTGCGCGAGGACCCGGACCTGGTGACCACCGCGGTGCTCGACCATGCGGCCGAGCACCGCCTGGTGGTCGCCGAGAACGACCACGCGGTCGCCGTCGTCGGGATCGGTCACCGTCGTCCCTCGCTCGTGGTCTGGGCGACGGGTCCGCCACGGCTGCCCTGGGAGCACGGTGAGCACGAGGTCCAGGCGGTGTCCGACCTGCTGCACGCCCTGCACGCGGTGACCGGGGTGCACGTCCCGACCAACGAGGTCTGGTTCCACCGGCCACCGGGCGCGGCCGAGGCCCTCCCGTGGCACGTCGTGCTCACCCGGCGGGACACGAACCTCGCCGGCTTCGAGGCCGGCACCGAGATCCACGTGACGGCGGTCGACCCCGCGGTGATGCGCGACGACGTCGTCGGCGGTCTGCTGCGACTGAGGGAGGCCGGCGCGATCGCCCCGATGCGGGTGGGGGACGAGTGCAGTCACCGCCTGGGGACGCTGCGCGCGCGGTAGGCGGCGGCCTGCGTCCTGTCAGCGTGATCGACGCGCGGGGTGCGCACCTGGCCTGCGGCTCAGCTCTCGCGGGCCGCGTGGCGCAGCGCGAAGGCCGCGACGACCAGCACCGCTCCGGTGCCCCACGCGCCGAGGACGCCCGGACCCGGGAGCAACACCGCGAGCGCCACGCCACCCAGGACCAGGACGGCGGCCAGCACCGCGTAGAGCCGCATGCCGTACAGGAAGACGAACGGCAGGTAGTGCGCGCCGACGACGACCATCGCGGCCGGGAAGAACAGGTCGGGACGTTGGGTCGCCAGTGCGAGGGCCACGAGGAGCCCGATCGGGACGGTGAAGGCGATCTGGGTCGCCAGTCCTGCGAACGGGTGGCCCCGACCCAAGGACGCCGCTCGGCCCGAGACGCGCAGCGCGAGAGCTGTGAGCGGGAAGATCAGCATCCCGCCGAACCACAGCGCGGCCGTTCCCGCAGCGGTCGAGACCCACGTCGTGGCTGCGGCCGCCAGGAGCCAGACCGCGCCGGAGACGAGCTGGCCGTAGAAACCCCCGACGTAGACCCTGCGGAGGTCACGTTGCGCGTCGGCGATCAGCATCGACGTCGAGGTCCCCTCACCGGTCGGCGGGTCGCTGGTGGTCACCGAGCGTGGTCGCGCGGCTGTCGGTTCATGGGCCGCCCTGATCGGGCCAGTGTGCCGCGCCGAGCAGGGTGAGGTCCGGGACCATCGGTCTGCTGGCGAAGGACGCCTTCGGTGAGCACCATCGCCCGCTCACCGTTGCAGGACCACGACCCGGTCGAGCGCCGTCAGCTTCTCCGGGTTGCGCGTCACGTACAGCGCGGTGACCAGGCCCCCCTCGAGCTGGAACGAGGCGATCGTGTCGACGACCCCGCCGATCACCACCCGGAGGGCCGGCGCGCCGTTGACCGTCACCACGTCGGCCCTCTCGACCACCTCGTCCTTGGCGACGCCTGCCAGGAAGCGCACCACCTTGTCCCGGCCGTGGATGGGCCGCCGTGCGGCCTTCTTGAGCCCACCGCCGTCGGAGAACAGGACGACGTCCGGGGCGAGCACCTCCATCAGGCCCTGCAGGTCGCCGGTGGTCGCGGCGGCGACGAACCGGACCACCACCGCCTGGCGCTGCTCGGCTGAGACCGACCCGCGCGGCCGACGGGTCGCCACGTGCTCGCGGGCGCGGTGCGCGATCTGGCGCACCGCCGCCGGTGTCTTGCCGACCGCGTCGGCGATCTCGTCGTAGGGCACGTCGAAGACCTCGCGCAGCACGAAGACCGCGCGCTCGGTGGGGGACAACGTCTCGAGGACCATGAGCATCGCGGTCGAGACGCTGTCGGCGAGCGCGACGTCATCGGCCACGTCCGGTGCGGTGAGCAGCGGTTCGGGGAGCCAGGGGCCGACGTACGTCTCGCGACGTCGCGCCATCGTCCGCAGCCGGTTGAGGGCCTGGCGGGTCGTGATGCGCACCAGGTAGGCGCGGTGGTCGCGCACGGTGGCCAGGTCGACGTCGGCCCAGCGCAGCCAGGTCTCCTGCAGCACGTCCTCGGCGTCGGCCGCCGAACCGAGGATCTCGTAGGCGACCGTGAAGAGCAGGTTGCGGTGGGTGACGAAGGCGTCGGTGCCGTTCACGAGGTCGAGCGTAGGCCGTCGGCCGGTCGGGCCAGCGGGAGCTCGCACACCTCGGAGAAGCCCTGGCTCTGCAGGCCCGCGGCCGAGTTGAAGCGGGATCGCATGTTCTCCAGGGCGATCACCTGGGTCAGCTCGACCACGGCGGGGGCACCGAGCCGGTCGACGAGGCCCTCGACCATCGTGTCGGTCACGGTGAGCGGGGTCGTGGACATCGCCTCGGCGTACTCCATCACCGCGCGCTCGACGTCGGTGAACACCTCGCTGGTGCGCCAGCGCGGCACCTCGCGGACCTTGGTCAGGTCGAGGCCGTCGGTGTGGGCGACGAAGTACCCGAAGTCCAGGCACCAGCTGCAGCCGATCACCCCGGCGCTGGCGATCTCGGCGTAGGACCTGAGGTGGCGGTCCAGGCGGTCGAACCTCGTGACCCTGCCCTCGAAGGACATCACCGCGCGCAGGACCTTGCGGTTGTGGAGCAGGACGTACGCGTTGTCCGGGACCTTGCCGTAGGTCCGCCGGGCGTAGAACGACAGGAGGGTGCCGAACAGGCCGGTCGTGGGGGCCGGGGGGATGCGGAAGGTGCTGGGCACGGCGATCACGTCCTCGTGCTGTGGGGATGATGACGCACACAAGACACCGGCGGGGGCTCCGGTGTGACAGGTGCCCCGTCACCGAGGTGTCGGTGCGCCGGCCTCAGGCTCCGGACGAGGCCGGGGCCGGGGGGAGGTTCGCGAGGGTGGCGGTCGCCCAGGCGATCGCCACCAGGTAGGCCTCGGCGAGCTCGGTCGAGAGGGGCTCCGCCTCGGGTGGGACGCCGCGCTCGTAGGCGATCACCGCGGCCAGGAGCTCACCCAGCGGACCGGTCGAGTCGATCAGCGCCGCGTGGAGCTCGTCGGAGAGCGACAGGTTCTCCAGGATCGCGTGGAGGGGGACGCCCAGGACGATGTCGAGCCGGCTGAGCAGACCGGCCGTGAACGCCGCCCCGGGGTGCAGGTCGAGCCGGTCGGCGAGGAGCTCGCAGGTGCGGGCCCGGACCACCGCGGCGGCGAGCTGCTCCTGGTCGCCGCCACCGGCGTCCGCCGAGGCCAGGAGCATCACCCAGGCGCGGAGCCGTTCGGTGCCGAGCATGACGAGCGCGTCGTGCACCGAGCCGAGCTTGCGGCGCAGGCCGGTGGCCGCGGTGTTGGCGGCGTGCAGCACGCGGTAGGTGAGCCCCGCGTCCCGGTGCACCAGGTCCTCGATGTCCTCGAGGGTGAGGCTCGGGTCGGAGAGCCGGTGCAGGAGCCCCAGGCAGGCGAGCCGGTCGGGGGTCAGGGTGACCGCGGAGAGGGTCTCGGGCCGCAGCAGGTGGTAGCCCTGGAAGAGGTCGAAGCCGAGGGTTCGGCACATCTCCAGGTCGGCAGCGGTCTCCACACGCTCGGCGACCAGCAGCACGTCATGGGCGCGGAGCTGCAGCACGGTGGTTGCCAGGGCCGAGGCGGAGAGCTGGCTGATGTCGACCTTGACGTAGGTGATGTCGGGCATCAGGGCGACGCGGTCCGTCTGGTCCCACAGGAAGTCGTCCAGGGCGAGGTCGAACCCCTCGGCGCGGAGGCGCTGCACGCCCTCGCGCACCGCCTCGTCGACCACCACTCCCTCGACGAGCTCGAGCACCACCGCGTGGGGATCGAAGGGGATCGGCAGCTCGCCGACGACGAACGGGCGCGTGAGGTTGACGAACGCGAGCCCGCCACCGACCAGCTGGTCCAGCCCGAAGGCGGTGAAGGTGTTCAGGACGACGGTCGTCGTGGCCAGGTCACCGGCGTCGGGGCCGGCGCCCGTGCTGGTGCTGTGGGCGCGGAACAGCAGCTCGTGACCCCGGACCGTCAGGGAGCGGTCGTAGATGGGCTGCCGCGCGACGTGCACCCAGCCCGCGGTCGGCTGCGGGGTGACGGCGGTGAGGTCCACCAGGACTCATCGACCGGCGTGGGGGAACGTGAACGATCGGGGCGCGGGAGTTGGCCGCCGCGGGTGGGTGACGCGCTCGCCGCCGGGCGGGCAGGGTGCGCGAGGGACTAGTCGAACCGTCCTCGCGAGAGGCCGATCGTTGGCATGATCGATGTGCCGCGCACGCTCCGAGGGGTTCCGCGGCTCGAGAGATCTCAGGAGCAGGAGGGGTGGGCGCGGGGTGGCAGTGGACTTCATCGCCCTCGACTGGGAGACGGCCAACGGGTCGCGAGGCTCGGCGTGCGCCGTGGGTCTGGTCGAGGTACGTGCCGGGGCGGTCGTCGACAGCTGGTCGAGCCTGATGCGGCCACCCGACCTGTACGGCTCGTTCGACCTGCGCAACACGGCGGTCCACGGGCTGTGCGCGAAGGACGTGGCGGACGCGCCACGGTTCGAGGAGCTGTGGCCCTCGATCGAGGCACGGCTGCTCGGCTCGACCGTGATCGCGCACAACGCGCAGTTCGACCTGGGAGTCGTCCAGGATGCGACCTGGGGCGCCTCGATCGGTTGTCCGCGCCTGCGGTACGGGTGCACCCTCCTGCTCGCCCGACGGCACTACGACCTCCCGTCGTACACGCTGGACGTCGTGGCCGAGGCCGCTGGTGTCCGGCTGGACCGTCACCACGATGCGCTCTCGGACGCGCTCGCCGCGGCCGAGATCCTGCTGGCCATCACCCAGGACGTCGGGGCCGACTCGGTCGAGGAGGTCTTCGAGGTGCACGGGCTGACCCTCGGCTGGTCCCGTGACCCCGACGGCCGGCCGTGCAGGGTCCAGGGGCGCTCGAGGTGGGAGCGCACCGCCGTCGGGGAGATCGGGTCGGTCGCGCCGACCCTGTGGTGAGGACCGACTCACCTCCCGAAGGGCCTGTCCGTGGCATCCAGCGCGGTTCGCGCACCCCGTGCAGGTCGTCGTCGGGCCGGTGACGGCGTCGAGTCAGGACACGTGCCCCGTGAGCAGCCAGCGCCAGTAGACGTGAGGTTCGAGGAACCGGTCGAAGAGGAACGTGTTGCGACGGGGCCGGGCGAGGTCCGGGAACGGGACGGTCGGCTCGGGCCGACCGTCCCGGTCGAGCTCGGCGAGCAGCAGGTCACGGCGGGAGGTGGTGACCGGGGCGATCGAGTAGCCGTCGTAGCGTCGCATCGGACCCCCGGTGCGCCGGGCGGCGATGTTGTGGGCGACGACCGGGACCTGCTTGCGCAGGGCGCCCCCCGAGGGCAGGGCGTCGACCGCGGCGGCGTCCCCGAGCCCCCAGACCCTGGGGTGGGTGAGGTGCGCGAGGGTGTGCGGGTCGACCGCGACGAACCCGTCGGCCTGCGGGCCGCTCAGGCCGCTCGCGGACACCCAGCCGGGCGCCCGGTGCGGCGGGGCGAGGAGCAGTGCGTCGTACCGCACGAGGTCGGGGTCGGCCGGGGTGCGCACCCGGAGCTCGCGGGCGAGCGGGTCCACGGACTCGACGGCGGTCCCGGTCCGGACCCGGATGCCGTAGCCCGCGGCGGCGGCACGCAGCTCGCGGTCGCCGCGGTCGTGGTCGACGAGACGGTCTCCCTCCACCAGGAGCTCGATCGCGATCCGGTCGAGGGTGCCTTCCTGGCGCCAGTGGTCGGCCGCCATCAGCAGCGGTTTGAGCGCGACTGGTGCGCACGGGACGTGCCGGTCCGAGACCGCGAGGACCACGGTCCCCTCGCGCAGCGAGGAGAGCATCGCCCAGGTCTTCTCGGCGAGGTGGGGCAGGTAGCTGGTCGAGGCGTCCGGGGTGGCGACCGCCTCGCGGGACCCGGGCACGGCGTCCCAGTCGACCTGCGAGCCGGGGCACACGACCAGGTCCCCGTAGGTGATCTCCCCGCCACCGGCCAGCCGCACCATGAACCTCTCGGGCTCGACGGCCGTGACGTGGTCGGCGTACCACGCGCAGCCGGGCGGGATCACCGAGGCTTCGGGTCGGCGGAGGTCGTCGAGGGTGGCCATGCCGCCGGCGACGTACGACAGCAGCGGGCGGTAGTGGTGCGTCTGCTCGGGTTCGACGACGGCGACGTCACGGCAGCCGTCCCGTCGCAGCCGCGCGGCCAGGGAGATGCCGGCGTTGCCGCCGCCGATGATCAGGACGTCGTGGTGCGGTGCGGTGGTCATGGCCGGGCACGCTCCGGTTCGTCGGGGACGGGACCGTCACGATAAGGACGACCACGGGCCGGGCGCGACCGCTGGGGTCCTGCGCCCGGCCCGCTGCCGGAGAGCTCGTCAGGGACCGCTGATCAGACCCATCTGGGTGGGCAGCCACGTCGAGAGCTGGGGCACGAACACGACGACCAGCAGACCCAGCACCAGTGCCACGAGGAACGGCACGATCTTCGAGATCACGGGCTCCAGACGCAGGCCCGCGACCCGCGCGCTGACGAACAGGACGTTGCCGACGGGTGGCGTGATCACCCCGACGCACAGGTTGTAGACGATCATCGTGCCGAAGTGGACGGGACTGATCCCGAACTGCATGACGATCGGCAGGAAGATCGGGGTGAAGATCAGGATGGCCGGTGTCGGGTCCATGAAGGTCCCGACGAGGAGCAGGATGATCATCATCATGATCAGGATGAGCGTGGGGCTGTCCGTGAGCCCGAGCATCGCCGCCGAGATGATGTCCGGGATCCGGGCGAAGGACATGATCCACGACAGCGCCGAGGAGACACCCACCAGGAGCATGACGATCGCGGTGGTCCGGGAGGCGTCCAGCAGCATCCGCGGCAGGTCGCTGACCTTGAGCATCCGGTAGGCGAAACCGAGCACCAGGCAGTACACGACGGCGATCGCGGCGGACTCCGTCGCGGTGAAGACGCCCGAGAGGATCCCGCCGATCACGATGATGATCATCATCAGCGAGGGGACGGCCTTCCAGAGCACCACGAGCCCCTGGCGCAGGCCGACCCGGTCGGTGACCTTGAGCTCGGGGTGCTTGCGGACGTACAGGAGCACCACGACCATGCATGCACCCGCCCACAGCGCGCCGGGCCCGACGCCCGCCATGAAGAGTGCGGCGATCGAGGTGCTGCTGACCAGGGAGTACACGATGAAGGTGTTGCTCGGCGGGATGAGCATCCCGGCGGGGGCCGAGGCGGCGTTGACCGCGGCGGAGAAGGCCCGGTCGTAGCCCTCCTTGCGCTGCCGGGGCCCCATGACCGTCCCGACGGCGGCCGCGGCGGCGACCGCCGCACCCGAGACGGCCCCGAACATGGCGTTCGCCACGACGTTGGTCTGCGCGAGAGAGCCCGGTGCCCGCCCGACGAGCACCTTGGCGGCGTCGATGAGCCGGCCGGCGATACCACCGTTGTTCATGAGCACGCCGGCGAAGATGAAGAAGGGGATCGCGAGCAGCGGGAACGAGTTGATGCCCGTGAACATGCGCTGGGAGCTCGCCAGGACGGCGCCGTCCAGACCCAGCAGGGCCACGGTGGCGAAGATGGCCGAGAGGCCGATGGCCACGGCGATCGGGACGCTCAGGGCGATCATGACGACGATGCCGACGAGCAGGATCAGCCCGGCGAGGGTTGCGGGTTCCATGAGGGCTCCTAGATCGCTTCGGCGTCGTCGGTGGGCTCGATCGGCGCCTCTGTGCCCCGCAGGACCTCGACCACGTGGTAGAGCGCGTAGATCGTGATCAGCACGCCGGTGATCGGCATCACCAGGTACATCACGCCGATCTGGGTGGGCAGAGCGGTGAGGTTGGTGCCCCATGCCCCCTGGGAGGCCCGCCAGCCGCCCCAGATCAGGCCGATCACGGCGAAGGCGATGATGAGGACCTGGACCAGCACCGCGATGATGCGCTGGACCAGGGCCGGGAGCTTCCGGACGACGAAGTCGACCGCGATGTGCCCCCGCTCGGAGAAGACCAGGGCTGCGGCGAAGAACCCGAGCCACACGAAGATGTAGCGCGCGGCCTCCTCGGACCAGGTGCTCGGGTTGTTGATCACCTGGCGGCTGAAGACCTGCCACACCACCGTCAGCACCAGCAGCGCGAACAGGACGACGCAGATCGCGGCGAGTGCTCTGTCCAAGGTCTTCTTCACGGCATGCACGGTTCTGCCCTTCGTCTCGTCGTCCGGAAGCCCGGGCTCACTCGGCCGCGGTGCGCGCGGCGTCGTAGAGGGCCCGCTGGACCTCGTTCTCGATGAACTGGTCGGCCAGGGGCGCCAGGACCTCACGGAAGGCTGCCTCGTCGACCTCGGTGAACGTGGCCCCGCCGGCCTCGGCCTGGGTGATCGCGTCCTCGGTCGCGGTCGTCCACAGCTCGGTGTGCTCCTCGTGCGTGGCGGTCCACTCGGCATCGAACACCGCGCGGTCCTCCGGGGACATCGAGGAGGCCAGGTCGGAGTTGATCACCAGGTAGTCGAGCCCGACGAGGTGGTTGGTGGAGGACCAGTACGGTGCGACCTCGAAGTGCTTCTGCGTGAAGAACGAGACCTCGTTGTTCTCGGCCGCGTCCACGACACCGGCCTGCAGGCCGGTGTAGAGCTCGCCGAAGGCCATCGGGGTCGCCGAGGCGCCCATGGCCTCGGCCATCGCGATGTGCAGGTCGCTCTCCTGGACGCGCAGCTTCTTGCCCGCGAGGTCGGCCGGGGTCTGGACCGGGCCGAAGTTCGTGTAGATGCTCCGGGCGCCCTGGGTGAAGCCACCCAGGACCGTGATGCTGCTGCCGTCCTCGAGCGAGGTGTACAGGTCGCCGACGATCTCCTGGTCGTGGATGACGCCCATCTGGTGCTCGACGGAGTCGAAGACCTGCGGGAGGTTGAAGACGAGGAAGTCGCTGTTCAGGTTCTCCAGCTGGGTACCGGAGACGATCGCCAGGTCCACGGTCCCGTCGCTGACCAGCTGCAGGGCCTCCTGCTGGGCGCCCAGGGTCTCGTTCGGGAACACGTCGATCTGCCAGCGACCCTCGGTCGCCTCGGAGAGGCGCTCGCCGAAGTTCGCCAGTGCGACGTAGGAGGGGTGCTCCTCGGTCTGGTTCAGGGCCAGGCGCATCGTGGAGCCTGCGGAGGTCTGCCCGTTGCCGTCACCGCCGGCGGTGTCGTTGCCGGCGCTCCCGTCCGCCCCGCACGCGGTCAAGGCCAGCGCGACCACACCCGTCAGGGCGGTGGCGGCCACTCGTGTCGTGATCTTCATGGTGTCTCCTCGACGTTGCGGAGCGCTTGCGGTCGCTCGGCGTGGGCCCTGGTGGCTCACTTCTGACCTCATTGAGACACCCGGCCCGCGCCTACGGCAACCAGTTGCCATCCTTTGTCACGCTGCGCTGCGGGGGAGGTGCGGCGGTCGCCCACGGGGCGAGTCGGGGGCCCTTGCGGGCCGTGGACTCCCGGACGATCAGCTGCGCCGGGAGCAGCGCAGGACGCAGCCCGCGCGGCGCGTTCGGCGCCAGCTGGGCGAGCAGCGTCTTGACGGCGAACGCCCCGAGGTTGCGCAGCGGCGCGGCGACGGTGGTCAGCGGCGGTGTGCAGAAGTCGGACCCGAAGATGTTGTCGAAGCCGATCACGCTGACGTCAGCGGGGATCCGGGCCCCCATCAGTGTCAGCCCGCGCATGATGCCGATCGCGAGCAGGTCGTTGTAGGTGATGACGGCGCTCGTCGGGCGGTCGTCGAAGGTGCGTGCGGCCGCGAGGCCACCGGCGAGGGTGGGGGAGAAGGGGCCGATCCGGCGGGTCTGCAGCTCGAGCTCGAAGGCTGCCTCCCGCAGCGACCGCCACCGCATGCCGTCGGCCCAGGAGGCCTCCGGGCCGGCGACGTAGGTGATCGTCGTGTGCCCCAGCTCCGCGAGGTGCTCCACGGCTCGTCGCATGCCGCGGGCGTTGTCCGTGACCACGCTGGGGATGTCCGTCATCACCCGGTTGAGCACGATCGTCGGTCGTTGCTTGGCGGTCACGCGGATCGAGGAGTCCGAGAGGCGTGACGTGGCCAGGATGATGCCTTCGACGAGCGGGACGACCCGGTCCAGGACCTCCTTCTCGGCCTCGGCCGACTCCTCCACGTCGGCGACGAGCATCGTGTACCCGGCCACCCGGGCGGCCTCCTGCGCCCCGCGGATGATCTCGAAGAAGAACGGGTTGGTGACGTCGGCGACGAGCAGCGCGAGCAGTGAGGTCTTCCCGGTGGGCAGCGCCCGGGCGAGCGGGTTCGTGCGGTATCCCATCTCGGCGGCGACCCGGCGGATGCGGTCGGCCGTCTCGGCGTTGACGCGTCCTGGTCGCGAGAACGCTCGCGACACCGTGGAGGGCGCGACCCCGCACGCCTTGGCCACGTCGTAGATCGTCGGGCTCGCCTGCCGGCGCCAGCCCGGCTCCTCGTCCATGCCTGGACGCTACGCCGACCGGTGGGGGGCAGCAACCGATTGCCATCCCTTGTCGCCGGTGGGACCGGTCGGGTGCGCCCTGGCTGCGCGGCAAGTCACGACAACCGCTTGCTACCGATCGGGCCGAGGATGGTCAATGGCAGCGACCACCGTCAGCGGCCGACCACCGGAGATCATGAGATGACCACGTCCCTCCCGCCCTCGTCGTCCTCCGACGCCTCGGCGCAGGTGCAGGCGCAGGTGGACGCGGCGGAGGCCGAGCTGCGCCGGCTCGGGCTGGACGCGGTGCGGGTCCAGCCGCACGGGGAGCTGGCTCGGCTCGAGGTGCCGATCGCCGACATCACCACCGTGTCCGCTCAGCCACTGCGTCTGGAGGTGCTGCGGGCGGTGCGGTCCGCGGGGTTCGCCCTCGTGGCGATCGACCTGGTCGGGATCGAGAGCTCGAGCCGCACGCGACCGCTCGACAGCACCCCGGCGCCCGGGGTGCCCACCCCGCCGGCTGCCTAGGGCCAGCGGTGCTCACCAGTCGTGGACGGTCCCGTCGGCGAGCCGGTTGTACGGCAGGTAGGCCTGCTCGTAGGGGTACTTGCCCGCCTCGTCCACATCGAGCTCGACGCCCAGGCCCGGGTTGTCCCCGGGGTGCAGCATGCCGTCGGTGAACGTGAAGGACTGCTGGAAGACCTCGTTGGTCCTCGAGCCGTGCTGCATGTACTCCTGGATGCCGAAGTTGTGGATCGCCAGGCCCAGGTGCATCGCGGCGGCCATGCCGACGGGGGAGATGTCGGTGGGACCGTGCATGCCGGACTTGATCTGGTACTGCGCCGCGTACTCGAGCACCTTCTTGAGGTGGGAGATGCCCCCGGTGTGGGTGACGGCCGAGCGCACGTAGTCGATCAGCTGCTCGCGGATGATCGTCTGGTAGTCCCAGACGGTGTTGAAGATCTCCCCGATCGCCAGAGGCGTGGTGCTGTGCTGCCGGACCAGCCGCAGCGCCTCCTGGTTCTCGGCAGGGGTGATGTCCTCGAGCCAGAACAGGTCGTAGGGCTCGAGGGACTTCGCCAGCTTGGCGGCCTGGATGGGTGTCATCCGGTGGTGCCCGTCGTGCAGCAGGGGCAGCTCGGGGCCGAACTCGTGGCGGACGGCCTCGAAGACGGTCGGGAGGTGCCGGAGGTAGGAGCGGGTGTCCCAGTCCTCCTCGGCGGGGCGGGCGCCACGCTGGGCGGGCTCGTGGTCGTAGCGGGTGCCGGTGTTGGCCTCGAACGTCGCGTTGGACGCGATGCCGTAGATGGACTTCAGTCCCGGCACCCCGGTCTGGACCCGGATCGCCTTGTACCCCTGCTCCTGGTGCTCGCGGATCGAGTCGAACAGCTCGTCCTGCGTCTTGCCCGAGGCGTGCCCGTAGGCGAGCAGGCCGGTCCGGGAAGCCCCGCCCAGGAGCTGGTAGAGCGGCATGCCCGCGACCTTGGCCTTGATGTCCCACAGGGCGACGTCGACCGCGGCGATCGCGGCCATCGTGACCGGCCCGCGCCGCCAGTAGGCGCTGCGGTACAGGAACTGCCAGGTGTCCTCGATCCGGTGGGCGTCGATGCCGATCAGCAACGGTGCGACGTGGTCGCGCAGGTAGCTCACCACGGCGAGCTCACGGCCGTTGAGCGTCGCGTCGCCCAGCCCGGTCACACCGTCGTCGGTGGTGATCTTGAGCGTGACGAAGTTGCGGTTGGGGCTCGTGACGATCACGTCGGCGGCAACGATCCTCATGGTCCTGCTCCCGGAGGTGGTAGGGGTCGGGATCGCCAGTCCATCCTTGGGCCGGCGGGGTGACAAGCGGTTGCCGTCGGTTGCCGCCGGGACGTCGCGATGTCGAGGTCGTCAGGCCTCGCCGAGAGGTGCCGCCCTCGTCGAGTCAGTCACGGGCGCCGTGACAAGTCGTGGCAACTCGTTGCCCAGCACGTCCGGGCCCGGCCAAGAATGGGCCCACCAGCTCCCGGCCGAGATCGGCCGACGCTGACCGGCAGCGCATCCGAGACGCGACTGCTCATCGATGTCGAAGGAGACACGCACATGTGGACAACCCTGGGTTCGAGAAGCCGGCGCCTTGCCGGGCTGGCGTTCGCGGTTCCTCTCGTGGTCGCCGTGGCGGGAGGCGCACTGGCCGCGCCGCCGGACCGCGTCGGCGACCCGCCCGGTCGGGGCGGTGACGCCCCGCCTGCTCACTCCCACGCCGGTGGACGCTGGGCCCCCGAGGTCGAGTCCCGCGTCAAGCCGATCCTCAGGCACGGCCAGCGTCAGTTCCGGGACCTGAACGCCAACGGGCGGATCGACGTCTACGAGGACTGGCGCAAGCCGGTCCAGGCGCGGGTCGCGGACCTCGTGCAGCGGATGACGCTCGAGGAGAAGGCCGGCCTCATGCTCATCGACACGCTCAACGCCGAGTGCGACCAGACGACGGGGCAGCGTGGTGTCCTCGGCCCGAACGCCGAGAGCTACGTCACCGTGCAGCACATGCACCGGTTCATCTTCCGCAACACCGTGACCAGCGAGGACCGCGCGGTCTGCGGCAGCCCCGGCAGCGGCTTCGGTGCCAGCACGAGTGTCACGCCGGCCGAGGCCGCGACCTTCATGAACAGCATGCAGGAGCTCTCCGAGTCCACGCGGCTGGGGATCCCGGTCCTGTACAAGTCGAACGCGCGCAACCACATCGACCCGGACGCCCGTGTGGGCATCAACGAGAGCGCCGGCTCGATGACCCCCTTCCCCAAGGAGGCGGGCATCGCTGCGGCGGCGCTCGGCGCCGAGGCAGCACGCACCGGGACGGCCCCCACGACCGGGGACATGTCGGTGGTCGAGGACTTCGCCGCTGTCATGGGCGAGGAGTGGCGCTCGATCGGCCTGCGCGGGATGTACGGGTACATGGCGGACCTGTCGACCGAGCCGCGGTGGTACCGCACGCACGAGACCTTCACCGAGGACGCGGACGCCGGTGCGGCCATCATGGGCCAGCTCGTCCGGACGCTCCAGGGCCCGATGGACACGAGGTCGGGCAGCTCGCTGAGCCCCCGGTCCGATGTCGCGCTGACCATGAAGCACTTCCCCGGAGGGGGCCCGCAGGAGCTGGGCCTGGACCCGCACTACGCCTTCGGCAAGACGCAGGTCTACCCCGGGGACGGGTTCGGCTACCACCTCAAGCCGTTCCAGGCGGCCATCGACGCCGGGGTCTCGGCGATCATGCCGTACTACGGGATACCGGTGGACGTGCAGCACGACGGCGTCGCCTACGACGAGGTCGGCTTCGCCTTCTCGGACCAGACGATCAACGGACTGCTGCGCGAGGGCCTGGGCTTCACCGGGTACGTCAACTCCGACACGGGGATCATCAACGACCGCGCCTGGGGACTGGAGGAGGCCACGGTGCCCGAGCGGGTCGCCGCGGCGATCAACAGCGGCACCGACACGCTGTCCGGGTTCAACGACGTGCAGACCATCATCGACCTGGTCGATGCCGGGCTGGTCAGCGAGGACCGCGTGACCCTGGCCGCGCAGCGGCTGCTCGAGCCGATGATCCGCATGGGTCTGTTCGAGAACCCGTACGTCGACGTCGAGGACGCGACCGCGACCGTCGGGAGCCAGGCCAACCGCGAGGTCGGCCTGGACGTCCAGCGTGACTCCCTGGTGCTGCTGCAGAACCAGGAGACCGTCGACGGTGACCCTGCGCTCCCGCTCCCGGCGGGCTCGGACGTCTACCTGCTCGGCGCCTTCGACGCCGAGACGGTCCGGAGCTACGGCTACCAGGTCACCGACGGCAACACCCCGGACGCTGCCGACCGGCCGAGCGCGGCCGGTCACGACCGGGTGATCATCTCGCTGACCGCCGGGACCAGCCGGGCCGCCACGGGGGCCTACCGGAGCGACGACCCTGCCACGGGGCTGAACCCTGCGTACGTCAACCCCATCGAGCTCGAGGGCTTCGCGGGTCTCGACGGGCAGAGCCCGTACGGGGTGTCCGACGCCTGCGTCTCCTACGGTGCGGCGAGCTGCACGGACGACACGCTGCGTTTCGGTGGTTCCTTCCCGTGGGAGACCAGCCTCCTGGACTTCACCGGGATGCAGCAGGCCGCGTCCTGGGAGGTCACCCCGTCCCTGGACGTGGTCCAGCAGGTCATGGCCGAGGTCGACGACCCGAGCTCGGTGATCCTGCACGTGTACTTCCGCCAGCCCTACGTGCTGGACGAGGCCAGCGGGCTGCGGGACGCCGGCGCGATCGTGGCCGGGTTCGGGGTCGGCGACAGAGCGCTGCTCGACGTGCTGTCCGGTGAGGTCGCCCCCCAGGGTCGGATGCCTTTCGCCCTGGCGGGCACCCGCCAGGCGATCGAGGAGCAGGACAGCGACCTGCCCGGCTACGACGAGACCACGGACGGGGCGCTCTACCCGTTCGGTCACGGGCTCACCTACGGGTCCGGCTCCTAGCCGCGAGCCGTCGCACGCGCGGGGCCCTCACCAGCCGGTGGGGGCCCCGCTCGTGCGTGCTCGCAGCGTCGGGGCCCCGGGAGCGGTCGTGCGGCGAGGCCCACTGCGTCCCTGAGACAACTGATGGCAAGCGGTTGTCGTCCTCTTGCTCTGCGGATCAGACTCGCTCCATGAGCAGCCCGACCGCGCACCTGGCCCCGCACCCCGACCGCCTCCTGCCGGCGGATCCCACCGCGCTGGGGATCGCCCGCCGGCTGTACTCGGCCGTGCGCGACCTGCCGATCGTCTCTCCCCACGGGCACGTCGACCCGGCCACCCTCCTGCACGACACCCCGTTCACCGACCCCGCAGCGCTCTTCGTGACGCCCGACCACTACGTGACCCGCCTGCTGCACGCCTCGGGGGTCCCGCTCTCGGACCTGGGCGTCGGGCAGGGACCCCTGGAGCCCGAGGAGGCACGGGAGGTCTGGCGCCGGCTCTGCTCGCACTGGCACGTGTTCCGTGGGACCCCGGTCAGGTACTGGCTGGAGTCCGAGCTCGCCGAGATCTTCGGCATCACGGTGCGACCCGGCCCGCAGACCGCCGACGAGATCTACGACCGGATCGCCGAGCGCCTCACCCAGCCCGCGTACCGGCCGCGCGCCCTGTACGACCAGTTCCGGATCGCCGTCCTCGCCACGACCGACGACCCGACCGACGACCTCGCGGCTCATCAGGCCCTGGTGGCCGACCCGACGTGGACGGGCCGGGTCATCCCGACCTTCCGGCCCGACCGGTACCTGGAGGTCGGCGCCCCCGCCTGGTCCGACGACGTCGTCCGGCTCGGAGCAGTCTCGGGGGTCGACACCGCCGGCTACGCAGGGTGGGTCGAGGCGATGGAGTCGCGCCGGGCCTACTTCAAGGCCCACGGTGCGGTCTCGACGGACCACAGCCACCAGGATGCGCGGACCGACCCGCTCGAGGCCGCCGATGCCGACCGGATCTACCGCGACGCCGTGGCCGGTCGCTCCTCCCGCCCTGACGAGGTCGCCCTGCGCCGGCACATGCTGCTGGAGATGGCGCGGATGTCGACCGAGGACGGCCTGACGATGACCCTGCACCCGGGGGTCCGCCGCGGGCACCATGGTCCGACCCTCGCCAGGTTCGGCGCCGACACGGGGCACGACATCCCGCTGCGCGGGGACTTCACCGACCCGCTCCGGCCCCTGCTCGAGAGGTTCGGCACGCACCCGAACCTCACGCTGGTGCTCTTCACCCTCGACGAGACCGTGTTCTCGCGTGAGCTCGCACCGCTCGCGGGCTTCTACCCGTCGGTCTACGTCGGGGCGCCGTGGTGGTTCCTCGACGCCCCGGAGGCCGTGCGCCGGTGGCGCGCGGCGATCACCGAGTCGGCCGGCTTCACCAAGACGTCGGGGTTCATCGACGACACGCGTGCCTTCTGCTCGATCCCGGCCCGCCACGACATGGCCCGTCGTCTGGACAGCGGGTACCTGGCCCAGCTGGTCGCGGAGCACCGGCTCGACGAGGACGAGGCGCAGGAGACCGCCGTGGACCTCGTGACCGGTCGGCCGAGGGAGGTGTTCGGCCTGTGAGCCCGACCACCCCCGACGGGGCAGCGTTGCGACGCACCGCTCCCGCCGCGCCCGTGCGGCACGTGCACCTCGGGCTCGGCAACTTCTTCCGGGCCC
The DNA here is from genome assembly GCF_023369855.1 of Actinotalea alkalitolerans. GTDB lineage: Bacteria > Actinomycetota > Actinomycetes > Actinomycetales > Cellulomonadaceae > Actinotalea. Next base: position 43,749 of record NZ_JAMBPP010000002.1, on the reverse strand, counting down.
ACCAGGCCTGGTACACCCACCGTGCGGCGGACGCGGGGGACTGGGGCATCGCCGCCTTTACGGGCCGCAGCCCCGACCTCGCGGTCACGATGGCCGCCCAGGACGGGCTCTACACGCTGGACACCCGCGGCCGGGACGGCGACCACTTCGAGGTCGTCCGTTCCGTCGTCGCCGCGCACGCGGCCACCGACCACGGTGCCTGGCTCCGCTACCTCGCCGACCCGGGGGTCGGGATCGTCACCTCGACGGTGACCGAGGCCGGGTACCTGCGGGGGGCCGACGGCGGTCTCGACGAGACGCGGCCCGCGGTGCAGGCCGAGGTCCGCGCGCTGCGCGACGACCCGACGGCGGGCGTCCGCACCGCGCCGGGACGCCTCGTCGCGGGGCTCCTGGCCCGACGACGGGCCGACGCCGGCCCGATCAGCGTGATCCCGTGCGACAACCTCCCGGAGAACGGGGCTGTCGTCGCCCGCGTGACGCGTCGCTTCGCCGAGCTCGTCGACCCGTCCCTGGTGGGGTGGCTGGACGGCAACGTCGGCTGGGTCACGACCATGGTCGACCGGATCACGCCCGAGCCGACCGAGGCCGACCGTGCCCTCATCCGCGCCGAGACCGGGGTGGACGACCGTGCCCCCGTCGTCACCGAGCCGTTCAGCGAGTGGGTCCTCAGCGGCGAGCTGGCGGCCGGCAGCCCCGGGTGGGCCGGTGCCGGAGCGGTCGTGACCGACGACATCCACCCGTTCGAGGCCCGCAAGCTCGGGCTGCTCAACGGTGCCCACTCCCTGCTCGCCTACGCCGGCCCCCTGCGCGGGCACGCGACCGTGGCCGAGGCCGTCGCCGACGACACGTGCCGAGGGTGGGTCGAGGAGTGGTGGGACGAGGCGTCGACCCACCTGACGCTGCCTGCCGCGGACGTCGCGGCCTACCGCACCGCGCTGCTCGAACGGTTCGGCAACCCGGCCATCCGGCACCGCCTGGAGCAGATCGCCGCCGACGGCTCGCAGAAGGTCCCGGTGCGGATCCTGCCCACGGTCCGCCTCGAGCGGGCCGCCGGACGGATGCCGGACGGGGCCGCCCGGGCCCTCGCAGCCTGGGTGCTGCACCTGCGCGGCGACGGGTGCGCCGTGACCGACCCCGGCGCGGCCGGTCTCGTGCAGCAGGTCTCCGGCCCGCTCCCGACGGCGGTGCACCGGGTGCTGAGCGGCCTGGACGGGTCGCTGGCCGACGACGACGCCCTGGTCGCAGCCGTCATCGAGCACGCGCAGGCCCTCTCGCGCCGGTGAGCAGGCGGCCCGCACCGTCTCGCGGTCCGGCACATCCGGCGTAGGGTGCGGTTCCGGTGGCCGTCTGCAGGCCGTCACGGCGCGAACGAGGAGTCCTGATGGCAGGCGGTCTGGCGGCTCTCCTGGACGACATCGCCGCGCTCGCGAAGCTCGCCGCGGCGTCGGTCGACGACGTGAGCGCGGCCGCCGGGCGGGCGAGCGCCAAGGCCGCCGGTGTGGTCATCGACGACACGGCGGTGACCCCGCGGTACCTGCACGGCTTCACCGCCGAGCGTGAGCTGCCGATCGTGCGACGGATCGCCGTCGGCTCGCTGCGCAACAAGCTCGTGTTCATCCTCCCCGCCGCGTTGCTGCTCAGCCAGTTCCTACCGTGGCTGCTCACCCCGATCCTCATGGTCGGCGGGACCTACCTGGCCTTCGAGGGCGCCGAGAAGGTCTACGAGGTCCTCACCGGGCATGCCAAGGAGAAGACCGCCCTGCCCGCGGCGGCGCAGGGCGAGGACGTCGAGAAGGCCATGGTCGCCGGGGCGATCCGCACCGACTTCATCCTCTCGGCCGAGATCATGGTCATCGCCCTCAACGAGGTCGCCGACGAGCCGCTGGTCTCGCGCGCGGTGATCCTGGTCGTGGTCGCGCTGGGGATCACCCTGCTCGTCTACGGGGTGGTCGCGCTGATCGTGAAGATGGACGACATCGGGCTGCGCCTGGCGCGGACCCGGCACGGGGCGGTCGCGGCGACCGGGCGGCTCCTGGTCCGGGCCATGCCCAAGGTCCTCGCCGTGCTCTCGGCCGTGGGGATCGTGGCGATGCTGTGGGTCGGCGGTCACATCCTGCTCGTCGGGGTCGACGAGCTGGGCTGGCACGCGCTGTACGACCTCGTGCACCGCGCCGAGGAGGCCGTCCACACCGTGCCGGGGGTCGGCGGCACCCTGGCCTGGCTCACCAACACCCTCGCCTCGGCGCTGGTCGGGCTCGTGGTGGGCGCCGTCGTCGTCGCCGTCGTGCACCTGCTGCCGAGACGCCGGGTCGCCGCCGGGGCGCACTGATCGGTGCGATCGCGCGGGGAGGTCGGTGCCGTCAGGCGAGACCCGGGGGCCCGTCCGGTGGCGTGTCCTTGCGGTGACCCGACGGGGGGGCACCGGTCGTCCCCCGGACGACGAGGTGTGTCGGGAGGGTCACGTGAGGTGAGCCGGCCGATCCTCCGGCGAGCACCTCCTGCACGAGGCGCCCGGCGACGCGCCCCTGCTCGGTGACGGGCTGGTGCACGGTGGTCAGGTCGACCATGTCGGCCAGCGAGTGGTCGTCGATCCCGACGACGGACACGGTGTGCGGGACGGGTACCGCGGCTCGCCGCAGCGTCCGGAGCGCCCCGAAGGCGAGCTCGTCGGAGAAGGTGACCACGGCCGTGGGAGGGCGGGCGAGGCTGAGCAGCCGGCTCATTCCCTCGGCGCCGCCGAGGCTCCCCCAGGGCTGGTGCAGGACCAGGTCGGGCCGGACCGGCACCCCGGCGTCCTCGAGGGCCTCGGTGAAGCCGCGGAGCCGTGCCCCGGGCGCGGCGTACTCGAGGGTCCAGTGCCCGGTCGCGTTGATCATCGCGATCCGCTCGTGGCCGGCCAGCAGGAGATGGGCCGTGGCCTGCCGCGCCGCCGCGACGTCGTCGATCCGCACGTGGGGGTGGTCACCGAGCGTGCCGCCGGCCATGACGACCGTCACCCCCATGAGCTCGACCCTGTCCTGCTCGTCCCGGCTGATCGGCATGGCCACGAGGATCAGGGCGTCCACCTGCCGCCGAGCCGGGAGCTCGTCGAAGAACCGACGTCGTTCGGCCTCCTCCTTGACCTCGTAGAGCAGGACGTCCAGGTCGCTGTCGCGCAGGGCGCTCACGATGCCCTCGAGCATGGACCCGTAGAACCAGTGCGCGAGGTCGGGGGTGACGACGGCGACCCGACCGTTCGCCCCTCGTGCGAGTCGTGCGGCGGTGGGGGAGACCGAGTAGGAGAGGTCCTGCGCGAGCAGCCTGATGCGCTCGCGGGTGGTCTCGGAGACACCGGGGGCGCCGCTGAGCGCGCGCGAGACCGTGGCGATCGAGACTCCTGCCCGCGCCGCCAGGTCCGACATGTTGAGACTCGCCGACCGCTTCGCCACGCAGTCACGATAGCGCGCAGCGTAAGCGTTTGCGGTTTGGCACCCGGCGGTACTGAGGCCGTTCTCGTGCGGACTCACCACGACCTGTCGAAGGATGGTTGACAGCCCGCGGGCGCTCGCCCATGCTCGACGTAAGCGCTTACGTCCTCAAGGAGCATCGCCCCATGTCGTTCCCACCCCGTCTGCCGTCCCGCCCGGTGGCCGACCCGCGCGCCGTCGTCCAGGGCGAGCACTACCGCATCACGGTGCTGACCGAGGGTCTGGTGCGTCTCGAGCACTCGCCCGACGGCGTCTTCGAGGACCGCGCGTCCACGTTCGCGCTCCACCGCGACCTGCCCGTCCCGCAGTTCCGGGTCGTCCAGGACGACGCGCACCTGGAGATCGTGACGTCACGGCTGCGGCTGTCCTACGACAAGGGTCCGTTCACGACCAGCGGGCTGAGCCTCGCGGTCCAGGGCGGGGTCAGCAGCTACCACTCGGTGTGGCGTCACGGGCAGGAGCCCGGCGACCTGCGCGGCACGGCGCGGACCCTGGACGAGGCCGACGGCGCGGTCCCGCTCGAGCCCGGCGTGGTCTCCCGCAGGGGGTACTCCGTGATCGACGACGGCGGGTCGTTCGTCTTCGACGACCAGGGCTGGGTCGCCGCGGACAGCGTCGGGCGCACCGACCTGTACGTGTTCGCCTACGGTCACGACCACCAGGCGGCGCTCGAGGCCTTCTACGCCGTGTCGGGTCCCACCCCGGTGCTGCCGCGCTACGCGCTGGGCAACTGGTGGAGCCGGTACCACCGCTACACCACGGAGTCGTACACCGAGCTGATCACGCGGTTCCGAGACGAGGGCATCCCGTTCTCGGTCAGCGTGGTCGACATGGACTGGCACCTGGTCGACGTCGACCCGGCCCACGGCAGCGGCTGGACGGGCTACACCTGGAACCGCGACCTCTTCCCCGACCCGGAGGCGTTCCTGGCGTGGCTGCACGACAACGGCCTGCGGGTGACCCTCAACGTGCACCCCGCCGACGGCGTGCGGGCCTACGAGGAGGCCTACCCCACGATGACGGCCGCCCTCGGGCGGGACGGCTCCTCGGGGGACCCGATCGCCTTCGACGTGACCGACCGGGAGTTCCTGACCGCGTACTTCGAGGTGCTGCACCGTGGGCTCGAGGAGCAGGGTGTGGACTTCTGGTGGCTGGACTGGCAGTCCGGACCCCACTCGAGGGTCGCGGGGATCGACCCGCTGTGGATGCTCAACCACTTCCACTACCTCGACAACGCGCGGGACGGTCGGCGCGCCCTGACGTTCTCGCGCTACGCCGGTCCGGGCAGTCACCGCTACCCCGTGGGGTTCTCGGGGGACACCGTGATCTCGTGGGCGTCGCTGGCCTTCCAGCCGCGGTTCACGGCCACGGCGAGCAACATCGGGTACGGGTGGTGGAGCCACGACATCGGTGGCCACTTCTTCGGCGCCAAGGACGACGAGCTCGCGACCCGGTGGCTGCAGCTGGGGACGTTCTCGCCGATCCTGCGGCTGCACTCGGGTGCCAACCCGTTCATCACCAAGGAGCCGTGGACCTTCCCGGTCGGCGTCCAGGAGGTCATGACGACGTTCCTGCGGCTGCGCCACCGCCTGGTGCCGTACCTGCACACGATGAACCACCGCGCCTCCCGGGAGGGGCTGCCCCTGGTGCTGCCGATGTACTACCGGTGGCCCGAGGCCGACGCGGCGTACGAGGTGCCCGACCAGTACCTGTTCGGCACCGATCTGCTGGTGGCGCCGATCACCGAGCCGGCCGACAGCCGCACGCGCCTGGGCCGGGTCAGGGCGTGGCTTCCCGAGGGGACCTGGGTCGACGTGCTGACCGACCTCGTCTACGACGGAGGGCGGGAGACCTACCTGCATCGTGACCTGAGCACGATCCCGGTGCTGGCCCCCGGCGGGGCGATCGTCCCGCTGGACGCTGCCGCCGTGCCCGAGAACGAGCCCGCCAACCCGGCGGCGCTCGAGCTCCTCGTCGTGGTGGGGGCCGACGGCCGGTTCGAGCTGCTCGAGGACGACGACACCCTGCACGGTGACCTCGCCCGCACCTTGATCACCTTCACGCAGAGCAGCGGCGCCGTCGTGATCGGTCCGGTGGTCGGCCCGGCGTCGGTGGTGCCCGCGGTGCGCAGCTGGACGGTGACCCTTCCCGCGCTCGAGGGCGGCACCACCCTCGGGGCGACCGTGGACGGCGCCCCGGTACGCGCACGCGTGGACCGCGACGGCTCACGCGTGTCGGTCACGGTCCAGGACGTCCCGACGGGCGCGGTCCTGGAGGTCGACCTGGGACCCGAGCCGCAGCTGGGTGGGAACGACGTGCCGGGACTGCTCTTCGCCCTCCTGGACCGCGCGCAGATCGAGTACGCGACCAAGGAGCGGGTGCTGGCGGTCGCGACGTCGGACCACCCGCTGACGGTGCGCCTGGCCCACCTGCAGGCCCTCGACCTCGAGCCGGTCCTCGCGACGGCTGTCGGCGAGATCCTCCTGGCGCGGCAGGAACGCGTGGGCTGAGCGCGCCGGGCAAGACATCCCAGGTGTGATTGCACTCAGTGCACTTCTGCACTTAGTGTAGGCAGGTGACCGCCCCCCTCCTGGCCCCTGACCGGCGAGCATCGGTCAAGGAGCGCCACCGGCAGGCGATCCTCGACGCCGCCGGGGCACTCATGCAGGAGCACGGTGGGGTCCACTTCACGGTCGACCAGCTTGCCGACAGGGCAGCGCTGTCGCGCCGCACCGTGTTCAACCACTTCGCCTCCCTGGACGACATCGTCACGGCGGTCTGCAGCGGCGTGCTGAGTGAGCTCGTCGAGAACCTCGTCGCCGGGGCGACCGCCCTGGACGGGCCGGACGGCGCCGCGACGTCCATGGTCGACGAGGTCGCGCACACGCTCCGGGTGACCGACATGGTCACCCCGATGTCCTACCTCACCCGGTCGCTGGGCTACACCGTGGACGAGTCGCCCTGGCGGACGGCCCTGATCCTGCGCAGCCTGGACCACCTGGGCGGCCACTTCTCGGCCGCGATGGCCTCCCGTCACCCGGGTGTGGACACCCTGCGGATCGACCTGCTGACCAGCGCGCTGATGAGCGGGCTCTCGACCCTCCACCGGCACTGGTACGACCGGACCGGTGCCGCCGACGACGAGCACTCCCGGCGCGTCTGGGCCGAGCTCGTCGACCAGCTCCTCGAGACCCTGCACGCGGGCTACGGGTAGACCCCGGACCGCACCGGCACCCTGGCGGGCGTACGCCCCACCCTCGTCCACCCCTGTTCACCCGCACGCTCCGGAAGGTCGTCATGGCAGAGCTCCTCTACCGCCTCGGACAGTTCTCGGCGAGGCGCGCACGCGCGGTCGTCGCCGCCTGGTTCGCCGTCCTCGCCCTCGCCGCCGTGGCGTTCGCCGTGGCCGGCGGGTCGCTCGCGACCGGGCTGACCATCCCGGGCACCCCGACCGCCGAGGTGACCGAACGCCTCACCACCGAGTTCCCCGAGGCCTCCGGAGGGACCGGGACCGTCGTCTTCACCACCGACGACGGCGCACCCTTCACCCAGGAGCAGCAGGCCGCCCTCAGCGGTCTCATCGCCGAGGCAGCGGACCTCCAGGACGTCACCACCGTGGTGGACCCCTTCGTGACCGAGGCCGAGCGCAGCGCTCAGGTCCAGCAGGTCGAGCAGGGTCGGACGCAGCTCGAGCAGGGCCGCGAGCAGCTCGCCCAGGGTCAGGCCGAGCTCGACCAGGGCCGCGCGCAGGCCGAGGCCGCGGGGATGCTCGAGATGGTCGCGCCCGAGCTCGACGCCCAGCAGGCAGCCATCGACGAGGGGCTGCTCCAGCTCGAGGAGCAGGCCCTTCAGCTCGAGGTCGGTGCGCAGCTGCTGGAGATGTCCACCGAGATCCGCACCGTCTCCCAGGACGGCAGCGCGGCCATCGCGACCGTGGCGTTCACGCAGACCCAGTTCGAGGTCGCGGACGAGACGCGCGAGGCCGTGGTCGACACCCTGGGCGCCGGCACCGTCCCCGGGGTGACGGCTGACGTCTCGGCCGAGATCCTCACCGGGGTCCCCGAGATCCTCGGTGTCGGGGAGGCCGTGGGCGTCGTCGTCGCGGGGATCGTCCTGGTCGTCATGCTCGGGACCTTCGTCGCCGCCGGGCTGCCGATCCTGACCGCGCTGATCGGCGTGGGGATCGGTGCCCTGGGGGCCCTGTCGCTCTCGGGTGTGGTCGAGATGGTGTCGGTGACCCCGGTGCTCGGTGTCATGCTCGGCCTGGCGGTCGGGATCGACTACACGCTGTTCATCGTCAACCGGCACCGACGCCAGCTGCTGCAGGGGTACGACGTCGAGGAGTCGATCGGCCTGGCGAACGGCACCTCGGGCAACGCCGTGGTCTTCGCCGGCGCGACCGTGATCATCGCGCTGCTCGCCCTGAACGTCACCGGGATCCCCTTCCTGGGCCTGATGGGCACGATCGGTGCGATGTGCGTGGCGATCGCGGTGGTCATCGCGGTCACGCTCACCCCGGCGCTGCTGGCACTGCTGGGTCGGCGTGTGCTGCGTCGCCGCGACCGGGCGCCGGTCGCCGAGCTGGCGCCGCCGTCGGTGGGCGACGTCCGGCCGATGTCGTCGCTGGTCGCGGTGGGTCGGGTGGTGGCCTGCGTGGTCGGCCTGCTGATCCTGGCCGTGCCCGCCCTGTCGTTGCGCCTCGGGCTGCCCGACGGCTCCTCGGAGGGCGCGGACTCCACCCAGTACCAGGCGTACACCGCAGTCGCCGAGAAGTTCGGGCCGGGCCAGAACGGGCCGCTGCTGGTCGTGGCCGACCTGCCGGGCGGCCTCACCGAGCCCGAGGTCCTCGCCCACCAGGTGCGGATCGGCGCTGCGCTCTTCGAGCAGCCCGACGTGGTCGCGGTCGCCCCGATCGGGACCTCGCAGGACGGCACCGTCGCCGCCTTCCAGGTCGTTCCCGTCGACGGGCCGACCAGCGTCTCGACCGAGGAGCTGGTCCACGACCTGCGCGCGCTCTCGCCCCTGGACGGCCAGATCCCGGTCGCTGTCGCGGGCCTGGCGAGCGGGGCGATCGACATCTCCGACAAGCTCGCCGACGCCCTGCCGTTCTACCTCGCCGTCGTGGTGGGCCTGTCGATGATCATCCTGATCATCGTCTTCCGGTCGATCTTCGTCCCGGTCATCGCGACGCTCGGCTTCGTGCTCTCCTACTTCGCCGCCCTGGGCGGTGTGGTGGCCATCTACCAGTGGGGCTGGCTCGGTGCCGTGTTCGGGGTCGACAACCCCGGGCCGGTGCTCAGCTTCCTGCCGACCATCCTGGTGGGGATCCTCTTCGGCCTCGCGATGGACTACATGCTGTTCCTCGGCTCGGGCATGCGTGAGGCGTACGCGCACGGTGCCCCGGCACGGCTCGCCGTCGTGCAGGGGGTGCGGGCCGGCCGGGCGGTCGTCACGGCCGCCGCGATCATCATGATCTCGGTGTTCGGCGGGTTCATCTTCGCGCACAGCGCGATGATCCGGCCGATCGGCTTCGCGCTCGCCTTCGGGGTGCTCGTGGACGCCTTCGTGGTCCGGATGGTCCTGGTGCCCGCGCTCATGCACCTGGCTGCCGAGAAGGCGTGGTGGCTGCCCCGGTGGCTCGACCGCCTGCTGCCCGACGTCGACGTCGAAGGGGCTGCGCTCGAGCGTCGCCACCCCCACCACGAGCCGTCGACCGGTGAGGTGGAGGCCGGGGCGCTGCGGTGACCGGCCACCGTTGACCCCGCGCCGACACCGGTCATAGCCTCGATCGAGGGATCTCGCGGGTGTTCGGCGTGAGGAGTCGATCATGGTGCAGACGACCGTGGACAGTGCCCACCTGGACTCCCTGCGCAGCAGGGTGCAGGGCGTGGTGACAGCCGTCGACGACCCGGGGTACGAGGACGTCCGGGCCGTGTGGAACGCGATGGTCCGGCACCGTCCCGCCGTCGTCGTCCGGGCCCACGGGGTCGCTGACGTCGCGCCCACGATCGCCTTCGCCCGCGAGCACGGGCTCGAGCTCGCGGTGCGCGGTGGCCGCCACAACGTGGCCGGGACGGGCACGGTCGACGGTGGCCTGGTGCTGGATCTGCGCGACCTGTGCGCGGTGTCCGTCGACCCCGCGGGGATGACGGTCCGCGTCGAGGGCGGGGCGACGCTCGCGCACGTCGACGCCGCCACCGCACCGCACGGGCTGGCGGTGCCCCTCGGGGTCGTCTCGGGCACCGGCGTCGCGGGCCTGACGCTCGGGGGAGGGGTCGGGTGGCTGACCCGGGCGTACGGGCTCGCCGCCGACAACCTGCTCCAGGTCGAGCTCGTGACCGCCGACGGGCGCACCGTGACGGCAGACGCCACGCAGCACGACGAGCTGTTCTGGGCGCTGCACGGGGGCGGGGGGAACTTCGGGGTGGCCACCGCCCTGACCTTCCGTGCCCACCGGCTGGGACCCGAGGTCTACGTCGGCAACCTCGTCTACGGCCAGGACCGGTGGCCCGAGGTCTGGGCGGCGTTCGAGGCCTGGACGCGGGACCTCCCGGACGAGATGACGGCCATCGTGACGACCATGACGCCGCCCCCGATGCTCGAGCTCGGGGACGAGCCGGTGCTCATCGTGGGCTTCGCCTGGTCGTCCCCTGACCACGCCGCGGGGGAGGTGCTCGTGGACCGTCTGCGTGAGGTCGTGCCGCCCGACGAGCAGGAGGTCGTCCGGATGCCTTGGGTCGACTGGCAGTCCGCCGTCGACCCGTTGTTCCCCCACGGGGTGCGCGCCTACTGGCGCAACACCTCCTTCGACCGTCTGGACGAGGAGGTCGTGGACGTCCTGGTCCGTCGCGGGGCCGAGCAGCGCTGGGTGGGGACCGCCTTCGACGTGCACCACATGGGAGGTGCCTACGGTCGGGTTCCCGAGGCCGCGACGCCCTTCCCGCGGCGTGACGCCCGGTTCTGGATCAACGTCTACGGGTTCTGGACCGACGAGGCTGACGACGACGCCCGGGTCGCGTTCGTCCGGGGGCTGTCGGCGGACCTGCAGCCCTTCGCCACCGGGGGCGAGTACGTGAACTTCCAGGGCAGTGAGGCCTCGGGACACCGGGTGCTCGACCCGCGGGCGGTGTTCGGTGAGGACAAGTACCGACGGCTCGTCGCGGTCAAGCACCGCTACGACCCGCACAACCTCTTCCACCGCAACCACAACATCGCGCCCGAGATCGCGGTCTGAGCGCCGTGCGACCCGGGGCGGGAGCGGGCGGGCGGGTGCCCGGCCTGCACCCGCCCCGGGGCCGTCATCGGGGGCGGTGAGTCACTCGAACAGGGCGTTCACCTGGGCGTTGGCCTCGCTGTACACGTCGGCGTCCCGCTGGAAGGACAGGAAGCGCTCGCCGGCTGCGGTGACGAGCGAGTTCAGCTCGGCCCAGTTCTCCGCGATCGGGGCGAGGTGCGTGGTGCCCTCCTCGACGTGGACGGTGAAGGGCGCCACGTCGTAGCCCTTCGCCTCGAAGGCCTCCACGGCCTTGTCGAGCGAGCTCTGGACGGCGGGGAACACCACGGCCTGCTCGGCGACGATGTCCTGGCAGTCGGCCGAGCCGAGGAAGCTGACCCACTGCCACGCGGCGTCGGGGTTGTCTGTGCCGGCCCAGACGGAGTCGGCCAGCCCGTTGAAGAGACTCGCGCGCTCACCCGTGGGGCCCACGGGTGTGGGGGCGATCGCCGTCTCGACACCCTCGAGGGTCATGTACGCGTTGGTGTTCCAGCTGCCCTCGGTGACCATCGCGGCCTTGCCCGCGCCGTAGGTCTCCATGATGGAGACGCCTGACGTCGCGATCTCGAACGAGGGCATGTAGCCCTTCTCGATCAGCGAGCGCCACCAGGTCAGGGCCTCCTGGAACTCCGGGGAGTCGTACCCGAACCGGGTGCCCCACGGGTTCTGGTCGGAGTACTCGAAGCCGTTGCTCATCGCGTACATCGACCACTCGGTCTGGCCGAAGGCGCCACCAGCACCGGCCAGGGCGAGTCCGTAGACCTCGACGTCGTCCTTGTCGAAGCCCGGCTCGTCACCGTGCACCCCGTTGGCGTCGACGGTCAGCGAGGCGATCGCCGCCTCGTACGTCCCCCCGTCGGTGGGGTTCCACTCCAGGACGGACATCTCCTCGGGGGTCAGCCCGGCGTCGGCGAGCATCGTGGAGTTGTAGAAGATCGCGATGGTGTCCCAGTCCTTGGGCAGGCCGTACCGAGCACCCTCCTGGTCCACCCACAGGTCGGCGAGCCCGTCCTGGTACTGGTCCAGGTCGACGCCGTCGGCGGCCACCTGCTCGGAGAGGTCCAGCAGCTGGTCCTGGGCCGCGAACTGCGGGTACTGCGAGAGGTGGTTGGTGAAGACGTCGGGGGCGTTGCCCGCCACGAAGTTGTTGGTCAACGAGCTCCAGTAGTCGTCCCATCCGTACTGCTCGATCTTGACGCTGACGCCGGACTCCTCGGTGAAGGCGTCGGCGCAGGCCTGGTAGGCACCGAGCTGGTTGGTGTCCCACAGCCAGTAGCTGAGGGTGTCGCCGGCGGGGGCGGCGTCGCTGCCGCTGCCGCTGTCACCGCCCGAGCACGCTGCCAGGGCGGCGAGCGGGAGGACGGCCAGGGCGGCCATCGTGCGGACGTGTCGGGGCATGGTGGTGGTCCTTTCGGGACTGCGGTGCGGGATGGGGTGATCTCCGGCGGGAGCCGGTGAGGGGCCTACTTGATGCCCGAGAAGCCGATCGAGTTGATGATCTTGCGGCCCAGGACGAGGTAGAGGATGAGGATCGGCAGGGCCGCGATGAGGGTGGCCGCCATCAGGCCCGCCCAGTCGGGGCTGCCCTGGGGCGTCTGGGAGCGGAAGATCCCCAGGGCCACGGTCAGCACCCGGACCGACTCCTCCTTGCCGACCAGCAGCGGCCAGAAGTAGTCGTTCCAGCTGGTGATGTAGGTGAGCAGCGCGAGGGTGCTGATCGGCGCCGAGGACATCGGCAGGATGATCGTCAGGAACACCCGGAACCGGCCGGCGCCGTCGATCATCGCGGCCTCCTCGATCTCGCGGGGGATGCCGAGGAAGAACTGCCGCAGGAAGAACACCGCGAACGGGGTCATGAGCAGTCCCGGCAGGACGATCCCGAGGTAGGTGTTGAGCAGGCCCAGGTCCTTGATGAGGACGAAGTTGGGCAGGGTGGTGAAGATCGGCGGGATCATCAGCGCGGTGATGAAGGCGAAGAAGAGCTTGTCCCGCCCCGGCCAGGTCAGCCGGGCGAACGCGTAGGCGGCCATCGCGCAGAAGAAGACCTGCCCGACGGTCGTCGTCGTCGCCACGATCAACGAGTTCTTGAGGTAGAGCCAGAAGTTCACGCTCGCCCCCGAACCTCCCTGGGCGATCGCCTCGGCCTGCGTCGACAGGCCCAGCACGCGCTCGAAGGCGCCGAGGGTGATGTCGGCCGGCAGGAACGAGTCGGCGTTGGAGGCCAGGGACCGGGTGTTGGACAGCGCGGTCCGCAGCATCCAGTAGAACGGGAACAGCGTCGCCAGCAGGGACGCGATCATGAAGACCCACGCGGCGGTCCGGCCGAGCGACGGGCGGCGCAGCCGTCGCCGACGGGGCACGGTCGTGGGATCTGCGGCTACGGGGAGAACGGCCATGGTCGTCCCCTCTCAGGACAGGTCCGACTCGCCCGCGCGCAGCAGCTTGATCTGCGCGAAGGCGACGGACGCGAGGACGAGGAAGAGGACCACCGAGATCGCCGAGGCGTACCCGAAGTCGAACCGGACGAAAGCCAGCTCGTAGATGTAGTAGTAGACGACCCGGGTCGCGTTGACCGGCCCGCCGGCCGTGGTCACCGCGACCGTGTCGAAGATCTGGAAGGACCCCGTGACGGTGATGACCAGCACCATCGCCAGGACCGGCCGCAGCAGCGGGAGGGTGATCGTGAAGAACGAGCGGACCTCACCGGAGCCGTCGAGCGAGGCCGCCTCGTACAGGTGCGTCGGGATGGTCTGCAGGCCTGCGAAGATCAGCAGGGCCGTGTAGCCCATGTGGCGCCACACGTTGATCATCGCGATCGTCGGGATGGCCCACTGCGAGTCGCCGAAGAAGGCGATCCGGTCCATGCCGAGCCAGTCGAGCCCTCCGTTGACGATGCCGATCTGGTAGTCGAGCATCCAGAACCAGGTGAGCGCGACCACGACGTTGGCCACCAGGAAGGGCAGCAGCAGCGCACCGCGGACGGCCATCGAGGTGGTCAGACGGTGCATGAGCACGGCCAGGCCGAGGGACAGGACGGTCTGCGCCCCGATGTTGATCAGGACGTACTGCGCGGTGACGCCGAACGCGTTCCACACGAGCTCGTCCTGGATCAGGTCCTGGTAGTTCTCGGTGCCGACCCACGTCGGGGGCGACAGCACGCTGAAGTCGGTGAAGGAGTAGTACACGCCCCGCAGCGCGGGCCACACGTAGAAGACGAGGAAGCCGATCGTCGCGGGCCCGACGAACAGCAGCGCCGGCAGCAGGTCGCTGCGTGAGCGCTGCCCCCTGCGGCGTTGTGCCGTGCGTCCTGCCCGAGGTAGCCCTGGGGCGGGGCCCGGGCGGGAGGGTGTCACCGTGGTGGACATGGCATGCTCCAGACGCGTCGTTGCGGATGGTCTGCGGATGGTGAGCGGAGGTCAGAGGCGCTCGGCGTGGATGAGCGCGATGCGTTCGGGCAGCTGGGCGGGGGCCTGGACCCCGACGCTCGCCAGGACGTGGCCGGGAAGCGTGACCCCGGTGTCCCACCACGGCGCCGATCGTCGGTCCGGGCCGAACAGCGCGACGTCGGGCGTGAGCGGCGTGAGGCGGTACGACGCGCTCGGGTCCAGCCCGGGCAGGCGCACCCGTCCTGGTGGGGACCACACCGAGGTGGCGACGCTGGCCAGGGCGAACAGGGCCTGCGCGCCGTCGTGGGCCACCACCCCGTGGACCTGGAGGGCCGGGTCGGGGTGGTCGACCCGGACGACCCGGCCGGTGTGCAGCAGGTCGCGGTGCGTCTTGTAGGTCGCGACCCACCGGGCGAGCTCTGCACGCTCGCCGGTCGAGGCCGAGCGGAGGTCCCACTCGATCCCGAAGTGGCCGAACAAGGCCGTCGCAGCCCGGAACGAGAGCTCGTGGCGGCGGCCGGTGGAGTGCGAGAGGGGGGAGCCCACGTGGGAGCCGACGAGCTCGGGCGGCAGCAGCAGCCCGGTCCATCGCTCGATCTGCTGACGCTCGAGGGCGTCGATGCAGTCGCTGGCCCAGATGCGGTCGGTCCGCTCGAGGATGCCCAGGTCGGCTCGGGCTCCTCCCGACGAGCACGACTCGATCTCCAGGCCGGGGTGCGAGGCCTTGAGAGCGTCGATCAGCCGGTAGACGGCCAGGGTCTGGTCGTGGACGCCGGCCCGGCCGTGCGGGGACCGGCCGGCCTCGACGAGGTCGCGGTTGTGGTCCCACTTGATGTAGTCGATCGCGTACTCCCGGACCAGGGAGTCCAGACGCTCCAGGACGTGTGCGTAGGCGTCGGGGTGGGCCAGGTCCAGGACCTGCTGGCTGCGGGCCGCGGGGGGCAGCCGGTGGCCTGCCGACAGGATCCACTCCGGGTGCGCGCGGGCCAGGTCGGAGTCGGGGTTGATCATCTCGGGCTCGAACCAGAGACCGAACTGCATGCCGCGTGAGCGCACGTGCTCGACCAGTGGTCCGAGCCCGTCGGGCCAGACGGTCTCGTCGACGTACCAGTCACCCAGGCCGGCCGTGTCGTCGCGGCGCCCGCGGAACCAGCCGTCGTCCAGCACGAACCGTTCGACACCTACCTCGGCGGCGGCGTCGGCGAGCTCGACCAGGCTGTCCAGGCGGTGGTCGAAGTAGACCGCCTCCCAGGTGTTCAGGACGACGGGCCGAGGCCCGGTGGGGTGGTGGGCGCGGCCTCGGAGGTGGTCGTGGAACCGGGCCGACAGCTCGTCGAGCCCGGTGCCGTGGCTGCCGTACAGCCAGGGGCTCTCGTAGGTCTCCTGGGGGGCGAGCGTCCCCTCGCCGGGCAGCAGCAGCTCGCCACCGCCGAGGAGGCCCTCGCCGGTGTTGACCCGTTCGGCGAACGTGCGGTGGTTCCCGCTCCACGCCACGTGGACGCCCCACACCTGGCCGGTGGCGAAGCCGAACCCCGGCGTGCCCGCGATCAGCAGGAGGGTGGCGTCGGCTCCGGTGCGTCCGCGTCGGTTGTCCCGCTGGTGGGTGCCGAGCGTGAAGCCGTGCCGCTGGGGCGAGCGCTCACGCAGGTGGCGTCCGGTGAAGTCGAGGATCTCGGTGGCGTCGGTCGGCACCGGGAGCGTGGGGGTGAGGGAGTCGAGGGTGTAGGCGTCGTCCTGGGCGTCGTTGGTCACCCGGGCACGGGTACGCACCAGCCCGGAGGTCGTCAGCTCGAGCTCGAGCCGGAGGGTGAGCGAGGCGTCGGCGTCGGTGGCGTCGACCTCGACGCGGTGGGCGAGTGGAGCGGTGACCTCGACGACCTCGACGCGATGCACCAGGAGGGCGGGGGAGAAGTCCCGTCCCTGCCGGTGACCGGCCAGGCCGGGGGTCCCGAGCCAGCCGAGGGACTGCTCGGGGAGCACGCTGACCGGGACGGCCTCGTCGAGCATGCTCGAGACGACCTGCGCCTGCGATGCGGTGCGGAGCTCGTCGAGCGCCGTGGCGGTCAGGTCGCCGAGGTCCGTGCCCCAGTGCAGGACGCGCGGCAGGCGGTTCCCCGAGGTGTCCAGGACCACCGAGGTGCCACCCGCACGCAGGTGCAGGACGTCGCCGGTGGGAGGGCGGGGGACGGGGTGCGGCACGGAGGACTCCTTCGTCACGTGTGGTGCAGGTCACGCTGGTGAATAAATGCTGACGTAGAAGTAATGGCCTGTCAAGGGTGCGAGGTGCGCGGGATCGCTGTGCCCGAGCACGGCCTGACCGGCGCGATCGTCCGCAGGGATTTGTGTTCCGGATGAAGTAATGGCCTGACCTGCGTAGGCTGACCTCGTCATGGCGCGCCGGGTGGAGGGGAGGGATGCATGTCTCCCACGTGGAAGCCGCTGACCGGGACGAGCCGCGCGGTCGCCCTCGAGGTCCTCGTCCACGGGCCGCTGTCCCGGGTCGAGCTCGCTCGGCGCATGGAGATGTCCCAGGGCAGCCTCACCCGCCTCACCAAGCCGCTGGTCGACCGTGGCCTGCTGCTGGAGGTCAACGGCACCCGGGGTGCGGGCTCCGGGGTGGGCCGCCCCCAGAAGCCTCTTGACGTGCTGGCCACCGCGCACCACTTCGTCGGGGTCAAGCTCACCGGCGAGACCGCGTACGGGGTCCTCACGACCCTGCGCGCAGAGGTCGTGGCCCAGGAGACGGAGACCTTCGACGACACCTCGCCGCAGAACGTCACCGCCGTGATCTCCCGGCTCGTGAGCCGACTGTCCACCGGGGCGCCGTCGGTCACGGCCGTCGGCGTCAGCCTCGGTGGGCACGCGGCCGACCACCAGAGCGTGGCGAGCGCGCCCTACCTGCACTGGGTCGACGTCCCGCTGGCTGCCATGGTCGAGGCCGCCACGTCGCTGCCGACCGTGGTGGAGAACGACCTCGTCGCCCTGACCGAGGCCGAGAGCTGGTTCGGCGCCGGACCCGGCCTCGACCAGTTCGCGGTCGTCACCGTGGGTGCCGGCGTCGGGTTCGGCCTGGTCGTGCGGGGCCATCAGGTGACCAACGCCGACATCGGGCTCGGGCTGGTCGGTCACATCCCGCTCGACCCGAACGGGCCGGTCTGCTTCCAGGGCCACCGCGGCTGCTCGACCGCGATGCTCAGCATGGAGTCCATCGCCGGGGCGGTGTCGGTGGCCCTCGGGCGGAGGGTCACCTACGACCAGGCCCTCGACCTGGCGGCCGCAGGGGACCCGGCGGCGGGCCGTGTCGTCGGCGAAGCGGGCCGCGCCCTGGGCCGCATGCTCGCCCTCGTCGCGAACTTCACCATGCCGCGCAAGGTCGTCCTCGGTGGCGAAGGGGTGCGGCTCGTCGAGGTCGCCCGCGGGGCGATCGACGACGCCCTCAGGGCGGACCGCGACCCCAAGGCCAGCCCGCTGGTCCTGGAGGTCCGGCCCGGTGACTTCACCGAGTGGGCACGCGGCGCTGCGGTCGTCGCGATCCAGACCTACGTGCTCGGGGTCGACTGAGGGGTGCGGGTCGGGGCGTCATCGTCCGGCTCCTCGTCCGCGACGACCAGGTACGGGCGGCCGTCGGCGGCGGTGACACGTCGCAGCTCGCGGCCGAGCAGGTCGGCCCGAGCGCGCTGCTCGTCGGTGACCTCGCCGGCCCGGTCGGCCTGCGCGACCTCAGCCGGGCCCGTGAACGGCAGGAGGAAGCGCTCGGTGAAGCGCAGGCCGAGCGACCTGCGTCGCCCGCCTCGTCCGCCACCGTGTGCCGGCGGCGTGGCCGCCCGTCCCCGCTGCGCTGACGTCATGCGACCAGTATCGCTCCGCCCGCGGCGGCGTGGGCCTCAGGAACCCGCGGCCAGCGCCCGGACCGCGTCGATGGTGTCGGCCTCGTCGGCCACCTTGTCCTGTCGGTACCGCAGCACCCGGGCGAAGCGCAGCGCGAGCCCGCCGGGGTAGCGGGTCGACCGTTGCAGTCCGTCGAAGGCCACCTCGACGACCTGCTCAGGACGCAGCGTCACCGTCCACCCGTCGTCGCGGACCTCGAGCTCGCGGAAGCGCTCGGTCTGCCACGCGAGCATCTCGTCGGTCATGCCCTTGAACGTCTTGCCGAGCATCACGAAGCCGCCGGCCGGGTCGCGGGCGCCGAGGTGGATGTTCGACAGCAGGCCACGCCGGCGGCCCGAGCCCCGCTCGACGGCCAGGACGACGAGGTCGAGGGTGTGACGCGGCTTGACCTTGACCCACGCGCTTCCCCGACGGCCCGCCTCGTACGGCGCGGCGAGGTCCTTGACGATCACCCCCTCCTGACCCTGCGCCACCCACCGGGCGAAGGCCTGCTGCGCGACGTCGGCGTCGTCGGTGGTGACGCGCTCCACGGCGTGCTCACCGGCGACGGCGTCCAGCGCGGCCAGGCGCTGGGACAGCGGGGCGTCGAGCAGGTCCTGCCCGTCGAGGTGCAGCAGGTCGAAGAAGAACGGGCTGAGCCGGGTGGTCGCGGCCACCTCCGCGTCGTGGGTGGCTCCGCGGGCCGAGGTCTCCTGGAACGGGAGCGGGCGACCGTCCGCGTCCAGGGCCAGGGCCTCGCCGTCCAGCACCACCGAACGCACCGCCATCGCGCGGACGGCCGCGGCGATCTCGGGCACGCGGACGGTGATGTCGTCCAGGCTGCGGGTGAAGACCCGCACGTCGTCTCCCTCGCGGTGCACCTGGATGCGGATGCCGTCGAGCTTGGCGTCCACGACCACAGGACGGCCCACGAACCCCTCGAACGCGGCGCCGACGTCGGTCGCCGAGCCGGCGAGCATCGGCCGGACGGGCCGCCCGACGCTCAGCCCGAAGCCCTCCAGTGCTGCGCGCGCCGCCTCGGGGCCGCCCGCGCCGAGCGCGGCCTCGGCCACCGGTTCGGTCGCGCCGGCCAGCATGGCGGCGCGTCGCACGAGCGGCACCGGCACGCCGGCAGCCTCGGCCACGGCGTCCAGGAGCAGCGCGTCGAGCGCCCCCTGCCGCAGCTCGCCGGTGACCAGGCCGCGCAGGAGGATCTGCTCGGCCTCGGTCGCCGCACCGAAGAGCTCGGCCGCCAGGGTCGCCCGGCTGGTCGCCGAGCCGGGTCCGGCGAGCTGCGACATCCGCTCGAAGGTCGCGTCGACGTCCAGGACGTGCAGGGACGGCTCGGCGGCGGGCTCGGGCACCGTGGTCAGGGACCGCCACCCCAGGCCGGTGCGGCGCTGGCGCAGCTCCCCGGACAGGTACCGGGCCACCACGGGCACCTCGCGCGGCGAGGTGCGACGCAGGACGTCCACCAGCAGCGCACGTTTGGCCAGGCGCGAACGGGTCGCGGACAGGGCCCGCGAGGTGGCGGCGAGGTCGGCGAGCAGCACGGGACCATCCTGCTCCTGGTGGGGTCTCGCCGCTCGCCGCTCGCCGGCCGTGAGTCGTCAGCCGTCAGCCGTCAGCCCGCGGCACCGGTGCTGGCCATGTGGCGGGCGCCGCGCAGGCCGAAGACCACGGCCGGCCCGATGGTCGATCCCGGTCCCGGGTAGGTGCGGCCCATGACCGAGGCCGAGCAGTTGCCCGCCGCGTACAGCCCCTCGATGACCGAGCCGTCCTCGCGCAGGGCGCGGGCGTCGGCGTCGGTGAGCACGCCACCCTTGGTGCCCAGGTCCCCGATGACGATCTTGAAGGCGGTGAACGGACCCTTCTCGATCGGTCCCAGGCAGGGGTTGGGGTGCACGCTCGGGTCGGCGTAGTACCTGTCGTACGCCGAGTTCCCGCGGCCGAAGTCCCCGTCCACGCCGGACCGGGCGAAGCCGTTGAAGCGGTCGATCGTGGCCTTGAGCCGGGACGGCTCGATGTCCATCGCCCGGGCCAGCTCGACCAGCGTCGGAGCCTTCACCAGGATCCCCGCCTCGGCCATGGCCTTGTTCGCACGTGGGTCCATCGCGTAGCTACGCAGGTAGCGGCGGGCGTGACGGACGTCGGCGAGCAGCCAGTAGGTGCCGTCCTTGTCGTGCTCGAGCATGTGGTGCCCGAGGTCCACGTACGACTCCGACTCGTTGGCGATCCGGTCGCCCTGGCCGTCCACGATGATCGAGTAGGGGAACGAGCGCTCCCCGACGATGAAGCCGATCGCGTCGTCGCCGACCGGGGCGATGGTCGCGCCCCACCAGGCGTCGTCCATCAGCTCGAGCGCCGCCCCGACACCCTGGGCGATCTCGATCGGACGACCCAGGTTGCCGGGGTTGCCCGAGGGGGTGCCGTCGATGCCGTGGTGCTTCTGGCGCCAGTCGACGTTGTGGTCGAAGCCACCGGCGGCCAGCATCACGCCGCGGGTCGCGCCCACGGTGACCGGGCGTCCGTCGCGCGTCGTGCGCACACCGACGACCCTGCCGTTCTCGACGATCAGGTCCTCCAGCGGCGCCTCGAGCCAGAGCGGCACCCCCTGCTTCTGCACGACGATGTCGAGGAACGCCGAGCCGAGCGCTGCGCCCGTGCCCACCAGCCGCTTGCCGCGGACCGCGCCGCCCAGGGTGCGGAAGACGAACTGCGCACCGCGGACGAAGCCCGCCGGTGTCGACCACGCACGGCCGAGCAGCCACACGTCGTCGGTCTTGAGCGGGATCGGGAGCATCGCGCGGGTGGACCGCCACCACGAGCCGATGCGCTTGGCGTCGAAGGGCTCGACCTCCAGGGCGCGGCCGATCTTCCCGCCGGGCAGCTCGGGGTAGTAGTCGGGGTAGTCGGCCGCGCGGGCGAACCGCATGCCGTACCTCTCGGCGGTGGCGACGAAGTCGGCCACGCTGTCGACGAAGGCCTCCTTGCGCTCGCGGGACGAGGCGCGGCCCTCGTCGCCGATGGTCGCCTGCATGTAGGTGAGGGCGTCCTCGCGCGAGTCGCCGATCCCGGCGCGCTGCATGACGGGGTTGTCGGGCAGCCACATGCCACCGCCTGACATCGCGGTGCTGCCGCCCCACTTGTCGGTGGACTCGATCATGAGGACCGTCAGGCCCTCGTCCGCGGCGGCCATCGCCGTGGCGAAGCCGGCCCCGCCGGAGCCCACGACGACGACGTCGTAGGTGTGGTCGTAGGGCTGCGTGCTCGTCATGTCGTCTCCTCGTGGACGAAACGGACACCACTGTCCGTTTCTCTCCACCCAGGATGTCGACCTCGCTGTGCGGGCGCAACACCCTCGGCGGCGAGGCGTACGGCGGACGGTGCGTGCCGGCACCGTCGGCGTGGCGAGGCGCGAGGCGCGTCGGACCAAGGTCCCGACCGCAGGGTGTTTCCAGCCCGTCCCGCGCCTGCGGTGCGCAGCGTCCCGGCAGG
This sequence comes from Actinotalea alkalitolerans, assembly GCF_023369855.1. GTDB lineage: Bacteria > Actinomycetota > Actinomycetes > Actinomycetales > Cellulomonadaceae > Actinotalea. Next base: position 22,258 of record NZ_JAMBPP010000002.1, on the reverse strand, counting down.
AGGACGGCGAGCTCGACGCCGGTCAGGACGCCGTGCTCGTCACGCGGTACGGCCTGGTCCCAGGCGCAGCTCGGGGACGGGGATCGGCAGGTCGCCTCGCGACTCGGGGCGCAGCCCCCGCAGCGCCAGCTCGAGGGCACGCTCGACCGGCGCGGGCAGGGGGCTCGAGCTCTGGGCGGTGATCACCCCGTCGAGCATCGCGATGACGAGGAAGGCGTCCACCAGGCTGGTCCCCGGGCGGACCGCACCCGCGTGGCGCGCGCGTTCGAGGGCGACCGCGAGGAGCCGCTGCGTCCGTTGCACGACCCCGTCCAGGGCCTGCCTCTCCTCGGCGAGGGCACGGATGGTGGGGACCAGGCCCGGCAGGTCGACCTGGAACCAGCAGATCTCGACGATCAGTCGTTCCAGGAGGTCCTCGCCCTGGTAGGTGCGGGCGTACTCCTCGAGGGTCTCGACCCGCTTCTCGAGCACGGCGGCCAGCAGCGCGCTCCGGTCGGGGAAGTGGCGGTACAGCGTGCCTCGACCCACGACCGCCCGCTGGGCGACGAGGTCCAGCGGCGCGGCGGCGCCCGACTCGCGGAAGACGTCGGTGGCGGCCTGCACGATCTTGGCGCGGTTGCGCCGCACGTCCTGCCGCAGGTTCATGTGCTCGAGCGTAGCGACGCGAGGTCGGGTGCTCCGGCCCCGACCTCCGGACCCGGCCGGGACGCCCGACGGGCGAGCGTGCGGCCGGGGTGGGTGCGAGGATCGCTCGATGACCTCCTCCTCCTCGCACCGTCATGTCGAGCTCGAACGGATCGCGGCCGGGGCCTACCTGGCGCGCAACGCGCGCGGAGGCACGCTGCAGATGGGTAGCGGCTCGTCGACGGACTTCACCCCGGTCGAGCTCTTGCTCGCGGCGATCGCCGGGTGCTCGGCGGTCGACGTCGACGGGATCACCGCGCGACGGGCCGAGCCCGAGGTCTTCCGTGCGCGGGTCGACGCCCAGAAGGTGCGCGACGACGCCGGCAACATCCTGCGGGACATCGAGCTGACCTTCACGATCTCCTTCCCCGAGGGGGAGGCGGGCGACGCCGCCCGGGCCGCCCTGCCGCGCGCGCTCCAGGTCTCGCACGACCGCGCGTGCACCGTCACGCGGACCATCGAGGCGGGGGTCCCGGTGACCGTGCGGCTCGGCTGAGCGCGAGCTGACGTGCCCGTCCGACGGTGGTCAGCACCCGGTACCCGCGGTGGTCGTGCGGGAATCCATGGGCCGCCCGGCCGTGTTGAGCAGGTCATCTGATCCACATGCGTTCTTCCGAGTGGTTGATCGACGCAGCGCATCCCAGGAGGACCCATGCCCGTCCGCGGAACCGACTACCGGCACGACCTGCTCTTCGGCTCGTTCGTCACCCCGACCGCATCGGCCCCCGAGCGGGTGGTCGGCCTGGCCGTCGCCTCCGAGCAGGCCGGCCTGGACCTGGTCACCTTCCAGGACCACCCTTACCAGTCGGGCTTCCTGGACACCTGGACCCTGCTGTCGTACGTCGCTGCGCGGACCGAGCGCATCCGGGTCGCGGCCAACGTCACGAGCCTCCCGCTGCGCCCCCCGGCGGTGCTGGCCCGCGCTGCGGCGAGCCTCGACCTGCTCAGCGGGGGCCGGGTCGAGCTGGGCCTGGGCGCCGGGGCCTTCTGGGACGCGATCGAGGCGATGGGCGGCAGACGGCTCACCCCCGGGCAGGCGGTCGAGGCCCTGAGCGAGGCCATCGACGTCATCCGCGGCACCTGGGACGCCGGCGACAGGTCGCGGCTCGTGGTCGACGGCACCCACTACCGCGTCGAGGGTGCCAAGCGAGGCCCTGCTCCGGCGCACCCGATCGGCGTGTGGCTCGGCGCGTACAAGCCGCGGATGCTGCGCCTCGTCGGCCAGAAGGCCGACGGGTGGCTGCCCTCCCTGGGGTACCTGTCCTCCCCGGCGGACCTCACCGAGGGCAACCGGCGCATCGACGAGGCCGCGTCCGAGGCCGGCCGGGACCCGCGTGCGGTACGACGGCTGCTCAACATCGGGGGCTCGTTCTCCGCCGAGCGCAGCGACAGGCTGCTCGTCGGCCCACCGTCGCAGTGGGTCGAGCAGCTGGCCGGCCTGACCCTGGAGCACGGGGTGAGCGGGTTCATCCTGATGGCCGACGACGCCGCGACCCTGCAGCTCCTCGGGCAGGAGATCGCTCCCGCGGTCCGTGAGCTCGTCGCTGCCGAGCGGGCCGGCTGACCACGACGTGGACCGCTGACGCCGCAGGAGCACGCGAGATGTCGCGCCTGGCGGACTAGCGTGCAGCCATGGCCTCTCACCCCAGGACGACGTCGTGAGCCCGACCGAGGGCGTGACCGCCGCGAGCGCCGCCCACCTGCGTGATCTCTGGGCGCGGGACCTCCCGGCGTTCGGGCTGTGGAGCGTGCTCGCCGACCCCGCCGTGGCGGAGGTGCTCGCCGCGAGCCCGTTCGACTACGTGTGCCTTGACCTCCAGCACGGGGTCGCGACCTTCAGCGAGCTGCCGGACCTGCTGCGGTCGATGCGGGGCGCCGGGCTCGCGCCGGTGGTCCGGGTCCCGTGGAACGAGCCGGCCGGGGTGATGCGGGCCCTGGACACCGGTGCCGCGGCGGTCCTGGTGCCGATGGTCAACAGCGCGGACGACGCCCGCCGCGCCGCAGCGGCGTGCCGGTTCCCACCGGTGGGGGAGCGCAGCTGGGGACCGATGTGGGGTGACAGCCGGCCCGACGGTGCCCTGCCGCCTGCCCAGCAGGACGCTGCGGTGCTCTGCCTGGTGATGGTCGAGACGCAGGCAGGGGTCGACGCGCTCGAGGAGATCGTCCGGGTCCCCGGGGTCGACGGGGTGTACATCGGCCCCAACGACCTGGCGCTCGGCTGCGGGCACGGTCGTGCGACCTACCGCGACTCGGCCGAGGTCGATGCGCTGATCGAGCACGTGGTGACGACCTGCCGCGCGGCAGGTGTCGTCGCCGGGCTGCACTGCTCGGACCCGGAGATGGCCCTGCACTGGGCCGGGCGTGGGGTCAGGCTGCTGACCGCCGCGCAGGACACCACCCTCCTGCGGGTCGCGGCCGCTGATGCGTGGGCGTCGGTGGCGCGGGGTTCTGGGCGCGGCACCTGAGATTCACGGGGTAGTGCGTGAGAGCGGTGCCGGCGTAAGGTAGACGAACTAGTACGTCTACTTAAGGGGTTCGATCATGCATCGCGTCGCCACGAGAACCGACACCCGTGCGGTCGTCCGCCACCAGGCCCGCTCATGACGGACGTGGAGGCGCCCCCGGCGGCGCGGCGTGCCACCGCGGTGAGCCGCACGATCGGTCGGGTCTCGTTGGGGCTGGTGCTCGCGATGGCCGGGGTCAGCCACCTCACCAGCGCGCGCGAGGAGTTCCAGGCACAGGTGCCCCTGTGGGTCCCGTTCGACCCTGACCTGGTCGTGCTCGGCTCGGGCGTGGTCGAGATCGCCCTCGGGGCGGCGCTGCTCGTGGTCGGCCGACGCCACCGACCGCTCGTGGGGTGGGCCGTCGCAGCGTTCTTCGTCGCGATCTTCCCGGGGAACATCTCCCAGCTCGTGACCGGTACGGACGCGTTCGGCCTCGACAGTGACACCGCGCGGGCGGTGCGCCTGCTCTTCCAGCCACTGCTGGTCGTGTGGGCCCTGTGGTCCACGGGCGCCTGGCGGACGTGGCGCGACCGGCGTCGGGAGCGACACGTGGAGCTGCAGGCGTGAGCCCCGCCGCGCCGTCGGTCATCACCAGGTGGAGCCTCTCGTGGTGGTGACCGGAACCGACCTCGTGGCGCAGGAGCTCGCTCTGGTCGTGGGACGCCCGACCCGGCACGGAGGGCAGGCCGAGGCGGCACGGCGCATCCTCGAGGTGGCTGCACCTCTGTTCTACGGGCACGGCATCCGGGCGGTCAGCGCTGACCTCGTGATCGAGGCGGCCGGTGTCACCAAGGCCACCTTCTACCGCCACTTCCCGACCAAGGACGAGCTCGTCGTGGCCTACCTGTCTGCGGTCTCCGAGGCCGAGCAACGCGAGCTCGGTCGTTGGCGTGCCGCGTCCCCCGACCGGCCGGGCGAGGTGCTCGAGCGCTACGCCAGGGCGCTGGGCGCGCAGGCCTGCGGTGCGGCCTTCCGAGGGTGCCCCTTCCTGAACGCGATGGCCGAGTACCCCGAGGTCGAGCACCCGGTGCAGGTGGCGGTCGAACGGCACCGATCGTGGCTGCGCGGTGCTGCCGCGGACCTGCTCGGTCAGCTCGGCGTGCGCGAGCCCGACCTCGTCGCCCTCGAGCTGGTCATGCTGCGAGACGGCGCGATGGCCGCCGGGAGCGGCGTGCCGGCGGCGCAGGTGGAGGCCGCACTCGTGCGCGCGGGAACGGCCATCGTCCGCTCGGCGATGCTGGGGTCACGCTGACCCGTCGCGGCTTCCTGGTGGGCCACCGGGCCTCGGCGTGTCACGGTGGGGGGCGGGCGCGCCGGCACGTGCTCTTCCGGGCGCCTGGGGCTCGGCCGTGGTGGTGGACCGGTTCGACGACAGCCGAGGGCCACGAGGGTCGCGGGCAGGTCGGCCCGACCTGTCCTGCAGGTTCACCACCGGCCCGGCCGGCTGAGCGGTGGGCGGGGCAGGGGTGGAGGGGGTTCCGGGTTCCGCGGGCGTCGCGTCGGTCGGGAGTGCTGCGCTGGTGGACGACGGCCCTCCGTTCAGCGGCACGGCGGCGGCGGGCAGTGGCCTCGAGGCGGGGCGCCCCGGTGGACCGTCACCGGGGACGGGCGCGACGGGGGTCTGCGCGGCGGAGCCCGTCTCCGCTGCGACCGGAGCCGAGGTGGGCTCGACCTCGGGCTCGACGGCCGGTGGTGACGGCGAGGGCGCGACGGGTGCCACGGAGGTCGTGCTCTCGACCTCGACCGGGGGGATCGCCGTCGGGTCGCTCGTGGAGGGGACCTCGAGCGGCTGGCTGGTGTCGGGTGCCGGGACGGATGGTTGGTCACCGTCACCTGTCGGCGCCGTGGCGAGGGCATCGGCGGTGGTGAAGGAGTCATGGGTCACATCGAGGGGAGCCGTGACGGGTGCGACCGCTGCGTCAGGGTCCGCGGTGGTGGCCGGGGCGCCGTCCACGAGGGCGGTAGTGCCTACCGTCGAGGCCTCAGCGCTGATGATCGAGCTCGGTGGTGAGGAGTCGGCAGCAGTTGCCGGTACGGCGGCGATGCCACCCCAGGCCGTCGTGACGCTGAGCGCGGCGGCGACCATGACCCCCGCTGCCCCGGTCACGGCGGCGACCGAACCGGCGGCGGTCGAGCCTGCGGTGACTGTGCCGGCAGCGACCGAACCTGCGGCCGCCAGGCCTGCGGTGGTCAGCCCGCCGCTCGTGCCGCACGTGCACGCTGCCACGGCGCCGGTCCCCGCGGCCGCGGTGGAACCCGCCCCGGAGGCTCCCGCACCGAGACCCGCAGCGCCGAACCCGGTGCTGCCGAGCCCGGTGCTGCCCATCATCCCGGCGCTCGCGGCAGCCGCTGCGGTACCGCCGAACCCGACACCCTCGACGACCCACAACGGAACGGCCCCGAGCACCAGCGGTCCGATGACCGTGCGCATGCCGTGGTTGACGTCATCGAGCTCGAGGGCGACCGTCCGGCACCGGGGGCAGTCCTCGAGGTGGGAGCCCACCTGGACCGTCTCCCGGCGGCCGAGGCCGTCGCGCACGTACGCACCGAGCTTGCCGTTGATCTCGACGCAGCCGGTGCCGGCCGGGTGCATCAGGTGCTGCTGGAGGTAGGCCTGGCGCAGTCCTTCACGGGCCCGGTAGGTCAGCGCGGCGACACCGTTGGCGGTCAGGCCCAGGATCGGTGCGATCTCGGCAGGGCCGAGCCGCTCGACCTCGGAGTACCAGAGAGCCTCCTGCCACCGTGCGGGCAAGGAGTGGAAGGCCTCGGTGACGACCCCTCGCTCGAAGTCGGCCATCGCGGGGTCCTCGCTGGACCCGGCCGGTTCCTGCGTGGTCTCGAGAGCGGAGATGTCGTCCGCCGGTCGTGTCCGCCGACCGTTCTCCACGGTGTGCAGGGCGACCCGACGCACGACGGTGAACAGGTACGCGCGGAAGGCGAGGTCGGGACCGTCCCCGCCGCGCAGGCTGGCCAGCACGCGGGCGAAGGCGTCAGCCACCGCGTCCTCGGCGTCCGCCGGGGAGTTGGTGTACCGGCGCGCCACGGCGCGTGCCGCAGTGCAGTGCCTCTGGTACAGCATCCCGAACGCGGCCGAGTCGCCTGCGCGGACGGCGCTGATGAGCTCGACATCGCCGAGGAGGTCTCGAGTGCTGCCCATGCTCGTGCGCATCGCGATCACCTCGCCCGACTCAGCGTCTCACGGAGGCGCATCCGTGCACAGAGAGAGATTCCGGACAGGCCCCGCGGCCGGTGTGATCATCGGCGTATCCTCGACCTCGGACCGGCCGTCGGAGCGCTCTGCGGCGATCGCGGTCAGGCAGAGGGGCGGCCCATGGCACCGCACGAGCACGCCGACCCCGCACGGCGAGGCCGCCACGCGCGCGCCGGCATCGGTGGCGGTGAGACCCGCAGACGTCAGTTCGCGACCCTGCTCGAGCACTCGCCCGACGCGACGGTGATCCTCGACGAGCAGGGTCTGGTCTGCGAGTGGAACCCTGCCGCCGAGGCCCTGCTCGGTCGCTCGCGTTCCGACGTGCACGGGATCGCGGCACGGAGCATCGTGCCCGACGCGCACCGTCCGGCGTACGACGCCCTCTGGGCGGACCTCCTGCGAGGACGCCCCACGCCCCCCGGCCGGCTGGTGTGGCAACAGTCGAACGGTGCGGAGATGACGGTCCGTGCCCACGTCGCCCCGATCCGGGCGGATGACCGCTTCGCGGGCGCGGTGGCCATCCTGCGTACCGACCCGGGACACTCGGGGCAGGACGGGCACAGGCGCCTCGAGGCGGTGGCTGCCCCGAGGTTCGCCGGGGTCGAACGGGACGAGCTCACCGGCCTCCCCGGACGTCGTGTCCTCCAGCAACGGCTGGCCGCACCGTTGGGACCCGGCAGGGGGCGCGGCGTGGCCCTGCTCGACCTGGACGGTCTGGCGCTGGTCAACGAGGCCTACGGGCACGACGCCGGCGATGCCGTGCTGGCCGAGATGGCGCGTCGGCTGCTCACCGTGGGCGGTTCCGGGCTGGGTCGATGGCAAGCCGACTCCTTCGTCTGGGTGACCGACACCCCCGACCCTGCGGTCGAGATCGAGCGGCTGATCCGCGCCGTGGGCGAGGTGCTCGACGAGCCGTTCCAGGTGGGCGACGACAGCCTGCGCCTGACCGTGAGCACGGGCGCCGTGACCACCGACCTGGCTCATGGGGCAGACCTCCTCGCCGCGGCGACCGATGCGCTGCGCGTGGCCAAGGACTCCGGTCGCGACCGTGTGGTCTGGTACAGCGAGGTGCTGCGAACCAGTCCGACGGGCGCCTTCCGGCTCGCCAACGACCTGCAGCAGGGCATCCGCGACGGGGAGCTGCGACTGCACTTCCAGCCCATCATGGAGCTCGCGACCAACCAGGTGCTCGGGGTCGAGGCCCTGGTGCGCTGGGAGCGGCCGGGCGCGGGGCTGCTCGGCCCCGCCTCGTTCCTCGACGTGGCCGAGCGCACGGGCCAGATCCTCGAGCTCGGACGGTGGGTGACGCAGAGCGCGTGCCGCGCCGCGGCCGAGCTGGTCGGCACCGGTGCCCTGCGCAACGTCAGCATCAACGTCTCGGCGCGTCAGCTGGGCGACCCGGAGCTCGCCGACATGCTGCGCACCGCGCTGCTGGTGGGTGGGTGCGAGGCGTCGGCCCTCACCCTCGAGGTCACCGAGACGGCCCTCATGCATGACCTTCCGGCGGCTGCGGCGACGCTGGACCTGCTCAAGGGTCTGGGCGTGGGGGTGGACCTCGACGACTTCGGGACCGGGTACTCCTCGCTGCTGTACCTCAAGCACTTCCCGGTCGACCGGCTCAAGATCGACCAGTCCTTCGTCGCGGGACTGGGTTCTGACTCCGCCGACACCGCGATCGTCGCGTCGACCATCGCGCTGGCGCACAGCATCGGCATCCGTGCGGTGGCCGAGGGGGTCGAGACGTCCGACCAGCTGGTGATGCTGCGCCAGCTGGGCTGCGACTTCGTCCAGGGCTACCTGCTCGCACGCCCGATGCCGCTCGACGAGTTCGCCGGCTGGTTGGTCGACCACGACCCGTCGCGGTACGACGGGTCGGCTCCGTCGGGCGCGGCGCCGGCCCCCGAGGGTGCGGCCCGCGACCTCGCGGCGGACCTGCGTGACCGGCGTGGTGACGACCGTGAGGTGCTCGCCGACGCGCGCGAGGTGCTCGCCGATGAGCGCGACGAGATCGCTGACGAGCGGCAGGGTGTCGCCGACGTCCGCGAGTGGCAGGCCGATGATCGGGACGTGGCGGCAGATCTCCGCGATGACGTGGCCGACGACCGCGACGACGTCGCTGACGTGCGGGACGAGGTCGCGGACGTCCGTGACCAGCACGCGGCAGGACGCGAGTCGAGGTCGGCGTCCGACCAGCCCTGAGCGGGCGGGACGACTGCCGATGCTTGAGTCTGCGGCCGGCTCACCGACGGCGCCCCGCGCTCGGGTGGCGGGGCGCCGTCGGTGGGGGGTCAGGCGACCGTGGCCGCGACCCTGGGCTCGGCGCCCTCGTGGGTCGCGGGGGGATTCGCCTCGATGGTCCGTCGGTAGGCCGCGAGGTCGGTGAACAGCTCGTCGGTCAACGGGTTCTTGCGGTGGGTGACGATCCGGCGCACCTGGTAGACCAGCACCGCGACGTTGGCGACCAGGGACAGGGCGCTCATCGTGTACAGCGCTCGCGGGTCGTGGGTCGAGCCCACCGCGAAGGTCGAGGTCCCCACGAAGGCCGGCACGGCCATGGTGAACATCATCCAGAAGGCCAGGGTCTGGGCCCGGTGCTGGAGCCAGGAGCCCTTGGTGATGAAGAAGGCCGGGATGGTGCAGGCGACCAGCAGCGCAGCACCTGCGTAGAAGGCGTGGTCGCCCACGGCGTTGTAGACGTAGGCGAAGTTCCACAGGTCGTAGGCGATGATCCAGAACCAGAGCATGTCGGGCCAGATCATGGTGCGCGCGCCGCGGCGGCTGGTGGAGATGTAGATCCCGGCCCAGCCGCAGATCGTGACGATGTTCAGGATGCCTGCGACGCCGTTCATGATGTTCCACGGCCCGCCGACCATCATCACGCCGTCGACGATGCCGTTGAGGCTGTAGACCTCGAAGTCGCGGATGACCGCCTCGAGGATGTTGATCGCCAGGATCGCGGCCGGGAACATCAGCCAGTAGCGGTTCCTGGCGAAGCGCGGGATGTATCGCAGGGCCATGAACCCGATGCAGCCGGCCAGGGCCGAGTACACCTTGACCCAGTGGAACCAGCTGCCGGTCGCGGAGCCGTGGGCTGCCGTGGTGGGCCAGACGAAGATCGTCAGGATGATCGGCAGCACGATGAACAGGGCGATGCCCGCCTTCTTGCTGGCGCGGGTCAGCTCGCTCAGCCCGATCAGGACAGCGACGACCACCACCCACATCGCGGCGGAGTACCAGGGGATGGACTCGAACAGGAACATCGGTGCTCTCCTTCGGGGTCTTGCCACGTCGGCGTGACTTTATGTACTGGACAGTACAAAAGAACGCCGATGGCGAAGGGGTCCGAAGGTCCTAGGGTCCCGGGCGTGCTCAGGCTGGCAGGCTGGACCCGTGCACACCCCGTCACCCGAGCGCCGGTGCACGTCCCGAACGCTGGCCGGAGGCCCTTGATGTCATCTCACGTGCTCGTGCTGGTCGGTCGCGGTCGCTACGAGGACCCGTGGCACGACCACGCCGCCACTGCCGTCCGGGTGCTTCGCGTGCTGGACGACCTCCAGGTACCCGTGACGGTGCGCAGCACCTTCCCTGACGCGCTCGCCGACGCGACGGCGGAGTCGACCGCCCTCCTGGTGGTCGCTGCCGGCAGGGGGAGGGTGGATCCGGGCTTCGACGGGGACGACCAGGCGTGGGTCGCCTTCCACGCGCGCCTCGCCGCGCTGGTGGCGCAGGGCGTACCGCTCCTGGGCCTGCACCAGGCCGCCAACACGTTCGCCGACAGCCCGACCTGGGCGCGCGACCTCGGCGGCCGCTGGGTCCCCGACCGTTCGTGGCACCCACCGATCGGCCAGGCGTCGTTCCGGGCCGTTGACGTCGACCACCCGGTCACCACGGGGCTGGCCGGGGTCGAGGCCTACGACGAGCGCTACTGCGACCTCGAGATCGACCGACGCTCGCACGTGCTGCTGACGGCAGAGCACGAGGGGCGAGAGCACCCGGTGGTGTGGCAGGCACCCGGGCCCGGCCGGGTGCTCTACGACGGGCTCGGCCACGACGAGCGTTCCTACGAGAGCCCGAGCCGGTCCGACCTGCTCCGCCGGGAAATCGCCTGGTTGCTCGACGCGTCCGACGGGCCTCGGTCGCGCGGCCGGGTGCGGCAGACGAGGCGGCCGGAATGAGCTCCGCCGCATCAGGCGCCGTCGAGGCGGTCGCCCTCGAGCGTCCCGCTTCGATCACCAGGGCCGAGCGGTCGCTCGCCCCCGACATCGCCCGCGGAGCCATGCTCCTGTTCATCGCGGTCGCGAACGTCGGGATGTACCTGTGGGGTCGCGGGCTCGACGAGTACGGCAACGCGGCCGACGCGGTGGGGGTCGACCGCCTCGCCCACGCCCTCGAGCAGCTGCTCATGGCCGAGCGCTCACGGCCGATGTTCGCGATCCTGTACGGCTTCGGCATCGCGGTGATGGCCTCACGCATGGCGGCCCGGGGAGTAGACCCGCGAGGGGTCCGTCGGGTGCTGCGCCGGCGCAGCTGGTGGTTGGTCGCGCTCGGTGTGCTGCACGCCGGCCTGCTGTTCTCGGGTGACATCCTCGCCGCGTACGGCGCCTCCGGGCTGATCGTCCTGGGGCTGGTCCAGCTGTCCGGCAGGGCGCTGCGTCGATGGCTGTGGGGGACCCTCGTGTTCGTCGCCCTGGTCGGCCTGCCCGGGTTCGCCGTCATGCTCTCGATGGGGTCGACGCTGGACGAGGGTCTGGCTGCGGGTGAGCATCCCGCCGGGTCCGGCTACCTCTCCCACGTCGTGCACGGCCTGGCCACGAGTGCGGGGGGCATGGTCTTCGCGGTGCTCCTCATGGCGTACCTGCCGCTCATGATCGGCGGGATCATGCTCCGTCGCGCGGGCTGGCTGGACCGTCCTGCGGACAACCTCGTCGTCCTGCGGAGGGTCTTCGTCTCGGGCATGGTCGTGAACCTCACCAGCTCGCTGCCGGTGACCCTGATCGCGCTGGGCGTGTGGCAGCCCGGGACTGGCACGGCGGTGGTCGCCACCTGGGTCACGCTGCTGGGTGGCATGTACGCGGGATGGGGCTACATCTGCGGCTTCGCGCTGCTCGCCCACCGATGGTCCGCGCGCGGTCGGCGAGGGCTGCCCGGCGCGCTCGCCGCACTCGGCGAACGGTCGTTGACCGGCTACCTCGGCCAGTCGCTGCTGATGGCGCCGCTGCTCTCCCCGTGGGGGCTGGCGCTCGGTGACGGTCTCGGATACCTGGGGGCCTACGCGATCGCCGTCGGCGCATGGCTCACCACCCTGGTGCTCGCGGTGGTCCTGGAGCGCCGCGGGCTGCGGGGCCCGTTCGAGGTGCTGCTGCGGCGTCTCACCTACGGTCCGAGTCACGGCTCGGGCTGAGACCGAGCACCGGTGCCAGCACCACCAGCGCGGTCGAGGCGAGCACGTGCCAGGCCGCGTGCCCCTGCCAGATGCTCTCGGGCACGCACAGAGGACCACCGGCGCGCGACAACGTGCCGATGGTCGCACCCACGGCCAGCACGGCCACGGCCGCCAGGACGCGCACCCGGGTCGCGGGTCGTCGAGCGGCCCTGAGCAGGGTGAGGCCGACCGCGACCGTGGCCACCGCGACCTGCACCCCGTCGGCCACCAGGGGTGCCGCGAGGATCAGGGGGACCAGGGCGAGCGACGGGACGGCCCACCACCACCAGGTCCGCGGGCGTCGGGCCAGGTCGGCGAACGAGTCCGCCGCGACGAAGGCGAGGGTGGCGACCAGCGGGAGGTCGTGGGCGAGGTCGGCCCCAGGGGGGTCGGGTCCGTGCTGGATCACCGAGCCGACGCCGATGCCGGCCACCAGCAGCGCGTAGCCGGTCACCGGTCCGGGGGGTCGCTGCGTGTCGTCCGACGCTGACCTGCGGGCCGACCGTCGGGCCAGCAGCACGATCAGTGCTGCCGCGACGACGAAGGCCAGGCTGGTGACCGCCGAGACGGGCTCGGCGAGCAGGCCGTCCCGGACGGGCTCGCACCCCGGTCCGGCGTCGGGCACCGGAGCCGGGCCCGGAGCCGCGGTCCACCTCATCCCGTCCAGGGTAGGAGGGACGGGCGTCATCGGCTCTGCCCGCCCGCGAGGGCGGGGTCGGTCCGGCTGGCCCGGCGGGCCGAACGGACGCATGATGGCTTGGGGGGTGAACCTCATGTCCGTCCTTGTCGCCTATGCCAGCCGTCACGGGTCGACCGAGGGGATCGCGCGTCGCATCGCAGCGACCCTCACGGAGCAGAACCGACCTGCGCTCGCGCGGTCGGTGCTCGCCGTGGACGGCTTCAGCGACCACGAGGCGGTGGTCGTGGGCAGTGCTGTCCAGCACGCCCTGTGGCTCGAGGAGGCGGTCACCTTCGTCCGGCGGTTCGAGGACGAGCTCGCCGTACGCCCGGTCTGGTTCTTCAGCTGCGGCCCGCTGGGTGTCGAACGCCCGGACGTGATCTCGCCCCCGGTGTGGCGGGTCGCCCGCCCGCCGGACCTGACCGACCTCATCCAGGCCGTGGGTGCCCGCGAGCACAGGGTCTTCCACGGCGCCCTGGACCCGCGCACCCTGGGTTACCGGGAACGCGCCGCCCGGGCCGACCCGGCGGTCCTGGACGAGCTGCCCGCAGGTGACTTCCGGGACTGGGCCGAGGTCGACTGGTGGGCGCAGCGGCTCGCCCGCGAGATGCGGTGGCTGTGCACGCGCCACCCGGCGCGCTGAACCATCCGACCACCTCGGCCGACCACCTCTGCCGACCGGTCCGTCGTCGGCCACCCGGCGTAAGGTGAGGGACCTCCCCGGTGCCCGACCTGGTGCGAGCGCGGGGTGCTGATCCACCGTCGGTGGGTGCGGTCCGTCCACAGGAGGAGTCCGGCGTGCTGAGGTTCGGCTACAAGGCGTCCGCAGAGCAGTTCGGACCGCGGGAGCTGATCGACTTCGCGGTCCGAGCCGAGCGTGCGGGCTTCGACTCGGTGTTCGTCAGCGACCACCTCCAGCCCTGGCGCCACACCGGCGGCCACGCGCCTGCGGCACTGCCGTGGCTGGGGGCGCTGGTGGCGAGCACCGAGCGTGTCCTGGTCGGCACGAGCGTGCTGACGCCCACCTTCCGCTACCACCCCGGTGTGGTCGCCCAGGCCTTCGCGACCCTCGGCTGCCTCGCGCCGGGCCGGGTGATCCTGGGGATCGGCTCGGGCGAGGCGATGAACGAGGCACCGCTGGGGATCGAGTGGCCCGAGGGCAAGGAGCGCTTCGCACGTTTCAAGGAGGCGATCCTGCTCATCCAGGAGCTGTGGGCCGGTGAGCGGGTCACCTTCGAGGGGGCTCACTACCGGACCGAGAACGCCACGATCTACGACCGGCCCGAGACCCCTGTGCCCCTGTACGTCGCCGCGTCGGGGCCTGCGGCGACGCGCCTGGCCGGGCGTCTGGGCGACGGGTTCATCTGCACCTCGGGGAAGGGGCGCGAGCTCTACACCGAGACGCTCCTGCCGGCCCTGGCGGAGGGCGCCGCGAAGGAGGGGCGCACCCTGGACGACCTGGACCTGATGATCGAGGTCAAGGTCTCGTTCGACACCGACCGTCGCCGCGCCCTGGAGGACACCCGCTTCTGGGGAGCGCTGGCGCTCTCGAGCGAGGAGAAGACGGGCGTCGAGGACCCGGTCGAGATGGAGCGCCTGGCCGACGCGCTGCCGATCGAGCGCACGGCCTCGCGCTGGATCGTCTCGGACGACCCCGAGGAGCACGTCGAGCGCATCTGGGACTACGTCGGCATGGGGTTCCGGCACCTGGTGTTCCACGCCCCGGGGCCGGACCAGGCACGCTTCATCGAGCAGTACCAGACCCATGTGCTGCCACGGCTGCGGGAGCGGGCGGCCGCGCTCGCCTGAGCCGCGACGCCATTCCCAGGACGGGTTGCCAGCCGATGACGGAGCTCGACCTCCTCGGTCATCTCGAGGGCGTCCAGGCGGACTTCCTGCGCACCCTGCGCGACGTCGACCCCTCGACGGCCGTGCCGTGGTGCGGAGCCTGGCGGGTGCGAGACCTCGCCGACCATCTCGCCCGCGTCCACCACTGGGCGGCCGCGCACGTCCGGGGCGGGCCCGAGGAACCGCTCGGGGAGGGACCGTCCGACCTTCAGGACCTCTACCGCACGTGCGCCGCCGAGCTGCGTGAGGTCCTGGGCGGGGCCGGGCCCGAGGCGCCGTGCCTCACGCTCGTGGGGCCGGGCCGCGCGTCCTTCTGGCGTCGTCGCCAGCTCCACGAGACCCTCGTGCACCTCTGGGACCTGCGGACCGCCGGTGGGCTCGGTCTGGCGGTGGCCCCCGAGGTGTGGGCCGACACCGTGGACGAGGTCGTCACGGTGATGCAGCCACGCCAGGTGCACCTCGGACGGATGCCGCGGCTGCCGTCCGCGATCGAGCTCGTGGCCACGGACGCCGGGCGCACCTGGCGGCTCGACACCGCCGACGACGGTCCACCCGCGGTGAGCGTCCGCGGCTCGGCGGCCGAGCTCGCCCTGCTGCTCTGGGGTCGCCGCACCGTGGAGGACGCGCGGGCGCAGGTCTCGGGGGACGCGGACGTGCTCGCCGACGCCCTCGCTCAGGGGCTGACACCCTGAGGCCCGCGGTCGGCAGGTGCCGGTGCGACCCGGCCGGCTGACCCGCGCTGACCACCCCGCGGTGCCCGACGACGCGGCGGACGGGGCAGACTGCAGCCGTGCCCCCGGATGCCCTCGAGCGGCTGCTCGCCGACCCGCCCGATCTGCCTGTCGCGGACGGGCTCGGGTCGCTCTCGGCTGCGCTTCGCGGGCACGGCACCGCGGTGGTGCACGCACCGCCGGGCACGGGGAAGACGACGCTCGTCCCGCCGCTCGTGGCCGGTCTGGTGCCGGGGCGGGTGGTGGTCACCCAGCCGCGGAGGATCGCGGCCCGCGCTGCCGCGCACCGGCTCGCCCACCTGCTGGGTGAGCCGGTCGGCCGCACGGTCGGCTTCTCGGTGCGCGGCGAGAGCCGCACGAGCGCCTCGACCCGGGTCGAGATGGTCACCACCGGGGTCCTGGTGCGCCGACTCCAGCGCGACGCGGACCTCCCGGGTGTGGGGGCGGTGATCCTGGACGAGGTGCACGAGCGCCACCTCGATGCCGACCTGGCGCTGGCCCTGCTCGTCGACGTGCGGACCCACCTGCGGCCCGACCTGGTGCTGGTCGCGATGTCGGCGACGGTCGAGTCCGAGCGCACGGCCCACCTCCTGGGTGGTGCCCTTCAGCCGGACGGAGCGACGCCGCCGGCCCCGGTGATCGACATCCCGGGCGCGCTGCACCCCGTCGAGGAGATCTGGTGCCCGGCTCCCGGGCGCACCGCTCGTCTCGACGACCGTGGGGTGACTCCGGCGTTCCTGGACCACGTGGCGGCCAGCGTCCGTCGTGCGCTGAGCGAGCGTGAGGGGGACGTGCTGGTCTTCGTGCCCGGGGCCGGGGAGGTCAACGGGGTCGTCCGCCGGCTCGCGGGAGCCGTCGACGGCTCCGGGACGGCGGTGGACGTGCGTCCGCTGCACGGCAGGTTGGGCCACCGTGAGCAGGACCTCGCCCTGGCGCGGGGAGCGCGGCGCCGGGTCGTGGTGTCCACGGCGGTGGCGGAGTCCTCGCTGACGGTGCCGGGGGTCCGCTGCGTGGTGGACGCCGGTCTGGCGCGTCAGCCGCGCACCGACCACCGCCGCGGGCTCGCCGGGCTGGTGACCGTCGGCGTCAGCAGGGCCGGTGCGACGCAGCGTGCAGGCCGGGCGGGCAGGGAGGGCCCGGGCGCCGTCTACCGCTGCTGGTCGCAGGCCGAGCACGCGCGGCTCGCGCAGCACCCCGAGCCGGAGATCCTCACCGCAGACCTGACGGCCTTCGCCCTCGACCTGGCCTGCTGGGGGAGCCCGGACGGCACGGGGTTGGTCTGGCTGGACCCGCCGCCCGGTGCGGGGATGGCTGTCGCGCGCACCGTGCTCGACGGGCTCGGAGCGGTGACCCCCGACGGTGCCGCCACCCCCCGAGGTCGGGCCATCGCCCGGGTGGCCGCCGACCCACGCCTGGCCCGGGCCCTGCTCGACTCGGCCGAGGTGGTGGGTGCCCGCCGCGCCGCGGAGGTCGTCGCCCTGCTGTCGCTCGACGTGCGATCGCCCGGTGGTGACCTCGTCGCCGCGCTGCGTGAGATGCGGCGAGGTGGCCCTGAGACCCCGCAGTGGCGCGCCCAGGTGGCCCGCCTCCGGGCAACCTTGCCCGAGGGGCGTGGCGGCCGGGCAGGTCGCTCGCCCGACGCCCTCCCCGACGACCTGGCGGTCGGTCTGGTCGTCGCGCTTGCCCATCCCGACAGGATCGCCCGGCGGCGCCCCGGGGGCTCGACCTACCTGATGGCCTCGGGGACCGGCGCCGTGGTGCCCGGGGAGCACGGCGTGCTCAGCGGGTTGACGTGGCTGGCGGTCGCCGAGGCCGACCGCGGCGCGGGACGACGTGACGCCCTGGTGCGCTCGGCCGCACCGCTCGACGAGGCCCTCGCGCGTGAGGCCGCGCCCTCGGCCGTGCGCACCGAGGACAGGGTCGGGTGGGAGGACGGCCAGGTGGTCGCCCGCCGCAGCACGTGGCTCGGGGCGATCGAGCTGACCTCGACGCGGATCCCTGACCCGCCACCCGCCCTGGTCGCGCGCGCCGTCCGTGACGGGCTCGCACGGGAGGGCCTCGACCTGCTGCCCTGGTCGGCGGCCGCGTCCGGGCTGCGGCGCCGGATGGCCTTCCTGCACGCGGCGATGGGTGCGCCCTGGCCCGACGTCGGCGACGAGGCGCTGCTCGAGGGGATCGAGGGGTGGCTCGGCCCCGACCTCGCTCGGGTGCGCGGGGCCAGGGACCTCGCCCGGATCGACGTCGTCTCCGCGCTGCGCAGGTTGCTGCCCTGGCCGCAGGCCGGTCGTCTGGACGGGTTGGCCCCCGAGCAGGTGGTGGTCCCGAGCGGGTCGCGGGTCCGGATCGACTACGCGGACCCTGCGCAGCCCGTGCTCTCCGTGCGGGTCCAGGAGGTCTTCGGGTGGCGGCGCGCCCCTCGGCTCGCCGACGACCGCGTCCCCCTCGTGCTGCACCTGCTCTCCCCGGCGCGTCGTCCGGCAGCGGTCACGGCCGACCTCGAGTCGTTCTGGCGCACCGGGTACCCGCAGGTGAGGTCCGAGCTCCGGGGTCGTTACCCCAAGCACGCGTGGCCCGAGGACCCGCTGACGGCCCCGCCCACCGCAGGGGTGCGGCGTCCCGGTGCGGGTGGGTCGCGGCCACGACCGCTCACCTAGGATCGATTCGACCGGGATCGGCGAGGACGACGAGGGACGGGTCAGATGAGGGTTGCACGCTTGCACGCGGTGGGGGACGTCCGGGTCGGTCACGAGGCTGACCCGGTCCCGACCCAGGGGCAGAGCCTGGTCCGGGTCACCGCGGTGGGACTGTGCGGCTCCGACCTGCACTGGTTCAGCGAGGGCGGCATCGGTGACGCCGGTCTGTCGACACCTCTGGTCCTGGGGCACGAGCTCGCCGGCGTGGTGCAGGGTGGCCCGCAGGACGGTGTGCGGGTCGCGGTCGACCCGGCGCACCCGTGCGGGAGGTGCGAGCACTGCCTCGAGGGCAACCGGAACCTGTGCCCGACCGTCGGGTTCGCGGGCCACGGCCGGACCGACGGTGGCCTGCGCGAGCTCGTCGCCTGGCCCACCGAGCTGCTGCACCCGGTCCCTGACGCGCTGAGCGACGCGGACGCCGCGATGCTCGAGCCGTTGGGGGTCGCGCTGCACGCGATGGACCTCGCGCGCCCCCGCCTGGGCGCGACGGTCGCCGTCGTCGGCTGCGGTCCGATCGGCCTGTGCGTGGTCCAGCTGGCCCGCGCGGCCGGGGCGACGCGCGTGGTCGCGGTCGAGCCGCTCGCCCACCGCCGCGCGGCGGCGGTGGCCCTGGGCGCCGACGTCGCCCTGGACGCGCACCACCCGGACATCCTGGACCAGGTCGCCGAGGCGACCCACGGACGCGGCGCCGACGTCGTGGTCGAGGTGGCCGGCAACGACGCGGCGGTCGGGCTCTCGGTGCACGCTGCGCGCGCCGGGGCCAAGGTGATCCTGGCGGGCATCCCCGGGCAGGACAGCACGACGTTCCCGGCGTCGGTGGCTCGCCGCAAGGGGCTGAGCCTGCTGCTCTCGCGCCGGATGAAGGAGATGTACCCGCGTACCACGCGACTGGTCGAGCGGGGGGTGGTCGACGTGAGGTCCGTGGTCACCCACACCTTCGGCCTCGACGACTCGGCGCAGGCCTTCGCGGTGGCCGACGCCCGGACCGGTCTCAAGGTCGTCGTCGAGCCCGGCGCATGAGGCTGGTCGTCGCGGTCGACTGCTCGACGACCGCCGCCAAGGCCGTGGTCCACGACCAGGACGGTCACGTGGTGGCGAGCGCCTCACGACCGCTGCGGACCACCCAGCCGGTCGCGGCGTGGCACGAGCAGGACGCCACGCACTGGTGGACGGCGACCCGCGCGGCAGTCGCCGAGGCGGTCGGTGAGCTCGACGACCCCGGCCGGGTCGCGGCTCTGTGCCTGACGCACCAGCGCGAGACCTTCGTCTGCCTGGATGCCCAGGGGCAGCCCCTGCGTCCGGCGGTGCTCTGGCTCGACGGCCGCGCCCACGAGGAGATCGCCGAGCTCGGGTCCGCGAGGGTCCACGAGCTCTCGGGCAAGCCGCCGGACACCACCCCCGCGCTGTACAAGCTCGCGTGGCTCTCCCGACACGAGCCCGTGGTGCTCGAGCAGGCCGCCAGGGTGGGGGACGTCCAGGCGTACCTGTGCCTGCGACTCACCGGGCGGTGGGCCACCAGCCACGCCTCGGCCGACACCCTCGGGCTGCTCGACCTGCAGCGCGGCGCGTGGTCACCTGAGCTGCTCGCCCTCGCCGGGGTGCGCCACGACCAGCTCCCCGCACTGGTACCCGCCGGCGACGTCCTGGCGTCGCTGACCCCTGAGGTCGCGCGTGAGCTCGGGCTGCCCGGCCCGGTACCGCTCGTGGCGGGCATCGGCGACGGCCAGGCCGCCGGACTCGCCCTGGGTGCCACGGCCCCGGGGGTCGCGTACCTCAACCTGGGGACGTCCATGGTGCTGGGGGTGCACTCCGACACCTACCTGTGGGACCCCGCGTTCCGGACCCTGGCGGGCATGACCGCGCAGGGCTACACCCTGGAGACGGTGCTCAACGCTGCGGCGTACGTGGCCACCTGGTGCCGTGAGGAGCTCGGCGGGGCGTCGGGCACGGACCTGGAGGACCTCGCGGCCGCGGTCCCCGCCGGGGCCGAGGGGCTGCTCACCGTGCCGTACTGGAACGCCGCCCAGACCCCGCACTGGGACCCGCTGGCGCGGGGCGCGACCGTCGGCTGGCACGGTCGGCACACCCGCGGTCACCTGTACCGGTCGGTCCTCGAGGGTGTCGGCTTCGAGCTGCGTCTGCACCTCGAGCGGCTCGAGCGCGCGACGGGTCGTCCGGTCGAGCAGATCCGTGCCGTGGGTGGGGGAGCGCGGAGCACGCTGTGGGTGCAGATCCTCAGCGACATCACCCAGCGGCCGGTGCGGGTGTGCTCCGCGGGTGAGGTGAGTGCGGCCGGTGCCGCGGCCCTGGCCTGGCAGCACCTGGTCGCGGCTGGGGCGATCGCCTCCGGGCGCGTCACCCCCGAGCCGGAGGGGCACGACGTCCTGCCCGATCAGGGGCTCGCGCCGGTCTACGACGCCCTGTACGCCGTGCACCAGCAGATCTACCCGGGCCTGCGGGGGGTCTTCGCCGACCTGGCCGCAGCGGCGGCGGTGCGCCCGGTGCCGCCGTCGGCCCAGGGCTAGGGTGCGAGGATGAGCGCCCTCAAGGTCTTGTTCATCGGTGGTACCGGGACGATCAGCTCGGCGTGCTCGGCCCTCGCGCTCGAGCGGGGGATCGACCTGCACCTGCTGAGCCGCGGCACGAGCGACCGCCCGGTGCCGCACGGGGCGACAGCGCTGCACGGGGACATCCGGGACCCCGCGTCGGTGCGGGCCGCGCTGGGTGACCTGGAGTTCGACGCCGTGGTCGACTGGGTGGCCTTCACCCCCGAGCACGTGCGGACCGACATCGACCTGTTCACCGGGCGCACCGCCCAGTACGTGTTCATCAGCTCGGCCTCGGCCTACCAGACGCCACCCGCGCGGGTGCCGGTGGTCGAGTCGACCCCGCTGCGCAACCCCTTCTGGCAGTACTCCCGCGACAAGATCGCCTGCGAGGAGGTGCTGACCGCGGCCTACCGCCAGGACGGCTTCCCGGCGACGGTCGTGCGGCCCTCCCACACCTACGACCGGACGCTCATCCCGCTCGACGGCGGGTGGACCGTGATCGACCGGATGCGTCGCGGCAAGGAGGTCGTGGTGCACGGGGACGGCACCTCGCTGTGGACGCTCACGCACCACAGCGACTTCGCGCGCGGGTTCGTCCCGCTCCTGGGTCACCCGCGCACCCTCGGCGAGGCCTTCCACATCACCTCCGACGACGCCCTGACCTGGGACCAGATCACCCGGGCGCTGGCCTCCGCAGCAGGGTGCGAGGCCCGGATCGTCCACGTCCCCTCCGACGTGATCGCCGCTGCCGACCCGGGCTGGGGGGCCGGGCTGCTGGGCGACAAGGCCCACTCGATGGTCTTCGACAACACCAAGCTGCGCAGCGTGGTGCCCGACTTCGTCGCGACGGTCCCGTTCGAGCAGGGTGCCCGCGAGATCGTCGCCTGGTACGACGCCGAGCCGACCCGTCGGAGGGTCGACCCGGCGCACGACGCACTGCTGGACTCCTTGGTGGAGCGCTTCCGGGTGGGGTGACGCCCGGTCTCAGGCGTCGCGTCGGTGCAGGAGCACGGCGGCGACGGCGACCGTGACCGCTGCCCACGCCACCAGGACGCCGTACCCCTGCCAGGGGGTCAGCACGGTGCCTGACGTCATCGCGTCGACCGAGGCGAGCATCTCGTCGTCGAACAGGACTCGACGCCCGGCTGCCGACGGCAGGAACGGGCCGACCAGCTCGAAGAGGCGCAGCGGGATCATCGTCACGATGTTGTCGATCACGAGCAGCATGCCGAGCACCGCGGTCAGCGCCCCGGCGCTGTGCCGCAGCAGGGCGCCGACCCCGAACGCCAGCAGCGCGACGGCGACCAGGTACAGGGGCAGGCCGACGGTCATGCGCAGCGTCTCGGCGGAGGTCAGGTCGAAGGTCGCCCCGAGGCGGTCGTGGAAGGGCATGGTCGCCACGTAGGACAGGACCATCGCGACGAGGCTGACGGCGGCCACGACCAGGCTCAGCACGAGGGCCTTGGCGCCGAGGGTCGGCAGCCGCCGGGGCACGGCGGCGACGGTCGAGCGGATCATCCCGGTGGAGTACTCGCCCGCGATGGTCAGCACACCGAGCACGGCGACCGCGAGCTGTCCCAGCTGGTAGCCGGCGCTGAGGAGCTGGGCGACGTTCATGCCAAGCACGGGCTCCTGCCCCTCGATGGTGAGCGTGCTGCCCCAGGAGGCCAGGACGCTCACCCCGACCATCAGCAGGACGGTGGCGATCAGCGTCCACAGGGTCGAGCGGACGGTGCGGAACTTGATCCACTCGGCGTGGACGACCCGGGCGAAGGTGACCCGGTACGGCCCGGGCACCGGCCGTCCCGGTGCGGTGGGGGCGGGGGCGGTCAGGTCGGGGGCGGTCAGGGTGCTCATCGGGGTGTGCTTCCGGTGGTGGTGGTGGGGAGGGCGGTGGAGTGGTATTCGACGTCGTCGGCGGTGAGCTGCATGTAGGC
>NZ_JAMBPP010000029.1:4008-5644 GCF_023369855.1 Actinotalea alkalitolerans | reverse complement strand
GAAAGGGTGTTCGGCGGCGACCTACTCTCCCACACAGTCTCCCATGCAGTACCATCGGCGCAGAAGGGCTTAGCTTCCGGGTTCGGAATGGAGCCGGGCGTTTCCCCTTCGCTATGACCGCCGTAACTCTATGGAGATGTCAATCGGGTTCCCGACCGTATCTCGGGAACCGCACAGTGGACGCGTAGCAATATAAGTGTGTCAAGTTATCGGCTTATTAGTACCGGTCAGCTGCGTGTGTCTTTAGTCCACACTTCCACATCCGGCCTATTCACCCAGTGGTCTAGCTGGGAGCCTCTCGGGGTTAAACCCCATGGAAACCTCATCTTGAAGCAGGCTTCCCGCTTAGATGCTTTCAGCGGTTATCCCTTCCGAACGTAGCTAACCAGCCGTGCTCCTGGCGGAACAACTGGCACACCAGAGGTTCGTCCGTCCCGGTCCTCTCGTACTAGGGACAGCCCTTCTCAAGTTTCCTGCGCGCGCAGCGGATAGGGACCGAACTGTCTCACGACGTTCTAAACCCAGCTCGCGTACCGCTTTAATGGGCGAACAGCCCAACCCTTGGGACCTACTCCAGCCCCAGGATGCGACGAGCCGACATCGAGGTGCCAAACCATGCCGTCGATATGGACTCTTGGGCAAGATCAGCCTGTTATCCCCGGGGTACCTTTTATCCGTTGAGCGACGGCGCTTCCACAAGCCACCGCCGGATCACTAGTTCCGACTTTCGTCCCTGCTCGACTTGTCAGTCTCACAGTCAAGCTCCCTTGTGCACTTGCACTCGCCACCTGATTGCCAACCAGGCTGAGGGAACCTTTGAGCGCCTCCGTTACTTTTTAGGAGGCAACCGCCCCAGTTAAACTACCCACCAGGCACTGTCCCTGATCCGGATTACGGACCGAGGTTAGATATCCAGAACGACCAGAGTGGTATTTCAACGTTGACTCCACCGACACTGGCGTGCCGGCTTCACAGTCTCCCACCTATCCTACACAAGCCGTACCGAACACCAATACCAAGCTATAGTAAAGGTCCCGGGGTCTTTCCGTCCTGCTGCGCGTAACGAGCATCTTTACTCGTAGTGCAATTTCGCCGAGTTCACGGTTGAGACAGCGGAGAAGTCGTTACGCCATTCGTGCAGGTCGGAACTTACCCGACAAGGAATTTCGCTACCTTAGGATGGTTATAGTTACCACCGCCGTTTACTGGGGCTTAAATTCTGAGCTTCGCTCCGAAGAGCTGACCCGTCCTCTTAACCTTCCAGCACCGGGCAGGCGTCAGTCCGTATACATCGTCTTGCGACTTCGCACGGACCTGTGTTTTTAGTAAACAGTCGCTTCTCCCTGGTCTCTGCGGCCTTCAAACGCTCCGGCAGCAAGTGCCTTCACGCCTCAGGCCCCCCTTCTCCCGAAGTTACGGGGGCATTTTGCCGAGTTCCTTAACCATGATTCTCTCGATCGCCTTAGTATTCTCTACCTGACCACCTGAGTCGGTTTAGGGTACGGGCGGCTTGAACCTCGCGCCGAGGCTTTTCTAGGCAGCATAGGATCACCCAATCATCCCGCATAAGCGGTCACCATCAGTTCTCAGGCTATGTGAGCTGCGGATTTGCCTACAGCTCGCCCTACAACCTTGG
>NZ_JAMBPP010000029.1:2170-3917 GCF_023369855.1 Actinotalea alkalitolerans | reverse complement strand
GACCTTGGACGTGGACTACCATCGCCACGCTGGGCTACCTTCCTGCGTCACCCCTGTTAATACGCTTACCTACTACCGGTTCGGGTCGTGCGCTCCACCATCACGTCCCCGAAGGGCTCTAGATGGCTTTGGGCACTTAGCATCACCGGGTTCGGTATGGGCGGTTCTTCGCCGGTACGGGAATATCAACCCGTTGTCCATCGACTACGCCTGTCGGCCTCGCCTTAGGTCCCGACTTACCCAGGGCGGATTAGCCTGGCCCTGGAACCCTTGGTCATTCGGCGGACGGGTTTCTCACCCGTCTTTCGCTACTCATGCCTGCATTCTCACTCGTGTGGCGTCCACCGCTGGGTCACCCCGCGACTTCACTCGCCACACGACGCTCCCCTACCCATCCACACGCCTGGATCACGAAGACCTAGCTATTGTGTGAATGCCACAGCTTCGGCGGTATACTTGAGCCCCGCTACATTGTCGGCGCGGAATCACTTGACCAGTGAGCTATTACGCACTCTTTCAAGGGTGGCTGCTTCTAAGCCAACCTCCTGGTTGTCTGTGCAACTCCACATCCTTTCCCACTTAGCATACGCTTAGGGGCCTTAGCTGGTGGTCTGGGCTGTTTCCCTCTCGACTACGGAGCTTATCCCCCGCAGTCTCACTGCCACGCTCTCACTTACCGGCATTCGGAGTTTGGCTGACGTCAGTAACCTTGTAGGGCCCATTGGCCATCCAGTAGCTCTACCTCCGGCAAGAAACACGTGACGCTGCACCTAAATGCATTTCGGGGAGAACCAGCTATCACGAAGTTTGATTGGCCTTTCACCCCTAACCACAGGTCATCCCCTCGGTTTTCAACCCAAGTGGGTTCGGTCCTCCACGCGGTCTTACCCGCGCTTCAACCTGCCCATGGCTAGATCACTTCGCTTCGGGTCTAGAGCACGCGACTGAATCGCCCTATTCGGACTCGCTTTCGCTACGGCTTCCCCTCACGGGTTAACCTCGCCACGTACCACTAACTCGCAGGCTCATTCTTCAAAAGGCACGCCGTCACCCCTGCTAGGGAGGCTCCGACGGATTGTAGGCACACGGTTTCAGGTACTATTTCACTCCCCTCCCGGGGTACTTTTCACCTTTCCCTCACGGTACTTGTCCGCTATCGGTCACCAGGGAGTATTTAGGCTTAGCAAGTGGTCTTGCCGGATTCACACGGGATTTCTCGGGCCCCGTGCTACTTGGGATACCTCTTAGGAGGTCGCGCCATTTCGTCTACGGGGGTTGCACCCTCTGTGCCGGGCCTTTCAATGCCCTTCGACTATGACGCGACTTTCTGACTCCTTGGAAGTTCGGCAGAACTCCCCAAAAGGTCCCGCAACCCCGACTACGCAACGCCTGCCGGCTATCACACGCAATCGGTTTGGCCTGTTCCGCTTTCGCTCGCCACTACTCACGGAATATCTCTTCCTGTGGGTACTGAGATGTTTCACTTCCCCACGTTCCCTCCACACACCCTATATATTCAGGTGCGGGTAACTGGACATGACTCCAGCTGGGTTTCCCCATTCGGACATCCTCGGATCACGGTTCGTTTGCCAACTCCCCGAGGCTTATCGCAGGCTACAACGTCCTTCTTCGGCTCCTGGTGCCAAGGCATTCACCGTATGCCCTTATAAACTTGCCACAAAGATCTTATAAAGATGCTCGCGTCCACTGTGCAGTTCTCAAGCTACGGGCGGTCCTGCCCCGAGGA
>NZ_JAMBPP010000029.1:0-2075 GCF_023369855.1 Actinotalea alkalitolerans | reverse complement strand
GGGCCGGCGCCTACCCCACAACAGCAGGGCGGTTCATCCGGTCGAAGCAGTCCGACGCACCGATCTTCCGATCGGCCCAAGGTACGAGCTCGCGCTCATTCCCTCAGGACCCAACAGCGTGCCGAACGATCCATGACAACCACCACGTTCCACTCCCCGAAGGAAGGTACTGAGATGACCACCACAAACCGCAACTGGTCGATGTTCCACCCTTGAGCTACCCACCTCGAGACGAACGCTCGAGTAGTAGGCCCTGGACACCGTTGCCGGTGCCAAGAAGCTCCTTAGAAAGGAGGTGATCCAGCCGCACCTTCCGGTACGGCTACCTTGTTACGACTTAGTCCCAATCGCTGGTCCCACCTTCGACGGCTCCCTCCCAAGGGTTGGGCCACCGGCTTCGGGTGTTACCGACTTTCGTGACTTGACGGGCGGTGTGTACAAGGCCCGGGAACGTATTCACCGCAGCGTTGCTGATCTGCGATTACTAGCGACTCCGACTTCATGGGGTCGAGTTGCAGACCCCAATCCGAACTGAGACCGGCTTTTTGGGATTCGCTCCACCTCGCGGTATCGCAGCCCTTTGTACCGGCCATTGTAGCATGCGTGAAGCCCAAGACATAAGGGGCATGATGATTTGACGTCATCCCCACCTTCCTCCGAGTTGACCCCGGCAGTCTCCTATGAGTCCCCACCATGACGTGCTGGCAACATAGGACGAGGGTTGCGCTCGTTGCGGGACTTAACCCAACATCTCACGACACGAGCTGACGACAACCATGCACCACCTGTATACCGCCCTTGCGGACCCCATGTCTCCATGAGTTTTCGGTATATGTCAAGCCTTGGTAAGGTTCTTCGCGTTGCATCGAATTAATCCGCATGCTCCGCCGCTTGTGCGGGCCCCCGTCAATTCCTTTGAGTTTTAGCCTTGCGGCCGTACTCCCCAGGCGGGGCACTTAATGCGTTAGCTGCGGCACGGAACTCGTGGAATGAGCCCCACACCTAGTGCCCAACGTTTACGGCATGGACTACCAGGGTATCTAATCCTGTTCGCTCCCCATGCTTTCGCTCCTCAGCGTCAGTTGCGGCCCAGAGACCTGCCTTCGCCATCGGTGTTCCTCCTGATATCTGCGCATTCCACCGCTACACCAGGAATTCCAGTCTCCCCTACCGCACTCTAGTCTGCCCGTACCCACTGCAGGCCCGAGGTTGAGCCTCGGGTTTTCACAGCAGACGCGACAAACCGCCTACGAGCTCTTTACGCCCAATAAATCCGGACAACGCTTGCGCCCTACGTATTACCGCGGCTGCTGGCACGTAGTTAGCCGGCGCTTCTTCTGCAGGTACCGTCACTTTCGCTTCTTCCCTGCTGAAAGGGGTTTACAACCCGAAGGCCTTCATCCCCCACGCGGCGTCGCTGCATCAGGCTTTCGCCCATTGTGCAATATTCCCCACTGCTGCCTCCCGTAGGAGTCTGGGCCGTGTCTCAGTCCCAGTGTGGCCGGTCGCCCTCTCAGGCCGGCTACCCGTCGTCGCCTTGGTGGGCCATTACCCCACCAACTAGCTGATAGGCCGCGAGTCCATCCCTGACCGAAATTCTTTCCAGACGCTACAGATGCCTGTACGTCTCATATCCGGTATTAGCTCCGATTTCTCGAAGTTATCCCAGAGTCGGGGGCAGGTTACTCACGTGTTACTCACCCGTTCGCCACTGATCACCCGGTGCAAGCACCAAGATCACCGTTCGACTTGCATGTGTTAAGCACGCCGCCAGCGTTCGTCCTGAGCCAGGATCAAACTCTCCGTGAATGTCCATTGGTCTCCACACTCTCGTGCGAAGTTACCGACATACGAAGCGGTCCCGAAGGACCAGTTATCATCTGGCCTCGATCAAATGCATGACATCAACTGACATTACATTCGTCTCAACCATGTCACCACACACCAGCACAACCCCCCAAACGAGGGACCACACCACCATGCGATGACCTATGGCATCGACTTTTGGCACGCTGTTGAGTTCTCAAAGAACGAACGCGCATCCATCCGGGCCATCAAGCCCGTCCGGAGGCAAC
>NZ_JAMBPP010000028.1 GCF_023369855.1 Actinotalea alkalitolerans | reverse complement strand
CGAGCAAGCCCACTACGCGGCCCTCAACCGAGCGCCGCAACCCGCATAGGAGCGGCAGAGAACCTGGGGCGCTTCACCCTTGACCCAGATGGCGGTGTGGCAAGCCGGGCGCACCTGGTCTAGACGGTATGAGGTGACCGCCCGCGGCTGGGTGGTTGCGGGCCGGGGCCTCACTCACACGTGTTCGTGGGTTACCGAGCAGGGGCTGCCTGCTCGGCCTATCCGACAGGTGTGGGAGGCCCCGGTGTTCTCTGAGCGTACGAGTGTGGGGTTGGACGTGCACGCACGATCGGTCGTCGCAGCGGCGATCGACACGAGCACGGGTGAGGTGTTCCGGTCCAGGTTGACCCCGTCTCATGAGCACGTGCTGTCGTGGGTGAGGGGGTTGCCGGGGCCGGTCGCGGTGGCCTATGAGGCGGGCCCGACCGGGTTCGGCCTGCACCGTGCGGTGACCGGTGCGGGGATCCGGTGTGAGGTGGTGGCGCCCTCGAAGCTGCAGCGCCCGGCGGGTGAGCGGGTCAAGACCGATGCCCGCGATGCGATCCACCTGGCCCGGGTGCTGCGGATGGACCAGTTCACCTCGGTCGCGATCCCGAGCGTGGAGCAGGAAGCCGCCCGGGACCTGGTGCGGGCCCGTGAAGACGCCCGTGGGGACCTGATGCGAGCTCGGCACCGGCTCTCCAAGCTGCTGCTGCGCCACGACGTCGTCTACTACGACGGTCGGGCATGGACCGAGACCCACGATGCGTGGTTGCGCCGCCTGCGCTTCGAGCAGCGGGCAGTGCAGGCGGCGTTCGAGTCCGACTACGAGGGGATGCTGATGGTCAAGGCCCGCCGGGACCGGCTCGACAACGCGATCGCGGTCATGGCCGCCGACAGCGAGTTCACCGCGCTCACCTACCGTCTGGGATGCCTGCGCGGAGTCGGGACCCTGACGGGGTTCGCGCTGGCCGTCGAGGTCGGCGACTGGCACCGATTCACCGGTAACACGATCGGCTCCTTCGTCGGGCTGGTCCCCTCGGAGTCATCCTCTGGCGCCTCACGCGTGCAGGGCTCGATCACCAAGACCGGCAACACCCACATCCGCCGGCTGCTCGTCGAGGCCGCCTGGCACCACCGAGCCCGCTACACGATCGGCAAGACGATGCTCGATCGGTGGGACCTGGCCGGCCCGGCCGCCCGGGCCCGCGGCGACGCCGGCAACCGAGGACGGTGAGGAGACTCGTCGCATCATCTCCGCCTACATCGGCCACGCGCACGACGACGTCGACGCCGGGGTGGCACCCAATCAACTCTGTCCCTATGGTGCGCGACGGGGCGGCTGAAGATGGGACCGGAAGTAACCACAGGGGTGTGTTGCACCGGTAGGTGACACCGTCACCTACCGGTGCAACAGGCCCGAAACGGTGTGTCTGCACGGCGTATGCGGTGGCTCGTGGCCAACGCAGGTCATGGGAGTTCGGGCAGCTTCCAGTCGCACGGGGCCGTCCGTGGCCTCGGCTGGGGTGCTGCTCGGGAAGTCCACTCCGGTGAGTTCGACGGAGTTCGGGCGCGCGGGATGTCGAGTAGTAGGTGACTCCCTATGCGGAACGCTCCGCCGCCGCTTGCACAATGGCGATTCCCTTGCTGGTGCCCACGCGCGTTGCGCCGGCGTCGAGCATCGCCTCGAAGGTGGCAAAGTCGGAGACCCCTGTCGAGGCCTTGACCTGTGCCCGGTTCCCGACAGTTCGCGCCATGAGACTGACGTCGTGAACTGTTGCTCCACCGGCACCGAAGCCTGTAGACGTCTTCACGAAGTCGGCCTCGGCGTCGACGGCAAGCCGGCAGGCGCGCGTCTTCTCGTCGTCGTCGAGTGCTGAAGTCTCGATGATGACCTTGACCACCGCGTGGGGGTGGGCGGCGCGGACGACGGCAGCGATGTCGTTGGCGACCGCCTCGTCCCGTCCGTCTTTGAGGGCGCCGATGTCGATGACCATGTCGATCTCGGTGGCGCCGTCAGCGATCGCGAGAGTTGTCTCGAGGACCTTGACCTCTGTGCGGTTCGCGCCCAGGGGGAAGCCGACCACAGCACACGTCCGGACGTCTGATCCTTCGAGCAGTGTGGTGACGAATGCGACATTGACCGGGTTGACGCAGACGCTCGCGAATCTCCAGCGCAGGGCGTCTTCACAGAAGCGCGTGAGGATCTCGCGAGTCGTGTCCGCCTTAAGCACAGTGTGATCGATGAAGCTACCGAGCTGGTCGTGGGGGTGCAGCATGGTGACCTTTCAGGCTTGCGGGATGATGACGGGATGCGATGGGTCGCTGCTGATGCAACGCCGTGTCCAGGAAGGCTGCGCCGATCATCGGCGCCGACGGCCCGAGGCGGGAAGCGAAGACGTCCATCTTGTGCTGGCGCCGCCAGGGCTCGTACGCCAGGTCCAATACCCGAGTGCGCAAAGGTGAGACGAACAGTTCCTCGTAGACACAGAGACCGCCGCTGAGGATGACCGCCTCGACGGACAGGATGTTGACCGCGTTGACGACCGCGTGGGCGAGGTCGTCGAGGGCTTCCTCCAGCAGCCGTTGCGCTGGAGGGTGCCCTTCGGCAGCCAGGGCGAACACTGTCTGGGTGAGGATCGGCCGGCCACCGAAGTCGTCCGGGAAGGCCTCCAGGGCCCGTCGCAGGATCGCGGTGCCCGAGACGTACTGCTCGACGCAGCCGCGGTTACCGCATGAGCACTGCCTCCCGTTCCGATAGAGGGTGCTGTGGCCGAGTTCGCCCGCAGTGTTCATCGCACCCATCAGCAGCTCGTTGTTGAGGACGATGCCGCAGCCGATTCCGGTCCCGACCGTCACTGCCAAGAAGCTCTCGACGGAAGGCTCCACCCCGAACAGACGCTCTGCCCACGCTGCCGCGCGGGAATCCTGAAGGACGTGAGGCCGGATGTCCAGATGGCTCTCCAGGTGGTCGGCAAGTGGCTCGCGGTCCCACCCCAGATTGGGGCAGTACTCGACGACGCCGGTGTTGGGGTCTGCTGTCCCGGGGACCCCGACGCCGATGGTTCGTACGTCGCTCAGCTCCTTCCCGCTGTCGGCGAGTAGCTGACGGGTCGACGAACTGATCCGGGTCACGTGCTCTGCGCAGGTGACCCCCGACGCGGTGGGAATCGTCTTCTCGGCTATCACCTCACCGCCCGGCGTGACCAGGCCGAGCCGAGTCTTCGTTCCCCCGATGTCGACGCCGATGCGCAAGACCTCGCCGCTCATCCGCCGTCCGCCTTGAGCCGCAGGCGCGGAGTGGCAAAGAACTGGTCGATGATGAACTCAGCGCCGCCCAGCGCGAACTGGGCGCCCGATAGCCGCCCAGCGCGGAGCCGAGGCGGGCGCCGGAGAAATGTAGCCGTGTTGACGGCGACGGCCTCGGCGATCGCGGTGAAGAAGGGATGCGTCTCGTCGCACCCCAGGTCGCCGAGGATGACCGTGTAGACGTCGGTGATCTTGATGAGGTTGGCGATCGCCAGCCCGAACCAGCGCGCAGCGTCGTCCAGCACGAGCAGGGCATGGTCGCCGTCGTGCAGTGCCAGGTCGAGGATCGTGTCGTAGGGAGCATCCACTCCAGCAGCGGAGGCATAGTTCGCCACGATGGCGCGTTTGGACACGATCGCCTCGAGGCAACCTCGCATTCCGCACGCACACAGGGGGCCCGTCGGGCTGATCGTGGTGTGGCCGATGAAACCGGCATTCCCCGTCTGACCTTCGAAGACCTTCTCGTCGATGACGACCGCCAGGCCGACGCCCGTGCGGAACGCGATGTAGAGGTAGTCCTCCTGCTTGTCGGAGTCCTCGGCGAGGGCCATGAGGTGGGCGTCGTTGCGGACCGAGACCGGGATCTGCGTCCTCTCGTGCAATGCCTCACCGATGGGGGCGTCCCTCAGCGCCTCGAGGCGGCTCAGGTTGACTGCGCGGTTGGAGCTGACGTCGACGGAGGCTGGCAGGCCCAGCCCGATCCCCATCACCTGTTGAGGATTGATGGCAGCGGTCCGCAGAGCCTGCTCAACCTGGTGCACGAGCGTCGCCAGGATCTCCTCGTATGTCGCGTCGTTGTCCAGTCGCCAGACCGCTTCGTGGCGGGCAGCGCCGGTGAGGTCGGTCAGGACGAGGCGCGCCGGGGGGCCGTCGATGTCAATGCCGATGGCGAAGCGAGCTGTGACATCGATTGCGTAGAGGTTGGGTTGGCGACCGACCTCCGCCGGGGCCAGGCCGGACCTGTAGATGATCCTCTGGCTCTCCAGCGCTCGGACGATCGACACCACCGTGGGCCGTGAGAGGCCGGTCCCGGTGGCCATCTCCTCGATCGTCATCGTCCCGGCGGACCTCACTGCGTTCACCACCAGTGCGGTGTTGGCCTTCTTGACGATCACTCCGCTGTTAGCAGTCACGCCGCCCCCTCTTGGTCGCGGATCCGGTCGGATCCGGTCGTGCCCGCACCTGCCCAGCGAACGAGGTTGGCGAACAGCGTGCCGTAGTGCTCCCATGCCAGGAACTCGTCGGTAGCCCAGTGTGGCGCGCAGTCGGACGTGAACGCCGCTGTTCGACCCCGGCCCGCGGTGCCCAGCACCAAGAGGGGCTCGTCTGCGATCGTGACGATCAACTCTGACCCTTCGGCGGCCTGGACCCTGTTGTAGCCGAGCAGTGGCGGCCACGGCCCGGTCACTCCGGCGAGGACGGGGTGGTCGGGGGTGGCTGGCTCCGCCGCCACTCCCGCCGGGCGCTCCACACGGTCGTCACCGGTGCCCATGATCACTGGGAGGACATCGGCCAGGGCCGTGCGGCCGTAGCCGGCCATGCCGCGATAGCCGGAGAAGCTGAGGTAGCCGCCGATCATCACGAGTCCGCCGCCCGACCTCACGAAGTCCACGAGGGACTGCAGGCGGTCCCTCTGGGGGGCGCGGGCGGAGTACACGCCCGGATGGAGGAGGAACGAGTCGCTTCCGACGTCGCCGATGACGACGACGTCGTGACGGTTGCGCAAGAGCCCTGCATCCTGCGGGAAGTCCGCGTTGACCCGTTCGCTGGGAAGGCGGTCCACGACATGGCCCGCTGCCCTCAGCGCCCGTGCGAACCCTTCGGCACTGTCATGGGGCTCGGCCCGTGCCGCGAAGCTGTCGACCCCGTTGATCACCGTCGTCACGGTCAGCCAAGTCTCGCCAACCACCAGCACTCGCACCTGCGCTCCAATCTCCGGTGGGACGGGCCCGGGCTCGAGCCGTCCTATCACATGGTGTTCTAGAAAACCCTTTTTGTAAACCCCTTGCTAGATGGCCTATGGCGCTGTTAGCGTCCGAGGACGCATCGAGGCACCGGCCGCGGTGCCTGTCACGGTCGGCGCTGCGCGGCCAGAACAAGAGAGGTGAGCGATGAGGTCTATCGAATCCCAGGTACTCGGTGCGGGCACGGCTACGGACGAGGCTCGGCGGAGGCGGGGGACCGCAGGCGTGGGCCTCGGGCTCGGAGTTGCGCTGCTGCTGACAGCGTGTGGAGGGACGACCTCCGGCGCGACGGACGCCGAGTCCACGGGTGCGTCCACCGGCGGCACGCTCACGATCCAGACGCCTTGGGGGGAGTCCAACCCGTACTACGCACCGTTCGAGGAGATCGTGGCCGCGTACGAGGGTGCGAACCCCGACGTCGACGTCAAGGTCATCACGAACAGCATGGAGCAGAACCAGAGGATCTTCACCAACAGCGTTCTCGCCGGTGACGCACCCGACCTCATCATCACCAACCCCGTGCGCGACGCGCTCGCATGGGTCGAGCAGGGTGCCACCGTCCCGGTCACCGAGTACCTCGAGGAGTGGGGCCTGGCCTCGAAGATCTACGAGGACGCGCAGCAGGAGGTCAACTGGCTGACCGAGGACGGCCAGCTGCGGGGCTTTCCGCTCGTGGGCTTCGTGTGGCCCACGTGGTATCACAGTGAGGACCTGCAGGCGGCCGGCGTGCCCGTCCCGGCCACGGAAGAGGACGTGAACGCTTTCGTCTCGGCACTCGGCGGGGACGGCTCAGTCGTGGTCGGCGGGTCCGACTGGTCCGGCTTCAACGCCTTCCTGCAGACACTCCAGGCGTACTTGTCCATCGAGGACCTGAACCGGCTCGCCGCTGAGGGCGGATGGTCGGACAACGAGGACGCCAGAAAAGGAGTTGAGTGGTTCGTCAAACTTCGGGAAGTCGGGTTCTGGTCCCCGGACAGCACAGGACAGACCGTCGATGGTGCGAACGCCGCCTTCCAGGGCATGCAGACAGCGGGCATCACCTTGATCTCCGACTACTTCGGCGATGTCCCTGAGGACCTGGCGTCGTCGATCGAGCTCGGCGGCATCCCTGTTCCGGCGGATGCGAACGTCGACAAGCCGGTCGTCATGGCGGCCTACACCGCCAGCGGTGTCATGATCTCGACCAGCGGTCGCGACGAGAACCTCGACGTCATCCGGAGCTTCGTGGAGCACCTGTACGAGCCGGAGTCCATCGCGATGTTCGTGGATCAGGCTGGCATGGTGGCGGCCGCGGAGTACGACACCTCCCAGCCCGTGTCCAACGCCCTGCTCGCTGCAGCGAACAGCCCTGAGTTCCGAGACTCCGTCACCTTCGTCCAGGCATCCAACATCCCGAGCACGGTGGTTGAGAACCTCACGCGGGCGGCCAGCATCGCCTGGACAAGGAATGCTTCTGCTGAGCAGATCCTCGAAGCGATGGATGCGGTCTATTGAGCAGCAACACGGTCCTCGCCACGAGCTCCGAGATGTCGTCCCAGCCCGGCAGCACGAAGACGCCGGGCCGGGTTGGCCGCCGCCGGAACGGTCTCTTCACGGTTCTGTTCGCCGCGCCCGCACTCGCGTGGTTCAGCCTCTTCCTTCTCGTGCCCCTCCTCGGTGTGTTCTGGCTCAGCACACAGGACTGGTCGGGCCTCCTGGCCAGTCCGAGCTTCAATGGGCTGGACAACTATCGAACTCTGCTCGATGACCCGTCCCTGGCCAGTGCGTTGCGAAACACAGCGGTGCAGGTCGTTGTGGAACTTGTGATCGTGACGGCCGGCGGCTACATGCTGGGCTACTACATCGCTCTGCGGGGCCGGCTGTCCGGACTCGTCCTCACGCTCGGGCTGGTTCCGATCCTGACGTCCGCCTCGGCGAGGGCGCTGATGTTCGTAGGCGTGCTGCAGCCGCAGGGCTTGCTCAACGGGCTGCTCCGTGCGGTCGGACTTGACGCGCTCGCCCAACCCTGGCTGGGCAGCCCCAGTACGACACTCGGGGTCATCATCGCGGTGGACATCTGGGGCGCCCTAGGCTTCACGGCCGTCATGGTTTCGGCCCGGCTCGCCAACCTGTCCGGCGAGGTGCGCGAAGCCGCACGCCTCGACGGCGCCAGCGAATGGACGATCATGTGGCGTGTTGCGCTGCCGATCATCACCCCATTCGTTGGTGCCCTGGCGATCCTGCACTTCATGTGGGCGCTGATGGCTTCAGCACAGAACGTATTGCTGCTGACGAACGGCGGGCCCGGAACGTCCTCGATGAATCTCGCCTACATGATGTACGAAGCGGCCTTCATCACGAACCAGCTCGGCTACAGCCAGGCGATCGGTGTGCTCCTGATCGTTCTCGGGATCGCTGGCATGGCCATCATCCGCGCACTGTCAAAGGACCGAACGTGAGACATCGTCCCCTCAGCGAGGCGGCCGGACGGGCGATCGCCCACACGGCGGTGCTCGCCTACGCAGCCGCCGTCATCGTCCCCTTCATCTTCCTGTTCTTGTCTTCCGTACGCAGTAACCAGGAGATTTTCTCCCAACCGCTAGGCATTCCGACTGAATGGCGCTTCGAGAACTACTCTCGCGCCTTCGGGGAGGCGAACCTGGGGGACTCCCTGCTGGTTTCGGCCTTCGTCACAGTGCTTTCGGTGGCGATCACCCTCGCACTGGCCCTGCCGGCGGCGTACGCCATCGCCCGGGTGGGGGAGGGCCGGATCGCGGGCGCAGTGGAGGCTGTCTTCGCCTCTGGCCTCCTCATCCCTAGCTTCGCGGTCCTCGTGCCGACCTTCTTCCTGGCTGTGCAGCTCAAGATGCTGAACCAGCCCCTGTTCGTGGCTCTGTTCTACCCCGCGACCGGGCTGCCCATCACGGTCCTGCTGCTGGTGCAGTTCATGCGAGGGATCCCGAGAGCGGTCGACGAAGCGGCAATGATCGACGGAGCCACACGGGCCACGATCCTGTGGCGGTTGATCATTCCGATGAGCATCCCGGGCATCGTCACCGTGACGATCTTCAACGTGATCAACTTCTGGAACGAGTACATCTTCGCGCTCGTGCTCCTCGGCGGCGGGAGTCAGATCACCGCGCAGGTCGCCCTTCCCCGACTCCAGGGTGAGCGTCTCGTGGACTACGGGCTCGTCGCCGCAGGTGCGGTGATCGTCATGCTGCCTGTCCTGCTCTGCTACGCGGTCCTCCAGAAGCAGACGCAGCAGGCGCTGACCGCTGGGGCGGTGAAGGAGTGAGCAGCTTCGGTCCCGGAGAGAGGTCCCAGCAGGCCATGTTCCACATCACTCAGCTTGGCACGCGTCCGGGTTCGCCGTTGCGGGTGATCGTCTCGGCAGCCCAACACCACGACGATGTGTTGGTGGTGCACGTGAACGCCGGGTACGCCCGTAGCCCTCGGACCGGCGGGACGCCAGCCGGATGGTCCAGCGCCCGGTTCGAGTGGCCGATGGACCCGTTTTCCGGGGTAGCAGCGGTTGACGAGGGTGACCAACGCCGCTCAGTGCTCTGCCATCGGCAGCGCACTCGCTGGGGTGACTTCTTCGTCGGCGAGCTGGCGGGCCTTGACGGCCCCGGGGTCTACAGTCTCGAGGCAGCCGACGGGATCAGCCTGCCCTTCGAGGTGGGAACGGGTGTCCATGACCGTATCCTCGACGGCTACCTCGACTACACCCGCGCCCAGCGGTCCGCCGAGGAGCAACCGGGTGTGTCCGGCCCGCTCTTCCTCGACGACGCGAAGCAAGATGTCGACGGCGCGCAGGTCCTCGCGGTCGGCGGGTGGTACGACGCCGGGGACCACCGCCAGTGGACCAGCACCACGGCCCTCCACCTGGGTGCGCTTGCCGCGATCGCGGTCGAAGGCCCTCATGCCTGGCGTGAGCGGGCCCGTGCCGAGGTCAACTGGGGCCGGGACTATTTCCTCCACCTCGTCGGGGACGGGGGGCAGGTGCCGGACAACGTCGGTGGCGGTGCGCTGCCCCCGGGATTCGACCTGGGGACGTGGTGGTTCGAGAACCACTCGGGGACAGCGAGCGACGGCAGCGGGTCGCTGCCGACCGACGACCTGCCCTCGAGCGGGGACGAACGAACGGTGATGATGCACCGGAACCCGCACGCCGAGAACGTCCTCGTAAGGGAACTGGCGGCATCATGCCCGGTCGGGCCGGATGCCCAGGCGGCGCGCTCCAGGATCGTGGCCGAACGTGTGTGGCGCCGTTCCGCGGCGCTCCCACCCGAGTCGCGGACCCTCTTCCTCGCTTCCCGATTGCGTGCGGCAGCGGCGCTGCTGCGCCTACCTCGTCCGATCGTGAGCCAGAAAGACGTTCTCGAGCTCGCAGAGGTACTGCTGCGAAGGCAGCACGTCTCCGCGGATACAGAGCCCGGACTGAGTGGCTACTTCATGGAGGAGAGTGATGTCGACGCCTTCCGGTCCATCCCGTACAGCTGCGAGCCGGCTCACGCGCTGCTTGACGCGTCGGAGGTCCTCGACGGTGAGGCACAGGACCGAGCGTCACGAGCGGTCGCCGCATACATCGACGCTTATCTCCTCGCTGACGCGGAGAGCAACCCGTTCGGGCTCCCGCCGTACGGGGTCTATCTCGACCCGGAGGACGATCGGCGCCAGGTGTTCCGCGCCGCCGGGGGCGGGCGAGGGGTCCGCACCTTCATGGCGCCGTGGAACCGGGACCTGATCGTGCACGGGAACAGCGCGGTGACGATGCATCAGTGTCATCTCCTGGCCCGAGCCGGAGTTGTCGCGCAGCGCCCGGACTGGACCCGCGCGGCCGAGAGAATCCTGCACTGGGCAACGGGCGCCAACCCGGAGGGTCTGAGCCTGTTCATGGACATCGGGTACCGCCACCCTGTGCCGTTCTCCCCGCGGCGGCCGAACATGCCCGGCGCGGTGGTCAACGGCCACATCGGCCGGGGCAACGACACTCCGTACCTCGAGACATCCAACGCCGTGAGCTGGAACACCCAGGAGGTGTACGGCGTGCCGGCGGCGTACGCGGCGCACGCCGCCCTCTGGCTGAATCGGGCCGGGACCGCGCCACAACACACCACTCGATCGAAGGACGCATCGTGATCATCCCCCTGAACGGATCCTGGACGCTGAGGGCCGTGGCGGGCCCCGTGCCGCATGGTGTCAGCGGCCGACCGATCCTGGCGACCGTGCCAGGCACGGTCCATACGGACCTGCTGGCGGCCGGGTTGATCCCTGACCCCTTTGACGGTGACAACGAGAGCCTCCTGGCCTGGATCGGCCTCTCGTCGTGGGAGTACACGAGGGAGTTCCATGTCGACTTGGGCGCTGCCGAGCGGCACGACCTCGTGTGCGAGGGCCTCGACACCGTCACCGGCATCACCGTCAACGGCGCCGTCGTGGGACGCACCGCCAACCAGCACCGCACCTACCGCTTCGACCTCCGCGGACTCCTGAACGACGGCGCCAACAGGATCTCAGTTCGCTTCGAGTCGGCCGTCGAGTACGCCTCGCGTATGGAGGCTGTTTACGGTGCGCTCCCGCACACCAATCAGCATCCCTTCAACTCCATCAGGAAGACGGCTAGCAACTTCGGCTGGGACTGGGGCATCGACGCGGTCACCGCGGGAATCTGGCGAGATATCTGGGTGGACAGCTGGAGCGGCGTGCGCGTGACACGACTCGCGGTCACCCCTGACCTCCTCGGCACGACGGGACGGCTGTCGGTCGTGGCGGAGTTCGAGCAGACCGGTGAGGAGTCCGTCGAGCTGACCGTCGCAACCGGTCAGGCGAGCAGTATGGTGTCCGTCAAGCCGCGCTCCGTATCGGCGTCCCTCACACTCGAAGTCCCTGACGTCACACCATGGTGGCCGGCCGGATACGGGGACCAGGTCCTGCACGACGTGGCTGTCTCCCTCCGTGCCGGGAAGGTCGTTGACGCACACACCCGAAGGGTGGGCTTCCGCTGCGTGACGGTCACGACGACACCAGACGAGCACGGCACTCCCTTCGAGCTCGCCGTGAACGGGCGACCCGTCCTGGTGAGAGGGGCGAACTGGATCCCCGACGACGCCTTCGTCCCGCGGGTCACCCCCGACCGCTACCTCACGCGTCTCACCGACGCGATCGAGGCGAACATCAATCTCCTTCGGGTCTGGGGCGGAGGAGTCTACGAGGACACCGCCTTCTACGAGTTCTGCGACGAGCACGGCCTGCTCGTCTGGCAGGACTTCATGTTCGCCTGTGCTGCGTACACGGAGAGGGAACCTCTGCGCACCGAGGTGGAGGAGGAAGCGATCGACGCAATCATCCGCCTCAGCCCGCACCCCAGCCTGGTCATTTGGAACGGCAACAACGAGAACATCTGGGGCTACGTCGACTGGGGGTGGCGCCAGGTGCTTGAGGGCCGCACCTGGGGAGACGGGTACTACACCCGCCTCCTCCCCGATCTCGTGCGGTCGCTCGACGGCACGCGTGCCTACACGGCGGGCAGCCCGTTCTCCTTCGACCGGTACATCCACCCCAACGATCCCAGTCACGGCACCACGCACATCTGGGACGTCTGGAACAGTCGGGACTACACCGGATACGCGGACTACGCGCCTCGGTTCGTCGCCGAGTTCGGCTTCCAGGGCCCACCCGCCTGGTCCACGCTGACGAGGGTCGTGCACGACGAGCCCCTTGATGCCCATGGAAGCCAGATGCTGGTGCACCAGAAGGCATCCGACGGGAACGCGAAGCTGCAGCGGGGATACCTCCCCCACTTCCCCGAGCCCAAGAGCATCGAAGACTGGCACTGGACCGCCCAGCTGAACCAGGCGCACGCGGTGCGCTTCGGCATCGAGCGCTTCAGGAGCCTGTTCCCGCTCAACTCCGGCATGATCGTCTGGCAGTTGAATGACAACTGGCCTGTCATCTCTTGGTCTGCCGTCGACTACGACGGACATCGCAAGCCCCTGTGGTACGCGATGAAGCAGGGGTACGCGCCGCGTCTCGCGACCATCCAGGACGGTCCCGACGCGCCGCAGGTCATCCTGCTCAACGACACCGACGAGGGGATTGACGGGCGCATGCACTTGCGCCGGCTGGACCTCCACGGCCGCCTGCTCGCCGAAGCGACGGAGACGGTCCGGGTGGAGCCCCGCGACTCGACCCGGGTGCCCCTGCCAGAGGCACTTCGATTCGAGAACGCCGGCGACGAGGTCCTGGTCTGTGACCTCCCGGGCTACGAACGCGCCGTGAGGTACTCCGGGGAGGTGCGGGAACAGTCCTTGATCCCAGATGCCTTTTCCGTGCTCGTCGAGCGCGGGGACGGCGAGCTGAGGGTCGTGGTTCTCGCCTCTGCCGTGGTCCGAGACCTGTGGCTCGCGGCCGACCAGCTCTCGCCTGCTGCCACGGTGACCACCGGGCTGATCCATCTTCTACCCGGGGAGGTGCACGCGTTCACCGTCACAGGTCCGGTCGCCGAAGTGGCGGCGGACGACGTGGTCGCGGCGCTCTGGTGCGCCAACCAACTCATTCGGGACCAGCCCGGGTGCAGGGTGGCGCCCGGGGAGTCCCCCGAAGGCGCTCACCCGCTCACCACAACAACTTGATTCACGCCGCGTGGCCAACGTATGGCCAACGCAGAACCCGTAGCCCTGGCATCCGAGGCATCTGTAGCGAACGACCAGGGCATGGTCCGCCGCCGTCGCAGCCCGCTCGGCACCGCGTCTCGCGAGCGCGAGCCGGACTGCCGTGTCCGGTCTCTGGTCAGTCCTGCCCGCGCGGTGGCGGCCGGGTTCGGCGTGCGGGCGAACACCAGGGCAACGATCCCCTTTGGTGCCTCGACCTAGCCCCCGCGCGGAGTTGTTCGGGACGTAGTTGAGGCCCCGTACGATCTCGAGCATCGCGGCCCGGGTGGCTGGGGCGACGATGCCGGCGGAGTTGGTGACGCGGGACTCCGTCGCGATCGAGACTCCGGCCGCGTCGGCGACGTCCTGGAGCGTCTCCCCGTCGGCTCGCCTGGGGGCTGCCACGTCCGTGCTCGTCGCTGCGGTCAGGCCTTCGCTTGTGGTGCGTGTCTCGTGCTCAGAGCTTTGGCGGGGCCTGGGCATCGAGGCACTCATGGACCGCCCCGAGTTCAGTGGAGGCTCGGTTCTCTGGTTTCCAGCATCGTCGACGCTGTGTTCTGACGGTAGTAGT
>NZ_JAMBPP010000027.1 GCF_023369855.1 Actinotalea alkalitolerans | reverse complement strand
CTCGCTGCTCAGGAGGGCATTCTCGCTCTCCGCCACGCACCACCACCCACCTCAAACCGGTGGATCAGGGCTGAGGCGTCCGCGCCGGTCACCACCGACGGGATCCCCTTCCTGCGCCTCGTGCGCGTCGAGCTGCGCAAGATGGTCGACACCCGTGCCGGGCGCTGGCTGCTCATCGGCATCGGGGCTGTCACGCTCGCCGTTGTGGTGACTCTCCTGTTCGTCAGGGAACCGCAGGACCTGACGATGAGCACCTTCCTCGCCGCCACCACCCTGCCGCAGTCGCTCCTCCTGCCACTGCTCGGCGTCATGGCCGTGACCTCCGAGTGGGGCCAGCGCACCGCCCTGGTCACCTTCACCCTCGAGCCGCGGCGCCTGCGGGTGCTGCTCGCCAAGCTCGTGGGCTCACTGGTGCTCGGCGCCATCGCGATCGCCGTTGCCTTCGCCTTCGCCGCCCTCGCAACAGGGCTCGGCGAGCTGCTCCGGGACGGCGCCGGGCAGTGGCATGTTCCCTGGTCCACGGTCGGCGGCCTCACCCTGTCCCAGCTGCTCTTGGTCGCCCAGGGCGTCGGCTTCGGACTCCTGTTCGCCAACACGGCCACGGCGATCGTCGCCTACCTGGTCCTGCCCATGGCGTGGGGCATCGTCGGCGCAATGGTCTCGTCGCTCGAGACCGCCGCCGCCTGGCTCGACCTTAGCCAGGCGACCTTCCCCCTCGTCGCCGGCCAGATGACGGGCGAGTACTGGGCCCAGCTCCTCACCGCCGTGTCGGTCTGGGTGCTCCTGCCGATCGCCGCCGGCACGTGGCGGCTCGTACGTCGGGAGGTCAAGTGACCTGACCAAGGCTGGTCGCCAACGCTCCCACTTCAACCGGGAAAAGCGCGGCTCGAACGAGAGCCCAAATAGAAGGAGAACCTTGAACGCGTACCGGCTAGTGCCGATCGACCCCGCAGCCCGTGCCCTACCCCCACAGAAGACCGGCGCTACTGCCGCCTACCAGATGGACACCAGACGATGATGGCTCTCAGCGAGGACACCGAACAGAGTCAACAAGAGAAGGATACCGGCAGCCGATGGATGAGGCCGCTGATGGCGTCCGCGGCGGTAGCTGCTCTCTTGTTCATTGCGGCCTGTACCGCCAACCCAACCGATGACCAGAGTGCGAGTCGCGCGGGTCTCGAGCAGTTCATGGAGCAAGAACTCGAATTCGGGTCGTGCGACCCCACGATTGTGAGCTCTCAGCCGCCCGTGCCTCAGCTCATCGAGGCAGCAGAGAAGGCCGACTGTGCCACGCTGGAGGTTCCACTCGACTACGAGAACCTCGACGGCGAAAAGATCGAGATCGCGGTCTCGCGCATCGTTGCCAGTGGCAATGACCGCTTGGGTTCCGTCGTGGTCAATCCGGGCGGACCCGGGTCGCCCTCGACGACTTTCGCACCTCTGGTCGCTGCCCTGTGGAAGGGCGGACCCATCGCCGAGCAGTTTGACGTCGTTGGTTTCGACCCCCGAGGGGTTGGCTTATCAAGCCCCTCGGTTGACTGCTACACAGACGAGGAGCGCGACGCGAACCGGCCGCTCTCTGCGTTCGGCACCTGGACGAAAGAGACCACAAGCGCGATCGTAGACAAGTGCGCTGAAGGTTCCGGCGGCGAAGACATGCTCGAGCACCTCGGAACCCGCGATGTCGCGCGCGACATGGACGTTCTCCGCTCGGCGCTCGGCGACGACAAGCTCAACTATGCGGGCGTGAGCTATGGCTCGCGTCTCGGCACGGTGTACGCCGAGATGTTCCCCGACAACGTTCGGGCGCTCGTTCTCGACGGCGCTGTGGACCCGCTACAAGACACGCGAGGACGTCAACTCCAACAGGCCGCGGGGCTACAAGCCTCGTTCGAACGTTTCGCGGAGTTCTGCGCCACGCAGAACTCTTGCCCCCTCGGAACCGCGCCAGCACAGGCGACCACTGCGGTGCAGGGACTTCTGCGGCCGCTCGTCGAGGAGCCGCTGCTCGCGGCCGACGGCCGTGATGTGACCTTCATCGCCGCGGGCGAAGGAATCTTGTCCGGGCTGTATTCGGAAAGCCAATGGCCAGCCATTGTCAACGGTCTGACCGAACTGCAAGCGGGCCGGCCGGATGCACTTCTCGCGCTGCGAGACGGCTACTACGGTCGCTCCGACACCGGAGAGTACGCCAACAACTTCGAGGCGACATTCGCGATCAACTGCGTGGACGAGGAACGGCTCACAGAGGAGGAGATGATCGACCTCGGCAACGAGCTGAACGACGTAGTGCCGTTCCTCGACCCGGGAACCAGCCCTGCGTCACGAAATGGATGCGCGGACTGGCCCGGCGAGCCCACCTTGGGCTTTCCTTACGCCACGAACATCGAAGGGCTCCCCGAGGTGCTCGTGACCTCCGCCACGGGAGATCCTGTAACGCCTCACGAGGGCGGGATCAGTCTCGCTGAGACGCTGCATGCTCGGCTGCTGACTGTCGAGGCCAACCAGCACGGCACGATCACCTCCGGAATCGAATGCGTCGACGAGGTCGTGGCGAACTACCTAGTCAGCCTCGAGCTGCCTGAAGAAGGGGCGAGCTGCTCCCTGTAGGCACAACTGGCATCACGACCCCGTCGCCCTCCTTCCAAGGGGGCGGCGGGGTCGTCCCGTCAACTCGATAGGGCTAGCCTCAGCCACAAGACGCGGCCGAGCGCTCGCCGCACTAGCCGCCGAGATGACCGCCTCTGCGACGCTGGACTGACCTCACCATCGCCTACAATGCGCAAACCTAGCCCGAGCCTTCATAGGTCAACTCGCAATGTCATGAACTCTGGAGTCGAGCTCGTTCAGGACCGCCTAGACCCGACGGCGGCACCTGTGATGGCGCTCACCGAAATTCCCCAGGGGTGCTCATCGAAACTCCCACCTGGTGACGGTGTCAGGTTAGCCCGGAAGTTCCACGGTCTGGCTGCGTCTGCTCGTGACGGCGTTGGTGGATGCGGCATCGAAACCCGGGGCGCTTCAACCTGCCGGCCTTGACTGTGCCCCGACGGCATGGCCTCGACTCTGTATGTGCCCGGTCGTCTGACGCGGGGGAGAAGGAGCAATCATGTACCGAGCCAGTCCCGCGCACGATGCCCCCGGGCCGTTCCCCGACGTGAGCCGACGCCAGCCCGA
This sequence comes from Actinotalea alkalitolerans, assembly GCF_023369855.1. GTDB lineage: Bacteria > Actinomycetota > Actinomycetes > Actinomycetales > Cellulomonadaceae > Actinotalea. The sequence continues at coordinate 22,721 of NZ_JAMBPP010000027.1, read as the reverse complement.
CGGCGGGCCAACCACCGGCCGGAGCACCCGGCGCGAGCGCACCGTCCGCGCCGCGGCTCTGGCGGTCGGTGCCCTGCTGGCCCTGGGCGCACCGGTGCCGGTCGGCGCCGCGGCGGCCGCCAGTGCCCCCGTCGCCGTCCCCCCGGTCGGTTGGGGGGCTTGCGACGCACCCGACCTCCCCCCGGTGCCAGCGACCTACCAGTGCGCGATCTACGAGGTTCCCCTGGACCACGCGGACCCGTCCGGGCCGACCATCGAGCTCGCGCTGATCCGTCGCCCGGCCGACGACCCCGGTGCCCGCCAGGGCTCGCTGTTCGTCAACTTCGGTGGGCCGGGGCTCGACGCCGTGACGACACTGGCACAAGCCGGGGACGTCCTCTTCGCCCCAGCGGTCACCGCGGAGTTCGACCTGGTCGGCATGGACCCGCGAGGCGTCGGGCGGAGCACCCCGCTGCAGTGCGTCGGGCCGACCGACGACTACTCCGAGTACTTCACCCCGTTCAGCTGGCCCGAGAGCGCCCGCGACCTGCGCACCGTCCGGGACCGCAACGCTGCACTGGACGCCAAGTGCGCGGCAGACGGCGGGCCCATCCGCCACCACATGTCGACCACCGCGGTCGCCGACGACCTGGACCTGCTGCGCCGCGCCGTCGGCGACGAGAAGCTCACCTACGTCGGCTACTCCTACGGGTCCTACCTCGGCGCGATGTACGCCAACCGGTACCCCGACAAGGTCGGGGCCCTGGTGGTGGACGGCGTCCTCGACCCCGTCGCCTACGCCACCGGCCGTGACGTCGACGGCAAGAGGGTGCCCACCACGGCCCGTGTGAACAGCGACGTCGGCACGCAGGCCACCTTCGAGGAGTTCCTGCGTCTGTGCGACGACGCCGGGCCTGAGGACTGCGCCTACGCCGGGGACGCCAGGACGTCGGCGGCCGAGAGGTTCGACGCGCTGCTCCAGCGACTGCAGGCCGAGCCGGTCCAGGACCCCACCACCGGGCTCGGGGTCGACCACCAGGCCCTGTTGGGCACCGTCGCGCAGAAGCTCTACAACTCCGCGGGGTGGGGTCTGCTTGCGCAAGAGCTGTCCCGCTACGAGCAGCTTGCCTCGGACGCGTGGGACGTGGCCGACCTCGACTCCACCGGCCTCCCCGTCCCAGCGGCCGCCTCGCTCCCGACCCTGGTGACGGGGCCGGAGCAGTTCGCTGCGGTGACCTGCTCCGACAGCGTCACGCCAGACCGGGTGATGGCGTGGAAGCGGGCCGAGCTCTCGCGGGGCGCGGGGTACTTCGGAGCGATGTGGACCTGGGCCGACCAGTACTGCATGTCGTGGTCCGCGGAGGACACCGACCGCTACCTGGGCCCCTGGGACGCCGTGACCGCCACCCCCGTCCTCATCGTCAACGCCAGGTTCGACGCCGGCACCGATATCTCCGGGGCGCTGGCCCTGCATGACGAGCTGCCTGGTTCACGGATGGTGACGGTCGAGGGCTGGGGCCACACCAGCATCGGGCTGTCGGTGTGCGCCGACGCGGTGACCACCGAGTACCTCCTCACCCGTGAGGTCCCGGACGAGAACGTGGTCTGCGCGCAGGATGCGGCCCCGTTCCCTTCCGACGTCCAGGTGCAGCGGCAGCAGGCGGACGCCGACGCGTCCTCGCGTGCGGAGCGACGCGACGTCGTCCTGGACCTCGTGGGCGGTTCGCCCACCGGCGCGTTCACCGACTGAGGTGCCCACAGCCCAGGTGCCCGCGCGCGACGACGGGGATGCCGTCACCCGGCGGCTCCCGGCCGTCGTCGATGTCCATCCAGAGGGCTCCCGAACCAGGGAGGCGCCCCTCGGCGCACGGCCGCGCATCCTGGCCCTCGACGTGCTCCGCGGGTTCGCTCTCTGCGGGATCATCCTCGTCAACATCGCCCCCGTCACGTCCTTCGGCCGCGAGCTCCCGCCATCCCCGACGACCCTGCAGGACCCCACCGGCTGGCTGCAGCTGCTGGTCCAGCAGCGCTTCTTCCCGCTGTTCTCCCTGCTGTTCGGGATCAGCTTCTCCCTGCTGCTGGAGTCTGCACGGCAACGCGGCGCCCGAGAGCGCGTGGTGCTCTTGCGGCGCCTGATCGTGCTGCTGCCTCTCGGCGTCCTGCACCAGCTGCTCCAACCCGGCGAAGCGCTGACCTTCTACGCGCTCTTCGGACTGCTCATCCTGCTGCCGTCGACCTGGCTGCCCCGGTGGGCTGTCGCCCTGGGGGCCGGCCTGCTGGTGTCGGTGGCCGTGCTCCTCACCGGTGGCGGGCTCCCGCTCGTCCCCGGACTCCTCCTGCTCGGCTCGGCTCTGGTCCGCTACGGGGTCGTCGACCGGTGGGGTAGCACCACCCGCGGGCCGGCGGTGCTGCTCCTCCTCTTCACGGTGGTCGCGGTCCCAGCCCTGGTGCAGCAGGTGCGCACCCTGCCCCAGTCGGGGTTCTCCATCTCGTCGGCCGTCGCGGGTCTGGCCCTCGCCGGCGTCTACACCACGATGGTGCTGCTCCTGCTCCGCACCCGCCTGCAGCGAACGCTGGCGACAGGATTCCGGCCACTCGGTCGGATGGCTCTGACCAACTACGTCAGCGCCACACCCCTCATGCTGTTCGCCGGACACGCGCTGGACTGGCCCCGCAGCGACTCCTGGGCGCAGCTCTTCCTGGTCGCCGTAGGCATCCTCGTCATCCAGTGGGTCTTCTCGGTGCTCTGGCTGCGCCGCTTCCGGCAGGGCCCGCTGGAGTACCTGTGGCGCACCGCCACCTGGATGCAGGCGCAACCGATGAAGCGCCCCGTGGGGACTGCTGCGGGGGCCGTCGACGACGACGTCCGACTTCAGGAGCGTGGAGCAGGTTGATGGCCCAGGCCAGCGAGGAGGGGGCAAGGGGGGTTCTCTTCGGTGCCCGTCGGCAGTGGTGGATCGCCGTGCGCAGCGCAATGTGAGATCAGCCTGGATGCGACGCCCGGCGCGACATGACGCCTAGCACGCACCGCTCCTCACCTCGCCTCCAACGCGAGACACCCGGTGGGTCCGAGTTCAGGCACCAGCGCCCGACAGCCAGGTGAGGATCGTCTCCAGGCTCTCGGGGTCGAGACGTGTGCCCGGCTCGTTGTATCCGCTGCCTGGCGACGCGGCAGTTTCGCTTGGAGTGCGCAGATCCTCCTTGAACACGTGGTTCGCGTTGGCCGGGAAGGCGAAGGTCACGTTGGTCATCCCTTCAGCGGCCTCCTGGAGGGGGACGCCGTCGGCGTCCATGTCGACCTGAGCGTCTTTCGCACCGATCAGAATGAGTGCGGGAATCCTGACCTTCACCAGCGAATCGCCTGCGGACTCGGTCCACAGCTCGCGGGCGAACGGGAGGTTCGCTGGTGCCTCGAAGCCGAAAAGCACCATCTTCACGCTGTCTGGCAAGTTCGGGTCGGGATCCATCGGCTGCCCGGCCGCGTAGCGGGCAGCGGCCTCTCGCACCTTCGCCATCAGTTCCGGGCCGTCGGGATCCTGGGCGACCTGCAGCCCCAGCTGCGACAGCAACACCGCCTGTATCGGCCGCCCAGGCGGCCCGGCGAGGACGATTCCTGCGAAGGGGACGTCCTGGGTGGTCGTGGCGTGGTGCAGCACGTGAAGGGCGCCCTCACTGTGGCCGAGCCCGAAGATCCTCGAGGAGTCCACGTGGTCCTGCCGAGAGAGCATCGTGACTGCCGCGACCAGCTCGTCCAGGTGCGACTGCATGCTCACCTTTCCGAGGAGTGTCTCGGCGTTCTCCATCGCGTGCGCACCGGACGCCCGCTTGTCGTAGCGGAGCGAGGCGATGCCCGCATCAGCGAACGCCTCCGCCAAGAGCCGAGCGCTGCCGTTGCTGCCGGGCAGCAGCGGCGTACACCAATCGCGGTCGGTCGGACCGCTGCCGGCGACAAGGACGACTGCCGGGAACGGCCCCTCACCGTCGGGGCACACGATGGTGCCCTCCACCGTGATGCCGTCCAGCGTCCACGTCAGGTCGGAGGACTGTGTCATGTGTGCTGTTCCATTCTCTTGGCGACCGGAGCCGCAGGACGACGACGGGGCGGGCGCAAGGCCCTCAGGGCTCATCCGGCGCGGGGAGGATCACGTTCGCCACGATCCGTCGCCTGCGCCCCCTGGCTGGCTCGTTCACGCGTCGCGCCTCGACCAGCTTCGCGAGGTCACGTGTGAACTCCACGAACTCGGCGTCGGTGAGCCACATCGCGTTGACGCTGTACCCGACGCCGTCGCGCACGAGGTCGGGTGTACCGGCGGCGAGGTACCTGTCGAAGCTGGCGATCAGCCCTCCGGCGAACGCCACGAATGCCTGGCCGTGCTGCTCGGGGGTCATCGCCGCGAGCTCTTCCGGCCCGATCGAGGCTGCGGCCTGAGCGAGGGTGTACGTGCGCTCGACGCTGCCCCGGACGCGTCGCTCAGCAGCTACCCGCAGGACTCCCGCGTCCGCCAGGAGTGCGATGTGACGGTAGAGGCTTCCGGCGGGCACGTCATCGAGCTCGGCGGCGAGCTGCGTGGTCGTGAGCGCCCGATCGCCCAGGAACGCCTGCACGATCCGCAGGCGTACCGGGTGCAGGAGGACCTTCGAGCTAGCCATGTGCTCGAGCCTACCGCTCCGTTCACATTCCTGCTACCGTTCCCAGTCATGAGAACCAACTTCGACCTCTCCTCCATCCCCCCCGGCATCCTGATCGGGGTGAGCGCGGTGCTGCTCGTCCAGATCGCCCTCGCGGTGGCCGCGCTCGTGGACGTGCATCGGCGTCCCGCCGCGACCGTCGTGACCGGCAACAAGTGGGTCTGGGTGCTGGTCATCGTCGTCTCCAGCTTCCTCGGCCCGATCCTGTACTTCGCCGTCGGTCGGAAGCCGGCGCATGCCGTGGATCAGCCAGGGGCCGGGCGGAACAGCTCGGGCGCCGACATCGCCGACGCTCTCTACGGCTCCGACGCGAAGCTGGCCCACCGATGAGCTCCGCGATCCGGACCTCGGCGCTGACGAAGTCCTACGGCCGCGAGCTCGTCGTCGACGCACTCGACCTCGACGTCGAGGAGGGGTCGATCTTCGGGTTCCTCGGTCCGAACGGCGCCGGGAAGACCACGACCCTGCGGCTCGCCACCGGGCTCGCCCGGCCCACGAGCGGGTCGATCCGGATCCTCGGGCAGGATGTCGCCGCGGTCGGCAGCGCCGTGCGTTCCGAGATCGGGTTCCTCCCCGACGTGCCGGCCTTCTACGGCTGGATGACGGCGCCGGAGTTCCTGCGCTTCGCGGGCGGACTGTTCGGGATGTCGGGTGCCGCTCTGCGCGAGCGGACGGAGATGCTCCTCGACCTCGCCGGACTCACCGACGTGACGTCGAGGATCGGCGGCTTCTCACGCGGCATGAAGCAGCGCCTCGGCATCGCCCAGGCCCTCATCAACGCACCCAGGCTGCTGCTGCTCGACGAGCCAACCAGCGCCCTGGATCCCATGGGTCGCAAGGACGTGCTCGACATGATCACCGCGCTCCGCGGGCGCACCACCGTCTTCTTCTCGACACACATCCTGGGCGACGTCGAACGGGTCTGCGACACGGTCGCCATCCTCGACCACGGACGACTGGTCACGCAGGCCTCGATCCACGAGCTGAAGGCACGACATGGCACAGGGAAGGTGGTGGTCGAGGTGATCGGGAACAGCGACGTCCTCGCGAGGGAGTTCAGCGAGCGCCGATGGGCGACCGCGACAGCTCGGGGGGACAACGGCCGGATCGAGATCAAGGTCACCGATCTCCGTGCTGCTCAGCACGACATCCCAACCATGGTCGCGGCGCACGGCAGTGGCCTCGCGCGGTTGGAGGCCGGAGAGATCGGTCTCGAAGAGGTCTTCGTCGAGCTGGTCGGAGGCGACCGGTGAACGCCACCGTCGTATTCGCGCGAAAAGAGGCGCTCGAGATCGTCCGAACCTGGCGGATTGTGGTGCTGCCGGCGATCATCCTGTTCTTCGCCGTCTCCGCGCCGCTTCTCGCCCGTTTCACCCCCGAGATCGTCCGCGCCGTGGGCGGTGACCAGCTGGGAGCGATCACCCTTCCCGACGCGACCTATGTCGACGCCTACGCGCAGTGGACGCAGAGTCTGGGCCAGACCTTCCTCTTTGCCCTGATCATCATCTACGGCGGCATCGTCTCGTTCGAGACCTCGAGCGGCACGGCGATCCTGGTGCTCACCAAACCGATGTCACGCGGCGCGCTCGTCGCGGTGAAGGCCGTGACCCACTCGGTCTTCCTCGCCGCGCTGGTGATCATCGGCTCCCTGGTGACTTGGGGTGTCACGGCTGCCGTCTTCGGTCAGGCCCCCCTGGAACCGTTGTGGTCGGGCACCCTGGTCTGGCTCGTGCTCGGCGTCTTCTACGTCACGCTGATGACCTTCCTCTCGGTCGTGGTCCCCTCGGCGGCCGGTGCCGCCGGGGCGGGCATCGGATCCTTCGTGCTGCTCACCATCGGCGCGCTCTGGAGACCTCTGGCCGACTACTCACCTGCTGGGCTCGCCGGTCGAGCGGCTGCACTCGCCGCCGAGCAGCCGGTACCGGGCCTCCTGGGGCCCGTGCTGGTGTCGCTCGCAGCTGCCGTCGCGTTGGTGGTCGCGGCCGCCGTGCTGTTCAGGCGCAAGGAACTCTGACCGTGCGTTCGTCGACCGGCGGAGAGTTCAGCGAGCTGGCAGCAACAGCCTTTCGTCAAGCAAGCGCGGCCTCTCGACCCGCGGCCAGGTCCGTGCCCTGGCCGAGGTCGCGCGGGGTCGAGCCGATGGCCGGTGCCTCCATCCGGGACCGGTGTCAGCGTCCGGCGACGACCTCGCCTATCGACTGGTCCAGCATCTCCAGGCCCAGGGCGATCTCCTGCTCTGTGCTGGTGAGGGGGGGAGCGATGCGGAACGTGCCCCCGATCCCCGGGAGCTGGACGATGTTCATGTGCAGCCCGAGTGCGAGGCATCGACGCGTGATCGCGGCCCCGAGCGCGTCGGCGTCGGCGGCCGAGCCGCCTGTGGCGTTCGGTGCGGGTGAGAGCTCGACGCCCTGCAGCAGCCCACGTCCTCGCACGTCGCCCACGACGGGGTGCCGCTCCTGGATCTGCAGGAGGCCCGCGCGCAGCTGGGTGCCCAGTGCGGCTGCCCGCACGTCCAGGCGGTCGCGTTCGAGGACGTCGAGCACGGTGCCTCCGACGGCCGCGACCAGGGGGTCGGACACATGGGTGGTGAAGAAGAGGAAGCCACGTTCGAAGGCGATCTGCTCGAGCTCGGATGAGGTGATCACGGCGGAGAGCGGCAGGCCGGCTCCGAGTGTCTTGGACAGGGTCAGGATGTCGGGCACCACCCCGTCGCGCTCGAAGGCGTACCAGGTCCCGGTCCGGCACAGGCCGGTCTGCGCCTCGTCGAGGATGAGGAGCATCCCCCTCTCCTCGCACTTGACCTTCAGCGCAGCGAGGTATCCGAGCGGGGGCTCGATGACCCCGCCGGAGCTGAGGATCGGCTCGACGATGCAGGCCGCCAGGGCGCCTGTCGACTGGGCATCGACGAGCGAGAAGCCCAGATCGAGCTGACGGCGCCAGTCCAGGCGCCCGTTGTCGTCCACCATGTCGGGGCGGTACCTGTCCGGGACGGGAATGGCGAAGTTCCCCGGGACAGCGGGTCCGTAGCCCCGGCGACCGGCGCTGTAGGTCGCGCCCACCGCACCTTGGGTCATGCCGTGCCACGAGCGCGCGAACGAGACGATCTCGTGGCCACCGGTGACGAGCTTGGCGAGGCGGATCGCGGCTTCGTTCGCCTCCGCACCCGTCGACAGCAGCAGCGTCTTGTCCAGCGGTGCGGGCAGCGAGTCGGCCAGTCGGCGTGACAGGTCGACAACCGGACGCGAGAGCATCCCGCTGTAGAGGTGGTCGAGCGTGCCCACCTGGCGCCGCACGGTCGCGACGATGTCCGGGTGCGAGTGCCCGAGGATCGCGCTCATCTGCCCCGACGTGAAGTCAAGGATCTTCCGGCCGGTGTCCGTGTAGACGAAGCTTCCCTCGGCATGATCGATGATCTCGGACACGAACGGGCTGCCGTAACGGAGCACGTGCGCGTCGACGTCGGCCCAGAAGGCGGAGGTCGCGTCGGGAGGAGTGGTGGATCGCGTCGAGGTCGAGGCTTCAGTCATGCGCCGACGCTAGCCATCGGGAAACGTGCGCGTCCATCACGTGTTCCCCACCCTGCTGTTCGGCTGAACTGCACAGTACGGTGGGACGTATGACGCTCAACCCCTGGCGGCTCCGGCTGCTCGACGTGTTCGACCGCGTCGGCACGGTTCGCGGGGTGGCGGCAGAGCTGCGGCTCAGCCCTTCGACGGTCTCCCAGCAGCTCGCCGTCCTGGAGTCCGAGACCGGTGCGCAGGTCTTCGAGCGCGCCGGACGCAGCCTGCGCCTGACGCCCACGGGGCGGATGCTCGTCGAGAGAGCACGCGACCTGCGAGACCACATGGACTCCATCGAGGCCGAGCTGCGCGACGCCACCACCGGCGTCGCTGGTCACCTGAGGGTGGCGGGGTTCGCCAGCTCGATCGAACCGATCCTCATCCCGGCGATCCACGAGCTCCAGGCCCAGCACCCGCGCCTCCTCATCGAGATCCAGGAGATCGAACCCCGAGCGAGCACCACTGCCCTGCACCAGGGTCTCTGCGACATCGTCATCACCGTCGACGAAGAAGACGGCTCGTTGCTCGCACCGGGGATCGCCGTCGTCCCACTCGCCACGGATCCGATGCAGGTGGTGGTCCCGCAGACCCACCGGGTCGCCTCCTGGGATGAGGTTCGGCTGGCCGAGCTCGCGCCCGACCGGTGGGCTCTGGACCTACCGGGGACCTACCTCGGCGAGCTCGTCCCTCGACACTGTCGCGCCGAGGGCTTCGAGCCGGTCGTCGCCGGCCGCTTCTCGAGCTACGCGGTCGTTCTCGCGCACGTGGCTGCCGGGTTCTCCGTGGCCGTGCTCCCCGAGCTGGCGGCGCCCCTGCGTCCTGGGCTGGTCCGCCGCCCCGTCGTGGGCCTCGCTGACCGGAGGATCGTCGCCGCCGTGCGACGAGCGGGAACGGCACGACCGGTCGTGGCCGCGGTGCTCGAAGCACTTCGCCATGTCTCTGGGTCCCGTGCTGCCGACCACGGACGGACGGAGCTCTCCGCTCACCGCATCCGATGATGCACTTGGTGGCGCTGTTGTTGGTTCGCTCGGGGCCACCTCAACCGTCGCGAGAAGCGACGCGCGTCACACACCGACGGGAGGCTCAGCGGCTGTGCCCCCTGACGCGTCCTGCTGACGGCGCCCAGCGAAGCGACGTCGGCGTCGGGGTGCGACGATCCAGCCGGTGAGTGGGACCGAGTCCGAGACTCGACTCAACTCACGCAACCCCTTCCTGCCGGGCGGCGTGGTCGAGGACCCCTCGACCGGTGCCGCCGCCGTGCTCGGCGCCTACCTGCTGGACCACCACCTCGTACCCCTACCCGCCACGATCACCGTCCGTCAGGGTGAGGATCTCGTGCGACCCGGAGACCTGGTCGTCCATATCCGCGCGGACCGGGACGAGATCGAGGTCGCGGGCACCGCCGTAGCGATCAGGTGATCTGCCGCCCGAGCAGCGGCGACCGCCTTACCTGGTTCGGTCCCTGGCTCACCGCCGCCGAGCGGCGTGCGCCCGTGCCTTCATGCGGTTTCCGCACGAGGCCATCGAGCACCACTTCGCAGCGCCCGGGCGGCTGTGGTCGACGAGGAAGAGGTTGCACTCATCGTTCGCACACGGGCGCAGGCGCCCGGGCAGCTGCTCGGTGACCGCAGTCCACGCGAGCAGCGCACGAACGCCCAGGCGCTCGTCGGCCGGGGCTCGCAACTCCCAGCGCAGGCCCGTCGTCGTGGCCTCGGGCGTGAGGACAGCCCGACTCACCAGGGCGGCGAGGTTCGCCGCGGCCTCGGTGCGACCGCGAATGATCTCGTGGAGGGTGTCGCGCGTCGCGCGAAGGTGTCGGGCCTCGGCCGCCGACCCCGTGCCGCCGAAGCGTTCAGTGAGGTCGTCGCCCGGGCCGCCAAGTCTCTCCGTCCGCTCGCCGTCGATGATCGGCGCACTGTTCAGCACTGACATCAAGAGGTCCTCGTCGCTGATCACACCCTCTTCTCCTGTCTCCTGGCTACCTGCGGGCTGTTTCCCATGCTAGCGTCTCGCTAACCACTAAACCAATTTTTAGGAGTTAGTCATGGCCTCCGTCCACCACCGCTCAGTGGCCGTCCACGGCCTCGAGGTCTTCTATCGCGAGGCCGGGCCGGCCGACGCGCCTGTCCTCCTTCTGCTGCACGGATACCCGACCAGCTCACACATGTTCCGGCACCTGATCCCTGCCCTCGCCGACCAGTACCGGGTCATCGCACCCGACCACATCGGCTTCGGCCGATCCTCGGCGCCGCCCGTCGACGACTTCGACTACACCTTCGACGCCCTCGCCGAGGTGACACGCCAGTTCCTCGAGATCGTCGGCGTCGCGACGTACACCCTCTACGTTCAGGACTACGGCGCCCCGATCGGCTGGCGTCTCGCCCTCAGTGACCCCGACGCTGTCGAGGCGATCATCTCGCAGAACGGCAACGCCTACGAGGAAGGCTTCGCGCCGGACTTCTGGGAGCCGATCTGGGCCTACGGTGCAGACCGGTCCGACGAGAACGAGGCAGCCCTCAGGCCTGCCCTCGGGCGAGCGGCAGTGGAGTGGCAGTACACGCACGGCGTCACCGATGCGAGCACCGTCGACCCTGATGCCTGGGAGCACGACCTCGCACTCCTGCACCGCGAGGGGTCAGATCGCGTTCAGCTCAGCCTGTTCGGCGACTACGCGAGCAACCGCACGCTCTACCCGGCCTTCCACGAGTGGCTCCGGACCTCGCACGTGCCTGTCCTCGCCGTCTGGGGCAGGAACGACGAGATCTTCACCGCCGCCGGAGCCGAGGCGTTCCTCCAGGACGCACCCCACGCGCGCGTCGAGCTCATGGACGGTGGCCACTTCCTCCTCGAGTCCAACCTCGACGCCGTGACACGGGTGATCAAGGAGTGGCGCAGCGGCTTCTGATCGACAGGTGCGGCGATCTATAGGTAGTCGTCCCTGACGCGGGGCGCGACAGCTCTGTGTCATCGCCCGTCCGCTCAGCTCACCCTTGTCGTCGCCGACGAGCTGCCCGGCGTGCTCCTGATGGTGGGCTACCCCTCGGCAGGGCTGTTCCTGCTCTTCGCTGCCTGAGCGGGGGCCTGTGGAACGGGTACCTCGGGGGAGGCAGGAGCCCCGGGGGAGGCAGGCGACGCCGAGGTAGCCCGGCTGCGGTCGATAGCGACCTCGACGGCGGTGCCGATGCGCTGCAAGGCTTTCAGGTCGCGCGGTTCGAGCTGGTCGATCAGGTACTCGCGGACCGCCGCGACATGTCCGGGTGCCGCCGCGACGACGACGTCGTACCCGGCCTTGGTCAGTGTCGTGTTCGTGCGGCGCCCCGCGCCGGGTATGCGAGACCTGACGAGCAGCCCGCGCTTCTCCAGTCGCCCGACGACGTGCGACAGCCGGGACAGCGACGCCGAGGTCCGTAGGGCCAGCGCGCTCATCTGCATGGTGCGCTCCGGCTCCTCGGAGAGCGCCGAGAGCACCATGTACTCGAAGAAGGTCATCTGGGCCTCGCGCTGCATCCGCGCGTCCAGAGCGGCGGGCAGGCTGATCATGATCGCCGAGTTGGCCAGCCACGCCGCCAGCTCGTCCTGGTTCAGCCAGCGTGTTCCGGCGTCCGTCCCGGCAGAGGCGTCCTTCTCGGACGCCGTGCCGCCAGGCCCACCCGCTGTCTTCGCCATGTGGGCAGCCTACGACCCTGGTTGTTGACGGATCAAGTTCAGAGGGTATAGATATTGATGCATCAAGTTCATCTTGAACCGTCAAGTTCGGCCCTGGGTGGTCGCAGCGGAGGCAGGACTGGTGGCCGAACCAGGAAAGGAACACAGCATGCAGACCACGTCACTCGGTGGGCTCGACGTCTCGCGCATCGGTCTCGGTGTTATGGGCATGTCGGACTTCTACACCAGCAACGGTGCGTCGGAGGAGGACCACGTGCGCACCATCCGGCGCGCCCTGGACCTCGGTGTCACGCACCTGGACACCGCGGAGGTGTACGGGGGAGGTGCCAACGAAGCCCTGGTGGGCCGGGCTGTCGCAGGCCGACGGGACGAGGTGGTGCTCGCCACCAAGTTCGGCCTCGTGTCCCACACGGGCCGGTCCGGCGCGGACAGCACACCGGCGAACGTGCGGCTCGCCGTCGAGGGTTCCCTGCGCCGCCTCGGCGCTGACCACATCGACCTGTACTACCAGCACCGGGTCGACCCCGGCACGCCGATCCAGGACACCGTCGGTGCCCTGGCCGACCTGGTCGCTGAGGGCAAGGTGCGCCACATCGGCCTGTCCGAGGCGAGCCCCGCCACGATCCGCCGCGCCCACGCGGTGCACCCCGTGGCCGCGGTCCAGAGCGAGTACTCGCTCTGGACCCGGGACCCCGAGGCCGAGGTCCTTCCGGTGCTTCGCGAGCTGGGGATCGGCCTGGTGCCGTACGCCCCGCTGGGACACGGGTTCCTGACCGGGAACATCCGATCCCTGGACGGCCTGGACTCTGACGACTGGCGGCGTACCAACCCGCGGTTCACCGGCGGCAACCTGGAGCGCAACCTGCGCATCGTCGACGAGGTTCGTGCCGTGGCCGTCGAGGTCGGAGCTACCCCCTCCCAGGTTGCCCTCGCGTGGCTGCTGGCCCAGGGCGAGGACATCAACCCCATCCCGGGCACCCGACGCGTCGAGCGGCTCGAGGAGAACGTCGCCGCCGCCAGGATCCGGCTCACCCCGGACCAGGTGGGCCGGCTGAACAACCTGCCCCCCGCGTCCGGCGAGCGGCATGCCCATCACGACATGGCCGCAGTCGACCGGTGACCACCCAACGAACGGAGCTGTACACCATGGCAAGCAAGGTGATTCGCGTCGGCATCATCGGTGCCGACACCAAGGCGAGCTGGGCCGGGGCGTCCCACATCCCCGCACTGGCAGCCCAGCCGCAGCTCGTGCTGGCCGCTGTCGCGACCCGACGCGAGGAGAGCGCCCGCCGGGCTGCTGAGCTGTTCGGGGCCGAGCGCTGGTACGCCGACCCGTACGAGCTGATCAATGACCCCTCGATCGATCTGGTCACCGTTGCTGTCAAGGTCCCGGCGCACCGCGAGCTCGTGCTCGCCGCCCTCGCGGCGGGTAAGGCCGTCTACTCGGAGTCCCCGTTGGGCGCGAACATCGCGCAGACCGAGGAGATGGCCGCGGCGGCCGGCATCCTGCACACCGCGATCGGGCTGCAGGGCAGCCTCAACCCGTCGGTGCGCCGGGCGGCCGAGATCATCGCCCAGGGACGCCTCGGACGGGTGCTCTCGGCCCGGGTTGCCGCGACGACGTTCGGGAACGGTCCGGAGTCGATGAGTGCCTACGAGTACTTCGACAAGGCGGACGCCGGAGCCGGTTTCATGACCATCGCGGTGGGTCACGTCCTGGACGTGGTCGAGACGGTCCTCGGTGACATCGCCGAGATCGATGCGCGCACGGAGCTGCTCTGGCCGGAGGTGAAGCTGGCAGACACCGGCGCGATCTCCCTCCGGGAGGTGCCGGACCACCTCGACGCGATCGTCAAGACCTCGTCCGGCGCCCCGGTAGGGGTGCAGGTGCTCGCCGGTGTGCCCGTACCCGACGCGTGGTTCAGCCTCAAGGTGCGGGGCGCCGACGGCTGGCTGAGGCTGACCGGCAACCACCCCGCCGGTGTCCAGGTCGGCGACCTCACGCTGACCTCAAGCGTGGAGTTCGACGCGCCCGACGCACCCGTCGCCACGGGCACCGGTCCGGCCGCGGCCGAGATCTGGAACGGCGCCTCCATCAACGTGGGCGAGGTGTACGCGAGCCTGGCACGCGACATCGCCGACGACACCCACCACACCCCGGGATTCGCGCACGCCGCCCACAACAGCCGCCTGGTCGCCCGGGTCGAGAAGGCCGCACGGACCGGCGTCCGGCAGTAGCCACACCGAGACGAACCCGGACCTGGTGCTCGCAGCAGCACGTGCGGGCACCAGGTCCGGGCACGGCGCCGAGTGCGCCACAACCCGGCTCTTCGCGGTTCGTGGTGAGCGACCCCGCCTGGTCGAGCCAGAGGGCATCACTCGAGCGCCGCGAGGACGATCTCGGCGGTGCGCGCGACCAACGCGTCGTCGTACTCGGCTGTCACGTCATCCTTCGTGGTCAGCACCGTGATGAGGATCGGTGCCCGGTCGGGTGGGGTGACGACAGCGATGTCGTTCCTGATCGCCCCGGCGCCGCCTGACTTGTCTGCGACCGCCCAGTTGTCGGGAGCACCGGCGCGCACGAGTGCGTCGCCGGTGGCGTTCTCGCTCATCCAGTCGATCAGGACGGCCCGGTCGCCGTCTCGGAGGTTCTCGGGCCGGAGCAGTGCGGCCAGGGCCGCCGTGAACGCTGCGGGAGTCGTCGTGTCGGCCGTGCCGGTGGGGTCGATCCGGTTCAGATCCGGTTCCTCGTTGACGACCTCGGTGGTCACGTCGCCCAGCTCGGCGAGGGCGTCATCCAGGCCCGCGAGGCCACCGATCTGGTCGAGGATGAGGTTCATCGCAGCGTTGTCGCTCTCGCGCACGGCTGCTTCGGCCAGCTCCGCGAGCGTGAGCCCGTCGTGGACGTGCTCGCTCGTCACCGGCGAGTAGCCGGCCTCGTCCACGTCGTCCTGGGTCCAGGTGATCCTGGTGTCACGCTGATCGGCCGGCACCTGGCGCAGCAGCTCGGCCACGGCGAACACCTTGAGGGTCGAGGCGAACCCAAAACGCTCGTCCGCCCGGTAGGTCACCGCCTCACCCGTCGCCGTGTCGAGGGCGCTCACGCCCACCCGGGCGCCGAACTCCTGCTCGAGGCCCTCCAGCTCGGCCGTGACGTCGCTCCCCCCTGCCTCAGCGGTCGACGCGGCCGTCGGGGTCGCTGAGCGCCCGATGGCAGCGTCCTCGGAGACGGGGGCACTGCACCCGACGAGTGTGAGCAGCAGCGCGAGCCCGACCGCGCCGACGTAGGAGTGCGTGCCGTTCGTCATGACCAAGCCCTTCGTCGTTCGAACAGACATCATCGCGGTGCGCGACGACGATCGAGAGGTGGTGGCCGGCCTCAGCGCGTTACCGCGTGGACGCGCGACCGGCCACGCTGTCGGCGGTACCGAGAAATGGCGAGCAGTTCGGCGTTGACCTCATCGGCGTGGGTCCAGAGCAACCCGTGCGGAGCACCCTCGACCTCCACGTATTGCGCGTCGGGCAGGGCCCGGACGAAGCGGCGGGCCGTGGCGTCGACAGGAAGGATGGCGTCCGCGGTGTCGTGCAGGATCAGGGCAGGCTTGCCGCTCTCGCGGACCGCCTCGACCTCGCCGCGGAAGTCCTCGATCCGCGAGGAGGTCCTCGACCAACAGGGGCCCCTCGGTCGTGGTCATGGGTGGCTCTCCTCGCCGGAACGGTCGATCATCGGAGTCGTTCTCCCTGGCCGACGGATGCCGACGACCTCCAGTGCAGACCATGCCCGTGCGGCACGGTCAAGGCGCTCCGTGCGGAGCTTTCGTAGTCTCGGGCCCACCGCCGGCCCCTGTGCTTGTCGCCTGCGGCTGCCGTGTCACGCATGGGTCTCATCCGCGACGGCCCGCGGGGTGGTGTCGATGAGCTGGCTCATCGCAACCATGTGCCCGGATCGAACGGGCGCGATGGGGTGCCGATAGACCTCGGCGGTGACCGCGACCGACCGATGGCCGAGCGTGTCGGAGATGTCCTCGATTGGTACGCCGGCGGCCGAGAGCAGGCTGGCTGCGGCGTGGCGGAGCATGTGCGGGTGCAGATGCTCAAGTCCGGCCAGCACCGCGAGTCGCGAGAAGGTTCGTCGGACGTTGGACGGATCCAGAGCGCTGCCCGACTCCGAGGTGAACACCAAGTTGTTGAGGTTGCTCCACGAGCCCGTCGAGGAGTGTTGGTCTGCGACTTGGAGCTCGCGCTGTTCGTCAAGTGCTGCCACGACGGGGGGAGGGATCTCCAGTGTTCGTCGGCTCGTTGGTGTCTTGGGTCCCACGAGGCTCAGCGTCCCATCGGGTGCTCGCCGCAGGCTGGCCGCGATGGTGATCGTCGGCCGCGGCCCCTCGAGGTTGACGTGCTGCCACGTCAGGCCTGCGGCTTCGCCGGGCCGTAAGCCGAGGAGAAGCGAGACGATCACCAGGTTCGCCAGGCGGTCGCCTCGGGCAACCTCGATCAGATGCTTGGCTTGCTCCACGGTCATGCCATATCGCTCGGCGCGTGGTCCTCGCCGGGTCTGCACCGGTTCGGCGACATTTCGGGCGACGAGGTCGCGGGACATCGCGAACCGCAACACGCGACGGGTCAAGTTGAGTGCGTGCCGCATGCTCGACGCCGCCATACCGGCTCCGACCATCACGTCGAGCATCTCCTCGACGTCATCGGAGCGGATATCCAGCAGCCGTTTGTCACCAAGGACAGGAATGACGTGACCGTTGAGCACCCGCTCGTAGTTCCATCGAGTGTTCTCAGCGACGTCGCCCGGGAGCCCGCGGTGAAGCCACAGGCCCACCGCATCGCGGAACGTCACAGCGCGCTGGGTCACGTCGACGCCATCGGTGTGGAGCTTCTTGAGTTTGGCGAGCCGCTCAACGGCCTCCTTGCGGGTGCGCCCGACGACCTTCGGCCGGATTCGGCGGCCCTGAGAGTCGCAACCGAGGTCGATCTGTCCGACGAATCGCTTGCGCCCGGACTCCTCGAACACCGTGCCCTCACCGTGGTCACGCCGTGCTCTCGGGCTCATCGTCGCCTCCAATGGAGTCCCACACAGGCCGCGTCGCCAGCCAACAGGGGAGCCAGAGTGGGGAGCCTAGATCCACCTGGCGCCGCGGACAACCTTGGACCGCGATGGACTCCAATGGACTCCTGACCAGGGGAGACACTCCCCACGGTGCCGAGGTTGAGCGTCGTACGCAAGCCTGGGGGTCAAGGGGTCGCAGGTTCAAATCCTGTCATCCCGACGTGTCTTTGCAGGTCAGAGGCCCGCACCGCTTCGGCGGGGCGGGCCTCTTGTTGCTTGGGGAGCCTAGGTGCGTTCTGGACGTTGTGGGACTCCGGTAGATGGTGGACATCTTGGTTCCGGTTCCTAGCTGACAGGTTGCGGACGCGGTTCCGGTTGCTGGGCGACAGTGGTTCCGGTTCCTGCCTGACACTTCAGCTCCTTCCGCTGTTGGCGGGCGTGGGGTTCGCTCGTCGTGACGATGGGGTCGCGGCGAGAGGGGCCGGTCGTGTTGGTGGAGCTGGGTGTCGTGGAGCAGCGGTATCAGGCGGTGCTCGAGTTCTTGGCGGGGCGTCTGTCAACGACGGGCTGGGATTGACCCCCTGGCGACGGATTGGAATTGACCCCCCTGGCGGTTGAGTGGGTCTACTTCTCGCGGTCTTTGGCGAGGAGTTCGCGGCGGGCTCGGGTGCGGTAGGACTCGCCGGCCAGGGTCAGGACTTCGGCGTGGTGGACGAGTCGGTCGATCATCGCGGCGGCGACGACTTCGTCGCCGAAGACCTCGCCCCAGCGGCCGAAGGGCAGGTTGGAGGTGACCATGATCGAGCCTTGCTCGTAGCGGGAGGCGACGAGTTGGAAGAACAGGTTCGCGGCGTCGTGGTCGAAGGGGATGTAGCCGACCTCGTCGATGATGATCAGCCTGTAGCGGCGGATCTTCTTCAGCTCGGCCTCCAGGGCTCCGGCGTGGTGGGCGGTGGCCAGGCGGGCGATCCAGTTCGTGGCGGTGTCGAACAGCACGGAGTAGCCGGCCTGGGCGGCCCGGATGCTCAGTCCGATGGCCATATGTGTCTTGCCGATGCCGGGCGGTCCGAGCAGGACCACGTTCTCGGCCTTGGGCACGAACGTGACGGTCGCCAGGTGGGCGAGCAGATCCTTTCGCAGCGAGGGCAGGTGCTCGAGGTTGAAGTCCTCCAGGGTCTTGACCGCCGGGAAGTGCGCGTTCCGGATCCGCATCGTGGCGCCGGCCGACTCCCGGTCGGCGACCTGACGCTCGAGCACGGCCGCGAGGTACTCCTCGTGCGACCAGGTCTCGCTGCGGGCCAGGTCAGCCAGGTCGGCCCAGGTCCGCCCGATCGTGGGGGTCTTCAGGACCCGGGTCAGGTAAGCGAGCTTGGACCCGAGCCGCTCGACGTCTGCCGGCTTGGTCTTCGTCGTGGTGGTCATCTAGTTCCCTTCCGTGGTGGCCGACCAGCCCGACGGGCTGGGGTCGAAGTCGACGCCGAACAGGGCGTCGTAGTCCGGCAGGGCCCGGATCGCCACGACGTGCCCGTCAAGGTGGGACCGGGTGGCCTGGGTGCGGCGTCGGGTGGCCAGGTCCGCGCGCAGGATCCGGGCGGTCTCACGGTGGGCGGGGTCGGTGATCGTGGCCGCGAGGGCCCAGGACCGGTCGTGGTCGGCCACGACCTGCCCGGCGCAGGTGACCACGACCCGGGCCGGGGTCGCGATCACGTCGACGAACCGGCCGATCGCCCGCGGGTCGACCGAGTAGTCGCATGAGCCGATCCGCACGTAGTAGTCCCGGGCCAGGCGGACCCGGTTGGTCAGCCCGACCGCCGGTGCGAAGGGCGGCAACCCGACCATCGCGGCCCGGTCGGTGGCCCACCGGTCGGCCGGGCGCCCGCCGATCGAGCGCAGGTGGCGGGTGTTGGCCCGCTGCGCCAGCCAGTCGGTCAGCTGGGTGTTGAAGTCCAGCGGGGAGGTGAAGGTCCGCCCGGGCAGGAACGAGGTCTCGAAGAACCCGTTGCGGCGCTCGACCAGGCCCTTGAACTCCGGGTCACGGGCCGGGGCGAGTTTGATCCGCACTCCCAGCGGCCCGGCGAACGACGCCGCTTCGGCGGTCAGCTTGCCCGTCCCGCCGATCGCGGACTCCCGGTCCCAGACCAGCGTGTGTGGGCAGGCGCCCCACCCGCTGGTCGCCTCCCACATCCCGGCCAGGATGTCTCCGGCCCGCCGCGAGGGGATCATCATCGCGTCGGTGACCCGGGAGTATCCGCAGGTCATCGCCAGCACCGGCAAGATCCGCTCCTGGCCGCCACCGACCGGGATCGTCACCGGCGGGAACCACAGATCGCACTGAGCGACTTCGCCGGGGTCGTACTCGACCCGGTCGGCCGGGTCCACCGGTGCGAACAAGGGGCGCAGCTCACGGACCCGGTCCTTCAGGACCGTCAACGACCGGTCCCAGCCGATCCGCTCGGCGATCACCGTCGCCGGCATCCGCGGGAACTGCGCCAGCAGCGACCGGATCTGCGGCTCGACCTCGTCCACGGCCGAGCACGGGGCCCACGCTGCGCCGAGGGCGGCCCCTGGGCCCGAAGCGCCGTCCGCACCGTGTTGCGCGCCAATCCGAGCCGACGCGCGATCTCCTTGATCGGGACACCCTCACTGCGGTGCAGCCGACGAATCTCCGCCCAGTCCTCCAGTGCAATCACCCCTCCAGCGTCCCGGAGGGGTCAGTCCCAATCCGTCGCTAGAGGGTCAGTCTCAACGCGTCGTCGACAGCGTCGGTGACCGAGGTCGCCCGGCGCAACGGGGTGGCGCGGCAGACGGTCCATGACTGGCTGCGCCGGTATGCCGGCGGTGGTCTGGCGGGGTTGGCGGACCGCTCCTCGCGGCCGGTGTCGTGTCCGCATCAGATGGCACCGGTGGTCGAGGCGGCCGTGGTGGCGATGTGTCGGGCGCATCCGGCGTGGGGTCCGTCGAGGATCGTGTGGCGCCTCGAGCGCGACAGGGTGGTGCCGGTGCCGTCGCGGTCGGCGGTCTATCGGGCGTTGCTGCGCCATGGCCTGGTCGATGGGACCAATCGGCGGCGGCGCCGGGAGGACTATCGGCGCTGGGAGCGGGGCCGGTCGATGGAGCTGTGGCAGATGGACGTCATGGGTCGGGCGTTCTTGGCTGACGGCCGGGAGATGAAGCTCGTGACCGGGATCGATGACCACTCCCGGTTCTGCGTGTGCGCGGCCGTGGTCCCAAGGGCGACGGCGCGGCCGGTGTGTGCGGCGCTGGTGGGCGCGTTGGGTCGGTACGGGGTGCCAGAGCAGGTGCTGACCGACAACGGGAAGGTCTCTACCGCCCGGTTCGGGTTGGGTCCGGGGCCGGTGCTGTTCGATCAGGTCTGCCGCGAGAACGGGATCAAGCACCTGCTCACGGCCCCGTACTCACCGACCACGACCGGGAAGATCGAACGCCTGCACAAGACGATCCGGGCCGAGTTCCTCGCTGAGCATGACCGCGTCCACGCCACCGTGGAGGAGCTGCAGGCGGCGTTGGACGCGTGGGTGGTCGAGTACAACACCGAGCGTCCGCACCAGTCCTGCGGCGGCCGTCCACCGGTGGGGCGGTTCGCGCTGGCTGAGCGGTCACTCGTGCCCGTCGAACCGGCCCCGCCGACCCCCGTCGCTGTGTCCCGGCCCAGCCCGCGGCCGGGCGGAGTCAGCCGATGGGTCGACCAGCGCGGGACGATCTCGCTGGCCGGGGTTCCGTTACGCCGCCGGTCCCACCTTCGCCGGCGAGCCCGTCGAGGTCGTCGTTTCGAACGGGCTGGTGGAGGTCCTGCATGCCGGGGTGCTGGTCGCCACCCACGCCCAGCGGCTCGCTCCCGACCACGCCGACCGCGGTTCGCGCACCTCGACCCCGCGACGGGCTCCGGTCGCGCTGCGTGCCCGGGACGCGACCACTGGGATGAGCGTGACCCGCCTGGCCGACGTCAACGGCAACGTCTGCTTCGCCGGCGCGACCTACCGCTCCGGCCGGGCGTGGGCCCGCCAGGCGATCGACGTCGCCATCGTCGCCGGATCGGTCCAGCTCTCCCAGCACGGCAAGGTCATCCGCGTGCACCCGATCCGCCACGACCGCACCCGCGAACTCGGCGCGGTCGCCAACCCCAAGGGCCGCCCCCGCCGCACCGCCACCGGCTGAGGTGTCGCCTACCTACCGGAACCCATCTGTCGTCCGGGTACCGACACTTGACAGTGCGCTCTGGATGCTCGATGACGCACTCGGGGAGTGGCTGGGCGACGTCGATGACGACGTACTCGTGGTTGCCCAACCGGAAGACGGCCCTGCCCTCGGGCAACGTCTCGGGCTTGTCGTACAAGATGTCGCCGTGTGCGGCGGTCTCGATGGTCACGGGAGCCTCAGCCGGGACCTCGGCGGGCTCCGGGGTCCGCTCGACGGTCGCGGTCACTTCCGGGTCGGGGGCTGCTGGGTGCAGGCAGTCAGACCACCTGCGAGAACCACCGCTACGAGTAGAGCCCCGAGCGTCCTGCGCTTCGTCACGTCGATCATGCTCTTCCTATCGGCCGATCAGCGCCGGCCTTGACGGGACCGGGTGACCGTCCGACCGCCAGCGAGATCGCATCCGAGGAGTCCTCCGAACATCCCCTGGGGCTACGACAGCACGACGACCATCCACGCGACGTCGCGCCTACCGCCCCGGTCATCCCTCGCAGCGACTCGCCCGCGGGGCTCCTAGCTGCTCGCCTCACCACCGGTGGGGGTGCTGTGGTGACGGCGTTGCTGGTTGGGCGCTGCGCGCCGTGCGGCAGCTCGAGGTGGTGGGGGAGTGGGGTGTCGCGCTCACCTGGCCGGTAGCCCGCCACCCTCCCTTGTTGTGCACCCGGATGCAGTGGGCTACTCCACGACCAGCACCTCGTAGATGCTCGGGTCGGGAGAGGCGTCGAACGCTGCCTGCACCCAGGCCAGCACCTCAGCCTTGCCGCTCACCGTCTGGTACCCCAGGCCGTCGGGCTTATTGATGGCGAGCCAGATGTCGTAGGAGGGCCCGTCGCCAGGGTCATCGGCTAGGTACCCGTGGAACGGAGCAATCAGCACGACGTGCTTGCCGGTTGCCCGCGAGGCGTCGTCCGCGAGCATGTGGTAGCCGCCGAAGCCAGGGGCTTCGGGATTCTGAACCCAGGAGGCCGCCGCCCGTGAGATGACGTCCTGACGGACAGCCTCGGGGAACTCCCCGGCGTTCTCGGCGACCACCACACGGGTACCGTCGCCGCGCTTGTAGGCGTTCAGCCCCTCGGGGAGCTCCTTGGCCTGATCCAGGGTGACCACGTCGCCCTCCGCCGGCGCCGGCGGCTCGGTCTCTTCAGGTGCCGGTGCCGGTTCCTGCGTTCCCGCGCTGGGGGAGACAGCCGGCCCGGGTGCGGCCACGGCGCAGCCGGTCAGGAGCAGGGAACCCAGGAGGACCCCCGCGAAG
Organism: Actinotalea alkalitolerans; assembly: GCF_023369855.1. Lineage (GTDB taxonomy): Bacteria > Actinomycetota > Actinomycetes > Actinomycetales > Cellulomonadaceae > Actinotalea. The sequence goes on along the minus strand of NZ_JAMBPP010000027.1, from coordinate 301 downwards.
TGCCTCATGGAACCCCTCACAGGGCTCACCTCCATCTGTTCGCAAGCCCTCAGGAGCCGGGTCGGTGCTGACCCGGCCCACCGTGCCCGCCCACCGCGCGCGAGCAATGGGCCCGCCCCTACATCGGCACCCTAGGCCCGCACTCGACGGAACCCGGACCGGGACGGCCGTCGACGCCACCCCGGCCACCAACCGCACCGCCCACCGCGACCGCAACCGGGGACTGGACCGCCCCGAGTTCAGTGGAGGCTCGGTTCTCTGGTTTCCAGCATCGTCGACGCTGTGTTCTGACGGTAGTAGT
>NZ_JAMBPP010000026.1:25218-35041 GCF_023369855.1 Actinotalea alkalitolerans | reverse complement strand
GGCCTGACCGACCAGGTTCTCGAACGATCTCGCTCACCTGCCGCACAGATCCGTCCGAGAAGCTGGTCAGGTCGGGATGGGCGGCTGGCGGGGGCGAGGCCGAACAGCGGTGGGCGATGGCGACCTGCGAAAGAGCCGGGACACCGGAGAGGCCGAACAGGCGCGCCCGACGCCGGCGCCGGACGAGCCGAGCCCATCAGGCCGACCCCGCCGGGCCGACCTACGCTCGGGGGATGACGGCGATCCTGTGGCTGCGGCGTGACCTGAGGCTGCACGACCATCCTGCGCTCGTCGCAGCCCACGAGGCCGCCGGGCCGGGCGGGGTGCTCCCGGTGTTCGTCGCCGACCCGACGCTGCTCGCCTCGGCCGGGGGTCCACGCCTCGCAGCGCTGCACGACGCCCTGACCGGTGTCCAGGAGTCCTTCGACGGTGCGCTCGTGATCCGTCACGGCCGCCCCGAGGAGGTGCTGCCGGCCCTGGTCGAGGAGGTCGGTGCGACGGCCGTGCACATCAGTGCCGAGACCACGCCCTACGGACGTCGGCGTGACGACCGCGTCGGGTCCGCCCTGCCCGACGGCATCCCCCTGGTCGCGACCGGCAGCCCCTACGCCGTGACCCCGGGGCGGGTGCTGAGCGGGGGTGGCACCCCCTACAAGGTGTTCACCCCGTTCTCCCGGGCCTGGCGCGAGCACGGGTGGCGCCGTCCGGCGGCGGTACCGACCGGCCTGACCCTGCACCGCGGGCCGGGAACGGAGTCCCTCCCCGCCGTGCCCGACGGCGTCCCCGACCTGCCCGCCGTGACCGAGGCCGCGGCCCACGAGCGCTGGCACGCCTTCCTCGACGAGGACCTCGTGGGGTACGCCGAGGACCGCAACCGACCCGACCTGGACGCGACGTCGGGCCTGTCCGTGCACCTCAAGTACGGCACCATCCACCCACGCACCCTGCTCGCCGACCTCGCGGACCACCCGGCCGCGCGGTCCAAGGACGCCACCACGTTCGCCTCCGAGCTGTGCTGGCGGGAGTTCTACGCCGACGTCCTGTGGCACAACCCCGCATCGGCCTGGACCGACCTTCGGCCCGACCTCGGCGGGCTGACCTACGAGGACCCCGAAGGTACGGCATCGGCGGCCTTCGAGGCGTGGACGCAGGGACGTACGGGCTTCCCCCTGGTCGACGCCGGGATGCGGCAGCTGCTCGCCGAGGGCTGGGTGCACAGCCGGGTGCGGATGGTCGTCGCGAGCTTCCTGGTCAAGGACCTGCACGTGTGGTGGGGGCACGGTGCACGCTGGTTCCTGGCCCACCTGCGCGACGGGGACGTGGCGTCGAACAACCACGGCTGGCAGTGGGTCGCCGGGACGGGCACCGACGCCTCGCCCTACTTCCGGGTGTTCAACCCGGTGCTGCAGGGGGAGCGGTTCGACCCCACCGGGGACTACGTGCGCCGCTACGTGCCCGAGCTCGCGCACCTGGCCGGCAAGGCCGCGCACCAGCCGTGGAAGGCCCTCGACGGGTACGCCGAGGGCTACCCCGAGCCGATCGTCGACCACGCCGCCGAGCGCGACGAGGCGCTGCGCCGCTACGAGGTGGCGCGGGGCTGAGACCGCGCGGGGCTGAGACCCCGGCCAGCGGTGTCAGCCGGCGAGGGTCCCGGCGAACACCTGCCAGGCGAGCAGCGACTTCGCGACCAGGCTGAGCGTGATGTACGTCCGCTCACCGACCAGGTAGTCGGCCCACCGGCCGACCCGGCGGTACTGGAGCCACTGGTTGACGGCGAAGATGTTGAAGAACACGAACAGCGAGACCACGATCCCGTAGACGAAGCCCGGGACGGCGACGTCGCCGCTCGCACCCGGCCGGACCAGGAGCAGGACGATGACGACCCACGGTGCGGCGCCGGCCACGCACCCGAAGACGAACGGCAGCCACCCGCCTCGTCCGGGGACCTCGTACTTCTCCTGGAGCCAGCCGAACAGGATCATCGCGGCGTTGACGACGAAGATCAGGATGAGCGTGGCGACGTCGGTCACCGAGCAGATCTGGGCGATGAGGACGATCATCACCGACGAGGACACCGAGTACTCGACCCACCGGGCGATGTTCTGCTGCTGGGCGAGGTCACGGCCGTAGCGCGCGAACCCGGGCGGCGAGACCACCCACAGGTGCGCGAGGGCGCTGATCGCGAAGAACAGCGCGACCCCCCAGGCCAGGCGCACGTCCAGCAGCAGCACCTGCTCGTACTGCGTGCTGCCCGGCGGCCCCTGGATGTAGGTCGCCGTCACCGGCAGGGTGAAGGCGCTTGCCAGGAGCAGGATCGCGACGGCCTGGAGGCCGTGGGCCACTGCCGCGACGGCGTTGTAGCGGCGGAGCCCGCCGAGCCGTGCCGGAGGGATGTCGAGCGGGACGAGTGCTGCCATGACGACTCCTCAGGGACCGCGCCGCCGGCCAGCGGTCGCTGGTCGGGTCCCACGGCGCCCAGGACCACTGTCGCAGACCGGGCCCCTGCGCACCGGTCGATCGGAGGTGCACCGGTATTGACCCGGACCATCGGCCTATCAAACGGGTGGACCGGTACGAGAGGGTGGTGATCAGAGGGCGGCAACCGCTCTCGGAGGGAACACCGGTCGCGACCCGGCCCTCCCGCTCTCCTGGAAGGCATGTCATGCACCCCAACGCCAAGCCCGTCCGCCTCGTCGGCCTCATCGCGATCATCGCGGGTGTCGTCCTGATCGTCGGCGGTGCCCTGACCTGGGGCATGGTCCGCAGCCAGCTCGCCGCCGAGAACATCACCCTGGGCGACGACGTCGCCATGTTCGCGGGCAACACCGTCGACGGCCCGATCGACGCCTACCTCCAGGCCGACATCATCAACAAGCACGCACTCGAGAGCTCGGGCGGCCAGACCTACGCCGAGCTCGACCGCGAGGACCCGGCGCGCGCCAGCGTCATGAACGCCTCGTTCCTGCGTGCCTCGCTGTTCACCTCGGTCATCGCCTTCGGTGTCGCGGCCTTCGCCGCCGGCATGGGCGTCCTGTTCATCCTGGTCGGGTACGCGCTCCGCAAGTCTGTGGCCGTGCCCGTTGCTGCAGCAGCTCCTGGCGCCTCGCACCGCGAGACACCGCCGACTGCCTGAGACCTTCCCAGGGCACGAAGGCCCCGCGCTCCTCGTGAGTGCGGGGCCTTCGTGTGTCCGGAGCGGCTCGCAGCTCAGCGGCCCCGCGTCGAGACGGTCACCGTGAACCGGGGGGTGCGTGCGACCTGCCGGGTCGGCCCGACGAGGCGCTCGAGGGAGGGCCGGTACATCAGGTGCGAGTTCCACACGGCCCACAGCTCGCCGCCCGGGCGCAGCACCCGGCCGGCGTCGGCGAACAGCCGGTGCGCGATCCCCGAGTGCACCGTGGCACCGGTGTGGAAGGGCGGGTTGAGCACCACGAGGTCGACCGAGGCGTCGGGTGTGCCCGCGAGTGCGTCGGCCCGCGTCACGGTGATCCTGTCCGCGACCCCGTTGGCCTGGGCGGTGGCGCGCGCCGAGGCGACCGCTGCGGCCGAGTCGTCGGTCGCGAGCACGGTGATCCCGGGACGGCGTCGGGCGAGCAGCGCCGCCACGACGCCCGTGCCGCAGCCGAGGTCGACCGCCGTGGTCGCCGCGGGGGCCATCGTGTCGAGCCGGTCGAGCAGCAGCCTGGTGCCCAGGTCGACGTGGGTCCCGGCGAACGCGCCGCCGTGGGCGCAGACCGTGAGGTCGAGGTCGTCGTGGCGCTCCCGGGCCGGCCAGCGGGACGCCGTCGACCCGCCGTCGGCCGCGGTGAACCCGCCGTCGGGCGCTGCGGACGGTCGCACCGCGCCGGACGCGACGAGCACGCGAGACTTCTGGCGACCCAGGCGCGCCTCGACCGTGGTGAGGTGACGCCCCAGGGTGTCGTTCATGGAACGTGTCATGTGCTTGACCCGGCCACCGGCGAAGACCTGCGCGTCGGGGTCGGCGTGGGCACCGATGAGCTCGGCGATCTCCTCGAGGGCGTCGAGCGACCGGGGCAGCTGGAGCAGCACGACCCGTGCGCCCGTGACCAGCGCCGTCTCCAGGCCCCACGAGGTGAAGGTCCCCTCGGGGTCGATGCCGACCCGGCCGGCGTTGGCGACCAGCGCCTGCTCCCCGGTCAGGGCGTCCTGGTGCACCCGGATCTGCCGCGCACCGTGCAGGGCCGCGGCCCCGAGGGTCAGGGCGCCGTAGCGGTCCCCGATGACGCTGACCGTGCCCGCGGGCGCCTCGGCGAGCGCGCCGGCGGCCTCGTCGAGGATCAGGCGGTCGCTGGCGTCGACGGCCACGAGGTTCACCGCCTCGATGTCGGGGAACCGCCGCAGGGCGTCGAAGGAGAAGTCGGTCACGGCGTGGGCTCCAGGTCTTTCGGTGTGCACGGCCGGGTGGCCTGCGCGGGGCTGGTGCTCCGGGCCGACGGCGCGGCGGGCACCCCGTCGAGGGGGCGGACCAGGGTTCGAGAATAGCCCGGTCGGACGACGCAGCGCGGCGCGGGCTTGCGGTGAAGAGCCCTTCCTGGTGATCCGCCCCGCGCGCGCCGGCCCGTGCGCGATGATCGGACCGGACGTCCCGGTTGGTCGAGGGCAGCACCAGGAGGCAGCAGGTGGCCGGTCACCGCACGCACATCCCGCACGGCACCGCACGCACGCACCGCTGCGTCGGTCGGGTCGCCGTGGCGGCTGGCTGCCTCGTGCTCCTCGCCGCGTGCGGCAGCGACGGCCCGCAGGTCGAGCGCACGGAGTGGCGGCTCACCGAGGAGCCCCGGGATGCGACCCTCGAGCTCGCGGTCTTCGTCGGCGGCAGCACCTGCACCGACTACGAGGGCGAGCACGAGGTCGAGGAGTCCGACGAGGTCGTCGAGGTGCGGGTCTTCGTGCTGCTCGACCTCAGCCAGGGGTGCAGCGAGGACTTCGGCGTCGCGCCCCTGACGATCGAGCTCGACGCGCCCCTGGGTGACCGGGTGCTGCGCGGGTGCGCCGGGGACGACATCCGCTCGCGTGGCTGGAACCTGCCCGCGGACGACGACTGCCGCGAGGTGCTCGACATGTTCGGCGAGCCCGCCGTGACCGGCTGACAGCGTCCGTCCCGCCACACACCCCACCCGTACCGTCACAAATCACCCGGCCCCACCTCTTCACAGGTACGAGCGACGCCTGCCCCGCCGCCGCCCGACGACGACGTCGGAGGCCTCGCCCGTGGCGTCGCACCGCCCGGTGCGGGGCCACCGCCGGGGGTGACCGCTCCCGGACGACGCCCAGGAGATGACATGCCCACCGACACACCGTCCCGGACCTCGTTCCGACGGCTCATCACCGCGAACCCGAACCACTTCGGGACCCTGAGCGACCAGACCCTGGCCGCCGCCCTCCCGGTCCAGGAGGCCAAGCAGTCCGACACCCGCTACGAGGAGATCGGCTGCGTCTCGTACAGCCCCGAGCGTGACCGGCTCGAGGCCACCGTCGTCATCAAGCGCCCCTCGGGGTACAGCGGCGGGCCCTGCAGCACCGGGTCGACCGAGTGGGTCCGCTTCTTCGTCGACTTCGGCGCGGGGTGGGTCGACGCCGGGTCGGCCGCGGCGCGGGTGTTCGACCTGCCGGCGGGGAAGGACTGCACGGGTGACGCCGACCACCCCTACGTCCACGTCGTGGGGGTGGTGCTCACGCCCGTGCGCCGCTTCTGCACCTCCCCGGTGCTGCCGCGGGTGCGCGCCATCCTGTCGTGGGAGCAGGAGCCGACCCCCGGCGACCCGTCGTTCGTGCCGGTATGGGGCGAGGTCCAGGAGGACACCGTCCAGATCAGGCCACGCCGCTCCTTCTTCCCCACCGACCTGACCGACCTGCTCGCACCGGCCCTGCAGATCGACCCCTCCGTGATCGAGAAGCTCATCGCGCAGGAGGCCATCCCGCTGCCCGTGCCCGAGCCCGACCCGGTAGGTCCCGTGGCGCTCAACCCTCAGCCCCTGCCCCCCTCGCCCGACCCCGTGCAGGTGCCGTTCTCGGTCGACCGGCTCACCAGGCTCTACTCCAAGGACAAGCTCGCGGTGCTCGCCGAGCGGGCCGTGGACCGTGCGGTCGCCAAGCTCGCGGTCGAGCCCGTCCCGGCGCACCGCTTCGCTGCGGCCGAGGCGACCGCCGCGATGTCCGGCACCATCTCGCCGGCGGTGCTCGCCCAGACCTCTCAGGCCTTCGGCAAGCTCCAGATCGACTGGAGCGCCGTCCTGGGCACCCTGGACGAGGGCAAGGGCGACACCAGGTACGAGGAGCTCGAGTGCGTGGGGCTCGACGACGCGTCCGCCCAGCTCGTGGCGACCTTCCGCGTCAAGCGGCCCACCGGGTTCTCCGGACCACCCTGCAGCGCCGGGTCCACCGAGCACGTGGCGTTCTGGGCCGACTTCGGCGACGACTGCGTCCTGACGTACCTGGGGACGGTCGAGGTCTCGACGCACGACTACATCACCATGCCCGCGACGGGGCTCTCCTACGCGGCGATCCTGCCCCTGGACCTGGGCTCCTACCGGCGCCTGTGCCAGGAGCGCGGCCTGCACCGGGTCCGCGCGGTGCTGTCCTGGAACACCCCGCCGTCCACCACGGACCCCGACGCCGTGCCCTACTGGGGCAACCGCCTGGACGCCCACGTGCACGTGCTCCCGGGCCGCCCGTACGACGGCGTCGCACGGCTGACCATCGTGGGTGGTGTCGCGACCAGCGAGATCCACCCGACCACCGGTGTCACCACTCCTGTCGCGCACCTCGCCTACACCGGTGCGGTACTCGACCCGCGGGGCTGCCCGTTCGCCCGGAGGGTCACCGTGCACGGACCCACCGACCCGGCGCTCGTCGGCAGCGACTACCGGCTCCTCGTGCGGGACGTCACGGCCGGCGGGGCACCTGGACCGGTCACCACCCCGTTCCGGGTGGTCGACCACCTGGGCGTGGGTTCCTGGATCACCCCCGACAGCGACGGGTGGACGACGTGGCTCGCCTGGAGCGCCAACACCCTGGGGCTCCTCGGCTTCGTCGACACCAGCGGCGACTCCCTGTGGGAGGTCGTCCTCGAGCTCGCCGGCGCGGGCGTGGTGGACACCCAGCGGGTCCAGCTCGACAACACCCTGAACGCGGCGTCCCTGGACCCGGCCAACGCCGCGCACCTGGCGTTCGACCCCGGACAGCTCGCCGCGCAGCACTGCGGGAAGTTCACCCAGGGCATGACCATCCACGGCACGTTCGACGCCAGTGACACGTGGTTCCGCTCCTGGGGCTTCTCGTTGCTGCCGACCGGGCTGCCGCCGTTCGCGCTCACCACGTCGACCTCGCCGACCACCGCGCAGGCCCCGGTCGGGTCGACGTGGTCGCTCGACACCGGTGCCCTCGAGCCCTGCGGCTACGTGCTGCGGCTCACGTCCTCGGACCGTGCGGTGGTGAACTCCACCTGGACCGGGCGGTCGGTGCCCGTCGACATCGGCTTCTGCCTCGAGTGAGACCCCAGGCTCAGCTGCTGCCTGCCCCGTTCAGAAGGGCAGGTAGTAGCTGAGCACGTCCGCGGTCAGCGGGGGGAACAGGGTGGCGAACAGCTCACGGTCGGGCCCCGGGTAGACGTCGGGGCGCCGGCTGGTCAGGCCCTCGATCCCCTGGTCGCCGAACAGCAGGGCGCCCAGGTGGTCGGGTGCCACACCCGCGCCGCCGTGGTCGCCGGGATCCTGCATCGGGCCGCCCGAGGTCACCGGACCCAGACCCTCCGGGCCGACCGGGATGCGGTGGTGCGCCCCGTAGGTCGAGACCACGATCTCGCGCCCGGTGCGGTCCAGGCCGGCGTCGACCAGCCGGCGCCAGAGCACCGGCCGGAGGAGGTCGAGCACCCGGGCGGCGTCGGGCAGGCGCACGTAGTACTGCTCGGACTGCTCGCGGTGACCGTCCAGCAGACCGGCCCACGCGTCGCCGGTGACCGTGCCGACCCGGTCGACCACCCGCACGTCGTCCTCGGGGGCCAGGGCAGCGACACCACGGAGCAGCTCGTGGGCGGCCTCGGTGTCGGCGGCGGCCGCATCGGCCAGCAGCAGGCCGCCGTCGGGCGGGGTGGTGCGACCCGTCGCCACCACCCGGCCGTCACGCTCCACCACCCAGGTGGTGCTGCCGTCATGGGCCAGCAGCCAGCGACGGCGCGGGGGCGAGTGCGGGACGGCCACGTCGAACCCCTGCTGAGCGGCCTCCTGCAAGGCGGTCGTCGCAGGGATGTCGGCCTCGACGGCGCGGCGCAGACGGGGCGGCTCGTGGGCCACCGCCGTCCCCGCACGGACGCCGGTCCCAGACCCGGCGTCTCTGCGGACCCGCGGGGTCTGGGCCATCTCGACCGCGTACTCGTACCCGAAGAGCCGGTAGAAGTACGGGATGCCGATCATGACCTGCAGCTCGTGACCCCGGGCCGCCGACAGGTCGTGGGCCCACCCCATGAGCACCCGGACCAGGCCCCGGCCCTCGTACTCCTCGTCGGTCGCGACCAGCTCGACCTGACCCGCGGGCAGCCGCACCTCGCCGAGCCGCAGCTCCTCGTCGAGCAGGGTGGCGGTGGAGACGACCCGGTCGCCGTCGACCACGACCGCGCACGACGACCAGCCTGCGTCGGGGTCGCGCACCACGAGCTCGTGGTCCAGGGCGTCGACCGGCTCGCCCCGGGCGACCAGCAGCGCACCGATCTGCTCGAGATCGGCCGGACCGGCGCCGCGCAGCACGAGCCCGCCGGGCAGCGCGAGGGGTCGGGCGGTGCGCTCGGTGTCCATGCCGCGGACTCTTCCGTGCAACCGGACGCCCGTCCACCTCATTGCGGTCGCCTGCCGCACCGTCGCCTACCGCACCGTCGCCTGCCGCGCCGTCGCGTGTCGCGCCGCCACCTGCCTCGCCGTCGCGTGCCGTGGACCGCGGTGAGCCCACGTCGGGGCGCGGTGGGAGACTGACCGGATGGTTGACGTGCGACACGTGGTCACGGAACGGCTGGTCCTGGACGTCCCTGAACCCGGCGACGTCCAGGACCTGCACGAGGTGCACGCCGATCCGAGCGTCTGGGAGCACTTCCCCTCGGGCCGTCACACCACGCCCGCCGACACCGAGGCCTTCCTCCGCCGCTGCGGTGAGGGATGGTCCGAGCACGGGCTGGACTACTGGACCGTGCGACTGCGCGAGCCGTCGGGGACCGGCCCGGTGGTCGGCCTGGCCGGGTGCAGCGTGCGGGACGGCGTCGTGTGGAACCTCTACTACCGGCTCTCGCGGGCGACCTGGGGCCGCGGGTACGCGCAGGAGATCATCGGGGCCGCGCGGACGGCCGCGGGTCAGGTGCGGCCCGAGCTGCCCGTCGTGGCATGCCTGCTCGAGCACAACAGGGGGTCGCGCAAGGCGGCCGAGCGTGCCGGGCTCGAGCTGACGTGGACCGGGCCCGACATCGGCAACCCCGACCCGACGGCGGTCCGGCTGGTCTACGCGGACCGTCCGCTGAGCGAGGACGCCCTCGAGTCGTGCAGCAGGGACCCCGCGATCGCCCCGGTCGCGGCGCTGCGACCGGCCACGATGCGCGGTGGGCTACGACGTCGGCTCCACGGTCAGCCGCTGCAGGGCACCCCGCCCCCTCCCGGCACGGGCTGATCCCGCGCAGGGCTGACCCCGAGCACCTGCTGACCCCCGCGGCGCGGGCTGACCCCCTCCACGACGAGGCGGGCCGGGGCGGGCGGGGGGGGGGGGGGCCCCCCCCCGCCCCCCGCGCGGGCCGGGGGGGGGGCCCCAGCGGCGGGGGGGCGCCGGC
>NZ_JAMBPP010000026.1:0-25208 GCF_023369855.1 Actinotalea alkalitolerans | reverse complement strand
CCCGCGCGCCCGCGCCCCCCCCCCCCCGGGGGGCGGGGGCCCGGGGGCGGGGGGGCCCCCCCCCCCCCCTACCTGCCAGCTGCGCAGCCGGTGAGGACTCACCGGCTGCGGGCGATCAGCTGGTCCTGCGGTCGATCGTGAACACCGGGGTGGTCCACGTCTCGACGTGATCGGGGTTGCGGACGTTGCCCAGGGCGTTGAGCACGGTCACCTCCAGGACGTAGCGACCGTTCGGCACCGCGATGCGCCCCTTGCCGTTCGGCTTGACCCGGGTGCCGTCCCAGGTGCGCACGCTGAACCCGCCCGAGTCCCGTCCGACGAACTCCTCGTGGTAGGCGACCGCCCCCCGCGGCAGCACCCGCTCGCGCTTGCCCGGCAGCACCCGGTACACCTCGAAGGTGATCGACTGCGCCGGGTGCTCGAGGTGCATGATCACGGTCGGGAAGTCCCCGTCCCGCATCGTGTACACCTGGCCGGCCTCCGCGATGTCCCACGACCCACCGGCGACGCAGTCGGTCCCGATCAGCCGCCCGCACTCGACCAGCGAGGCGAGCACCGGCAGCTCAAGACCCGGCAGGTCGCCGAGCAGCGGGAGGGCCTGGTAGTCGCCCGCGAAGCCGGCGTAGGGGACCCGCAGCGGGTCACCCTCCTCGGGGGTGAAGACCAGGTGCCCGCCGTACTGCGCGAGCTCGAGCTCGGTGTCGGCGGCGATCGACACGGTCACCTTCGCGGTGCCGCCCGCCGGGACGGTCACCGAGCCCGGCATCCGGACCGAGCTCTCCCCGAGGTAGAAGCCCGGGTTGTCGGGGTCGTCCGCGGTCGCCACGGCGTCGACGAACGACGTCGTGTACGTGACGTCCTGGCTGCCGGTGCTGGTCAGCGTGAGCGTATGGCGCGCAGGACGCCGCGTGGTCTCTCCCAGGGAGAGCTTGCCCGGTGCGATGACGACCTCGGCGAGGATCGCGTCGTCGATGTCGAGCATCCCCGCACCCTGGCGGTGCACCGGTTCGACGTACCCGGCACCGGGGACCAGCGACCACTCCATCGGATCGGCCGTGTTCTGCAGGATGCCGCGCACGTCGTGCGCCGCCGTTCCCGGACGGGCCTCGAGGAGCAGGGCGACGGCCCCCGCCACGTGCGGGGCGGACATCGACGTGCCCGAGAGGGTCGCGTACCGACCGTTCTCGAGCGGGTAGGTCGAGTAGATGTTCCCGCCCGGGGCGCCCAGGTCGGGCTTGAGCGAGAGGTCGGCACCCATGCCGTAAGAGCTGAAGCTCGAGATCAGCCCACCGGTCGGGTTGACCGTGCTCCCGATCTCGTCGGTCCAGGTCAGCGTCGCACCGTCGGCCGTCGCGGCCGTCAGGGCCACGCCGTCCGCCTGCGAGATCGCGACGACCGGGATGGTGATCTCCTCGGCGCCCGCCACGGACGGGCTGAACATGCCGGGCACGTTGTTGTAGAGCACCACGGCGACCGCACCGGCCTGCTGGGCTGCGAGCGCCTTGGCGTAGAAGGTCGCGTCGCACGCGGTGCCGAGGGTCGACGCACCACGCTCGATGAGCACCGCGTTGCCGGCCACGACCTCTGCCGGGACGGGGACGCAGGCACGTGCCTCGTCGCTGCCGGGCTCGCCGAGGGCGACCAGCGGGAGCGAGCCCGACGTGGGGGGCTCGGGGGCGCTGGTGGCCGGGACGAACGGGACGCGCGCGCCGTCGACCTCCATCACCTGCGCGGTCACGTGGGTGTTGTCGAAGGACGCGACCCCGATGACGTGCTCACCGACGCCCGGTGCCCCGGCGGACCAGGTGCCGGAGGCGCCGCTGTTGCCGATCGAGGCGACCATGACGACGCCCGCGTCGACGAGGTTGTCGCTCGCCACGGCCGTCGGGTACTGCGGCCAGGTCTGGAAGGCCGAGCCGATGCTCTGGTTGACCACGTGCATGCCGTCGGCCAGGGCCTGCTCCATCGCGGCGATCATGATGTCGGCCTCGGTCGAGCCGTCGCAGCCGAACACCCGGTAGGCGCCGAGCTCGACGTCGGGGGCCACGCCGCGCACGCCGTCGAGGGCGAAGTCACCCTGCGCGCCGACGATCCCCGCGACGTGGGTGCCGTGACCCTGGCAGTCGTCCGGGTTGGGGTCGGGCTGCGGGACAGGCTGGTAGTCCGGGGAGGTCGGGTCGGCGTTGTAGCTGTCCCCGACGAAGTCGTAGCCCGCGACGACCTTGGTGCTCGGGAAGCCGGTGGCACCGTCGGTGCCGACGCCACCGAGGTCGGGGTGGTCGATGTCCACCCCCGTGTCGATGATGCCCACGCGGATGCCCGCGCCGGTGAACCCCAGCTCGCTCTGGGCGATGTCCGCCCCGGTCATCGCGAGCGCGGTGCGCATCTCGGGCTCGGAGAAGGACGCCGGCTCGGGGGCGTCCACCAGGAGCACCGGGTAGACCGCCTCGACCGAGGCGAGCTCCTCGACGGCGGCGATCTCGTCGTCAGAGATCTCCGCGGAGACCCCGCTCCACAGCGTCGAGAAGCTGCGTCGCACCTCGACGTCGACGCCCCGGTCGCGGGCCTCGGCGACGAAGTCCCGCTCGGCGCGGTCGACCGAGGCCCTGCTGCCACCCTGGACCACCGGGGTGGGCCTGAGCTCGACGAACCAGGCCCCCGTGGGTGAGGAGGCGTACTCCTGCGTGAGCTCCGGCTCGGGCGCCGGGACGTCGACGCCGAGGTCGGCCGCCGTCCCGAGGAAGCCCTCCTCGGCCGTCGCGGTCGCGGCAGGCAGCACCCTGGCGGGCCCTGCCGTGGCGCCGCCAGGCACGGCCCCTCCTGCGGCGGCGGCCGGAAGGGTCGCCCCGGCCAGGAGCACCGCCATCACGCCGGTTCCGGCGCACAGCCGGCGGCGCACCGTTGCGCCGCCGCGCTCGTTCATGAGTGATCTCATCCCAGACTCTCCCCTGTCGATGCACCCGTCCCCGCCGTGGTGGCGGGAGGTTGGGGACACCCTAAGCAGAGAGTGTTCCGAGGTGGTAACAACTGTGACTAGAGATGTGACAGAGGGGTGACTGCTCGTACGTCCGGCGGCCGGCTCGGCCCGAGGCGGTCGGCGAGCGGGGGTGGTCGGGCAGCCCACGGCGGTCGGCCCGGCCCGGGGCGGCGTGCCGTCAGTCGGGGGTGATCTCGGTGACGGTGCCGTCCTCGACGTGCAGGCGGCGGGTCAGGCGCACGGTCTCGAGCATCCGGCGGTCGTGGGTGACCAGCAGGATCGTGCCGTCGAAGCTGTCCAGGGCCGCCTCGAGCTGCTCGATCGCGGGCAGGTCGAGATGGTTGGTCGGCTCGTCCAGGACCAGCAGGTTCACGCCACGGGCCTGCAGCAGAGCCAGCGCCGCACGGGTCCGCTCACCGGGGGACTGCGAGGCGGCGGTCCGGTGGATGTGGTGCCCGCCCAGGCCGAACTTCGCCAGCAGGGTGCGCACGTCGGCGGTCGGCCAGTCGGGCACCTCACGGGCGAAGGCCGTGACGAGCGGCTCGTCGCCCTCGAACGCCCGACGCGCCTGGTCGACCTCGCCGACCAGCACGCCCGAGCCGAGGTCGACCCGGCCCGCCGTGGCCGCCAGCCGGCCCAGCAGCAGCGCGAGGAGCGTGGACTTGCCCGCCCCGTTGGGCCCGGTGACCGCGACCCGGTCACGCCAGTCGAGCTGCAGGTCCACCGGCCCGAGGGTGAAGCCACCCCGCTGCACGACGGCGCCCCGGGCTGCGGCGACCACCGCTCCGGAGCGCGGCGCGGCAGCGATGCTCAGCTGGAGCTGCCACTCCTTGCGCGGCTCCTCGACGACATCGAGCCGGTTGATCATCTTCTCGGTCTGGCGGGCCTTCGCGGCCTGCTTCTCGGAGGCCTCGGAGCGGAACTTCCGGCCGATCTTGTCGTTGTCGGGGGCCTTGCGGCGGGCGTTCTTGACCCCCTTGTCCATCCACGCGCGCTGCATGCGGGCCCGGGCGTTGAGGGCGTCCAGCCGCGAGGAGTACCCCTCGTAGGCCTCCCGGGCGCGGCGTCGGGCGACCGAGCGCTCCTCGAGGTAGGAGTCGTAGCTGCCGCCGTAGGTCAGCACGCGCTGCAGGCTCCGGTCGATCTCGACCACCGTGGTCACCGTGCGGCTGAGGAACTCGCGGTCGTGGCTGATCACCACGATCGGCGCCTCGGTCCGGTCGACGAAGGCCTCCAGGAGGGCCAGGCCGGCGGTGTCCAGGTCGTTCGTCGGCTCGTCGAGCAGGTACAGGTCGTAGCGCGAGAGCAGCAGCGCGGCCAGACCCACCCGGGCGGCCTGCCCACCCGACAGCGCCGTCATCGGCAGGTCCAGGTCGACGTCCAGGCCGAGGTCGGCGGCGACGGTCTCGAGGCGGGTCTCCAGATCCGCGCCTCCCAGGGCCAGCCAGGTCTCCAGGGCGTGGGAGAACGCGTCGTCGGCGCCGTCCAGCCCGGCGCCGAGCGCGTCGCCCGCGGCGTCCAGCGCGAGCTGCGCGGGGGCCACGCCGGTCCGTCGGCCCAGGTGGGCGCGCACCGACTCGCCCTCCTGCCGGTCGACCTCCTGGGCGAGGTGACCGAGCCGCGCGTCGGGAGGGGAGACCTGCACCGTGCCGGTGTCGGCGGGGCGGGTCCCGGCCAGGATCTGCAGCAGCGTGGACTTGCCCGCACCGTTGGGGCCCACCAGCCCGACCACGTCGCCGGGGGCGACGACCAGGTCGACGCCCGAGAAGAGCTCGCGAGCGCCGAACCCCGCGCCCACCCCCTTGGCCTGCACGGTCGCCGTCATGGCCCCATCCTCCCGCGCGGCGGCGGGCACCGACGCCCGCGACCGGCAGCCGGCAGGGGCGGGGGCAGGGGCGGGCACAGGGGCAGGGCGATCACAGCACGACCTGGTCCAGCGCGGTCAGCTCGAACCGACCGCGCGGCTCGCGCACCCCTGCGCGACGGAGCACGACGTCGACAGCGAGCAGGCGGTCAGCAGCGGTGAGCGGTCCGAGGTCCAGCCCGGTGGTCCGGGCGACGTCGTCCACCGGGACCTGGAACGTCCGGTACGCGCCGAGGCCCGACGGCGACGTGCCCTCACCCCGGTCCGCCTCGAGGAACGCAGCGAGCAGCTCGGACTGGTCGAGCAGGTACGCGGTGGCCGCGAGGCCGTCGGGGCGCACCCAGGCGGCCACCTTCCAGAACGCCCGGGGCAGCGGCAGCCCGCGGTACGTCGGGTCGTCGTCAGCCAGCACCGGGCCGGTCAGCACGGTGAGCCGAGAGGCCGTCGCACCCGCATGGTCGAGCAGGTGGTCCTCGAGTCCCAGCCACAGGTCCTTGGACTGGTTGAAGGCCGCCACCTGCGGGGCGGCGTTGGTGTAGAAGAACGTGTCGGCGTTCGCGGTCGCAGCGGTCTCGGCCGATCCCCACACGGGGTCGCGGCGACGCACGAGATGACCGCGGTCGAGGTCGTTGCGGGCGTACACCTCGGCGCCCGCCTGGGCCGACCCCGGGACGCGCGGGTCGAGCCGCCACCGGGTTCCGGTGCGGTCCAGGTCCACCAGGTGCTCACCGTCGATCATCACCACGGTCGCCGCAGCGAGCCGCCGGTCGGGCCGCAGCAGGACGGTGAAGTGGGTGTACGGCAGCTCCACCAGCCGAGGGCCGGTCGGGGCCGCGGGCTGCGGCAGCGGGACGTCCACGGGCAGGAACGTGGGGTCGTAGCCGCTGCGGGTCAGCATGCGCCCAGACAACCACGCCGCACGGACAGCCGCCTCAGCCCCCGGCGACCTGCCCGGCGCTCGCCCCGGTCAGGCGGGAGACCATCGTCACGGCCCCCTCCCAGTACCGGGTGTAGTGGTTCGGGTCGGCGTTGCGCTGCACGGTGTGGGCGACCAGCGTCGGCGACATGCCGGCCCGTCCGCCGACCCGCTCCAGGGCGGTGAAGAAGCTGGTCGCGCTGGCAGCCGGGTCCATCCGTTGCGCGAGGGTGCCCCAGGCGCCGTTGTCGCGCTGCTGGAAGAGCCCGCGGCTGTCGGGACCGGCCTTGTCACCGTGGTCGAGCACGCGCAACGAGGACTCGCCCATCGCGGTCATCACCCCGATCGCCTGGTCGCGCAGGGACAGGCCCCTGGACTGGCCGGTGGTGACGATCGCGGAGGCGTTGGCCACCTGCTCAGGGGTGAAGCCAGGAACCGCGGGCATCGCCTGGGTCGCCCCTGCGGCCGGGACGCCCGACTGCCCGACCTGCTCGGCGAGGACCGAGGCGAACTGGACCGCCGACGACGTCGTGCCCGAGCCCGACGTGGAGCCGGTGGAGGACGTCGTGACGCCCGGCCTCGCGCCACCTGCTGCCGCGGAGGTCGACGGCGGGGCCAGGGAGGTCAACGTGCCCTGGATCGCGGCGATGCGCGCGCTGATCGCAGCGATGCCCTCCACGGCCGGCCCTCCTGGTCCTGACGGTCGTCCCGTCCTCGACGGGTGTCTCGTCCTCGACGGGTGTCTCGTCCTCGACGGGTGTCTCGTCCTCATCGACCGGCGGGGCGCGGTGATGACCAGAAGCGGTCGGTCAAGCCTGACCCTCTCGTCGTCCTCGCTGCCCCGTCGGGACCACCCTGCGTCATCCGCGCCTCAGGACCACCTCGCGGACGAAGGCGCGCAGGTCCTGGGCCAGGGCCTGCGGCTCCTCCAGGGCCGCGAAGTGCCCACCGCTGGGCATCTCGGTGAACCGCTCGAGGGCGACGGCACGCTCGACCCAGCCGCGGGGCGTGGGGGCCTTTCTCGCCGGAGGTCCGCCCCCTACCGGGAGCCCACCGCGGAGGAACCCCGGCACAGGTCGGCAGCGACCGAGGGCTCGAGGAGGTCGGGCACGACCCGTGCCACCGTCAGCGCGTGCAGGGCGGGCAGCGCGTCCCGCAGCAGCACCGGGTCGGGGCGGCCCTCGGCGCGCAGCAGGGCCGCGGTGACGTCCACGACCGCGAGCAGCTGCTCGCGCAACCGCCCCGAGGTGAACGCGGCCCATGCCGCGGCATGCATCGATCGCGCCCAGTCGCCCTCGGCCCAGCGCACCTGGGCCAGGTCGAGGAGCCGGACGCCGTCGGCCACGGCGGTGCGCAGAGCCACGACGGACTCGCTGTGCGGGCCGTACGACGCATCGGCCGGTGCCGTGAGCTCGCCGTCGGCCGCCGCCGCCGCGAGCCAGGGCCAGGTCAGCACCTCGACGTGCTCGGGCGGCAGGTCGGGGGAGGTCCACCGGGCGGCGACCACCGCGGCGGCCGCTGCCGCAGACCCGGCGGCCCGGCGGCCACCCGCGACCGGGACCCGCGCGGCGTCGGGCCACGGCGCCGCCTCGGTCACGACCAGGCGGGTCACGTCACGCACGTCCCCCAGGCGGGTCCGGGCCAGCACCCCGGCCTCGGGGACCCGACCCGCACCGGGGAACCGCAACGTCGTCGCCGTGGGGACAGCGCCGGCATCGACCATCTCGACCATCCCCCACGCGAGCGCGGTGGCCTCGTGGTCGGCGTCGAGCGCCCGGAGTCCCAGCCTCGTGACACCCCGCTCGGTCAGCCGGAAGGCGTCGCCGAGGGCGCCGAGGATCTCCGCGCCGCACGGGTGGCAGGCCGCGTCGACCGCGAGGACCGTGGGTGAGGACAGCGTGTAGACCATGGGGTCTCCTCCGGGCCGCGGCCGAGGTGCGGGCTGACCTCACTGTACGAGCGGGACCCCGCGACGGCGAGGGGTGCGGGCCGACCGTCCGGTGGGCGGGCCGCGGCGGGCTCCGGGCCCCGGACGGGTGGCGACGACGGACGCGGGGCCTACGAGTCCGTGCGAGATCTGAGGCAGAGTGGTGCCATGGATCCCCGCCCGGTCGACGACGCCGGCCAGCCTGACGCCGACCACCCTGAGGAGTCACCCGTTCCGGCCGACCGGGTGCGCTCCGCCCTGCGCTTCCTGCCCCACCCGGTGCGGTGGGTCGTGGTCGCCGTGACCGGGACCGCACTGATCGTCGCCGGCCTGGCCATGATGGTGCTCCCCGGGCCAGGGCTGCTCACCCTGTTCGCCGGGGTCGCCGTGCTGGCCGCCGAGTTCGCGTGGGCCAAGGTGCTGCTGCGTCGGATGAGCGAGGCGGGCGCGACCGTCTGGTCCCTGGTGCGTCGTCGGGGGCGCTGAGGGGTCCCCAGCCAGCGCGTCATGCCCTAGGTTCGAGCGATGCAGTGGCACCCGACCCGGGCACGGAGCTCGATCCTGGCCGCCTCGCTGGTCGGTGGTTCGGGCGAGATCCTCGACTTCCTCATCCCGCTCTGGGTGGGCGCCCAGCTCGGTGCGACCCCGGCGCAGATCGGTGCGCTCGTCTCGGTCGAGCTGCTGCTCTCCTTCCTCGCCCGTCCGCTCGCAGGCTGGCTCACCGACACCCGCCAACGCACCCGTGTCGCGGCTGCCGGCGCCCTCCTCTACGGCGCCAGCTGCCTGGGCTACGCCCTCGCACCCGGGCTGCCGGTCGCCTTCGTGGCTGCTGGCGCCGGGGGTGTCGGCGGGGCTCTGCTGTGGGTCGCGGTGCGTGCGATCACCGCGGAGCGGCTGGCGCACGACAGCGGAGCGTTCGCCGGTCTCTTCGCCTCGGTGGCCTTCGCCTCGTGGTTCTTCTGGATTCCGTCCCTGGTCCTGCTGCCGTACCTGGGGTACCGCGGCGTGTTCGGCGCCCTGGCGACGACGTGCCTCGTGGCGGTCGCCGCGCTGCTGCTGACCCCGCGGTCGCCGGTCGCCCCGACCGGCGCGCAGCCGTCGGCACCCGGGGGAGCACGACGGCTCGCCCCGCTGCTCGCCGTGGTCGCGCTGACCAGCCTGGCCGAGGCCGGGATCGGCCTGCTCCTGCTGCTGCACCTCCAACGCGCCTTCGACCTCGAGGTCGTCCAGATCGCCCTGGTCTTCCTGCCCGGTGGCATCGCGATGACCGTGCTGCCGCGGTACCTGCACGGGATCACCGACCGGATCGGCAGACGCACCGTCTACGCACTCGCCTCGGCGGCCTCGGCGGCCTTCGCCGCAGGCCTCGCACTCGCCCCGAGCCCGCCGGTGATCGCGGCGCTCTGGGTGCTCACGGGTGCGGCGTGGGCCGCGATCACCCCGATCCACGAGGCGGCGATCGCCCAGGTGCTCCCGCACCGGACCGGCCGCGGGATGAGCTTGCTGGGCAACGCGGCGCTCGCCGGAGGCGCCGTGGGCTCAGCGCTCGCCGGGGTGCTCTACGGGACCACGTCATGGGTCCTCGTGTGCGCCGTCTTCTCGGGACTCATCGCGGTGGGCGCCGTCGCCGGCCCGCACGCCCTCAGGACGCTCCGGATCGACGATCGGCCGTCCTCACCCGGCGCCGACGCTGGTGCGCAGACCGAGCCTGCGCGCGAGCGCGCGGGCGAGGCTCCCTAGCAGCCGCCCCGTCCCCGTCGCGCGGCCGGTCTCAGCCGCCGGCCGGGACGGCGACGCGCTCCACGGCCACGGGTCCCATGGCCCGGCGGCCCCTGACCTTTCGGACCAGCAGGCCGTGACGCGGGGCCAGGACCCAGGCCAGCAGGAAGCCCGCGGTCGAGACCAGCACGATCGTCCCGCCCGCCGGCAGGTCCAGGCTCCACGACAGGTACAGCCCGACCACGGCCGACGTCGCGCCGAGGACCGGCCCGAGCAGCATCATCATGCCCAGCCGGTCGGTGAGCAGGCGCGCTGTCGCCGCGGGGGTGATCAGCAGCGCGAGCACCAGGATGTTCCCGATCGTCTGCACCGACAGGACGATCGCGAGGGTCACCATGACGTACAGGGCCAGGTCGAGCCAGAGCACCGGCAGGCCCGCCGACCGCGCCATCTCCCGGTCCAGGCTGACCGCCACGAACTCCTTGTGCAGCAGGAAGACCCCGAGCAGCAGGATCGTCCCGCCGACGGCGACGATGACGACGTCCTCGTCGGGGATGCCAGTGATCGAGCCGAACAGGAAGTGCTGGAGCGAGCCCGCGTACCCCGGCGCCCGGCTGATGATGACGATGCCGAGCGCGAAGGCCGCGACGAAGAAGACCCCGATGATGGTGTCCTCGCGCAGCCGCCGGTTCTGGGAGAACACCGCGACCAGCACCGCGGTCGCGACCCCCGCGACCGCCCCGCCCAGCACGAGCGAGCCCTGGAGCACGAAGGCCACCGCCAGGCCCGGGAAGACGGCGTGAGCCACGGCGTCACCGATGAAGGCCATGCCCCGCAGCACGACGTGGCAGCCGATCACGCCGCACACCACGCTCGACATCACGGCCATCAGCACGGCCTTGGGCAGGAAGGCCAGGTCGGGGTTGAGCAGGTCCGCGATGAAGTCACCGACGGAGATCATGCGGTCGCCTGCACCAGGCCGAGGGCACGCAGCAGCGGGGAGCCCCCGGTGATGCCGAAGGCGCGCATCCACAGGTCAGGGTCGGTCAGCTCCTCGGGTGGGCCGTTCGCCACGATCGTCCGGTTGAGCAGGCACAGCCGCGAGCAGGTGTGCATCGCGCCGGTCAGGTCGTGGGTGGTCATCAGCAGCGCACCGCCCTCGGCGCAGAGCTCGACCAAGAGGTCGGTCAGCAGCTCCTGGGTGGGTACGTCGAGCCCGGTGAACGGCTCGTCGAGAAGCAGCACGCTGGGCTGCAGGGCCAGGGCACGGGCCACCAGGACCCGCTGCCGCTGCCCACCCGAGAGCTCACCCACCACGCGACGGCGCAGGTCGGTCATCCGGACCCGGTCGAGCGCCTGTCGCACGGCCCGGTAGTCGGCCACGGCGGGTCGCCTCATCCAGCCGACCCGCCGGACCCTCCCCGACATCACGGCGTCCTCGACGCTGATCGGGAAGTCCCACGCGAACTCGTGGCGCTGCGGGACGTACCCGATCCTGCTCGAGGCCGCGCCCCCCGAGCGTCCGTCGACCTGCACCGTGCCCGACCGTGTCGGCACCAGGCCCAGAACGGACCGCAGCAGGGTCGTCTTGCCCGCCCCGTTGGGGCCGATCAGACCGACCAGCTCTCCCGCACGGACGGCGAGGTCGGTGTCGTGGAGCACCAGGCGTCCACCCAGCTCGACCGCCAGGTCGGTGACCTGCAGGGCCGGGGGACCGGGCTCACGCGTCACCGGGACACGGGTGCCGACCGCGGTCATCGGGTCGACCCGCCGATCTCGACCTCGGCACGACGGCGGTTGCGGCGGCCCAGGAGCAGGCTCACCGTGACAGCCGCCGCCAGTGCTGCGGCCGCGGCGATCACCCACGGCATCACGCTCAGCGGTCCACCGCCGTCCCCGGGTGCCGCCTCGGTGCCGTCGGGTGCGTCGTCGGCCTCGGTGGTCGTCTCGGGTGCGGGTTCGGTGGCGCCGTCGTCCTGGGGGGCGAGGTCCGAGCCGGCGGCCAGGGCGGCGTCGACGTCGGTCGCGCTGCCGACGGCGAACCGCAGCACCGCACGGTCGCTCACCGCCTCGCCGTCGACGAGGTCGGCGCGCACCTCGACGTCCAGGAGGTAGATCCCCGGCTCGGTGAAGACCCAGTTGGCGTGGGTGTGGGTGTTGACCTCCATCCACAGGTCCTGCGGGTAGGCCCGTGCCGTGCTCCACAGCAGGTTCGGAGGTCCGGGGACCCCCTCCTGGAGGAAGAGGTGCAGCTCGCCGGGACCGTCGACCCCGCGCAGGGCCAGGGTCGCCCCGCGCTGGATCCGCCCGACGACCTCAGGGTCCTGGGTGTTCCACCCGATCCACACCACGTCCTGGTCCTGGACCTGGGGCACGACATACACCGGCGTCCCGGGCTCGACACCCAGGAACGCGTAGTCCTCACCCTCCGGGGCCGCCAGCACGGCGGCGTCGGTCACGCTGAACACCGTCTCCTCGATCCGCCGCCACACCGGGGGGACCTCCCGGTCATCGCGGGCCTGCAGGGTCCACGCCCCGTCGATGAACCGCGCCCCGAGGTCCACGTGGCCGACCTCCACCACGGCAGGACCCTCGACCGTGGCCTCGTCCGCCGCGACGCGCTGCTCGAGCTGGTCGTCCACCGCACGGGGAGCGGCCACCGACGGCGACACCCCTCCCGCGAGCAGCACGACACCTGCGGCCACCCACGCCAGGCGGACCGCGGTGCGCCGGCCCGGGCGGGACGACCGCGAGCGCGTGGACGGGCTCAGGTCCGGGCTCGGGCGCGGGCGCTCGAACGGGCTCGGCAGGAGACGGCTGGTGCTGGGCATGGGTGTCCTCGGGGTTGTCACGTCAGGCACGACCTCAGGGAGTCGGCGTTGAACCTCATGAGCTCGACGTAGGTCGAGACCTCGGTGCTGAAGGTGTCGGAGTAGATGTCGCAGACGTCGATCCCGTGCTCGCGGGCGACCTCCTGCAGCACCGTGGAGCGCTGCGCGAGATGGGGCTCGAGGAAGACCGCCGGCACGTGGAGGTTGCGGATGGTCTCCGAGAGGCGTTGCCGTTCGGCCAGGCTCGGCTCGGTCGCCGGGTTGGGTGTGACGAACCCGGCGATCTCGACGTCGTAGGCCGCGCCCAGGTACGCGAAGGCGTCGTGGGTGGTCACCAGGTATCGCCGGGAGCGCGGGATCGAACCGATGGTCCGGGCGACGTAGTCGTCGGTGGCGTGCAGCTCCTCGAGGTAAGCGGTGGCGTTGGCGCGGTAGGCCGCGGCGTGCTCGGGGTCAACCCCGATCAGGGTGTCGCGGATGATGCGCACGTAGGCCTCGGCGTTGCGGACGTCGTGCCACAGGTGCGGGTCGATCTCCCCGTGCACGTGCTTGCCCAGGACGGCCTGCGGCAGCTGGTAGATCTGGTGGTCGGGCCGGCCCAGGAAGCGGAACCCCGGACCGACCGGCACGGGCGCGAGCGCCTTGTTGGGCACCGAGACGACGACGTCCGCCGCCCGGTGGACGTGCTGGTGGGACTCACCTGCGTGGTGGGAGTCCATGACGACCGCCAGGGCCCCGGTGGACAGGTCCACCGCGATGTCCCCATGACCGCCGTCGAGCACGACGGCGCCGTCCTTGCCGGGCACCGTGTGGGGGTCGACGCCCACCGCGAAGGTGAAGGTCCCGGTGCCCAGGTCGACCGGTGGGTCGTCCGGGGTGGTCCAGAGCTGCGCACCGAGGGTGAGCTCGTAGACGCCCGGCTCCTCGAAGGTCCAGCTCATGTGGGTGTGCGCGTCGGTCGGCAGCGTCACGGACTGGGCTGACGGGTCGGCCGGGTCGAAGCCGGCCGCGGAGTCGAAGTAGACCCGGGGGTTCCCGAACGTCTCGGTGAGGTACCCGGTGAGCTGGCCGGGACCGTCGACCCTGGTGGCGCTCAGCCGGACCTCCGAGGCGCGCGTGGCTCCCCACTCGACCCCCGACCCGGTGACGCGCAGCCCGAGCCAGATGGTGTCGAGGTTGACGTTCTCCACCAGGGGGATGATCTCTGCGGCGTACTTGACCGCCGCCTCGGCCAGCGCGACGTTCGGCGACCCCGCAGGCAGGTTCGCGTCGAGCGCCTTGATGATCGCGTGGTCCTCGAGCAGCACGTAGTTGCTGAAGGCCACGTCGGCGTAGGCGATGTCCCGTACGTCCCGCAGAGAGGGCTCGTAGGAGTGCGGGTCACCGCCGTCCGGCACGATCGAGACGACCCGGGCGTGGTCCCCGGCCACGTTCCGCGCGAGGTCGGCCAGCACCGGGGTCGTCGTCACGACACTGGTGGTGCCGTCGTCACCGCCGACGGCAGGGGCGCAGGCGGTCAGCACCGCGCTGCTCACCAGCACCGCTCCGCTCACGAGCACCGCTCCGTGCCCCTGGCGCCGTCGCCGCCCACGCACGGGCCGAGCGCGACGCAGCATGGACGCACCCACGGCGGTGACGCAGCGGCAGGCTCGAGCAACGAGAGACATCGGGCTCCTGTCGGGGTGCCCAGGGCGGGCAGACGAGAAGCCTACATGCGAATGAGTCTCATTACCGACGGTTGTCCAGGGCCTGTCAGCGCACCTGCGTGAAGCGCAGCACCGTGCCGTCCGGGTCGATCACGCTGCTACATCCCCGCCGGCGCCATGTCCACGAACCGCGCGTAGTGACCCTGGAAGGCCACCACGATGGTGTCGGTGGGCCCGTTGCGGTGCTTGGCCACGATGAGGTCGGCCTCACCGGCGCGAGGTGACTCGCGCTCGTAGGCATCCTCACGGTGCAGCAGGATGACGATGTCGGCGTCCTGCTCGATCGAGCCCGACTCGCGCAGGTCGCTCATCTGGGGGCGCTTGTCGGTGCGCTGCTCGGCGCCACGGTTGAGCTGGGAGATCGCGATCACCGGGACCTCGAGCTCCTTGGCGAGCAGCTTGAGCGCACGCGAGAACTCCGAGACCTCCTGCTGCCGGGACTCGACCCGCTTGCCCGAGCTCATCAGCTGCAGGTAGTCGATGACCACGAGCTTGAGGTCGTGGCGCTGCTT
This sequence comes from Actinotalea alkalitolerans, assembly GCF_023369855.1. GTDB lineage: Bacteria > Actinomycetota > Actinomycetes > Actinomycetales > Cellulomonadaceae > Actinotalea. The sequence goes on along the minus strand of NZ_JAMBPP010000026.1, from coordinate 10,756 downwards.
GAGCCGCCGGCACTTGGCGCGGATCTCCATCAACGACATGTTGGGGGAGTCGTCGATGAACAGCGGCGCCTGGGAGAGCTTGCCCATGGTCGAGGCGAGCTTCTGCCAGTCCTCGTCGCGCATGGTGCCCTTGCGCATGTTCTGCAGCGGGACGCGCGCCTCGGCCGAGAGCATGCGCATGGTGATCTCGTTGCGGCTCATCTCCAGGGAGAACACCACCGAGGTCATGCCGTGCTTGATCGACGCCGACCGGACGATGTCGAGTCCGATCGTCGAGTTGTGGGTCGGGACCATCGCCCGGCCCGCGAGGTACAGATGGCTGCCGTGGTCGATCTCGACGCACCGCACGGGGACCGACTCGACCCGCTCGACCGAGGTGACGAACCGCGAGGTGAGCCTCGGGGTCGACGGGCGGCGGCGCTCCTTGTGGACGAGCTTCTTGCGCTCGAGGGCGAAGACCTCGTCGTCGGTGGTGAAGATCAGGATGTACGCGGTGCTGCGCTCGGGGCTTCGCCCCGCGACGCTCTTGAGCGCCCAGCCGGTTCGGTAGCCGAGGCTGTGGACCAGCTCGCGGACGTCGAGGGCCAGCCGCTCGTCGGTGACGGCGAACTGCACGCTTCCCGTCCGGTTGACGGTGCCGTCGGTGTCGAGAAGGCCGGCGAGAAGCTCCCGCCGCTGCGCCTCGCTCGCCCTCAGGTACTCGACGGGGATGTGCTTGTCGTTGAGCACACCGAGGGTCCGGAGCCGACCGGACACCGTCCCGTGCGCGTGGTAGCAGGCCTGGCACCGGCGCATGCCCGACGTCCGGACACCGCAGTCCGGGCAGGTGGGTGCGGTCGAGGCCCCCCCGAGGCCCTTGGCCCGTCCACCGCAGCTGCGTCCACAAGCCTTGACCTGGCTCGTGGTGGGGACGAACGGGATGCCGCAGACGACGCAGTCGCGGGCCTCCGGCTCGGCCTCGAGCGGGAGCTGGATCGAGTAGATCCGTCCGTCGCCCCCGACCTGTCGGATCGAGCGGAGCCCGCGCCCCTCGATCCGCATCGCGATCTCGGGATCGTCCGAGGTGAACCGTGCCGAGGCCGAGTGCCCGTCCCCGAGCCAGACACCCAAGGCGTAGGGATCGACCGGGAGGTCCGCGTCCGGGAGGTCGAGGGGCCGCGCCGTGGGCACGCTGTGGTTCAGGCGCCGGTCGGCGGTCGCGCAACGCAGCGTGGCGGCGATCTCCGTCGTCGTCCGCACTCCCGGCAGGACCCGCGGAGCGCCGAGCCGGCCCGCCTCCTGGCGGGCGCGCCGCGAGGCCCGGGTGTCGGTGAACCACTCGTGCTCGGCATCCGCCACGATCCGCGTGCCGTCGTCGAAGGTCACCTCGTAGCACGGGCGATCGACCATCACCTCGGTTGCGGCGACCACGCGCGTCGGGGTGCCGTCGGCCGCGAGCAGGTGGTCCCCGACCTTGACCTGGGCCATCGTGGTCCAACCGGTGGGCGTCGGCAGAGGCGTGTCGAGGGCCAGGGCCTTCCCCATCGCCGGCCTGGCCGCGATCACGACCATCTGGCCGCCGTGCAAACCGTTGGTGAGCTTGTCGAGCTCGAGGAAGCCGGTCGGCACGCCGACCATGCCCTCGCCGCGCTGACCAGCGGCCTCGATCTCCTCCATGGTGCCGCTGATGATCTCGGCGAGCGGCAGGTAGTCCTCGCTCGTGCGGGTCTCGGTGACCGCGTAGACCTCGGCCTGGGCGTTGTTGACCAGCTCGTCGACGTCGCCGCCGTCGGTCGCGTAGCCCAGCTGGACGATGCGCGTGCCGGCCTCGACCAGTCGGCGCAGCACCGCTCGCTCGCGCACGATCCGGGCGTAGTACCCGGCGTTGGCCGCGGTCGGCACCATCGAGATCAGGGTGTGCAGGTACGGCGCGCCACCGATGCGCCCGATCTCCCCGCGCTTGGTCAGCTCGCCCGCGACGGTCACGGCGTCGGCCGGCTCCCCGCGACCGTAGAGGTCGAGGATCGCGTCGTAGACCATCTCGTGGGCTGGACGGTAGAAGTCGGTGCCCTTGATCTGCTCGACGACGTCGGCGATCGCGTCCTTGGAGAGCAGCATGCCGCCCAGCACGCTCTGCTCGGCGACGATGTCCTGCGGGGGTGTGCGGTCGAACCCGGCGCCGGGGCGCCGTGTGCTCAAGCCTTGCTCGAGCTCGTCGATGCTCACAGAAACACCCTCCACTGCCGCGTACGCGTCGAACTGACGTTCTATCGCACGCTGCTGACATCCGACCGGTGAGGCGATGGGTGCCAGGCAACGACGAACCTCCGCCGTGCTGTCTTCGCGAGGCTATGGCCCCGGCCGACCACACCCAAACGGCGGGACCTCCGCCCTGTGCGCGACCCTGGGGACAACCTGTGGACGGCCCCGCGCGCCTCTGTGCACAGGCCGTGGATAGATCTGTGGATACGGTGGGAACTGCGGTGGGAACAGGCGCTGATCACCGCATACGCCCCGCTCCGACTGTGGACAGGAAACTCGTGGCCCGACGTTCACCCAGTGGACACCCTGTCTCGCCGGAAGGGACCCGCGCGGACCGCCGCGGACGCACCGGACTGGACCGCCAGATCCTCGCCCTGGCGGTGCCCGCACTGGGCGCCCTGGTCGCAGAACCCCTGTTCGTCCTCGTGGACTCAGCCGTCGTCGGTCGTCTCGGGACCCCGGAGCTGGCCGGTCTCGCCCTGGCCAGCACCGTGCTGGTCACCCTCGTGGGGCTCTGCGTCTTCCTGGCGTACGCGACCACCGCGAGCGTGGCCCGCAGCCTCGGCGCGGGCGACCGCGACCGCGCACTGCGGCTCGGCGTCGACGGGCTCTGGCTCGCCCTCGGGATCGGGGTCGTCCTGGCTCTCACCCTGTGGATGACCACGCCGCTGATCGTCGCCGCCCTGGGCGCCCCGGAGGCCGTCGTGCCCCATGCGGTGGCCTACCTGCGGTGGTCCGCACCGGGGCTGCCCGGGATGCTCGTCGTGCTCGCCGCGACCGGTGTGCTGCGCGGGATGCTCGACACCCGCACCCCGCTGTGGGTCGCCGCGAGCGGCGCGGTGGTCAACGCGGTGCTCTCGGTGGCCCTGGTCCTCGGCCTGGGCATGGGGGTCGCCGGCTCGGGGCTGGGCACCGCGATCACGCAGATCGGCATGGGCGTGGTCCTGGGGGTCGTGGTCGTCCGCGGCGCCCGGCGCAGCGGCACCGCGCTCCGGCCCTCGGGGGCCGGCGTGCTGACCGGGGTACACACCGGCACGCCCCTGCTGGTCCGCACCCTCTCGCTGCGCCTGGCGATCCTGCTGACCATCTGGGTCGCTGCCGGGCTGGGCACCGTGACCCTGGCCGGGCACCAGGTCGTCAACGCCCTGTGGGGGCTGACCGCCTTCGCGCTCGACGCGCTGGCCATCGCGGCCCAGGCCCTGGTCGGCCGGTCGCTCGGTGCCGGCGACCTCACGGCCACCCGTACCGTGCTGCGTCGCACCCTGCTGTGGGGCACGTGCGCGGGTGGGGTGCTCGGGGTGGTGCTGGGAGCTGCCGGGTGGTGGATCGCCCCGCTGTTCACCACCGACCCCGAGGTGCGGCGCGCGGTCGCCCTCACCCTGCTGGTGGTGGCGGTGACCCTCCCCATGGCCGGATGGGTCTTCGTGCTGGACGGCGTGCTCATCGGCGCCGGGGACGGCCGCTACCTCGCCGTCGTCGGCATGATCACCCTGGTCGTCTACGCCCCGGCCGCCCTGGCCGTCCGCGCCTGGGCCGACGACGGCGTCGGAGGACTGGTGTGGTTGTGGGTGGCCTTCGCGGGGGTGTTCATGGCGGCGCGGGCACTGACCACGGGGCTGCGCGCACGGGGCGGGCGCTGGATGGTCACCGGGGGGTGAGGCCGCCCCGCCCGGCTGGCTGCACCCCGGTGCGGGACCGGTCAGGACGCACCACGGCCCGGCCCCCGTTCAGGGGACCGGGCCGTGGTGACGGGTCGGGAGGCTCAGGCCTCCGGGACGACCCGGACGTCGATCTGTGCGGAGAGGTCGTCGTGCAGACGGACCTTCACCTGGTACTCGCCCAGGGACTTGATCGGCTGACCGATCTCGACCTTGCGCTTGTCGATCGAGGGCCCACCGGCGGCCTTGACGGCCTCGGCGATCTCGGTCGTGGTGACGGCGCCGAACAGCCGGCCCGAGGGGCCAGACTTGACCGTGATCACGACGGGCTTGGACTGCACCGAGTCGCGGACGGCCTTCGCCTCCTCGAGGGTGGCGATCTCACGGGCCTTGCGGGCCTTGCGGATGCCGGCGATCTGCTTCTCGGCGCCCTTCGACCAGGCCGTGGCCAGGCCGCGGGGGACGAGGAAGTTCCGGGCGTACCCGTCCTTCACCTCGACCACGTCACCGGGGGTACCGAGGCCGGTCACCTCATGAGTCAGGATGAGCTTTGCCATCAGTCAGCCTTTCTCAGCGAGCCGAGCTCGAGTACGGGAGCAGTGCCATCTCGCGGGCGTTCTTGACGGCCCGTGCGATCGCACGCTGTTCCTGGACGTTGACACCGGTCACCCGGCGAGCGCGGATCTTTCCGCGGTCGGAGATGAACTTGCGCAGCAGCGCGGTGTCCTTGTAGTCGACGACCGTGATCTTCGCGGCCTTGAGCGGGTTGAGCTTCTTCTTCGGCTTGCGGACGACGGGCTTCGCCATCGTGGTGCTCCTTCAGGTTACGGAGCCCGGACCTGTGTGTGCGCCGCGCGAGGCGACGTCAGCCCGGGATGGGTGAGTCTGGGTGTGATCAGAACGGGGGCTCGTCGGAGAACGATCCGCCGGACGAGGGTGCGGGGGTGGCCCACGGGTCGTTGTCGGCTCCGCCGCCACCGCCCTGCTGACCGCCACCCTGCGAGCCGCCACCGCCGAAGCCGCCGCCCCCACCGCCGGAGCGCTGGGCACGGGTGACCTTCGCCGAGGCGTACCTCAGGGACGGACCGACCTCGTCGACCTGGAGCTCGACGACGGTGCGCTTCTCACCCTCGCGGGTCTCGTAGGAGCGCTGCACGAGGCGACCCTGGGCGATGACGCGCATGCCCTTGGTGAGGGACTCGGCGACGTTCTCGGCTGCCTCGCGCCAGATCGAGCAGCGCATGAACAGCGTGTCGCCGTCCTTCCACTCGTTGCTCTGACGGTCGAACTGCCGAGGGGTCGAGGCGATCGTGAAGTTCGCGACCGCCGCCCCCGACGGGGTGAAGCGCAGCTCGGGGTCCCCGGTGAGGTTCCCGACCACCGTGATGACGGTGTCTCCAGCCATGCCTGCTCCTCGTTCTGATCGTGTGCTGTTCAGTGTCGGTGCGGGGACGCTCAGTGAGCGTCGGGGCGCATGACCTTGGTGCGCAGGACGGCCTCGTTCAGCCCGAGCTGACGGTCCAGCTCCTTGGCGGTGGCCGGCGTGGCGGTGAAGTCGACGACGGCGTAGATGCCATCGGACTTCTTCAGGATCTCGTAGGCCAGACGACGGCGGCCCCAGATGTCGACCTTGTCGATCGTGCCGCCTGCGGTGGTCACCACCGAGAGGTACTTGTCGAGCGACGGGGCGACGGTGCGCTCCTCGATCTCTGGGTCGAGGATGACCATCATTTCGTAATGACGCATGCGATTACCCACCTCCTGTGGACTTTGCGGTCACGGTCTCTCCGTGACAGGAGGGTTCAGCGTCTGCGGCCCCGCTCCCCGGTGATGGCACCGGACCTGCGTGGGCAGCAACGCGCCACTCTACCGGTTCCGCCGAGGACGCGACGACCACCGTCCATACCTGTGGACAAGGCTGTGGACGATGGTCGTCGTGAGCGAGGAGACGGACAGCGGGTGGTCGCATCGTCCCCGAGCAGCCGCTCTAGGGAACCGGGAGTTCGGGTTCCGTCTCCTCGTCCTCATCCCCGCCGTCATCCACCGGGGGCTCCGCAGGAGTCGTCGGCGTCGGCGTCGGCGTCACGACCGCCGCCGGCCCGCTCGAGACGATCAGCGTGACGGTGCTCCCCGGCGGGGCCTGCCCCCCGCTCGGGTTGCTTGAGATGACCGTCCCCTGCGCCGCTGTGCCCTCCTGGCGGGTGACCGTGACGACGAACCCGGCAGCCTCGAGGGCCGATCGGGCACCGGCCTCGTCCAGCCCCGCGACCGCCGGCACGTCGACCAGGCCCGGTCCCACCGAGACCACGATCGTCACGGTGCTGCCGACCTGCGCCTCCCCGCTCGGGTTGCTGCCGATGACGATCCCCTCGGGCACGTCGTTGCTGTTCTCGGTCGTGACCGCCACGGCGAAGCCCGCAGCCTCGAGCGCGGCGCGCGCCTCGGCCTCCCCCATGCCGGCCACCGAGGGGATGGACACGATCGGCGGCGTGTTGGGTTCGCCGACGTCGGCGCGTCCCGGGAAGGGCAGCACCTCGAGACCCTCCATCGCCGGGATCATGTACGCGGTCCACACCTCGGCGGGGAACGAGCCCCCGGTGATCTGGCCCCGTCCGCCGAACGGGGTGATCTCCTCGGTCGAGCCGTCCTCACCCACCTGGTAGAGAGCCACCGCGGTGGTCACCTGGGGGGTGTAGCCCACGAACCACGCAGACCTGTTGTCGTTCGAGGTACCGGTCTTGCCCGCGGCCGGACGGCCCAGGTCCCGCGCTGCGGTGCCCGAGCCGCGCTCGACGACCTGGGTCAGCGCATAGGTGGTGTCGGCCATCACGTCGGCCTCGAACACCTGCTCGGTGGGCTTGGCCCCCTCGTACGCCGTGCCGCCGCGCAGGTACTCGACCGACCGCACGATGTGCGGGGTGGTCCGCCCTCCCTGGTTGGCGAGGGTGTTGAAGGCGCGCGCCATGTCCAGCGGGTGCGGCGAGGAGGTGCCGAGCACGTTGGAGGGCACCGGCTCCAGCCCCTGCGTGTCCTGCGGGATCCCTGCCCGCACGGCGACGTCGATCGTGGCCTGCGGCCCGACCTCGGCGTTCATCTGGGCGTAGACGGTGTTGACCGAGTCGGCCGTGGCGTCGACCACGGTGATGTTGCCGAAGTTCTGCCCGCCGAAGTTGCCGGGCCCGCCGTCGGGCCATCCCTCGATGGCCATGCCCGAGGTGCCCCGGTAGCGCGAGTCGAGCGAGTTCCCCGACTCGAGGTGGGCGACCAGGGTGAACGGCTTGAAGGTCGACCCCGCCTGCGCGCGGTCCTGGGTCACGGCGTTGCGCGACTGGGTCACGAAGTCCGGGCCGCCGTACAGCGACAGGATCGCGCCGGTCGCCGAGTCGAGGGAGACGAGCGCGGTACGCAGGTTCGGGGACTTGTCCTCGGGCAGGGTCGCCACGGCCGCCACGGCTGCGTCCTGCAGCCTGCGGTCGATGGTCGTGACGATCCGGTACCCCACGCGGTCGAGCTCGTCCTGGGTGATCGCCGACTGCTCCAGGATCTCGCGCTGCACCATGTCGAGCAGGTAGCCCTGCGGGCCGGCGAGGGTGTCGGAGCGGACGTACTCGATCGTCTCGGGAAAAGTCAGCGCGTCGCGCGCGGACTGCTCGAGGGTCCCCATGACCACCATGCCGTCCAGCACGTAGTTCCAGCGCTCCTCGGCCCGCTCGGGGTCGTTGCGCGGGTCCCAGTTGTTGGGCGAGGGGATGATCCCGGCGATCAGCGCGGCCTGCGCGACGTCGAGCTCGGTGACGCCGATCCCGAAGTAGGCGCGAGCGGCGGTCTCGATGCCGTATGAGCCGCGGCCGTAGTAGATCGTGTTGAGGTAGTTGGCGAGGATCTCGTCCTTGTCCTGCGCCTGCGCGAGCTTGACCGCCAGGAGCGCCTCCTGGGCCTTGCCCCGGTAGTCGGTGGTCGTCGTGCCGGCGTAGTAGCGCTCGGCGTACTGCTGGGTGATGGTCGAGCCACCCTGCTGCCGCCCGCCCTGCAGGTTGTTCCACAGGGCCCGCGCGATGCCCGTGGGGGAGATGCCCGGGTTCTCGTAGAAGGTGCGGTCCTCCGCGGCGACGACGGCGTCCTTGACGTGCTCCGGGATGGTGTCCCCGGCGACGAGCACGCGGTTCTGCTCACCGAACGTGCCCATCACCTGCTCGCCGTCGGAGTAGTAGACGGTCGTCGTCTGCGCCTCGGCGAAGTCGTCGGGGGCGGGGATGGTGGTCCGGGCGTAGGCCACCAGCACGGTGGCGACGATCAGGAGCAGGACGGTGAGGAGGAGCCCCAGGATCAGCCGCCATGACGGCAACCAGCGGCGGATGCCCGAACGACCCTCGCGCGGGTAGTCGATCAGCCTGCGACGTCCGGGCGGACGTCCGCCCTTGCCGCCACCGGCCGCAGGGGTCCCGCCCTTCGCGGGGCGGCCCTTCGCCGCGGCCCGGGTACCGGCCGCTGCGGACCGCGGGGCCGCCGTCCCGCCCGAGTGCGCCGAGGCGCCGGTGGCCGAGGCGCCCGACGGCGTCCACGCGGGTGCCGCACCAGCCGGGGTCTGCGCCGGGGGCGCCGTCCGACGGCCCGCCGGGGGCGTTCCCCCGCCACCGATCACGCTGCGTCGCTGTGGTCCGTTGCCGGCCGGAGGAGGGGTGCGTGGGTCACGCGAAGAGGGGGGGGTACCCGGTGCCACGCTGTGCCTCCCGGTCGAGAGCGGTTCCTGCGCAGAGGGTTCTGGCGGGGTGGATCGTGGTGCTGTCGGGCGTGTCCGGCGTGCCTCGTGCGGGGCACGGCCAGGGATCAGGGTACGGATGGTTTGCTCGTGAGCACGCGCGAACGCCGGTCAGGCGCCGTGAAGAGGGTGTGGAAGCCCTGCGCGAAGGACCACCACTTGCCACGATGCATCCCAGCGTCCTACTGTCTCGATGTATCAGTTCGATACATCGAAAGTGGCTCGAAGTCGACGGGCCGTCACGCGGAGGTGCACGGTGCGGGGTCGTTCCGACGTGCTCGAGCCGGCGATCCTCGGGTTGCTGCACGAGGCACCGATGCACGGCTACGAGCTGCGCAAGCGGCTCAACCTGGTGCTGGGCTCGTTCCGCGCCCTGTCGTACGGCTCGCTGTACCCGTGCCTGAAGTCGATGGTCGGTCGAGGACTGATCGTCGGGACGGACTCCTCGCAGTCGCCGCCGCCGCACGCACTGTCGGGCAAGCGCGCGCGGATCGTCTACGAGCTGACCGCAGAGGGCAAGGAGCACTTCGCCGGAATCCTGTCCTCCTCGGGCCCCGCGGCCTGGGAGGACGAGAACTTCGACGTCCGGTTCGCGTTCTTCGCGCAGACCGACGCCGAGACGCGCCTGAGGATCCTCGAGGGCCGTCGCACCCGACTCACCGAGCGGCTCGAGCAGGTGCGGCAGTCCGCCGCGCGGACGCGCGAACGACTCGACGAGTACACGCTCGAGCTGCAGCGCCACGGACTGGAGTCCGTGGAGCGTGAGGTCCGCTGGCTCGACGGGTTGATCGACAACGAACGCGGCAACCGCCGCACCACCACCGACGGGTCCGGTCGACCGACCGGCACCGACACCGCTGCCGGCGCTGATGCGCCGCAGCACTGAGAGAACCGAGGAGCGAGGATGAGTTCGATCCGCGTCGCCATCGTGGGCGTCGGCAACTGCGCCGCATCACTGGTCCAGGGCGTCCACTTCTACGCGGACGCCGACCCGCAGAGCACGGTGCCTGGCCTCATGCACGTGAAGTTCGGCCAGTACCACATCTCTGACATCGAGTTCGTGGCGGCGTTCGACGTCGACGCGAAGAAGGTCGGCTTCGACCTCTCCGAGGCCATCGGCTCCAGCGAGAACAACACCATCAAGATCGCCGACGTGCCGCCGCTCGGCGTGACCGTGCAGCGTGGCCACACCCTGGACGGTCTCGGCAAGTACTACCGCGAGACCATCGAGGAGTCGGACGCCGAGCCGGTCGACATCGTCGGGCAGCTGCGCGAGAACAAGGTCGACGTCCTCATCTGCTACCTCCCGGTGGGCTCCGAGGACGCCGCGAAGTACTACGCGCAGTGCGCGATCGACGCGGGCGTCGCCTTCGTCAACGCGCTGCCGGTCTTCATCGCCTCCGACCCGGTCTGGGCCAAGAAGTTCGAGGACGCCGGTGTCCCGATCGTCGGTGACGACATCAAGTCCCAGGTCGGCGCGACCATCACGCACCGCGTGCTGGCCCGGCTGTTCGAGGACCGTGGCGTCATCCTGGACCGCACGTACCAGCTGAACGTCGGCGGCAACATGGACTTCAAGAACATGCTCGAGCGCGACCGCCTGCAGTCCAAGAAGATCTCCAAGACCCAGTCGGTCACGTCCAACATGGACCACGACCTGGCCGCGCGGAACGTGCACATCGGCCCGTCGGACTACATCCAGTGGCTCGACGACCGCAAGTGGGCCTACGTCCGCCTCGAGGGCCGCGCCTTCGGTGAGGTGCCGCTGAACCTGGAGTACAAGCTCGAGGTCTGGGACTCGCCGAACTCGGCCGGCATCATCATCGACGCGCTGCGCGCGGCGAAGATCGCCAAGGACCGCGGAATCGGCGGACCCATCCTGTCCGCGTCGACGTACTTCATGAAGTCGCCGCCGGTGCAGATGGAAGACACGAAGGGCCGGGCGCAGCTCGAGGCCTTCATCGCTGGTGACGCGGAGCGGTAGTCCGTAGAGAGCGAAGGTCGAGGGCCCCGGCATGCTGGGCGGGTTCACACGGTCGCTGCAACATCTCGATCTGAGGAGTTGCAGCGACCGTGGTCGTTTCTGGGGAGTTGAAGG
>NZ_JAMBPP010000025.1 GCF_023369855.1 Actinotalea alkalitolerans | reverse complement strand
CCCCCCGGGGGGCCCGCCCCCCCCCGCCCCGGGGGCGGCCCCCCCCCCCCCCCGGGCCCCCCCCCCCCGCCCCCCCCCCCGCCCGGCGCCCGCCCCCCCCCCGCCGCCGCGGCCCCCCGCGGCGCCCGCCGCCCCGGCCGCGATCTGCGCCTCGGTCGGCTCGTCGACCGGGCCGCCGATCGTCCGGGTGCTGCGGCGCAGCGTGCGCAGCGAGGCGAGGACCGCCACGACGGCCAGCCCGGCCGAGACGATGACCACGAGGAACCCGCCGTGCGAGCCGTCGCGGTCGATCAGCGAGCCGGCGATCGAGGCGCCGAACGAGACGCCGACACCGAGCGAGGTACCCACCCAGGTGAGGCCCTCGGTGAGCCGGTCACGGGGGACGAAGTGCTGGACCAGGCCGTTGCCGTTGATCAGCGTCGGGGCGATCGCGAAGCCGGTGACGAACATGACGACCGCGAGCACCGGGATGCTCGTGACGAAGAAGAACAGGCTGACGCCCGCGGCGAGCGCGACCATCCCGATGGCGAACCGCTTCCACAGCGGGCTGACCCAGTGCCGGGCCCCGTAGCCGAGGCCTGAGAGCATCGAGCCGGCGGCGAAGATCCCGAGCAGCAGGCCGGCCGCCGACTTGGTGCCCTGCTCCTCGGCGAAGGCGACCGTCGCGACGTCGGTCGCTCCGAAGATCGCCCCCATGGCCACGAAGACCAGGGCCAGCACGACCATCCCGCCCGAGCGCATGACCGAGCGGTGCCTGGTCCCGGCCGGGTGCACCGTGACCGGCGGCTCGGTGCGTCGCTGGGCGAGCAGGAGGTGACCGCCCACCAGCACCGCGGCGACCGGGACGATCAGCCCCGCGACCGGCGTGACACCGGTGGCCAGGAGGGTCGCGACGATCGGGCCGATGATGAAGACCAGCTCGTCGAGGGCCGACTCGAGCGAGTACGCGGTGTGCACGTGCCGGGGGTTGCTCAGCACGTGGGACCACCGGGCCCGGACCAGTGAACCCATCGAGCCCACGCTCGACCCGGTCACGGCCGCCAGGACGTACAGCGCCCAGGTGGGGCCCACGACCAGGGCGACGCCGACCAGGCCGGTCAGTCCTGCGGCGGTCACCAGCACCGCGGGGCGCATCACGCGCGCCTGCCCGTGGCGGTCGACCAGGCGGGCGAGCCGCGGCGAGCAGATCGCGTGGACGATCACGTAGACCGCGGAGATCCGCCCGCCCAGCCCGTACGAGCCGTAGATCTCGGAGACCATGAGGATGATCCCGATCCCCACCATGGACATCGGCAGGCGGGCGAGCACGCCGGCCGAGGAGAACGCGAGGGCGCCCGGGCGTGCGAGGACGTCGCGGTACGGCTGGAGCATGCGGCCATTGTCGCAGCGGGCGGGCGGGCAGAGTTCATCCTGCCTGCGTGGGTGCAGACCGTGCGAGGATCGGTGCGATCCGCCGTCCAGCCCGGCCTGCCGCCCCGGACGGGCAGCACGAGGCGCCAGGGAGGAGCCGTCCGTGACGAGCACCCGTGATGCCGTCGCTGCGCGGTCGCCCCTCGCGGTGCGGGCACGGGCCTCGATGGCCGAGCTGCGCCCAGGACGACGGCTCGCCCGGCTCCTGGGGACCCGTGCCGCCTACGGACCGGTGGGTCTGGTGGTGCTCGTGGCCGTCCAGTTCCTGCTGGCGTATGCGGCGGTGGCCCTCGCCCCGCCCGACCACGGCGTCGCCGCCTGGTGGCCCGCCGCGGGTGTGGCCGTGGGTGTCCTGGTCCTGGCGCCGCGCGACCGCTGGGTGCGGATCGTCCTGGCGATCACGGTCGGGACCACGCTCGCGAACCTCAGCGGGGGCCGTACGGTGCCGGTGGCCGTCGGCTTCGGGCTGAGCAACGCCCTCGAGGCGTGGGTCGTGACCTGGTGGTTGCTGCGAGGGCGCCCACGAGCCACGCTCGTGACGCTCGAGGACTTCGCCCGGCTCGTGTCCGCCACCCTGGTGGGTGGCGTGGTCATGGGGCTGGGGGCCGGTCTGACGGTGGCTCTGGGCACCGACGGCTCGTTCGTGACCGCTGCCCGTACGGTGATGACCAGCCACGGTGCCGCGATCCTGCTGATCGCGCCGCTCTTCCTGGGCGCGCGGACGACCAGGGGTCAGGGTCGGGCGGCCGAGGCGACGGCGCAGTGGCTCGTGACGCTCGCGGTGGTCGCGATCGTCTTCCACCCTGCGCAGCGACTACCCCTGACCTTCGCGCTCATCCCGTTCCTGGTGTGGGGGGCGCTGCGGCTGGGGACGCGGACGGTCGCCGCGCAGATGGTCCTGGTGGCTGTCGTGATCACGGCGGTGACCCGCGGTGGCGGCGGGCCGTTCGGCAGCAGGGCCGACGTCGGTCCATCCCTGGCCGTCACCCTGACCCAGGCCTTCCTGGTGACCTGCCTGCTCGTGCTGCTCCCGCTCGCCCTGACGGTCTCCCAGCGGCGTGCGGACCTCGAGCGGGTCGGTGCGAGCGAGCGCCTGTTCCGGCAGGGCTTCAGCGAGGCGCTGCTGGGGATGCTCCTGCTGCGGCGCACGACGCGGTGGGACGGGACCCCTGACCTCGAGGTCGTCGAGCTCAACGCCGTGGCCGCACGGATCCTGCTGTCGTCCGCGGGCGACCTGATCGGCAGCTCGTGGACCTCCTGCCTCCACGAGGTCGACCGGGCGGCGGTGGGTCACGCGCTCCGGGCGGTCTCTCGGGGCGAGCTCCAGGGGTGGCACGGTGAGGTCGCGCTCGGTACGGGTGACGGGTCCCGGTGGGTCGAGATCGCCCTGTCGCCGTTGTCCACCGAGGCGGGTGACGGGATGTACGTGGCGCAGATGGTCGACGTGACGGCCCGCCGGGCCGCCGAGGACCGCCTGACCGCCCAGGCCCTCCAGGACTCCTTGACGGGCCTGGCGAACCGGACGCTGCTGCGCGACCGGATCGACCTGGGCCTGCGCACCCTGGCCCGTGACGAGGGTGTCGCGGTGCTCTTCTGCGACCTGGACGACTTCAAGCGGGTCAACGACTCCACGGGGCACGCCGGTGGCGACGCCCTGCTCGTCGAGGTCGCGGACCGGCTGCGCGGCATGCTCCGCCCGGACGACGTCGCGGCGCGGGTCGGCGGGGACGAGTTCGTGCTGCTCCGGCCGCATGCGCGCGGCCCGGCGGAGGCCGAGGAGCTCGCCGGTGCGGTGCTCGACGCGCTCGGTGTCCCGTTCGCGGTCGGCGGCCAGACCTTCACCCTCGGTGCGAGCATCGGCATCGCCTGGGGCACGGCCGGCGCGACCCCCGACGATCTCCTTCGTGATGCCGACTCGGCCATGTACGCGGCCAAGACCGAGGGCAAGCGGCGGGCCGTGGTCTTCTCGGACAAGCACCGCGCACGGGTCCTGAGGGCGGTACGTGTCGAGGCCGAGCTGCGTGAGGCCGTCGACCGTGACGAGCTGCTGGTGTACCTCCAGCCGGTGGTCGACCTGCGTGACGGGCGGACGGTCGCTGCCGAGGCGTTGTTGCGCTGGCGTCACCCCGAGCGGGGTGTGCTAGGCCCGCACGAGTTCCTCGACGTCGCGGAGTCCGCGGGTCTGATGCCGCAGATCGGGACGTGGGTGCTCGAGCGGTCCTGCGAGCTCGCGGCGCGGTGGCCGGCCGTCGGCGGGGGTCTGCCGCCCGCGGTGCACGTGAACGTCTCGGCCCGCCAGCTCGACGTCCCGGACTTCGTGGAGACGGTGCGGGCGGTGGTGGCACGGACCGGGATCGACCCCGGCCGCCTGGTCCTGGAGTTCACCGAGACCCAGCTCGACGAGGTCAGCGAGGCGCTGCTGGGGGATCTGCGCGAGCTGCGTGACGAGGGCATCGGGCTTGCGGCCGACGACTACGGCACGGGGTACAGCCCGCTCACCCGGATCATCGAGCTGCCGATCTCGATGGTCAAGATCGACCGACGTTTCGTCTCGGAGATGCTCGTGGACGTACGGTCCCGGGCGATCGTGACGACCCTCGTCCGGCTGAGCCAGTCCCTGGACCTGGACCTGGTGGCCGAAGGGGTCGAGACCCTCGAGCAGGCCGAGGCGCTGCGTGAGCTGGGCTGCACCCTGGGCCAGGGCTACCTGTGGTCGCGCCCGGTGCCCTCGAGGCAGTTCCAGCAGGGCCTGGAGACTGCGCGGGCGCGCTCCGGGCGGCCCGCGCCCCTCGGCTGAGCCGTGCGGGGCGCGGGTCCCGGACGCTCAGGCCAGGGTCTGGGTGACGAGCTCCTGCGCCGCCTGCTGGACCTGGGTGAGGTGGTCGGCCGAGACGAACGACTCGGCGTACACCTTGTAGACGTCCTCGGTGCCCGACGGGCGGGCGGCGAACCAGGCGTTCGCCGTGGTCACCTTGAGCCCGCCGATCGACGCGCCGTTGCCGGGAGCCTCGGTGAGCCGCGCGGTGATCTCCTCACCGGCCAGGGTCGAGGCGGTCACCTGCTCGGGGCGCAGCGAGGCCAGCGACGCCTTCTGGGCCCGGGTGGCGGGGGCGTCGACGCGGGCGTACCAGGACTCGCCGTGCCGTTCGACCAGGCGGGAGTGCAGCTGGGACGGCGAGGAGCCGGTGCGTGCGGTGATCTCCGCCCCCAGCAGGGCCAGCAGGATGCCGTCCTTGTCGGTGGTCCACACGGTGCCGTCGTGCCGCAGGAACGACGCCCCGGCGGACTCCTCGCCTCCGAAGCCGACCGAGCCGTCCAGCAGGCCGGGGACGAACCACTTGAAGCCCACGGGGACCTCGAGCAGGGTGCGTCCCAGGTCGGCCGCGACCCGGTCGATGAGCGCCGAGGAGACCAGCGTCTTGCCGATCGCGGCCTGCGCGGGCCACTGCGGGCGTGCGCCGCCGTAGAGGTAGCTGATCGCGACCGCGAGGTAGTGGTTGGGGTTCATCAGGCCGGCGTCGGGGGTGACGATGCCGTGCCGGTCGGCGTCGGCGTCGTTGCCGGTCGCGATGTCGAAGCCGGCATCGCCGCCGGCCATCGACTGGACCAGCGAGGCCATCGCGGACGGTGACGAGCAGTCCATCCGGATCTTGCCGTCCCAGTCCAGGGTCATGAAGGCCCAGCGGGGGTCGACCTCGGGGTTGACGACGGTCAGGTCCAGGCCGTGCCGTTCGGCGATCGCCCCCCAGTAGTCGACCGCGGCGCCGCCCAGCGGGTCGGCGCCGATCCGCACCCCGCTGGCCCGGACGAGGTCGAGGTCCAGGACGTGCGGCAGGTCGTCGAGGTAGGCGCTCAGGTAGTCGTGCTTGCGGGTGGTCGGTGCGGCGAGCGCCGTCTCCAGGCTCACCCGGCGGATGCTGCCGAGGCCCGAGCGCAGCAGCTCGTTGGCGCGGTCGGCGATCCAGCCGGTGGCCTCCGACCCCGCCGGTCCACCGTGCGGCGGGTTGTACTTGAAGCCGCCGTCGCGCGGCGGGTTGTGCGAGGGGGTGACGACGATGCCGTCCGCCAGCCCCGTGCCCGTGCCCCCGGCTGCGGTGGTTCGCACGCCCTGGGCAGTGGTGGCGCCGTTGTGCAGCAGGATCGCGTGGGAGACGGCCGGGGTCGGCGTGTACCCGTCGCGCGCGTCGACGTGCACCTCGACGTCCGCGGCGGCCAGCACCTCGAGCGCCGTCTGCCAGGCAGGCAGGGACAGGGCGTGGGTGTCGCGGCCGATGAAGAGCGGCCCGTCGGTGCCCTGGGCCCGCCGGTACTCCACGATCGCCGCGGTGATCGCGACGATGTGCGCCTCGTTGAACGCGGTGTCCAGGCTCGACCCGCGATGGCCCGAGGTGCCGAAGGCGACCTGCTGGGCGGGGTCGTCCACGTCGGGGGTCTTGTCGTAGTAGGCGCCCAGCACGCCGTCCACGTCGATGAGGTCTTCGGGGAGGGCGATCTGTCCGGCGCGCGGGTGCATGGGTCGATCCTCGCACCCGGTGCCACCGGTGCGCACGGGGTGCGGCGCACCGGAGGCGCTCGCGCCCGGGCCGCCGGTCGTCGACCGTCGCTGTACCCTCGTGCACCATGGCCAAGAGAGCGACCGTGGAGTTCGTGCTGCGTCCCTTCGAGGGGTTGCCCGGCGAGCCCGACTGGGTGGCGATGCGTGAGGTGGTGCCGGCAGCCACGGCCACGGCGCGCACCACCGAGCAGTACGGCGCGCGCGACGTCGTCGTCACGACCGTCCTGCCGCTGGCGTGGCCGGCGATGCACCGCGGGGACGGCACGATCATGCTCGCGCTGCAGCAGCACGCAGGGTCGGGCGACGCCTCCCGCGACCTGGCCGACCTCCTGCTCCGGGTGCTCGACCTGCCGGCCGGCACGCCGCTGACCTCGGCCGCGCAGCCCGAGCCCGGGCCCCGCCTGCAGGACGTCCTGGACCTCACGGTGCCGTTCGAGGTGACCGTCCACGACGGCTTCGACTACTGGACCGCCGAGGGGGCAGAGCTCGAGGGTGAGGCGCGCGCGTCGCTCGAGCGGATGAACGAGGCCGTGGTGCCGACCCGGCGGCTGACGAGCGTCGACGCGGCGTACTGGGCGCGCATGGGTGAGCGCGAGTACCTGCGCTGGGGCATGCCGCACGACGAGCAGGACTTCCTGGACGCCCTCGCGCGGTTGCACGCGACGCGGTCCTCGGGCCTGGGGGACGAGGGATCGGTCGGCAAGTTCATCGGCGCCTTCCGGTCGTGCGGGCTGCTCGTCCCGGTCTGGGACCTCGTGCCCGGGACGGTCGCCGAGGAGCTCGAGGAGCCTGCCCGCGAGCTGGGTGAGCGGCTCGCGGCCGCGCTCGCCGTGGAGGAGCCGCTGAACGCGGACGAGCGCCGGGCGCGGGCCGGCCTGGTGGCTCGTCAGCTCACGCTGCGCTGAGGCATCGCCCGGGCGTGGCGCCGTGGCGGCCACGAGCGTCGCCGCTGGGATGACCGTGGCCACGAACGTGGATGGTCACATCTTGACCTCCTTGTGGTCCCGCGCTGACGAAGACCGCAACTCTCGTTAGGGTGGTGTCGTGGCCCACTCAACGCGCGGACGTCAGCCCGCCAGCGCTGCTGACGGGGCTGTCCCACCCCGACCACGACAACGCGCCGCAGTGGTCATCCCCGCGAAGGACGAGTCGCGCCGGATCGCGGCCACGGTCCGCGCGGCCCGGGCCATCCCGCACGTCGATCTGGTCCTGGTCGTGGATGACGGGAGCGTCGACGCGACCCAGCACGTGGCCCGTGAGGCCGGCGCGGTGGTGGTGCGCCACTCGCACAACCGGGGCAAGGCCTCGGCGATGGAGACCGGTGCCGCGGTCGTCGCGATGCGGGACACCGACGACCGACCGCCCCGCCTGCTGCTGTTCCTCGACGGGGACCTGGGCGAGTCGGCTGTCAACGCCGCTCCGCTGGTCCCGCCCGTGCTCGAGGGTGCTGCCGACGTCTCGATCGCCCTGCTGCCCCCGCAGCCCGGTGCGGGCGGGCGCGGCATCGTGGTGGGGCTCGCGCGGCGGTCGATCCAGTCGTTGACCGGGTGGACACCCACCCAGCCGCTCTCGGGCATGCGGTGCCTGACCCGCGAGGCCTTCGAGGCCGCGACCCCGCTCGCCCGCGGCTGGGGGGTCGAGACCGGTATGACGATCGACCTGCTGACCAAGGGGTTCGTCGCGGTCGAGGTCCCGTGCGACCTGCGGCACCGGCCCTCGGGCTCGGACTTCCGTGGTCAGATGCACCGCGCGGCCCAGTACCGTGACGTGCTCCTGGCGGTCAACGCCCGCAAGGTGCGCGGTCTCGTCGGTGGCGTCAACAAGCGCCTGTCGAGGGGCTGAGCACCGCTCGGGTGCGGCCGCCGTCGGCGGGCGAGGTCCGCTACGTGTCCTCGGGTGGTGCCGCCGCGACCGTCGTCGTGCCGGCGGCCGTGTGGGCGCGCAGCTGCAGCAACCAGCTCGCGCAGGCGGCGACGAGGAGCGGGACGGCCACGGCGACGCCGATCGCGGGGATGACGATCCCCGAGTCGTTGACCGCGAAACCGATCCCCAGGGTCACGGCCAGGGCGACCACGCCGGGCCGCAGCATCGGGGCCACGACACCCAGGCTGGTCAGCGCGGTCCCCGCGGACAGCCAGCTGAACGGCCCGCCGTCGGAGGCCGAGGCCGCCCACCGCAGCGGTCGGGCGAGCACGAGGACGACCAGGGCGATGCCGCCCAGGGCGAGCAGCGTGAGCCACGTCCCGCCCAGGTTGGCGAGGTTCTGGGCGAGCTTGCGTCCCACGACGTCGGCCAGCCCGCCGTCGAGCACCGTGTCCACGAAGCGCCCGAGGTGGGTGCGGTCCTCGTCGGGCCGCAGCCAGTCGATCAGGGCGAAGGAGGTGACGACCAGCGCGCCGCCGCCCAGGATCGCGACCAGGCGCGGCCAGGTCAGGCGGGCACCGGCGGCCAGCAGCGCCAGCACCGCGAAGCCGGGGACCAGGGCGGGTGGTCCGCCGAAGTCGCTGCCGAGACCGGGCATGCCGACCAGGTAGGTCACCGAGAGACCGATCACGGCGACGAAGACGGCGGCCTGCCGGCGGCGGCCGACCCTGACGAACGGGTCGGTGGCGGCGACGGCGGTGAGGATGGACGCGGCCGCGAACATCGCGAAGGCCGTGTTGTTGAACCCGTAGAAGCGTCCCGCGACCACAGGCTGCACACCCATGGGCGCCGAGATCTGGAGGGTCGCCCCGGTCGCCACGTCGATCGCCAGGACCAGCGAGGTGATGCCGGCGACGACGCCCACCGGGCCGAGCAGCGGATGCCGCCAGCGGGGCAGCGCCGCCAGGGCCGTCAGTCCCACGACCCAGGCCGCGATCAGACCGGTCACCGCCCATCCCGGCGAGGTCGCCGCCCACCAGGGGCTGAGGTTCGCCAGGAAGCTCGCGACCGGGAGGGACGCCACCGCCAGGCCGGCCACCCTCAGGGCGTGCAGCACGGCGGTCGGGTGTCGGGTGATCGACTCCACCCGCGCGCGGGGTCGCCGTCCGGGCGTCATCCGGGCGGCCAGGTCGCTGAGACCGGCGAGCACCCGGCCGTTCAGGCCCAGGGTGACGACCACGTAGAGCACCAGGTTGATGACGATGAGCGCGGTGAAGAACGTGGGGGTGACCGAACGGACGGCCGCGGAGTGCCGGTCGATGCCCAGCAGCTCCTGGAGCCGGCCGTTCGCGTCCTGCGGTCCGGCGACCGCCTGCAGCGGGGCGCCGACCAGCGCGCCGGTGCGCACGGTGCCGGCCAGACCGAGCGCGCTCAGCACGGTCGGGGTCACGTCGGTGGTCTGCACCATGCCTGCCTGGCGGGTCGAGCTCGACCCGAGCAGGCTCTCGGCGTAGAGGTCCCCGCCCGGACCGGGACCCAGGGCGGCGGCGAGCTGCATGCGCGCCCGGGTGCCGCTGTCGGCGATCGAGACCAGCAGCACCGTGACCTCTCGGTCGCTCTCCCGGACGGCCTCGAGCACGGCCCCCACCCGACGGTCGATCGGCTGCACCTGCTGCTGGCGGGTGGGTTCGGTGATGACCTCGGGCCCGGCCGGCTCCTCGCCGGTCGGGGAGGGCTCGGCGGGCACGTCCTCGGCCTCGTCCTCGGGCACGGCGAAGCTGTCGGGGCGCCCGACCGTCGCGCGCCCGGTGTCGCGCACCGAGCCGGCGTCCACCACCACGAGCCCCGCCGTCCCCAGCGCCTGTGCGACCGCCTCGCTCAGCGCCTCGGGGTCGGCGGGGACGAGCGCGTGCTCCCCGACGACGACGCCGTCGCGGTCGGACAGGGCGATCGCCGCCCCGGGGCCGAACCCGGCGGCGGTCACGCCCTGCTCGTGCACGGCCTGGCCCAGCAGCCCCAGGGTCGGGCTGTAGCCCGAGGCCTCGGCCGACTCGACGTACGCGGCCCACCCCGGGACCATCCCGTTCGACCGGGGGTTCAGCAGGGTCCGGCACTCGCCGTAGCTCTCGCCCGGGAGGTCCGCGGCCCGCGCCCCGGCGGAGACCGCGAGCCACCCGTCGGCGGGGCAGGCCGACGAGCGGACGCTGCGGGCGGCCACGGTCCCGACCGACGCGTCGCGGGACAGGTCCCACAGGGCGGGGGTGGACAGGGTGCCCACGTCGTCCCAGCGCAGGCCGGTGGTCCCGATCAGGACGACCGCCGGTTCGTCGGCCACCTCCGCAGGGGCGGCGGGCGGGGGGGTGGCGAGCGCGGGGGCGAAGGTCGCGGCCGACGCCCCCAGGGCCAGCGTCAGCGTGGCGACCAGGCGGCGGACCGCGCCACGGGCCCGGCGGGTCGGACCGGTCCGACCGGTCCGACGGGGCACCGTCGGTCGCACCGCCGCCTGCGCCACGTCGGTGTCGGGCGCGGTGGGGGAACGGGGCACCGACCCAGCCTACGGGCGGACTAGGCTCGGTCGGCGGCGACCGGCGCGGTGCGGGCCCCGCTCCACACGATCACCACAGGACCTTCCGGAAGGGATCGCAGGATGACCGGAGGCACGTTGCCCCGCTACGCCTACCTGGGCCCGGCGGGCACCTTCACCGAGGCGGCCCTTCGCCAGGTCGTCGGTCCCGACGAGGCGGTGTACCTGCCTCAGGTCGACGTCGTCTCGGCGATCGAGGCGGTGCGGTCGGGGGCCGCGGACCGCGCGGTCGTCGCGATCGAGAACTCGGTCGAGGGTGGGGTCACCGCGACCCTGGACACCCTGGCGACCGGGAGCCCCCTGGTCCTCCTGCAGGAGGTCCTGGTGCCGGTGGGCTTCACCGTCGCGGGCCGCGCGGGCACCTCGTTGGCCGACGTGCGTCGGATCTCCGCCCACCCGCACGCGTGGGCGCAGTGCCGGCGCTGGCTCAACCAGAACCTGCCGCACGTCGTGCACGTCCCGGCGACCTCCAACACCGCCCCCGCCGCCCTGCTCGCCGGGACCGAGCCGCTGCTCGGGTTCGACGCCGCCCTGGTGCCGCCGCCGGCTGTGGACCACTACGGGCTCGTCGCTCTGGCCGAGGGCGTCGCGGACAACGCGCGCGCGGTCACCCGCTTCGTCGTGGTCGGCAAGCCCGGGACGGTGCCGCCCCCCACCGGTGCGGACAAGACGACCCTGGTGGTGCACCTGCCGAGCAACCAGGCCGGTGCGCTCCTGGAGATGCTCGAGCAGTTCGCGACCCGCGGGGTGAACCTGTCGCGGATCGAGTCACGGCCGCTGGGCGACGCGATGGGCCGGTACTCGTTCTCGATCGACGCCGAGGGCCACATCGCCGAGGAGCGGATGGCCGAGGCGCTGATGGGCCTGCACCGGGTCTGCCCGCACGTGCGGTTCCTGGGCTCCTACCCGCGGGTGGACGCCCCGTTGAGCCCGCTGCGGCCGGGGACCTTCGACCCCGACTTCGTCGCGGCGCGCGAGTGGGTCACCGCGTTGCGCGGGGGCCGCACGCACTGACTCGCCGCGCCCGGGGGTGGGGCTCGCTGCGCCCGAGGTGGGTCAGGGCACCCGGACCCGCAGGGAGCGCTCGTCGACGCGTGCGGTGATCTCCAGGGCTGAGCCGATGATGTCCCCGTCGACCTGCACCTGCTGCGCGTCGCGCGAGCGGACCGCGAACCGTCGTGCGCGGCTGTGGTCGATGCGGCCGATCTTGTTGGGCAGGTCGTTGCGCATCCCGAAGCGCTGCATGGTGACCTCACCGAGCAGCTGCGCCCAGCCCGCGACCCCTCCGCGGGTGTCGATCGCGCCGATGTCGAGCCAGCCGTCGTCGAGCACCGCGTCGGGCAGCAGGGTGATGCCACCGGGCAGGCGGCCGCAGTTGCCGATGAGCAGGCTGCGCAGCCGGTGGGAGGTCCACTCGCCGCCGTCGGTGGACATCTCGATCCGCATCCTGCGCGAGTGGAGGTGGCGGACCCCGGCGACGAAGTAGGCGATCCAGCCGACCTTCGCCTTGAGCTCCTCGTCGGTGTCGGCGACCATCGCGGCGTCGAACCCGAGGCCGGCGATCACCAGGAAGATGTGGTCGCGGGCCGGTTCGGCGGTGTCCGGCGGGGTCTTCTCGGGGGCCACGGCGTGGGGGTCGGCCTCGGCGATGTCGTCCGAGACCTGCGACTCGTCGCGGACCACGGTGAGCCAGCCGACGTCGATCGGCCGCTCGTGACCGGTCAGCGCGATCCGCATCAGCGCGTCGACGTCGTTGATCGGCAGGTCGAGGTTGCGGGCCAGGAGGTTGCCCGTGCCCTGGGGGATCAGTCCCATCGCGCCCTGGGAGCCGGCCAGGCCCTCGGCGACCGCACGGACCGTCCCGTCGCCGCCGACCGCGACCACCACGCGCGCCCCCCGTTCGAGGGCCTCGCGGGTCTGCCCGATGCCTGGGTCGTCCGCGGTGGTCTCGAGCCACAGCGGCTCGGGCAGGTAGCGGGCGGAGCAGGCCTGCACGGCGGTGTCGCGCAGCTGGCCGACGCCGGGCTTGGTGGGGTTGGCCACGAAGGCGACCAGGGTGCGGGGGCTCGTCCCGGCGACGTCGGACGGTGTCGCGGTGCCGCTCGCCACGGTGTCGGGAGGGGCTCCGGCGGCGCGTTCGCGCAACGTCCGTCGGTTGATCAGGGCCAGCACCACGGCGGTCACCGAGAGGCCGAGGGCGAGCAGGCTCAGCCAGCCGATCCATGTCATGGCGACACCGTACGGCCACCGCAGGTGCGCCACACCCCGGCCGGTCTCGTTACGCTCAGGGGGTGATCGACCTCCGCGTCCTGCGCGACGCACCCGACCTCGTCCGTGCCAGCCAGCTGCGACGCGGCGCCGACCCGTCCCTGGTCGACTCCGCGGTCGACCTGGACGCGCGCCGGCGGGCGGCGCTGACCGACTTCGAGCGGCTGCGCGCCGAGCAGAAGGGTCTGGGCAAGGAGGTCGCGACGGCGTCGGGCGAGGCCAAGGCTGAGCTCCTGGGCCGTGCCAAGGCCCTGGCCGAGCAGGTCAGGACGGCGCAGGCCGACGCCGAGGCAGCTGCGGCCGAGCTCGAGGAGGTCGTCGGCCGGATCGGCAACGTCGCGCTCGACGGCGTGCCGGCCGGGGGCGAGGACGACTTCGTCGTGCTGCGCGAGGTCGGGTCGCCGCGTGACCTCGCCGCGGAGTACGGAGCGGACTTCGTCCCGCTGGACCACCTCGATCTCGGCGAGCGTCTGCGCGCGATCGACACGGTGCGCGGCGCGAAGGTCTCGGGAGCCCGCTTCTACTACCTGACCGGCGTCGGTGCGCGCCTCGAGCTCGCGCTGCTCAACGCCGCGATGGACGCCGCGCTCGCGGCGGGCTTCACGCCGATGATCACCCCGACCCTGGTCAAGCCCGAGGTGATGCGAGGCACGGGCTTCCTCGGGGAGCACGCCGACGAGGTCTACCGGCTCGAGGCGGACGACCTGTACCTGGTCGGGACCTCGGAGGTCGCCCTGGCCGGGTACCACGCCGACGAGATCCTCGACCTGAGCACGGGCCCGCAGCGGTACGCCGGGTGGTCGGCCTGCTACCGGCGCGAGGCGGGCTCGTACGGCAAGGACACCCGCGGCATCATCCGGGTGCACCAGTTCCACAAGGTCGAGATGTTCAGCTACACCTCGGTCGAGGACGCCGAGGCCGAGCACGAACGGCTGCTGGCCCTCGAGGAGCAGATGCTGGCCCTGGCCGAGCTGCCCTACCGGGTCATCGACACCGCGGCGGGCGACCTCGGCTCGAGCGCCGCGCGCAAGTTCGACTGCGAGGCCTGGCTGCCCAGCCAGCAGCGCTACCTCGAGCTCACCTCGACCTCGAACTGCACCACGTACCAGGCCCGCCGGCTGGGTGTGCGAGAGCGCACGGCGTCGGGGGAGACGCGAGCCGTGGCGACCCTCAACGGCACGCTGGGTACCACCCGGTGGATCGTGGCGATCCTGGAGAACCACCAGCAGGCCGACGGGTCGGTCCGGGTCCCGGTCGGGCTGCGCCCGTACCTCGGTGGGCTCGAGGTGCTCCCCGTGGTCGCTCCCGCATGACGGCCCCGCACCACGCGTCGACGGTCGGGCAGGACGGCGCCGACGGCCGCCTGCTCGTCGCGCTCGACATCGACGGCACCCTGATGAGCTTCTCGGGGGAGATCCGTCCGGCGGTGGTCGAGGCGGTCCAGGCGGTGCGGGAGGCCGGCCACCACGTGGTGCTCGCGACCGGCCGGTCACTGGTCTCGACCATCCCGGTCGCCCGGCGGCTGGGCCTGGGATCGGGCCCGGCGGTGTCGTCCAACGGCGCGGTCTCGCTGATGCTCGACGGCGGGTCGTCGGGGGGCTACACCATCACCGACCTGGTGACCTTCGACCCCGAGCCCGCGCTGCGCGTCATCCTGGCCGAGCTGCCCGACGCGGTCTTCGCGGTCGAGGACGTCGGCCACGGCTTCTTCGTCAACAAGCCCTTCCCGCCCGACGAGATCGAGGGCCGGCACACCGTGGTGGACTTCGAGGAGCTCTGCGCGACCCCGGCGACCCGTGTCGTGATCCGCAGCCCCGACCACACCGACGCCGACTTCCATGCGATGGTCCAGCGGATCGGCCTGCACGAGGTGTCCTACTCGGTGGGCTGGATCGCGTGGCTCGACCTCAACCCGCTGGGGGTCTCCAAGGCCAGTGCGCTCGAGACCGTGCGGCAGCGGCTGGGCGTCGCGCCGGATCGCACGGTCGCCGTCGGGGACGGTCGCAACGACATCGAGATGCTTCAGTGGGCGGGTCGCGGGGTGGCCATGGGGCACGCCGACGAGACCACCCGGGCGGCGGCCGACGAGGTCACCGGCATGATCGAGGACGACGGCGCCGTGACCGTGCTGCGCAGCCTGCTCGACCGCAGCTGACCGGCGGTGATCCTCTCGCCGACGGGCGCGCGGCCGGCCCCCGGTGGACCGCGACCCCGCGGAGGTGGACAATCTGCCGCCATGGCGGCAGGAATCGATGACGTGGCCCGGGCCGCCGGCGTGTCCACGGCGACGGTCTCCCGCGCGCTGCGTGACCTGCCGAACGTCAACGAGGCCACGCGCAACCGGGTCCGACGCGTCGCCGCACAGCTGGGCTACGTGGCCTCGCCCTCGGCGGTGAGCCTGGCCTCGGGTCGGACCCGCACGATCGGGGTGATCAGCCCGTGGATCAACCGGTGGTTCTTCTCCAACGTCATCGACGGCGCCGAGCGCACCCTGCGGGCGCAGGGGTTCGACGTGCTGCTCTACACCTTCGACGTCCGCCGGTCGACCAGCCGGCCCCGGGTCGACCCCGACGTGCTGCGACGGCGGGTGGACGGTGTGCTCGTGGTGGGGCTGCCCCTGGACCAGGACGAGGTCGACGCGCTGTTGACCCTCGGGCATCCCCTGGTCTGCATCGGCTGGGGCGACTTCGGTCAGGTCACCGTCAGGCTCGACGACCACGGGACCGCGCTGGCCGCGACCCGGCACCTGGTCGGGCTCGGGCACCGGCGCATCGGGCACATCACCGGGTCGCCGGACGACGTCGCGCCCTGGTCGCCCCCGGTGCACCGTGAGGCCGGGTGGCGTGAGGCGATGACCGAGGCAGGTCTGGA
Organism: Actinotalea alkalitolerans; assembly: GCF_023369855.1. GTDB lineage: Bacteria > Actinomycetota > Actinomycetes > Actinomycetales > Cellulomonadaceae > Actinotalea. The sequence continues at coordinate 19,756 of NZ_JAMBPP010000025.1, read as the reverse complement.
GACCCCGCCCGAGCTCGAGGTCCACGGCAACTTCGACGTGGAGGGCGGGCGGGCGTCGATGCACACGCTGCTCGACCAGGCCCCCGACGTCACCGCCGTCTTCGCGGCCTCCGACGAGATGGCGATGGGCGCGATCCTCGCGCTGCGGGACCTGGGTCTGGACGTGCCGGGTGACGTGTCGGTGATCGGGGTCGACGGCCACGAGCTGGGTGAGCTGGTCGGCCTGACCACGATGGCCCAGGCCGCGGACGAGCAGGGGGCGGCGGCCGCCCAGCTGGTGCTCGACATGATCGCGGGCGTGACCCCGCCCCGCGAGGTCGTCTACCCGACGGTGCTCGTGGAGCGGTCCTCGACCGGTCCTCCTCGTCCCGCTGCATGATCGTGTGACGTAATCGTTACCCGTTCGTCGCCCGGTTGTTGTGCAAGGTGCTTGCGGCGGCGCGCTGTAAGCGCTTGCATTGGGGCAACGCACCGCCGCGGCAATCCGCCGTGGTCGGCAGCGGTTCTAGACCACGAGGATGTGGAGGTCACTTGATGCACAGCAACACGAGGCGCCGGTACGCGGCGGTCGCGGGAGGACTGGGCCTGGCGCTCGCGCTGGCGGCCTGTATGCCGGCCGACGACGAGCCCGGCGGCACCGGTACCGACGGTGACGGGGACGGCGGCATGGAGGTCGCCGAGGGTTGCGAGGCCTACGAGGTCTACGGCGACCTGTCCGGCACCACCGTCACTCTCTACACGTCGATCGTCGCCCCCGAGGACCAGCCCCACATCGACTCCTACAAGCCCTTCGAGGACTGCACCGGAGCGACCGTCGAGTACGAGGGCTCCAAGGAGTTCGAGGCCCAGCTGCCCGTCCGCGTGCAGGCCGGCAACCCCCCGGACCTCGCGTACATCCCCCAGCCGGGTCTGCTCCAGACCCTGGTGCGTGACTTCGACGCCGTCGTCCCGGCACCCGAGGGTGTCGAGTCCAACGTCGACGAGTTCTACACGGCCTCCTGGAAGGAGTACGGCTCGGTCGACGGGACCTTCTACGCCGCACCCCTGGGCGCCAACGTGAAGTCGTTCGTCTGGTACTCGCCGGAGATGTTCGCGAGCGCCGGCTACGAGATCCCGACCACGTGGCAGGAGATGCTCGACCTGTCCGACGCGATCGCCGCTGAGGGCAGCAAGCCCTGGTGCGCAGGCATCGGCTCGGGCGACGCCACCGGGTGGCCGGCCACCGACTGGCTCGAGGACGTCATGCTCCGCACCGCGGGCCCCGACGTCTACGACCAGTGGCTGAACCACGAGATCCCGTTCAACGACCCGCAGGTCGCCGAGGCGCTCGCCGCGGTGGGCTCGATCCTCAAGAACCCGGAGTACGTCAACGGCGGCTTCGGCGACGTGAGCTCGATCGCCACGACCGAGTTCCAGGCCGGTGGCCTGCCGATCCTCGACGGCAACTGCTGGATGCACCGCCAGGCGTCGTTCTACCAGGCCAACTGGCCCGAGGGCACGGAGGTCGGCCCCGACGGCGACGTCTTCGCCTTCTACCTGCCGGGTGAGACCGCTGACGACCGTCCGCTGCTCGGTGGTGGCGAGTTCGTCGCCGCCTTCGCGGACCGTCCCGAGGTCGCTGCCTTCCAGGCGTTCCTCGCCAGCCCCGAGTGGGCCAACGCCAAGGCCGAGGTCACCTCGGCCGGCTGGGTGACGGCCAACAACGGCCTCGACCCGTCGCTGCTCAAGTCCCCTGTCGACCAGCTGTCCTTCCAGCTGCTGGCCGACCCGGACGCCGAGTTCCGCTTCGACGCCTCCGACCTGATGCCGTCCGCCGTGGGCGCCGGCAGCTTCTGGACGGAGATGACGAACTGGATCGCGACGGACAAGCCCGACGCAGAGGTCCTGGACGCGATCGAGGCGTCCTGGCCGTGATCGACCGCACCACGTGAGAACGGGAAGGGCCCGCCGCCACGGCGGGCCCTTCCTGGCGCAGGGGGCGTACGCCCTACGGTGTGACTCGGAGCACAAGCCGGGCACACCGGGCGGATCGGGCCACAGATGACGAACGGCACGGGAGGGTGATGTGGACTACATCTCGAGATATCTGGCGTGGCTGGGTGACGGGATCCGCGACTGGTTGCTGAATGCTGACGACACGGGGCACAAGTTCGCCCTGATGCTCGTCGCGATCATCCTCTTCGTGGTCGTCATGGGTGCGGTGCTGCTCGCCGTCGACCGGCCCAAGCGGGTACCGCGGTGGCTGGTCACGGTCGGTTTCGTCGGTCCCGCGCTGCTGATGCTGACCTTCGGGCTGGTCTACCCGGGCCTGCGCACCTTGTGGGCCTCGCTGTTCGACCGCCGCGGGCAGAACTTCATCGGTCTGGACAACTACATCCTGGCGTTCACCCAGAGCGAGTTCCAGATCGTCCTGCGCAACACCGCGCTGTGGGTGATCGTCGTGCCGATCGCGGCGACCCTCATCGGCCTGGTCTACGCGGTGCTGGTGGACCGCACCCGGTTCGAGCGGGTGGCCAAGACCCTGGTCTTCCTGCCGATGGCGATCTCGATGGTCGGCGCCTCGATCATCTGGAAGTTCGTCTACGACTACCGCGCCGTGCTGCGCAACTCCGAGGGTGACCTCATCGCCCAGCAGATCGGCCTGATCAACCAGCTCCTGGTGTGGGCGGGCCTCGAACCGCAGCAGTTCCTGCTGAACACCCCGTTCAACACCTTCTTCCTCATCGCCGTCATGGTCTGGATCCAGGCAGGGTTCGCGATGACGGTGCTCTCGGCAGCGATCAAGGCCATCCCGGACGACATCGTCGAGGCTGCGACCCTCGACGGGCTCAGCGGCGCCAAGATGTTCCGCTACATCACGATCCCCAGCGTCCGCCCCGCACTGGTCGTGGTGGTCACCACCATCGCGATGGGCACCCTGAAGGTCTTCGACATCGTGCGGACGATGACCGGCGGCAACTTCCAGACCTCGGTCGTGGCGAACGAGTTCTACCGGCAGAGCTTCGTGCAGCAGAACGCCGGGCTGGGCGCGGCGCTCGCGGTGATCCTCTTCGTCCTGGTGATCCCGTTGGTCATCTACAACATCCGCCAGCTCCGCATCTCGGAGGAGATCCGATGACCACCACGCCACCTCCCGTCCCGGCCCTGGTCACCGGCGGTGTCGGTGACGACGACGCCGGCACCCAGTCCTCCCGCCGTGGCCTGGGCCTCGACCAGCGTGCCGCGAAGGCCAAGAAGCGGCTGACCAGCCCGTGGGCCTCGCTGCTCGCGGCGGTCATCGCCATCCTGTGGACCATCCCGACCTTCGGGCTGCTGATCACCTCGATCCGTCCGCAGTCCGACATCAACCGCACGGGCTGGTGGACCTTCTTCACCAACCCGACGGTCACCGGGGCGAACTACCAGGAGGCGATGTTCGGCAGCCAGACCAACCTGGCGGTCTACTTCGTCAACTCGATCGTGATCACGCTGCCGTCGGTGGTCATCCCGATCACCTTGGCGCTGCTGGCCGCCTACGCCTTCGCCTGGATCGAGTTCAAGGGCCGCAACGTGCTCTTCGTCGCGGTCTTCGCACTCCAGGTCGTCCCGATCCAGGTCACCCTGATCCCGCTGCTCACCCAGTACGTGACCTGGGGTCTGGCGGGGTCGTTCTGGACCGTCTGGCTCTCGCACTCGATCTTCGCCCTGCCGCTGGCGATCTTCCTGCTGCACAACTTCATGAAGGACATCCCGCCGTCGCTGATCGAGGCGGCGCGGGTCGACGGCGCAGGCCACGTCAAGATCTTCTTCCAGGTGCTCCTGCCTCTGCTGGTGCCGGCGATCGCGTCCTTCGCGATCTTCCAGTTCCTGTGGGTGTGGAACGACCTCCTGGTCGCGCTGACCTTCGCGGGCGGGACCCGGAACGTCGCGCCCCTCACGGTGCGTGTCGCAGAGCTCTCCGGGACCCGTGGCGCCGACTGGCACCTGCTCTCCGCGGGGGCGTTCATCTCGATGATCGTGCCGGTGGTCGTCTTCCTCGCACTCCAGAGATACTTCGTCCGAGGACTGCTCGCGGGGTCCGTCAAGGGCTGACCCCGCGCCCCGCGACGGCGCGGCGACCACCCGGTCGCCGCGCCGTCGTCATGCCCGGGCAGGTGTCGCCCGAGGTCCGGGTGCGGTGCGCCCCGGTGGCCGGGACCTAGGGTGAGTCGGTGGTGCACCCCCCAGCTGCGGACGCGCGCGTCCCGGCCCCGCTGATCTTCGTGGCGTCGGGTCTGAGCCTGTACGTCGGGGCGGCCCTGGCCATCGGGCTCTTCGCGGTGATCCCCGCCGCCGGGGTGGGCTGGCTGCGGCTGGTCGTCGCGGCCGTGCTGCTGCTGGCCTGGCGCCGACCGTGGCGGCTGCGGTGGTCGCGTCGTGACCTCGGCGTGGTGCTCCTGTTCGGCACGACGCTCGCCGCGATGAACGTGACCTTCTACATCGCGATCGACCACCTGCCGCTGGGGACCGCGGTGGCGATCGAGTTCCTGGGTCCTGTCCTGGTGGGCGCTGTGACGGGCGTGGGGTGGCGGGAGCGCACGGGCATCGTGCTCGCTGCCTGCGGGGTCGTGCTCCTGGCGGGGGTCACGGTGAGCGTCGGTGGGCCGGGGGCAGCCATCGGGTTGCTGGCGGCCGGAGCCGCGGCGGCGTGCTGGGCCGGGTACATCCTGCTCGGACGGCGGGTCGCGCTCACCGGCGACGGGGTGACGCGGCTCTCGGTCGCGATGTGCGCGGGCGCGTTGGTCTTCGCGCCGCTGCTGGTGCGGTCGTCGGCCCCCGTGCTCGCGTCGTGGTGGCTGGTGGCCGCCGTGGTGGGCGTCGCGGTGCTGTCCTCGGTGGTGCCCTACGCCCTGGAGCAGGTGGTCCTGCGCCGGGTGTCGGCGGCCGGCTTCGCCGTCCTGCTCGCGATGCTGCCGGCGATCGCCGCCGTCGTCGGTGCGGTCGTCCTGCGCCAGCTGCCCGATCCGCTCGAGGTGCTCGGCCTGCTCCTGGTCTCGGCGGCCATCGCGCTGACCTCGGTGCGGCGTGCTCCCGTCCCGGCCCGCGGAGCCCCCGAGCCTCGGTGAGGCGAGGCTGCACCTCGGCGGGTCACAGGTACTGGCCCGGCCCGCGCTCGTCGGTGCGCACGGCCCCGGGCACACCCGGCAGTGCGCGACGTTCGGGTCCTGCCTGCGCCTGCGCGGCCATCTGCTGCGCCACGAGTGCGGTCTGCAGGCCGTGGAAGAGCCCTTCGAGCCAGCCGACCAGCTGCGCCTGGGCGATCCGCAGCTCGGCGTCGGAGGGGGTGCCCTCGTCGCTGAACGGCAGGCTGATCCGCCTCAGCTCGGCGACCAGGTCCTCGGACAACCCGTCCTCGAGCTCGGTCATCGTGCGTTCGTGGATCTCGGCCAGCCGGGTGCGGGCGGCGTCGTCGAGCGGGGCTCCGCGCACCTCCTCGAGGAGCTGCTTGACCATCGTGCCGATCCGCATCACCTTGGCCGGCTGCCCCAGGAAGGCGCCACGCGGTGTCAGCGCGCCGGGCTCGTCGCGCTCCTGGGAGTCGGCGCGGGGGAGAGAGGCGTCGGGGCGGTGCGTCTGGTCGTCCATACCTCCTATTGTGTGGCCCGGGCGGTTCGGGTCGTGCGTCCGCCCGGGCCACTCCGAGACCTGGGCCGTGCGAGTAGCGTGAGGCGTCGTCTGATCCCGACCCTGGAGACCCCATGAGCTGGCTGTCGTCCCCCGCCCACCACCGCTGGCTCGAGGCGGAGACCGACAGGCTGCTGGACTTCGGGCGTGCGGCCCGGGTGCCCGCGGGTGGTTTCGGCTGGCTCGACGAGCGCGGGCTGCTCGACGCCACCAGGCCCACCGAGCTGTGGATCACCTGCCGCATGACCTATGTCTTCTCGTTGGGTGCGCTGCTCGGACGACCGGGTGCGGCGAGCCTGGTCGACCACGGGCTGGCGGCCCTGGCCGGGCGGTTCAGCGACCGCGAGCACGGCGGGTGGTTCGCTGCGGTCGGCCCGCAGGGACCGCAGACCACCGAGCACGAGGAGAAGGGCGCCTACCCGCACGCCTTCGTGATCCTGGCCACGGCCAGTGCCACTGCCGCCGGGCGGCCCGGTGCGCGGGAGCTGCTCGACGAGGCGCTCGCGGTGTCCTTGGACCACTTCTGGGACGAGGACGAGGGCATGGTCGTGGAGTCCTGGGACCGTGCCTTCAGCCGCACCGAGGAGTACCGGGGCGTCAACGCCAACATGCACACCGTCGAGGCCTACCTCGCGGCGGCCGACGTGACGGGTGACCGGACCTGGCTGGACCGGGCGGCGCGGATCGTCGAGCGCGTGGTGCACGGGTTCGCGCGCGGGAACCGCTGGCGCATCCCCGAGCACTTCGACCCGCACTGGCAGCCTGACCTGGAGTACAACGCCGACGCACCCGCCCACCCCTTCCGTCCGTACGGGGCGACGATCGGTCACTGGCTCGAGTGGGCCCGGCTGACCCTGCACGTCCGGGCCGCCCTGACCGCCCTCGGCGACGAGCCGCCCGCCTGGATGGTCGAGGACGCCACCTCGCTGTTCGACGCGAGCATCGCGGAGGGCTGGGCCGTGGACGGTGCCCCGGGCTTCGTCTACACGGTGGACTGGGATGGCCGACCTGTCGTGCGTGAGCGCATGCACTGGGTGCTGTGCGAGGCCCTGGGCGCGGCCGCCGCGCTCTTCGCGGTCACCGGCGACGAGCGGTTCGACGACTGGTACCGCACCTGGTGGGACTACGCCGCCGAGCACCTGCTCGACCGTGACGGCGGCTCGTGGTGGCACGAGCTCGGCCCCGACAACGAGGTCTCGCGCACGGTGTGGGAGGGCAAGGCCGACCTCTACCACGCGGTCCAGGCCACCCTCATCCCGCGCCTTCCCCTGGCTCCGGTCCTGGCTCCGGCGCTGGCCCGTGGTCTGCTCGCCTGAGCAGGCTCGCACGGGCAGCCACTCAGGGGACCAGCAGCAGCTTTCCGAACACCTCGCCTGAGGCGAGCAGCTCGTGGGCGCGCGCGGCCTCGGCCAGGGGCAGCACCTCGTGAACCACGGGCAGCACGCGTCGCGCCTGGACCATCGGCCACACGTGCTCACGGACCGCGGCGACGATGGCCGTCTTCTCGTGCGCGGGTCGTGACCGCAGGGTCGTGCCCAGCACGGTCAGCCGCTTGCTGAGGAGCGAGCCCAGGTCGAGCTCCGCACGTCGACCCTGCTGCATCCCGATCACCGCGAGCCGTCCGCCGACCGCGAGGGCGTCGAGGTTGCGACGCAGGTACGCACCGCCGACGACGTCCAGGACGACGTCGACCCCGGCGCCACCGGTCGCCGCACGGACCAGCTCGACGAAGTCCTGGCTGCGGTGGTCGACCACGAGCTCGGCCCCCAGCTCAGCGCAGCGGGCGCCCCGGGCGGCACCTCCCGCCGTGGTGGCCACGTGAGCACCGAGAGCGACGCCCACCTGGACCGCGATCGAGCCGATGCCTCCCGAACCGCCGTGCACGAGGAGCCACTCGCCGCCGTGCAGGCCAGCGGCACCGACGAGGGTCGACCAGACGGTGCATGCGGCCTCGGGCAGGGCAGCGGCCTCGACCAGCCCGATCCCGGCGGGCACAGGCAGCAGCTGTCCCAGAGGCACGACCACGTGCTCGGCGTAGCCGCCGCCCGCCAGGAGCGCGCAGACCTCGTCGCCCACGACCCACCGACCGGCCTGGTCCAGCGGTGCCGGACCAGCGTCGCTGCTCTCGGGCGCAGGGTCGCCGAGGGCGACGATGCGCCCGGAGATCTCCAGGCCGGGCCAGTCAGGCGCCCCCGGCGGTGGGGGGTAGAGCCCGGCCCGCTGGAGCAGGTCGGCGTTGTTCACACCCGCCGCGGCGACCTCGACCAGGGCCTCACCGTGACCCGGCGCGGGCAGCGGGACCGAGCCCACGACCAGGCTCTCGGGTCCACCGGGCCGGGAAACCTTCACAACTCGCATGGCAGAAGTGTTGCAGCCGGGTGAAAAAGCCCCGATATCGTGTGCCGCGGGAAACGCGGGTGCACGAACGGCCTAATGCCGACAGTGCTGCGCGCCGATGAGTCCACGACGGCAGAAGACCGCCGGCCGAGGTCAGGTCCCCACTCGGCACCGATCGTGCTGTGGGCACCACAGGGCAGTGGAGGAGAGAGGTCGCCATGCTTCGCAGGTTGGGCATCCGCGGGAAGGTCCTCGCGGCCCTTTCCGTACCCGTGCTCGTCCTCTCTCTCCTCGCGGGGCTCCTCTCCCTGCAGGCGATCCAGGACGCGCAGGTCGCACGGACCACGGAGCGAGGGCTCGATGCCTTCCAGAAGTTCGCCGAGGTCACCACGGCCCTGCAGGCCGAGCGCCGCGCCGCGCTCCCGTTCGTCGCTGCGGACCCGTCGATCAAGGAGTCCCTGCGATCGGAGCTCGGCTCCTCGCGCTCGACCACCGACGCCGCGCTGTCCGCGTTCAACCTCGCGGTCCGTGCCGTCAACCTGGAGACCGTCGACCCGGCGATCAGCAGCACGATCGCCCGGTTCGGCCAGGACGTGCTCGCCCTGGACAACATCCGACGGAGCGTCGACTCCTCCGCGGTGCCCTACGTCACCGTGGCCCGCGACTACGGCTCCTTGATCGACACCACGATCTCGATGGTCAGGACCGTCGCCGAGAACCTCACCGACCGTCGGGTCGCGGCCATCGTGACCGCCAACTCCGCGTTGGCAGGGGTCGCCGAGGACCTCCACATGGAGCAGGTGCTGGGTGCGCAGATGCTCAGCGGTGACCAGTCCGTCCGCGAGATCCAGGTCCTCACCGCCCTCTTCACCCCCAACGACGTCGCCCGGGGCCAGGCCGCGGGCATCATCGCGGGGGTCGAGGTCGAGGGGGCGTCGCTGCCGAGCATCGGCTCGGTCCGTGAGGGCATCCAGACCTACGCGTCCTACCGTCAGCTCATCGCGACCGAGCAGACCATCTACTTCGAGCGGATCAGCCCCGAGGACTGGACCCGCTTCGCGGTGATGGAGATCGAGGCGCTGAGGCCGACGGCGCAGGCCCTGGCGGTCGCGTCGACCCAGCGTGCGTCGACCATGGCCGAGGACTCGGTCCGTACCGCCGTCATCACGGTGCTCGCGACCATCCTTGCCGTGCTGTTCTCGGTGGCGGTCGCGCTGACGATCGCACGGCAGATCACCGAGCCGCTGCGGCGTCTGACCGCTGCCGCCGGGCAGGTCCGCGACGACCTGCCCAGCCTCGTCGACCAGGTCTCCGTCCCGGGTCAAGGCCCCGACCTCCGGCTCGCCCAGATCCCGGTGACCAGCCGCGACGAGATCGGCCAGCTCGCCACCGCCTTCAACGAGGTGAACACGACCACGATCCAGGTGGCCCAGGAGCAGGCCGCACTGCGTGGGTCCATCGCGGAGATGTTCGTCAACGTCGCCCGCCGCGACCAGATCCTGCTCAACCGGCAGCTGTCCTTCATCGACGCGCTCGAGCGCTCGGAGGAGGACCCGGCCACCTTGGCCGACCTGTTCCGCCTCGACCACCTCGCGACCCGGATGCGCCGCAACGCCGAGTCCCTGCTCGTCCTGGCCGGGATCGACACCGGTCGGCGCCTGCGCGACGCGATGCCCGTCTCCGACGTGATCCGCACCGCCTCGTCGGAGATCGAGCACTACGAGCGCGTCCAGCTGGACCTGCGCGTCGACCCGCTGATGCTCGGGCACACGGCTCTCGCCGCAGCCCACCTCCTGGCCGAGATCCTCGAGAACGCGACCGTGTTCTCCGAGCCCGGCACCCCGGTCCAGGTCTCCACCGGCATCGACGAGAACCACGTGCTGGTGACGGTGCTCGACCAGGGCCTGGGAATGGCCCCGATCGAGCTCGAGCAGGCCAACGTCAAGATCCGGTCGACCTCCGCGAGCGACGTCCTCGGGGCCCAGCGCCTCGGCCTCTTCGTCGTCGGCCGTATCGCCAACCGGTTGGGCGCCCAGGTCGAGCTCTCTCAGGGGCCCGGCGGGCAGGGCACCCTCGCGGTGCTCCGTCTGCCGCTGGTGCTCTTCGTCGACCCTGACGCGATCCCGCTCACCCAGCCGATGCAGCCTGCCCGCATCGAGTCCTTCGCCCTGCCCGAGGAGGCCGCAGAGGTCATCCACGACACCGCCTACGCCCCGGCGCCGGCCTTCGTCGAGGACGTCGCACCGGGCCAGCTCGGGTCTGCGGCCAACCCGGCCGAGCAGGTGGACCTCGCGGCACTGACCGACGGCGCCACGCCGCTCGGGCTGCCACGGCGCCGGTCCCGCACGGCGGACGTCGAGGCCCCGGCTCCGAGCGCCAGCCACCGTGACGAGGACGACGCCGCGGCAGCGCCCTCGATCCCGCTCGCACCCTCGGCCGACAGCCTCGCCGGTGCCGCTGCGGTGGACCTCGAGTCGTGGAGCCCGCCCGTGGTGGGTTCCTCGGGCCCGACTGCACTGCCGAGCCGACGTGTCGCGGCCCCGTCGGAGGAGGCCGCTCCTGCCGCCGGTCTGCCGACCCGCCGACCCGCCGGCGCCGCACTGCCGACACGTCAGGGAGCGCCCGACACCCAGACCGGTGCGCTGCCCGTCCGCCAGCCTGCGGGCCCCCAGGTCGCGCAGCCGTCCCCGTCACCCACGACCGCTGCCGCAGGCGGCGAGAGCCGAGCCGCACTCTTCTCGGGCTTCCGGTCGCGTCGCGCCGAGCTCGCTGCGGCCTCGGTCGGCAACGACCGTGCGGAGCAGGTCGACCCGTCGATCGGCCTCGGTGGCCCCGACGGCGCCGAGCGCCTCGCGGCCGCGGCAGCTGGTGCGGCTGCCTTCTTCGGGCGAGCTGCCGCAGCCCAGCCCGCAGCGCCCGAGCAGGACCCCGCCCCGGTGTTCCAGGAGCAGGTCGAGCAGCCCGGGGGCGAGTGGGATGTCACTGGTGAGCGCACTGCCGTGCCGGCCAGGCACAGCGGGGCCCACGCCGCCGAGCAGCCCGAGACACCGCCGATGGTCATCCCCCAGATGGTCGACGACGACTACTACCCTCCGGCCGGCCAGCTCGGGGCTGTCGGGTCCGAGGTCGACCAGGCGCCCTGGTACCAGGCCCCCGCCGACGAGCTGCCGCAGGAGTCGACCGAGGTCTGGTCGCCGTCGGCGTTCGTCCCGGGCACCCCGCTGTCGGGTGCGCCGGCCGAGACCGAGCAGCCCGCTGACGAGCAGCCTGCTTACGAGCAGCCTGCTTACGAGCAGCCCGCTGCGCAGTGGCACGCCGATGCTCCCGCTGCGTGGCAGGCACCGGCTCCCGCCCAGACCCAGTGGGACGCACCTGCACCTGCACCTGCCCAGTCCCAGTGGGATGCACCGGCTCCCGCCCAGTCCCAGTGGGATGCACCTGCACCTGCACCTGCCCCCGCCCCCGCACCCGCGGCCTGGCAGGCACCTGCCCCGCCCGAGGCCCGCTGGGACCAGCCGACCTCCGCCGCGTGGCAGACCCAGGCCATGGCCCCCGCGCCTGTCGCCGAGCCGGCTCCCTGGCAGGCGCAGGCCTCGGCCCCCGCTGCGGCACCGGCTCCGGTCCCGTGGCAGGCACCACCGCAGGCGCCCGAGCAGTCGGTCGGGACCCCGGCCTTCACCGAGCTCGTGCAGGGTCCGACCCGGCGCAGCACCCGTGAGGTCAAGCGCCGCCGCGGGTTCCTGGGGCTCTTCGGCCGCAGCAAGACGACGGTGAACCCCGCCGCCGCACCGACGGGCAGCCTGCCCGCGCCGGTCCAGGCCCCGGCCTTCACCCCGGTCACCCCTGTCCAGCCGAGCCCTGAGCAGGCGTTCGTCGCGCCCGCACCCCTCGGGCAGCCCACCGCCTCTCCGGTGCGCACCTCGGCCTGGAACGTCTCCGACGAGGCCGGTGCCCACACGTACGCACCTGTCGCAGAGCCGGCAGCGCCGGCTCCCTCGCCCTCGATCCCGCCGAGCAGAGGGTGGCAGCCGCCGCCGTCAGCCGTCGCTCCCGCACCCCAGCCGTGGTCAGCACCTCCGGCGGTACCCGCGCCTGCAGCCGCAGCGCCGGCGCCGGTGGCCGACCGCCCCAGGTCGGGGCATGAGCCCACCGGAGCAGCGGGCACGCCGTCGGGCGCCGTCCTGCCGCATCCCTCGCTCCCGGCCCGGACGGGTGCCGCGACGACGTTCACGCCGCAGCCCACGCTCGGTGCGTTCGACGACGAGGTGACGAACATGCTGGCCCAGCGTGGGGACATCGCCCAGCAGGCGCTGTCCGAGCTCAGCCAGCTGTCCTCGTACCGGCCTCAGACCGTCAGCGGTGCTGCGCCGGCCTCACTCACCCGTCGCGTGCCGGGCAACATCCCGGCCGCTCCGGAGATCAAGGTCTCGGCCTCGGGCAGCCGCCCGGACCGCGACGCCAACCAGGTCCGCTCGCTCCTGTCGAGCTTCCAGACCGGCACCAGCCGGGGTCGTCGTGCCGCGGAGGGCGCGGAGGACCCGGCCGGCGCGACACATACCACCGGTGGCACCGAGGTCACCGGTCACGAGGACGGTTCGGCAGGTGGCCGCGGGGAACCCGTGACCACTCCGGACACCGACCTGACCCAGCGGAACACCTCATGGTGACCGCGAGCACCACCCCAAGCCGCCGCCAGGCAGGCCACCTCGAGGAGGACACGTGACAGCGCTCAGCTCGGAAGCCGCCAACTTCGGTTGGCTTCTGGACAACTTCGTCCGGACCGTACCCGGAACCCGGCACACGCTCGTCGTGTCGGCCGACGGCTTGCTCATGGCCATGTCGGAGGACCTGGACCGCACCAGCGGCGACCAGCTCGCCGCCATCGTGGCGGGCATGTCGAGCCTGACACGTGGCGCAGCCCGCCAGCTGCGGGCAGGTGACGTGCGGCAGGCGATCGTCGAGATGGACGAGCTCTTCCTGTTCTTGATGAGCGTCTCCAACGGGTCGGTGCTGGCTGTCGTGGCCGACTCGACCTGCGACGTCGGCCTGATCGGCTACGAGATGGCGATGCTGGTCTCCCGTACGGAGACCACGCTGACGCCGCAGCTCGTGACCGAGATGCGCGGCAACCTGCCGGTCGACGGCGCCACGCGTACGCCGGTCGGGTGAACGCGGCATGACACCCAACGAGGAGACGTACGGAACGGGTCGGCACGCCGACCCGCCGTCCGGCGATCCCGGTGTGGAGTACGAGGCGCGGACGGTCCGCCCCTATGCCGTGACGGGCGGGCGGGTCAAGGCCGCGAACTCGGACCTCCCACTCGAAGCACTCGTCGAGGTCCTTCCCGGGGCCGCCAACAGCCAGGGGCTGCCGCCCGAGAAGCGCGCGATCCTGCAGCATGCCGCACACACCTTCGTCTCCGTCGCCGAGCTCTCCGCGCTGCTGCGGCTCCCGCTCGGTGTGGTCCGGATCCTGGTCACGGACCTCTCGGAGTCGCAGTACATCCGTGTGCACACCTCAACGCCGGTGAGCGTCCACACCGGCCAGTCCCCCGCCCTGTCCCTGAGCGTGCTGGAGAGTGTTCTCAATGGCATATCCGCCCTCTGACACCGCTGTGACCGACCGCAAGAGGGTCGGCGGGGGTGTCGCGCCAACAGTCGTGAAGATCGTCGTCGCCGGTGGCTTCGCCGTCGGCAAGACGACCTTCATCGGCTCCATCTCGGACATCGAGCCCCTCAACACCGAGGCCGCGATGACCGAGCACTCCGTGGGCGTCGACGACGCCGGCGGGGTCACCGACCGCAAGACGACCACGACGGTGGCGATGGACTTCGGTCGCATCGCCCTGCCGGGCTCGCTCTGGCTGTACCTCTTCGGCACCCCTGGGCAGGACCGCTTCCTGTTCATGTGGGACGACCTGGTCCGCGGCGCGATCGGTGCGGTCGTCCTGGTCGACACCGAGCGGCTCGACCAGTGCTTCCCGGCGGTGGACTACTTCGAGAGCCGGGGGATCCCCTTCGTCGTGGCGGTCAACTGCTTCGACGGGGTGGCCCGCCACCAGCTCGACGACATCCGTGAGGCGCTGTCGATCCCGCCGCACGTGCCGGTCATGTACACCGACGCCCGGTCCCGTGCCGCGACCAAGCAGACGTTGATCTCGCTGGTCCAGCTCGCGATGGAGCGTCTGCGCAGCAGCTGAGACCGACCACGATCAGCCCGGGCCTGCACCCTCTCTCACGAGGGTGCAGGCCCGCGCCGTACGTGCCTGGCTGACTAGGCTCTGGCCTGACCCACGCATCCGGCGGATGCGTCACGCGGGACGTGCGGAGCAGGACGGACACGATGCTGATCTACGCCGACGGCTCGGCCCTGGCCTGTGCTCTCGGTTCGGGTGTCGAGTCGGCCTCGTGGATGCGCTGGTCCTTCGAGCACCGCGCGCAGCTGGTCACCTCACCGCTCGGGGTGAGCGAGCTGCGCCGTGCTGCCCAGCTGATGGACCCGGTCGCGCGTGCTCGTGCGCACCAGATCGCCACGTCGGTCGAGGTGGTGCGCTTCTTCGACCAGTCCTTGGGCACGGCCGCGATGGCCTCGACGGTCCTCGACCCCTTCGGGGCGATCCACCTGGGCATCGTCGTGGCCCACCCCGAGATCGAGGCCTTGGCCACCTATGACACCGCGCTCGCGAGGGTCGCGAGCATCTACGGCGTGCCGGTGGTGAGCCCCGGGCGGGCCGAGGGCTGGTGGGAGGAGAGCCCCTCCTGATGGTGGTGTACGAACCGGCGACGTCCGGAGCGCGGCCCGAGCGTTCACTGGCACAATGGGCCCGCGCCGCGCCCTGAGGGGCCGGTGCGGGGAGGGCTGGCTGAGCGGCCGAAAGCGACGGTCTTGAAAACCGTTGATGCGGGACACCCCCGTATCCAAGGGTTCGAATCCCTTGCCCTCCGCTGGCACCCCCCTGCGCGCACCCCCGCCTGCGCGCACCCCCCCTGCGCGCACCCCCGCCTGCGCGCACCCCCCCTGCGCGCACCCCCGCCTGCGCGCACCCCCCGCCTGCGCGCACCCCCGCCTGCGCGCACCCCCACCCCACCCCCTGCTCGCCATCGGCGTCGCACTTCTGCACCGAGGACGCACGTCTGCGCGTGCGTCCTCAGTGCAGGAGTGCGTCCTCGACGAGGTGGCAGGAGGGATGAGGGAGGCGGACGCCGTGTGGGGACACGGAGCGGGGTAGCGTCGCGAGATGGATGAGCGTGAGCTGCGCGAGGTCGCCCCGGGCGTGCACGTGAGGCATGTGCCGAAGTGGCACACGTCGAGCACGGTCATCGTGGCCGACACCGCGTCCCACGCCGGAGGTGCCCTGGTCGTCGATCCGGCGATGACCGCGGACGAGATCGACGCGCTCGCCGAGCAGGTCTGGCGTCTCGGCCTCGTCGTCACGGGTGGCGTCGTGACGCACGCTCACGTCGACCACGTCCTGTGGCGACCGTCGTTGGGCGACGCGCAGCGGTGGGCGACACCGCTGGCGTACGCCCAGGTCCAGGGCCGACCGGAGCAGGTGCTGAGCGAGGAGGCCACGGCCGAGCTCGGCATCGACCGGGACGTGCTGCGAGGGGTGCGGGCGCTCGAGACCGACGCTCCCGTCCTGCCGTGGTCGGGGCGGGAGCTCCGCCTGCTCGTGCACGACGCGCACGCCCCGGGCCACCTGGCACTGCTGGTGAGCGACGCCCGCGTGCTCGTGGCCGGTGACATGCTCTCGGCGCGCGAGGTCCCGCTGCTCGACACGGCAGCCCTCGACCCTCTCGCCGGCTACACCGTGGGCCTCGAGCTGCTCGCGGTTCCCTTGGAGTCCGGGGAGGTCGACCTGGTGGTTCCCGGTCACGGACCGGTGCTCGACCGCGAGCAGGCGATCGCGGTGCTCGAGGCGGACCGGGCCTACATCGGGGCCCTCCGCGCCGGCGACGTGCCCGAGGACCCGCGCCTGGTGGATGGCTGGGTCGCGGGCCAGCACGAGCAGCAGGTGCAGGCGCTCGGCATCACGCGCTGACCAGCGCGGTCGAGCGTGCCGGGCGCCGAGGTGTGACCAAGGGCCTGTCCACGCGAGGGCGACGGTCCTAGCCCTGGGCGGGGTGCGGCCCCGAAGATAGGTCCCATGACCACCACCGTGCCCGACGAGGACTCCCTCGAACCTGTCGAGCTCATCCGCCAGTCAGGGGCGGTGCTCCGCACCGGCAGGGCGATGCTCTCCTCGGGGACGGGTAGCTACCGGGTCAAGACCGCCATGCAGCAGGTCGCGCGGTCCTTCGGGCTGGACCGCCACGCAGCTCACGTGACGCTGACGGAGATCACCGCTACGTCGCACCGTGGAGCCATCTTCCGGACCGAGGTCGCCGAGGTCCGGTCGATCGGCGTCAACTCGCATCGGCTCGGGGAGCTCACCGACCTGGTCAACGGACTGCGGCCCGGCACCTCGGTCGACGAGGTCAACCGCGAGCTGGACCGGATCGAGGCCCTGCCGCCGCTCTACCCCGCGGTGGGCAACGCGCTCTTCGCCGCCCTGGCGTGCGCGGCGTTCGCCTACCTCAACAACGGCGGACCCATCGAGGTCGTCGGGGTGTTCCTGGCCGCGGGGGTCGGGCAGTACGTGCGTCGGTTCTTCCTGCATCGCAAGATCAACCAGTTCGGCACCACCATGCTCGCGGCGGCCGCGGCGTGCCTGACGTACCTGGCGTTCGTCGAGGCGCTCGACGCGTGGGCAGGCGGTGCGGGTGCGGGACACGAGGCCGGGTTCATCTCGGCGGTGCTGTTCCTCGTGCCCGGGTTCGCCCTGGTGACCGGCGCGCTGGACCTCGCCAAGCTCGACTTCTCCGCGGGCGTGGCTCGGATCGTCTACGCCCTGATGATCCTCATGTCCGCAGCGATCAGTGTCTGGGCGGTGTCGTGGGTGTCCGGGCTCAGCCCCGACCCGACGCCCCCGCCCGACCTGGCGCTGTGGCTCGAGGTCGCCCTGCGCGCGCTGGCGAGCTTCCTGGGGGTCCTGGGCTTCGCGCTGATGTTCAACTCTCCGTTCCGGATGGCCCTGGGCGCTGCGCTCATCGGGATGGTGGCCAACGTCCTGCGCCTGCAGCTCGCGGACCTGGGGGTGGTGATCCAGGCGGCGACGATGATCGCGACCCTCACCGTCGGCCTGATGGCCGCAGTGCTGGCGCCACGGATGAATGTCCCGCGGATCACGATCTCGGTGCCGGCCGTGGTGATCATGGTGCCTGGGGCCGCGGTCTACCGGACGGTCATCGGCCTCAACAACGGCGACGCCGAGGTCGCGGTGACCTCGGGGGTCCAGGCGGTCTTCGTGATGATCGCGATCGCCATCGGCCTCGCGGCAGCGCGGATCCTGACCGACCGGAGCTGGGCGTACGAGCGGTGAACGAGACCCGCCGACGACCCCAGGAGGGCGCTTTGCTCCCCGGTCCCGTAGGCGGGTACCCTGACCTGCACACTGGAGACGTCGCATAGTCAGGTCTAGTGCGCGACCCTGCTAAGGTCGTGAAGGGGCAACCCTTCCGTGGGTTCAAATCCCACCGTCTCCGCGCGTCATGTGCCCGGCTCCTCCGCTCCACGAGGGTGCCGGGTTCATGCTGTCGGGTCGATTGGGTCCTCCCCCTCGAGGCATGTATCCTCGTGGGCGGCCCACGTGGCCGGGCGCCCGTAGCTCAACGGATAGAGCATCTGACTACGGATCAGAAGGTTGGGGGTTCGAATCCCTCCGGGCGCACAGCAGGTAAGGGCCTCTCGCCGGCGGAGACGCTGAGTGGGAGGCCCTTCCGTCTGTCTGCAGGAGGGGCCGATCCGTCCCTTGCCCATCGACGACGTCGTCCAGGTCAGGGTCCAGCCGTGCGGACGGTGACGTCCTGGTGGCGTCCTTCGCGTTGTACTGAGGGACCAAGGTCCCTGGGCTGCGAGCGATCGGTCTTGGCTCGCCTCACGGAGCCGAGCGGGGTGTCCGGTTCGCCGGGGTTTCCCGGGGCCCGCGAGTAGCGTTGATCCCATGGGTACGGTCCGCCGTCTCGTCGTCCTCCTGCTCTGTCTCGCCGCGCTCGTGCTGCCGATCGCGGCCACGGCGGTGGAGCCGAGTCCCACGCCCGACGTGGTCGGGGCGAGTACGACACCTGTGGTGGTCGAGCCGAGTCCCACGCCTGCCGTCGTGGAGCCGAGTCCCACGCCTGCCGTCGTGGAGCCGAGCCCCGCGCCCCCGGCGGTCGAGCCGAGTCCCTTGCCCGACGTGGTCGAAGCGAGCCCGACACCTGTGGTGGTCGAGCCGAGTCCCACGCCTGCTGTCGTCGAGCCGAGCCCGACGCCCGCGGTGGTGGAGCCGGGCCCAGCGCCCGACCTGCCGCTGTGCGAGTGGGTGGTCCCCGCGGCAACCGACGGCACCTTGACCCTCGACGTTCCCGCGGTGCAGGCGGGGACGCCCGTGCTGGGAGTCCTCACCGGCTTCGGTGAGTGGCCGACGCGCTTCATCGGCGGAGGCTCGGGGGAGACCTTCATCAGCTGCACCCCCTGGGCCCCGATGGGAGCGGCGGAGGCGATGGCCCTCGAGTCGCAGGACGCCGGGCTCTTCCTCGTCGGCGTCCCGGTGGGAACCGCACCCGGCGCCTACCCGATCAGCGTGATGTTCTACGAGGGTTCAGGGACGATGCACGACGGCGGGACGTTGGTGCGCCTCAGCACGACGGTGACCGTCAGCGCGGATCCGATCACCCTGACACCGGGCGTCGCGTGCCAGCGGACCGGCGGCCAGGCGCCCGTCGGGCGGCTGATCGGCGATGACACCGCGCCGGTCGGTGGGCGGCTCACCCTCGGGCTCGCGGATGTGCCGTCGGACACCACCATCTACTTCAACGAGTACGACCAGCTCTGGTTCCTCGCCTGTCTCGACGGTCGGGCACTCGTCGTCCGGGAGAACATCTCGGCGGGCACCGCCGAGCTCGAGGTCCCACCGGGGCTCGCGGCGGGGACGTACACGCTTCGCCTGTGGGGTCTGCTGGACGGCAACCGTGTCTGGTGGGAGCGGGTCGTGACCGTCGCGGACGACGCCCGACCGGCGACGCCGGCTCGCCCCACCCTGCCGGCCACAGGAGCATCCTGGCTCCCGGCGGTGTCCTTGGCCCTCCTCTTCGTGGCTACCGGTGCCTTGGCCCTGCGCGCCACGCGCCGGCGCACCTAGGAGACCGCTGAGCCGACTGGTGGCCGGACCGCGTGGTGCCGGCCCGGATCGTGGGCCGCGCGGAGGAAGCGGTGACGAGTGACGACGACGTGGGTCAGCGCGCGAGGCGCCCGCCGGTTTGGACCACGCGCTCCGGTGCCCTAGTGTTGCCGAGCACCCGCAGCGACGGCCGCGAGCACCTGCTCGAGGCTGGCCGGGGTGCCTCCCGATCGGACGTCAGGCCTAGCCTGCGCGTGCAGACCGGGGTGGCGCAGGGCACGACGGACCGACTTGATCCGAACCAGTGCACCGCGTAACGTAGGAACCCGCCCCGCAGGGAGCAACGGACGACGAGCTTCGGTTCGCAGGCCGGTCCCAGGGGCACAACCCACGATGAACGACCGACGCGAAAGCGCCGGACGATTGTCATGGTCAGGTGCAGATGATCGTGGAACTCGCAGAGTTGACACGCCTCACCGGCTCCGCTAAGTTAGACAGGTTGCCTCCGGACGGGCTTGATGGCCCGGATGGATGCGCGTTCGTTCTTTGAGAACTCAACAGCGTGCCAAAAGTCG
>NZ_JAMBPP010000024.1 GCF_023369855.1 Actinotalea alkalitolerans | reverse complement strand
CACGTGTGGCTGGACGTGTCTCGGATGGCCACGGCCGCGACCCTGATCGGCGACGAGCTCGCCACCGTCACCGGCGAAGCGGCCCCCGCCCCGGGGGGGGGGCGGGGGGGGGGGGGGTTCGTCGGGGTCGAGCTCGGCCGACCGCAGAGCGATGCCCCACTCGCCGTCGCCGTCGGCCCCGATCCAGCCGACCGGTCCCGCGTAGCGGGCGCGGTGCATCCCCTCGATCCGATCGATGAGCTCCCGGGCCGCCGGGGTGGGGGTGCCGGCGACGGCGGCGGTCGGGTGCAGGGCAGCGGCGAGGGCGAGGCTCGAGGGTGCGGGACCGAGGCCGTCGGCCCGCAGCACGCCGGTCACGTCGGTGGCCAGGTGCAGCACGTTGGGCAGGTGCAGCACGAAGGGGATCTCGGGCACGTTGGCCGACGAGCAGAACGGCTCGAGGGCGTGCGCGACCGACGTCACGGCGTACTCGTGCTCCTCGAGGTCCTTGGACGAGTGCGCCAGGATCGCGGCCCGCGCCATGTCGGCGTCGTCGTCACCGGTGCGGCGGATGGTCCCGGCCAGCACGCGCGAGGTGACCAGGCCCTTCTCGCTGCGGACGAGCAGCTCGGGGGTGGCCCCGACCAGACCGTCGACGGCGAAGGTCCAGCACGAGGTGTAGTCCGCGGCGAGGCGGCCGAGCAACCACCGGGGGTCGAGCGGCGCCTGGGTCCGCGCGACGACGTCCCGTGCGAGCACCACCTTTTCGAGCCGGCCGCCGCGGATCTCGGCCACCGCCTGCCGGACGACGTCCTGCCACCCCTCGGCGGACAGCGCACCGTCCTCGTACCCGACGGGCCCGGGGGCCTGGGGCGGCGGGCCCGGGGACACGTGCGCGAGGCCGGGGGCCGTGGTGACGGCGCCGATGTCGAGCGTGGTGACCCAGCTCGTGCTCCCGCGTCGCCCGACGACCACCCGCGGCACGACGAGCGTGCCGCCCGAGGGCGAGGTGTCGGAGAACGCGAACGAGCCGAAGGCCACCGGCCCGGTGCCGGGGACACGCACCTCGTCGCGGACCACCGCGTGCGCGACGAGCTGCTGCCACTGCTCCTCGGCCCGGGCGAAGCGGGTGGGGCCGGTGGTCTCGATCCGCAGCAGCTCGCCCCAGGCCACGAGGCCGTCGCCGCGACGCACCCAGGCCAGGCCGGACTCGCAGGGCAGCAGCTCGAGCAGGTCGTCCGGGACCTCGGCGGGGTCGATCGCGACCGTCCGCACGACCAGCGGCCCGGGGTGCAGGTACGACCCCGCAGGGGCCGAGGGATCGGTGCTCATCACGCCCCAGCGTAGGTCCCCGGGGCGGGGCGTCACGTCCCGACCGGTGGGCGCGGGCTGAGATGATGACCACATGCCCCGCGCCAGCCTGGAGAAGAAGCCGCACGAGGTCGCCGCGATGTTCGACGGCATCGCACGCCGCTACGACCTGACCAACGACGTGATCTCCCTGGGCCAGGACCGCCGGTGGCGGGCCGCGACGATCCGGGCGGTGGACGCCCGTCCCGGCCAGCGGGTGCTGGACCTCGCCGCGGGCACCGGGACCTCGAGCGAGCCCTTCGACGCCGCGGGGGTCCGGGTCGTCCCGTGCGACTTCTCCGTGGGGATGCTCGCCGTGGGCAAGGGACGTCGGCCGGACCTGCCGTTCACGGCCGGTGACGCGACCCGGCTGCCCTTCGCCGACGCGAGCTTCGACGCGGTGACCATCTCGTTCGGGCTGCGCAACGTGGTGGACACCGGTGCGGCCCTGGCCGAGATGCTGCGGGTGACCCGCCCCGGCGGCCGGCTCGTGGTCTGCGAGTTCTCCCAGCCCACGTGGACGCCGCTGCGGGTGGTCTACACCGAGTACCTCATGCGGGCGCTGCCGCCGGTCGCCCGGGCGGTCTCCAAGGAGCCGGACGCCTACGTGTACCTCGCCGAGTCCATCCGTGCCTGGCCCGACCAGGGGGGCCTGGGTCGCGCGCTGCGTGCGGCGGGGTGGCGCGACGTCGCCTACCGCAACCTCAGCGGCGGCATCGTGGCGTTGCACCGCGGTACCCGTCCGGCGTGACACGATGCGCGGACGTCTGGGACGAAGGTCCGTGGAGGAAGGTAAGCCTCAGCAGACACCCGTACGGGGCGACGTTAGACTGAGCCGGTTCGATCGTGAATCCCTTCACAAGTGATGAGGCAAGGCGTGGGGACTGCAGGTCAGCATGACGATGCCGATGTCATCGTCGTCGGCGCAGGTCCCGCCGGGTCCACCGCGGCGTACTACCTTGCGGTCGCCGGGCTCGACGTCCTGGTCCTGGAGAAGACGGCCTTCCCGCGCGAGAAGGTCTGCGGCGACGGCTTCACCCCGCGGTCGGTCCGCGAGCTCATCGCGATGGGTGTCCCGATGGCCCCCGAGGACGGGTGGATCCGCAACAAGGGTCTGCGGGTCTACGGCGGCGGCCACCGGATCGAGCTCCCCTGGCCCGAGCTCGACGCCTTCCCGAGCTACGGCGTGAGCCGCACCCGCAAGGACTTCGACAACACCCTCGCGGTGCACGCGACCGGTGCCGGCGCGCGCATCCTCGAGCAGATGAACGTGACCGCCCCGGTGATCGACGAGCGCACCGGGCGGGTCGTGGGCGTGACCGCACGACCCGTCGACGCAGCGGGCCGCAAGTCGGGGGACGAGGTCACCTTCCGTGCCCCCGTGGTCATCGCGGCCGACGGCGTCTCGGCGCGGCTGGCCCTGGCCCTGGGCATCGAGAAGAACGCCAACCGGCCCATGGGCGTCGCGGTGCGGACGTACTTCAAGACCCCGCGGCACGAGGACGACTGGATGGAGAGCTGGCTCGAGCTCTGGGACGGCGAGCCCGGCCGGTCCAACCTGATGCCCGGGTACGGCTGGATCTTCGGGCTCGGCGACGGCACCGCGAACGTCGGGCTGGGCAGCGTCAGCTCGCGCGCGGCCACCACGAAGATCGACTACAAGGACCTGCTGCAGCGCTGGGTGGCCAACACCCCGGCCGAGTGGGAGTTCACACCCGAGAACCAGGTGGGTCCGGTGCGCAGCGCCGCGCTGCCGATGGGCTTCAACCGCAAGCCGCACTACACCCGGGGACTGATGCTGGTCGGCGACGCGGGTGGGATGGTCAGCCCGTTCAACGGCGAGGGGATCGCCTACGCGATGCAGGCCGCCCGTCGGGCAGCCGAGGTGGTGGCCCAGGCCAAGGCCCGGACGACGGACGCCGCGCGCGAGCGCACCCTGCAGACCTACCCCCGGATCATGGCCGACGAGCTCGGGGGCTACTACTCCCTGGGCCGGGTCTTCGTGAAGCTCATCGAGCACCCCGAGGTGATGCGGGTCTGCACGCGCCACGGGCTCCCGCGCCCCGCGCTGATGCGGCTCACGCTCAAGCTGCTCGCCGACGTCTACGAGCCGCGCGGGGGCGACCTGTCCGACAGGTTCATCTCCGCCCTGACCCGGATTGCGCCTGCCGCATGACCCGTACACACTCGGCGGTGACTGCGCGGAGGTCCTCACCGGCGAGCCGGCGCAGCGCCTGCGCCGGTGACCTGCAGCCCCGACCGTGCCTGCCCCGGAGGTCCCGATGAGCAACCCCTACCTGCCGATCCTCATCCTCATGGGGGTGGCGGCCGTGCTCGCCCTGGGCGGGGTCGGTGCGAGCTACGTCATCGGTCCGCGGCGGTACAACCGGGCCAAGCTCGAGGCCTACGAGTGCGGGATCGACCCCACGCCCCACGCGGTGGGTGGCGGGCGCTTCCCGATCAAGTACTACCTGGTCGCGATGACCTTCATCATCTTCGACATCGAGGTGGTGTTCATGCTGCCGTGGGCGGTCGCGTTCTCCGAGCTCGCGCTGTTCGGCGTCGTGGCGATGATGACCTTCCTCGTGCTGATCACCGTGCCGTTCGTCTACGAGTGGCGTCGCGGAGGCTTCGAGTGGGACTGACAGGTCGAGGAGAGGAAGGAGGAGCGTAATGGGGATCGAAGATGCACCGTCCGGCTTCCTGCTGGGCACGGTCGAGGACCTCGCAGGGTACTTCCGCAAGGCGTCGCTGTGGCCGGTGACCTTCGGGCTGGCCTGCTGCGCGATCGAGATGATGGCGGCCGGGACCTCCCGGTACGACATCTCCCGCTTCGGCATGGAGGTCTTCCGCGCCTCGCCGCGTCAGGCTGACCTGATGATCGTCGCGGGACGGGTGAGCCAGAAGATGGCGCCCGTCGTGCGTCAGGTCTACGACCAGATGCCCGAGCCCAAGTGGGTCATCGCGATGGGCGTGTGCGCCTCCTCGGGCGGCATGTTCAACAACTACGCGATCGTCCAGGGCGTCGACCACATCCTCCCGGTGGACATCTACCTGCCCGGCTGTCCGCCGCGTCCGGAGATGCTCCTCAACGCGATCCTCACGCTGCACGACCAGATCCAGGCCGAGCCCCTGGGTGTGAACCGTCGTGAGGCGGCCGCGGCTGCCGAGGCGGCCGCGCTCGCGGCGACCCCGACCTCCGACATGAAGGGTCTGCTGCGGTGAGCGACGCGAAGGACGCACCGGCCGAGGCCAAGGACGCTGCGGCCGCGGCCAAGGTGGGCGCAGGGCCGGTCGGCACCGACGCCGCGGACACCCCGCAGAAGGGCACCGAGGCCGCGCTCGAGGCCGGGTCGCAGAACATCCCGGCGACCCCCGACGCGGGGGACCGCCCACCCCTGGAGGTCATCGACGTCCGCACCGGCATGTTCGGCGTGCCGGGAGACGGCGACACCAGCGGCTTCGGCGGCCTGGTGCGCACCGTCGCGATGCCGAGCGCGAGCGAACGCCCCTACGGCGGGTGGTTCGACGAGGTCGTCGACATCCTGGCCGAGGTGCTGGGCGAGGGGGGCACAGCCTTCGACGACGCGATCGAACGCGTGGTCGTGGACCGCGGCGAGCTCACCCTGTACGTGAGGCGCGAGCACCTGGTGCCCGTGTGCCAGGCGCTGCGTGACGACCAGGACCTGCGCTTCGAGCTCGGTCTGGGTGTCTCCGGGGTGCACTACCCGGGTGACGTCGACCGTGAGCTGCACGCCGTCTACCACCTGTGCTCGGTGACCCACAGCCGGCGCATCCGGCTCGAGGTCGCCGTGCCCGACGCCGACCCGCACATCCCCTCGAGCGTCTCGGTCTACCCGGGGCACGACTGGCACGAGCGCGAGACGTGGGACTTCTTCGGCATCGTCTTCGACGGTCACCCGGCCCTGGCCCGGATCCAGATGCCGGACGACTGGCCGGGTCACCCGCAGCGCAAGGACTACCCGCTCGGCGGGATCCCGGTGGAGTACAAGGGCGCGAGCATCCCTCCGCCCGACGAGCGGAGGTCGTACAGCTGATGGCCAGCACCCAGGGTCCCCACGCCACGCAGCACATCGTCGACGAGTCCACGCAGGGCGTGCCCTCGTTCGAGGCCTCGGGCGGCGACTGGTCCGAGATCGCCGAGGAGGCCCTGCGCCTGGGCGAGGAGCGGATCGTCGTCAACATGGGTCCCCAGCACCCGTCCACGCACGGGGTGCTGCGGCTCATGCTCGAGATCGACGGGGAGACGGTGACCGAGGCCCGCTGCGGCATCGGGTACCTGCACACCGGCATCGAGAAGAACATGGAGTACCGGACCTGGTCGCAGGGTCCGACCTTCTGCACGCGCATGGACTACCTCGCGCCGCTGTTCCAGGAGACCGCGTACTCGCTCGCGGTCGAGAAGCTGCTCGGCATCACCCAGGACGTCCCCGAGCGGGCCACGGTCATCCGGGTGCTGATGATGGAGCTCAACCGGGTCGCCTCGCACATGGTCGCGCTGGCCACCGGGGGCAACGAGCTCGGCGCGACGACGATCATGATGCACGGGTTCAACGCCCGCGAGGAGATCCTCAAGATCTTCGAGCTGGTCACCGGGCTGCGGATGAACCACGCCTTCGTGCGACCCGGCGGCGTGATCCAGGACATCCCCCCGGGTGCGCTGGACACCATCCGTGAGTCGCTGGGCACGATCCGGGACTACATGGGCATGCTGGGCGACCTCATGCTGGCCAACCCGATCTTCAAGGGCCGGCTGGTCGACGTCGGCCACCTCAGCCTCGCGGGCTGCATGGCCCTGGGGATCACCGGTCCGGTGCTCCGCTCGGCGGGCCTGCCCTACGACGTGCGCAAGTCCGACCCGTACTGCGGGTACGAGACCTACGACTTCGACGTGCCGACCTCGACCGACGCCGACTCGTTCTCGCGGGTGGTCCTGCGCCTCGAGGAGTGCTACCAGTCGTTGCGGATCGTCGAGCAGTGCGCCGACCGGCTGCAGGCCATGGGGCCGGGGCCGGTCATGGTCGCCGACAAGAAGGTGGCCTGGCCCGCACAGCTCGCGATCGGCTCGGACGGCATGGGCAACTCCCTGGACCACATCCGCCAGATCATGGGGACGTCGATGGAGTCGCTCATCCACCACTTCAAGCTGGTCACCGAGGGCTTCCGGGTCCCGGCCGGCCAGGTGTTCCAGGCGGTCGAGCACCCGCGGGGCGAGCTGGGCGTCCACCTCGTCTCCGACGGCGGCACCAAGCCCTACCGGGCGCACTTCCGCGACCCGTCGTTCAACAACCTGCAGGCCACGGCGCTGATGTGCGAGGGCGGCCAGGTGGCCGACGTCGTCGTGGCCGTCGCCAGCATCGACCCTGTGCTGGGAGGGGTGGACCGCTGATGGCCACCGGGTACGAGCCCTACGAGGGCACCAAGCTCGAGCGCCTGGCCGCGGACGCGGCGCAGGCGATCTCCCGCTACCCCGAGCCGCGCTCGGCGCTGCTGCCGCTGCTGCACCTGGTGCAGTCCGAGGACGGCTACGTCAGCCCCGACGGGATCGGGTTCTGCGCCCGCACCCTGGGGCTGACCACGGCCGAGGTCTCCGCCGTGGCGACGTTCTACAGCCAGTACAAGCGCCACCCCAACGGCGAGTACACGGTGGGGGTCTGCACCAACACGCTGTGCGCGGTGATGGGCGGGGACGAGATCTTCGACGAGCTCGCCGACCACCTCGGTGTGGGCCACGACGAGACGACCACCGACGGCAAGGTCACCCTCGAGCGGGTCGAGTGCAACGCGGCCTGCGACTACGCCCCGGTGATGATGGTCAACTGGGAGTTCTTCGACAACCAGACGCCCGAGAAGGCCAAGCAGGTCGTGGACCGGCTGCGCGCCGGCGAGCAGGTCGCCCCCACCCGTGGGGCCACCTCGGTGTGCTCGTTCAAGGCCATGTCCCGCGTGCTGGCCGGCTTCCCCGACGGCCGCGCCGACGAGGGCGTCGGTGCCGGCGGACCGAGCCTGGCCGGGACGGTCCTGGCGCGCGAGCACGGCTGGACCGCCCCTTCGCAGAGCGACGCGGGGGCTGCCGACGGCGGACCGTCACCCTCCGGCCAGGACGACCCGGTCGCCCCGGTCGCGGGCGGCGAGCAGTCGAGCGTCGACACCCCGGCCGCACCGCCCTCGGGCGGCACGGCGGACACCGAGACCGGCCGCGACCCGAGCAAGGAGGCGTGATGGCCACCACCCTGAGCCCGGTGATCAGTGCGTACTGGGACCTCGAGCGGTCCTGGACCCTGGCCACCTACGAGGCCAACGGCGGGTACGCCGGGCTGCGCAAGGCCCTGACCATGGACCCGGCCGACATCGTCTCCGCGGTCAAGGACTCGGGCCTGCGCGGTCGCGGTGGTGCGGGCTTCCCCACGGGGCTGAAGTGGAGCTTCCTGCCGGCACCCGACGGCGGGCCGCGCTACCTGGTGGTCAACGCCGACGAGTCCGAGCCGGGCACCTGCAAGGACACGCCGCTGATGATGGCGAACCCGCAGGTGCTGGTCGAGGGCATGGCGATCACCTCGTTCGCGATCGGGTGCACGCACGCGTTCATCTACGTGCGCGGAGAGATCCTGCACGTCTACCGCCGTCTGCTGCGCGCGGTCGAGGAGGCCTACGACCAGGGCTACCTGGGCAAGAACATCCTGGGCTCGGGCTTCGACCTGGACATCACGGTCCACGCCGGGGCGGGCGCCTACATCTGCGGTGAGGAGACGGCGCTGCTCGACTCCCTCGAGGGCCTGCGCGGCCAGCCGCGGCTCAAGCCCCCGTTCCCGGCGGTGGCAGGGCTGTACGCCCGCCCCACGGTCGTGAACAACGTCGAGTCCATCGCCTCGGTGCCCTCGATCATCGCGGGCGGCGTCGACTGGTTCCGCTCGATGGGCACCGAGAAGTCGGCGGGCTTCGGTCTGTTCTCGCTGTCGGGTCACGTGCAGCGGCCGGGGCAGTACGAGGCGC
This sequence comes from Actinotalea alkalitolerans, assembly GCF_023369855.1. GTDB lineage: Bacteria > Actinomycetota > Actinomycetes > Actinomycetales > Cellulomonadaceae > Actinotalea. Next base: position 34,530 of record NZ_JAMBPP010000024.1, on the reverse strand, counting down.
CCCTGGGCATCACCCTGCGTGAGCTGCTCGAGATGGCGGGGGGTGTGCGCGAGGGTCACGAGCTGAAGTTCTGGACCCCCGGAGGCTCCTCGACGCCGCTCTTCACCGCCGACCACCTCGACGTCCCGCTCGACTACGAGTCCGTCGGGGCGGCCGGCTCGATGCTCGGCACGCGCGCCCTGCAGATCTTCGACGAGACCACCTGCGTGGTGCGCGCCATCACCCGGTGGGCCGAGTTCTACGCGCACGAGTCCTGCGGCAAGTGCACCCCGTGCCGCGAGGGCACGTACTGGCTCAAGCAGGTGCTCGCCCGGATCGAGCACGGCAAGGGCACCATGGAGGACCTCGACACCCTCCTGGACGTGTGCGACAACATCCTGGGCCGTGCCTTCTGCGCCCTGGGCGACGGTGCGACGTCGACCGTGACCTCGGGGATCGCCCTGTTCCGCGAGGAGTTCGAGGCCCACATCACGGCGGGGGCGTGCCCGTTCGACCCGGCCGCCGCGGCCCTGTTCGAGTACACCCCCCGGAGCCCGCGTGCGCGTGCGCACGCGCTGTCCGGGGCGCCCGCAGGAACGGTGGGAGCATGACGACGACGACGCCCCAGAGCACCTCGAGCGGTGAGGTCACCGCCCCGGTGCCCGAGGTGACCTTCACCATCGACGACGTCGAGATCGCGGTGCCCAAGGGCACCCTGGTCATCCGCGCCGCCGAGCAGCTGGGGATCCAGATCCCCCGGTTCTGCGACCACCCGCTGCTGCAGCCCGCCGGCGCGTGCCGGCAGTGCCTGGTCGAGGTCGCGACCCCCGACCGCGAGGGCAACGTCCGGCCGATGCCCAAGCCGCAGGCCTCGTGCACGCTCGAGGCGACGCCCGGCATGGTGGTGCGCACCCAGCGCACGTCGGCCGTGGCCGACAAGGCCCAGCACGGGGTCATGGAGCTGCTGCTCATCAACCACCCGCTCGACTGCCCCACCTGCGACAAGGGTGGCGAGTGCCCTCTGCAGAACCAGGCGATGAGCAACGGGCGGTCCACGAGCCGCTTCCACGACGTCAAGCGCACGTTCCCCAAGCCGATCGCGATCTCGACCGAGATCCTGCTCGACCGGGACCGGTGCGTGCTCTGCCAGCGCTGCACGCGCTTCTCCGACGAGATCGCCGGCGACCCGTTCATCGACCTGCAGCAGCGAGGGATCAAGCAGCAGATCGGTGTCTTCGACCCGGCCGTGCTGGGCTTCGCGGGTGCGCAGACCACCGAGGTCTCCTCGTACGCGATGCCCGACGGGTCGGCCGGTCGGGCCGCGGTGGGCGTCGCGGCGCAGGACGCCGCGGGGCCGATGGGTGAGGCGACGATCGACACCTCGGGTCGTCCGTTCTCCTCCTACTACTCGGGCAACACCGTGCAGATCTGCCCGGTGGGCGCCCTGACCAGCGCGGCGTACCGCTTCCGTGCGCGGCCGTTCGACCTCATCTCGACCCCCTCGGTCTCCGAGCACGACAGCTCGGGCTCGGCCATCCGGGTCGACCACCGTCGCGGCGTCGTGGTGCGCCGGCTCTCGGGCGAGGACGCTGCGGTCAACGAGGAGTGGATCACCGACAAGGATCGCTTCGCCTTCCCCTGGCAGTCCATGGCCGACCGGGTGACCACCCCGCTGGTGCGCGACCGTGCCGCGGACGGCACCCGGGGTGAGCTGCGCCCCGCGAGCTGGGCCGAGGCCTTCGAGGTCGCCGCCGAGGGGCTGGCCGCGGCGCGGGCCGCGGGCGGCGTCGGGGTGCTCCCGGGCGGCCGGCTGCCGCTCGAGGACGCCTACGCCTACGCGAAGTTCGCCCGGGTCGTCCTGGCCACCAACGACGTGGACCACCGTGCCCGCCCGCACTCCGACGAGGAGGAGGCGTTCCTCGCCCACCACGTCGCCGGGTCGCGTATGTCGGTGACCTTCGCGGACCTGGAGAAGGCCCCGGCCACGCTGCTGGTCGCCTTCGAGCCCGAGGACGAGGGCGGCGTGGTCTTCCTGCGCCTGCGCAAGGGCGTGCGTGCGCACGCGAACCGGGTGTTCTCGGTCGCCCCCTTCGCGAGCCGTGGGCTCTCGCGGCTCGGCGGCACCCTGCTCAGCGCGGCCCCGGGAACCGAGCCCGAGGTCCTGGACGCCATCGGCGCCACGACCGACGCGCCGCTCGCCGGTGCCGGTGAGGCGCTCGCGGCGGCTGGTTCGATCATCCTCGTGGGTGAGCGTCTCGCGGCGGTCCCCGGCGGCCTGTCCGCCGTGCTGCGGCTGGCCCGGCGCACGGGTGCCAGGCTGGCCTGGATCCCGCGTCGCGCCGGTGAGCGCGGCGGGGTCGAGGCGGGCACGCTGCCCTCGCTCCTGCCGGGCGGCCGTCCGGTGGCCGACGCCACGGCACGGGTCGACGTGGGCGCGGCCTGGGACGTCGACCAGCTCCCGGTGACCCCGGGCCGGAGCACCACGGCGATGCTGGCGGCCGCGGCGGACGGCTCGCTGGGCGGTCTGCTCGTGGGTGGCGTGGACCCGGTGGACCTGCCCGACCCCGCGGCGGCACTCACGGCCCTGGACGCGGTCGGCTTCCTGGTCTCCCTGGAGGTGCGTGCCTCGGCGGTGACCGAGCGGGCCGACGTCGTGCTGCCCGTCGCGCCGCCGGTCGAGCGCCCGGGGACCTTCCTCAACTGGGAGGGTCGGCCCCGTCCGTTCCCCCAGGCCCTGACCTCGACCGCGATGCCCGACCATCGGGTGCTGGACGCCCTGGCCGACGCGATGGACGTGCGCCTCGGCCTGCGGACCACCGCGCAGGTCCACGCCGAGATCGACCAGGTCGGGGCGTGGGACGGCTCGCGGGCCGAGGCCCCCGACGTCGTGGCTGCCGGGCCGAACGTGGTGGGTGACGGCGAGGCGGTGCTGGCCACCTGGCACCTGCTGCTCGACGCGGGCCGGGGTCAGGACGGCGAGGCCTTCCTGGCCGGGACCGCACCACGCCCGGTCGCCCGGGTGTCCGCGGCGACGGCGTCCTCGATCGGTCTGACCGACGGCGCCCCGCTGCTGGTGAGCACCCCGTCGGGCCAGATCGTGCTCCCCGCGGTGCTCACCGCGATGCCCGACGGCGTGGTGTGGGTCCCGACCCACTCGACCGGGTCGATGGTGCGCCCGACCCTGCGGGCCGACCAGGGGGCCGTGGTCGCCATCCGGCCCGCCGCTGCCGCCCTCGAGCCCGCTACCGTCCTCACCGAGACCGAGCACGACGGAGAGGCCCTGTGATGATCCTGTCAGCGTCGACGGCGGGGACCCTCCTGGGTGGTGCCGTCGGTCTCCCGACGTCCGCCGCCGTGCGAGGGGCCGACTTCAGCCAGGACAACCCGTGGGTCTGGCTGATCAAGGCCGTCCTGATCATCGTCTTCCTGCTGACCAGCGTGCTGATCGCGATCTGGTTCGAGCGCAAGGTCGTGGCCCGGATGCAGATCCGGCCGGGGCCCAACGTGCACGGACCCTTCGGGCTGCTGCAGTCCCTGGCCGACGCGATGAAGCTCCTGCTCAAGGAGGACATCAACGTCAAGGCCTCGGACAAGCTGATCTACATCGTCGCGCCGATGATCTCGGTGTTCTGCTCGCTGCTGGTGTTCGCGGTGATCCCCTTCGGGCCCGAGGTCTCGGTCTTCGGCGTGGTCACCCCGCTCCAGCTCACCGACTTCCCGGTGGCGGTCCTGTACATCCTGGCCGTCACTGCGCTGGGCGTGTACGGCATCGTGCTGGGTGGCTGGTCCTCGGGCTCGACCTACCCGCTGCTCGGCTCGGTCCGCTCGACCGCGCAGGTCATCTCCTACGAGCTCGCGATGGGCCTGTCCCTGGTCAGCGTCTTCCTGCTCGCCGGGTCGATGTCGACCTCGCAGATCGTGGACTCCCAGACCCAGGTGTGGTGGTTCCTCCCGCTCGCCCCGGCCTTCGTGATCTACCTGATCTCGATGGTCGGCGAGGTCAACCGGCTGCCCTTCGACCTCCCCGAGGCCGAGGGCGAGCTGGTCTCGGGATTCATGACCGAGTACTCCTCGATGAAGTTCGCCTGGTTCTTCCTGGCCGAGTACATCAACATGATCAACGTCTCGGCGATCGCGACGACCCTCTTCTTCGGTGGCTGGCGGGCTCCGTGGCCGCTCTCGGCCATCAACGACGGCATGTTCAACGAGGGCTGGTGGCCGGTCCTGTGGTTCCTGGCCAAGATGTGGATGTTCATGTTCATGTTCGTGTGGGTGCGCGGCACGCTGCTGCGCTTCCGCTACGACCAGTTCATGAAGATCGGCTGGAAGATCCTCATCCCCGCGGCCCTCGGCTGGATCGTGCTCGTCGCGGTCGTGCAGAGCGTCCGCCAGTTCACCGACACCGACCTGCGCACGCTGCTCATCGTGCTCGGGGCGATCGCGCTGGTCGGCATCGGCGCCTCGTTCCTGATACCCGAGAAGAAGGCACCACCGGCCGAGCCCCGTGCGAAGGACCAGCCGTTCGACGCCTTCGCCGACGGGTACCCTGTTCCGCCGCTGCCCGGTCAGCAGCTGCCGCCCTCGCCGCGGCGGCTGCGAGCACGGGCAGCAGCCGACGCGGCCGCACGCTCGGGGGCCGGCTCGCCGACGCTCACGGTCGAGGCGGCACCATCGACCGACCAGCACGACGACGGCGAGGAGGAGACCCGTGGCTGACGACCAGGAGATGACCCGGCGCGAGAGCGCCGGAGAGGTCGCAGGCGCCTCGGCGCCCGACCAGCCCTACGAGTCGCTGATCCCCACCAAGTCGGGGATCGGCGAGCTGCTGGCCCCCGTGGCGGGGTTCGGCGTGACCTTCTCGGCCATGTTCAAGCCCGGCATCACCGAGCAGTACCCGTTCGAGAAGCACCCGACCAAGCCCCGGTACCACGGTCGCCACCAGCTCAACCGGCACCCGGACGGTCTCGAGAAGTGCATCGGCTGCGAGCTGTGCGCGTGGGCCTGCCCCGCCGACGCGATCTACGTCGAGGGTGCGAGCAACAGCCCCGATGCCCAGTACTCGCCCGGTGAGCGGTACGGACGCGTCTACCAGATCAACTACCTGCGCTGCATCTTCTGCGGGCTGTGCATCGAGGCCTGCCCGACCCGGGCCCTGACGATGACCAACGAGTACGAGCTCGCGGGGCCGAGTCGCGGTGGCCTGATCTACGAGAAGCAGGACCTGCTCGCGCCGCTCGGCGAGGACATGCTCGCCGCCCCCCACCCGATGGTCCCGGGGACGAACGACGGTGACTACTACCGCGGTGAGGTGACCGGCCCGGTGCCCGAGCAGATCGACTGGGTCGCGCAGTGGCGTCCCGACGACCCGTCGCTGGCCGTCCTGCGGCCCGGGACCGGTACCGGTACGAGCGAGGCGACCCGATGACCGCACTGCACCTCGCGTCACCTGGGCTGGCGGCGGCCGCGGGGACGCTCGCCGAGACGGGGCGCACCAGCGCGGGGGAGGCACTGCTGTTCTGGTGCCTCGCCCCGATCATGGTGCTCGCGGCCCTCGGACTGGTCTTCGCCCGCCGTGCCGTCTACGCCGCGATGAGCGTCGTCGTGGTGATGGTCTCCCTGGCGATCCTCTACGTCGCGCAGGAGGCGCCGTTCCTGGGCGTGGTCCAGGTGATCGTCTACACCGGCGCCGTCATGATGCTGTTCCTGTTCGTGCTGATGCTCGTGGGGGTCGACGCCTCCGACTCGCTCGTCGAGACGATCAAGGGTCAGCGGTGGATCGGGTGGCTCTTCGGTCTGGGACTGGCCGGCGTGCTCGTCGGTGTGGTGCTCACCGCCTCGGGCATCGCCCCGCAGGGTCTGGACGCCGCGAACGCGGACACCAACCCGGTGGGGCTGGCACGGATCATCTTCGGCGACTACGTGTTCGCCCTCGAGGTGGTCGGCGTGCTGCTGATCACCGCAGCGGTCGGCGCCCTCGTCTTCACCCACCGCGAACGGCTGACCCGCAAGGTCGGTCAGAAGGAGCGCGCGGACGCCCGGGTCGCTGCCGGAACCAGCCTGGTGCCCCTGCCGGCCCCCGGTGTCTACGCCCGCAGCAACGCCATGGACGTACCCGCGCTCGACGCCCAGGGACGTCCGATCGACGCCTCGGTGTCCCGGGTGCTGCGGGTACGTGGCCAGGAGCGGTCGGTCGACGAGGTGGCCGCGGACAACGGCGCCGGCGACGCGGCCCGCTACCTCGACGCACCCGACACCGGACCCGGGACGACCGGTGGCGTCGGCTCGACGCCGCCGCAGCGGTCCATCACCGGCGAGGAGACGGTCCAGTGAACCTGTCCAACTACCTGGTTCTGGCCTCGGTGCTGTTCAGCATCGGTGCGATGGCGGTGCTGCTACGACGCAACGCGATCATCGTCTTCATGGGTGTCGAGCTGATGCTCAACGCCGCGAACCTCGCCTTCGTGACCTTCGCCCGCATGCACGGCGACCTGAGCGGGCAGGTGATGGCCTTCTTCGTGATGGTCGTGGCCGCCGCCGAGGTCGTCATCGGGCTCGCGATCATCCTGGCGATCTTCCGCACCCGCCAGTCGGCCTCTGTCGACGACGTCAACCTGTTGAAGAGCTGAGGAGCGCGCGGTGATGACTTCAGTTCTTCCTGCCCTGGTGATGTCGGGCTCGCAGGTCGAGGGTGTGGCCGCGGCCGTCCCGGCCACGGGTGTCCTGTCCCTGGCCTGGCTGCTGGTGGCCCTGCCACTGGTCGGCGCGGCCGTGCTGCTGCTGGCCGGGCGACGTGCCGACGGCTGGGGCCACTGGTTCGGGGTCGCTGCCTCGGGCTCGGCCTTCGTGGTGGGCGCGGTCCTGATGGTCGCGACCCTCGGTGCGCCTGCGCAGGAGCGTGTCGCAGACCTGCACCTCTTCGAGTGGATCTCCGCCGGGGCGTTCACCCTGGACGCCGGTCTGCGGATCGACCCGCTCTCGTTGACCTTCGTGATGCTGGTGACCTTCGTGGGCACGCTCATCCACGTCTACTCCGTGGCGTACATGGAGCACGACACGAGCCGGCGCCGCTTCTTCGCCTATCTCAACCTCTTCGTCGCGGCGATGCTCCTGCTGGTGCTCGCGGACAGCTACGTGCTGCTCTTCGTCGGGTGGGAGGGCGTGGGCCTGGCCTCGTACCTGCTGATCGGCTTCTGGAACCACGACCTGCCCAACGCGGTCGCGGCCAAGAAGGCCTTCGTGGCCAACCGTGTCGGTGACGTCGGGCTGCTCGTGGCGATCATGATCCTCTTCGCGGCCTTCGGTGCCACCGACTTCGAGACGGTCTTCGGGCTCGCGTCCGGGGCCAACGAGGGTCTGCTGACCGCGGCCGGCCTGATGCTGCTGCTCGCCGCGTGCGGCAAGTCGGCGCAGTTCCCGCTGCAGGCCTGGCTCGGTGACGCCATGGCCGGCCCCACGCCCGTCTCGGCCCTGATCCACGCAGCGACCATGGTCACCGCGGGCGTGTACCTCGTGGTCAGGTCGGCCCCGGTCTACGAGGGTGCCCCCAACGCGTTGCTGGTCGTCGCGATCGTCGGTGCGATCACCCTGATCTTCGGGGCCGTGGTCGGTTGCGCCAAGGACGACATCAAGAAGACCCTCGCCGCCTCGACCATGTCCCAGATCGGCTACATGATGCTGGCCGCCGGTCTCGGGCCGATCGGCTACGCCTTCGCGATCTTCCACCTGCTGACCCACGGCTTCTTCAAGGCCGGCATGTTCCTGGGTGCGGGATCGGTCATGCACGGCATGCACAACGAGGTCGACATGCGCAGGTACGGGGCGCTGCGCCGGTACATGAAGATCACCTGGATCACGTTCGGACTGGGATGGCTGGCGATCCTGGGAGTGCCGCCCTTCTCGGGCTTCTGGAGCAAGGACAAGATCATCGAGTCGGCCTTCGCGGCGGACGGTGGCACCGGCTGGCAGCCCTGGGTCTTCGGCACGGTCGCCCTGGTCGGTGCCGGCATCACCGCGTTCTACATGTCGCGGCTGTTCTTCATGACCTTCCACGGCAGCTCGCGCTGGCCCGGCCACCGGGTCTCGGAGACCGAGACGGTCGACGAGCCGGTCCAGGACCCGCACGAGTCCCCGGCCCTGATGATCTGGCCGATGGTCGTGCTGGCCGCCGGCTCGGTCGCGCTGGGTGGCGTCCTGGCGATCGGCAACGCCTTCGAGCACTGGCTCGAGCCGGTGACCGGTCACGTCGAGCACCACGACCCCGTGCTGCCGATCCCGCTGATCATCACCCTGACCCTGGTGCTGGTGATCGCCGGCGCGTTCCTGGCCTGGCGTCAGTACGCCGCCTCGCCGGTGGCCGTGGTTCCGCCGCGTGGCTCGGTGCTGACCCGTGCCGCGCGCCGTGACCTGTACCAGGACGAGGTCAACGAGGGCCTGCTGATGCGCCCCGGCCAGTACCTGACCCGCTCGTTGGTCTACGGCGACCGCCAGGTCGTGGACGGCAGCGTCACCGGGCTCGCCCGGGTCGTGGCCGGGTCGGGCGAGCTCGCCCGGCGGTGGCAGACCGGTTACGTGCGGTCCTACGCAGCCACCATGGTCATCGGGGTCGTCCTGCTCGCGGCCGTCGTCCTGGCGTTCCGGATCTGAGGGAAGAGATACACATGCAGGATCAGACCTTCCCCTGGCTGACCACGTTGATCGTGGTGCCGCTGCTGGGTGCCGCGCTCCTCTGGGCCCTCCCCGAGTCGGTGCGACGTCACTCGCGGCACGTCGCCGTCGGGGTCTCCCTCGTCGTCCTGGCGCTGGGCGTGGTGGCCACGCTCGCCTTCGACACCTCCGCGGCCGGGACCCACCAGCTCCTCGAGCAGGTCTCCTGGATCCCCGCGCTGGGGGTCAGCTACGCCCTCGGTGTCAACGGCGTGGGGCTGTCCCTGGTGCTGCTGTCGGTCGTGCTGGTCCCGCTGGTGCTGCTGGCTGCCTGGCGCGAGCACCCCGACGCGGCCGCGGCCGACGGGGCGTCCGAGGGGGCCGCGGGGCTGCGCATCCGCCACTACTTCGCCCTGGTGCTCGTCCTCGAGGCCTTCATGGTCGCAGTGTTCGCCGCGCGTGACGTCTTCTTGTTCTACGTGCTGTTCGAGGCGATGCTCATCCCGGTCTACTTCATGATCGGGGCCTTCGGCGGACTGCAGCGTCGCTACGCAGCGGTCAAGTTCCTGCTGTTCTCCCTCGCCGGCGGGCTGGTCATGCTGGTCGGCGTGGTCGCGCTGTACCTCAACGGCCCGGGCGGACCGGACGGCTTCCTGATCGAGAACCTGGTCGGCATCGACCTGCCGGTGACCACCGAGCGGCTGCTGTTCCTGGCCTTCTTCCTGGCCTTCGCGATCAAGGCGCCGATGTGGCCCGTGCACACCTGGCTGCCCGACGCCGCCGAGCAGTCACCTGCCGGCACCTCGGTGCTCCTGGTCGGGGTGCTCGACAAGGTCGGGACCTTCGGGATGCTGACGCTGTGCCTGCCGCTGTTCCCGAACGCCTCGCAGTGGGCCGCGCCGGTGATCATCGTGCTCGCGGTCGTGTCGATCCTGTACGGCGCGCTGCTGGCGATCGGCCAGGAGGACCTCATGCGGCTGATCGCCTACACCTCGGTGAGCCACTTCGGCTTCATCGTCCTGGGGATCTTCGCGTTCACCTCGGTGAGCATCCAGGGCGCCTCCTTCTACATGGTCAACCACGGGCTCTCGACCGGAGCGCTCTTCCTGCTGGGTGGCTTCCTCGTCGCACGCCGCGGCTCGCAGCGGCTGTCCGACTTCGGCGGGCTCCAGAAGGTCGTCCCCGTGCTGGCCGGCACCTTCCTGGTGGCGGGTCTCTCGGCACTGTCGCTGCCCGGGCTGTCCACCTTCGTCAGCGAGTTCCTGGTGCTGGTCGGCACCTTCGGGCGCAACCAGCCGGCCGCCGTGGTCGCCGTGCTCGGCGTCGTGCTCGCCGCCCTGTACGTGCTGATCATGTACCAGAAGGTGTTCACCGGTGCGGTGCGCCCCGAGCTCTCGACCATGCCTGACCTCTCCTCGCGCGAGCGGTGGGTGGTCGGACCGCTGATCGCCGCGATGATCGCTCTGGGCTTCTACCCCGCGCCTGCGCTCGACCTGTTCCGCGAGCCCGCGACGCAGACCCTGCTGGAGGTGGGTGTCCAGGACGTCGAACCCTCCATGGGGCTCGGCTTCCTGGCAGATACCAGTTCCACCGACGACGGGAGCGACCAGTGACATCGGCCTTCGTGGCTCCCGAGATCCCCTGGGCGCACCTGGTCCCCGTCATCCTGGTGCTCGGCGCCGGGGTCGTCGGGGTGCTCGTCGAGGCCTTCGTCCCGCGTCGGGCCCGCCGTCCGGTGCAGCTGGCGCTGGCCCTGGTGGCCCTGGCCGGCGCCGTGGTCGCCGTGTCCGCCCTGTGGGCGGGGGTCCGCGACACCGGGGGCACGGTCGTCCTGGGCGGCTCGATGCTGATCGACGGGCCGGCACTGGCCCTCCAGGGCATGATCGCTCTGCTGGCCCTGGTCAGCCTGCTCGTCGTGGCGGACCGCACCACCGCGGGCGAGGACGCGTTCGCGCCGTCGGCGGCCGCGGTACCCGGGTCGGAGTACGAAGAGCTCGCGCGTCGCACGGGGCAGCAGCAGACGGAGATCTACCCGCTGATCCTGTTCGCCGTCGGCGGCATGATGATCTTCCCTGCTGCGGGTGACCTGCTGACCCTCTTCGTCGCCCTCGAGGTGCTCTCGCTGCCGCTGTACCTGCTGTCCGGCACGGCACGTCGCCGTCGCCTGCTCAGCCAGGAGGCGTCGATGAAGTACTTCCTCCTGGGAGCGTTCGCCTCGGCCTTCTTCCTGTTCGGTGCTGCGCTGCTGTACGGCTTCTCCGGCTCGCTGCGGCTGGCGGACATCGCCGCCGCGACGACCACGGTCACCGGCCTGGACCCGCTGCTGATCGCGGGTGTGCTGCTGCTGCTCGTCGGGCTGCTCTTCAAGGTCGGCGCGGTGCCGTTCCACTCGTGGACCCCGGACGTCTACCAGGGTGCCCCGACCCCGATCACCGGCTTCATGGCGGCCTGCACCAAGATCGCCGCGTTCGGCGCCCTGCTCCGCATCGTCTACGTGGTGCTGCCGCCCCTGGAGTGGGACGTGATGCCGGTGCTGTGGGTCGTGGCGGTGCTGAGCATGGTGGTCGGCACGGTCATCGCGATCGTGCAGACCGACGTCAAGCGCATGCTGGCCTACTCCTCGATCGCTCACGCGGGTTTCGTCCTGGTCGGCGTCGTGGCCCTCACCTCGAGCGGCATCAGCTCGGTGCTGTTCTACCTGCTCGCCTACGGCCTGGCCACGATCGGCGCGTTCGCGGTCGTCTCGCTGGTCCGCGAGGTCAACGCCGGGCCGGGCGGTGCGATCGTCGCCGAGGCGACGCACCTCTCGCAGTGGTCCGGGCTGGGCCAGCGCCACCCGGTGCTCGCCGGTGCGTTCACGCTGTTCCTGCTGTCGTTCGCAGGCATCCCCCTGACGGCCGGGTTCACCGGGAAGTTCGCGGTGTTCTCGGCAGCCGTCGAGGGCGGCCTGACCTGGTTGGTCGTGGTGGGTGTGCTGGCCTCCGCGGCGGCGGTCTTCTTCTACGTCCGCCTGGTGGTGCTGATGTTCTTCACCGACCCGGTCGGCACACCGGGGGAGTCCACCACCGTGGTCCCCTCCGAAGGGCTCACCGCCGTGGCGATCGGGCTGGGCGTCGTCGGCACGATCGCGCTGGGTGTGCTGCCCTCGCCGGTGCTCGAGCTCTTCGCGGACGCAGCGAAGTTCATCCCGTGAGCACCGCCTCGCTGCCGATGGCCGACCCCGAGCTGGCCGAGCTGCTGACCGCTCGGCTCGCGCTGGTCGAGGAGCGGCTGCGCGACGCCGTCGCGCACGCCGACCTGCTCGCGGACGCGACGTCACGGCACCTGGTCAACGCGGGCGGCAAGCGGCTGCGGCCGTTGCTGACGCTGCTCGCCGCCCAGCTCGGCGAGGGCCAGCGCCCTGAGGTCGTCGACGCCGCGGTGGTGGTCGAGCTGACCCACCTGGCGACGCTCTACCACGACGACGTCATGGACTCCGCGCCGTTGCGCCGCGGGGCCCCGGCGGCCCACGAGGTCTGGGGCAACCACGTCGCGATCCTCACCGGTGACCTGCTCTTCGCCCGGGCCTCCCGGATCGTCGCGGGGCTCGGCCCCGAGGCCGTCCGCATCCAGGCGAACACCTTCGAGCGGCTCTGCCTGGGGCAGCTCCACGAGACCGTGGGTCCCGGTCCCGACCAGGATCCGGTCGAGCACTACCTCCAGGTGCTCTCGGACAAGACCGGTTCGCTCATCGCGACCTCGGCCCGGTTCGGTGCGATGTTCGCCGGCTGCCGCCCGGCCGTGGTGCGCACCCTGATCGCCTACGGGGAGAAGGTCGGTGTGGCCTTCCAGCTCGCCGACGACGTGATCGACCTGAGCGCCGACGGTGCGCAGACCGGCAAGACCCCCGGCACGGACCTGCGGGAGAAGGTCCCGACGATGCCGGCCCTGCTGCTCCGCGCGCAGGCGGGTGGCCCCGAGGGCACCGACCTGGACCGCGAGCTGGTCTCCCTCCTGGACGGGGACCTCTCCACCGACGACGTCCTGTCCGAGGCCGTCGCGCGGCTCAGTCGTCACGGCGTCGTCGAGCAGACGCGCCGCCGCGCGGTGGCCTGCGCGCAGGAGGCCGTCGACGCCCTGGACCCGTTGCCGGCCGGAGCGGTCAAGGAGTCGTTGGTCTCGTTCGCGCAGGCGCTGGTCGACCGCGCGGCCTGAGGCCGCTGCGCGTGGGTCCCGGAGTGCCTCACAGGACCCGCGCGCACTGGGTAGCCTTCCCCTCGGCGCGGTGTCCAGCCGCCCACCCACCCGGCCTGCCGGGGTCGACCACTTTCACAGGACCGTTACCCCATTCGGGCTAATGCCCGGACCGGTTCGCGCCGATGTTCCCGGGAAGGAGTCGGCAGGGGGGAGTACCCGTGCAGGTGGAGCGCGTCGAGGGGAGTGCCGTGCGCACGTCGTGGGGATCTGCGACCGACCGTGGTCGGGTCCGCAGGCTCAACGAGGACGCACTCCTCGCCTACCCTCCGGTCTTCCTGGTGGCCGACGGCATGGGCGGTCACGCGGCCGGTGACGTCGCGAGCCGGCTGGCCGTCGAGGAGTTCTCCCAGCTCGCCGGGCGTGCCGGTGCCTCTCCGGACGAGGTCCATGCCTGCTTCCACCGCACCGCCACCCGCCTGCGGGAGACCGTCGCGGAGGGGCGCACGGCCGGGACGACCGTCGCGGGGGTCGCGATCGCGGCGCACGACGGCGGTTCGTACTGGCTCGTCTTCAACATCGGTGACTCGCGCGTGTACCGGCTCGCGGCCGGCGGCCTGGTCCAGATCAGCGTGGACCACTCGGTGGTCCAGGAGATGATCGACGCGGGCGAGCTGCTGCCCGAGGACGCTCCGGGGCACCCCGAGAGGCACATCATCACCCGCGCCGTCGGGACCGGCTCCGAGCCCGAGCCGGACTACTGGCTGATCCCCGCGGGCACGTCCGACCGCCTCCTGATCTGCTCGGACGGCCTGACCACCGAGCTCTCCGACGTGGCGATCCACCGGGTGCTCAGCGAGGTCGCCGACCCGCAGGACGCCGCGCAGCGGCTGGTCGCCGACGCCCTCGTGGCGGGAGGGCGGGACAACGTCAGTGCGGTCGTGGTCGACGTCGCCGCGGCTCACGACGCCGCCGACGTCGAGCTCACCCAGCGTTCGAACGCGCGGGACGGCCGCTCCCAGGCGTCCCCTGCCGCACCGGACGACCACGACCCCTGGGACGACGAGATCGACGGATCGACCGTCCCCAGCCCGACCCGCAGCCGTGTTCCGGAGGTGAACCGATGATCGTGCCCGTGTACGCACCTGGTGACTGGTATGCCGTGATCACCGACGGGCGGGTCGCCCTGCTGCCACCCACGACGCCGGTGGCCGTGGTGCACGAGGTCTGGGCCTCGTTGCGCGAGGGCGCCGGGCTCACCGAGCAGCTGCAGCTGCTGCTGCGCCAGGGCCTGGCGGGCCTGCCCCCGTTCGCGCTCGTCTCGGTCGAGGGCGGGCAGGTCCATGCTGTCGTCCGGGGCGACGTCGAGGTCGAGGTCGGCACCAGCGAGGGCGTCCGCCTGGTCAGCGGGCCGTTGGTCTCGACGTGGAGCGAGGAGATCGTCGCGCACGCGCAGACGGTCGTGGTGCGCACCCCGGGTGCCGGTGACGCCGCGAGCGTGGGGGAGCTGCCGGTGCTCTCGGGGGTCGTGCGGGCCGCCGGTGTCGGTGTCGAGATGCGCGCAGGGACGCGGGCCGCGCCGCAGCCCGCGCGTCAGGAGCCCGTGGGTCGGGCCACGGCCGGCGGCGAGGTGGCCGAGCCGCCCCCGGTCGTCGCGCCCGCCGACGACGGCCTCGACGACCTCGAGCACACCCTGATGCAGCCGCCCGCCGCACCGGCCACTGCCCCCGTCACGCCGACCCAGCGCCCGCACACCCAGCCGACCGGTCCTCCGGCCGCACCCGCGTCACCCTCCGCCCAGCCGGTCGGCACGACGGGTCACCCGGTGCCCGAGCCGCTGGACGCCGAGCTGACGGGGCTGCTGCCCCCGCTGGTCCCGGTGGGTGAGGACCACGACGGCATGACCGTGCTGAGCTCGGACGTGGTGGCCCTGCGTCGCCAGCTCCCGGACTGGGCCGGGGACGCGGTCCCGGGCCCGTTGGCCGTGCCCGCACCACGCACACCGCCCCCGGCGAAGCTGTTGCTCTCCTCGGGTCTGGTGGTCGCGCTCAACCGGCCGGTGCTGCTGGGTCGCGCCCCGCAGGTCTCGCGGGTCGCCAACCGCGAGCTGCCGCGCCTGGTGACGGTGGCCAGCCCCAACCAGGACATCTCGCGCACCCACGCCGAGGTCCGGATGGACGGCGAGGACGTCCTGGTCACCGACCTGCGCTCGACCAACGGCGTCCTCGTGCTGCGTCCCGGCAAGGGCGCCCAGCGTCTGCACCCGGGCGAGCCCACCGTCGTGGAGCCCCACGTCATCGTCGACCTCGGCGAAGGGGTCACGTTCATGGTGGAGCGGGGCGCGTGAGCGCACGTCGGGAACCCTCCACCCCTCCCACGATCCCCGGGTACGTGCACACCCGGGTCCTGGGCATGGGTGGGTTCGCCGACGTCTTCCTCTACCAGCAGCTGATGCCCCGCCGCTCGGTCGCGGTCAAGGTCCTCCTCGCCAGCTCGTTGGGCGACGAGGTCCGCGAGCGCTTCCGCACCGAGGCCGACCTCATGGCTCAGCTCTCGCACCACCCGTCGATCGTCACGATCTACCATGCGGACGTCGCCGCGGACGGCCGCCCCTACCTGGTGATGGAGTACTGCTCCCGTCCGGGGCTCGGTCAGCGGTACCGCACCGAGCGGATGGGCGTCGCCGAGGTGCTGCGGATCGGTGTGCGCCTGGCCTCGGCGGTCGAGACGGCGCACCGGGCGGGCATCCTGCACCGGGACATCAAGCCGGCCAACGTCCTGATCACGGACTTCGGCTGGCCCGCGCTGACCGACTTCGGCATCGCCGCGACCACCGGGTGGAGCTCGGGGTCGGCGGTCGGCATGTCGATCCCGTGGTCGCCGCCCGAGCTGCTCTCGCCCGACCCGACCGGCGACGTGCGGGCGGATGTCTACTCGCTCGCGGCCACCGTGTACTCGTTGCTGGCACGCCGCTCGCCCTTCGAGGTCCCCGACGGGCAGAACACCGCCGCCGATCTCATCTCGCGCATCGAGCGCGCGCCGCTGGCACCCACGGGGCGGGGTGACGTGCCCGACAGCCTGCACGCGGTCCTGGCCCGGGCGATGGACCGGTCGCCTGCCCGCCGCCACCACTCCGCGCTGGCGTTCGCTCGCGCTCTCCAGCTGGTCGAGGCCGAGCTCATGCTCCCGCTGACCTCGCTCGACCTGCCCGAGGACATCGTCACCGAGGTGGTCGGCGAGCCGGGTGCATGGCCGGGGTCGGCCGACGACGACCCCGCCGCGGACGACCAGGCGACGCGGTTGCGCCCGGTGCGGAGCGTCTCCCCGGAGGCCCCGTCGCCGGGTGCGGGCCAGGGCGGCGGGGCGGACCTCGCAGGTGCTCTCGGCGGTGTCGCCGCCGTGCCCTTCCCGGGCGCCTCGGCGGGGAGCCCCGGGGCGTCGGTCCCCGGCGCCGAGGGTGGCGAGGCCGGGACCGTCGACGGTGTCCCCGAGGCGTGGCGTCGCCACGCGCAGGAGGTCGGCGCGGCGCGACCGGAGGTCGACCCGGCCAGACGCCGCGGCTGGGTCCCGGCCGGTGTGGCGGCCTCGCTGGTCGTGGTGGCCGCGCTGACCGTCGCCGGTGCGCTCGCCCTCGGGGGCGGCCAGGAGCCGGTCGACGAGCCGGTGGAGACCGGCACCGGGGTCCCGACGCCCGCCGTGGTGCTCGCGGTGCCCGCACCCACGGGGCTCGAGGGCACGCTCGGGGAGGACGGCTCGGCCCGGTTCACCTGGGTGAACCCCGACCCCCGCGACGGCGACCAGTACCTGTGGGGTGTGGTCACCGCCGGGGGATCCGGTCCCAAGACCGTGATCGACGAGACCGAGGTGACCGTCCGGCCCGAGGTGCCGGGGGAGCAGGTCTGCCTCGAGGTCTCGATCGTGCGCGCCGACCGTCGTGCCTCGACCCAGCCTGCCCTGGGATGTGCGGGCTGATGGCCCTCCGTCCGCTCCTGGGTGGCCTGCGGGGGCGTCGCCGGCCGGTGGCGACCGTCGGAGCTGCGGTGACCGTCCCCGCGGTCCTGGCAACCCTGGCGATCGTCTACCCGGGTGTGCCCGTCTCCCAGGTGGACCTCAACGACGGTGCGGTGTGGTTGACCAACTCCTCGGTGCAGACGCTCGGGCGCTTCAACCCCGCGGTCGACGAGCTCAACGCCGGTCTGGTCGCCTCGGGTGCCGACTTCGACGTGCTCCAGGACGCCGGAGACGTGCTGCTCACCGAGCCGGGCCGCCTCTCGGCGGTCGACCCCGCCCACGTCGCCCTGACCAGCCAGGTGAGCGTGCCGATCGGGATGCAGGTCGGGCTCGCGTCCGGCACGGTCGCGGTGACCGACCCGGCCGACGGCAGGGTCTGGGCGCGGACGACCTCCACCCTCGGCTCCCTCAGCGTGGACGGGGACGAGCCGGACCTGGACCTGGGGCCGGGCGGCACGGCCGTGGTCTCACGCAGCGGGCTGCTGCTGGGCGCCGGACCGCAGGGCGAGCTGTTCCGAGGGGAGGTGACCGACACGGGGGTCGAGGTGGTGGCGGACGGGAGCCTGGCCGACCCTCCCTCGGGGCCGCCCGGTCAGGTCACGGCCGTCGGGGACTCGATCGCGGTGCTGGTCGGCAGCACCCTGCACACCTCGGCGGCGTCGACCGACCTGTCCCGCTACGGCGGCGACCTCGTGCTGCAGCAGGTGGGACCGCGGGCGGCCTCGGTGCTCGTGGCGACGCCGTCGGCCCTGCTGGAGGTGCCGCTGGGCGGCGGGGAGGTGCGTGAGCACCCCACCGGTGGCACGGGGGTGCCGGCCGCACCGGTCCGGGTCGGTCCGTGCGCGCACGGTGCGTGGGCGACCGCGGTCGGGAGCTACCTCCAGCTGTGCGAGGAGGGGCCCGCGCGGGTCAAGGACCTCGAGGGGATGAGCACCCAGGACCGCCTCGTCTTCCGGGTGAACCGCCAGGTGGTGGTGCTCAACGACACCCTGCGTGGGCGGCTGTGGGTCCCGCTCGAGGACGCCCGGCTGCGCGAGCCCAACTGGACCGACGTCGAGCCCGACGAGGAGACGCCCGAGGAGGAGCAGGAGTCCCAGACCCGGCAGAGCGCCCAGAACCTGCTCACCGAGTGCACCGCTCAGTCCGCCTCACCCGTCGCGTCCGACGACGACCTGGGTGTGCGTCCCGGGCGCACGACGATCCTGCCGGTGATCGACAACGACGGCTCCTCGGACTGCGGGATCCTGGTGATCTCCGAGCACGACCCGCTGCCCGCGGAGTTCGGCGTGCTGCAGCCCGTGCACGGCGGTCGTGCCCTGCAGGTGGTCACGGCTCCGGACGCCTCCGGGACGGCCGAGTTCACCTACACGGTGACCGACGGGCGCGGGACGTCGGCGCCGGCCACGGCGACCGTTCGGCTGACCGTCCACCCCGACGGCGAGAACCGGGCCCCGGTCCAGCTGCGGGTGGGGTCGATGATGGTCGAGGAGGGGGCGCTCGCGGTCCACGACGTGCTCCCGGACTTCCATGACCCGGACGGCGACGACCTCGTCCTGGTCAGCGCTGTGAGCGACGGCGGCGCGACGGTCCGTACCCGCCAGGACGGCGAGCTGACCGTCGAGGCCGAGCTGGGGGTGCTGGGCAGCCAGCAGGTCCGCGTCGTGGTCTCGGACGGCTTCGAGAGCGTCGAGGGGCTGGTCGTGGTCGAGGTGCGACCGGCGGGTTCGCTGGCCCCGGTGATCGACCCGGTCCACACCGTCACCTACGTCGACATGCCGGTGATCGTGCGGCCGCTCGACCACGTGCGCAGCCTCTCGCGCGAGCCGGTGCGCCTCGCCGGGGTCGACGACGTCCAGGGTGCGACGGTCGAGCCGGACCTCCAGCGCGGCCGGTTCACCTTCACCGCGCCGCGGGCCGGCACGTACTACGTGACCTTCCTGGTGGCCGCCTCGCCGCAGCAGTCGGTCGGGCTGGCCCGGATCGACGTGCTCGAGCAGCCTGAGGTCCCCCAGCCACCGGTCGCGGTGCGGGACCGTGCCCTGCTCCCGCCCGGCGGTGAGGTGACCATCGAGCCGCTCGCCAACGACGTGGACCCCGCGGGCGGGATCCTGGTGCTCCAGTCGGTGGACGTCCCGGCCGAGAGCGGGCTGCGGATCGCCGTGCTGCACCACGAGCTCGTCCGGATCACCTCGACCCGGGTGCTCGACCAGCCGGTCACGGCCTCGTACACGATCTCCAACGGCAGCGCCCAGGCGGTCGGTGAGATCCTCGTGCAGCCGATCCCGGCCTCGGCGGGGCAGCAGGCCCCCGTGGTGCCCAACGTCCGTGCGACGGTGCGTACGGGCGGGATCGTCACGATCCCCGTCCTGGACCGCGCCTACGACCCCGACGGCGACCGGCTGACCCTCGTGCCCGAGCTGGCCGAGCCCCTGGGCCCGGGGCAGGGCCTGCTCTTCGTGTCCGGGGACGTGCTGCGGTACCAGGCCCCGGCCGATCCGCGTGAGGTCCACGCGACCTTCTCCGTCACCGACCCCGCGGGCAACGTCACCTCGGCCCAGCTGACCGTGACGGTGCACGCCTCAGACCCCGCGACCAAGCAGCCACCGCGTCCCCGGTCGCTGACCGCCCGGGTCTTCGAGGGCGAGACCATCCGCATCCCGGTGCCGCTCACCGGGATCGACGGCGACGGCGACGGCGTCGTCCTGCTCGGCCAGGACCGCGCGCCCACCAAGGGACGGATCACCGGGGTCGGAGCCGACTGGCTCGAGTACCAGGCGCTGCCGGGCGAGCTCGGGACCGACACCTTCACGTACGCGGTCGAGGACTGGGTCGGGCAGCGTGCGGTGGCCACCGTGCGGGTCGGGATCGCGTCCCGGCCGACGGCCTCCGCGCAGGTGGTCAGCCGTCACGACGACGTCACGGTGCGGCCCGGGCAGTCGGTCGAGGTTCGGGTCCTGGCCAACGATGTCGACACCGCCGGTGGTGAGCTCTTCCTGGACCCGGTGCTCGAGATGGACCCGGGGATCGACGCGCGGGTCGAGGGCCGTCGCATCGTCGTGCGTGCCCCCGACGGGCCTGCGGTGCTGCAGATCGCCTACACCGCGACGAACGCGCGCGGTGGGAGCGACAGCGCGGTGCTGACGGTGACCGTGACCGACGACGCCCCGTTCGCCTGGCCGGTCGCGCGCGACGTCGTCGTCGCCGCGACCGAGACCGTCAACCGGACCAGCGTCGAGGTCGACGTCCTGGGGGTCGCGCAGAACCCGAGCGGCCCGCTGAGCGACCTGGAGGTCTCGGTGGACGAGTCCGTCGCCTCGGTCGCCACCGTCACCGAGCGGGGCACGGTCGTGATCGCCCTGGTCGACCAGGCGCAGACCCTGCCGTACCGGCTGACCAACACCCACCCGCAGGCGGGTCGGCTCAGCTCCTACGCGTTCATCACCGTCCCTGCGCTGGGGGACTTCCCGCCGATCCACCGTCCCGGCGCTCCCGACCTGCGGATCGTCGCGGGGGACGAGCTGACCATCTCCCTGGACGAGCACGTCCAGGTCGCACCGGGCCGCGCGGCCCGGATCGTCGACGTCGGCAGCGTCCAGGCGACCAAGTCCGACGGGTCGCGACTGGTCCTGGACGACCGCACCCTGCTCTACCGCTCGCAGCGCAGCTACGCCGGACCCGCGTCCATCTCCTTCACCGTCTCCGACGGTGCCCAGGGCGACCCCACGGCCCGCACCCGCACCTTGACCCTGCCGATCACGGTGCTCGCGGCGGAGGACTACCCCCCGGTGTTCTCGCCGTCGGTCATCGACGTCGCGCCCGGCGAGTCCCCTGCCCGGGTGGACCTGCGGGTGTTCACCGCGGCGGCTGCCGGGACGGCGACCGGTGCCGAACGGCTGACCTACCGGCTGACGTCCACACCGCAGAGCGGCTTCCAGGTCACGCTCGACGGGTCGATGCTGACCGTGGGAGCGGGGGCCGCGGTGCCGCGGGGCACCGTCGGCGGCGTCCAGCTCGAGGTCGGGTACGGCGCCTCGGGGACGATGACCGCCCAGGTCGACTTCCGGGTCGTGGCGAGCTCGCGCCCGCTGGCCCGGGTCAACGACGTGACGGTACCGGGCGTCGAGGGCGGGACGTCGACCGTCGCCGTCCTCGACAGTGCCTTCAACCCCTTCCCCGGCCAACCGCTCACCGTGGTCTCGGCGACGGTCGAGACGCCGGGAGCGGGCACGGCGGGTGTCGCCGGAGGCTCGGTGCAGGTGCGCCCCGCGGCGGGCTTCATCGGCCAGATGGTCACCCGGTTCCGGGTCCGGGACGTGACCGGCGCCGCCGACCGTGAGGTCGAGGCCCGGGTCACCGTGGTCGTCCGTGGTCGACCCGCGACCCCGGTGGCCCCGCGCACGGTCGAGGTCCGTGACCGGACGGTGGTGCTCGCCTGGGACGCGCCGGTCAACAACGGTGAGCCGATCACCGGGTACCGGGTGACCGCCCAGCCCGGCGGGGTGCTCCACGAGTGCGCGAGCACGACCTGCACCATCGAGAACCTGACCAACGATGTCGAGCACCGGTTCACGGTGATGGCTCGCAACGCCGTCGGCTGGTCCGACCCGAGCCCGCTCTCGGCCCCAGCACGTCCCGATGCCGTCCCGGGGACGCCGTCGGCGCCCTCGCTCGCCTTCGGTGACGGCCGGATCGACGCGAGCTGGACGGCGCCACCCTCGACCGGGTCGCCGATCACGGGCTACACCGTGGAGATCAGCCCCTCGAACCTGCAGGGGCAGTCGACGTTCACCACGTCGAGCACGGTCGTGAGCCTCGGCGACCTCAGCAACGGCACCGCGTACGCCGTGCGGGTCCGGGCCCAGAACAGGGCGCCTGAGCCCGGTGCGTGGAGCGGCTGGAGCGAGATGGTGCCGGCGCGTGCGCCCGACGCGCCCACCGTCACGGCTCAACGGATCCAGAACGAGCTGGGCGGCCAGATCGAGGTGAGGTGGACCCCGGGCGGGTCAGGCGGTGACCGGATCGCGCACTACGACCTGGTGATCTCCGGGGGTGTCGGCGCGAGGACCGTGAGCGGCCTGACCGACACCGTGTACATCTTCGGTGACGCGGCGAACGCGGTCCCCTACCGCTTCGAGGTGCGGGCCTCGAACAAGGCCGGCGCGGGCTCGGCGGGGGTGGCGAGGGCATCGACCTTCGGTGTCCCGACCGCGCCCACGATCACCTCCGCGCAGGCCACCCCGGGCAGCGGGACGGTGACGCTCGCGTGGTCGGCGGCCGACGGCAACGGTGCGCCCGTGCTGGGGTACGCCGTGCGGGCTGAGCCCGGCGGCCGCGTGTACGAGGCTGGGAGCAACCTGGGGTTCACCGTGCCCGAGCTGACCCCGGGCACGGCCTACACCTTCGAGGTGCGGGCGGTGAACGAGGCCGGGTCGAGCCGTTGGAGCGCACCGACAGGTGAGCGCACGCCCACGGTCCCGCCGGGTACCGTCACGATCACCGCCGTGGACGCGGTCAGGCCGGAGCCATCAGGTCGGCCGACCCACCTGAGCATCAGCTGGGCCGCCCCGCAGACCACTGGTGGGGGTACGGGCTTCGAGTACCGCTACACCGTGACGGCGGGCGGGACGACGCTGGCAGAGGACGTCAGCACTTCGGCCCTCGGAGCCACCGTCAGCCTGGGCACCTCGATCGCCCGGTCGGGCACCGAGGTCGGGGTGACCGTTCAGGCGGTGACCTCGGCCGGCCGCGGTGTGGCGGCTACCGTGACCCGGACGCTGAGCTGGAGCGAGCCCCCCGGGCCGGTCACGGCCCTCGCCCTGAGGGTCGACAGCACCACCGGCTCGCCGCTCGCCACCGCAAGCTGGTCGCCCCCGGGCGACGACGGGGGCACCGCGATCACCGGGTACCTGGTGCGCTGGGACACCGGGTCCGGCTGGTCGGATCCCGTCTCGACCTCGCAGCGGGCGGCGACCCTCCCGCTCGACGGGGTCGCGCCGGGCACCGAAGTCCAGGTGGAGGTGCGCGCCGTCAACGGTCGTGGCGAGAGCACCGTCGTCCAGGCCAGCACGACGCTCCCGGCCGACAACGGATGACCACCCGCCACCGTGCCGACCGCGGCCCGACCACCCCGGCCGACACCCCCGGGCCGCTCGAGACACATCAGGAGACCGCAGTGACGATGACCCCCGAGCAGAGCACCTGGTTCGCCGAGACCTTCGACGCCCTGGTCGCCAACGTGAACCTCGCCGTGCTGGGCAAGGACCACGTGGTGCGGCTCGCGCTGACCGCGATGCTCGCCGAGGGGCACCTGCTCCTCGAGGACGCCCCGGGGACGGGCAAGACCCAGCTCGCCAAGGCGATCGCGGCGACCGTGCAGGGCACCCACAGCAGGATCCAGTTCACCCCCGACCTGCTGCCCTCGGACGTCACCGGGGTGACCATCTACGACCAGGGCACCCGGCACTTCGAGTTCCACCAGGGGCCGGTCTTCGCCTCGGTGGTGCTCGCGGACGAGATCAACCGGGCCTCACCCAAGACGCAGTCGGCGCTGCTCGAGGTGATGGAGGAGTCCAAGGTCACGGTCGACAAGATCTCGCACTCGGTCGGCCGCCCGTTCATGGTCATCGCCACGCAGAACCCGATCGAGCAGGCCGGGACCTACCGGCTGCCCGAGGCCCAGCTCGACCGCTTCCTGATCAAGACGTCGTTGGGCTACCCCGATCACGACTCGATGGTCGAGATCCTCGCGGGATCCGCCGAGCGGGACCGGTCGTCGCACCTGACGCCCAAGATCACCACCCACGCGGTGGGGGAGATGGCGGTGCTCGCCTCGACCGTGCACACCGACGCGGCCGTCCTGGACTACGTCGCACGGCTCGCCGAGGCCACCCGCGCCGACGCCCAGACCGCCCTGGGGGTCAGCGTCCGCGGAGGGATCGCCCTGGTCCGCAGCAGCAAGGTGTGGGCGGCGTCGCAGGGGCGCGGCTACGTGATCCCCGACGACGTCAAGCTGCTGGCCGAGCCGGTCCTGACCCACCGCATCGTGGTGGACACCGAGGCCGAGTTCGCCGGTGTCACGGCACGGCAGGTCCTGGCGCGCATCCTTGCCGACACCCCGCCCCCGGCAGCGCGGATCGGCTGAGGTGCGAGTCGTCCTGCGGGGAGTGGTCCGGGCCGCCGGACGGCTCGTGCACCCCGTCTCGCCGCTGGGATGGGTCGTGCTCGTCCTGGCCGCGGCGCTCGGTGCCGGGGGGTGGCGGCTCGGCTGGGTCGAGCTGACGGTCGTCGCGGCCGCCGCGGGTGCGGCGCTGCTCGCCGCCCTGGTGCTGACCGTGGGGCGCTCGACCTTCGCGGTCGACCTGGACATGTCCGACCACCGGGTCACCGTGGGCGAGCGTGCGGTGGGCCGTCTCGCGGTGCGCAACACCTCGCGTCGTCGACTGCTCCCTGCGCAGATCGTGCTGCCGGTCGGCCAGGGCTCGGCGGACTTCCACCTGCCCTCGCTGGGTCCCGGGGCCACCTTCGAGGACGTCTTCGCGGTCCCCACCACCCGCCGGGCCGTCGTCGTGGTCGGGCCGGTGCTCTCGGTGCGGGGAGACCCGCTGGGACTGATGCGTCGCAAGGTGCGCTGGGCGGGTCCGGTCGACCTCTACGTGCACCCTCGGCTGGTCTCGCTGGCTGGTGCGGCGTCGGGGGTGCTGCGGGACCTCGAGGGTCAGGCGACGCGCACCGTCTCGGACTCGGACATGTCCTTCCACGCGCTGCGTGACTACGTGGCCGGCGACGACCGCCGGCACATCCACTGGAGGTCGAGCGCCAAGATCGGCGCGCTCATGGTCCGTCAGTTCGAGGACACCCGCCGCACGCACACCGCCGTCGCCCTGTCGACCGCGACCGGGGACTACGCGACCGACGGGGAGTTCGAGCTCGCGGTCGGTGTCGCCGCGTCGGTCGGCGTGCAGGCCCTGCGTGACGAGCGTGACCTGACCGTGCTGGCCGGTGACGCGCAGCTGCGCACCGACACCCCGCCGCGGCTCCTGGACGACTGCTCGGGCCTCGAGGCGTCTTCCGGAGGGGTCGGCGCCGACCACCTGGCCCGACGGGTCGCCCGCGAGGCCCCCGACGCCTCGGTCGCCATCCTGGTGGTCGGCTCGGTGCCGACCCGCGCGACGATGCGCGCGCACGCCGTCCACATCCCGGTCGGTGTGCGCACCCTGGTCCTGCTGTGCTGCGAGGGTGCGCCGGTCGAGGTCGTCCAGCACGGCACGCTCTCGCTGGCCAGCATCGGGTCGCTGGCCGACCTGCCCCGGGTGCTGCGCCGGGTGGTGGCCGGATGAGTGCATCGCTGCGCAAGGACACCCCGCTGCCGACCGTCGACGTGAGCGTCCTGCTCGGCGCTCTCGTGGTCGCCCTGCTGCCGCTCTGGCCGGTCTACGGGTTCCGGGCCGTGCTGGTGCCGATCGTCGGCGGGCTGGTCCTGGGTGCGGGGCTCGCGTCGGTCGCAGCGCGTCGCGCGTGGCCCGCCACGGTGACGGCGGTGCTGGGGATCGCGGTGTACCTCGTGGCCGGTGGTGCGCTCGTGGCTCCCGCCACGACGGTCGGCGGGGTGGTCCCCACCCTGGGTTCGCTCACCGCGCTGCTGACCGGTGTCGTCACCGTCTGGAAGCAGGTGCTGACCCTCGACCCCTCGCTGGGTGCCAGCGGGAACCTGCTGACCGCCCCCTACCTGCTCGCGTTCGCGGGGTCCCTGGGCGCGGTGAGCATCGCCCTGCGAGCCACCCCCCGGCGGGCGGGCGCGTGGGCCGCCCTCGTCCCGTTCGCCGTGCTCGGCCTCGCGGTGCTGCTCGGGACCAAGGAGAGCGTGCGCCCCCTGCCCGCCGGGACGGCCCTGGCCGGTGGTCTGCTGGTGTGGGTCGCGTGGCGGACGGGCACGTTCTCGCCGCGCCGGGTGGTGTCCTTCCTGGCGATGGGGGCCGTGGTCGTCACCGGTGGGGTCGTGGGGGGGCCGCTGCTCGCCGAGCAGCACCCCCGCTTCGTGCTGCGTGACGAGCTGGTCCCGCCGTTCGACCCGCGGGACCACGCGAGCCCGCTCTCGGCCTTCCGCACCTTCGTCAAGGACTGGTACGACACCGACCTGCTGACGGTCCGTGGGCTGCCCGAGGGGTCGACGGTCAGGCTCGCGACGATGGACGCCTTCGACGGGGTGGTCTGGAACGTCGCCGGGTCCGAGTCCGCGGAGGGGTCGGGTCGCTTCCGTCGGGTGGGCGAGACGATCACGACGTCGGTCCGCGGCACCCGCGCCGAGGTCGAGCTCGTGGTCCACGACCTCCCGATGGTGTGGCTGCCGACCGTCGGCTACGCCGAGCGCTTCGACTTCGAGGGTTCCACGGCGGCCGAGCTGGTCGCCGACCTGCGTTACAACGACTCGACGGGGACAGCCGTCCTGACCGGCGGGGTGCCCGCGGGTACCCGCTGGACGGTCGACGTCGTGGTGCCGACGGTGCCCACGGACGAGGAGATCGGCGCAGCCACCACCGGCGCGGTGACCCTGCCCGAGCCGCGGGCCGTCCCCGACGCGGTGCCGTTGCTGGCCGGTGAGATCGCCGGCTCGGCGAGCACACCGGTGCTCGTCGCCCGGAGCCTGGAGACGGGCCTGGTGGAGCGCGGCTGGTTCAGCCACGGGCGCCCCGACACCGACGACCACCCCTCGCTCTCGGGGCACGGCGCCAACCGCCTGACGGCCCTGCTGAGCGATGAGCTGATGGTCGGCGACGGCGAGCAGTACGCCTCGGCGATGGCCCTGATGGCCCGCGAGATGGGCCTGCCGTCCCGGGTGGTCCTGGGCTTCGTGACGGACGAGGAGCAGGCCGGTGCCCAGGAGCTCGTGGTCCGCGGGCAGGACGTCCAGGCCTGGGTCGAGATCGCCTTCACGGGCCACGGGTGGGTCCCGTTCCATCCCACCCCGGACGAGACCAAGACCCCGCGGGACGACGTCCCCCAGGAGCAGTCCGAACCGCAGCCCCAGGTCATGCAGCCTCCGCCTCCGCCGCCCGACCCGGTGACCCCACCGGACGACGACACCGAGCAGGCGCGCACCGAGGACACCGGGCAGGAGCCCGCCGCCGCTGACGGCTGGCGGCAGGTGGTGCTGGTGGCGGCAGCGGTCGGCGTGCCCGTGCTGCTGCTCGTCGGCCCGTTCCTGCTGGTCGTCGCAGCCAAGCGCCGTCGGCGTCGGCGTCGGCGAGCCGCAGGCCCGGCCGTGGCACGGGTCGTCGGAGGCTGGGACGAGGTGATCGACCACGCCCGGGACCTGCGGCGACCCCCGCCGGTCCGGGCGACCCGGCGTGAGACCGCGGTCGAGCTGGCCGAGGCGTTCGGCCCTTCCGGTGGACGACGGCGTCAGGTCGGGACGTCCTCCGTGGGCGGTGCGGTCGCCGTGCTCGCCTCGGGGGCCGATGCGATGGTCTTCGGTCCGGGCGAGCCGACCCCTGCGCAGGTCGAGAGCTACTGGGGGCAGGTGGACGTCGCGATCGCGGCGATGCGGGGCAGCGTTCCGCGCCGTCACCGGTGGCGGGCCCGGTGGGCGACCGTCTCCTTGCGCAGGCGTCGGTCGGAGCGCAGGGCGGCGGTGCGGCGGGGAAGGTCCGCGACCGCCGGCTGAGCCACCCGTCGGCACTACCGTGACCGTATGACGTCGTCGCCGACCACCACGGGGGTGCGGCGCACTGCTCGGGGTGGGACGGGTGCCCGGCTGCCGGCCTCTGCCCGGGGGCGGGGCGTCCTCGCTCGCGGCGCGGCGGCCCTGGTGGCGCGATGGGCGACCGTCGTCGGGTGGTGCAGCCGGCTGGCTGCTCGCTGGCGCGCGACCTCCCGTGCGCGTGCCCATGCCCTGATGGGCGGTGCGGCTGTCCTGGCCCTGGCCGCGGGGATGGGGACGGCGGCCGGTGTGGCGTCGGCGGTGGACCGGTCCGAGGACTCGCCACCGGCGTCCGTCGGGACGATCCTCGGCCCGTTCGACCTCACGCTGCCCGCGGGGCTCGAACCGTGGGAGATGGCACCCTCGACGACCTTCGACCTGTTGCGTGAGACCGCGGCGGCCTCGGGCACGGTGATCGACGGCGCCTGGGGCGCCGTCGCGCGGGGCGGGGTGGTGGTGACGGTGATGACCGCCGCCCCGGGGACGCACGGGGGGCTCGCCTCGGTGGTCGGGCCGTGGGAGAGCACCGACGAGGTCGTGTGGGACGGCCGCGCCGACCACGTGGACGGGGTGAGCGAGGTCTCCGGGGTGCGTGAGGTCATGCTCGCGGTCGAGCTCGGCGACGGCACGCTGGCCATGCTGTCCGTCTCGGGTCCTGTCGGGTCCTTCGCCTCGGGTGAGCTCGACGAGCTGTTCCGCACCGCCCGGCTGGTCGGCTGATCGCCGCGCGGGCGCGAGCGGGTGTTCAGGTCCTACCCCCCGGATGCCGATGCCAGAGTGAGGGACACTGGCCCTGCGACGACCCCGACCGCACGCCCTCACCGGCGGCCGGTCCGACAAGGAAGCGACGAGACCTGGATGCCGACGCCTGGAGCCGTCCCCGCGAGCATGGGCAAGCGCCTGCTCGCGTTCCTGATCGACCAGGTGGCGTACCTGCTCCTGGGCGGGGCGCTGGTCGTCGCGAGCCTGGTGCCGGTGCTCGGGTCGTTCGGGTCGGGGGTCACCGGGCCGGCCGCCCCGGACCTGGTGCTGCTCACCGTGGGCTCCCTGCTGCTCCTGGGGCTCGGTGTGTTCCAGTGGTGGTACCAGGGGACCCGGGGATGGACGGTGGGCAAGCGCGCGGTCGGGCTGCGCTCGCTCTCGGCGGACGACGGGCGTCCGGTGGGCATGGGCCGGATGCTGATCCGCCTGCTCGTGGTGGCGGCCGGGACCATGGTGCTGGGGGTGGGACAGCTCGTGGTGCACGTCTCACCGTTCTTCGACCGCAGCGGGCGGCGCCAGGGATGGCACGACAAGGCTGCCGGCACGGTCGTCTTCGACGTCGCACTGGGCCGTGACCCGTCCGTCGGCGGGCCCGGGATCGGGGCGCCCGAGGCCTCACGCCGACTGGACAGCCTGCTCCAGGGAGCGGGGCGAGCACCGGGTGGACCCCTCTCGTCGGTGGGGCCCGCACCCTCGCCGGCCACGTCTGCACCGGGTGCGGCAGTACCGCGCACCGGCCCGGTGGCGGGGGTCGGCGACCAGCTCATCTCCACCGTGCCGGGGTCGGTCGACCCTCACGAGCCGGGCCGGGCGCTCGGGGACGAGCGGCCCGCCCCGAGACCGGACGATGTCGCACCTGCGGCACCTCCCGCACCGCCTGCACCGCCTCGTCCGCCCGTGCTGCCAGCACCGCCGGCACCCCGTGCGCGGCGTCCCGCGGACAGGTACCCCGACCTGCCCGAGGACGTCGAGGCCACCCAGCTGACGTCGGCCGCCCGCCGGCGCGTCCCCGTGGTGCAGGGTGCCTCGATCGGGCCGGTGGACCCCAGCGCGACCCTCGACCTGTGGGACGGGAGCCGGCTCGTCCTCGAGCGGACCCTGCTGGTCGGCCGCAACCCGGCCCCGCGGGTGGGGGAGTCGGCCCCTGGGGGGCTCCTCCAGGTCCCCGACCCGGGAAGGTCGGTCTCCAAGACGCACCTGGTGGCGGGCGTCGACCGGCAGGGCGTGTGGCTGCGCGACCGCAGCTCGACCAACGGGACGGTGGTGACGCTGCCCGACGGTCAGCAGATCCTGTGCGCACCGGACCAGCAGGTCCGGGTGCCGGTGGGGGCGACCGTGGCCTTCGGCGACTTCTGGTTCACCGTCGGGCACGACTGACCTGTCCCGGGCGCCTCAGGCCGCGCGCCGCGCCAGCCGGTCGGCCCGCCCGGCACGCAGGCCGTCGGTGGTCAGGATCACCAGTGCGACCCACACCAGGGCGAAGCCCCACCAGCGTGCTGCGGGCATCTGCTCGGCGAAGACCAGCACCCCGATGGCGAACTGCAGGGTCGGTGCGAGGTACTGGAGCATGCCGACCACGCTGAGGGGAAGACGCCGGGCCGCGCCGCCGAAGAGCAGCAGCGGGACGGCTGTGATGACGCCCGAGGCGACCAGGGCGAGCACGTGAGGCGTGCCGTTGGTCCCGAAGGCTGCGGTGCCGGCCGCGCCGAGCCAGAGCAGGTAGCCCAGCGCGACGGGGCTCAGCACCGCGGTCTCCACGGCCAGGCTGGCCACCGCGGGGACGGTGCGCCCCACCCGGTTCTTGATCAGCCCGTAGGCCCCGAAGGTGCCCGCCAGGGTCAGGGCGATCCACGGCAGCCGTCCGACCCCCACGGTGATCACCACCACGGCCACCGCACCGGTGCCGAGCGCGACCCACTGCGCGGCCCGCAGCCGTTCACCCAGGGCGAGCACGGCGATACCCACGGTGACCAGCGGGTTGATGTAGTACCCGAGGGCCGTGTCGACCGTGTGCCCGCTCAGCACGCCGTAGACGAACACCAACCAGTTGACCGCGACCAGCATCCCGGCCAGGGCGAGGGTGCCGAGCATCCGGCGGTTCCGTACGACCCGGGTGAACAGGCCCCACTGGCGGGTGACCAGCAGGATCACCACGCAGAACAGCAAGGACCACACCACCCGGTGGGCGATGATCTCGACCGGTCCCGCGGGGGAGAGGAGCGGGAAGTACAGCGGCAGGAACCCCCAGAGCAGGTAGGCGCCGAGCCCCAGGGCCAGCCCGCTGCGGCTCGTGGGCGCCACGGCGGCACGTGCCGGGGGCAAGGGGCGCGGACCCGGGGGCGGGACGGGGACGGGAGGCTGCACGAGGTGAACGTACGCCCTCCCGGACAGAGGGGGCATCGACCACGAGGCGCGTCGTCCCATGACTCGTTCGTTGCCTGAGCGAGCCCCTCGCGCGCCTACACTGGGCGCAGAGTCCTGGCGCTGCGTGTGGCCCTGCCACGCCCCACGGCGCTCCCTCCCCTGGAAGGCGTTCTCCTCCCGTGAGCAGCACGAGTCCCCTGCGCGTCGCGATCGTCGGTGCCGGTCCGGCCGGCATCTACGCGGCCGACATCCTGTCCAAGTCGGAGGTCGAGGTGTCGATCGATCTCTTCGAGCGGCTGCCCGCCCCGTTCGGCCTGGTGCGGTACGGGGTCGCCCCGGACCACCCGCGGATCAAGCAGATCATCGTCGCGCTGCACAAGATCCTCGACCGGGGAGACATCCGCCTGCTCAGCAACGTCGACTACGGGACCGACCTGGACCTGGACGACCTGCGGCGCTTCTACGACGCGGTGATCTTCTCGACCGGGTCGATCCGTGACGCCGACCTGCGGATCCCGGGGATCGAGAAGAAGGGCTCCTTCGGCGCCGCGGACTTCGTCTCCTGGTACGACGGTCACCCCGACGTCCCGCGCACCTGGCCGCTCGAGGCCCGCAACGTCGCCGTCGTGGGGGCGGGGAACGTCGCCCTGGACGTCGCCCGGATGCTCGCCAAGCACCCCCAGGACCTGCTCCCCACCGAGATCCCCGACAACGTCCACCAGGGGCTGCTCGCCAACCCGGTGACCGACGTCCACATCTTCGCCCGGCGGGGACCGGCCCAGGTGAAGTTCTCCCCGCTCGAGCTGCGTGAGCTCGGCCACGTGCCCGACGTCGACGTCATCGTCTACCCCGAGGACTTCGACTTCGACGAGGGCTCGATGGCCGCCATCCACTCCTCGAACCAGACCAAGCAGGTGGTCAAGACCCTCACCGACTGGACCCTCAAGGACCCCGAGGAGCTCACGGCGAGCCGCCGCATCCACCTGCACTTCCTGCAGCGCCCGGTCGAGGTGCTCGGCGAGGACGCCGTGACGGGCCTGCGGACCGAGCGCACGGTCCTGACGGGTGACGGCACGGTCGCCGGGACGGGTCAGATGCACGACTGGCCGGTCGAGGCGGTGTATCGCGCCGTGGGGTACTTCGGGTCGCCGCTCGCGGGCATCCCGTTCGACGAGGTCGAGGGGGTCATCCCCAACCGGGAGGGCCGTGTGGTCCAGCCCGACGGCGAGATCCTGCAGGGTGTGTACACCACGGGCTGGATCAAGCGCGGGCCGGTGGGCCTGATCGGGCACACCAAGTCCGACGCGTCGGAGACGATCCGGCACCTGGTCTCGGACGTCGAGGGGCTCGAGCCCGCCCCGGTCCGCGAGGTCGAGGGCGTGACCGACTTCCTCACCGGCCGCGGCGTCGGGTTCGTCGAGTGGTCGGGCTGGATGCTGCTGGACGCCTACGAGCAGTCGCTGGGCGAGCCCCACGGCCGTCAGCGGATCAAGGTGGTCCCCCGCGAGGACATGCTCGCCGTGATCCGCGGCGAGGTCTGACACCGCCCGACGGGCGGGAACGGGTCGAGGCGCTGCAGCGTTGTGCAGGGAGCAGCACATCGACGACAGGGAGCGCAGCGGTGACGGGTCGACGGCACTTCAACGGCCTCAAGACGGCGGGCCTGTTCGGCCTGATGTGGGCGGTGGTGCTGGGGATCGGGGCACTGGTCGACGGCGGCAGCTTCCTGTGGGTCTTTGCCGGGATGGGTGTGCTGGGCACCGCCTACGGCTACTGGAACTCGGACAAGATCGCGATCCGCGCGATGCACGCGCGACCGGTCAGCGAGATCGAGCAGCCGGCGATGTACCGCATCGTCCGTGAGCTCTCGACCACGGCGCGCCAGCCGATGCCACGGCTCTACGTGTCCCCCACCCAGGCGCCGAACGCGTTCGCGACCGGCCGCAACCCGCGCAACGCCGCCGTCTGCTGCACCGAGGGCATCCTGGACCTCCTCGACGAGCGAGAGCTGCGCGGGGTCCTGGGGCACGAGCTCATGCACGTCTACAACCGCGACATCCTGACCTCGTCGGTCGCGGCGGCCTTCGCCGGCATCATCACGGCCTTCGCCCAGTTCCTGATGTTCTTCGGCGGGGGGCGTGAGCGGGGCGGCAACCCGCTCGCGATGATCGCGATGGCCCTGCTCGCCCCGATGGCCGCCATGGTGATCCAGCTCGCGATCAGTCGCACCCGGGAGTTCGACGCCGACGAGGACGGGGCCCGGCTGACGGGCGACCCCCACGCCCTGGCGTCGGCCCTGGCCAAGCTCGAGCGGGGCACCCAGCGTGCGCCCCTGCCGGCCAACCGGGACCTGGTCGACGTCTCGCACCTGATGATCGCCAACCCGTTCCGTGGGGCCGGGATGGCCAAGCTGTTCGCGACCCACCCCCCGATGGCCGAGCGGATCCGCCGCCTCGAGGCGATGGGCGGAAGCCAGGGCGGCACCGTCCGCTACTGAGCTGAGCGGACGGGACCTCGCGGGCGCGCACGACGCCGCACCTGGGCGGTGGCCCCCGTGCGGTGTGCACGGTCGAGCCGCTGGCTACCCGACGGTGGACACCTCGCGTGCGGGGGTGCGGACCCGATCGTCGGATGGCGAGGGGTCCGACGGCACCCTCAGGTCGGGGTACTGCTCCGAGGGGCTGACGTCGCTCGCCCCGACCGTCTGATGACGCCCGAGCGGGACCATCGAGTGCATGATCGTCTCGTCGTAGACATGCACGAGGTGGAAGCCCTGCCCGCCGTCCCTGCCCCGTGTGCCGCGTCGAGGGGTCATCAGGTCCTGCGTGTAGCACGTCGAGCCGGCGACCGAGACCGGTATCCCGGCGAAGGTGGCGCTCGTGGAGAAGTGCAGGTGGCCGGCGAGGATCGAACGGACGTCGGTGCCGCGCAGGACGGCCGCCAGGGGCGCCTGCCCGCGCAGCTCGACCGCGACCGCGCCGTCCTGCAGGCAGGGGACCGGTGGGTGGTGCATGGCCAGGATCGTGCCCTCGGGCGCGGCCCGGGCCAGGACACCCCGCAGCCAGGACAGCTGGGACGTGGTGAGCTCGCCATGGTGGCTTCCCGGCACGCTGGTGTCCAGGACGACGACCCGCAGCCCGTCCAGCCACACGACGCGGTCGATCGGTTCGGCCGAGCCCTGCTCTCCCATCAGCTGGGTCCGTACCTGCGCGCGGTCGTCGTGGTTGCCCATCACCCACACGACCTGTGCTCCCATGCGGTCGGCGGCGGGCTGCACGGCGGCACGCAGGCTCCGGTACGCGTCGGCCTCGCCCAGGTCAGCGAGGTCGCCGGTGAACACCAGGGCCTGAGGGGGTACCCCCGATCCCTCGAGCTGCGCGAGCAGCCTCATCAGGAGGCGCCGGCTGTCCACCACCCCGTGGAGCAGGGGAGACGTCCCGCCGACGAAGTGCGGATCGCTGATGTGTGCCAGGACGTGGCGCGGCGGTGGGTGCTCCGAGAGTCGCGCGTCGTCCACTCCTGACCGCGCGGCGCTCATGTCTGGCACGCGCCCATGACGCCTGCCGCGACCCGGTCACCGGGGGCATGGGCGTCGTGCGGGTCGGGGACCTGACCGACGGACGGGCTCTCGTGGGAGTGGCGGCAGCTCGCCGTCGGTCCGTGCTGGTGCGGGGTGGTCGTCAGGGCTCTCACCGGTCGGATGCTAGGCATCCGGGGCGACCGGTGGGCAGACCCAGGGCGACCGGGAGGGGTCACGCCCGCGAACAGTGCCTCGGCGGGCACGCCTTGAGTCGCTCGTCCATCGCCAGGGCTGGACGCGTGCTCGGGCGGCCCGCTCAGGCGAGCATGCTGCGCAGCATCCAGGCGGTCTTCTCGTGCACCTCGAGCCGGCGGGTGAGCAG
>NZ_JAMBPP010000023.1 GCF_023369855.1 Actinotalea alkalitolerans | reverse complement strand
GAAGCTAAGCCCTTCTGCGCCGATGGTACTGCATGGGAGACTGTGTGGGAGAGTAGGTCGCCGCCGAACACCCTTTCAGAAAGGGCCACCCCGTGAGGGGTGGCCCTTTCTGCTGTCCGCTTTCGAGTGGGATGCGCCTTGCACGACCATGCGCGGCCCCACAACGTCGGGCGAGACGAGGCCCGTGCCCTGCCGGCAGCCGCTCGGCAGGGCACGGGCCCCGGTCGGTCAGCTGCGCGGTCGAACGGTCGAAGGACACCGTGCTGCCGGGCGACTGGGCGGCGGTGAAGCCGAGCGGGACCGCGCCCTGGGACCCCTGCTCCAGGGGCTGCTCGAAGTCGTCGACCAGGGTGGGTGGGAGCACCTCCTCGTGCTCGTCGGCCACGGCTGGCAGCACCGCGGGCGCGACCAGCAGGGCAGCCGCCTCCGCGAGGGCCGCACCGGCGCGGGGCAGCGAGCGGGACAGGGAAGCGGTGCGGGGACGCCCGCGGGATGGGGAACCACCGTGCCGGGGCAGGGCTAGGGACTGGATCGCGGACATGACGAGGCCTCTCCTGGTGCAGGTGAAGGGCCGGCGTGACGAGCTCGCCGTTGAGTTGTCGCGCCCCTGGCCGAGACGCGAGAGAGTGCTCTCTGCGGAATCCACACGGCTTTCGAGCAGACAAGGTCTGCGGGCCCACGAGGCGACGCGGCCATGAGGCGACGAGGCGACCGGCCGCGCCGGGCGGGCGACCGACCACCCTGGGTCATGCGTACCGGCGGGCAGGGCGGAGGGCGAGAAGGATCGGCGGTCCGATCAGGTGGACTCGCGTACGACCAGTCGTACCGGCAGCACCACCCGGTCGAGCCCGGCCAGGTCGGGAACCTCCGGGTCGGCCGCGAGATCCAGGTCGGGCCGTGCCCGGGACAGCAGCATCCGCGCCATGACCCGCCCTTGGAGCACCGTCTGCTGGTGAGCCGTGGTCAACGGTGGCTCGGCCGTCGCCGCGAGCGGGATGTCGTCGAAACCCACGACCGCGACGTCGTCGGGCACCCGGCGTCCCGCGAGGCGCAGGGCGCGCAGCGCACCCAGGGCCATCAGGTCCGAGGCGACGAACAGCCCGTCGAGGTCGGGTGCCCGGGTGAGCAGCCGGCGCGTGGCGGCCTCGCCCCCGGCCTGGGTGAAGTCGCCGTGCTCGACGCGGTCGGGGTCGAAGCCGGTGCCGAGCCCCTCGCGGAACCCGTCGAGGCGATCGCGTCCGGCGGCCATGTCGGCGGGCCCGGCGACGGTGCCGATCGTGGACCGCCCCCGTCCGAGGAGGTGCGTCACGGCGGCGCGGGCCCCGCCGACGTTGTCGTTGTCGACCGAGGGGATGTCCAGCTCGGGGCGCATGGGGCGCCCCCCGATGACCACCGGGACCCCCGCCTGGAGCATCGCGCCGGGGATCGGGTCGTGGCTCGCGTGCTCCGAGACCAGCAGGACCCCGTCCAGCGGTGCCGTGCGCAGGTACCGTCCGATGCGGTCCAGGTCGTCGGCGGACTGAGCCATCACCAGGACCATCTGCACGCCCGCCTGCATGAGCTCCTGGCTGACGCCGCGCACGATCCCGGAGAAGAACGGGTCCCCGAACACGCGTGGGTCGGGCTCGGAGGCGACCAGGGCGATGGTGTCGGTCCGTCGGGTGACCAGCGTGCGGGCCGCGCTGTTCGGGACGTAGCCGAGCTCGGTGACGGCCCGCTCGACCCGCTCCCGCAGCTCGGGGGCCACCGACGCCCAGCCGTTGACCACGCGCGAGACGGTGGCGCGTGACACCCCGGCGACCGAGGCGACGTCCTCGAGGTTGGCTCGCGTACGCGCCGGCTTCGACGGTGTCACGCCTCTCCCTCGGCTCGCAGCGGACCGCACCCCGCCCGGGCGTCCTGCAGGTACCCGGTGGGGTTCGCCCGAGAGATGTCCGTCGGGCTCGTCGTGAGCCGATGCTAGTGGACGTCCCGCAGCCCGGACGGCGACCGGACGACGGAGCGCACAGACGGTTAGGCTGCGGTCGTCAGACAGGAACCGTGCACCATCACCCGACGACGGTGTCGAGGGGAGCAGGGATCGGCATGACCACCAGCCCGTGGCTGGCCTGGCCGTCCGGGTCGGACCCGACCGAGCTGGCCTCGCGGTTGCACCGCGCCCACGAGTCCTTCCTCGCCGGAGGGTCGGCGGGAGCGGTGCGTCGCAT
This sequence comes from Actinotalea alkalitolerans, assembly GCF_023369855.1. Lineage (GTDB taxonomy): Bacteria > Actinomycetota > Actinomycetes > Actinomycetales > Cellulomonadaceae > Actinotalea. The sequence goes on along the minus strand of NZ_JAMBPP010000023.1, from coordinate 46,325 downwards.
CGTCCTGGAGTCCTGGGAACGCAGCCGGCGCTCGGGAGTGGACCCCGAGCACCCCCAGATCGGCCTGGACCTCGACTCGCCGGACCTCGCGGCCTACCGGCGTGACCACGCGCTGGCGCCCCTGATGCCGATCGTCCGCAGGATCCTGATCGACGGAGCCGGCTCCGACGGCGTGGTCGTCGGTGTGGCCGACGACGCCGGGCGGCTGCTGTGGGTCGAGGGCGACCGGGCCGTGCTGCGCGCGGTCGAGGACGCCGGCTTCGTCGAGGGCGCCCGGTGGCTCGAGCAGGACGTGGGCACGAGCGCGCCAGGGATCGCACTGGCCACCGACCACGAGGTCCAGGTCTTCGCCGCCGAGCACTTCAGCCGGGCGGTCCAGCCGTGGAGCTGCTCGGCCGCACCCGTCCACGACCCGGTGAGCGGTGCGCTGCTCGGCGTCCTGGACATCACGGGCGGCGATGCTGCGGCCTCTCCCCACATGCTCTCCCTGGCCCGGGCCACCGTCGCGGCGATGGAGGCCGAGCTGGCCGTGCGTGCGCTGCGCGACGCCGCGCACGCACGCCGTCCGGTCCGACGACGGGCCGTCACCCGCGCTCGCCCGCGTCCCGCCGCCGCACCGGCGCCCAGGCTCGAGGTGCTGGGGCGGTCCGCGGGGGCGCTGCACGCGGCTGCCGAGGGTCGCGGGTCGACCACCCTGGCACTCGGTCTGCGCCACTCCGAGATGCTCCTGCTGCTCGCGACCCACCCCGCGGGGCTCTCCGCCGACGGCCTCGCGGTCGAGCTGCACCCCGGCACGCTCTCGGACGTGACGGTCCGGGCGGAGATCTCCCGGCTGCGTCGCGCCGTCGGCCCGCTGCTCGGGGCGTCACGGCCCTACCGGCTCGCGACGCCGCTGCGCACCGACGTCGACGACGTGCGTGAGGACCTGGCCCGGGGGGACGTCGCCGCGGCGGTGAGCCGCTACGCCGGCCCCGTGCTGCCGCGCTCCCAGGCTCCGGGGGTGGTCGCCCTGCGGCACGAGGTCGACGCGGAGGTGCGGGCAGCGGTCGAGGACACCGACGACGTCGCGGCCGTCGTGGCGTGGACCCTGAGCGCGGCGGGCGCCGAGGACTGGTCCGCGTGGCAGCGGCTGACCGCGCTGATGCCTGCCGGGTCACCGGGGGCGGCCCGGGCGAGGGCTCGCCTCCGCCTGCTCGACCGGACGCTGGGCGGCGTGACGGACTGAGACGTCCGCCGCCCGTCCGCGAGGGTGTCCCGCGCAACCCTTGTGCAACCTCGGCCGACCTACGGTCACGGCGTGGCGCGTCGCAACGGTGCGACGCCCCCGGGCCCACGACCTGGACCCGGCCCACCGGTATGGAGGTTCCACCCGTGACCGTCTACGCCCCTCCCGGCTCGCCCGACAGCCTGGCCACCTTCCGCGACCGCTACGACCACTGGATCGGCGGCGAGTACGTCGCACCCGTCTCGGGTCGCTACTTCGAGAACCCGTCGCCGGTGACCGGCCGGACCTTCACCGAGGTCGCGCGCGGTGATGCCGCGGACATCGAGCGCGCGCTGGACGCCGCGCACGGCGCGGCTCGCGCCTGGGGGAGGACGACGGCGACCGAGCGTGCCGTGATCCTCAACAAGGTCGCCGACCGGATGGAGGCCAACCTGGAGATGCTCGCGGTGGCCGAGACCTGGGACAACGGCAAGGCCGTGCGCGAGACCATCGGCGCCGACCTGCCGCTGGCCATCGACCACTTCCGCTACTTCGCCGGTGCGATCCGTGCCGAGGAGGGCTCGATCTCGCAGATCGACGAGGACACCGTCGCCTACCACTTCCACGAGCCGCTCGGGGTCGTCGGGCAGATCATCCCGTGGAACTTCCCGCTGCTGATGGCGGTGTGGAAGATCGCGCCGGCGCTCGCGGCCGGCAACTGCATCGTGCTCAAGCCCGCTGAGCAGACCCCCGTGTCGATCATGGTCCTGATGGAGCTGGTCGCCGACATCCTGCCCCCCGGCGTGCTCAACGTCGTCAACGGGTTCGGTGTCGAGGCAGGCAAGCCCCTCGCGTCCTCCCCCCGCATCCGCAAGATCGCCTTCACCGGTGAGACCACCACCGGCCGACTGATCATGCAGTACGCGAGCCAGAACCTCATCCCGGTGACCCTCGAGCTCGGCGGCAAGAGCCCCAACATCTTCTTCGAGGACGTCGCCCGCGAGCAGGACGACTACTACAGCAAGACGCTCGAGGGCTTCACCATGTTCGCCTTCAACCAGGGTGAGGTGTGCACGGCCCCGTCCCGCGCGCTGATCCAGCAGTCCATCTACGACGGGTTCCTGGGCGACGCGGTCGAGCGCACCCGGGCGATCGTGCAGGGCAACCCCCTGGACACCGCGACGATGATGGGCGCCCAGGCCTCCAACGACCAGCTCGAGAAGATCCTCAGCTACGTCGACATCGGCAAGGCCGAGGGGGCGACGCTGGTCACCGGCGGCGAGCGCAACCACCTCGAGGGCGACCTGGCGGGGGGCTACTACATGCAGCCGACGATCTTCGAGGGCAAGAACTCGATGCGGATCTTCCAGGAGGAGATCTTCGGGCCGGTGCTCGCGGTGACCGGGTTCTCGGACTACGACGACGCGCTGTCCATCGCCAACGACACCTTGTACGGCCTGGGCGCCGGGGTGTGGACCCGTGAGGCGAACCTCGCCTACCGGGCCGGGCGCGAGATCCAGGCGGGCCGGGTGTGGACCAACTGCTACCACGCCTACCCCGCAGCAGCGGCCTTCGGTGGCTACAAGGGCTCGGGCATCGGCCGGGAGAACCACAAGATGATGCTCGACCACTACCAGCAGACCAAGAACCTGCTGGTCTCCTACTCGGCCCAGAAGCTCGGGTTCTTCTGAGCGGCGGCCGGAGGGAGAGGGTTCGGGCATGGACGAGGTGAGCGCGGTCCCGGAACGGGTGGCGCTGACGCCTGCCGCGGAGCAGCTGCTGCGGACGCTGCGTCGTCAGCACGGCGAGCTGATGTTCCACCAGTCCGGGGGGTGCTGCGACGGGTCGTCCCCGATGTGCTACCCCGACGGCGACTTCCTCACCGGTGACGCCGACGTGCAGCTGGGTCTGCTGCGCGTCCCCGGCGAGGTGCCCGGGGGGGACGTGGACGGCGGGCCCGGTGCCGGCCAGGACGCCGGGCCCGACGCCGAGCCCTTCACCGTGCCGGTGTGGATGAGCCGCAACCAGTTCGAGTACTGGAAGCACACCCACCTGACCATCGACGTCGTCCCGGGCCGGGGCGCCGGGTTCTCCCTCGAGGCGCCCGAGGGGGTGCGGTTCCTCATCCGCTCGCGCCTCTTCGACGACGACGAGTCCCGGGCCCTGCTCGCGGCCGAGGGACGAGCGCCCGCGTGAGGCGGTGACCCGCACGGCGGCTACGGGACGGAGGCCGTCGTGCGGGTCATGACCAGGTCGTGGATCGGGTGGCCGAGGTCCAGGCCGCGCTGCTCGAACTTGGTCACCGGTCGGTCCGCCGGGCGCGGTGCGTACCCGTCGTGGGGGTTGACCAGGCCGGGGTCCGCCTCGAGCGTCTCGAGCATCGAGGCGGCGTAAGGGGCCCAGTCGGTCGCGCAGTGCAGGGTGCCCCCGGGCGCGAGCCGGGAACGCATCAGGGCGACGTGCTCGGGCGAGATGATGCGGCGCTTGTGGTGACGGGCCTTGGGCCACGGGTCGGGGAAGAAGACGTGCACCGCGTGCAGCGAGCCCGGCGTGACCTGGTCGCGCAGCAGGTCCAGAGCGTCGCCGTGGGCGACCCGCAGGTTCGTCAGCCCCAGCCATCGGATGCGGCGCAAGGTGCTGGCCACCCCCGGCACGTGCGCCTCGACCGCGAGGTGGTCGTGCTCGGGGTGCGCCGCCGCGGTGGCCGCCACGGCCTCGCCCATCCCTGAGCCGATCTCCAGCACCACCGGGGCGGACCGGCCGAAGAGCGTGGTGGTGTCCAGGTGACCCTGCGGGGTCAGCGGTGGTGCACCGTTCGTGTCGTCGTGCACGGAGAAGCCGTAGGCGTCCCAGAGCGTCTCGACGGCCTTGCGCTGCCCGCGTCGCAGCGGGCTGCGGCGAGGGTGGAAGGTCCGGATCGGGTCGTGCGCGGAGGCCGGGACGTGCGAGAAGCGGTCGGTCGGCGAGGTCACGCCCGTCACGCTACCCACTGGTCTCCGAAGCGCTGCCCACGGGTCTCAGAACAGGGCGCCGGTCAGTGCCAGGACCCCCAGGACGGTGCCGAGTGCTCCCGCGATGATCGCGAAGACCGAACGGCCCGATCCGTGACCCCCGTGACGGGCCTTGCGCAGACCCCAGGTCCCGAGCCACACGGCCACCGGACCCAACGGCCACACCAGGAGGGCGATCAGACCGACGTAGCCGGCCACGATGGAGACCCCGGAGCGACCGGTGGGGACGATCCAGTGGAGCGGGTCCGAGGGTTCCTCGCCCGAGCCCCGTGGTGCGGTCGCGGGTGCACCGTGCTGCCACACGGGAGCCGCCGGGGGTGGCACGGGGGTGACCTGGTCGGTCCACTGCACGCCGTCGTACCAGCGCAGCTGCCCGGCGGTCGCGGGGCACGGGTACCAGCCAGGCTGGACGTGGGTCGCGGTCATGCCTGGGCTGTCGACACCGAGACGGCCGTCCTTGAGGAGCGGTCCCGATCAGGGCAGCCGGTCACCGAGCCACGAGCGGATCGCGTCGAAGTATGCGCTGCGCGCCGGCTCGGGGGACAGCGCGAGGTCGTGGATCCCACCCTCGATCTGCACCACGGTGACGTCGGGGCCCAGCAGGGGGGCACGCTGCACGATGTGCTCGACCGCGAGCACGCTGTCGGTGCGGTCCAGGCGGTCGTGCCACCGGTCCGAGGGCCCGGTCTCGGTCGAGGCGCAGACCAGCACGGGGACGTCGATCGCGAGGCCACGGGCGACCGCCCGGTGGGCCCGCCGGATGGTCCGGAGCCACCCGGCACGTGCGCCGAAGCCCAGGTCGGGCTTCCACGCCAGGTCGTACTCCCAGCCCGCGGTCTCGTGCAGGTACTCCCCGTAGTAGCGGTCGACCCCGCCGACCACGAGCCGTGGGAGCACCCGGCCGACCACGTCGACCACCCGGGTGGTCACGACCCGGTCGAACCACGGCTTGTTGAGGTCGAACCAGGGGCTGTTGAGCACCAGGGCGTCCGGGCCCGACGGGCTCCCGCGGCGCGCGTGGGCCCACAGGCTGACCAGCAGCCCGCCGGTGGAGTGCCCGTTGGCGACGACCAGGTCGTGTCCCTCCTCCTCGCGCAGGATCCGTACCGCGAGGTCCAGCTCCTCGGCGTGCACCGCGAGCTCGGTGCAGTAGTTCGCCAGCTGGTGGGGCAGCAGGGAGCGGCCGTGGGTGCGCAGGTCCAGGGCGTAGAAGTCGTAGCCTGCGGCGTCCCAGAAGTCACCGAGGTGTCGCTGGAAGAAGTAGTCGACGTAGCCGTGGACGTAGAGCACTGCCCGGCGACGGGGTGCCTCGGCCGACGGCGTGCGGCGCACCAGCGTGGCGACCGCCTCACCGTGGTCGTCGGGCGTCAGCCTCAGGGTCCGGGCCTGCCAGCCCTCGCCCAGGAGGTCGGGCCGCCACGGTGCGGGCACGGTGGCGCCGGTGCTGGCGCGGTCGTCGGTGCTCGGCGGGTGTCCCATGTCAGGCGCCAGAGCTCGGTCCCGCGTCACGACGTCGGTGAGGGGCCTTGACGGCCGTCACCGGGCACGGCGACTCGAGCAGGATCCGCTGGGAGTTGCTGCCCAGCAGGAGCTTGCCGACCGGGGTCCGGTGCCGCAGCCCGATGACGACGAGGGCTGCCGAGAGCTCGGTGGCCATGCCCACGATCTCGTCGGCGACGTCCTTGCCGCGCACCAGCTGGCGGATCGAGTACCGAAGACCCGTGGGGTCGAGGGCCGCGCGGACCCGGGCGACGTCCTCGTCGGTCGCGAAGCTCGACCTGGGTTCGCTCACCGGGGACACGTTCACCAGGACCAGGTCGTGCCCGTGCGTCCGGGCCTCGACGATGGCGTGCTGCAGCGCGGCCTCGCCCTGGGGGGTGGGGGTGTAGCCGACGATGATCGACATGTCGTCCTCCTCGTGCGACCGGGTCGACGGTGACCTTGCCGCTCAGGTGTGATCATGCCAGGCCCGGGCCTGCGGGTGCCCGCAGGCGCGGGCGGCCCGGCGACTCGTCTCAGGAGGTCGGTCGGTCCTCCTCGGGGGGGACGACCTCGGTCGGGTCGACCGGGGGCGCGGTCGGCGGGTAGGGCGCTGCGGGTGCCGGGGGAGCGACAGGTGCGGGCGGATCGGTGGCTGCCGGCGGAGCGGCGGGCGCGACCGGCTCCGGAGGGCCTGAGGGGTCGATGGCCGCCGGACCGTCGCTCACCACGGCCTGCTGGGGGATGCCCTGCGGGACCGCGACCGCGTCGTCGCGGTCGGGAGTGCTGCGGGACCGCGTCACGAGGAGGACGACCAGGCCGGCGGCGACCAGGAGCGCTGCGACGAGCCCAGCCAGGAGGCCGGCGGACAGTCCGCCGCCGCCCTCGACGGCGCTACCCCGCGCCTGCATCTCGAGCCGTTCGCCGGCCACCGCGACCCAGGTGACGCGACGCCCGTCGATGACGCCGTTGTGGTCGCTCACCGATCCCGGGAAGGTCACGGCGACCCGCACGTCGAAGTCCTGCGAGAGGCCCTGCTCCTGGGCGTCGGCCACCTGCGTGAGGTCGAGCACCCCGGTGACGACGAACTCGTCGCCCTCGCGGACGACGTCCAGCCCGTCCTGACCCTCCTCGCCCCCGAAGAGGTCGAGCTGCTCGCCCTCGAAGTGCAGGGTGGTCCCCGTGAAGTCGTCCTGCTCGTAGGGCTCGGTGCGGGCGTTCTCCGGTCCGTCCTGGCTGGCCAGGAGCTGGTCCTGCAGCTCCTGGGAGAGGTCGGCCGGGTCCTGCCCGGAGAGCTCGGCGAGCTCGGAGGAGATCGCGAAGACCATCGACCCGTCGACGGTGTCGTCGGGCTGCAGGGCGAGGTCGACGTCCAGGCGCACGCAGCCGCTCAGGGCGAGGGTCGTCAGGGCGGCGAGGACCGTGGCCTCGAGCAGTCGTGGAGTGCGCATGCTCGACCCTCCCACAGGGATGCGGGCAGACGCAGGCCGAGATCGTGGGCCGGGCGCGGGCCGCGGCGGGCTCGCGTCTCGGAGTTGAGCGGAATAGGCTCAAGTCTGAGGCGGTTGTCGTGACCAGACGACATCGCGATGCGGAGGACGCCCGGATGGAACCGAAGTTCACCACCATGGCCCAGGAGGCGCTGGCACACGCCCTGCAGGCGGCCTCCGCCGCAGGCAACCCCCAGCTCGAGCCGGTACACCTCCTGGAGTCGCTGCTCAGCCGCCCCGGCGGGGTGACGAGCGGCCTGCTCGACGCGGTCGGTGCCGACCGTGCCGCCGTCACGCGGCGGGTCGCGGCCGCGCGGTCAGCCCTCCCCGCAGCCTCGGGCGGCTCGATGGCACAGCCCACGCTCTCCCGCTCGATGAGCGTGGTGATCAGCACCGCGCAGGCGGAGGCCCAGGCGTTGAGCGACGAGTACGTCTCGACCGAGCACCTCCTGCTCGGCATCGCCGCGGGTGCCTCGGCCGCGGGCGAGGTGCTGCGCTCCGCCGGAGCGACACGTGACGCGCTCGCTGCGGCTCTGCCCACGGTGCGGGGCTCCGCACGGGTCACCTCGCCCGACGCCGAGGAGACCTACCAGGCGTTGGAGAAGTACGGCGTCGACCTGACCGCGGCCGCACGGGACGGGCGCCTGGACCCGGTGATCGGCCGCGACAGCGAGATCCGCCGCGTGGTGCAGGTGCTTTCGCGGCGAACCAAGAACAACCCCGTCCTCATCGGGGAGCCCGGCGTCGGGAAGACCGCCGTCGTCGAGGGGCTCGCGCAGCGGATCGTCGCCGGCGACGTCCCGGTCTCGTTGCGGGGCAAGCGCCTGATCTCCCTGGACCTGGCCTCGATGGTCGCCGGCGCCAAGTACCGCGGGGAGTTCGAGGAGCGGCTCAAGGCCGTGCTCGAGGAGATCAAGTCCTCCGACGGCGAGATCGTCACCTTCATCGACGAGCTGCACACCGTGGTCGGTGCCGGAGCCGCCGAAGGGTCGATGGACGCCGGCAACATGCTCAAGCCCATGCTGGCCCGTGGCGAGCTGCGGATGGTCGGCGCGACCACGCTCGACGAGTTCCGCGAGCACGTCGAGAAGGACCCGGCCCTCGAGCGGCGCTTCCAGCAGGTCTTCGTGGGCGAGCCCAGCGTGCCCGACACGGTCGCCATCCTGCGCGGTCTCAAGGAGCGCTACGAGGCCCACCACAAGGTCGGGATCTCCGACGCAGCCCTGGTGGCCGCCGCGACCCTCGCCGACCGGTACATCCCGGCCCGCCAGCTCCCCGACAAGGCGATCGACCTGATCGACGAGGCGGCCTCCCGGCTGCGCATGGAGCTGGACTCCTCGCCGGTCGAGATCGACGCGCTGCAGCGTGCGGTGGACCGGCTCACCATGGAGGAGTCCTACCTCTCCGAGGCCGAGGACGACGCCTCGCGCGACCGGCTCGACAAGCTGCGGGCCGAGCTCGCCGACCGGCGCGAGGAGCTCGCGGCGCTGACCACCCGGTGGGAGCGCGAGAAGGCCGGTCAGAACCGCCTCGGTGACCTGCGTGTCCGCCTCGACGAGCTCAAGGTCGCCGCCGAGCGATCGCAGCGCGAAGGGGACCTGGCGACCGCCTCGAGGCTGCTCTACGGCGAGATCCCCTCGGTCGAGAAGGAGATCGCCGCCGCCGAGGCCGCCGAGCGCGGCAAGGGTGGCGCGGGTCACGGTGCCGTCGACGGCGTGACCCCCGAGCAGGCCGAGGCGCCGATGATCGCCGAGAAGGTCGGCCCCGACGAGATCGCCGAGGTCGTCTCGGCCTGGACCGGCATCCCGACCGGGCGTCTGCTCGAGGGCGAGACCGCCAAGCTCCTGCGGATGGAAGAGGTCATCGGGGCCCGTCTGATCGGGCAGCGCCGCGCCGTCGGCGCGGTCTCGGACGCCGTCCGCCGCTCGCGCGCGGGCGTCGCCGACCCCGACCGCCCGACCGGCTCCTTCCTGTTCCTCGGGCCCACCGGGGTCGGCAAGACCGAGCTCGCCAAGGCGCTCGCCGACTTCCTCTTCGACGACGAGCGCGCGATGGTCCGCATCGACATGTCCGAGTACTCCGAGAAGCACTCGGTGGCCCGGCTCGTCGGTGCCCCTCCCGGGTACGTCGGGTACGAGGAGGGCGGTCAGCTCACCGAGGCGGTGCGCCGACGGCCCTACTCGGTCGTGCTGCTCGACGAGGTCGAGAAGGCCCACCCCGAGGTCTTCGACATCCTGCTCCAGGTGCTCGACGACGGCCGCCTGACCGACGGTCAGGGCCGCACCGTGGACTTCCGCAGCACGATCCTGGTGCTCACCTCCAACCTCGGCTCGCAGTTCCTGGTCGACCCGCTCCTCGACGACACCGCCAAGCACGCGGCGGTCATGGGTGCGGTCCGCACCGCGTTCAAGCCCGAGTTCGTCAACCGCCTCGACGACGTCGTCATCTTCGACGCGTTGAGCCTGGCCGAGCTGGGCAGCATCGTGGACCTGCAGATCGAGCGACTCGCCGAGCGGCTCGCCGACCGCCGCCTCACCCTGCAGGTGACCGCAGCAGCCCGCGAGTGGCTCGCGATCGAGGGCTTCGACCCGGCCTACGGGGCGCGCCCGCTGCGCCGGCTGGTCCAGCGTCAGATCGGGGACACGCTCGCACGTCTGCTGCTCTCGGGTGAGGTCCAGGACGGTTCGACCGTGGTCGTCGACCGCGGCGAGCAGGACGGGGCGGGCCTGGTGCTGACCGCGGGCTGACACCGACGGCGATTCACCCGGGCAACGTCGTGGAGCGCCGTGATCACCGGATAGCGTCGTTCCATGGACTGGGACCTGTACGACGCAGCGCTGTTCGACCTCGACGGCGTGCTGACCCCCACGGCCGACGTGCACATGCACGCGTGGCGCCAGATGTTCACCGACTACTTCGAGGCGCACGACGTGCAGCCCCCGTACACCGATGACGACTACTTCGCGTTCGTCGACGGCAAGCCCCGGTACGACGGCGTGCGGTCCGCCCTCGCCTCGCGCGGGGTCGTGCTGCCCGAGGGTGACCCGTCGGACGCCCCGGGCACCCCGACGGTGTGCGGGCTCGGGAACACCAAGAACGCGGTGTTCTCCTCGATCCTGGCCACCGAGGGCGTCGAGCCCTACCCCGGCTCGGTGCAGCTGCTGGACGCGCTGCTCGAGCGGGGCACCGCGGTGGCCGTCGTCTCGAGCTCGCGCAACGCCCCGGCGGTGCTGGCCGCGGCAGGCCTGGCCGACCGCTTCACGGTCGTCGTCGACGGCGAGGTCGCCCGGGCGACGGGACTCGCGGGCAAGCCCTCCCCGGCGACCTACGAGCACGCGGCGCAGGCCGTGGGAGCCAGCGTGGAACGGTCGGTCGTCGTCGAGGACGCCGTCTCGGGCGTTGCCGCCGGGCGCGCCGGGGGCTTCGGCCTGGTGGTCGGGGTCGACCGCGGCGCCGGGGTGCAGACGCTGCTCGACGCCGGTGCGGACATCGTGGTGCAGGACCTCGCCGAGCTGGTGACGCGATGACCGGGGAGGCGCCCAGCCCCTCGGTGGGCACCCTCGGCGACCTGCCCGACCACGTCGACCGCAACCGCTTCCCCGCCGACCCGTGGCGGCTCACCGAGGCCTTCTTCGACGAGGAGGACCTCGGCACCACCGAGACCCTCTTCGCGGTGGGCAACGGGTACCTGGGCATGCGCGGCAACCTCACCGAGGGGCGACCGAGCCACAGCCACGGGACGTTCATCAACGGGTTCCACGAGACCTGGCCGATCCGCCACGCCGAGGAGGCGTTCGGGTTCGCGCAGGTCGGGCAGACCATCGTCAACGTCCCCGACGCCAAGATCATGCGGCTCTACGTCGATGACGAGCCGATGCTGCTCTCGGTCGCCGACCTCATCTCCTACGACCGCACGCTGGACTTCGCCGACGGTGTGCTGACCCGCGACCTGCTGTGGCGCACCCCCGCGGGCAACCGCGTGCACGTGCGGTCGCGACGCATGGTGTCCTTCACCCAGCGGCACCTCGCGGTGCTGACCCTCGAGGTCACGGTGCTCGACAACCCCGTGCCCGTGGTGGTGTCCTCGCAGATCCTCAACCGCCAGGACGGCCTCGACGAGTTCCGTAGCCGCACCGCCGCCGGGGGCATGGTCGACCCGCGCCGTGGCGAGCAGTTCGAGCAGCGGGTGCTCCAGCCGATGACCCACTGGGGCGATGACGACCGCGTGGTCCTCGGGTACCGCTGCACCAACTCGCGCATGGCGCTCGCCGTCGCGGCCGACCACACGGTCGAGACCGACAACGACTACGAGACTCTCACCGAGGTGGAGAGCGACCAGGCCAAGCACGTGTTCCGGTTCCGGGCCAAGCCCGGCAAGAAGATCCGGATCACCAAGACGATCAGCTATCACACCTCGCGCAACGTGCCGGCCGTCGAGCTGGTCAACCGGTGCCGCCGCACACTGGACCGGGTGCGCGAGGAGGGCACCGACAAGCAGTTCGCCGACCAGCGAGCGTGGCTCGACGCCTACTGGGAACGGTCCGACGTCGAGGTCGAGGGCCACCCCGAGGTCCAGCAGGCGATCCGCTGGAACCTCTTCCAGCTGGCGCAGGCGGCCGCGCGGGCCGAGGGCAACGGGATCTCCGCGAAGGGGGTGACCGGGTCGGGGTACAGCGGGCACTACTTCTGGGACACCGAGATCTACGTCGTGCCGTACTTCATCTACACCTCGCCGCTGTTCGCGAGGAACGCGGTGCGCTTCCGTTACACGATGCTCCCCGCGGCCAAGCGGCGGGCGCAGGAGCTCACGCAGCACGGCGTGCTGTTCCCCTGGCGCACCATCAACGGCGAGGAGGCCTCGGCGTACTACGCCGCGGGGACCGCGCAGTACCACATCGACGCCGACGTCTCCTACGCGGTGAGCAAGTACGTGCAGGCCACCGGTGACGAGGAGTTCATGGCCCGCGAGGGAGTGGACATCCTGGTGCAGACCGCGCGGATGTGGGCCGACCTCGGCTTCTGGCGGGGCAACGGCGAGGACTCGTTCCACATCCACGGGGTCACCGGTCCCGACGAGTACACCACCGTGGTCAACGACAACCTGTACACGAACGTGATGGCGCGCTTCAACCTCCGGCGGGCCGCGGAGGCCGTGCGCCACCTCGAGGCCAGCTGGCCGCAGGAGCACGCCCGCATGGTGGCGCGGCTCGACCTGCGGGGCGGTGAGGTCGCCGAGTGGGATCGTGCCGCCGAGGCGATGGCGATCCCCTTCGACGCCAACCTCGGCATCCACCCCCAGGACTCGCACTTCCACGAGCGCGAGGTCTGGGACCTGCCGAGCACCCCGGCCGACAAGCGCCCGCTGCTGCTCCACTACCACCCGCTGGTCATCTACCGGTTCCAGGTGCTCAAGCAGGCAGACGTCGTGCTCGCGCTCTTCCTGCAGGGCGAGCACTTCAGCGCCGAGGAGAAGCGGGCCGACTTCGAGTACTACGACCCGATCACCACGGGGGACTCGACCCTGTCCGGGGTGGTCCAGTCGATCGTCGCCGCCGAGGTGGGCTACCACGAGCTCGCGCTGCGCTACTTCCACGACGCCCTGTTCGTGGACCTCGGGGACCTGCACCACAACACCTCGGACGGCGTGCACGTCGCCTCGGCCGGCGGCGTGTGGAGCGCCCTGGTCCACGGCTTCGGTGGCATGCGGGACTACGAGGGCAAGGTGTCCTTCGACCCTCGCCTGCCGGTGTCCTGGCCGTCGCTGACGTTCCGGCTCACCGTGCGAGGCACCCGGGTCCGGGTCCAGGTGCGTGCGGAGGCGATCGAGCTCACGGTCGAGACCGGCCCCGCCCTCGTCGTCTCGGTGCGAGGTCAGGACGTCATGCTGTCCCGTGCGGAGCCGGTGACCGTGCCCCTGGACGGTCAGGGACCGCAGATCAGCGGTGAGCCGGACGCGACGGCGCTGCGCGGGACGCTCCGTGCCGACGGCACGGTGATCACCGCATCCGTCCCGCACCACTCGGGGCTGAACCGCTGACGTCCCAGGGAGTGTGCTGCTGTCGCGTCAGACGCCGCCAGGGCCCGGGTCGGTGGGCGCGGGTTGGTGGTCAGCTCCCGGACCGGGCCAGGCAGAGCCCTCGGCGATCGCCCTGCTCCCACGACTCCTGCGACGGCGACCACACGACAGCGGTGAGCCCCTCGGCGAGCTGGGTCGTGTCCATCTCGCACCAGGCCCCCACGCGGGAGTCGACGGCGCCCTGACCCGGCCAGCTGTCGTCGTCGAGACCGAGCACCCCGACCACTGTCGCCTCGTGCGGCTGGTCGCACGGCACCACGGTGACCCGGGTGACCGAGCCGTCGGGCCCCAGCTCCTGGATGCAGCTGCCCACGACCAGTCGGCGGGCATGCACCTCACGGGGCTCGGTGACCTCACCGATCGGCCGCAGGGTCCAGGTGCGGACCAGCGGGACGGCTGCGGCCCCGGCGACCCCGAGCAGGACGACCGCGCCGACGATGATCGCGGCGATCCCCGCGCGGCGGCGGCCACGGCGTCGCGGCGGCGGCCCGAGGGGTGCGCTCCACCCCGGGGCGTAGTACGCCTCCTGCGGGTAGTAGCCGCCGGGAGGGCTCCCGTAGGGCGGCCCGGCGCCGGTCCCGGTCATCGGTGCAGGGCGACCGGGGCGGCGAAGGACTGCAGGATCGAGCTGGACGACGTGGTCGGCAGCGCGGTGGCCGTGGAGGAGTAGCCGTCCTGGAACCCCTCGCTGAACCCCACCGCGAGCAGCAGCGCGAGCAGCAGCAGGGACAGGGTGCCCAGGACGCCCGTCACGATCCCGGCGATCGCCATCCCGCGACCCTGGTTGCCCGTGCGCGCGATGCGGCGCAGTGCCACCGCGCCCAGCACGACACCGACGGGTCCGGTGATCGAGATGAACAGGCTCGCGATGCCGCAGACCAGAGCCGCGACCGCCATCGGTTCGTTCATCGCGGGGGGTGCCCACTGCGGCGGCGGACCGTACCCGCCGTAGGGCTGGGGCGCGGCGCCGTAGCTGGCAGACGGAGGTACGCCGTAGCCGGCAGCCGGGAGTGCGCCGTAGCCCGTCGACGGGGGTGCGCCGTAGCCGGTCGGCGGGGCGGCGTACTCGACGTAGGGCTGGGGCGGAGCGCCGTGACCGCCGAAGGGCGTCGCGCTGGACCCGCGGTACGGATCGACGTTGTACGGACCGGGCGTCGTGCTGGACCCGCGGTACGGATCGACGTCGTACGGATCGGACGTCGCGCTGTACCCGCCGTACGGCTGAGGTACGGCGCCGTAGGGCTGGCCGGTGGCGTACCCGGGGGCGACGATCGGTGGTGGTGGTGGGGGCGGCGGAACCGGGCCGGGCCCGGCCGCGGGCTGCCAGGACCCGCTGGGTGGCGTGCCGGAGGGCTGCAGCGAGCCAGCAGGATCGGGGGCCGGCCATCCCGGCGTCGTGCTCATGGCCGCCAACCTAGCGGGGCGCAGGGCCGATCGGCAGAGGAGCCCGGACCTGGGTGGACGAAGTCACCCGATCAGTCCCTGAGGTCGACCACCACCGGGACGTGGTCGGAGGCACCCTTGCCCTTGCGCTCGTCCCGGTCGATCATGACCCCCTGGACTCGATCGGTCAGGGCGGGTGAGGTGTAGGCGAAGTCGATCCGCAGCCCCTTGTTCTTGGGGAAGGCCAGCTGCTGGTAGTCCCAGTAGGTGTACGTGTGCTCTCCGGGCACGTGCACGCGGGTGACCTCGGTGTAGCCGACGTCGGTGAACGCCGCGAAGGCCGCGCGCTCGGCAGGCGTGACGTGGGTCGCGCCCTCGAAGGCCGTCACGTCGTACACGTCGGTGTCGAGCGGGATGACGTTCCAGTCGCCGAGCAGGGCGACCTGCGCGGTCGGGTCACCGGTGGTCGGGTCGGTCCAGGTCCGTGCGGCGGCGCGCAGCCGCTCGAGCCACTCGAGCTTGTAGGCGTAGTGCGGGTCGTGGGGCGAGCGACCGTGCGGGACGTACAGGCTCCACACCCTGACCCCGCCGCAGGTGGCCCCCAGGGCCCGTGCCTCCACGACGGGCGTGTCCGCGCCGAAGGTCGGCTGGTCCGGGAAGCCGACCTCGACGTCCTGGATCCCGACCCGGGAGACCACCGCGACCCCGTTCCACTGGCTCAGGCCGACGTGGGCGACCTCGTACCCCGCGGCCTCGAACACCGCGTGCGGGAACTGCTCGTCACGGCACTTGGTCTCCTGCAGCGCGAGCACGTCGGTGCCGGTGCGTTCGAGCCAGGCGACCGCACGGTCGGCCCTGGCACGGATCGAGTTGATGTTCCAGGTCGCGATCCGCATGCATCGAACGCTACCCGCCCCGCGCACCCCGGCGCGGACGGCCCGACCGGCGGTGCACCAGGCCCCGACCGGTCCGTGCCCGTAGGCTGGCGGCATGGCAACGGCACTGATCACCGGCGCGAGCGTCGGCCTGGGTCTGGAGTTCGCCTGGCAGCTCGCGACGGCACGGCACGACGTCGTCCTGGTCGCGCGTGACGCCGAGCGTCTCGAGCGTCTCGCCGGGCAGCTGCGCGCCGCCGCCGGCATCGACGTCGAGGTCCTGCCTGCCGACCTCGCCGACCGCGACCAGGTCGAGCGCGTCGCGGAGCGGCTCAGGGACACCGAGCGACCGGTGGGTCTGCTCGTCAACAACGCGGGCTTCGGGCTGCGCGACCACTTCGTGGGTGGGGACCTGTCCCTGCACGAACGAGCCCTCGAGGTGATGGTGCGCGCCGTCATGGTGCTCTCGCACGCCGCGGTCGGCCCGATGGTCGAGCGGGGCCGGGGCGCGGTGCTCAACGTCTCGTCGGTCGCTGCCCTGACCACCATGGGCACCTACTCGGCGGACAAGGCCTGGGTGCGGGTCTTCACCGAGGCCCTCGCGGTCGAGCTGCGCGGCACCGGGGTCACCGCGACGGCGCTGTGCCCCGGACTGGTGCACACCGAGTTCCACGAGCGCGCCGGGGTCGGCGCGGACGAGTTCCCCGAGTTCGCCTGGCTCAACGCCGACGCGGTCGTGTCCTCAGCCCTTGCCGACGTGCGACGCGGTGCGGTGATCTCCACCCCGAGCCTGCGGTACGGGCTCGCGGCCGAGGTCGCCCGGCTGCTTCCTCGCGCGGCGATCCGCGCGTTCTCGGCGGGCGCGCGGGCACGGCAGGCCTCGGCCCAGACACCCGACGCCGAGGCCACGGACGGCGCCGGGGACGTTCCGTCCGCCCAGGACGCTCCGACCCCGTCGGCCTGAGCCCAGCCAGTAGCCTGGCCCCGTGAGCCCTGCCTACCGAGACCTCGTGATGGACCCCGCGCCGCGTGAGCAGCTGCGCCTGCTGATCGCCGAGCTCGCCGTCGTGCACGGGGCGGTGACGCTGTCCTCGGGCAAGCAGGCCGACTACTACGTGGACCTGCGTCGGATCACGCTGCACCACCGTGCCGCGCCGCTGGTGGGTCACGTCCTGCTGGACGTGCTCGAGGAGGCGGGGCTGGGGACCGCGGAGATCGACGCGGTCGGAGGCCTCACGCTGGGTGCCGACCCGGTCGCCTCGGCCCTCCTGCACGCCGCCTCGGCCCGCGGGCAGGACCTCGACGCCTTCGTCGTGCGCAAGGAGGGCAAGGCCCACGGTCTGCAGCGACGCATCGAGGGACCGGACGTCGCGGGGCGGCGGGTCGTGGCCGTCGAGGACACCTCGACCACGGGCGGCTCGGTGCTCACGGCGGTCGAGGCCCTGCGCGAGGCCGGTGCCGAGGTGGTCGGCGTGGCCGTGATCGTCGACCGGGGCACGGGTGCCCGCGAGAGGATCGAGGCCGAGGGTCTGCCCTACCTGTCGGTCTTCGACCTGGCCGACCTCGGTCTGCCGGCCTGAGGCGTGGACGCCTCGGGGGGCGTGTTCCTGCTGGTCCTGCTGCTGGTCCCGGTGGCCGCGGCCGCAGCGCTCTGGTACCACCACCGCCGCCTGACCGGGATCAAGGAGTGGGCCGGCCGGATGGGCTGGTCCTACGTCGGTTCGGACCGTTCGCTCGCCTCGCGCTGGAGCAGGCAGCCGTTCGGCACCGGTCACGCCCGGCGCGTGTCCGAGGCGCTGACCGGCCCGTTCCAGGGCCGTCAGGCGGTGTCCTTCACCTACCGCTACACCACCGGCTCGGGCAAGAACCAGACCACGGTGACCCACCACGTCCTGGCGATGCGGCTGCCGGCCTTCCTGCCGACGCTCGAGCTCACCCCGGACGGGCTGGGGGCGCGTCTCGCGAAGGTCCTGGGTGGGCAGGACATCCAGTTCGAGTCCGAGGACTTCAACCAGGCCTGGCGGGTGGTCGCCCCGGACAACCGGTTCGCCCACGACGTCGTGCACCCGCGCCTGATGGAGCGGCTGCTGCGCGCCGATGCCCGCGGCCTGTCGATGAGGATCGAGGGCACCGACATCCTGTGCTGGTCCCCGGGGGCGACCAGGCTGGACGTCATCGGGCCCCGCCTGCAGGTGATGGCCGCGGTGGTGAACGCCGTGCCTCGCTTCGTGTGGCTCGATCACGGCTACGATCCGGGCACAAGCTGATCCCTGGGAGGGACATCGTGGAGCTGCTCATCGCCGTACCGATCGTGATCGTGGTCGTCGTCCTGCTCTGGGGTGTGGCCACCTACAACGGCTTCGTCCGGCTGCGCAACCTCGTCCAGGAGGCCTGGCGGCAGATCGACGTCGAGCTCCACCGGCGCCACGACCTGATCCCCAACCTGATCGAGACGGTCAAGGGGTACGCGGCCCACGAGCGCGGCGTTTTCGAGGCCGTCACCACGGCCCGGGCAGCGGCCGCGCAGCCCGGCTCGAGCCCGGCCCAGCAGGCGGCCCAGGAGAACCAGCTGACCCAGGCACTGGGTCGGCTCTTCGCGGTCGCCGAGGCCTACCCGGACCTTCGAGCCAGCGAGAACTTCGCCCAGCTCCAGGCCGAGCTGACCAACACCGAGGACCGCATCGCAGCCGGGCGCCGGTTCTACAACGCCAACGTGCGCCAGCTGAACACCAAGGTCGAGCAGTTCCCGGCGAACGTCGTCGCCGGCATGTTCTCGTTCACCCGCGCGGAGTACTTCGAGATCGAGGACGCCGCCGTGCGGGCCGCGCCCCGGGTCGACTTCGGCACCTCGGGTGCCACGGGCGCCTGAGGGTCAGCCCAGCACCAGGAGCACCGCCAGGACGCTGGTCGCGAGGATCTCTCCGAGGCCCACGGCCCGGGGGGTGGCGCGTGGCCAACGCCGGGGCACCGTCGCGGCCCGCAGGGTGAGCAGGACGGCCAGCACGACCAGCCCGGGGCCCGCGGGCGGCCCTGATCCCGCGGCGAGCAGCACCGCGAGCACCGCGGTGGCGGTCGCGTGCAGGCCCACCGAGGCCCGGTACACCGGCCGGCTCCCGCGCTCGCGGATCATCGTCTTGACGTACAGGACGGTGCCCGCGAAGTACGTGACGAGGACGGCCGCGACCCACCACGCGTCGTCGTCCCCCCGCGTCCCCAGGCCCTGCGCGACCACTGCCATCAGTCCGGCGGCCGTCACGGTGAGCATCCCGCTGAGCACCGACCGGTCCTGCCGCCGGGCCGAGAGCCACAGGCTGAGGGCGAGCAGGGGCAGGTAGACGGGCGCCCAGGCCAGGAGCCCGGGCTCGAGGACGAGCAACGCGCCTCCCAGGGCCGCGGTGACCAGCGCGTAGGCGCGCACCGGAGGCAGGTAGCGCGCTCGACGTCGCGACCGGAGCCACAGGCCGGTCGCGTAGAACGCGAGGTACGCCGCGAGCCACGAGACCAGCAGGAGCAGGTGGGACCAGGCGGGCCCGCCGCGCAGCGCGCCGACGACCACGGGGACCACGAGCATCGCCCAGGCACCGTGCTGGTTGGGGACCCATCCCGGGCTGCGGCGGCGAGGCCCGCCACGGGAGCCAGAGCGCGGTCGTCCCACGGGGCGGGGGGTGATGGGCGGCGCCGGCATGTCAGACGAGCGCGACGAGGTCCTGGACGGAGTCGACCACGTGACTGGGTCGGAACGGGAAACGGTCGAGGTCGCCTGCCGCGGTCGAGCCGGTGAGCACGAGGAACGTCTGGAGCCCGGCCTCGATCCCGGCCACGACGTCGGTGTCCATCCGGTCGCCGACCATCGCGGTGGTCTCGGAGTGGGCGTCGATGCGGTTCAGGGCCGAGCGGAACATCATCGGGTTCGGCTTGCCGACGAAGTACGGCGTGCGACCCGTCGCTGCGGTGATCATCGCCGCGACCGCGCCGGTCGCCGGGAGGTCGCCCTCGGCCGACGGGCCGGTCACGTCGGGGTTCGTCGCGATGAAGCGCGACCCACCCTGGATGAGCCGGACGGCGCGGGTGATCGCCTCGAAGGAGTACGTGCGGGTCTCACCGAGCACCACGTAGTCGGGGGAGGACTCCGTCAGCGTGTAGCCGGCCTCGTACAGGGCCGTGGTCAGGCCGGCCTCGCCGATCGCGTAGGCGCTGCCGGCGGGCACCTGCTGCGCCAGGAACTGGGCCGTGGCCAGCGCCGAGGTCCAGATCGCCTCCTCGGGAACCTCGATCCCCGAGGATGCGAGCCGGGCACGCAGGTCGCGTGCGGTGAAGATGGAGTTGTTGGTCAGGATCAGGAACGGCCGGTCGGCGTCGCGCAGCGCGCGGACGAACTCGGGGGCACCGGGCAGGGCCTTGCCCTCGTGGACGAGCACGCCGTCCATGTCGGTGAGCCAGCTGTGGATCTCCCGGACCTCGGTCGAGGCCAACGGGCGGGGCGTGGTCGGGGTCACGCGACCAGGTTAGGACCCGTCGCCGCCCCGGGTGCACCGCTCGTGGCGGAGGCGTGCTCGACCGGGTCCACTGCCGGCAGTC
Organism: Actinotalea alkalitolerans; assembly: GCF_023369855.1. GTDB lineage: Bacteria > Actinomycetota > Actinomycetes > Actinomycetales > Cellulomonadaceae > Actinotalea. The sequence continues at coordinate 26,229 of NZ_JAMBPP010000023.1, read as the reverse complement.
CCGCTAGGGTCGTGGCGGGTTGCGAGCAGGAGGGAACGCCGTGCAGGAAGTGCTCACCCTCGCGGGTGTGACGCGCACGTTCGGGGACCGCAGGGCCCTGGACGACATCGGTTTCAGCGTCCGACCGGGCCGGATGACCGGGTTCATCGGGGCCAACGGTGCCGGCAAGACCACGGCCATGCGCATCATCCTGGGCGTGCTGGCGGCGGACTCCGGGCGGATCACCCTCGGCGACCGCGAGCTCACCCCCGAGATCCGGCGCCGGTTCGGGTACATGCCCGAGGAACGCGGCCTCTACCCCAAGATGAAGGTCGTCGACCAGCTCGTCTTCCTGGGGCGCATCCACGGCCTGGACCGACGTACCGCGCGGGCGCGGGTCGCCGTCCTGCTCGACCGGCTCGACCTGGCCGACCGTGCCCAGGACCAGCTCACCACCCTGTCGCTGGGCAACCAGCAGCGGGTCCAGGTCGCTGCCGCGCTCGTGCACGACCCGGTCCTGCTGGTGCTCGACGAGCCGTTCTCGGGCCTGGACCCGCTGGCCGTCGACATCATGGCCGAGCAGCTGCGAACCCGTGCGGACGCAGGCGTCCCGGTGCTGTTCTCCTCGCACCAGCTCGAGCTCGTGGAGCGGCTCTGCGATGACGTCGTCATCATCGACCACGGCAGGGTGGCGGCCGCTGGGGACGCCCACCAGGTCCGCACCGAGCAGGCGGGGCGCCGGGTCCGGATCGTCGTGGACCCCTTCGACGACTCGGCCGGTCCGGATCTGACCGAGCCCGCCGGGGCGCCCACGGGCCTGGCGTCCTTCCTCGACCAGGTGCCGGGTGCGAGCCTGCACACGCAGGACGGACCCCTCGTGGTGATGGACCTCGCGCCCGACGCCGACGACCAGGCCCTGCTGGCCGCCGCCCAGCGTTACGGTGCGGTCCGCGAGTTCGCCCCGGTGCTGCCCACCCTCGCCGAGATCTTCCGGGAGGTCGTCCGATGAACGGGTGGACCACGGTGCGGGTCGTGGCGGGACGCGAGATGTACGTCAAGCTGCGCGACAAGGCGTTCATCGGCACGACGCTCTTCATGCTGGTGCTGATCAGCGTCGCCGCGGTGATCCCGGTCCTCATCTCGCAGCAGACGCCGTCCTACCGCGTGGCCGTCCAGGGTGACGTGGCCGAGCAGGTGGTCGCCCTGGCAGCCGAGATGGGCCTGGACGCCCAGGACCCCGCGCAGCAGACCCCCCCGATGCTGACCCTGATGGGGGCGGGCGGGCTGCCCGCGGCGGACATCACGTCGGTGGTGCTCGAGGCCGACGCCGACCCCGCACGGTTCGTGCGTGACGGCGACGTGACGGCGACGGTCGTGGGGGACGACGTCCAGGCCCTGGAGGTGCTCGGCGCCCAGTCCGTGCCCGAGGACCTCGAGGTGCTGCTCCGGGCTGCCGCCTCTCAGCTGCAGATCGCCCGCGCGGCGCAGGACGGCGGGCTGAGCGCGGACCAGGTGCAGGCGCTGACCAGTCCTGTGCCGCCCCAGGTGGTGCTGCTCGAGGCCCGCCCCACGGGGTCGGTGCCGCCCCAGTTCCTGGTGCTCGCGTTCGCCTTCCTGTTCTACCTGTCGGTGCTCACGTTCGGCATGTCGATCGCGCAGAGCGTCGTCGAGGAGAAGCAGTCGCGCGTCGTGGAGCTGCTGGTCGCCGCGGTCCCGGTGAGGTGGCTGCTGGCCGGCAAGGTGATCGGGAACACGATCATGGCCGTCGGTCAGATCGTGCTGATCCTCGGTGTGGGGCTGATCGGGGCCTGGCTCGTCGGGCAGGGCGCGGTGCTGCGGCAGATCGTCGACGCCTCGGGATGGTTCGTGCTGTTCTTCCTGCTGGGCTTCGTGATGCTGGCCTGCCTGTGGGCCGTGGCCGGGTCGCTCGCCTCACGGGTCGAGGACCTCAACTCCACGACCATCTTCATGCAGGTGCTGGTGATCATCCCGTTCTTCGCCGCCGTCTTCGCGACCGACCCCGGCCCGACGCAGCGGCTCCTGTCGTACATCCCGTTCACCTCGCCCCTGCTCATGCCCGCGCGGGTGGTGCTCGGCAACGCCGAGCCGTGGGAACCGGTGGTCGCGGCCGCGATCGTGCTGGCGACCTCGGTGCTCTTCGTGGCCCTCGGGGCCCGGCTCTACCGAGGATCGGTGCTGCACACCTCGCAGCGGCTCAAGGCCAGCCAGGCGTGGCGGGGATCGGGTGACTGAGAGCGAGGCCGGTCCGGTCGAGGTCGGTGTCGGGCCGTGGCCCGGAGGTCCTGCTGCGTGGCCGGCGCTGGACGTCGACGGCGTCCGGCGCTACGACCCCGAGCTGCTCGCCGAGGGTGACCGGCGCAACGTCGTGGACCGCTACCGCTACTGGACCCTCGAGGCCGTCGTCGCGGATCTCGACACGCGTAGGCACCCGTTCCACGTGGCGATCGAGAACTGGGCGCACGACCTGAACATCGGGTCGGTGGTGCGGACGGCCAACGCCTTCGCGGCGGCAGAGGTCCACATCGTCGGAAGACGGCGGTGGAACCGACGCGGAGCCATGGTGACCGACCGCTACCAGCACCTACGGCACCATCAGGACGTCGGGCAGCTCGTGACGTGGGCGGTTGACGCCGGGCTCCCCCTGCTGGGGATCGACAACCTGCCCGGCTCGGTCGATCTCGAGGGCTACCCCATGCCACGCGGGTGCGTGCTGCTCTTCGGGCAGGAGAGCGTCGGCCTCTCCGACGAGGCGCGAGCGGCCTGCCAGGACGTCCTGCACATCCGCCAGTTCGGCTCGACCCGTTCGATCAACGCCGGCGCCGCCGCAGCGATCGCGATGCACGCCTGGATCGCCCAGCACGCCTGAGCGCTCGACCCGCCCGCCCGCACCCCGCCCGCCCGCACGCGCTCCCGCCCGCCCGCCCGCCGAGATGGGGCTTTCCGCTGCTTACCGCAGCGGGAAAGCAGCGGAAAGCCCCATCTGGGCGCTGGGTCGGGACGGGCTGCTGGGCGCTGGTGCGCGTGAGGGCCGGGTGGGCGGTGCCCGGCGCGTGGGGGTGGACGTGGGTGTCGTCGGCGGGGGTCTCGCGCGGCGAGAGGTCCCGGCGTGCCGGGGGTGATCCGTGACACGATGGACCGCGAACACCACCCCTCTGATCAGCAGGAGTCTTCATGGCCATCGCCACCCCTGAGGTCTACGCCGAGATGATCGACCGGGCCAAGGCAGGCAAGTTCGCCTACCCGGCCGTCAACATCACCTCCTCCCAGACGATCACGGCGGCTCTCCAGGGCTTCGCCGAGGCCGAGTCCGACGGGATCATCCAGGTCTCCGTCGGTGGCGCCGAGTACGCGTCGGGCTCGACCATCAAGGACCGCGTCGCGGGTTCGCTGGCCCTCGCCGCCTACGCGGCCGAGGTGGCCAAGAGCTACCCGATCACGGTCGCCCTGCACACCGACCACTGCGCCAAGCAGAACCTCGACTCCTGGGTGCGCCCGCTGCTCGCCCTCGAGGCCGAGCAGGTCAAGGCCGGCAAGCTCCCCACCTTCCAGTCGCACATGTGGGACGGCTCCGCGGTGCCGCTCGACGAGAACCTGGTGATCGCCGAGGAGCTCCTCGAGCTCTCGAACGCGGCCCGCACCATCCTCGAGATCGAGGTCGGCGTCGTCGGCGGCGAGGAGGACGGCCACGAGGCCGCCATCAACGACAAGCTCTACACCACGGTCGAGGACGGCCTGGCCACGGTCCGTGCCCTCGGCTCGGGCGAGAAGGGCCGGTACCTGACGGCCCTGACCTTCGGCAACGTGCACGGCGTCTACAAGCCGGGAGCGGTCAAGCTGCGCCCGTCGATCCTCGCCGAGATCCAGAAGGCCGTCGGTGAGTCCATCGGCAAGGAGAACCCGTTCGACCTGGTCTTCCACGGCGGATCGGGCTCGACCGAGGCCGAGATCTCCGAGGCGGTCGACAACGGCGTCATCAAGATGAACATCGACACCGACACCCAGTACGCGTTCACGCGTCCCGTCGTCGGTCACATGTTCAGCAACTACGACGGCGTGCTCAAGATCGACGGCGAGGTGGGCAACAAGAAGGCCTACGACCCGCGCGCCTGGGGCAAGCTCGCCGAGGCGGGCATGGCCCAGCGCATCGTCGAGGCGAGCCGCCAGCTGCGCTCGGCCGGCAACAAGCTCGGCTGACCGACCGCGACACCCGACGGCCGTGCCTCCCGCTCACCGCGGGGGGCGCGGCCGTCGTCGTTCACGCAGGTGCGTCAGGACCCTGTTCACGCAGGCGTGTCAGGGCCTATGGTCGGATTGCCACGCCCGGTCCCTGTGCGGGCAGGCGCCCGGACCTCGTCCGGGTGGAGGCCTGCGTCCCGCGGCTGGCCGGCGCTGCTGGCTGGGTCAGACGTCGTCGTCAGGGGTGGGCAGCGTGCTCGGCGCCCGGCCCGCGGGGCCGATCCTCGGCAGACCGTCGGCCGGGGCGGCGTCCTCGACCATCTCGACGAGGTCACCGATCTTGGTCACCGCGAGCAGGAACCGCACGGTCTCGGGGGCGCGGATGACACGCACCTTGGTGCTGCTGCGGGTCGCGAGGCGAGCCAGGAAGGCGATCCCCGAGGAGTCCATGAACGTCACGTGCTGCGCGTCGACCTCGATCGGCAGGCCGGTGGCCTCGGCGTCGCTCGTCGCCTCGCTCAGGTCGGCCGCCAGATCGGCGTCGACCTCACCCGAGAGCACGATGCGTGTCCGGTCCTGCTCGACGATGACGTGCACCGAGCCCGGTTCGGACACGCGGGACTCGGTGACCGTGACCTCGGACCCGGTGCCCTCGGCACGCGCCGATCCCGAAGTCGAGGCATCCTGGACCGTGGTGGCGGAGCCGCCCTCAGCGGGCCCGCTGCCCGTCGGGCTGTTACCGTCTCGCACGTTGATCCCCTCGGCTGGACTGCCCGCCCGACGTGCACCGTTGTGGTGCGTCGTCACGGATCGGCAGATGGTGAGAACGCTAGACGATCGGAGGTGGTGATGGTCAACTCCGTCCCGCCAGATCACAACCCTACGCTTGCTGGGATCCGCGACCGGGCGCTGGGTTCGACCGATGTCTCGTTCGTCCTCACCGACGCCCTGCAGCCCGGATGGCCGATCGTCTGGGTCAACGAGGCGTTCACCCGCACCACCGGGTACGCGCTGTCCGAGGTCCTGGGCCGAGGGCCGGACCTGCTCCAGGGTCCCGCGACCGACCCGGCCGTGGTGGCACGGATGGGACGGGCCATCGCGCAGGGCGAGCCGATCACGGCGACCGTGCTGAACTACCGGGCCGACGGCGAGACGTTCTGGAACCAGGTCTCGATCTCGCCGGTGCGTGACGAGTCCGGGCGGGTCACCCACCACGTCGGGATCCAGGTCGACGTCACCGGTCACATGGACCACGCCGATGCGCAGCAGCGGTCGATCGACGTCGAGCGTCGGGCGCGGTCGGGCCTGACCCTGCTCGCCCACGTCTCCGACCTGCTGCTGGACCTCGACGACCCCTACCTGCTCCGGGAGATCGCGAGCCTGCTCCGTCAGGAGATGGTCGCGTGGGCGGGGTTCTTCGTGGACGACGACGCGGGCCTGCACCCCGCCGTGACGCTGCAGACCGAGCATCACCGGTCCCGTGGGGACCGCCCGCCGCAGGACGTCGGAGACGTCGGCGACCCTCGGCGATCGCCCCCGGACCCTGTGCGAGAGCTTCTCGACGGGGTGGCCGACGGACCGCTCGACCTCTCGCTGACCGACCCGCCGGTCGGACCCACGACCACCTGGCTGGTCGAGCACCTGCGGAGCAGGTTCGTCGACGCGCCCGAGATCTCTCGCGTGGTGGTCACGGTCGTCCCGGGCCGACGTCGCCCCTTCGGTCTCCTCGTGGTGGCCCCGCACGGCGGCGGGGCCTGCGCCGACCTTGCCGAGGACGACCGTGCGGTCCTGTCGCTCGTGGTGCGCCGTGTCGGCATGGCGGTGGACAACCTCCGCCTGTACGCCCGTGAGCACCTGCTCGCGGAGACCCTGCAGCGTGCGATGCTCCCCGAGCAGGCCGAGGTCGACGATCTCGACGTGTGGAGCTACTACGCACCCAGTGCGGGCCACGCCCAGGTGGGCGGCGACTGGTTCGACGTGCTGCAGATCTCGACGGACGTCGTCGGGCTGGTCATCGGTGACGTGGTGGGTCACGACGTCGAGGCCGCCGCGGCCATGGGTCAGCTGCGGTCGGTCGTACGCTCCTACGCCTTCGAGGTGACCGTGCCCGGCCCGGTCCTCGAGCGTGTCGACACCCTGATCACCGGGATGCGGATCCCTCGTGCGGCGAGCCTGGTCTTCGCGACGCTGAGCCGCGAGGACACCGGCTGGCTGCTCGAGTACTCACGTGCCGGGCACCTGCCACCGCTGGTGATCCGTGACGGCGAGGTCGTGCAGCTGTCCGGGGCGATGGGCCCGATGCTCGGCTTCGGCCACGAGGCCCGCAGCACCGCGGCGCACCACCTCGAGCCGGGCGACGTGCTGCTGCTGTACACCGACGGCCTGATCGAACGTCGCGACAGGTCGCTGCGGGACGGGCTGACCGCTCTCGTCGACGTGAGCGGGCGACTGGGCGTCCAGGAGGCTGCCGGCCTGGGAGAAGAGCTGCTCTCGCGCCTGGCCAACGCTCCCGAGGACGACGTCGCCCTCGTCGTCGTGCGGGTCCCTGACCCCGATGCCGCGCAGACGCCCGGGGTTCACGCTCCGCGTCGGCGCCGCTGGTCGTTGCCGAGCGACCCCGCCTCGATCGCGCGCGCACGTCACGCGGTGGTGCGCACGTGCGCGGCCTGGGAGATCGAGGGCGCCGCGAGTGCCGAGCTGGTCGTCTCGGAGATGGTCGCCAACGCGGTGCTGCACGGCTGGGGCCACGTGGTGCTGCGGCTCTTCGACACCGGAGAGGGGCTGCGGATCGAGGTCGAGGACGCGAACCCGGCGCCCCCGGTCACCACGGACGGGCACCCGGGGCGGATCGGCGGCTATGGGATGCAGATCGTCGAGCGCCTGGGGGACTGGGGATGGCGGCCGGCCGGTGCGGGCAAGCTGGTGTGGGCGCGGGTGCGACCGCTGCCGATCTCGGCGGCGCTGGCCGGGGGCCGGTCGCCCTCGCGGAGCTGACCTCGCTCCGCGACGACCTCGGGAGCCGTCAGGCGACGATCCGCGGGCAGGCGTGGTCGGCGTCGATCCGGAACATCTCCAGCGCGCCGCAGACCTCCAGGACGAACAGGTCCCTGTCGTCGCAGCCGCGCAGCACGGTCGCCCCTCCCCGCTTGCGGCTCGAGTCGGCCAGCGAGATGAGGAACGCGGCACCGGTCGAGTCCATGAAGGTCACCCGGCACATGTCGATCACCAGGAGCTGACGGCGCAGCCCGGTGACCCGGGCGGCGATCTCCGGGAACTGCTCACGCTCGGCGAGGTCGAGGTCGCCCGCGATGGCCAGGGTCGTCGTGGCGGGCGACATCGCGATCTCGATCATCAGGACTCCGGTGCCTCGCGTCGCCCGGGGGGGTACGGGCACCGTCGACTGTAACCAGTACCCCTCGTCCTGCGCACTCCGGGCGAGCGCTCGACGCAGGGGGACAGCCCTCCTGGTGGGCTGTGGTCGCTCGGGCCGCCCTGCCCGGGGCAGGATGGGGGGATGCACCCGGAGAACCTGCTCGGTGGGCCTGCGCCCACGCTGCTGCCCGAGGACCACCCCGACACCGCGGCGCGCGCCGCACTGGCCCGGACCACGGTCCGCGAGGCCGTGCACGAGCACCCGGCCTCGTCCTACCTGTGGGCGCTGCTGGCCGAGGAGGCGCTCGAGGGTGCCGACGGTCAGGCTCCCGACCCGGTCGCGGCGTACGCCTACGCCCGCACCGGCTACCACCGGGGTCTGGACTCGCTGCGCCGTGCCGGTTGGCGCGGCACCGGTCCCGTCCCGGTCACCCACGTGCCCAACCAGGGCTTCCTGCGGGCGCTGCTCGCCCTGGGGCAGGCGGCGCACGCGATCGGTGAGCAGGACGAGGCCGACCGGTGCCTGACCTTCCTCGCCGACTCGGGTGCCTCGGCCGACGAGGTCGCCGCCCTGCGCTGAGCGGTAACCTCGTCCAGGCGTCGGACGCGCGTCCGCCGCGATCACCCGTCGAAGGAAGAGGACCTGCCATGCCAGCCGTCGTGGTCGTCGGTGCCCAGTGGGGCGACGAGGGCAAGGGCAAGGCGACCGACCAGCTCGGCTCGCGCGTGGACTACGTCGTGAAGTTCAACGGCGGCAACAACGCGGGTCACACCGTGGTGGTGGGCGACGAGAAGTACGCGTTGCACCTGCTGCCCTCGGGGATCCTGTCGCCCGGGGTGACCCCCGTGATCGGCAACGGTGTGGTGATCGACCTCGCGGTGCTCTTCCAGGAGCTCGACGCGCTGACCGCGCGCGGGGTCGACGTCTCGCGTCTGCTCGTCTCGAGCAACGCGCACCTCATCGCGCCGTACAACCGCACCCTGGACAAGGTCACCGAGCGGTTCCTGGGCAAGCGCAAGATCGGGACCACGGGGCGCGGCATCGGACCGACCTACGCGGACAAGATCAGCCGGGTCGGGATCCGTGTGCAGGACCTCTTCGACGAGCACATCCTGGCCCAGAAGGTCGAGGGTGCCCTGGACCAGAAGAACCACCTGCTGGTCAAGGTCTACAACCGTCGCGCGATCACCGTCGAGGAGACCGTCGAGGACCTGCTGGCCTACGCCGAGCGGCTGCGGCCGATGGTGGCCGACACCTCGCTGGTGATCAACCAGGCCCTGGACGCCGGACGGACGGTGCTGTTCGAGGCCGGCCAGGCCACGATGCTCGACGTCGACCACGGCACCTACCCGTTCGTGACCTCGTCGAACGCCACCGCGGGCGGGGTGTGCACCGGGTCGGGCGTCGGGCCCACCCGGATCGACACGGTGATCGGCGTCATCAAGGCCTACACGACCCGCGTGGGTGAGGGGCCGTTCCCCACCGAGCTGCTCGACGACACCGGCGAGTGGCTGCGCAAGACCGGTGGCGAGTACGGCGTGACCACCGGCCGCCCGCGCCGGTGCGGCTGGTACGACGCCGTGATCGCACGTTACGCGAGCCGGGTCAACGGGCTCACCGACCTGGTCCTGACCAAGCTGGACGTCCTGACCGGTCTGGAGAAGGTCCCGGTGTGCGTGGCCTACGACGTCGACGGCGTGCGCCACGACGAGATGCCCGCCGACCAGAGCGACTTCCACCACGCGACGCCCGTCCTCGAGGAGCTCGACGGGTGGTGGGAGGACATCACCGAGTGCCGCACCTTCGAGGACCTGCCCGTCAACGCCCAGCGGTACGTCCTGGCGATCGAGGAGATGTCCGGCACGCGGGTCTCCGCGGTCGGCGTGGGCCCCGACCGTGAGGCGACGATCGTCCGGCACGACCTGCTGGGCCGACAGGGTCGGGAGGCCGTCCGCCCGTGAGGATCCTCGTCGTCGGTTCGGGTGCCCGCGAGCATGCCATCGTCCACGCGCTGCACCGGGAGGACGCTCCCGAGGGTCATGAGCTGCATGCGGCCCCCGGGAACCCCGGCATCGCGCGCCTGGCCACCCTGCACGACGTCGACCCGATGGACTCGCGCGGGGTCGCGGGGCTGGCCACCGAGCTGGGGGCCGACCTGGTCGTCGTGGGCCCGGAGGCGCCGTTGGTCGCGGGGGTCGCCGACGCGGTGCGTGAGGCGGGCATCGCCTGCTTCGGGCCGAGCGCGCAGGCTGCCGCCCTCGAGGGCTCCAAGGCCTTCGCCAAGGACGTGATGGCTGCGGCGGGTGTGCCGACCGCGATGGCCCACGTCTGCACGACCGAGCAGCAGGTCGTCGACGCGCTGGACGCCTTCGGCCCGCCGTACGTGGTCAAGGACGACGGCCTCGCAGCGGGCAAGGGCGTGGTCGTGACCTCCGACCGGGACGAGGCGCTCGCGCACGCACGGGCCTGCCTGGTGCGCCGTGCGCAGGACGAGGCGGCCGTGGTCATCGAGGAGTTCCTCGACGGTCCCGAGGTGTCGCTGTTCTGCCTGAGCGACGGCACGACCGTGGTGCCGCTCGCCCCGGCCCAGGACTTCAAGCGTGCGCTCGACGGCGACCAGGGCCCCAACACCGGCGGGATGGGCGCCTACTCACCGTTGCCGTGGGCCCCGCAGGACCTGGTGGCCGAGGTGGTCGAGCGGGTCGCGCAGCCCACCGTCGACGAGATGCACCGTCGCGGCACACCCTTCGCGGGTGTCCTGTACTGCGGTCTGGCGCTGACCAGCCGTGGGGTGCGCGTGATCGAGTTCAACGCGCGTTTCGGCGACCCGGAGACGCAGGTGGTCCTGGCCCGGCTGGCGACCCCTTTGGCCGAGGTGCTGCTGGCTGCGGCGACGGGTCACCTCGCCGACCAGCCGCCGCTGCGGTGGCTCGACGACGCCGCGGTGACGGTGGTGCTCGCGGCGCACGGCTACCCCGGGACGGTGCGGGCCGGAGATGAGGTCGCCGGCGTGGACGACGCCGAGGAGCTGGCCGGGGTGCACGTGCTGCACGCGGGGACGAGTGCCGACGACGACGGTCGTCTGGTCTCCTCGGGCGGGCGGGTGCTGTCGGTAGTGGGTGTCGGGCCCGACCTCGCGGTCGCTCGCGAGACCGCGTACGCGGGGCTCGCCCTGATCGAGCTGCGGGGCGCGCACCACCGGTCCGACATCGCCGCGACCATGCCGACCCTCTGAGTGCTCCCAGCCGCCACGGGTCGCCACGCGGACCGCGCTGCCGGCTCGGTGGACCTGCTGGGATGCTGAGGGCATGACGATCCTCGATCTGCCGGGCTGGACGCATGCGTACTCGGGCAAGGTCCGTGACCTCTACCTGCCCGCCGGGGACCACCCCGAGGGGGACGTCGTCCTGGTCGTGGCGAGCGACCGCATCAGCGCCTACGACCACGTGCTCAGCACCACGGTGCCGGGCAAGGGGACGGTGCTGACCCAGCTCAGCCTGTGGTGGTTCGAGCAGCTGTCCGACCTGGTGCCGCACCACGTGGTGACGGCCTCGAGCGACGGGCCCGACGGTGTCCCGGTGCAGGTGGCGGGTCGGGCGATGGTCTGCCGGCGGCTCGAGATGTTCCCGGTGGAGTGCGTGGCCCGCGGCTACCTGACGGGGTCGGGCCTGGTCGAGTACCGCACCGGTGGAGCGGTCTGCGGGGTGCGGCTGCCTGCGGGACTCGAGGACGGCTCGCGGCTCCCGGAGCCGATCTTCACCCCGGCGACCAAGGCCGCGGTGGGTGAGCACGACGAGAACGTGAGCCTGGAGACGGTCGCCGCGCAGATCGGTGCGCAGGACGCCGAGCGGCTGCGCGACCTGACTCTCGAGGTCTACGCCCGGGCCGAGGGGCTGGCCCGGGAGCGTGGAGTCATCCTGGCCGACACCAAGCTCGAGTTCGGACGGGCGACAGGTGGTCCGCACGCCGGGGAGATCGTGCTGGGCGACGAGGTGCTCACCCCCGACTCCTCGCGCTTCTGGCCGGTCGACGGCTGGGCCCCGGGCCGGGCCCAGCCCAGCTTCGACAAGCAGTACGTGCGGGACTGGCTGACGTCCTCGGCCTCGGGCTGGGACCGTGCGGGGGACCGCCCGCCCCCGCCCCTGCCCGACGAGGTGGTGCACCTGACGCGCGAGCGCTACCTGGACGCGTTCCGCCGGCTGACCGGACGGGAGCTCGAGCTGCCGTCGGTCGGGACGTGACAGGGCTCACAGCCGGACGGCGAGACAGGGTTACCTCACTAAGGTAAGCCTATGCTTTACTCGGGTCGTCAGAGCGGGCCCGTGGGCCCTCGTCTCTCCCGAGGAGCACCATGTCGGCCGCCACCCTGATCACGGCCCCACAGCGCGCCGAACCGGCGTACCGGGGCTTCGAGGTCCAGGTGCTCCGTGCCCGCCGGCTCAGCCCCAGCTTCCTGCGGATGACCTTCACCGGTCCCGACCTGTGCGACTTCGGGACCACCGGCCTGGACCAGCGGATCAAGCTCGTCCTGCCCGCCGCCTGCGGGGCGCGGGTCGACGTGGGCATGTTCGTGGCCGATGACTGGTTCACCGCATGGCGCAGCAAGCCCGACCACGAGCGCGAGTCGCTGCGCACCTACACCGTCCGGGCCGTGCGTCCCGAGCAGTGCGAGGTCGACGTCGACGTGGTGCTGCACGGCGTCGCCCCCGGTGAGGTCACCACCCGCGGCTGCGGCCTGGCCCGGGTGCTCGGCTGCAGCTGCACCGCCGACGTGGGTCCGGCCGTGCGGTGGTGCGCCGCAGCCCGACCGGGCGACCCGTTGGTGCTGATCGGCCCGAACGCTCGCCACGACGGCCCGCCCACCGGGATCGAGTGGCGCCCGCCCGCTGACGCGACGACCTTGCTGCTCGCCGGCGACGAGACCGCGGTACCGGCCATCTGCTCGATCCTCGAGTCGCTGCCCGCCGGGACGCAGGCGCAGGCCTTTCTCGAGGTGCCGACCGAGCACGACGAGCTGGACCTGCGTCTGGCCGCGGGTGTCGAGGTCCGCTGGCTGCCCCGGGCCCACGAAGGGTCCACCGCGGCGCACGGGTCCCTGCTGGACCGAGCGGTCCGGGAGGCCGCCGAGCTCCTCGTCACCGAGCGCCTCGCGGCCCGGCGTGCGGGGTCCGAGCCGGAGGACGTCGACCTCGACCACGGCACCCTGTGGGAGGTGCCCCTCGAGGCCCGTGCGCCGGACGGTGTCTACGCCTGGATCGCGGGCGAGGCAGGCGTGGTCAAGTCGCTGCGTCGCTTCCTCGTGCGTGACATCGGCGTGGACCGCACCGCGGTGGCCTTCATGGGCTACTGGCGGGTCGGCCGCGCGGAAGGCTGACGAGCCATCCCTGAGGGCCCGGCGCGAACCACCACCCCGCCGGCGGGGACGCTGCCCGGAACCCACCGCGCCCACCGTGCCGGCGCCCTACGGTGGGCAGATGATCCTGGCCGAGGACGTGCTGCTCCTCCTGCTCGACGACGTGTCGGGCAAGGCGATCGTGGACACGACGCGTCTCGACCTGGCGCTGTCCGGCGCGGTGATGCTCGACCTGGCGACCCGCGGACGGGTGGACGTGACCGGTCCGGGGGAGCCGGTCAGGGCGGGCCTGCTCGTCGTCCGTGACCTCACGCCCACCGGTGACACGGTCCTCGACGAGGCGCTGCGCCGGATCCAGGTGATGGGCCCCAAGAAGCCGCAGTCGGCCCTGTCGACGCTCGGCAAGGGGCTGCGGCCCGAGCTGTTGCACCGGCTGACGTCCCGTGGCGTCCTGCGTGCCGAGCAGGGCAGGATCCTGGGCGTCTTCCCGACGCGGTCGTGGCCCGCCGTGGATGTCGCGCACGAGCGCAGGCTCCGGGACGCTCTGCACGACGTGCTCGTCGTCGGCCGCACACCGACCCACGACGAGTCCGCCCTCATCGCCCTGCTCCAGGCCGTCGACCAGGTGCCCAAGGTCCTGCGTGAGGTCGGCATCCCGAAGCGGGAGCTGCGCAGGCGTGCCAAGGCGGTCGCCGCGGGCGGCTTCGCCGGCGAAGCCGTCCGCAAGGCCGTCGAGGCCGTGGCGGCTGCCACGGCCGCGAGCATCGCCGCCGTCACGGCGGCCGGGGCCGCAGGGTCCTGACCGTCAGCGGGTCGAGGACTCCCGTCCTGGCCCGGCGTGCCGCAGGACAGGCCGACGGCGGCTTGCGGCGCAGATGCCCGGTGCTCGTGGCAGAGTCTGCCTCTGACCGCGGTGCTGGGGTCCACGCGCCCCTCGGGGCGTCATCCGCGACACGCTCGACCTCGGAGGGCCGCTCATGATCCACACGCCCGTCTACGCGCTGACCGACGAGGACCGCGCGCGTGCCCTGGTCCGGGACAACGGCTGGGCCACCCTGGTGAGCCACACCGCCGAGGGCCTGGTGGCCTCGCACGTCCCGGTGCTCGTCGAGGACGCCGACGCGTTCACCGTGGTGAGCCACGTGGGACGGCCTGACGAGGTGCACCACGACCTGGGCAGCAGCGAGGTGATGCTCGTGGTCGAGGGGCCCTACGGCTACGTCTCGCCCGGCTGGTACGGGACCAGCCCGGCCGTGCCGACCTGGAACTACCTCGCCGTGCACCTCTACGGGGTGCCCGAGCTGCTCGGCCCCGAGGACACCTACACGGTGCTCTCGGACACCACGGACCGCTACGAGCGGGTCATGCCCGACCCGGTGACGCTGCCCCAGGTCGAGGAGTACGCGCACCAGATCGCCCCCGGGGCGGTTGGCTTCCGGCTGCGGGTGACCCGATGGCAGGGCAAGTCCAAGCTCAGCCAGGACAAGCCGCTCGCGGTCGCCCAGCGGGTCGTCGCCGAGCTCGAACGTGACCCGCACGACGCCGACCATCCGTACACCAACCCACGTCTCGCGGCCCAGATGCGCGCGGAGATGACCCGGCACGCCGCATGGCCGGGCCGGTGAGCGGCGTGGGCGGGGGCGCGGCGTCCGCGCGGCCGCTGCTGCTGCGCGGGGTCCGCGTGGTCGACACCCTGCACGGCGCGTCCCCCGAGGACGCGCCGGTGGACGTGCTGCTGCGCGACGGGCTGGTGGCCGCCGTCGGGCCTCGGCTCGTGGAACCCGGGGTCGAGGTGCTGGACCTCGACGGGCGCTGGCTGATGCCCGGGCTGTGGGACGCGCACGTCCACATGGACCAGTGGGCCCTGGCCCGCCAGCGCCTCGACCTCGCGGGTGCGACGTCGGCGGCCCACGCGGCGACCCTGATCGCCGCACGCCTGCGCGACCGGCCCCTTCCCGAGGGCGCGATGCTCGTGGCCCACGGCTTCCGGGACGGGCTCTGGGACGACGCGCCGACGGCCGACCTGCTCGACCGGGCCATCGCCGCAGCCGGGCTGCCGCCGAGCCCGGTGGTCGCGGTCTCGAGCGACCTGCACTGCGGGTGGCTCAGCTCCCCGGCCCTGGTGCGCCTCGGGTCGACCGGTCACGAGACCGGCCTGCTGCGCGAGGCCGAGTGGTTCGCCGTGGCGGGCGGCATCGACGAGGTGACGGGTGACGTGCTCGACCGCTGGGTGCACGACGCCGCACGCGCCGCCGCCGCCCGCGGGGTCGTGGGGATCGTCGAGCTCGAGATCGCCGACAACATCTCCGCGTGGGCCCGCCGCATCCGCGAGGGGTCACGCTCCCTGCGGGTCGAGGCCGGGGTGTGGCCCCAGCACCTCGACCACGCGCTCGCCCTCGGCCTGGCCTCGGGGGACCTCCTGCCCGGGCTCGACGGCGGGCTCCTCGCCCTGGGACCCCTCAAGGTCATCAGCGACGGGTCGCTCAACACCCGGACCGCCTTCTGCCACGACCCCTACCCGGGCCTGAGCGGGCCCCACGCCCACGGGATGCTCACGGTGCCGCCCGAGGAGCTCGTCCCCCTGATGGCCCGTGCCCACGGCGGTGGTCTGAGCTGCGCGATCCACGCCATCGGCGACCACGCCAACACCCTGGCCCTCGACGCGTTCGAGGCCACCGGCGCACGAGGGAGCATCGAGCACGCCCAGCTGCTCACCGTGCCCGACGCCGAGCGGATGGCTGCCCTGGGAGTGGTCGCGAGCATCCAGCCCGAGCACGCGATGGACGACCGGGACGTCGCCGACCGGCACTGGGTGGGACGCACCGACCGGGCGTTCGCGTACGCGACCCTGGCCCGGACCGGTGCACGGCTCGCGCTGGGCTCCGACGCGCCCGTCGCCCCCCTGGACCCGTGGGTCGCGATCGACGCCGCGGTGCACCGGACCCGCGGCGGCCGCCCCGCCTGGCACCCCGAGCAGCGGCTCGACCGGCTGACCGCGCTGCACGGCTCGGTGCGCACCCACGTGGGTGCCGGCCAGCCCGCCGACCTCGTCGTGCTCGACACGGACCCGCGTGATCCGGCCACCGCCCTGCGCCAGATGCCCGTCGTGGCGACGATGCTCGCAGGCCGGTGGACCCACACGACGCTGTGACGGCAGGCAGGATGAGGGCATGAAGGCGACGATCATCCACGGTGGCTTCGACGTGCGCGTCGAGGAGGTCCCCGACCCCGTCCTGCTCGCACCGACCGACGCCGTGGTGCGGGTGCTGCTGTCATGCATCTGCGGCAGCGACCTGTGGCCCTACCGCAGGACCGCCGAGCGGCCCGGCGGCCCGGCCCGCATCGGCCACGAGTTCCTCGGGGTCGTCGAGGAGGTCGGCGCCGACGTGCGCACCGTGCGCCCCGGTGACGTCGTCATCGCCCCGTTCATGTGGAGCGACGGGACGTGCCCGCACTGCCGCGCCGGGGTGCACACCTCGTGCCTGCACGGTGGTGGGTGGGGCGATGACCGGGTCGACGGCGGCCAGGGCGAGATGGTCCGCTGCCCGCAGGCCGACGGCACCCTGGTGGTCGCGCCGGTGAGCCCCGATGACGCCCGGCTGCCGGCCCTGCTGACCCTCTCGGACGTGATGGGCACCGGGCACCACGCAGCACTCTCGGCCGGGGTGGGACCGGGGTCGCACGTGGCGGTGGTCGGCGACGGCGCCGTCGGGCTGTGCGGGGTGCTCGCGGCACGACGCCTCGGCGCCGAGCGCATCATCCTGCTCGGCCGTCACCCCGACCGCATCGCCGTCGGGCGGCTCTTCGGTGCCACGGACGTGGTCACCGAGCGCGGCGACGACGCCGTCGCGCGGATCTCGGACATGACCGACGGGCTCGGGGTGCCGCACGTGCTCGAGTGCGTGGGGATGCAGTCCTCGTGGGACACCGCGGTGGGGATCACCCGGCCCGGTGGCACGGTCGGGTACGTGGGGGTCCCCGCGGGGGTCACCGACGGCCTTCCCCTGGGCACCCTGTTCACCCGCAACATCGCGGTGCACGGCGGGGTCGCCCCGGTGCGCGCCTACCTGCCCGAGCTCCTGCAGGACGTGCTCGACGGGGTGATCGACCCGTCACCCGTCTTCGACCTCGAGCTCCCGCTGGACCAGGTGGCGCAGGGGTACGTGGCGATGGACGGCCGGACCGCGATCAAGGTGCTGCTGCGGCCGTGAGCGGTCAGGGGCACGGCCCGTCGACGGCGGACCTCATGCGCGCCGTGGTGGTCGAGGAGTTCGGGGTCGAGCCCTCGGTGCGCGACGTCCCCGTGCCGGCCTGCCCGCCGCACGGCGCGGTGATCCGGGTCGAGGCCACCGGGGTGTGCCGCAGCGACTGGCACGGCTGGCAGGGGCATGACGACGGCATCACCCTGCCGCACGTCCCCGGGCACGAGCTCGCCGGCACCGTGGTGCAGGTCGGCGCCTCGGTGACGGCCTGGCGGCCTGGTGACGTGGTCACGGTGCCCTTCGTGTGCGCATGCGGGGAGTGCGCCGCCTGCCTGGCCGGGGAGCAGCAGGTGTGCGAGCAGCAGACCCAGCCGGGGTTCACCCACTGGGGGTCGTTCGCTGAGCAGGTCGCTGTCGGGCACGCCGACGTGAACCTGGTCCGGCTGCCTCCGGGGATGACGGCGGTGACCGCCGCGTCGTTGGGCTGCCGGTTCGCGACTGCCTACCGCGCGCTCGTGGTCCACGGCCGGGTGCGGGCGGGCGACCGGGTCGCGGTGCACGGCTGCGGCGGGGTCGGCCTGTCCGCGGTGATGATCGCCGCGGCGAGCGGTGCACGGGTGATCGCGGTCGACGTCTCCCCGCAGGCGCGTGAGGCCGCCCTCGTCCTGGGGGCCGAGTCCGTGGTGGACCCGGGGGCGCTGACCGGGACTGACGACGTGAGCACACCCGAGCTCGTCGCGACACGTGTCGCCGAGCTGACCGACGGCGGTGCGCACGTCTCCCTCGACGCCCTCGGGCACCCCGCGACGGCGCTCGCCTCGGTGCTGGGTCTGCGGCGTCGCGGCCGGCACGTGCAGGTCGGTCTGCTGCTGGCCGACCACGCCCGCACCGCCCTGCCGATGGACCGGGTGGTCGGCTGGGAGCTCGAGCTCTACGGCAGCCACGGCATGGCCGCGCACGAGTACCCCGCGATGCTCGCCCGGGTCGCGAGCGGCGAGCTGCGTCCCGAGCTGCTCGTCGGGCGGACGATCGACCTGGACCACGCCGGTGCCGCGCTCGCGGCGATGGATCGACCGGGCGGCGGCGCGGGGATGACCGTGGTGGTGCCGTGACCTCGCGGTCCGGTGGTGCCGCGGTCCGGTGGCGAGGTTCGCAGCGCGACCTTGGTCCCTGGCGGCGGGTCGACCGCAGGGCTTGCCTGGTGGGGGAGGCCCCCATGTCCCTGCACGTGACACCTCGCCCGGCACCACGTTCGACGTCCCCTTCTGCGGCCCCTCCTGCCCCGCGGACGGGTGCGCTCCTCGTGCTCACGGCCGTCGCCCTGCTTCTGCTGGCCGCCTGCGCGCCCGGGGCCAACGAGGCCGTGGGTACCGCAGCCCCGGACGGCACCGCGGCGGTGGGGTTCTGGTGGGGCCTGTGGCACGGGTTCATCGCCCCGGTGACCTTCGTCGTCTCGCTCTTCGCCGAGGGCGTGGGCGTCTACGAGGTGCACAACACGGGCGGCTGGTACGACTTCGGCTTCCTGCTCGGTGTGTCGATCTTCTTCAGCGGTGGGGCCGGCTCGAGCGGCCACGCCCGGGGGCGGTCGCGCTCGAGGCGCTGAGCGTCGGGGTCGACCGTGATCCCCGGGGCTTGTTCTGATAGGTCGTCGCACGATATATATCGTCGATGACGTTCCGGATGACCGAGCAGGCGTACCTGGTGCTGCTCTCGCTGGCCGACCGTCCGCGTCACGGCTACGGGATCGTCCAGGAGGTGACCGCCCTGTCGGACGGCGCCACACGCCTCGGGGCCGGCACCCTGTACGGGTTGCTCGACCGGCTCGGCGGCGCCGGGATGGTCGAGCCCTGCGGCGAAGAGGTCGTGGACGGCCGGCTGCGGCGGTACTACCGGCTCACCGAGACCGGCTCGGCCGCCGTGACAGCCGAGACCGCTCGCCTGCGGGCGCTGACCCGGCGCGCGACCTCGGTGCTGACGAACCGTCCGGCGCTCGGGGGCGTGTGATGAAGCCGTCGGGTGCTGACGTGCCGGTCGGTCCGGACCCACGGTTCGGGCGCAGCGTGCGGCTGTGGATGCGTGCCTACCCGCGCCGCTGGCGGGCCGCGCGTGGCGCGGAGCTCGAGGGCCTGCTGGTGGACCTCGCAGCCCCCGGGTCTCGCCGCCTCGACGCGCGCGCCGTCGTCGACCTCGTCCGGGGTGGCTGGGCCACCCGGTGGCGCGAGCACCCGCCGCTGGGCCGGTGGCTGCTGTACCGCTGCCTCGACCGGAGGCTCCCGGAGAGGTACCGGCCGTGGGCTGCCGACGACATCGACGGGTTCTGGTACGTCCTTCGTGTCAACCTCGCGGGTCTGTCGCTGGTACTCCCCTTCCTTGTCACGTTGGAGCTGGTCGGAGGTGAACCGCTGCTACCCCCGGTGTCGTTCCTCTGGGTGCTGCTCGCGACGAACCTCCTCTCGATGGCCGTGTGGCCCGAGGGCCGGCGTCGGCAGGCGCGGGTCAGGCAGCTCGCGCCGAGGCTGGGCGAGCCCCTCGTCGAGGGCTCCCTGGTGCCCGCCGCAGTCCCGGGCAGCAGGGCGTCCGCCCGGTCGGTGCTCCCGTGGGCGGTGGGACTCCTGACCGTGGTCGCGGCGACGTCCGTGGTCTCGGCGTTCGTGGCACCGAAGGTCCTGCACGTCGTCCTCGATCCCGATCACCCCGGTGCCTGGCAGAACGTGGTGGGTCCGATCGGTGGCTACCGCGGGGTGGGCGTGGTGGTCCTCGTGTGCGCACTGCTGCTCGGCCTGCTCGGTGGTGTGCTGACCGGTCGGCGCCTGGACCGGCTGGTCGACCGGTGCCCCGAGCAGCCGCACCGGTACCTGCGCCGCATCTCGACCCAGGGCGTCGTGGTCACCGCCGTCTGGTCGGGTGCCGCCTTGGCCCTGGGATGGTTCGAGGTCACCGGACGGCTGGTCCTCGGTGCAGGGATCGCCCTCGGGGCGTTGTCCCTGGTCCTGCTGCCGGGGGCGTGGATCGCGCTGCGGTTCTGCCAGGGGCCGCGGGCCGCTGATCTCGCCGACCGCGACGTCTGGCACATCGCCATGCGCGGCACGGCGCCCGGCGTGGCCCGGCCCGTCGCCACCCTGGCCCCGCTGGCCGGCCCGGTTCCCGACGGAGCGGTCCAGGGACTCCGGCTCCACGACGACCCACCGTGGCCCGCGACCGGCTGACCGGACCGCTGCGTGGGCGGACGCCACATCCGGCCCAGGCGCCCGGGTACCCTGGACCCGGCCGCGCACGGCGTCGTGCAGTGCCTTCTCCGTAGCCACCGCTGCCGCAGCCCAACCAGCACCCTGGAGCCTGACGTGGGACGTGTCGTCGTCGATGTGATGCCGAAGCCCGAGATCCTCGACCCTCAGGGCAAGGCGGTGGCCGCTGCGCTGCCGCGACTCGGGTTCGAGGGGTTCACCAGCGTGCGGCAGGGCAAGCGTTTCGAGCTCGAGGTCGACGGCGAGGTCACCGAGGAGGTCCTGGAGACCGTGCGCCAGGCCGCCGCGACCCTGCTGTCCAACCCGGTCATCGAGGACGTCGTGCGGGTGGCGGCCGACCAGGGCGAGGGCTGATGGCCCAGACGCAGACCCCCACCGACGACGCGGCATCGGCCGTGGCCGGGACCCGCATCGGGGTGGTGACCTTCCCCGGGACCCTGGACGACCGGGACGCCGCCCGCGCGGTCCGGCTCGCCGGCGGCACCCCCGTCCCGCTGTGGCACGCCGACGCCGACCTGCACGGGGTGGACGCCGTCGTGCTGCCCGGCGGGTTCTCCTACGGCGACTACCTGCGGGCCGGCGCGATCAGCCGTTTCGCCCCGGTGATGGGTGAGATCGTGCACGCCGCGAACGGCGGGCTGCCCGTGCTGGGCATCTGCAACGGCTTCCAGATCCTGTGCGAGGCGCACCTGCTCCCCGGCTCGATGATCAAGAACGACCATCGGACGTTCATCTGCACCGAGCAGGTGCTCACCGTCGAGAACGTCGACACGGCCTGGACCCGCAGCTACTCGCGCGGCCAGCACATCACCATCCCGGTCAAGAACCAGGACGGGCAGTTCGTCGCCGACGAGCACGTGCTGGACGAGCTCGAGGGCGAGGGCCGGGTGGTCTTCCGCTACGAGGGGTCCAACCCGAACGGCTCGCGCCGCGACATCGCCGGGATCTCCAACGCGGCGGGCAACGTCGTGGGCCTCATGCCGCACCCCGAGCACGCCGTCGAGCCAGGTTTCGGACCGGACGGGCCCCGTGGGCCGCGCACCGGCACCGACGGCCTGGGCCTGTTCTCCTCGGTGCTCGGCGTCCTCGTCTCCTGAGCCAGGACAGATGAGCGACCCCGGCGTCACGACGCCAGTGATCGAGGTGCTCACCGTCCCGTGGGACGACGAGCGTGCCGCCCGGCTGCGCGACGAGCAGCAGGCCGAGCTCGCGGCCCGCTACGACGGCGTCGAGGACATCGAGCCCGATCTGCCGGTCGAGCAGATGCTCGCGACCGTGGTCGTGAGCGTCGACGGTGAGGTCGCGGGCTGCGGTGCGTTGCGCGCTGCGGACGGGTACAGGGACGGCGTCGGCGAGCTCAAGCGGATGTTCGTCCGGCCGCCCTTCCGCGGGCGTGGTCTGTCCCGGCTGGTCCTCGCCGAGCTCGAGCGCCGGGCC
Organism: Actinotalea alkalitolerans; assembly: GCF_023369855.1. GTDB lineage: Bacteria > Actinomycetota > Actinomycetes > Actinomycetales > Cellulomonadaceae > Actinotalea. The sequence continues at coordinate 4,443 of NZ_JAMBPP010000023.1, read as the reverse complement.
GTCGAGCAGGGGCTGCGCCGGCTGCTCCTCGAGACGGGCGTGCGTCAGCCCGAGGCGATCGGGCTGTACCGGTCGGCCGGCTACCGGCGCATCCCCAACTACGGCCCCTACGTCGAGGAGGCCGACTCGGTCTGCTACGCCCGGTGGCTCGACGGTACGGGGACCCGGGTCGTGGTGGTCAACGGCACGATGGGCGCGGGCAAGACGACCGTCGCCTCGGCGATGAGCGACCTGCTGCGCGAGCGGGAGGTGCCGCACGGCTGGGTCGACGTCGACGCGCTGTGCCAGGTGTGGCCGACGTCGGAGCAGGACCCGTACGCGCAGTCACTGGTCTTCCTCGGGCTGGCGGGGCTCGCCCCAGGTCTGGCGGCGCAGGGCTACCGGCGGGTCGTGCTGGCGCGGGTCGTCGAGGACCCCGCCGACCGCGAGCGGTATGAGATGGCCTTCGACGGTGCCGACGTCACCGTCGTGCGTCTGCGAGCTGCAGAACACGTGCGCGTGGAGCGGCTGACCGCGCGTGAACCCGAGGGGTACTGGCAGGACCTGGCGTTCGCCCGCACCGTCGAGCTCGAGGCCGTGCTCACCGCGCTGGACCTGGACGACGCCGTGGTCGACAACGACGGTCGGCCGGCCCGCGAGGTGGCGGGCCAGGTGCTGGGGCTGCTCGGGTGGTGAGAGCTGCCGGTGCCGGTGCCGGTGCGGGAGGAGGCCGGGCAGCCGGGAGAGGGGCGACGGGGGAGCGGTGGACCACGACCTGAGGCTCGCGACGCACGGTGTGGCGCTCGTGCCGCTCGGCCACGAGCACGCCGAGGCGCTGCTCGGCCTGATCGACGAGCCGCTGTGGGCCGGGATGACCACCCCCGTCCCCCGGGGCGTGGCAGACCTGACGGCCTGGGTCGACGCGGCGCTGGCCACCCCGGGGCGGTACGCGTTCGCCGTGGTCGACGAGGCCTCCGGCGAGGTGCGCGGCTCGACGTCCTTCTACGACGTCGACCGCACCGTCCGGCGCCTGGAGATCGGCCACACCTTCTACGGCCGGGGGTGGTGGGGCGGGCGGACCAACCCCGCGTGCAAGCTCGCGCTGCTCACCCACGCCTTCGACGGCTGGGACATGCACCGGGTGGCCCTTCGTGCCGACGCCCGCAACGCCCGCAGCGTCGCCGCGATGCGCAGGCTCGGGGCGGTCGCCGAGGGTGTGCTGCGCGGGCACCGTCTCGCGGCCGACGGCTCACGCGGGGACACCGCCTACTTCTCGATCCTCGCCCCCGAGTGGCCCGACGTGCGTGCCGGACTGCTCGCCCGCCTCACGACAGCCCCTGACCGCCCGTCCACCACCTGACCGCGCGTCCAGGGCCTGCCGTAGCCCGAGGTCGGGCTTTCCGTCGCTATCCGCTCCGGGAAAGCGACGGAAAGCCCCATCTCGGCGGGGGCTCGGTCAGGACGGGTCGTGCCAGAGGTTGACCAGGACCTTGCCGGAGCCGGCGGAGTCGGTGGCGGTGCGGAAGGCCTCGACGGCGCTCGACGCGGGCAGCTCGTGGGTCACGACCGCCTCGATCGAGGGGGTCGAGTCGAGCAGGCGCACGGCCTCGTCGATCTCGTCGTTGAAGCGGAACGAGCCGCGCAGCTGGATCTCCTTGGCGACCAGCGGTGCCAGGGCGATGGGGTGGGGTCCGGCGGCCATCATGCCGACCTGCACGAGGATGCCGGCGCGTCGAACGGCGACGATCGCGGCGCTGATGGCCGGCGCCGCTCCTGAGCACTCGATCGCGACGTCGAAGTGGGACTCGGGAAGACTCTCCTGGCCCACCTGCACGGTCCCCTGGACGCCGAGGGCACGGGCTCGCTCGAGGGGGCCGGGCAGCACGTCGGTGCAGACGACCTCGGCCGCGCCCGACGCCAGCGCCGCGGCCGCGGCCAGCAGGCCGATCGGGCCTGAGCCGGAGACGAGCACCCGTCTTCCCCCGACCCCACCGGCCACCGCGACCGCGTGCAGCCCGACCGCGAGGGGCTCGGCGAGGGCTGCACGACGCAGCGGCAGGGTGGGTGGCAGCACCCGGATCGCCTCGCGGGCCACGAGCAGGTACTCGCTCATCCCGCCCTGGGTGTGCGGCATGGTCGACGCGCTGCCCAGGTAGGCGCCGTGGGGCCACAGGTGGCGGTGCTGCTCGAGCCCGGGCTCGCAGACGCCGAAGGTCGCGGGGTGCACGGTCACCGGGGTGCCGGGCGGGTAGGAGCCCGAGGGGTCCAGGTCGACCGTGCCGCTGACCTCGTGCCCGGGTACCAGGGGCTCGCGCACGACGAAGGCCCCGTTGGCGCCCTCGTTGTAGTAGTGCAGGTCGGAGCCGCAGATCCCGGCGTACGCCATGCGCACCCGGACCTGGTCGTCACCCGGTTCGGGAGTCGGGACCTCGGACTCGCGGAGGTCGTTCCGGCCGTGGATGACGAGTGCGCGCATCGGGCTCTTCCTGGTCTTCGCGACGGGTCGCGGTCGTCCTGGGTGCGACGCGCCCGGGCCGAGCGCTCGTCCCACAGTGACCTATTCCTATGATGATTACAATAGCCGGCACGAAATAGTAGTACTAATCGGAGTTCTGCGGCACACTGGTGGCGTGACCACCGACTCCCCACCTCTCAGCGGGCTGCACGAGCGGGTCCTGAGCACGGTCGGCCCCGCCCTCGCCTCGGGTGAGGTTCCCGCCGGCACCGTGCTGACCATCGACGGGATCGTCATCGAGCATCAGGTGTCGCGCACGGTCGCGCGAGACGTCGTCAAGGTGCTCGAGTCGCTGCACCTGGTCACCGCTCGCCCGCGCGTGGGACTGACGGTGCGTCCGAGCTCGGAGTGGAACGTGCTGGACCCCCGCCTGATCCGGTGGCGCCTGGCCGGGCCCGACCGTGCGGCGGTGCTCCGGTCCCTGCACGAGATGCGCCACGGCGTCGAGCCCCGCGCCGCCGCCCTCGCCGCCGAGCGGGCCACTCCTGAGCACTGCGGGCGCCTGACCGCTGCCGCGATCGGCATGGCCGTGACGGGCCGGCAGGGTGACCTCACCGCCTACCTCGAGCACGACGTCGCCTTCCACCGTGCGCTGCTCGAGGCATCCGGCAACGAGCTCTTCGCAGCCCTCGCCTCGATCGTCGGTGAGGTGCTCGCCGGGCGCACCCACCACGACCTCATGCCTGCCCGGCCCGAGCCGTCGGCCGTCAGGCTCCACGCCGACGTCGCGCAGGCTGTGGCCTCGGGGGACGCCGCCGGCGCCGAGCAGGGCATGAGGGAGATCGTCGGTGAGGCGCAGCGGGCCGTCGACTCCGCGTTCCCGACATGCTGACGGGCCCGCGCGGGGTCGAGGAGCCGGACGACGGTGACGGTCTGCTCCGACCGCCGATCGTGATGGTGATGGGCGTCTCAGGCTCCGGGAAGTCGACCGTCGGCCAGGCGCTCGCGGAGCGCACCGGCAGCGTCTACGCCGACGCCGACGACTTCCACAGTCCCGAGTGCGTCGCCACGATGGCCGCGGGTATCCCGCTGGGCGATGAGGACAGGTGGCCGTGGCTCGCGCGCGTCGGTGCCTGGCTCGCCCAGCACGAGGACGACGGCGCGGTCATCGGCTGCTCGGCGCTGCGCCGCACCTACCGCGACCTGCTGCGCAAGGCCGCACCTCGCCTGGTCTTCGTGCACCTGGACGGTGACCGCGAGACGCTGGTCCGACGCCTCACCGAGCGTCCGGGTCACTTCATGCCGGCGTCGTTGCTGGACTCCCAGCTGGCGACCCTCGAGCCCCTCGACCCGGACGAGCCCGGATGGGTCCACTCCTTCGAGGACCCGGTCGAGCGGATCGTCGAGGCAACGGTACGCAGGCTGGGTCGGGAGCAGGCCCGCTGACCCGTAGGGATCAGCGGTCGGTGTGCTCGTCGTGCGGGGCCAGTGTGCGTGCGTCGACGCCCGAGCCCGCGAGTGTCTGGATGACGATGGCTGTGCCGACGAGCACGGCCCCCATCGGGAAGATCGCCGCCCGCACGAACGTCAGGACGAGGTTCACCAGGTGGAGCCCCGTGGTGGCGTTGGCGCCCGCGAGGTCCACGAGACGTGCGTAGAGGTCAGGCCCGAAGGCGAGCAGGACTGCGCCCACGGCCGTCAGCGCCACAGCCCACCGGATACAGGCCTTGGCCGTGGGGTGCACGGTCATCACTCCTCAACTCGGGTGCAGGTCCGTCCAGCAGATCAGAGCGCCGACACGACGTGCGCACTGTGGTCAGACACGCGCACCGTGGTCAGTAGCTGTCGACGAGGTGGGTGCGGGCTTCGAGGACGTCCAAGGGTGGGGTGGTGGCGGTGGTGGTGGCGTGGCCGTCGATGGTGAGCCAGGGTCCGGTGGGGGTGGTCTGGTAGGTGCCGGTCCAGGTGGTGGTCAGGGTGATGGGGTACTGGCCGGTGGTGGGGTAGGT
>NZ_JAMBPP010000022.1 GCF_023369855.1 Actinotalea alkalitolerans | reverse complement strand
ACGGCGCCCAGTGCATCATGAGCGCCTCCTCCTCATCGCCGGGTGCAGAGGACGGCTCGATCTCGTCGTCGAAGACGACCGATCGGCCGTCCCTGATTGTGCACCCCGCCACCCGCTCGGCGAGCCGCTGCCGCAGGTGCGCGCGTGCGCCATCCATGACGAGCCTCAGGTCGACCCAGTCAGACGCGCCCCGCGCCCGCGCGAACTCGTCGTAGAACTCGGTCATGAACACTCGCGTGCTCTGGTCGTCCACCGGCCACAGGCTCGCGACCGTCGCCGTCGCCCCGGCAGCGAGGGCAGCCTGCGCCACGCCGTGGATGCCTCGGCCGTGGCGCGGTCCGCCGACTGCCGTACTGCACCCGGAGAACACGATCAGGCTTGCTTGCCACGGCAACTGTGCAAGTTCGTCGAACCCGGCCCAAGTCGTCCTGCCGGCGCCGTTGGCGAACAACAAGCTCGCCCGGCCTCCCCTGCGCACGTCGGCCCGCCCGTGCAGGGCCAGGTGTACGACGTCCGGCTGCGTCTCTGTCAGCCTGGTCTTCAGCGCCTCGAAGCTGCATGCCCCTTGCAGCAACGGGCGCGCATCGAGCGTTTCCGCCACGTGTCGGCACTCGACTGCCGCATGCGGCAAGTCGCCCCTGGAGTCGCCTGCGACGACCGCCTTGCCCGCCCACGGCCGGTTTGGTGAGTACCGCAACACCGCGACTGCCGGGATGCGCCCGATGGACCGTGCGTCTGACCAGACACCGCCGCGGAGAGGCACGGCGTGGATCGGGAGATTGGCCAAGTGGTCATCGAGGACCACCAGCAAGGCGCGTTCCGGCTCGACCGAGTCCTCCACGGCCTCCACAAGGTGGCGAAGGATCACTGACGACCGGGTCAGTGCGACGACCTCGGCTGCCCGACGACGTACATCCCCGTATTGCACCGCCTCCAGAGTCCATGTGGGGCCCTCGGCATCCACTGAGCGGACGCCTGCCTCGTCAACGAGGTATGCGCGCAAGCCTGCGCTCGTCGACGTGACGTCGACTAGCGTCGTCGGCACGGGCAGTCGCGCAAGGAGCCGTACGGCCTCTGCGTTGTTGGCGGCGATGTGGGGCACCCGGCCGCCGCGGAGCAGCTCCAGTTGGTCGCCGAGCGCGAGTGCTCTCGTGCGCTGGAGGACGTCGAACGCGTCAGCGTCAGGCTCTGCTGCATCGATCATCGCCCGAAGCAGTTCCGGGTAGAACGAAGTGTCTTCCCGGAGGGTGCGTGGATCGCCCATTGCGACCTGTGCCCGGAGACGCATTCGGATCTGCTCGTGGATCGCAGCGGCGCGTCTCAGCTCGTCGAGCGCGGCGCGTGGGTCGGTGATCGCGGTGTGCCGACCCAGCACGTAGTACCCGTGCTTGCGAGTCTCGGCGCTAGCGTCGGGTCGTTCGATCAGCTCCCGAATGCGCCTAATGGTTGTCTCGCTGGCGTCGGACGACGCTCCCCTCCTGTCGAGTAGAGCTAGTATCCGGCCGGCTCCGATCACCTCGGCGAGAGCGTCGCCCGACTGCGACGCATGGCTCACCGCTCTGAACAGGTGGTCGGCCGCAACTTCGAGAGCCCCGCACTCCTCAGCGAACTCAGCAAGTGCCGCGTACGGGACGCCGACATTCGCGCGCTGGATCCTGACGGAACGGACATCCGCGCTGTCGAAGAAGGAGCGCTGGACGAGGTCATCGAGCGCCAAGGCTTCGCAAGCGAGGTAGAAGCGGTCCAGCCCGCAGGCGCTCTCCTCGAGCCCGTAGTGCAGCAACTGCATCAGGCCGACATCAGCCAGCGCCGCCGACGACGGCAGCGCGGCGGCGAGCGCCTCGGCTCTGATCATCGTCAACATGACGTCGATCGCCCGCAGGTCCTCCTCGCCGCTCTCGAGCAGTCCGTGCGCAATGTGCACCCGGCAACCGAAGGCGGTCAGCGGGTCACCGGCCGCTGCTGCAGCATTCGCAGCGCGCTCGTACACCGGGACCGCGGCTGCAGGGCCACTGGCCCGAGCAAGCACCTCGGCTGCCAGCACAAGCTTCCAGGTCGGGGTGTCGTCGTCGACCAGCCGCTCGATGCCCGCCCGGAGCCCGGCTCGCAGCCGGTCGGGCCCCTGTCGTTCGCGGACATCGAGCACCGCCAATTCGCGGGCCTCCACGAAGGCGAGCCCCGCCAGGTCGAGGTTGCCCAGCTGTGCGTTCACCTCGGCTAGACCGCGAGCGTTCCCGTACCGCCTGCGCACGTCATCGGCGGCGATCTTCTTCCGGGCTTCGTCGAACCAAACGGCTGCACTCTCAAGATCGCCTGCCTGCTGGTAGGCGCTGGCGAGGGCATCGAGCGCCAAGCCGCGGTCGAGCCCCTTCGCCGGGTCGAGGACCTCGAGCGCCTCCAGATTGGCCTTGAACAGGCGGATCGCACTGTCGAACTCCCCGATCCGCAGGACTGCGCCCGCCAGCGCGTTGTCCACCCGAGTGCGCGCGCCCGGGTCGTCCTCGAAGGAGCCGGCCGATCGGAGCTTCTCGATGGCGTCGTCGAACTCCCCGAGCTCGGCCAGGACGACGCCCCAGTTCTGCAGGGCTCCTGCCATGACGTCACGCGGGACCGGGTCGCACTCCGCAGCGGCGGCCACGGCCTTCGCGCACACATCGGCTGTGTCCCATAGCTTGTTGAGCTGACGCAAGGCGTCGGAACCAAGCAAGTAGAGCACGGCGGCCGCTTTCCATTCACCCAACCCGTGCGCGAGGTCACCGAGTTCTCGCCCCACCCACTGCATCTCGTCGAGGCGGTTCAGCCTCTTGAGATCTACGACCAAGCCAAGCCCGGTCGCAACCAGGCGCAGCGACGCGTCCACGACCTCCCTCAGCGCGACCTTCGCGGTAGGGTCGTCGGGCAGTTCTGTTCGCAGAACGGCAACCTCGGCGGGCGCGCCGCGCGCCAAGACGTCCAGCACCTCATCGACGCGCATCCCGGCTGGCACTTCTGGGGCGTTCGTCTCGTCGTGACGATCCCCTCTCGCCCACGCTGCGAGGACGCCCCCAACCACCCTCACGGCGGACGCCAACTCAGCACTGAAGCGCGGCGATTCCCCCCCAGCTTCCATGCAATCGCACTATGCCATGACCGCCGGTGACTGCGACCGCGGTCGGGGGACTGGCGCCGGATTAGGCGTTGCAGGTCGACCCCGTGCTGGCAGGCTGCTGGTCTCGATCACGCCCGGTGCGAGATCATGCGAGTCGATCAAGAAGCGTCCCGCGCGGAGATAGGGCAACCATGGACGAACCAGGCACGCGCTACTTCCTGTCCCACTCCCTGACCGCGAGCCGGAGCATCTGCGACATCACCATCAAGGTGTGCCGCGTGTGGTGCGGACTCCGGCCCTTCTGGATCTCGGCGACCTCGCTGTGCTGACGTACGCAGCACAGCTGGCGGTCGATTCCGGTCGCGGGACGTTCCACAACGAGCACATGGGCACGATCTCGAGCACCGTCGCCAAGGCTCGCGCTTCGGAGGGTGTCGAGGACATCATCGACCTGCTGTGCACCTCGCGGGTGGCCTGGATCACCAAGGCAGAGAACGACGAGCTCACCAAACGGGCTACAACTCCCGGCGCGACGATCCGGAGGCTGCATACATTGAGGCCGGCATCCACCTGATCCAACGACCGAGGGAGACCGTCGGAGGCGACGCACGGCCCTAGGTCGCCCGAACACCGAATCGGTCCGCGCCCAGTCCGCATCTAGTCCGCAACTGGCCGAGAGCGGGCCCCTATCGATGAGAACCATCGGAAGGCATCGCCGCAGGTCGGGCCCGCTTTCGGGCCTCCGACCAGGTATGCCCTTCCCCACCACAAGCGACTTTTAATCCGTAGGTTGTGGGTTCGAGCCCCACGGGGCCCACCCATGTTGATCTTGCATCGGTAGTCATGCATCTCCCCCCGGACCCGCGACCTCACCCACCAGGTGGTGCCTCAGCCGGGTGGCGACGACAGGGACGCGCACACCCTCGCCCTCCCCCTCCCCCTCCCCCTCGTCCTCGACGCGCCGAAGTGGGCCGCTCGCGGCTGAACGACGTCAGCCCTTGACCGCCCCCGCCATCACCCCGGACACGAGCTGCTTCCCCACGAAGACGAAGACGACCAGCAGCGGTAGGGCGATCAGCAGCACCCCGGACATGACCAGGGCGTGGTCGGCGGTGAACGCACCGCGCAGCTGCGGGATGACCAGGGGCAACGTCATCTGCGAGCGGAGCACCACCGACGGCCAGAAGAAGTTGTTCCACGACCCGACGAAGGTGAACAGCGCCAGGGTCGCCGCTGCCGGGCGGGCCGCCGGCATCGCGATCGACCAGAAGGTGCGGAACATCGAGGCGCCGTCCACCCGGGCTGCCTCGATGAGCTCGTACGGCAGCGCCTCGCTCAGGTACTGCGTCATCCAGAACACGCCGAAGGCGACCACCAGGTTCGGCACGATCAGGGCGGTCAGCGTGTCGATCCAGCCGAAGCTGTTCATCATGATGAACATCGGGATGGTGCCCAGCTGCATCGGGATCGCCATCGTCGCGATGATGAACACGTACAGCGTCCTGCGCCCACGGAAGGTGAGCTTGGCGAAGGAGAAACCGGCGAGGGTCGAGAAGAAGACCGTCGACGCGGAGACGATGACCGCGACGAGCAGCGAGTTGGCGAAGGACATCCAGAACTCGATCTGGTGATGGCCGACGATGTCCCTGAGGTTGTGCAGCAGCTGCACGCCGGGCAGCAGCCGCGGGATGGGCGACTGGGCGATCTCGATCCGGGTCGAGGACCCGAGCAGCGCGGTGTAGTAGAGCGGGAAGACGGAGACCGCCACCACCACGCTCAGGAACACGTAGGTGGGCCAGGCGGGGCGGCGGTTGGCCGGGTTGTGCGACTGGCTGCTGAGCTTGATGGGCCTGCCCTTGGCCGCCCGCTTCTGGGCATACCTCTTGGCACCCTTGCCGGAGATGTTCTCGATCAGTGCGGTGCTCATCGCTCGGTGTCTCCCTGTGCGTGGGTGAGGGCGTCCGGGTGCCCGGTCCGGCTCGCGGTGCCGAGCAGCGTCGGTACCCCTGCCTCGCGGGCGGCGCGCGACGACGCCTCGGCAGCGGTTCGGGCCTCGGCGATCAGCGTCCGGGTCGTGGAGGCCGGGACCTTCGACCGCGTTGCCTTGCTTGACGCGATCCTCCGGGTGAGCGCGAAGTTGATGACCGCGAACGCGATGATCACCAGGGCGAAGAGCCAGGCGACGGCGGCCGCGTGGCCCAGCCGGTCCGGCCAGTCGCCGAAGCCCAGGTTGAACAGGTACAGGACGGTGGTCAGCCACTGGTTGTTCGAGCCGCCGGTCCCGGTGCCGTCGTACATCCGGGCCTCGTCGAAGATCTGCAGACCACCGATGGTCATCGTGAGGACGACGAAGATCATGGTGGCGCGGATGTTGGGGACGGTGATCGAGAGGAACTGCCGCAGGCGACCGCCCCCGTCGATGGTCGCGGCCTCGTACAGCTCGCGGGGCACGGCCTGCATCGCGGCCAGGAAGATCAGCGCGTTGTAGCCGGTCCAGCGGAAGTTCACCATGGTGGCGATGGCGACGTGGGAGAGCACCCGGTCCTGGTAGAAGGGCGAGTTGACGTCCGTGAACAGGCCGAGCTCCTGGATCACGGGTGTCACCAGCCCGAACTGGCCGAAGATCTGCCCGAAGATCAAGGCGGTCGCCACGGGCATGACGACGAACGGCACGAGCACGCTCATCCGCCAGAAGGTCTTGGTCCGCAGGTTCTGGTCGAGGAACGCCGCGATCGCCAGGGCGAAGAACAGCTGCGGTCCGATCGAGAGCAGGAAGATCGAGAACGTGTTCTGCAGCGAGGTCCAGAAGGCGGGCTGCTCGAGCACCCAGCGGAAGTTGTCCAGGCCCACGAAGTCGCCCTGACCCAGCCGACGGTGCCAGGAGTGCATGGCCACGACGACGTTGAAGGCGATGGGGAAGATGCCGAAGACCGCGAAGCTGAGGAAGAACGGAGAGATGTAGAGGTAGGGGGAGACCTTGACGTCCCACTTCGACGTCCTGCGTGAGATCCCGATGCGGCGCGCGGCCGCGGGGGCGGTGTCGATGGCCATGAGGGTGCCTCTCGGAAGCCCGTCGGTAGCTGGGGGGGCGCCCGCAGCCGCGGCCCGGGGCGTCGAGCTCCAGGCCGCAGCGCGGACGAGGGATGGGCGCGAGGCCCCTTGTTGATGTCAGTCGGTGGTCAGGCCCAGTCCGTCGAACTCGGCGACGACCGACTCCCAGGCCTGGTCCGGCGTCTGGCTGCCGTCCTCGACGCGTCGGATCCCGTCCGTCACGAGGGTCTGGATGCCGGCGAAGTTCACCCCGCGGAAGCCACCCGCAGCGGCGTCCCCCGCGTCTGCGGCGAGCTGGCCGTAGACGCCGCCGACGTCCTGCCCGCCGAAGAACTCGTTCGCCGACTCGCCGACGACCGGGTCGTTGATGGCGTCCAGCTGCGAGGGGAACTGACCGTTCTCGAGGAACATCGCGACGGCGGCCTCGGGTGAGGTGAGGTAGTCGGCGAGAGTGGTCGCCCACTCGGTGTTCTGACCGGCCGACGGCACCGAGAAGAAGGAGCCACCCCAGTTGCCGCCGCCCTCGGGGAAGGCGTCGGGCGCGATCATCCAGCCGTCGATGCCGGCGGCGTTCTCCTCGATGATCCCGGTCATCCACGCCGGGGTGATGACGGTCGCCCACTGCTGGGCCTGGAACCCGGCACCCCAGTCCGCGTGCCCGATCGCGATGCCCGCGGAGACGCCGTCCTGCGCGGCGGTGGCGAACTCCAGGAAGGTGTCGCGGATCGCGTCGTTCTCTGCGAGCGGGAGCGCGTTCCCGGTCTCCGGGTCCTCGAACGCGGCGGGCAGCAGGTTGATCGCCGCCTGCATCGGGGTGGTCATGGAGTCGACCCACCCGGCGTCGGACGCGGCGGTGAACTCCCGTCCGGCGGCGACGAACGTCTCCCAGGTGGCGTCATCCCCGCCGATGAACTGGGCGAAGTCCTCTGGGGCGGACGGGAGCCCTGCCTCTTCGAGCAGCTGGGAGTCGTAGGCGATGGCGAGGGGACCGATGTCGGTGCCGTAGCCCTTGATCTCGTCGTCGACCGACCCTTGCTCGACCTTCCAGTCGACCCACCGGCCGTCGACGGGCGGCAGGGTGACCCAGTCCTCGGGGACGGCCATCATCTCGGTCCACCAGTCGAGCTCGACGAGGTGCACGTCGGACAGTCCCGCGCCGCCGGAGCTGAGCCCGTTGCGCAGCACGGTCTGCGCCGACGCGCCGTCGGGGAAGGACTCGATCTGGACCGTGATGCCGTGCTCCTCCTCGAAGCCGTCGAGCAGCTCCTGAGGGAAGTCCATCCATGCGGCGACGGTCAGGACGTCCGGGCGGTCACCGTCTCCGGAGCCGTCGGTGCTGCCACCGGCGGAGCTGCCGCCGGTGCACGCCGTGGCCACGAGGGCGGTGGTCGTCGCGAGTGCGATGAAACCCGTTGTGCGCGTGATCCTCATCGTTGAGGCCCTTCTCTGGGTGGTGGGGTGGTGGGTCTGGGTCTGGATCTCGTTCTGGGTCACGGGGCGGTGGTCGGCTCGGTCGACTGCACGAGGGACATCACCGCCCAGGGCGACAGCTCGATGTCGATCTCGAGGGTCCCGGCCGTCGAGGCGGTGAGGACGCTGCGGCGCAGCCGGTCGGCCACCTCACGGAGCTCTGCTGTCTGCGGGCGCGTCGGGTTCAGCGGGGCGCCCATCTCGTGCCACGCCTCGGCCACGTTGCCGTGCTCCCAGTCGAGGATCTCGACGGTGAGCTCGGCTCCCGCCGGTAGGCCCTCGACCGTGTGGCGGATCCGGCGTGCGGGGCCCCTCTGCGCCAGGTGTCGCGTGTCGGCGTAGGAACGCTCCGATCCGACGCCCCGGGTGCCCATGTCCTGCGGGTAGTTGTAGAAGAGGGCGGCCAGCCGTCCGTCGGCCGAGGACCTGGTGATCACGCCGTGCGGGGTCTGCAGCAGCTGACGGTCGCCGAGCCGCGCGAGCATGGCCATCGCGTGGAAGGTCGGCTTGTGGATGCCCTGCTCGTTGACCAGGCCGAACCCGCCGTGGAACGGCCCGATCCCACCGCCGCCCTCCTCGAAGACATCCGTGAACGTCCAGTACGACACCGAGTCCGCCAGGTCCGCGGCGTTGAGGAAGGCCCGCGTGATGTAGCTCGCCGCGAAGAGGGTGTCGTGGATCGCGTCCCGGCTGGACGGCGAGCTCGACCACTCGGTGATGTGGAGCTCGGCTTCGGGGAAGGGGCTCGCGGCGATGATCTTGCGCATGGCGACGAGGTCGTCGCGGGTCGCGTCGACATGCCGCTGGATCGGCTGGCCGTTGCCTTCGGCGTCGAACGCGAAGTCCGTGGGGTAGAGATGGGTGGACAGGAAGTCGAGGGGCACGTCACGCGTGGCGCACCACTCGATGAACTCGTGGATCCACACCGGCTTCCAGTCCAGCGCGTCGGGGTCGGCGGCCGCGGCCGTGGCCGCCTCGGCGGACCGGTCCTGCGTCTCGCCCGCGTACCGCTCGTCGGGGACGAACACGCTCGTCGAGGGTCCCCCGACCTTCAGCTGCGGGTCGACGGCCTTGACCGCCCGTGCCGTCGCCTCGTAGAGCTCGAAGTACTCGGTGCGGGTCCCGGTCCAGAAGTGCGGGACGAGGTTCGGCTCGTTCCACACCTCGAACGGCCACTGCCGGACCTCGTCGAGCCCGTACCGCTCGATCCAGTGCTCGACCGCGGTGGTCACCAGCTCGACCCACCGCCCCATGTCGTTCGGCGGGCTGCAGTGCGCCTTCCACCAGAACAGGGTCTCGGTCTGGGTGGCGAGGGCGCGGGGCATGAAACCGAGCTCGACGAACGGGCGCGCACCGGCATCCAGGATGGCGTCGAACACCTTGTCGACGTACGCGAAGGTGTAGACCGGGGCCGGCAGCCGTCCCGCCGGGCCGAACCCGCCGCCGTCCTCCACCCGGTAGACGAACATGTCGTCGTGGAAGACGCCGTGGAAGCGGACGTGCCGCACGCCCAGGACGTCGACCGCCTCGCGGAAGTGGGCCTGCCAGTCCGCGCGCAGCGCCTCGTTCGCCCGCCCCGCGCCGACGCACTCGTTCCAGACGTGCCGCAGCTCGTGATCGGCCGGGGACATCCCGTCGATCAGTAGGCTGGGCGGCGACGCGTGATGAGGCACGGAGAACTCCCTTGTTCTGCACTGGCGAGCGATGCGGACTGTGATGGTCGAAACTGTTTCGCTACGCGGTATCGCGGTCATAGACTAGGCATGCGAAGGACGCGATGGGAAGGGGTCGAGCCAGACCGGTCTGCCTACGATCCGCTAGACCTGCAACGTCGAAACAGTTTCGAGTGAGTTGAAGGACAACGATGACCAGTCGCTCGCCTCGGAGGCGGACCACCCTGACTGACGTCGCCCAGGCGGCGGGGGTCTCCAAGGCGACCGTCTCCAAGGCCCTCAACGGGCGCGACGACGTCGCGGGGAGCACGCGGGAGCGGGTCCTCGCCGCGGTGACCGAGCTGGGCTACCGATCCACCACGCACCCCGGCGCGGCCGGCCGGGCCGGTGCGCTCGCCGTCGTCTTCGACATCCCTGCCTCGCCCTACATCATGAACGTCCTGCAGGGCGTGCTCGGCGCAGCCACCGACGCGCAGCTCGACCTGCTGACCCGGCTGGCCCCCGCTCGAGCGGCGCGCACGCAGCGGGCCGCGGCGCGGGCCTGGGTCGCCGAGCAGCGCGCGTCCGACGTGATGGGAATCGTCGGGCTCACGCTCTCGGAGCCGGACGCCCTGCTGGACGCGGCGGCCGACGCCGAGTTGCCGTTCGTCATGGTCGACCCGGTGGACACCCAGCACCACCGGATGGTGAGCGTCGCCTCGAGCAACTGGGCCGGCGCGCGGGCCGCCGTCGAGCACATGATCGGCCTCGGACACCGGCGCATCGCCTGGATCGGAGGCCCCGACGCCTCGAGCGCAGCCCGTGACCGCTTCCACGGCTACAGCGCAGCCCTCGACGCGGCCGGCATCGGGTTGGACCGGGAGCTGGTGCGGGCGGGCCAGTTCGACGTCACCGCCGGTGCGCGGCACGCACGCTACCTCCTGACCCTGGGCACTCCCCCGACGGCCATCATGGCCGCCGACGACGAGCTCGCCGTCGGCGCACTCGCCGCGGCGCACGAGCTCGGCGTCCAGGTCCCCCAGCAGCTGAGCGTCATCGGTTTCGACGACACCCCCCAGGCCGCCTGGACCACGCCGCCACTGACGAGCGTCCACCAGCACCTGGACGGCATGGGGCGGGTGGCCGTGCAGACGATCGTCGCGATGTCCTCCGGAACCAAACCGGCGTCGCGGCACGTGGAGCTGGCCACGTCGTTGACGATCCGGGCGACGACGGGCCCCGTCGCGGCCCGGGACCTGGCGCGATAGCCCTCGTCAGGGGTTCGGTTCGCGCACTCCGGGCGATCAGCACGGAGGTCTTCGACCGGCCGGTCCCTCAGACCCCGTCGAGCACCTCGCGGATCGGCAGCGGGATCCGCGGCGTGCACACGGCCTGGTCCGGGTCGGGCGGGGTACGGCCTGCCCGGTCCCCGAGCCACCGGACGAGCTCGTCCGGTGGCAGGGGGCGTGCGTAGTGGAAGCCCTGTGCCGCGTCGCACCCGAACCGGCGCAGTCTGTGCGCGGTGGCGGCGTCCTCGACGCCTTCGGCGACGATGCGCAGTCCCAGCGCGTGGGCCAGGTCGACGGTCGAGCGCACGATGGCAGACGCACCCGCGTCGACTGCCATCGGGGCGATGAACGCGCGATCGAGCTTGAGCTCGTCGATCGGCAGGTCTCGGAGGTAGGCGAGCGAGGAGTATCCCTGGCCGAAGTCGTCGATGGAGATCTGCACACCGGTGCGCCGCAGGGCGGCGAGAACGCCGGCCGCTCGATCGGGGTCCCCGAGCAGCGACTCCTCCGTGATCTCCAGGATCAGCTGGTCGGGCACGATGCCGTGGCGTGCGACGGCGGCCGCGAGGCGGTCCCCGAATCCCTCGACCATGAGGGCCTCGGTCGCGAGGTTCACGGCCACCACGAGCTCGATCCCCGCCGTGCGCCACCTCACCATCTGGTCGAGGGCCATCTCGAGCACGCGCGCGGTCAGGTCCGGCAGCAGGCCGGCGCGGGCGGCGAGCGGCAGGAAGTCGCCCGGTGGGTGGACTCCGATGCCGGGCTCGTCCCACCGGACGAGCGCCTCGACACCCATCGGACGGTCGATGGTCAGGTCGATCTTGGGCTGGAAGTGGAGCAGCAGCTGGCCTCCGTTGATCGCCAGGCGCAGCGCGGCGACCCTCTGGAGGTGCCGCTCACCGTCGGGGTCGCCGAGCGCAGCGTCGTACGTCGCACGGCTGCCACGACGTGCCTTCGCCCGGTACATCGCGATGTCCGCGCGGCGCATCAGGAGGGGCAGGTCCGCGGCGTCCTGGGGTGAGACGGCGATCCCGATGCTGGCTGAGGGTGTGACGGCGACGCCGTCGACGTCCACGGGCTCGGCGAGTGCCTGCTCGATGACGTCGCAGAACGCCAGAGCGCCGGCGCGGTCCACCCCCGGCAGGAGCAGGGCGAACTCGTCGCCCGAGAAGCGGGCCACCACGCCGTCCGTCACTCTCAGGCAGTCGGTGAGACGGCTCGCGACGGACTCCAGGACGGCGTCACCGGCCGCGTGTCCCAGGCTGTCGTTCACCTGCTTGAACGAGTCAAGATCGGCCAGCAGCAGGGCGACGGGTTGACCTGATGCGCTCGCGCGGCCCAGGAGGCCCTCCGCTGCTGTGGTGAAGGCGCGACGGTTCGCCAAGCCGGTCAACGTGTCCGTGGACGCGAGGTGCTGGGCCGTGGCGGTGAGCCTCGACGCGTCGAGCAGGACGAGATGGAGCCGCACGACGAGGGCGACCAGCGCCCCCGCACCCAGGACGACGGCGAGCGGCGCGACCCGCGTGAAGCCGGCGACGGTCACGACGGCGATGGCCGACGTCATGCTCATGACAGGGCCGAGCCGATGGATCCACCGCGCGGCCGGCCGGGCCTGGCGTGGGCGACGCGACGACCATGCGGCGGCCACCACCAGCACGAAGGCCACGGTCCGGAGGAGCGCACCCACGAGGGGGTCCCCCACCCCTGCTCCGCTCGGCATGATCGCTGCGAGGTGCGTGGCACTCAGCGCGGCCATCGCACCGCACAGCAGTGCGAGGCGGGTATCGGCGCGCCACCCCGAGATCACCGTGCCGGTGAGCAGCAGGGCGAGCACGAGGAGGTCCAGCAGCGGGTACACCGTGACCATGACGACCGCACCCCACCCCAGCGGGACGTCTCCTCGCGCCGCGGCCACCGAGGCGCTCATCACGGATCCGAGCGCCAGGGCGAAGATCAGGGCATCGAGCTGGGTCCGCCGCGGACCCGCGTCCGGGCGAGGCGGCAGCAGCGCGACGACGCACGCGTACACGCCGAGGTAGGCGATCACGTAGAGGACCACGGCGACCGGGGGGCTGGCGCGGGGCGCCCCGCCGGCGAGGGCCCACAGCACGTCGGCCAGGGTGGCGCACAGGAGACCCAGCCCCAGCGGGACCCACGCCCGCCGCTCACGGCGCACCAGCACCGCACGGAGCATGACGGCGATGCCGGCCGTCCCATGCACCATCACCTGGGTCCACCCCCAGGCAGGGGTGCTGTCATCGGCCGCGAGCACTCCCGCGACACCACTGAGCCCGGCCAGGGCTGCGACGCAGACCGCGAGGAGGAAGCCACCCTTCGGGACGCCGGGCCCGCGCCGCCCCGGTGTTCCCCTCCATGCCATCTGTCTGTCATCGACAGGTATGGGGCGATGTTGAGGTCCTGGTGAGCCGTTGCACGGTGAACCTTGCGGATCGTGACCGTCCACGGGCAGCATCCTTGGTGACGTCCCCGTCGGTCAGCCGGGCGGTGCGGACCTCACCTGACACCACCACCCCGTCACAGCCCCAGCCACCCCGGCAGGTCGGCGAAGGAGTCGAGCAGGACGTCGGGCGCCTCCCCGTCCTCGAGCTGCGCGGGCCGGAACTTGCCGGTGCGCACCTGCACGCCGGTGAGACCGAGTCGCTGGGCTGCGCGCACGTCGGAGTCCAGGTCGTCGCCGACCATCACGGTCTCCTGGGGGCGTGACCCGAGCGAGCGCATCGCCCCCTCGAACGCGGCCGGTGCGGGCTTCCCGATGACCGTCGCGGTGACCCCGGCGGCGGCCTCGAGCCCACCCAGGAAGGCTCCCGTGTCGAGCTGCATGCCTGAGCTGGTGCGCCACAGCAGGTTGCGGTGCATCGCCAGGAGGGTGGCGCCCTCGAGCAGGCAGGCGAGCGCGTGGTTCAACGCGTCGTAGCTGAGCTCGGGGCCGGCGCCACCGAGGAGCACCACGTCGACGTTCCCGGGCGAGGCCTCAGGGCCCACGAGCACCACGTCCGCGAGCGCGGCCAGGTCAGAGCCGCCTTCGCCGCTGTTGAGGAAGAGGCACCGCGCACCTGGGTGGTGGCGGGTCAGGTGCTCGGCCGCGGCGGCGGTCACCGTGATCACCTCGTCGGACGCGATCTCGAACCCGGCGCGACGCAGCGCCTGGGTGATCTGCTCCCGCGTCCGCGAGGTGGTGTTGGTGAGGAGCCGCAGCGGCACGTGGGCCGACCGCAGCGCACGCAGCGCGTCGACCGCTCCGGGCAACGCCTGCCAGGAGACCACGAGGACCCCGTCGATGTCGACGAGCAGCGCACGCCGGTCCGCCACCCCCTCAGCCTACGTTCGGGGCCCGCCACCTCGCCCACGACGCATCTCTGCACCGAGGACGTACGTCTGCGCGTGCGTCCTGGGTGCAGACGTGCGACCTCGCGTCGGGGCGAGTTGTCGACACTCACCCAACGTTCTGGCGGTCTCGTGCGTTGTCGATGAGAGGGTGGGCGAAGCCTGCCGAAGGGGGGCCTGATGGCGCCGTGGCAGGACGTCCTGGACCAGGTGGTCCGAGATCGGCGCGCCGCCCTGGTCGCGTATGCCTACCTGTTCGTCGCCGATCGGGGCGACGCCGAGGACCTCGTCCAGGAGGCCCTCGTACGGACGTTCGCCCGGCCCCGCGCGATGACCGACGTGCACGCAGCCGAGGCGTACGTCCGACGGGCGATCCGCACGTCGTTCCTGGACCGGGCGCGACGCCACCGGTTGTGGCTGCGCAAGGCACACCTCGTGGTGGGTGACGGCACGGTGCGCGGTCCGGCGGACGCCGCAGCGGCCCACGCCGACGTCATGGTGGCGATGAGGATGCTGACCCGCCGGGAACGGGCGTGCATCGTGCTCCGGTACTTCGACGACCTCACCGTGCCGGACGTCGCCGCCGAGCTGGGACTGAGCGACGGCTCGGTGAAGCGGTACCTCAGTGACGCGACCCGGAAGCTGCGCGACCTGCTCGGCAGCACGGTCACCTGGCCCCCGGCCGAGGTCCACACCCTTCCCGTGAGCTCGGCGAGCGGAAGGAGCACCCGATGACACCTGACCTGCGCACCCTGCTGGCTCAGGCCGCCCGAGACGAGGAGCACCGCGCCGCCGCCGATGCCCCCGACCCGACGACGACGGCCCGTACGGTCGCCACCTTCGCGAGACGGCGCCGCACCGTGCGCACCGCCGCTCTGGCTGCCGGTGCCGTGGCCGCTGTGGCCGTCGGTGCGCTCGGGATCCACGGGCTCGCCCGGCCGACGCCGGGCCCGCCGGCGGTCCCCGCACCCGCGCAGCCGACCCCCGCGGTGGGCGAGGTCACCACCCACCCCGGGTTGCCGACGGCCGTCGCGATGCAGCCCGGGATGCTCGAGGACGCCGGACCGGGCTGGGCGCTGGTGCTGTACGGCGCACCGGCTCTCGCGGACGACGCGATGCCCCCGACGGTCCTCTACCTGGTGGGTCCCGACGGGCAGGTCGTCGAGGTGCCCTCCGCGCTGACGCTCGACGGGGCCGACCGACCGGTCCTGCTGGAGTGGGCTCCCGGCACGTCGTCGGTGCTCGCCCGGATCGGCCCGGACCACCGGCCCGAGTACGCGGTGCTGGACCTCCTCACCGGGGAGGAGGTGCTCCGCCTGGACGGCGAGTCGCTGTCCGCCGAGCTCGTCGGGGACGGCACCGGGGACCTCCTGGTCACCATGGTCGGCGGGGACGGGACCGTCTCCCTGGACCGGATGGACCCCTGGGGGCAGAAGGTCGCGGCCACGACCCTGGCGAGCACCGGGGCGGCGGCTGAGCCCGGGACCACGGTGTCGTGGCTGACGAGCCCTGACCGCACAGCGATCCTCGGCCGCACGACCAGCGACCTGACGATCCTCGACGCGACGGACCTCACGCCGCAGGTCTCCCTGAGCACGCCCTATCCGGACGTCCAGGACGCCTGCCGGAGCCGGGCCTGGGTCGAGGCGGGCGTGGTCCTGGTCTGCGGCCCGGAGGGGTGGACCCAGGCGGGACCGGGACCTTCCAGCGCCCTGTGGCTCGCCCCGGTCGACGGCGGTCCGGCGCAGCCCATCGGCCCGGCGGGTGCACTCGCCGACCTGAGCGTGCGCAGCGTCTGGGCGGTGCAGGGCCGGACCGTCCTGCGGGTGCGCGAGCAGGACGACGACGGCACCCTCCGACTCGTCGAGGCGGACGGACCGCTGCTCACCGAGCTCCCCGCACCGGAAGCAGGTTGGGCGCGGCTGATGGCGGGGACCGGGGACCGGCTGCTGGCCGTGACGATCGGCGGCGACGACGACTCCGAGTTCGGCCTGATCAGTGTCGACCCCTTCGCCGGGGCGACGACCGAGCTCATCGGTCGCCCCGAGCAGCCGGTCCCCGGCGTCGGCCTGGTCGTCCTCGGTGTGGTCGAGGGCACCACGGAGGCCGAGGGCTGGCAGTGAGGCTGGGGCCGGCCGCGGCGTCCTCGAGCACACCTGGGTCGTCGACGGATCCGGCCCGAGACCCACCTCCCACATACCGCTGTACGCAACCCACACCCCTCTGCCAGGCTCAGCGGAGGGCGGTGAGTCATACGGACGGCGCTCGATGAGACGGACGACCATGACCTCGAGCACAGCGAAGAGACCGGCACGCGCTCGACGCATGCCGACGCGGCCCACCTGGGTGGGCCGGGTCGCACGGCGCACGGGTGCCGTGCCGGTCTGGCTCGCGCTGCTGGTCCTCGCGGCTCTCCTGGCCGGGTCGTGGCTGGCGGTCTACTCCTTCGGGGGTTCACGCTCGGCGATGCCGCACCTCTTCTACGTCCCGATCATCCTGGCGACCCTCCCGTTCGGGTTCCGCGGGGCGACCTCCACGGCGGTGGTCGCAGCGGTGCTGTGCGGGCCCCTGATGCCCCTGGACACCACCACGGGGGAGTCGCAGAGCGTGTCGGCCTGGCTGGTGCGCGGCGTGATGTTCGTGGTCGTCGGCGCCGTGACGAGCGGGTCGCTCGCGCTGCGTGAGCGGCGGTACGAGCTCGAGCTGCACGAGGAGGTCCGCCGGACCTTCGCCGCCGGGCACCCGACCCTGCCCGCGATCGACGGTGACCTCGTCGACCTGGTGGACGAGGTCATCGACTCGCGTCGCTTCCATCCCGTGTTCCAACCGATCTACTCGTTGTCCGGCGGGCACCTCGTCGCGGTCGAGGCGCTGACCCGGTTCGACGTCGAGCCCTACCGGACCCCGGACGTCTGGTTCGCCGCTGCCGCCGCCGTGGGGCGACGCGAGGAGCTCGAGACCGCCGCGATCGAGGCGGCGCTCGAGGCCGCCGGGAGTCTGCCCTCGCACGTCGGGCTGTCGGTCAACGCCTCCCCCGAGGCGCTGGCCGACCCACGGCTCGTGTCGATGCTGACCGAGTGGCCGCACGACCTCACCGTGGAGATCACCGAGCACGACGTCATCGAGGACTACCACCTGCTCACGCGCGAGCTGGCGGCGCTGCGGGCCGCCGGTCTGAAGGTCGCCGTGGACGACGCCGGGGCCGGCTTCGCGAGCCTGCAGCACATCGTCGAGCTCGCCCCCGACATCATCAAGCTCGACCTCTCGCTCGCGCAGGGGCTGGCCACCAGTCCCCTGCGCCGGGCACTGGCCGGTTCGGTGATCGAGTTCGTCCGCAAGGCGGGGGCCGAGCTCGTGGTCGAGGGCATCGAGGAGCTGGTGGACCTGAGCATCTGGTCGACCATGGGTGCGCACAGCGTGCAGGGCTACCTCGTGGGTCGACCAGGCCAGCTGCCCGCTCCCCCGACCAGTGCGGTCATCGCGTCGTTGCGCGGCCCGGCACGGTGAGCGCCCACCCCGAGTGGCGACCCGAGATCGAGATCGGCCTCGACCTGGCTGCCCGCACCGTCGCCGACCAGTTCCCCGAGCTCGCGGGGCAGCCGGTGCGCGCCTTCGACGCCGGGTGGGACAACGTGGTGCTGCGGATCGGCAGCGACTGGGTGTTCCGGTTCATCCACCGCGGGGTCGCGGTCCCCGGTGCCCACCGGGAACGTGCGGTGCTGCTCGCCCTGGCCGGCAGTCTTCCGCTGCCGATCCCCCACCCGCGCTACCTGGGCCGCCCCACCCCCGAGGTCCCCTGGCCGTTCTGGGGCGCCCGGCACCTGCCCGGCACCGAGCTCGCCGCGGCCCGGGTCCCCGACGACGCCCGCACCGCACTGGCGGTCGACCTCGGGCGGTTCCTGCGGGAGCTGCACTCGCCCGACGTCGCCGCTGGGGTCGCTGCGGTGCACCCGCTCCCCGTGGACCCGATGCGCAGGGGCGACCCCGCTCACGTTGCCGCCCGCGCCCGTGGGCGTCTCGAGCGGCTGGCGGACGCCGGCGCGTGGGAGCCGGACCCCCGGGTCGCAGCGCTGCTCGAGACGGCGTCGCACGCCACCCCGTCCGGCCGGCCCCCGGTGCTGGTGCACGGCGATCTCCACACCCGTCACGTCCTGGTGGACCAGCGGGACGGGGTGCACCGGGTGACGGGCGTCATCGACTGGGGTGACGTGGCCCTCGCCGACCCCACGGTCGACCTGTCGGTGGCCTTCGGGGTGTTCCAGGGCGAGGCCCGCACGGCATTCGTCGAGGCCTACGGACCGATCGACGCGGAGGCCGAGCTGCGGGCTCGGGTGCTCGCGGTCCACATCAACGCGGCGCTCACCGAGCACGCCACCGCCGAAGGGCTCGAACCTCTGCGTACCCAGGCGTTGGCCGGCCTGTCCCGCGCCGCCCGCTGAGCAGCACGCGCGGAAGCCCTTCGCGGGCACGGCCGGGGAGCACGTCGTCCGCCACTGTGATGGAACGACCCTCAGGCCGTATCCTTTCGGCCCATGGACGCCATCCCCTCAAGTACGGGGCCCTCCGGGGCCGCCTCCGCACCTGACCACGAGTCACCGCTCACCCCCAGCCGGGCGAGGCGCCGGTGAGCGCCGAGTGGCTCCTGCTCCTCCTGGTCGTCGTCCTGATCGCCGCGAACGCCGTGTTCGTGGCGGCCGAGTTCGCCCTCGTCACCGCTGACCGGCCCACCATCGCGCGCCTCGCCGACGAGGGTGACCGTCGAGCGTCCTCGGTCCGGACCGCCCTGCGCTCGCTGTCCACCCAGCTCTCCGGCGCCCAGCTGGGCATCACCGTGACCAGCCTGGTGGTCGGCTTCATCGCCGAACCTTCGATCGCGACGCTGCTGCGGGGGCCCCTCGAGCGGACTGCCCTGCCCGACGCGACCGCGTCCGGCATCGCGTTCGCCGCAGCCTTCATGATCGCCACCTCGACCCAGATGATCTTCGGGGAGCTCGTCCCCAAGAACTGGGCCATCGCCGAGCCGGTCCGGGTGGGTCGCGCGGTCTCCGACCTCCAGCGCGGCTTCACCTGGATCACCGGCCCGCTCATCCGCTTCCTCAACGGCTCGGCCAACCGCATCGTCCGGGCCCTGGGGATCGAACCCCAGGAGGAGCTCGCCTCGGCCCGCTCGGCCCAGGAGCTCGGCGCCCTGGTGGCCCGTTCGGCCCAGCGGGGTCTGCTGGACACCCAGGTCGCGCGTCGGCTGGCCCACTCGGTCGAGCTGGGCGAGCGCACCGCGTCCGACGCGATGACCCCACGCCCCCGGGTGCGGTTCGTGGACGCCACCGACCCGGTGAGCGACGTCCTGCGGCTCGCGGCCCGCACCGGCCACGCCCGCTTCCCGGTCCTCGGCGAGGACGTCGACGACGTCGTCGGGGTGGTGCACTTCAAGCACGCCCTGGCTGTCCCGGCCGACGAGCGTGACCTGCGCACGGTCGGCGAGATCGCGCGGGCCTCGCACGCGGTGCCCTCGACGATGCCGCTCGACGCGGTGCTCGAGGTCCTGCGCGAGGGCATGCAGCTCGCGGTCGTGGTCGACGAGTACGGCGGCACCGACGGCATCGTGACCCTCGAGGACCTCGTCGAGGAGATCGTCGGCGAGATCGAGGACGAGCAGGACCGCCCGCTGGGGCGGCACCGCCGCCTGACCGACGGCCGCTGGTCGCTCTCCGGCCTGCTCCGGCCCGACGAGGCCGGAGAGATCACCGGCCTGGACCTGCCCGACGGGCGCGAGTCCGACACCCTGGGCGGCCTGGTCACCGAACGCCTCGAGCGCTTCCCCGAGATCGGTGACGAGGTCGTCCTCGACGCCCGCGACACCGAGCACCCCGACGACGACGGCATCGCCACCCCCGTGAGGGTGCGGCTGCAGGTCACCCGCCTGGACGGGCGCCGGGTGGACCGCCTGGTGCTCTCGGCGGACATCCCGGACCACGAGGAGGACGACCGTGGCTGACACCACCGCGCTGCTGATCGCCGTGGCGCTGCTCGCCGGGAACGCCTTCTTCGTCGGGGCCGAGTTCGCGCTCATCTCGGCCCGCCGCACCCAGATCGAGCCGCGGGCCGCCGAGGGGTCGCGCTCGGCGCGCCTGACCCTGCGGGCCATGGAGAACGTCTCGCTGATGATGGCCGGCGCCCAGCTCGGCATCACCATGTGCTCGCTGGGACTGGGTGCCATCGGCGAGCCGGCTGTGGCCCACCTGCTGGAGGTCCCGCTCGCGGCGATCGGCGTCTCCGGGCCGTTGCTGCACGGCATCGCCTTCACCGTCGCCCTGGCGATCGTGGTCTTCCTGCACATGGTGCTCGGCGAGATGGTGCCCAAGAACATCGCCATCGCCGGGCCGGAACGTTCTGCCCTCGCGCTGGGACCGGCCCTCTACGGCGTCGTCATGGTGCTCAAGCCGCTCATCGTGTTCCTCAACTGGGTGGCGAACGTCGTCCTGCGGGCGCTGAGGGTCTCCCCCAAGGACGAGGTCACGTCGGTCTTCACGGCCGACGAGGTCGCGGCGTTCATCGCCGAGTCCCGCCAGGAGGGCCTGCTCGACGAGGAGGAGCACAGCCTCCTGGCCAGCGCCCTGAACATCAGCGTCGAGACGG
Organism: Actinotalea alkalitolerans; assembly: GCF_023369855.1. Taxonomy (GTDB): domain Bacteria; phylum Actinomycetota; class Actinomycetes; order Actinomycetales; family Cellulomonadaceae; genus Actinotalea. The sequence continues at coordinate 33,379 of NZ_JAMBPP010000022.1, read as the reverse complement.
TCGCGGCGGTCGCCGTGCCGCGCGCCGACCTCGTGGTGCTCCCGCACGGCGTCACCTCGGCCCAGGCCGAGGCGGAGTGCGTCCGGACCGGGTTCTCCCGCTTCCCGGTGGCGGGGCGCGACGGCTCCCTCGTCGGCTACGTGCACCTCAAGGACCTGCTGAGCGTCTCCGTCGAGGACGCCACCAAGCCGGTTGCTCCCCGTTGGATCCGCCCGCTCGCGAGCATCCCCGCCGAGACGACCCTCGACGCCGCGCTGACCGCGATGCAGGCCCGCGGCGCGCACGTCGCGCTGGTCACCCACGAGGGTGAGGTCGTCGGGGCCGCGATGCTCGAGGACGTGGTCGAGCGTCTGGTCGGTGAGGTCGCCGACGCCGCCCAGGCAGGGACCGGCTGACCCGTACCTGACGACCTGACCCGCACATGACGACGGGGACCGCCCGGCCTGAGCCGGATGGTCCCCGTCGTGGGTGCTGCGGTGCTGCTGCGCTCAGCCCTGGGGGGCGAGCAGGAAGCCGGTGCCCTCGGCCGACGGCGCGGCGTCGAGCTGCTGGTCGGCCAGCACCGTGGAGGTGGTGGGCTCGACGAAGACACGGGCGCCCTCGGCCTCGATGACCTCGTCACCCTCGACCGGTGCGGGAACCAGCGAGAGCTCGAAGTTGCCCACCTGGGCGGTCGACTCGGCGATCCGCAGACCACCCTCGTCGGGGAGTCCGGCGCGCTGGGAGATGTCCTGGACGGCGTGACGGGCGTTGTCGGTCAGGGTGAGCATGAGTGCTCCTTCGGGGTGTGCGATCGAAGACGTCGGGCACTCCCGCCGGTCGGGCGGGTGCGCGAACACTGCGTCTCGGGCTCATCCACCGTGTCGCGATCGGACGGGGCCTGCAAGTGGTCGGCCGTGATCGTCCACCCAGCGGACACCCGCCGACCGTCAGTCCTCGTCCTCGCCGGGCGTCGCGGGCAGTCCCTCGGCGGTGCGCTCACGCTCGGCGATGACGTCCTTCCCCGGGCCGGAGAACGCCTTGGACCGCTCGACCGCACCGATGCTCCCGGTGAACAGCCGGGAGTCCCGTCCCTCGTCGAGCAGCACCGTGTCGTCGGCGAGCTGCCGGGTCGAGCGACGACGACGCACCACGGTGGCCACGTGCTGCCCGGACGGTCCGGCGACGGGTCCGGCCGGCTGCGCGGGGATGCGCTGCGTCGGGTCCGGCTCGGGTGCCAGGGGACGGTCGGACGACCGGGCCGGTGCCTCGGCCCCGGTACGGGGTGCCGCGGCCTCGGTGCGAGGTGTCTCAGCCTCGGTGCGAGGTGTCTCGGCCCCGGCCGCGTCGGGGTCGGCCTGCGCAGGACGGCCCTCCTGGTCCTGCTCGACCACCACCTCACCCGTCGTGGTCGTGGACGGCTCGGGGAAGGGCGTGCGGACGTCGTCCTCCTGCGACGGCGGGGCGGCCCGGCGGGCGGCGGCTGCGCGCGCCTGGTCGTCATCGGGCGTCGCGGGGGTGATGTGCTCGGCGACCTGCGCCAGGCGGGTACGCGGGAGGGCCTCGGGGTGCTCGCGCTGCAGCCACGCGACGAGCTGCTCGCGCACGTGGCAGCGAAGGTCGAACAGGGTCGGGGCGTCCACGGCGCTCGCCAGGGCCCGCACGCGGACCGCGCCGTTGACGGCCTCGGTGACCTGCAGCACCCCCACGCGGTGGTCCCACAGGTCGCTGGCCGACAGGACGCGGGTGAGCTCGGCGCGCATCGCCGCGACCGGGACGGCCCAGTCGAGGTCCATCTCGACGGTCCCGAGCAGGTCCGCCTGGCGCCGGGTCCAGTTCTGGAAGGGCGTGGTCGTGAAGTAGGTCGAGGGCAGGATCAGCCGCCTGTCGTCCCAGATGTGGACCACGACGTACGTCATCGTGATCTCCTCGATCCGGCCCCACTCGCCGTCGACCACCACGACGTCGTCGACCCGCACGGCGTCGGTGAAGGCCAGCTGCATGCCGGCGAACACGTTGGCCAGGGAGGTCTGGGCGGCCAGGCCGACGACCACCGAGACCAGACCGGCCGAGGCCAGCACACCGGCCCCGGCGGCGCGCGCCCCCGGGAACGTCAGCAGCACACCGGCCACGGCGCAGACGACCAGCACCGCGACGGTGAGCCTGCGCAGCACCATCACCTGGGTGCGGACCCGTCGGGCGTGCCGGTTGTCGGGCACGTCCGTGCGGTAGCGGTCCATCGCCGAGTCCTCGATCACGAAGGCCAGCGCCCCGATGAGCCAGGCGACGCTCAGGATCAGCAGGATGAGCAGCAGGTGCTCGACCGCGGGCCGCCAGGCCGGGAACTCCTCGCCGACCGGGGACCGGCCGAGCAGGCGCACCGCGACCCACACGGTGCAGACCATGAGCACAGCGCGCAGCGGCAGGCGCCCCCGCCGGGCCAGGTTCTTGGCCAGGCGCGGACGACGGCGACCGCTGGCCCGGACCACCGCGGCGACGACCTCGGCCAGCACGAGGGCGACCACCAGCGCGGCGGCGACCACGAGCACGGCGACCACCGCCGAGACGGGTTCGTTCAGGACGATGTCGGACTCGGCGTCGTCGACGGCCGCGAGCCGGGCAGCAAGGTGTGGCGTCACCCGTTCAGGCTAGGACCTCCACGGCCCGTCGCGCTCCTGCCGACGGGTACCGGCCACTGACGCGTGGGGTTCGAGGTGCGGGGACACCTGAGCGGGTCTAGCGTCCCGGTGCACCTCTCGCAGACCGGCCCACAGGGCCTGGACCCCTGCCGCACCCGGCGGGGGCCGACAGACAGAAGGGCACCACCGTGACCATCACCGGCTTCATCACCGCCATCGTCATCGGCGCGATCATCGGAGCCCTCGGGCGCCTGTTCGCGCCCGGCAAGCAGGACATCTCGATCATCGCGACCATCATCGTCGGCATCCTCGCCGCGCTGATCGGCACGGCCATCGTCCAGGCGGCCACGGACGTCGACGGCTTCAGCATCCTCGAGCTGCTGGTCCAGATCGGGCTCGCTGTGGTCGGCGTCATCATCGCCTCGCGCCTGCTCGGAAGCCGCAAGACCCGCTGAGCCGGACAGCCCGCGCGCACGAGACGACCGGCTGACCCGGACGACCGGCACGCGCAGCACCACGACCTCTCCTCGGGGTCCCGGGGCGCGGTGGTCACCCGGCCACCGCGCCCCGGTGCGTGCGGGTACCAGGACACCCTCCCCCGCCGCCTTCTGTACTGTTCGGGTTTGTTGATATTTCTTGATTATTGTTGGTATCATGCCGCCATGACATGGATGGTGACAGGCGGAGCCGGGTACATCGGGTCGCACGTGGTGCAGGCCTTCCTCGATCGCGGGCTGCAGGTCGTGGTGCTCGACGACCTGTCCAGCGGGCACGCGGAGTTCGTCCCGGCCGGCACCCCCTTCGTGCGGGGCAGCCTCCTGGACGAGGCCCTGCTCACGACCACCCTGCGCGAGCACGCGGTGAGCGGCGTGGTGCACCTCGCCGGCTTCAAGTACGCCGGCGTGAGCGTCGACCGCCCGCTGCACACCTACGAGCAGAACGTCACCGGCACGGTGAACCTGCTGCGCGCGATGGGCAGCGCCGGGACCGACGCCATCGTCTTCTCCTCCTCGGCCGCGGTCTACGGCACCCCGCAGACCGACCTCGTCACCGAGGCCACCGCGACCAGGCCCGAGTCCCCCTACGGGGAGAGCAAGCTGATCGGCGAGTGGCTGCTGGCCGACCAGGCCCGCGCCACCGGCCTGCGCCACACCTCGCTGCGGTACTTCAACGTCGTGGGGTCAGGACGACCCGACCTGTACGACTCGAGCCCGCACAACCTCTTCCCGCTGGTGCTCGACGCCCTGGTCGAGGGCCGCACGCCCCGCATCAACGGCACCGACTACGACACGCCGGACGGCACCTGCGTCCGTGACTACATCCACGTCGCCGACCTCGCGCACTCCCATGTGACCGCCGCCGAGGTGCTCGACGGCGGTGGCACCCTCGAACCGGTCTACAACCTCGGCAGCGGGGACGGGGTCTCGGTGCGCCAGATCATGACCGCGATGGCCGACGTCACCGGCATCCCCTTCGAGCCCGAGACCGGGCCTCGCCGCGCGGGAGACCCCGCACGCATCGTCGCCTCGGGAGAGCTCGCCTCCCGCGACCTCGACTGGCAGATGCGGCACACGCTGCACGACATGGTCGCGAGCGCCTGGCAGGCCCGCAGCGCCGCCTGACCTGCGCCCCCTCAGACCTCGGGCCACGCGCCCCCTCAGCCCCCGGCAGCGCGCAGCCCTGGCAGGCGCGCGGCGACCTCCTCGAGCACCGACTCGCTCCCCGCGTAGATCCCGTGCTCGCGGGGCCAGTGCACGACGACGTCGGTGAACCCGAGCGCCGCAGCCCGCCGAACCCCCTCCTCGAGCACCCCGACGGACTCCAGCGAGTAGACCGGGGCCGCGTCGACGTTGAGGTACCGGTCGATCCCTGCCGGGTCACGACCCGCCTCGCGCGCAGCCTCCTCGAAGCGCGCCACCAGCCCCGCGAGACCGTCCCACCACTCCTCCTGGGCCTGCGCCACGCTCGTCGCGGCAGCCATGTCGGGCGGATGTCCGTACGTGGCCCAGCCCTGCCCGAAGCGTGCCGCCAGGCGCACCGCTCGTGGCCCGTTGGCAGCCATCACGAAGGGCACCCGGGGCGTCTGCACACAACCGGGCAGCATGCGGGCACCGTGCGCCGAGAAGTGCTCCCCGGACCGCTCGGTGACCGGGTGGGTGAGCAGCTCGTCGAGCATCACCACGAACTCCTCGAACCTGTCCGCGCGCACCCGGGGGGACACCGGCGGACCGAGCACCGACGCGTCGAAGCCGGTGCCGCCGGCACCAAGACCCAGCAGCAGGCGCCCCTCGCTCAGGTCGTCGAGTGCCATGACCTCCTTGGCGAAGGGCACCGGGTGGCGGTAGTTGGGGCTCGCCACCCAGGTCCCCAGCGGGATCCTCTCGGTCACGACAGCGGCGGCGGCCAGCAACGGCACCGTCGCGAACCACGGCTCGTCGGCCAGCGACTGCCAGGCCAGGTGGTCGTAGGTCCACGCGTGGTCGAAGCCGTACTCCTCGGCCCGCTGCCACCGCCCCTTGGCCACGGCCCACCTGTCCTGCGGCAGCAGGACGATCCCGATCCTCATGCGCCCTCCTCAGGCCCAGCCGAGCGCGTGCAGGCGCTCGTCGTCGATGCCGAAGTGGTGGGCGATCTCGTGGACCACCGTCACCGCGACCTCCTCGACCACCTCCTCGACCGTCTCGCAGATCGCGAGGGTCGGGTTGCGGAAGATCGTGATCCGGTCAGGGAGCGAGCCCGCGTCCCACCAGAGGTCACGCTCGGTGAGCGCGACGCCCTCGTACACACCCAGCAGCTCGGGCTCGCCGTCGGGCGGATCGTCCTCGACCAGCACCACGACGTTGTCGATCTGCGCGGCGAGCTCGGGCGGGATCAGGTCGAGGGCGTCACGGACCGCGTCCTCGAAGTCCTCGCGCGTCATGTCCACCACCGGGCCATCGTCCCAGAGTCGTCCCTGCGCGGGCGCCCGCGGCACCCGACCGCCCACCCGCAGCACCCGCTTTGGAGATCCTGCGGTCTACCCGTATGCTTTCCGAGGTCTTGCGACGCTTGACGTCACGGGCGTCCGTGACACGGCCCCCATCGTCTAGCGGCCTAGGACCCCGCCCTTTCACGGCGGTAGCACGGGTTCGAATCCCGTTGGGGGTACGAGCCTCTCGGCTCAGCACGACAGCAGGATCAGCACGACTCAGGTACCTTGTCTCACCACAAGGCCCCGTAGCGCAGTTGGTTAGCGCGCCGCCCTGTCACGGCGGAGGTCGCGGGTTCAAGTCCCGTCGGGGTCGCTCATCGTCCGCCCGGTCATCTGGCCGGGCGTCGGTGTCTGGCCAGATAGCTCAGTTGGTAGAGCGTTCGACTGAAAATCGAAAGGTCCGCGGTTCGAAACCGCGTCTGGCCACCAGCTCGACCACCACACGCGCCCCACCCGCCCGGACCCGACCGGCGCCGGTGGGGCGTCGTCGTCCCAGGTCGCGGGCGACCGCGACCGGAAGGACCATGGTCCCGATTGCCGAACCGGCCCCGGACCGGTTGGCTGGTGCCACCAGCGGCGCGATCCTGGCTCGACGCCGGCGCCGCACGACAGACAGACGAAGGACGTGATGAGGTGACCAGCACGCACACCACCCGCGGGCCCGAGGCCCGCCCGAGCATCGGTGAGCTCGTGGCGACCCTCTCGGACAAGCTCTCCCAGCTGATCCGCGACGAGATCCGGCTGGCCAAGGCCGAGATGGCCGAGAAGGCCAAGCACGCCGCGATCGGCGTGGGTCTCTTCGTCGGCGCCGCGCTGCTCGGGTTCTTCGCGCTGGCGGTGCTCATCACGACCGCGATCCTCGGGCTCGCCAACGCCGTCCCGGCCTGGCTCGCAGCCCTCATCGTGGGTCTGGTCCTGCTCATCATCGCGGCGGTGCTCGCCCTGCTGGGCAAGAAGGCCGTCTCCCAGGGCGTCCCGCCCGTCCCCGAGCGTGCCACCGAAGGCGTCAAGCGTGACGTCGACGCCATCAAGGAAGGTCTCAGCTCATGAGCACCACCCCCGCCAAGCCCGCCACCACCCCGCAGGAGATCGAGGCGGAGATCGCTCGCACCCGCGCCGAGCTCCAGGCCACGGTGGACCAGCTCTCCGAACGGCTCGACCCCCGCGTCCAGGCCGAGGAGGCGCGCGACGAGGCCAAGGCCGCGCTCGGCGACCTGCGTCGCCGGGTGACCGGTGACCCCCTGCTGCCCGGTGAGCAGCCCGCGACCACCAAGGGGTGGGTCGTCCTGGGCGCCGGCGCCGCGATCGCCGCACTGGTGACCGCAGCGGTCGTCCGCAAGCTCTGACCACTCCCTCCACGGGTCCTTCACACGGGTCGGGACTCGGTCGGTCGTTGCGGCCGAGTCCACCCGGTCGGGGGCCTCGGGGAGTCGCCGGAATAGGCGAGGACGATGTACGGTTGTCGCACGACGAGAGAGACACCAATCCCGGGGCCGCACGTGTGAGCACGTTGCCGCCCCGCTGTGACGTAAGAGGGGGTCGATGCCATGGGGCGCGGCCGTCAGAAGGCTAAGCAGACCAAGGTCGCTCGCGAGCTGAAGTACTCCAGCTACGAGCCGAACTACCGAGCCCTCGAGCAGGAGCTCACGTCTGGTGGACGCCGCAGCGACGTCGCGACCGAGAGCCGCCCGGCCCCGGTCGACGACACCGACGATGTCTCCGAGGTGTGGTCGGACGACGACTGACCACCGTCGCCAGGGAGCGGTGACGGGCACGCCCGCAGCCGCTCCGAGGTGGCGACGACGGGCAACTCCCAGGTGGCGGTCACCAGCGTCGCCCGGATCGTTCCCGGTGAGCACTGACCGGCATCCCGGGCGTCAGCTCGTGCGGTAGTCCCCGGCCATCAGCACCGCACCACCGTCGACACCCTTGGTCCCCGAGACCACCGCGCCCGACCCTGCGGCGACGCCGTCGGACTGCTTGACAGATCCCAGCACCCACGCCTCGACGCCCCGGGCAGCGCACAGCGCCAACGCCCGGTCGACGCCCTCGGGCCCGACGACGGCCACCATGCCCACGCCGAGGTTGAGGGTGCTCTCGAGGTCGTGACGTGGCACACCGCCCAGGTCACGGACCACGCTGAACACCGGCGGCACCACCCACGAGCCGCGGTCGACCGTGGCCACCAGGCCCCGAGGCAGCACCCGGGCGAGGTTGGCCGCCAGCCCACCCCCGGTGACGTGCGTGAAGGCGTGCACCTGGGCCGCCGGCTCGTGCGCCAGCGCCAGGCAGTCGAGCGCGTACACCCGGGTGGGCTCGAGGAGCTCCTCGCCGAGCGTGCGACCGAACTCGGGCACGTGCCGCCCCAGGTCCCAGCCCGCCTGCCGCACGACGGCGCGCACCAACGAGTAGCCGTTGGAGTGCAGCCCCGAGGAGCCCATCGCGACCAGGACGTCCCCCGCCCGTACCCGTTCGGGCCCGAGCAGCTCGTCGGCCTCGACCACACCGGTGGCAGCTCCTGCCACGTCGTACTCGTCGGGGGCGAGCAGCCCGGGGTGCTCGGCGGTCTCACCACCCACCAGGGCCGTGCCGGCCACCGTGCACGCCTCGGCGATGCCGCGCACGATGTCCGCGATGCGCTGCGGGACCACCTTGCCGGTCGCGATGTAGTCGGTCATGAACAAGGGGGTCGCGCCGACCACGACGATGTCGTCGACGACCATGCCGACCAGGTCGAACCCGATGGTGTGGTGGACGTCCATCGCCTGCGCGATGGCGACCTTGGTGCCCACACCGTCGGTCGAGGTGGCCAGCAGCGGCCGACGGTACGTGCTGACCGCAGAGAAGTCGTACAGGCCGGCGAAGCCGCCCACCCCGCCCAGCACCTGCGGGCCGTGGGTGGCACGCACCGCGCCCTTCATCAGCTCGACGGCCAGGTCACCGGCCTCGGTGTCGACCCCGGCCGAGGCGTAGGTCACCCCTTCGGGAGCGGCGCCGCTCACCGGGGCGGGGCCGCTCACGGGTGGTCGAGCGCGCCTGCGCCACCGCTCGAGACCGACAACGAGGACAGGCCGTCCTCGGGGGCACCCAGCGGCAGCTCGCTCTGCTCGAGCAGGTTCTTGCCCAGCCGGTCCGCGGGGGGCAGCTCGATCGGGTAGTGCCCGCTGAAGCAGGCCGTGCAGAGCTGGGACGAGGGCTGCTCGGTCGCGGCGACCATGCCCTCGAGCGAGATGTAGCCCAACGAGTCGGCGTCGATCGACCTGCCGACCTCCTCGGGGGACAGCCCGGTGGCGATCAGCTCGGCACGCGAGGCGAAGTCGATGCCGTAGAAGCAGGGCCACCGGACGGGCGGCGAGGAGATGCGCACGTGGATCTCGGCGGCGCCCGCCTCGCGGAGCATCCGCACCAGTGCCCGCTGGGTGTTGCCCCGGACGATCGAGTCGTCCACGACCACGAGCCGCTGCCCGCGGATGACGTCGCGCAGCGGGTTGAGCTTGAGCCGGATGCCCAGCTGGCGCAGCGTCTGCGACGGCTGGATGAAGGTGCGGCCCACGTAGGCGTTCTTGGTCAGTCCCTGGGCGTAGCGGATGCCCGACTCGGCCGCGTACCCGATCGCGGCGGGCGTGCCCGACTCGGGGACCGGGATCACCAGGTCGGCCTCGACCGGGAACTCGCGGGCCAGCGTACGGCCCATCTCGACCCGCGCGGCGTGGGTCGAGCGACCGGCGATCGTCGTGTCGGGGCGCGCCAGGTACACGTACTCGAAGACGCAGCCGGTGGGTGTTGCCGGGGCGAACCGCTGGGTGCGCAGGCCGTCGGCGTCGATCGCGATGAACTCGCCGGGCTCGACCTCCCGCACGAACGAGGCCCCGACGATGTCCAGCGCGGCGGTCTCGCTCGCCACGACCCAGCCACGCTCGAGCCGGCCCAGCACCAGCGGACGCACGCCGTGCGGGTCGCGGGCGGCGTACAGGGTGTGCTCGTCCATGAACACCAGCGAGAAGGCACCACGGAGCCTGGGGAGCACCTCGAGGGCCGTCGCCTCGAGGGTGTGGTCGGGGTCACCGGCCAGCAGCGCGGTGATCAGCGCGGTGTCGGTGGTGTTGCCCCGCCCGAGCTCGCTGCGACGCTGCGAGCCGTACCGCTCGGCGACCAGGTCGACCAGCTCGGCCGAGTTCGTGAGGTTCCCGTTGTGCCCCAGGGCGACCGTGCCGCCCGCGGTGGCTCCCAGCGTCGGCTGGGCGTTCTCCCAGACCGAGGCACCGGTCGTGGAGTAGCGGGTGTGGCCGATCGCGAGGTGCCCGGTCAGGGCGTTGAGGGCGGTCTCGTCGAAGACCTGCGAGACCAGGCCCATGTCCTTGTAGACCAGCAGCTGCTCGCCGTTCGAGGTCGCGATCCCCGCCGACTCCTGGCCGCGGTGCTGGAGGGCGTAGAGGCCGAAGTAGGTGAGCTTGGACACCTCCTCGCCGGGAGCCCAGACCCCGAAGACACCACAGGCGTCTTGGGGACCTTTCTCGCCAGGGAGCAGGTCATGAGTCAGTCGTCCGTCACCACGGGCCACGCGCTCATCGTCGCACAGGGTCGCCGGGGATCGCGCCCGCAGACCACTGGCCGGGCAGTCACGGCGTCGGGCGCCGTCAGCGTCGCGCCAAGCGTGCGGTCAGCGTCGCCGGGAGCGCTGGTCGACCAGCACGGCGACCAGTCCGCCGAGCAGCGCACCTGCCAGGCAGAACGCCAGCGCCAGGAAGGTCAGGGTCGTGCCCCGGCCCAGCGGGCCGTCCGAGGGGTGCAGGATCACCAGCAGGGTCGCCGCGACCGCACCGAGGATCACCCCCGTGCTCACGAAGGCGCGGAAACGGGGGGCACGGCGCACGGTGGCGGGTGTCGCGTCGCGCTCGAGCTCGCTCTCGGAGGGCACGTCGGGCGGCAGGGGACGAGGGTCCGGGTCGGGTGCGCTCACACCCGGACCCTACCCGCGCCCCCTGCGCGCCTCACGCCTGCGCGATCCTCAGGAGACCTCGCAGGCCGCGCCGTCGAGGGTGAAGCCGACCGGCTGTCCCGGCCAGCTCACCGCCGTGCCCTGGAAGCCGAAGACCACCGAGCGACCGGGACGGATCGTGCGGTTGAGCGGCGAGGCCTTCGCGGTGACCGTGGTGCCCACCTGGGTCACGTCGGCCACCAGGCCCCGACGCACCTGCTCACCACGGGTGAAATCCCACTGCAGCTCCCAGCCGGTGAGCGGGGCGTCGGTCTCGTTGGTGACCCGCACCAGGCCGAGGAACGGTCCCCGGCGCAGCCCGAGGGCCCGGTACTCGACCGTGCACGCGGGCCCGACCTGCTGCTCGGCGAGCGGCAGCGGCACGGTGACCGTCGTCCCGGTCGCCGGGACCGTGGCGACCACCTCGAGCGCGGTGCCCGTGGCCCCCTGCGGGACGGTCACCACGACGGTCGCCCGACCCACCTCGTCGGTCGAGTCCACGATCGCGGGATCGATCGGGAAGGTCCCGGCCGGCTCCCCGCCGACGGTCACGGCGACCTCGGTCGCGTCGTCCGGCCCGCCGCTGAAGAGCAGGGACGAGAGCAGGACCGTGGCCTCCTGACCGGGGGCGTACCCGCCGGTGGGCGGGTCCACGACCTGCACACCCACGGCCCGCTGCGCGGGGTCGGGCGCGATCGGCGAGAGCTCGGCGAAGTAGTCGACGAACGCCTGCAGGTCCACCCGGCCCGAGTCCCGCGCGTCGGCCCCCTGGGCGAGCGTCGCGAAGTTGTCGCCGCCCGAGGCGAGGAAGGAGTTGACGACCACGACGTAGCCGGCTGTGGGATCGATCGGCTCGTCCTCGAGCAGCACCTGGGTGACCCGTTCACCACGGGGGGCGGTCGGGTCGTAGGTGTAGGTCAGCGACTGCGAGACCCCGAGCTTGAGGAACGGCCGGCTCGACCCGTCGGGCTGCCACTGCTCCTCGAGCACGTCGACCACCTGCTGACCCGTGAGGGTCGTGGTGACCAGGGTGTTGGCGAACGGCTGGACGTTCGCCGCCTCACGGAACGTCACGTTGCCGTCAGGGTCGTCCGGACCGGTCGAGGCGTAGGTGAGGTCGGCCCGCAGCCCACCAGGGTTCATGAAGGCGATCTGCGTGCCCGCGTCCTGCGTGGCCCACAGCTGGACGTCGGCGACCAGGTTGCCCAGGGTCGACTCCCCACCCCGGTTCTCCGAGCCGTTCGTCTGCCGCGCCCGGGTGAGGTCCTCGGTGATCTCGCCCAACGACACCCGGCCCAGCTCGTCGGCCACCGCCACGGCGTCGGCGACGATCTGCGCGACCTCGGGGTCGGCCGGGAAGGCAGCGACCCCTCCGGGGGCCAGCGGCACGATCTCCGAGGAGCTCGCGACCACCTCGCCCTCCGCGGTGTCCACCGTCAGGGTGACCCGTGCGAGCGCCTCGCCGTACTGGGCACCCTGCACCACCGGACGGGTCAGCCCCTCGGTCCAGCCCTCGACGGGCAGCTGGTGGGCGTGCGTCTGGTGGGTGTGACCGGCGAAGATCGCGTCGACGTCGGCGCTCACCTCGGTGGCGATCCGACCGAAGGCCGAGTCGTCCGTGGCGTCCTGGACCTCGCCGGTCACGGGCCCCTCGTGGACCAGCAGCACCAGCACGTCCGCCTCGCCGTTGGCCTGGTCCCCGTCGCTGAGCTGGTCGGCGACCCGGTTCACCTCCTCGACCACCGACCGGATCTCGAGCGACTCGATGCCCGCGGGGGTGACCAGCGTCGGCAGGTCCTCGGTGACGGCCCCGATGAAGCCCACCGTGACACCGTCGACCTCGGTGAGCCAGTACTCGTCGAAGGCCGCCTCACCGGTCGCCCGGTCGTAGACGTTCGCCGCCAGGTGCGGGAAGTCGGCCGCCGGGATCACCCGGTCGTCGAGGTCGACCCGTCCGCGGTCGAACTCGTGGTTGCCCAGGGCCGAGACGTCCAGGCCCATCGCGTTGAGCGCGTCGATCGTGGGGGTGTCGTCCTGCACGAAGGACGTGAAGGTCGACGCACCGATGTTGTCCCCCGCGGAGACGAACAGGGTGTGGGGGTTGGCCGAGCGGAAGGCGTTCACCGCGCCGGCCAGCACCGCGGCCCCGGCCGTCGTGCCGGACGCCTCGAGGCGCCCGTGGAAGTCGTTGATGCCCAGCAGGTCGATCTCGACCGTGCCGTCACCCCCGTCACCGGAACCGGCAGCGGTCAGGCCGAGCAGCACCGGGTCGTGGTCCGAGGACCGGTACACCGTGCCGGCCTCGACCTGCGGCAGCCCGCCGTAGTACTGGAAGGCGAACCACTCCGGGGAGTTGATCTCCCACACGTCTGCCCCGGTCACCCGCGCGGCGAAGGACGGCGTGGCCAGGGCGTGGTCGAGCGAGCCGAGCTCGCCGTCGAAGGTGTACGTGTACTGGCCCGGCGCATGGGTCGTGACCAGGTCGACGAAGCCCGCGGCCGCGAACGTGCGGATCGGGTCCTCCTGGCTGTAGGAGTTCAGGTCGCCGAGCACGACGACGTCCTGCGTGCCGGCGGCCTGCTGGAGCTCGGCGACGAACTCGACGACGGCGGTGGCCTGCCCGACCCGCTCGGTGTTGAACCGACCCTGGCCGTCCGGCGGCTCGGGGCCGTCGCCGCCCTTGGACTTGAAGTGGTTGGCCACGACCGCGAAGGGAGCGCCGGCGCCGTCGGCCGGGGTGAAGACCTGACCGATCGGCTCGCGGGCGATGTCCCAGACCTCCTCGTCGACGGGGGCCTCGCTCTGCCCGACCGGGGAGAGCGCCTCGGGCCGGTAGATGATCGCGTTCATGATGACGTCGGTGTCCGGGGCGTCCTGCCCGACGAGCACCTCTGGCGTCGGGACGTAGGCCCACTCGGGTCCTCCGGCCGCGGCGTTGAGGCCCTCGACCAGGTCGGCCAGGGCGACGTCGGGGGTGCCGTCGCCGAAGTGGATCGAGTTCTCGATCTCCTGGAGGGCGACGACGTCGGCCCCCAGACCGGTGATCGCGGCGACGATCTTGGCCTTCTGCAGGTCGAACTGCGCCTGGTTGCGTGCACCGCGCGCGTCCGGGTCCGCCTCGGTGAAGGTCGTGAAGTAGTTCAGGACGTTGAAGGCCGCGACGACCAGGTCACCGCCGACCTCGTCGGGGGCCGCCGGGCGCGGGTTGCGCTGCTCGAACCCGGCCTTCTGGTCCTCGGGGGTGCTCGCGTCGATCGGGGTGAGCGGCTGCAACCGCCACCGGTCGAAGCCGTAGTGCAGCACGTAGGTCAGGTCGCCGAAGTCCACGGCGTCGCCGTTGCGCACGACCCGGTCGGCGCTGAGGTACGGCTGCGTGGCGGTGGTGACCTGGCTGCTGCGGCCGTCGTCGAGCAGCAGCCGCCTCGCGGCGTTCTGCGCGGCGATCGCGTCGGCCTCGGGCCCGGCCACCACCTGCTCGGTGCTCTTGACCGGAAGGGTGTCACCGGCACTCAACCAGAGGGCACCGAAGCGGTCGACCTCGTGGGTCGAGGCCACCAGGTAGTCGCCCTCGGGCTGGACCAGCATGCTCTCGTACTGCTCACGCTCGTCGCCCAGCACGGTGGGTGGCAGGCTCACCGGGGTCGGCAGCGCGTCCGGCTCGCCGAGCACCTCCACCACGGCGGCCTGCCCGCTCGCGTTGATCTGCGTCAGCCCGAAGTACTCGCCCGCCACTCCGGTCACCCGCACCAGGTCGCCGATGGCGGCCGTGGTGGTCACGTTGCCGAGGAAGACGAAGATGCCGTCCGATGCCCCCGGTGTGCCGCCGTACGGACCGCCCGATCCCTCGGTCTGCACGTAGAGGCCCCGGTAGCCACCCGTGGTGTGGTCGGCCGTGACCACACCCTGGACAGTCACGGTCTGCCCGGCGAGGGGGGTCGCGTCCCCGGTGCCCTGGACCTGCGCGATGGTGTGGGTGACCTCGACGGACGCCGTGGGGATGACCTCGACCGCTGCCGCGGGAGTCATGACGACGGCGGTCAGGCTCAGGGCGCTGACCGCCGCGACGGGCAGAAGACGCCGGGTACGACGTCGGGTGATGGGCATCGCTGCAGACCTCCAGGGGCCGTGGCATGCGGGGTCGGCGCTGGCGCGCCCGGACTCCGTGCACGCTAGACCCGCTGCGGGTGAAAGATCCAGACCTCCTGTGACGGCTGTCACGTGCCGCGTGACAGTGTTCATGCTGCGGTCATCGGCGTCCCACCCACCGGTCACCCGGGGCACACCGGCTACCGCGGGCGAGCCGCCTGGAGCGGCAGCAGCCCGGCGAGGTCGGCCCGCTCCCCCGAGGCGATCACCCGACCGGCGTCGACCGCCTCAGCCCACGACGACGCACCGGTCGCCAGCTCGAGCCACGTCACCGGGTCGGTCTCCACGACGTTGGGCGGGGTGCCCCGGGTGTGACGCGGCCCGGCGACCGCCTGCACCGCGCCGTCGGGCGGGACGCGGACCTCCACGGCATTCCCCGGAGCGACGTCGGCGAGCTCCTCGAGGGTGAACCGCACGGCGGTCCGCACCACCGACCGCGGCGCCACGGACGGGTCGGCCCGCCAGGTCGCGACCGCGGCGCGGCCCTGCGCAGGATCGGTGCGGCGACGCGGGGGCATACGACCAGCCAACCACGCAGGACCGGACGGTGCTCGACGCCCCTCAGACCACGCCGAGGGCGAGCATCGCGTCGGCGACGCGGCGGAACCCGGCGATGTTCGCGCCCACGACGTAGTTCCCGGGCGCCCCGAACTCCTCAGCGGTCTCGGCGCAGCGGTCGTGGATGCCCGTCATGATCGCGGCCAGCCGTTGCTCGGTGTGCTCGAAGCTCCACGAGTCCCGTGAGGCGTTCTGCTGCATCTCCAGGGCCGAGGTCGCCACACCCCCGGCGTTGGCGGCCTTGCCCGGGGCGAACAGCACGCCGCCGTCGACCAGCAGCGAGGCCGCCCCCGGGGTGGTCGGCATGTTCGCGCCCTCGGCGACGGCCACGACGCCGTGGTCGAGGAGGCGACGCGCGCCGTCGACCGTCAGCTCGTTCTGCGTCGCGCACGGCAGGGCGACGTCCACCGGGACGTCCCAGATGCAGCCGCCGGGCACGAAGGTCGACGACGGCCGCTCGGCGACGTAGTCCACCGCGCGACCTCGCCGGACCTCCTTGATCTCCTGGAGCAGCGCCAGGTCGACACCCGACTCGTCGACCACGTAGCCCGAGGAGTCCGAGAAGGTCACCACCCGCGCACCCAGCGCCTGCGCCTTCGCGATCGCGTAGATCGCGACGTTTCCGGCACCCGAGACCGCGACCCGTCGACCGTCGAGAGACTCCCCGCGGGTCGCGAGCATGCGCTCGGCGAACAGCACCGTGCCGAACCCGGTCGCCTCCGTCCGCGCGAGCGAACCGCCCCAGCCGACCCCCTTGCCGGTGAGCACCCCCGACTCGTAGCGGTTGGTGATCCGCTTGTACTGACCGAAGAGGAAGCCGATCTCCCGACCGCCCACACCGATGTCGCCCGCGGGCACGTCGGTGTACTCCCCGATGTGCCGGTACAGCTCGGTCATGAACGACTGGCAGAAGCGCATCACCTCGCCCTCGGAGCGGCCCCGCGGGTCGAAGTCCGACCCGCCCTTGCCGCCGCCGAGGGGCATGCCCGTCAGGGCGTTCTTGAACACCTGCTCGAAGCCCAGGAACTTCACGATGCCCAGGTACACCGAGGGGTGGAACCGCAGCCCGCCCTTGAACGGTCCCAGGGCCGAGTTGTACTCGACGCGGAAGCCGCGGTTGATCTGGACGGCGCCCGAGTCGTCGACCCACGGCACCCGGAAGATGATCTGGCGCTCGGGTTCGCAGATCCGCTGGAGCACCGCGGCATCCATGTAGTGCGGGTGGGCCCGCACCACCGGCCCCAGCGACTCGAAGACCTCGCGGACGGCCTGGTGGAACTCCCCCTCGCCCGGGTTGCGGTGGAGCACCTGCGCGAAGACGGGCTCGAGCTGGCTGTCCAGGGCGTTGGTCATGCGGGTTCTCCTCGGTGGGGACGGCACCGTCGTGCTGGTCCCCACCGGAGCTCCGGCGGCCAGCGCCGGCGGATCAGGATCGGCGGCTCAGGCGAAGTACCCCGGCAGGGTGTCCCGGTGCGCGCGGTCGAGCTCGGACAGCGGAACGGTGAACAGGTCCTTGACCTCCAGGACGGGCTCCTCGGCACGGTCCGCGTCGCTGTCCGGGGCCGCAGCGTCATCGGTCACACCGATGCGCAGCACCGGCACCCCGCGAGCCGTGGCGAGGTCGACGAAGCTGACCTCCTCGCTGCGGGGGACGGCCACGACCGCGCGGGCGGTCGACTCGGAGAACAGCGCCTCGAACGGGGTCACGCCGTCCCGCTCGCACAGCTCGGCCAGACGCACCCGGGCCCCCATGCCGAACCGCAGGCAGGCCTCGACCAGGGCCTGCGCGAGCCCGCCCTCGGACAGGTCGTGCGCAGCGTCGACGAGCCCGTCGCGGGAGGCGTTGACCAGCACCGTCGCGAGCGCCCGCTCGGCCTCCAGGTCGACCGCGGGCGGCAGACCGCCGAGGTGACCGTGGACCACGTCGGCCCAGGTGGAGCCGTCGAGCTCGCCCCGCGTGGTGCCGAGCAGGAAGATCGCCTGCCCGGGGGCACGCCAGCCCGAGGGGGTCGCCCGGGCGACGTCGTCCAGGACACCCAGCACGCCGACCACCGGGGTCGGGTGGATCGAGGAGTCGATCTGACCCGGCTCACCCGTGCCGTTGTAGAGCGAGACGTTGCCGCCGGTGACCGGGACACCCAGCACCGCGCACGCGTCGGCCAGCCCGGTGATCGCCTGGACCAGCTGCCACATGGCATCCGGGTCCTCGGGCGAGCCGAAGTTGAGGCAGTCGGTCACGGCCAGCGGGCGTGCGCCGGTCACGGCCACGTTGCGGTACGCCTCGGCCAGGGCCAGCTGCGCGCCGGTGTACGGGTCGAGCTTGGCGTACCGGCCGTTGGCGTCGGTCGCGAGCGCCACGCCCAGGCCGGTGGTCTCGTCGACCCGGACCACGCCGCCGTCGTCGGGCTGGGCCAGGGCCGTGTTGCCCTGCACGAAGCGGTCGTACTGGTCGGTGACCCAGGACTTGCTCGCGAGGTTGGGGCAGGCGACCAGTCGCAGCAGGGTCTCGCGGAGCTCGGCGGGGGTCGCGGCGCGGGGGTAGCGGGCCGCACCCTGCTCGCCGCTGACCGTGTCGGCCTGCAGCGCGTCCATCCAGGCCGGCCGGGCGTAGGGACGGTGGTAGACCGGGCCCTCGTGGGCGACCGTCTTGGGGTCGACGTCCACGATGGTGTGCCCGTGGTGGTCGATCACCAGGCGGCCGGTGCCGGTGACCTCGCCGATCACCGCGGTCTCGACGTTCCAGCGGTCGGTGATCGCCAGGAACTCCTCGAGCCTCTCGGGCGCGACGACCGCCATCATGCGTTCCTGGGACTCGGACATGAGGATCTCGCCCGGTGTCAGGCTCGGGTCGCGCAGCAGGACCTTCTCGAGGTCCACGTGCATGCCGCCCTCGCCGTTGCTCGCGAGCTCCGAGGTCGCGCACGAGATGCCCGCCGCGCCCAGGTCCTGGATGCCCTCGACCACGCGCGCCGCGTACAGCTCGAGGCAGCACTCGATGAGCACCTTCTCCATGAACGGGTCGCCCACCTGGACGCTGGGCCGCTTGGAGGGCTTGGTGTCGTCGAAGGTCTCGCTCGCCAGGATGGACGCCCCGCCGATGCCGTCACCACCGGTGCGCGCGCCGAAGAGCACGACCTTGTTGCCGACCCCCGAGGCGTTGGCCAGGTGGATGTCCTCGTGCCGCAGCACCCCCAGGGCCAGGGCGTTGACCAGCGGGTTGCCCTGGTAGGAGGCGTCGAACACCGTCTCGCCGCCGATGTTCGGCAGGCCCAGGCTGTTGCCGTACCCGCCGACCCCTGCGACGACCCCGTGCACCACACGTCCGGTGTCCGGGTGGTCGACCGCGCCGAAACGCAGCTGGTCCATCACGGCCACCGGCCGCGCGCCCATCGAGATGATGTCCCGCACGATGCCGCCCACGCCCGTGGCCGCGCCCTGGTACGGCTCGACGAAGCTGGGGTGGTTGTGGCTCTCGACCTTGAAGGTCACCGCCCAGCCGTCACCGATGTCGACCACCCCGGCGTTCTCGCCGATGCCGACCAGCAGGTGCTCGGTCATCTCGGGGGTGGTCTTCTCGCCGAACTGGCGCAGGTGCACCTTGGACGACTTGTACGAGCAGTGCTCGGACCACATGACCGAGTACATCGCGAGCTCGGCCGCGGTGGGACGACGGCCCAGGATGTCGAGGATCCGCTGGTACTCGTCCGGCTTGAGACCCAGCTCGGCGAAGGGGAGCTCGGTCTGCGGGGTGGAGATGGCGTGCTCGACGGTGTCGAGGTGTGCCAGGTCAGGAGCGGTGCTCATCGGTTCCCTACCTCAAGGCCCAGGTGAAGGCCTCAGGCTACCCGGGTCGGGGCGGCACCAGGTCGGCGGTCTCGTGAGCCGGAGGTGACACCGGTCCGGGCCACCGGCGCAGCACACCAAGAGGGCGCACGTTCCCCTGCGCAGGCGGGGTGCGGCCCACTACCTTTCAGTGCATCGAGCCGGACCACCCAGGGGGAGAGCTGTGAACGACGACGACGCTGCGCGCACCGACCACGTGTTCGGGGCCATCGAGGCCTCCCTGGCACAAGCCGGCTGGACCGAGGCCCAGCTGCCCGCGACCGAGGGCCCGATGGTGGCCATGCGGACCTCGGAGTTCCGGTGGCGGTGGGTAGCGAGTCGGCTGCACACGATCGCCGTCGTCCTGCCGCTGCACGCCGGGGAGACCCGCGCGGGTCTCGACGCCCTCCTGGGCTCAGCGGTCACAGAGGTCAAACGGTCGCTCGACGGCGTGCCGCTGGGCTTCCAGGCCGGCATCGCCGTGATCCTCACCCTCGTCGGCCGGGACCTGGACCCCGAGGTGCGCCAGTGGGCCGCCCACCCGCGTCTCGGGGGGTACGCGGTGGTCGTCCACCCGGTCGTGGTCGACCTCGCAGACGGTCAGGTGCTCGAACCGCGCAGACGCTGGCTCGGCATCATCTTCCACTCCTACCTGCGCGGCCTGGTCCGAGCACACGTGACCCCCTTCGTGACCCCCGATGCGGCGGTCCCGACGATCACCGAGGCCTGAGGGCGGGCGAAACACCACCTCGGACCGGGGCTCGCCTAGCGTTGTCCCGTCACAGGGAGGGCCCGTTGCCAGCACTCGACCGTCGCGCAGCGGCGCTCCTCCTGGGCGCCGCGCTGCTCGCCGTGACCGCGTGCGCGCCGGGCGCGGACCAGGGGACAGCCACCCCCAGCCCCGCCGCGAGCGCGAGCCCGGCCCCGAGCACGAGCCCTACGGCAGGTCCGAGCCCCACGGCGTCGGCGAGCGCGCTCGGTGACGCACGCGAGGGTGAGCCCCTCACCGTCGGACAGGTCACGGTGTGGCTCTCCGGGAGCGCCGCGCTGAGAGACCGCGGGGAGGACGACGCCCAGATCGACGTCGTTCTCGAGGTCGCCCCCGGTTCCGGGCCGACCCCCGTCCTCGCGACCGAGGAAGGGGTCGAGGTCGAGCTCCTCGGTGACGGGTCCGCGGTGCTCCGTGACACCACCGGCGTGGTCGGCGGCGTGGCCTCCCCCGCGGTGACGAGGCAGGACGGTCAGCCCGCGAGCGCCCTCCAGGTCGGCCGGACCGGCGTGCTCACGCTCGCGCCCTCCCCCGCGAGCCTCGACACCGGCACCACCGCCGCGACCGCGACGCTCTGGCTCGGTGGACGCGCCGTCGAGTCCCTCGACTGGGTCGACCGCGCCGACGAGGGCGGCCGCAGCCTCGCCGTCGTGCCGACCCCCTGGGCGCGGCGCGCCGGGTCGGCGGGGGTCGAGGCGGTCTGGGCAGAGGTCGCCGCCCTGGACGAGGAGACGAGGGGCGCCGCGATGTACGACCAGCTGCTGTGCCACGCGATCGGGGCCCCGGACAAGGCGAGCTGGAACCTCGAGCCGTGGCGACCCGACGTCGGGATCCTGGACACCCTTGCCTCGCGCTGCAACCCGTCCTGACACCCACCTGACGAATCTGTCGACCATGGGTCGGCCGACGGGCAGGATGGGGCGATGGACCTGCCGGTGATGCCGCCTGTGAAGCCGATGCTCGCCAAGTCCGTCGGCGAGATCCCGCCCGACCAGCTCTACGAGCCCAAGTGGGACGGCTTCCGGGCGATCGTCTTCCGGGACGGCGACGAGGTCGAGATCCTCAGCCGCACCACCAAGCCGATCACCCGCTACTTCCCCGAGGTCGTCGCGGCCGTCCTGGCCGAGCTCCCCGAGCGCTGCGTGGTCGACGGCGAGGTGGTCGTGGCCAGCACCGACGCCACCGGGCTGGACTTCGAGGCGCTGCTGCAGCGCATCCACCCCGCCGACTCCCGGGTCCAGCTGCTGGCCCGCCAGACCCCCGCCGTGCTGGTCGTCTTCGACCTGCTCGCCCTGGGCGACGAGGACCTCACCGGGCGGACCTTCACCGAGCGCCGGGCCCTGCTCGAGCAGGCCGTCGCGGGAGGGGGCCCGGGGGTCTACCGCACCCCGGCCACGACCGACCTGACCCTGGCCCGGGAGTGGTTCGACGCGTTCGAGGGCGCCGGCCTGGACGGCATCGTCGCCAAGCGCGGTGACCTGACCTACCAGCCCGACAAGCGCGTGATGACGAAGATCAAGCACGAGCGCACCGCGGACTGCGTGGTCGCGGGCTACCGCGTGCACAAGCAGGCCGACGACGCGGTCGGCTCGCTGCTGCTCGGGCTGTACGACGGCGCCGGGACCCTCGCGTCGGTCGGCGTGACCGCGTCGTTCCCGATGGCGCGCCGCAAGGAGCTCTTCACCGAGCTCCAGCCCCTGGTCACCGACACCGCGGACCACCCCTGGACCGCGCAGGCCCAGGAGCAGGGCACCCGGACCCCGCGTGAGGCCGAGAGCAGCCGGTGGAACTCGGGCAAGGACCTGTCCTTCGTGCCGTTGCGCCCCGAGCGTGTCGTGGAGGTGCGGTACGACCACATGGAGGGTCCGCGCTTCCGCCACACCACGCAGTTCTCCCGGTGGCGACCCGACCGGGACCCCGCGAGCTGCACCTACGACCAGCTCGAGCGGCCCGTCCGGTTCGACCTCGGCGAGATCCTCGCCGGTGGCTGACACCCGGAACCTCGACCACACCGAGCACACGCTGCCCGGAGGCAACGTGACCGCCGGGGTCGTCCGCGTCGGCCGCACCGTGCGGCGCCCGGCCGGCCCGCAGACCCCCGCCGTGCACGCACTGCTCGCCCACCTGGCCGACGTCGGCTTCCCTCACGCCCCACGCAGCCACGGGCTCGACGACAAGGGCCGCCACGTCCTGGACTTCGTGCCCGGGGTGCCGGCCCACCCCGCGCCGCCCGGCAGCGCCCCGCTCGACGCGCACGAGGTCGGCCGGGTCGTGCGCGAGCTGCACGACGCCCTGGACGGGTGGCGACCGCCGTCGGACGCGGTGTGGACGTGCCCCATCCCGACCGACGGTGACGACCTCGTCGTCCACAACGACCTCGCCCCGTGGAACATCGTGGTCGCCCCCGACCGTCTGGTGGTCATCGACTGGGACGCCTGCTCTCCGGGCACCCGCGGCTGGGACCTGGCGTACACCGCGCACGGCGTGGCTCCCCTCACGCCCGGCGCGCCGGACGCCGCCGGGCGGCTGCGGGCACTGGCCGACGGGTACCGCCTGGACGAGGCCGGGAGGTACCAGCTCGCGGCCCTGCTCGCACCGCGCGCCTGGTCCATGCACACCCTGCTCGAGCGGGGTCACCGCAGCGGCGAGCAGCCCTGGGCACGGCTGTGGGACGAGGGCCACGGAGAGATCTGGTCCGGTGACGCCCGCTGGATCGAGTCCCAGGCCCTGACACTGCGCACCGCACTGCTCGGATGAGCGCAACCCCGTGCCCTGCGCGCCGGCCGGCCCTACGCTGAGTCATGGCCAGCGCGAAGAAGCACACCGGCAAGCCCGCCCGCGTGCCCAAGAAGGTCTACGAGGCCGAGCTCAAGCGGCTCCAGAAGGAGCTCGTGGAGCTGCAGGAGTGGGTGCGGACCGAGGGCGAACGGGTCGTGGTGATCTTCGAGGGCCGTGACGCCGCAGGCAAGGGCAGCGCGATCAAGCGCGTCACCGAGTACCTCAACCCGCGCATCGCGCGCATCACCGCGCTGCCGGCCCCGAACGACCGCGAGCGCTCGCAGTGGTACTTCCAGCGGTACATCGCCGAGCTGCCGGCAGCGGGCGAGATCGTCCTGTTCGACCGCTCCTGGTACAACCGGGCCGGCGTCGAGCTGGTCATGGGCTTCTGCACGCAGGACGAGTACCACCGCTTCCTGCACCAGTGCCCGATCTTCGAGCGGATGCTCGTCGACGACGGGATCATCCTGCGCAAGTACTGGTTCTCGGTCAGCGACGACGAGCAGGAGGCGCGGTTCCGCTCGCGTCTGCACGACCCGATGCGCCGGTGGAAGCTCTCACCCATGGACCTCGAGTCCATCACCCGGTGGGAGGACTACTCGCGCGCCAAGGACCAGATGATGGTCCACACCGACATCCCCGAGTCCCCCTGGTGGGTGGTGGACAGCGACGACAAGCGGCGGGCGAGGCTCAACATGATCCACCACCTGGTCTCGGGCATCGAGCACCCCCACGTCGAGCCCGAGCCCATCGAGCTGCCCGAGCGTCCGGGCTCGACCGGCTACCTGCGCCCGCCCCGGGACACCCAGCGTTACGTCCCGGACCACGCCGCGGCCCTCGAGGCCGACTGACGACTGCCCGGGCGGGCCGTGCGACGCGGGGTTTGGTCGCGTCCGCCCCGATCCGGTGGTCGCGCGTGCCGCACCGACGGATGATGTGCGCCATGGAGACCTTCACGCGTGACCGGATGACCTTCGACGTGCTCGACGCGGGTCCGGTCGACGGCGAGGCGGTCGTCCTGCTTCACGGCTTCCCGCAGGACGGCACCGCCTATGACCGCGTCGTGCCCCTCCTGGCCGATGCGGGCCTGCGCGTGCTGGTCCCCGACCAGCGCGGCTACTCGCCGCAGGCCCGGCCGGTGCACCGTTCCGCCTACGCCCTGGGAGAGCTGGTCGGCGACGTGCTGGCCCTGCTCGACGCCGCGGGGGTCAGGCGTGCTCACGTCGTCGGTCACGACTGGGGTGGTGGTGTCGCGTGGGCCCTCGCGGGGCGGCACCCCGACCGCGTGCTGTCCCTCACCGCCCTGTCGACCCCGCACCCCGCGGCCATGCGCGACGCGATGCGCCGCAGCGACCAGGCCAGGCGCTCGTCGTACATGGTCCTCTTCCAGCTGCCGTGGCTGCCCGAGGCTGCGCTGACCGCCGACGACGGCGCACGGCTGCGCGCGTCGCTGCGACGGTCCGGGCTGCCGGCCCCCGTCGTCGAGCACTACACCGCCCGGATGCTCGAGCCGGGCGCCCTGCGCGCGGCCCTGAGCTGGTACCGCGGGCTGCCCTGGAGCGCGGGCACCCGCGCCGGTCGGATCGACGTGCCGACCGTGCACCTGTATGGGCGCCGCGACCCGTTCTTCTCCCTGCACTGCGCGACGGCCACCCACGAGTACGTCCGCGGACCGTTCCGGTCGGTCGGCCTCGACGCCGGGCACTGGCTCCCCGAGACCGAGCCCCAGCAGGTCGCCGACGCCCTCCTCTCCCACCTCACCTGACCCCCCTCACCCGCCCCCTCACCCTCCCTTCCCCTTCCCCTTCCCCTCCGCCCACATCGCGCGAACGCTCAGGTCGCACATCCGCACCGATGTCGCACGCCAGCCGGTGCGACCTCGGTGCCGATGTACGACCTCGCGGGCGGGGCGCGTCCGGCGGGGGCGGGTCAGGGCGGGTCAGGTCAGGGCGGGTCAGGTCGGGGCGGGTCAGGTCGGCGGGGGGGCTTGGTCGGCGGGCGCACACCCCATAGAGTTGCCGTCATGGCAACTCATCACTCGGTCGATCCCTCTCACGCCGCTCAGGCGCTGCGCACGCTCGACGGCGACCGGACGCGGCTGGCCGTCGCCGCCCGACCCCCGGCCGCCCTCATGGTGGCCCTCGGCGCGCTCGCGGCCTGGTGGGTGGGCGCAGCCGCCGGCACCAGCCCGGGCGCGGGGTACACCCCTCCGACGAGCTCCTGGCTGGCCGTCGCCGCCGCCGTCGGCGTCGCGTACGCCGTGCGCACGAGGACCGGGGTCCGGTTCCGGCGGGCCGGCGCCCGGGCGACGATCACCGCCGCAGCCCTCGTCGCGGTGTGCCTGGTCCTCTACAGCGTCTCGCTCGCACTGGTGTCCGCCGGGGCGACGTGGGCGGTGGCCCTGACCAGCCTGGCCGCCTTCGCCGCAGTGACGTGGCTGTCCACGGTGGCGTACCGCGCTGCGGCGGACCATGTCGCGCGCGCCTGAGCCCCGGTTCGACGAGATCATCCACGCCCCGGTCCGGCTGCGCATCTGCGGTCTGCTCCGCCGCGTGGACCAGCTCGAGTTCGGCCTGGTGCGGCAGACCCTCGACGTCTCCGCACCGACCCTGTCGAAGCACCTGAGGACGCTGACCGAGGCCGGCTACGTCCGGCTGACGAAGTCCCCCGACGCGACACGCGCCGACGCCCGCCTGCTGACCTGGATCCACCTGACCCCCTGCGGCACCGCCGCCCTCGACGCCCACCTGGCCGCCCTGCGGGAGATCGTCGGCACCGAGCACTGAGCCGGCCGCTCAGGTCGCACATCCGCACCGAGGACGCACGCCAGCCGGTGCGAACTCGGTGCCGATGTGCGACTTCGGGGCAGGCGGTGGGGCGGGGTGGGTCAGGCCAGCAGGTCAGACCGGGGCTGCGGAGGAACGCACGCCGGGGTTGGCTGAGGTCGATCCCTTGGTGCGGGCCTTGCCGCGGGCTGCTCCTGCGGTGCGCGGGGCGGACTTCTCGGCACGCGGCTCGTCGCCGCTCGCCCGGAGCCGGCGGTAGTACTCGCGCGCCTCCTCCTGACGCTCGTGCTCGTCTCCCGAGGCGATCGACGCCCGGACGTGCTCGGGGCCGTACCCGAAGGCGTCCACCAGGTCCTGCGCGTGCGGGCGCAACCGAGCAAGGAGGCGGTCGATGTAGGAGGTGACGGTGCGCGCACGGCCCGCCGAGAGCCGGCCGTTGATCAGGTACCAGGCGAGGTTCCGCTCGATGATCGTCAGGCCGTAGAGGTCACGCAGCCAGGTCAGCACCTGACGGGTGCCCGGGTCCTGGACCTTGTCCAGACCCGCGGTGAACGCCTCCCACTGGAGCAGGTCGGCGTGCGCGCGGGCGCACTCGATCAGGGCGTGCTGGTGGGTGTTGAACAGCCGGGCGGCCTCCTCGCGCGAGGCCTTGGTCGCCGGACGCAGCGCCCCGGCGACCTCGGCCACCATCGTCTCGACGCGGTCGGTCAGCAGCTCGCGCTGGGTCTCGGTCTCGCGCAGCTGGCCGGCCGAGCGGCGCACGTTGCCGCCGTCGGCCAGGGTCTGCACCACCCGCAGCAGCGGGGTGCGGTGCAGGGCCGCGTCGGCCGCCCGGTTGGCGACCAGACGGGCGACACCGGTCGCGTCGATGTCCTTGAACTCCTTGGCGTAGTCGCCGAGCAGCCGCTTGGCCACGAGCTGCAGCAGCACGGTGTTGTCGCCCTCGAAGGTCACGTAGACGTCGAGGTCGGCGCGCAGCGAGACCAGCCGGTTCTCGGTGAGGAAGCCGGCGCCGCCGCAGGCCTCGCGGGCCGCCTGGAGGGTGTCCAGCGCGTGCCAGGTCGAGGAGGGCTTGAGGGCTGCGGCGATCGTCTCGAGGTCCTGACGGTCCTCGTCGGTGTCCTTGGCCCCCGAGAACACGTCGTCGAAGGTCCGCAGCATGCGCTCGTGGGCGAAGGCCCCCGCATAGGTCTGCGCGAGCAGGGGCAGCAGGCGACGCTGGTGCTCGGCGTAGTCCAGGAGCACGACCTCCTCGGAGTCCGAGGCCCCCGAGAACTGCCGGCGCTGGTTGCCGTAGGTGATCGCGATGATCAGGGCGAGCTTGGAGGCGTTGACCGCCGCGCCGTCGAGCGAGACCCGGCCCTGGACCAGGGTGCCGAGCATCGTGAAGAAGCGGCGGCCCGGGCTGGCGATCGGCGAGGAGTAGGTGCCGTCCGCCGCGACGTCGGCGTACCGGTTGAGCAGCTCGCGCCGCGGCACGCGCACGTGGTCGAAGTGCAGACGCCCGTTGTCGATGCCGTTGAGCCCACCCTTGAGGCCGTCGTCCTCACCGCCGATGCCTGGGAGCAGCTCGTGGGTGTCGGGGTCGCGCAGGGGGACGTAGAAGGCGTGCACCCCGTGGTTGACGCCCTGGGTGATGAGCTGGGCGAAGACCACCGCGGCGGTGCCGTGCAGCGCGGCGTTGCCGAGGTAGTCCTTCCACGCCGCCCGGAAAGGCGTGTGGAGGATGAACTCCTCGGTCGCCGGGTCGTACGTCGCGGTGGTGCCGATGCTCGCGACGTCCGAGCCGTGGCCGGTCTCGGTCATCGCGAAGGCACCGGGCACGTCGACGGTCATCGCGTCCTTGAGCAGCCTGTCGTGGTGGTCCTGCGTGCCGAGGTGGAGGATCGCCGAGGCGAACAGCCCCCACTGCACACCGGCCTTGATCTGCAGGGAAGGGTCGGCGACGACCGTCTCCTCGAAGCGTGCGACGCTCCCGCCGTGGTCGTCGGCGCCGCCGAGCCGCCCGGGGAAGGCGCGCAGCACGTCGCCCTCGGCCGCCAGGAGCCTGATCTGGTCGAGCACGTGCGCCCGGTGCTCGTCCATGGTCTGGCCCTCGACACGGTGGTAGCGAGGGTCGGCGAGCAGGGCACGCGCGTTGCGACGGATCTCGGACCAGCGCCCGAGCAGGGTCTCCTCGAGGGCGGGGACGTCGACCCGCGGCGCGGTCTCCCGGGTGGCGGTCCGTGCCTCGGTGGTGGCGGTCATGGTGACTCCTCGTCGTTGAGGTCGGCGGTCAGGTGGTCGGTGGCGTCGGGCTGGTCGGTGGGGTCGGGGCTGTCGGTCCGGGTGCGGGCGAGCGCGCCGACGGGGCCGGTCCACAACCAGGCGGTGACCTGGCTCGCGAGCTCGGCCCGGGTGGGTGCACCGGGTTCGTGGCCGTGCGTGAGCCACCACTCCCCGGCACCCCGCACGAAGCCCACGGCCCCGGCGCCCCAGACGTCGGCGATCAGCGGGGGCGGGCCGGTGCCGGTGACGACGCGCGCGAACGGCGCGGCGACGAGTCGGCTGACCTCTTCCAGGAAGTGCCCGATGGGGGCCGAGGCGTCCTCGGTGACGGGGCGGGTCACGAAGTAGTACACGTTGGGCGAGCCCTCGATCATCTCGAGGTAGACGTCGACCATCGCCCGCAGCCCTTCGCGCGGCGTGACCGCCGACCGGGCCGCCTCGTCGAGCGCGTCGTGGATCTGCTCGACGACCATCTGCCCGACGGCGGCCTGCAGCCCCGACTTGTCGACGAAGTAGCGGTAGACGATCGACTTGGAGGTGCCGGCGGTGGTGGCGATCTCCTCCATGGACACGTCGGGGCCGTGGCGGTGCACGGCCTTGCGCGCGGCGTGGACGAGCTCGGAGCGCCGGGCGGCACG
The DNA here is from genome assembly GCF_023369855.1 of Actinotalea alkalitolerans. Taxonomy (GTDB): domain Bacteria; phylum Actinomycetota; class Actinomycetes; order Actinomycetales; family Cellulomonadaceae; genus Actinotalea. The sequence goes on along the minus strand of NZ_JAMBPP010000022.1, from coordinate 5,047 downwards.
GTGGTCGGCCCACCGGGTCGAGCGCCCGTCGGTCGCCGCCCCGGTCCGGTCCGGGTGGGCGTCGTCGAGGGGGACACCGCCCGGCGTGGTCACCGGGGGAGCCTGTCCGGGCGCGGAGCGACCAGCGGACGGCACCGAGGGTTGGCCCCGGACGCCCGACGACCCCGTCGACGTGATCTGGCTCACGAAACCGACAGTATCAGGTACTGTGAGTGCTAGGCACTATCAGGTCCCGAACCCGCACGGCCGGGACCGAGGTCCCGCCCACGACGGGGCACCGGTGCCGCACGACCTCAGCACCACGCCCGCTCGACAGCACCACGCCCGCTCAACGACGACGCGAGAGGACATGCCATGGCGGCACCCCGCAGCACGAACGGCACCCAGCCAGCACCCACCGAGGGAGCGCCACGCCGCGCCGTCGTCGTCGGCGGGAACCGGATCCCGTTCGCCCGTGCGGGCGGCCCCTACACCCGGTCCAGCAACCAGGACATGCTCACCGCAGCCCTGGACGGGCTGGTCGCCCGCTTCGGGCTCGCCGGTGAGCGCGTGGGTGAGGTGGCCGCCGGCGCCGTGCTCAAGCACTCCCGGGACTTCAACCTGACCCGCGAGGCCGTCTTGGGCTCGGCGCTGTCCCCCGAGACCCCCGCCTACGACGTCCAGCAGGCCTGCGCGACCGGCATGGAAGCCGTGCTGGGCCTGTCCAACAAGATCCGCCTCGGCCAGATCGAGTCAGGGATCGCCGGCGGGGTCGACTCGACCTCCGACGCACCCATCGCGGTCAGCGAACCGCTGCGACGCATCCTGCTCGACCTGTCCCGCGCGCGATCGACCCAGCAGAAGCTGGCCGCGGTCGCCCGGCTGCGCCCCGGCCACCTCACGCCGTCCGCCCCGACCACGGGCGAGCCCCGCACGGGCCTGTCGATGGGTGAGCACCAGGCCCTGACCACCGCGGCGTTCTCGCTGACCCGCGAGGCGCAGGACGAGATCGCACTGGCCAGCCACCACAACCTCGCCGCGGCCTACGACTCGGGCTTCTTCGACGACCTCATCACCCCCTACCGGGGCCTGACGCGCGACGCGAACCTGCGCGCCGACACCACGCTCGAGAAGCTCGCGAAGCTCAAGCCGGTCTTCGGCAAGCACCTCGACACCCCCGCCACGATGACCGCGGGCAACTCGACCCCGCTGTCCGACGGCGCCTCCACGGTGCTGCTCGCCTCCGAGGCCTGGGCCGCCGAGCGTGGCCTCCCGGTGCTCGCGACCATCGTGGACGCCGAGCCCGGTGCGGTGGACTTCGTGCACGGCCGCGACGGCCTGCTGATGGCCGGGGCGCACGCCGTCCCACGCCTGCTGGCGCGCAACGGCCTGACCCTGCAGGACTTCGACTTCTACGAGATCCACGAGGCCTTCGCCGGCACCGTGCTGGCCAACCTGGCTGCGTGGGAGTCGCAGGAGTACTGCCGCGAGCGGCTCGGGCTCGACGACGCACTGGGGTCGATCGACCGCAGCAAGCTCAACGTGAACGGCTCGTCCCTGGCCGCAGGGCACCCCTTCGCCGCGACGGGCGGACGCATCGTCGCGACCCTCGCCACCCTGCTCGCCCGCAAGGGCTCAGGACGTGGCCTCATCTCCGTCTGCGCTGCCGGTGGGCAGGGCGTCGTCATGATCCTGGAGGCAGCGTGAGCGACACGTACCTGAACCTGGTCAACAACGGGTTCACCAAGACCCTCGCCAAGCGGCTCGGCCTGCCCCGACCCGCGGTCCTTCGCCGGCACCGCCCGGGTGAACCGCTGCTGCGCGGACCCGTGCTGGTCGTGCACGACGCCGCCTCGGACGAGGCCGCGGACGCCGTCGCCGGGCAGCTCCTCGAGTGGGACGTCGACGTGCACCGCCACGCCGACACCTCCGAGCAGTTCAGTGCGGTCGTGGTGGTGCTCACCGAGGTGACGTCCCCCGCGGCGCTCGGCGCGCCCCTGCTCGAGGTCGGGGCGATGCTGCGGGGCCTGGCCCCGCACGGACGGGTGGTCACCCTGTCCCGACCGGCCTCCGGCGCGAGCACCGCCACGCTCGCCGCGGCGCGCCAGGGGGTCGACGGGATCCTGCGCTCGCTCGCCAAGGAGCTGCGCGCCGGGTCCACCGGCAACGGCATCGTGCTCGCCGACGGCGTCGGGCCCACCGCACCGTCCGTGCTGGGTGCGCTGCGGTTCCTGCTCTCGACCCGGTCGGCCTTCGTCGACGGCCAGCTCGTGCAGGTCACCTCCGAGGCGGGGTCGGTCCCGCAGGACTGGGAGCGCCCCCTGGACGGCACGGTCGCCGTGGTGACCGGCGCGGCCCGCGGGATCGGCGCGGCCATCGCCCGCACCCTGGCCCGGGACGGCGCGACCCTGGTGGTCGTGGACGTGCCCGCCGCCGGGGACGCCCTCGCAGGCGTCGCCAACGAGGTGCACGGCAGCGCGCTGCAGCTCGACGTGACCGCCGACGACGCCGCCGCCCGGATCCTCGAGCACGTCAGGGCCCGCCACGGACGGCTCGACGTCGTCATCCACAACGCGGGCATCCTGCGGGACAAGCTGCTGGTCAACATGAAGCCCGAACGCTGGGACTCGGTGCTGGCCGTCAACGTCACCGCACCGCTGCAGATCACCGAGGCGCTGCTCGACTCGGACGCGCTGGGCCAGGCCCCCCGCATCATCTGCCTCGCCTCGACCAGCGGCATCGCGGGCAACCGCGGCCAGACCAACTACGCAGCCTCCAAGGCCGGGGTCATTGGCATGGTCCAGGCCTGGGCACCGGCGCTGACCGAGCGGGGCGGCACGATCAACGCGGTCGCGCCGGGCTTCATCGAGACGGACATGACCGCCAAGATCCCGTTCGCCACCCGGGAGGTCGCGCGGCGCCTGAACTCCCTGCAGCAGGGCGGGCGTCCGATCGACGTCGCCGAGACGATCGCCTTCCTCGCCTCGCCGCAGGCCGGGGGCATCAACGGCGAGACGGTCCGGGTGTGCGGGCAGAACATGGTCGGCAGGTGACGGGCGCGCGCTCGACGCTCGAGCTCGACGCCGTCCCGGCACTGCCGGGCCTGTACGCCCGGGGGGTCGCCGGCTCGATCCGTGCGGCGGCCTCGCGGCGCAGCGCGGTGAGCACCGGCTCGCTGCCCACCCACGAGGTCGTCGTGCGTGGCGTGCGCGCCGACCCGACCCGGCTCACCGACTACCAGCACCTCGTGGGTGAACCGGCCTCCGACGTGGTGCCCGCCGGGTTCCTGCACGTGCTCGCCTTCCCGGTGGCGACCGCCCTGATGGTCCGGGGCGACTTCCCCCTCCCGCTGCTGGGCATGGTGCACCTGTCCAACCGGGTCGAGCAGCGCCGGGCGGTCCACGTCGAGGAGGTGCTCGACGTCCGGGTGCGCGCCCGTGACCTGCGGGCCCACCGTTCGGGGGTGGCCGTCGACCTGGTCGCCGACCTCACCGTGGACGGCGTCGTGGTGTGGCGCGGTGTCTCGACGTACCTGGCCAAGGGACTGAGGCTGGACGGGCCCGAGACGCCCTTCGACGTCTCGGACGCCGACGGCGGCCCGGCCCGGCCGGCTCGACCCGCCTTCGAGCCACCCATCCCCACCGGTCAGTGGCGCCTGGACGCCGACGTCGGTCGCCGGTACGCCGCGGTGTCCGGGGACCGCAACCCGATCCACCTCTCATCCCTGGCCGCCAAGGCCCTCGGTTTCCCGCGGACCATCGCCCACGGCATGTACACCGCGGCTCGGGCGCTCGCCGAGGTCGGACCGGGGGCACGCGGCGACGCCTACCTCTGGGAGGCCGAGTTCGCGAAGCCTGTGCTGCTGCCCTCGACGGTCACGGTGCGGATCGCACCGGCCGACGGCGGTCCGGGGGACGGTGGCGGGTCTGGGGGTGGCGGGACTGCGGGTGGCGGGACTGCGGGTGGCGGTCGCTCGGGTGGTCTCACCTTCGTCGGGTGGGATGCGCGGCGCGGCCGCCTCCACCTCACCGGGACCGTCCGACCTCTGACGCCCTGACGGCAAGCGCACGGAGCAGACGTCCTGGCGGTGTCCCACGGAGCAACCTCGACGACCTGTCCACAGGGCGCTCGGACTGGCTGCGCGCGACAGGGGCGCGTTGCTAGGGTCCCCGCATGCGAGCGGGGGGCTTTGTGGTGATTCGTGGTGCTTGCCGGGCGACGGGTGCCGCGGTGGCGGTGGCGCTGCTGCTGGCCGGATGCGCCCAGGAGCCGCGACCACAACCGACCTTCGCCACCCTCGACCCCCTCCCCACCCCCTCGCCGACACCCACCGTCGAACCGGTGACCAAGCCCGAGCGACCCGCCGAGATGGACCGCACCGACGAGGTCGGTGCGGCCGCGGCAGCCGAGTACTTCCTCGAGCTCTATCAGTACGTCCTCGCGACGGGTGACTTCTCCGAGTGGGGTCTGGTCGCCAATCCCGGGTGCGACTTCTGCAGCAGCGTCCAGGGCTGGGTCGAGCCGCTCTACTCCTCGGGCGGCCGATATGAGGGAGGACGGATGTCCCTCTCGTCGCCTAAGGCGACTTCGGCCGATCCCGCGACGGGGACACACACGGTCGCCCTCCTGTTCGAGCAGGCGAGCGGGCGAGAACTCGACCAGACCGGCACCGAGATCGGGACCGGCAGTGCGAGTTCGGGCATGATTCGGGTCGAGGTCTTCATCGCCGAGATCGGCTGGGTACTGGTCGAGGTCTGGGTTGACGAAGAGCTGGTCTCTTGAGCGCGCGAGTGCGGATTGCGATCGCTGCCGCTGTCGTCTCGTCGCTGCTGGCACCTGTCGTCTCGCACGCCGCGGGCACTCCCGATCGGCGAATCGGAGCCGACGCGCAAGGTGACGGGATCAACGTGACTGGCGCTGCCGCGGACAGTCAAAGCGTCGCGCGCCATCCCAGTTCCGCGGTCGTCCAGTACGACCGGCAGCCCGATCGGTTCTGCGGGACGAATGACACCGCTCCGACCACGACGTGGTGTGTGGAGGGGGTGGACTCGGGGCCGGTGATCCGGTT
>NZ_JAMBPP010000021.1 GCF_023369855.1 Actinotalea alkalitolerans | reverse complement strand
GCCCCGCCCACCACCACCCCCCGCGCACCCCCCCCCCGCCAGCCGGGGGCGGGGGGGCGCCCCCCCGTCGTGATCCGGGAGGCTCGGGTCCGGGTGCTCGGCGCACCCGGACCGCACGCTCACTCGGTGTCGGCGTCGACCCAGTCGAAGGTCTTGGTGACCGCCTTCTTCCAGTTGCGGTAGGTCTTGGCGCGGGCGTCGGAGTCCATGTCGGGCGTCCAGCGCTTGTCCTCGGCCCAGTTGTCGATGACGTCCTGCTCGCCCTGCCAGAAGCCCACCGCGATGCCCGCCGCGTACGCCGCGCCGAGTGCCGTCGTCTCGGCGACCTTGGGACGCACCACCGGGACGCCGAGGATGTCGGCCTGGAACTGCATGAGCAGCTCGTTGGCGATCATGCCGCCGTCGACCTTGAGCTCGGTCAGGTCGACCCCCGAGTCGGCGTTCATGGCGTCGAGCACCTCACGGGTCTGGAAGGCCGTGGCCTCCAGCGTGGCCCGTGCGATGTGACCCTTGTTGACGAACCGCGTGAGCCCGACGAGCGCGCCACGGGCGTCGCCGCGCCAGTACGGCGCGAACAGGCCCGAGAACGCCGGGACGAAGTACGCGCCACCGTTGTCCTCGACGGTCGCGGCGAGCTGCTCGATCTCCGGGGCGTCCTTGATCAGGCCCAGGTTGTCCCGCAGCCACTGCACCAGCGAGCCGGTCACCGCGATCGCGCCCTCGAGGGCGTACACCGCAGGCTGGTCGCCGATCTTGTAGCAGACGGTGGTCAGCAGACCGTTCTTGGACTGGATCGGCTCGGTGCCCGTGTTGAGCAGCATGAAGTTGCCCGTGCCGTAGGTGTTCTTGGCGGTGCCCACCTCGAAGCAGGCCTGGCCGAAGGTGGCCGCCTGCTGGTCGCCGAGGATCCCGGCGATCGGTACGTCGGGCACCATGCCGCCCTGACGTCCCTTGCCGTACACCTCGGAGGACGAGCGGATCTCGGGGAGCATCGAGACGGGGATCCCCATCTCGCCGGCGATCTCCTCGTTCCAGGTGAGCGAGTCGATGTTCATCAGCATGGTGCGCGAGGCGTTGGTGACGTCGGTGACGTGCACGCCGCCCTCGACCCCGCCAGTCATGTTCCACACGACCCACGAGTCGGTGTTGCCGAAGGCCAGCTCACCGCGCTCGGCCTTCTCCCGTGCGCCGTCGACGTTGTCCAGGATCCAGCGGATCTTGGGTCCCGAGAAGTACGTCGCGAGCGGGAGACCGACCCGCTCCTTGTACCGCTCGGCGCCCCCACCGAGCGCTGCGAGCTCGTCGCAGATCTTCTGGGTGCGGGTGTCCTGCCAGACGATCGCGTTGTAGACCGGCTGCCCGGTGGTGCGGTCCCACACCACCGAGGTCTCGCGCTGGTTGGTGATGCCGACCGCTGCGATGTCGCGGTGGGTGAGGTTCGCCCGGGTCAGCGCCAGGCCGACGACCTCGCGGACGTTGGTCCAGATCTCGGTGGCGTCGTGCTCGACCCACCCTGCCTTGGGGAAGATCTGCTCGTGCTCCTTCTGACCGGTCGAGACGATCGACCCCGAGTGGTCGAAGACGATCGCTCGCGAGCTCGTGGTGCCCTGGTCGATGGAGAGGATGTAGTCAGCCATGTCGTGGTGTCCTTCACGTCGTCGTGCGGAGTGTTGTAGGGGGCTGGTGCCCGGTCCGGCACGGGGTCGGCGCAGGGGGCCGGTACCCGCACCGGACCGGGACGGTCGTGTGTCGGGTCAGGCCATCGCCGCGGCCGCGAGGCCGCCGAGCATGCCACCGACGATCGGTCCGACGACCGGGACCCAGGCGTAGCCCCAGTCGCTCGACCCCTTGCCCTTGATCGGCAGGAGGAAGTGCGCGATGCGGGGGCCGAGGTCACGTGCGGGGTTGATCGCGTACCCGGTGGGACCACCGAGGCTCGCGCCGATCCCGACGACGAGCAGGGCCACGGCGAGGGGGCCGAGCTCGGACGGGGTGTTGCCGAACTGCAGGATGATGTACACCAGCACGAAGGTGCCGATGACCTCGGTCACGAAGTTCCACCCGTAGGAGCGGATCGCCGGGCCGGTCGAGAACACCGCGAGCTTGGTGGCCGGGTCGGCGTCCTCGTCGAAGTGCTTCTTGTAGGCGAGGAAGGCGAGAACGGCACCGAGGAAGGCGCCGAGCATCTGACCCGCGAGGTACACCAGGGTCGACGAGACGCTCACCGCGACCCCGGGTGCGAACTCCTCCGCACCGTTGGCGATCAGGCCGAATGTCACTGCGGGGTTGATGTGCGCCCCGGACTGCCAGGCCGCGTAGACACCGGCGAACACGCCGAGGCCCCACCCGAAGTTGATCAGGAGCCATCCGCCGTTGAACCCCTTGTTGCGCGGCAGGATGGCGTTGGCGACAACACCTGCACCTAGCAGGAGCAGGAAGCCCGTTCCTATGACCTCCGAGATGAAGACCGTAGTCAGGGTGACGTCCATGTGTTCCTCGTTTCACTCGCGAGACTTCGTTGTCACGTGCACTCCGGGCGCGGGGTGTGCCCGGAGAGATCGAGCGAGGTGTGGCTCAGGTGCCGGCGGGACCGGCCGCACCTCGAGACTCCGGGGGTGAGCCGGGCTTGAGACCACCCTCGGCGGTGCCGCTGCCGAGCGGGATCAGCGGCGCGACGTCGTCCACGGTCAGCCGGGTCGCCTCTGCGCTCGCGTCGTCCGGCTGGCGGGCCGCAGCCTCCTCGGCCTCGCAGCGCGCGGTGTAGGCGGCGACCTCCTGGGCGCGCTGCTCGGGCGTCCACCCCAGCCGGTCGGCGACGAGGTCGGCGATCTCGTCGAGCGCCGCGAGGCCGCGGTCGGCGATCTCGTAGGTCAGCCGCGTGCGGTGCACCAGCACGTCCTCGAGGTGCAGCGCACCCTCGTGGCTCGCGGCGTACGCCGCCTCGGCGCGCAGGTAGGCGGGGGCGTGCTCGAGCGGCGTGGCCAGGCTCGGGTCGTCCTCGATCAGGTCGATGATCTCGGTGAGCAGCGACCCGTAGCGGTGCAGCAGGTGGTCGAGCATCGCCTTGGTCCAGCCGTACCGGTGCGCCAGCCGTCGGCCCTGACGCTGCAGCACGGCGAGCCCCTCGGCCCCGGCCAGCGGGATGGTGTCGGTGATCGAGGGCAGGGCCTTGGCGCGGTCGCCGAGAGCGAAGTCGACGGCGTCCTTGGCCATCACCCGGTAGGTGGTCAGCTTGCCGCCGGCGATCACCGTCAGGCCCGGGGCGGGGGAGGCCACGGTGTGCTCCCGCGAGACCTTGGCCGACGACGTGCCCTCCTTGGTCCCGGGCTGGAGCAGGGGACGCAACCCGGCCCAGGTGCCGATGACGTCCTCGCGGGTGAGCGGGTCGGCCAGGACGGCGTTGGCGTGCTCGATGACGTAGTCGATGTCGGCCGAGGTCGACACCGGGTGCTGGAGCTCCTGCTCCCAGGGCGTGTCGGTGGTGCCGATCAGCCAGTAGCGCGACCAGGGGATCACGAACAGGACGCTCTTCTCGGTCTGCAGGATCAGCCCGACGTCGCCGCGGATCCGTTCGCGCGGGACGACGATGTGGATCCCCTTGGAGGCCAGCACCCGCAGCCCACCCTCGCCACCGGCGAGCGCCTCGGTCTCCTCGGTCCACACCCCGGTGGCGTTGATGACGTGAGCGGCACGCGCGGTGATCCGGCGGCCGGTCTCGAGGTCGGCCACGACCGCACCGTTGACCGTGCCGTCGGCCCGCTTGGTGAGCTCGACCACCTGCGTCCGGCTCGCGGCGTGGGCACCGTAGGAGACAGCGGTCCGCACGAGCATCGCGACGAGGCGGGCGTCGTCGACGCTCGCGTCCCAGTAGCGCACCGCTCCGATCGCGGCGTCGTGCCGCAGGTCGGGGAACATCTGCTCCATGCCGCTGCGGGTCACGTGACGGTGCCAGGGCAGGGCCCTGCGGCCGGGCGCGGCGCTGGCGAGGGTGTCGTAGAGCGCGACGCCCGCGCCGACGTAGGCGCGTTCCCAGACACGGTGCTCGAGCGGGTAGAGGAAGGAGACCGGGCGCACCAGGTGGGGCGCCAGGCGCTTGAGGAGCAGGTCGCGCTCGGTCAGGGCCTCGTGGACCAGGTGGAAGTCGAGCATCTGCAGGTAGCGCAGACCGCCGTGGACCAGCTTGCTCGAACGGCTCGAGGTGCCCGAGGACCAGTCCTGCGCCTCGACGATCGCGACCTTGAGGCCGCGGGTGACGGCGTCGAGCGCGATGCCGGCGCCGGTGACCCCACCCCCCACGACGAGGACGTCGAGGTCGTGGCCGTCGGTGGTCGATTCCTCCAGGGCGTCCAGTGCCTGCGTCCGGGCCTGGGCTGTCAGTGCCGCTGTCCTCACCGCGTCCTCCTCGACCGTGCGTCTCCGCGCTCTGCGGCAGATCGTCGCGGCCCGGCACGGGTTCCGAGGAACCTCCCCCGAAGAAGGGGACGTTGGTCTCTTGGCGGGTGCCGGTCGCGCGACACCCCTATGCTTTCCATCATCGGCACGAACGCGCAAGGGGAGTGCACGGATGTGCAATCGGCGGCCCCGAACCCGGGACCGGTGTTCGGCGGTGAGGCGGGGCACCGGCGCCCTGTCCGGATCTGGGGTGGTCTGTCATGGAACGTGAACCCGACGTGCTGCGAGCAGCGTCGATGTACTACCTGCAGGACATGAAGATGGAGCTGATCGCCCGGCACCTGGGCACCTCGCGGTCCACGGTGTCCCGGCTGATCAAGAGGGCCCGCCAGACGGGCATCGTCGAGATCACGCTGCGTCCCGAGCACACCCGGGCTCCCGGGCTGAGCCACACGATTGCCGACGTCTTCGGGATCGAGGCGTACGTCGCCCCGGTCGCGGACTCCGCGAACGAGATCGAACGGCTCGACCAGGTCGCGATCACCACGGCCAAGCTGATCGGCTCGTGGTTCGACTCCGACATGGTGCTCGGCATCGCGTGGGGCACCACGCTGGCCAGCATCGGACGTCGCCTGACCCACAAGGCCACGCGGGGCAGCGCCGTCGTGCAGCTCAACGGTGCGGCCAACACCCGCACCAGCGGGATCGAGTACGCGAGCGATCTCATCTCGAGCTTCGGGGCCGCCTTCGACGCCTCGGTGCACCACTTCCCGGTGCCCGCCTTCTTCGACTACCCCGACACCAAGGCCGCGATGTGGCGTGAACGATCGGTCAGACGTGTGCTCGACGTGCAACGACGTGCAGACATCGCCCTCTTCGGGGTGGGGGCCGTGAGCGGCGGTGTGCCCAGCCACGTCTACTCCGCGGGGTACCTCGACTCCGAGGACGTCACCCTGCTCCACGACGAGGGGGTCGTCGGTGATGTGTGCACGGTCTTCCTGCGGGGAGACGGCAGCTACGAGGACATCGCGCTCAACGCCCGCGCCACGGGGCCGACCCCCGCCGAGCTGCGGCGCATCCCGCGACGGGTGTGCGCGGTCGCGGGGGACAACAAGCTCGGCCCGCTGCTCGCCGCGCTCGCGGCCGGTGTCGTCACCGACCTGGTGATCGACGAGGTCACCGCCTCGCGGCTGGTCCGCTCCGCGGGGGTGCACCGGGTGCCCTAACGTGTGGGTGCCGACCGACCACCCCGCTGCGAGAGCGAGCCCGTGACCGTCCCCGAGAGCACGCAGTACACGATCCGGTCCGCGGTGCCCGCAGACGTGCGGGGGATCCGTGACCTGGTGACGCCCTACGCCGACCGGCGCATCCTGCTGGCCAAGGAGCTCGTCGGGTACTACGAGGCGGTCCAGGAGTTCGTCGTCGCCCAGGACGCGACCGGCCGCCTCGTGGGCTGCGGGGCGCTGCACGTGATGTGGCTCGACCTCGGTGAGGTGCGGACGCTCGCGGTCGACCCGCTGTGGCGCGGGCGAGGGGTGGGCGGTGCGCTGCTCGAGGCCCTGGTCGGGCGTGCCCGGGTGCTGCGGCTGCGTCGGCTGTTCTGCCTGACCTTCGAGGTCGACTTCTTCTCCGCGCACGGCTTCCGCACGATCGAGGGCACCCCCGTGGACCAGGACGTCTACGGAGAGCTGCTGCGATCGCACGACGACGGCATCGCGGAGTTCCTCGACCTCGCCCGGGTCAAGCCCAACACCCTGGGCAACACCAGGATGCTCGCCGAGCTCGACTGATCCGCCGGGCCCGACCTGCCGAGCGGGTCAGTCGGGGAGCCGGTAGGAGACCGCGTCGTCGGTCGCGGGATCCTCGTGGCGCACCACGAGGCCGTCGCGCACCAACCCGGCCAGTGCTCGCTCGCGCTGCTCGGCGTCGGCGGACACCTCTTCGAGGAGGTGGACGGGCAGCGGGTGGTCGGCCGAGCGCAGCAGGGCCATCACCCGTCCACGGACCTGCCTGTCGGTGCCCGCCCAGGTCTGGCGGCGGCGGCGGTGGGCGTGCGCGTCGGCCGGCATCCCGGCCAGGCGCCATGCGCAGGCGTCGGCGATCGGGCAGACGCCGCACCGGGGGGACCTCGCGGTGCACACCAGCGCGCCGAGCTCCATCACCGCGGCGTTCCACCGGGTCGAGGCGAGGTCCCCGGCGGGCACGACCGACCCCGCGGCACGCATCTCGGCGGCGGTCAGGCTCGGTGCGGGCAGGGCGGTCCCGGTCAGCGCCCTGGCCAGGACCCGGCGGACGTTCGTGTCCACCACCACGGCGCGACGACCGTGGGCGAAGGCCGTCACCGCGGCGGCCGTGTAGGTGCCGACACCGGGCAGTGCGAGGAGGTCGGCCTCCGCGGTGGGCAGCTCGCCGTCGTGCCTGTCGACGACGACCCGTGCGCACTGGTGCAGGCGCAGGGCCCTGCGTGGGTACCCGAGCCGGTCCCAGGCTCGCAGCACCTCAGCCGTCCCGGCAGCTGCGAGGTCGGCAGGGGTCGGCCACAGGGCCATCCACTCACGCCATCGTGGCTCGACGCGCACGACCGGCGTCTGCTGGAGCATGACCTCGCTCACCAGGACGCCCCAGGGTGAGCAGTGCGGGTCGCGCCACGGCAGCGGACGGGCGTTCTGCGCGAACCACGCGACGACCGGGTCCACGATCAGCGACACCCGCAGATCATGCCTCACCGGCCGGCTGCGTCCCACCGGTGCCTCCGGTGCGGCGCGGCTACCCGGAGTCCGGAGGGGACGGGCCTAGCGTGAGCAGGAGCATCCGATGCCGGGTGGCCGGTCGACGCCGACCACCTCCGTGCGAACAGGAGGGCCGATGAGCACCGTCCTGCGTCCCGTGGGGTCCCAGCCCGCGCGCGTCTACTGGATCCGGCGGGTGCTCATCCTGCTCGGTCTGGTCGTCGTGGGCGTGCTGGTGTGGGCGTTCGTCGTCTCCGGGCAGGGCGACGCCACCTCGCAGGACCCCGGGCAGGAGGTGCCCGCGCAGGGTTCCGAGGAGGATCAGGAGCCTGCCCCGGCCGGGATGGTGGCCTGCACCGCTGCTGACCTGACGCTCACGCTGGTCAGTGACGCGAGGACCTACCCCGAGGATGCTCGGCCGGTCTTCACCATCGGGTACACCAACACCGGTCCGCAGAGCTGCACGGTGGACACCGGCCCCGCGGGCCGGGACCTCCTCATCACCTCGGGGGCCGACCGCATCTGGTCGAGCACCGACTGCGAGGAGGAGGGGGGCGAGCGCCTGCTGCTGCTGCAGCCCGGTGAGGGTGACGTCGCAGAGGTCACCTGGGACCGGACGCGGTCGGACGAGGCGTGCAGCGAAGGGCTTCCCGAGCCGCGGCCCGGCACGTACTCGGCGACCGTCGGGGTGCTGGGTGCCCAGAGCGCGGCAGCGGTCTTCGACCTCGGCTGAGCCGGCGTCGCCCGGCCGGTCGTACCGGAACGGTCAGACGTACCGCTCGAGGATGCTCGACTCGGCCAGGCGGGACAGCCCCTCACGCACCGCCCGGGCGCGCTGCTCACCCACGCCGTCGACCGCCATCAGCTCCTCGATGCCCGCGGCGAGCAGCTTCTGGAGCCCGCCGAAGTGTCCGACCAGGCGGTCGACGATCGCGGCGGGCAGGCGCGGCACCTTCGACAGCAGACGGTAGCCACGCGGGCCGACGGCACCGTCGAGGGAGTCGTCGACCGAGATCAGGCCCAGCACGCGCGCGATGTGTCCCAGGTCGAGCAGCTCGGTGGCGTCGAGCGCGGCGAGGGCTCCCTGGACCTCGGGCAGCGAACGTCCGGTGCGGGCCGACTCGGTGTAGTCCCGGATGACGAGCTCCCGGTCCGAGCCCAGCCCGCCGATGAGCTCGTCGAGCTGGAGGGCCATCAACCGCCCGTCGGACCCCAGCTCGACCACGTACCCCGCGATCTCCTCGGAGATCCGGCGCACCATCTCCAGGCGCTGGACCACAGCTGCGACGTCGCGCACGGTGACCAGGTCCTCGATCTCGAGGGCCGAGAGGGTTCCGGAGACCTCGTCGAGCCGGGACTTGTAGCGTTCGAGCGTCGCCAGGGCCTGGTTCGCGCGGGACTGGATGATGTCCGAGCCCTCGAGGACGTACCGGTACCCGCCGACGTAGAGCGCGATGATCCGCATGGACTGGCTCACCGAGACCACCGGGAAGCCCGACTGCTTGGCGACCCGCTCGGCGGTGCGGTGCCGGGTGCCGGACTCGGTGGTCTCGATCGTGGGGTCCGGCAGCAGCTGGACCGCGGCCCGCAGGATGCGGGTGGCGTCACGGTCGACGACGATCGCACCGTCCATCTTGGCGAGCTCGCGCAGGCGGGTCGCGGAGAACTCGACGTCGAGGGCGAAGCCGCCCGAGCACATCGACTCCACGGTGCGGTCCTGGCCCAGGACGATCAGGGCGCCGGTCCGTCCGCGCAGGATCCGCTCGAGGCCGTCGCGGAGCTCGGTGCCGGGGGCGACCGCGGCGAGGGTCGAGCGCAGGATGTCCTCGGCGGAGCGCTCTGTCGTGACCACGAGCGCATCGTACGCGAGCGCCGGTCAGCCGTCAGCGAGGCGCGATCCCCGGCTGAGGACGACGGCCTCGGCGAGGTCGGCGGCCTCGAGCAGCACGAGTCCGTCGGGGACGTCGGAGGGTTCGACCGTTCCGGTGGGCACCACGGCCCGGGTGAAGCCGTGGCGTCGGGCCTCGGCGAGACGGCGGGCCAGCCCCACGACCGGACGGATCTCCCCGGCGAGGCCCACCTCGCCCATCGCCACGAGACCCTCGACCAGCGCGACGTTCTCGGCGGCGCTGACCGTGGCCAGGGCGACGGCGAGGTCGGAGGAGGGCTCGACCACCCGCGCCCCGCCGATGGTCGAGACGTACACGTCCTGATCGGCGAGCCGGGCACCGACTCGACGCTGGAGCACGGCGAGGACCATCGCGAGCCGGCTCGAGTCGACGCCGCTGGTGGTCCGCCGGGGGTTGCTGAGCACCGAGGCGGCGACCAGGGCCTGCACCTCGGTGGCCAGGGGGCGGCGTCCTTCGAGGGTCACCGTGACGCAGGTGCCCGGGACGTGCTGGTGGTTGCGGGACAGGAACAGCGCGCTGGGGTCGGTGAGCCCGACGATCCCGTGCTCGGACAGGTCGAAGCACCCCACCTCGTCGGTGGGGCCGTACCTGTTCTTGACGGCGCGGACCATCCGCAACCTCGAGTGGCGCTCGCCCTCGAACTGGCACACGACGTCCACCAGGTGCTCGAGGGTGCGCGGGCCTGCCACGCTGCCGTCCTTGGTGACGTGGCCGACCAGGACCGCGGGGATGTCCCGCTCCTTGGCGACGGCGATCAGAGCCGCGGCGACCTCGCGCACCTGGCTGACGCCGCCCGGCGAGCCGTCGACCTGTGCCGAGGCGATCGTCTGCACCGAGTCCACGACGAGCAGGGTGGGGCTCGTCTGCTCGATGTGGCCGAGCACCGTGCCGAGGTCGGTCTCGGCGGCCAGGAGCAGCCCTGGGGCCAGGGCGCCGATGCGCTCTGCCCGCAGCCGCACCTGTCCGGCGGACTCCTCACCGGTCACGTACAGCACCCGCTGCCCGGTGCCCTCGGCGACCCGGCTGGCGACGTCGAGCAGCAGCGTCGACTTGCCCACCCCGGGCTCGCCCGCGAGCAGGATGACGGCCCCCGGCACGAGCCCTCCGCCGAGGACTCGGTCGAGCTCTCCGACGCCGGTCGGCCGGGCACGGGCGGTCTCGACGTCGATCTCGCCGATCGGCCGGGCGGGCGAGCGGGTCGGCGCGACCGGCCGGGTCCGGGGGCCCGCGGTCTCGGCGGCCTCCTCGGTCACGGTCCCCCAGGCCTGGCACTCCCCGCAGCGGCCCACCCACTTGGCGGTCGACCACCCGCACTCGGCGCAGCGGTAGGCGGGGCGGGCCGGGCGCACCCCGCGGGCACCGGAGGGGGCGGGGGCGCGCGAGGAGGTCGTCACGCCGAGCACGGTATCTGCCACGGCCGACACGCCCTGCGCGCGAGTGGTCCCTTGCGCACGGAGGGCGCGCGGTGGACTATTCCTCACATGAGGAATAACGGGTCCGGACAACCGTCCGAGCCGGGCCGGGCGGCTGTCCGGGTCGACGGTCTACGGGTCGTCCGTCCGGCCGGGCACCGGCGCCCCGGGATCGAGGTGCTCCGCGGCATCGACGCGACGGTGCCGCGCGGCCAGGTGGTCGGGCTGCTCGGCCCGAGCGGGAGCGGCAAGACCACGCTGATGCGCACCGTCGTCGGGGTGCAGCAGATCACCGCCGGGACGGTCGAGGTGCTGGACCGTCCCGCCGGGGAGGAGTCCCTGCGCCGACGGGTCGGGTACGTGACCCAGTCGCCCAGCGTCTACGCCGACCTCAGTGTCGTCGAGAACCTGCGCTACTTCGCCCGGCTGGTCGCGGTGGGTGAGGACGACGTCGCCAGGTCCCTCGCCGAGGTCGACCTCACCGCCCTCGCCGGACGCCGTGTCTCCACGCTCTCGGGCGGGGAGGCCTCTCGGGTGAGCCTGGCGGTCGCCCTGCTGGCCTCGCCCGAGCTGCTCGTGCTGGACGAGCCGACGGTCGGCCTGGACCCCGTCCTGCGCCGGGACCTGTGGGACCTCTTCGGTCGCCTCGCCGCCGGGGGCACCACGCTGCTCGTGTCGAGCCACGTCATGGACGAGGCGCAACGGTGCGACCGGCTCCTCCTCCTGCGCGAGGGCCACCTGCTGGCCGACTCGACGCTCGCCGACCTGCTGGCCCGGACCGGTGCATCGCACGTCGAGGCCGCCTTCCTGCACCTGGTGGAGGGTCGATGAGCCCGCGACTGACCCTGGCGACCGCCGAGCGCGTGCTCCGGCAGGTCCGGCACGACCCGCGCACGATCGGGCTGCTGGTGGGTCTTCCCTGCCTGGTGCTGTGGCTGATCGCGTGGATGTTCGAGGGCACGCCGGTGCTGGACCAGTTCGGCCCCCTGCTGCTGGGCCTCTTCCCGCTCGTCGTGATGTTCCTGGTGACCAGCGTCGCGACGCTCCGTGAGCGTCAGTCCGGGACCCTCGAGCGGTTGATGACCCTGCCGGTGGGGCGTGGCGACATCGTGATCGGCTACGCCCTGGCCTTCGGGGCCCTCGCGGTGCTGCAGGCCCTGGTCCTGACCGGGTTCGCCGTGCTCGTGCTGGGCATGGAGGTCGCCGGAGCGCTGTGGGTCGTGGTCCTGGTCGCCGTGCTCGACGGGCTGCTGGGGACCGCGCTGGGACTCGCGGCCTCGGCGGCCGCCCGGACCGAGTTCCAGGCCGTGCAGATGATGCCGCTGATCATCTTCCCGCAGCTCGTCACGGCCGGGTTGATGATGCCTCGTGACCAGATGCCCACGGTGCTCGAGGTGATCTCCCGGGCGATGCCCCTGACCTACGGGCTCGAGGCCCTGCAAGACCTGGCAGCGGGCGCCGGACTGCACGACGTGCGCGGCGCCGTCACCGCCGTCGCGCTGTTCATCGTCGGGGCACTGATGCTCGGGACGGCGACGCTGCGTCGGAGCACGCGGTGAACGGGCTGGTGGGGTGGCTCAGGCCGTAGGCTGCTCGTCAGTCATCGGCAGGGAGAGACACGGATGAGCACCAGCACCTCGGGACCTGGTCCCGAAGGTTCGGCCCGGCACCGCTCCGCGGGGGGCGAGCAGGACCCGGTACCGCCCGACGCACCGCGACGGACGCGGCGCTGGCTGCTGATCGGCGCCGGTGCGCTGATCGCGATCGGTGCGGTCGTGACCGTGCTGGTGCTCGGCAACCAGGGTGACCCGCCCGCCGTGCCCGAGGCCGAGGTCATCACCCTCCCGCCGCCGAGCCCGACGCTCGAGCCGGTCGAGCGGGAGGCGGGCACCGCCTTCTTCGACGCGCTCCCCGACGTCGTCCTGTCCTGGGCGCTCACCGAGGCCGCCGAGCACCCGCCGCTGCTCCCCCTGGGGGCCGTCGAGGGCTACCGCCTCGTCTACGAGGACGGGGGCCCCGAACCGCTGGTGCTGCTGGCCGGCCAGTGGCCGACCGCGGAGGCCGCCTCGGCCGCTCTCGACCGGGTGCTCGCCGAGCAGGCCGATGCGATCGCCGCGTCGGGCGGGGAGCCTGCCGAGCAGGAGGAGCCCGCTGACCAGGAGGAGCCCGCTGACCAGGAGGAGCCCGCCGAGCAGGACGAGCCTGCCGAGCAGGACGACGCGGTCGAGCAGGGTGCGGTGACGGTGGACGGCGCCGAGGTGGGTCGCTACCTCATGCTTCCCCGCGAGGACGGCACGGGGACCGTCTGGTGGACCAACGGGACGGTGCTGATCCAGGTGGACGGTCCTTCGACGGACCTGCGCAGCTTCTACGCGGCCTTCCCGCTCTGAGACCCGTCCCGGCGACGAGGAGAGATCCCATGGAACGACCCGACGACGCCCACCCGGACGGCGCGACGAGCGACGGCCCCCGACCTGACGGCGCGGGCTCCGCGGCAGCGGGGACCCGGGTCGCGGTCCTCGGCGGAGGGGTCATGGGTGAGGCGATCATCGCCGCGGTCCTGGCCGCGGGGGTCGACGTGGACGACCTGGACGTCAGCGAGCCGAGCGCCGCGCGCGCGACGGAGATCTCGGGGCGCTACGGCGTCCGAGCAGCCGACGGCAACGCCACGGTGGTGCGCAGGGCCGACGTCGTGGTCGTCGCGCTCAAGCCCAAGGACGTCGCCGGTGTGCTCGCGGAGATCTCGCCGCGGCTGCGGGAGGGGACGCTCGTGGTCAGCGTCGCGGCGGGGCTGCCGACCTCCTTCCTCGAGGCCAGGCTCCCCGAGGGGACGCCCGTGGTGCGGGTCATGCCGAACACGCCTGCGGTCATCGGGCAGGGCGCGAGCGCGGTCAGCCCGGGCCGGAACGCGCGGGCCGAGCACGTCGCGACCGTCGAGCGCCTGCTCGCCGCGACGGGACTCGTCGTGACGGTGCCCGAGAAGGACCAGGACGCGGTGACCGCGATCTCGGGCTCGGGCCCGGCCTACGTGTTCTACCTGATCGACGCGATGGCCGAGGCGGGGGTGCTCCTGGGCCTGACGCGGCCCCTGGCTCTCGAGCTCGCCACCGCGACGGTGCGGGGCGCGGCGACCCTCGTCGAGCAGTCCGGAGAGCACCCCGTGGTCCTGCGTGAGCGGGTGTCCTCGCCGGGGGGCACCACGGTCGCCGCCCTCGCGGCGCTCGACGCGCACGGTGTGCGTGCGGGAGTCCTCGCGGCGGCCACGGCGGCCCGTGACCGCGCGCGAGAGCTCGCGGCCGAGCTCGACGGGTGAACGTCCCACCGCGTCCGCCCTCGATGAGCGATGTCGCTCTGGTGGCGGGGGTCTCCCACCAGACCGTCTCGCGGGTGCTCAACGCGCACCCGAGCGTGCGTCCCGAGACCCGCGAGCGGGTGATGCAGGCGATCGCCGAGCTCGGCTACCGGCGCAACACCGCGGCGCGCGCGCTGGTCACGCGGCGCAGCGCGACGATCGGCGTGATGACGGCAGGCTCCGCGCTGTTCGGGCCGACCAGCACTCTCATCGCGATCGAGGAGGCCGCTCGGGACGCTGGTCTGTTCGTGAGCGTGGCCACCGTGCTGCGCTGGGAGACCGAGGCGATGCACCGGGCCCTCGAGCACTTCATGTCCCAGGGGGTCGACGGCGTCGTGGTCATCGCGGCGCACGACGACGCCGTCGGCGCGGTCCAGGACTTCGACGCGCCCGTGCCTGTGGTGATGGTCGGACCGCGGGACCTCCCGGCGGGTTCGCGCGTGCACACCGTCGCCGTCGACCAGTACGGCGGGGCCCGGCTGGCGACCAGGCACCTGGCCGACCTGGGGCACCGTGAGGTGCTGCACCTCGCCGGTCCGCCGGACTGGCTCGACGGGCGCGCACGGGTGAACGGCTGGCGCGACGAGCTCGCGTCCCTCGGGCTCGGCGCGGGCGCGCTGGTCCAGGGGGACTGGGGTGCGGAGCGTGGGTACCAGGTGGGGTGCGAGCTGGTCGCCCGGGGTCTGCCGACGGCGGTGTTCGCGGCCAACGACCAGCTCGCGCTCGGGCTGCTGCACGCGTTCGCCGAGCAGGGGGTCCGGGTGCCCGACGACGTCTCCGTGGTCGGCTTCGACGACGTGGACGGCTCGGCGCACTTCTTCCCCCCGCTGACCACGGTGCGCCAGGAGTTCGGCCCGCTGGGCCGCCGGTGCATGGAGCTGCTGCTCGAGGCGATCGCCGGGCGCGAGGTCCGGCCCGACGTCATCCCTGCTCACCTGGTGGTGCGCGCGAGCAGCGGCCCGCCGCGCCGCTGAGGCCCCGGGGCCGGTGGGTGCCGCTCAGGCCCCGATCACCAGGTCCCGCCGTCGGAAGGTCGCGACGCCGAGTGCTCCCAGCAGGATCGCCGCGGCACAGAGCGCGGCGACCGGCCCTGGGGTGAACGCCTCGGCGGGGACCAGCGGCACGTGGGTGAACGGTGAGACGTCGAGCAGCCACTGCGGCAGGTCGAGCAGCGCGCCGAGCTGGCCCATCACCAGCGCCGCGGCGAGTGCGGACCACGTGATCGGGGCGGCCAAGCGGGGCAGCAGCCCGAACACGGTCAGGACCAGCCCGCCCAGGGCCAGGGCAGCGGGCGCCTGGACGAGCGCTGCAGCGAGGAAGCCGCCGACGCCCTCGGTCCAGTGACCGGTGATCGCGCCGTAGGTGAGCCCGCTCGCGAGACCGCTCACGGTCAGCAGGAGGACGGTGCCCGCGCCCGCGATGAGCAGGTGGCCGATCAGCCAGCGACGACGCCCGACGGCGGTGGCCAGGAGCGGTTCGAGGCGTCCGCTCACCTCCTCCGAGCGCATCCGGAGCAGCGCCTGGACCGTGTACCCGGCGCAGGCGAGGCCGACCAGCGCCATGATCAGAGCGAAGAAGAGGTCCATCAGGTCGGCGTCGGGGGAGAGGGACAGGAGCATCTGGCGCACGGTCGCGTTCTCGGCGAGGTAGTCCTCGAGGGTGTCGCCCATCGACCCCAGCACGGCGCCGAAGACCGCCACGGAGACCAGCCACGCCAGGAGGACACCGCGCTGGATCCGCCAGGCGAGGCCGAGCGGGGAGATCAGCCATCGGGACGCGCGCGCCGGGCCGCGGCGTGCCGGCACCATCCCCGAGCCGAGGTCTCGACGGTCGGTCAGCATCGCGGCGACCGCGACGAGCGCGGCGGTGAGAGCGACGAACAGCCCGGCGATCCACCATCGGTCCTGGTAGAACGGCCGGATCTGCTGACCCCACCCCAGCGGCGAGAGCCACGAGGGCCATGCGCTGACCAGCGCGAGCCCGCCGTCGGTGATCTCGCCCCTGAGGTCACCGATCGCGCGAAGGACGAACGCCACCCCCAGCGCGCCGCCGGCCACGGCGTTCGCCCCACGGGCTGTGCTGAGCACCTGCGCCCCGACGGCCGCGACGCCGGCGAACACCCATCCGGTCCCGGCCACCGCGAGACCGGCCGCCCAGGCCCCTGACCAGGCCAGGCCGTTGGCCGCGACGGCGGTCGCTGTCGTGACGCCGAGCACGAGGTTGGCCCCCAGGACCAGCACGAGGGCCGCGCAGAGCCGCGCGTGACGGCCGACGGGAGCAGAGCCGAGGAGCTCCGCCCGCCCGGTCTCCTCGTCTGCGCGGGTGTGCCGGACGATCGCCTGCGCGCTCATCAGCGCGGTGAGGATCGCGAACACCTTGTAGCCCTCGACCAGCGACATCGCGCCGAGCGAGGCGCCCGAGGCAGGCCCGTCGAAGATCCGGGTCATCGGGTTGCTCGCGCTCAGGGTCGCGGTCGCGATGCGGTCGGCCTCGGTGGGCACCGTTGCGGCGTAGCTCGCGACGACCGCCCAGGTGAGCACGGTGATCGAGGCGATCCACACCGGCAGGACGGTCCGGTCCCGGCGCACGGCCAGGCGGACCAGGCGCCAGGAACCGGCGAGCGGTCGGGTCGTGGTCATCGGCTCGTCCGTGCGCGCCGGGGCCGTGGGGTGGCGGGGACGTCGGTGCCGTCCGGCCGCGCGGGCTCGGAGCCGTAGTGGCGCAGGAAGAGCTCCTCGAGGGTGGGAGGCGCGCTCGTCAGCGTCAGCACGCCGATCCCGCCGAGGTGCTGCACGACTCCGTCGAGGTGGTCGGCCTCGACCTCGAAGCCCGCTGCCCGTCGGTCGTGGGTGGTCACCACGTCGTGCACGCCGGGCAGGCCGTCCAGCCCGTCGAGGGGGTGACGGGTGGTGACGTGCAGGGTCGTCCGGGTGAGGTGGCGCAGGCTCGCGAGCGTTCCCTGCTCGACGATGCGACCGTCGCGGATGATCGACACCCGGTCGCACAGCGCCTCGGCCTCGGTGAGGATGTGGCTGGACAGCAGCACCGTGCCCCCGCGTGCGGTGATCTCGTGCACGACCTCCTGGAACACGGTCTCCATCAGGGGGTCGAGCCCGCTGGTCGGCTCGTCGAGCAGGTACAGCTCGACGTCGGAGGCGAGGCCCGCGACGATGGCCACCTTCTGGCGGTTGCCCTTGGAGTAGGTCGAGCACCTCTTGGTCGGGTCGAGCTGGAATCGTTCGACGAGCTCGTCGCGGCGCCCGACGTCGACCGGGCCGCGCAGGGCGCCGAGCAGGTCGATCGCCTCACCCCCGGAGAGGTTCGGCCACAGCTGGACGTCGCCGGGCACGTAGGCCAGACGCCGGTGCAGGGAGACGGCGTCACGCCACGGGTCGCCGCCGAGGAGCGTCGCGTGCCCGCCGTCCTTGCGGAGCAGGCCGAGGAGCACCCGGATCGTCGTGGACTTGCCTGCCCCGTTCGGCCCGAGGAAGCCGTGCACCTCTCCCCGGCCGACCTCCAGGTCGAGGCCGTTCAGGGCCTGGGTGCGCCCGAAGGCCTTGACCAGACCTTGGGTTCGGATGACGTGCTCCACAGGGCCCTCCTCGTCGGCTCGTTCCTCTGGTCCGAGGCTATGAGAAAGTGACAGCAACTGTCAAGAGCCACTCACTGCTAATTCACGGTCACTGGCAAGAGAAAGTTCCGTGCAGGTCGGGTTATGCTGCAGCCGTGACCGGAACCGTGGCCGAGAGTGAGCCGGCGGAGGTGCGACCGCTCGGCCTGCGTGAGCGCAAGCGCATCGCCGCGATGCGTCGGATCCAGTCCGAGGCCCTCGACCTCTTCGACGCGAGGGGCTTCGACGGGGTCACGGTCGAGGAGATCGCCGAGGCGTCCGAGGTCTCGCCCAGCAGCGTGTACCGGTACTTCGGCACCAAGGAGCAGCTCGTCCTGTGGGACGAGTGGGACCCGCAGATGGCACCGCTGGTGCGAGCCGGCACGGGGGCGTCGCCGCTGCTGGCGCTCCGGGGCGTGATGCTCGGGGTGGTCGAGAGCATGAGCGCTCAGGACGAGCTCCGGATCCGGCGTCGGATGCAGCTCGTCATGGCGACCCCGACGGTCGAGGCGGCGTCGGCGCGCCATGCGTACGCGGTCTCCGAAGAGCTCGGCGCCCTGCTGGCGGAGCGGCTCGGCCGGACCTCCGTGGACCTCCACGTGCAGGTCCTGGCGCACGCGGTCGTCGGTGCGCTGGTCGGTGCGCTGCACCACTGGCACGGCACCGGCTTCCGCGAGCCGCTGCGCGAGGTGCTGGACCAGTGCTTCGCCGTGCTCGAGGTCGGCTTCGGCATCGACGGCGTGCGTCCCGACGGTGTCGGCGGGGAGCCCGCGACAGGACCTTCGGGCTCCTTGACAGGTGTCGTGTGAGCGCTAACATGCAAGGGTGGCGATTCACGCCCGCCGATCGGTGCGGACACTCGACGAGGAGATGACATGGCTGAGCAACGTGCCGAGGGTGACGACGAGGGCGTGCGCGCAGCCATCGGCGCCGGCCGGACCTCGCTCGGCATCGAGCTGGGGTCGACCCGGATCAAGGCCTGCCTGATCGGACCCGACCACGCACCGATCGCGAGCGGGAGCCACGAGTGGGAGAACCAGCTCGTCGACGGCGTCTGGACCTACTCCCTGGACGCTGTCTGGTCCGGCCTCCAGGAGTGCGTCGCGGCCCTCCTCGACGACGTCGAGCGGAGCTACGGCGTGCGGCCCGGCACGGTCGGCGCGATCGGCATCTCGGCGATGATGCACGGGTACCTGGCGCTGGACGCCCAGGGCGCGCTCCTGGTCCCGTTCCGGACCTGGCGCAACACCTCGACCGGACGTGCGGCCGGCGAGCTGACGGACGTGTTCGGCGTCAACATCCCGCTGCGCTGGTCGGTCGCGCACCTCTACCAGGCGATCCTCGACGACGAGCCCCACGTCCCGCAGGTGAGCGTCCTGACCACGCTCGCCGGGTACGTGCACGGTCGGCTCACCGGGCGGAACGTCCTCGGCGTCGGCGACGCCTCGGGCGTCTTCCCGATCGACCCCGCCACGCAGGACTACGACGCACGCATGCTCGCCGGCCTCGACGAGCTGGTCACCCGGCGGCATCCGGACCTGCGGGTCGCGACCCTGCTGCCCCAGGTGCTGGCCGCGGGCCAGGAGGCCGGTCGGCTCACCGAGGAGGGTGCCAGGCTGCTGGACCCGACCGGGACGCTGCGTCCCGGCATCCCGCTGTGCCCGCCCGAGGGCGACGCAGGTACCGGCATGGTCGCGACCAACTCGGTCGCCCCCCGCACGGGCAACGTCAGCGCAGGGACCAGCATCTTCGCGATGGTCGTGCTGGAGAAACCGCTCGAGCGGATCCACCACGAGCTCGACGTGGTGACCACCCCGGCGGGTGACCCGGTGGCGATGGTGCACTGCAACAACGGCGCGAGCGAGCTCGACGCCTGGGCGGGGCTGTTCGGCGAGCTCGCGTCCGCGGTGGGCAGCACGGCGAGCCGCGACGAGGTGTTCGGGGTGCTCTTCCGGGCGGCGCTGGACGGTGCGGCCGACGGCGGCGGGCTGCTGGCGTACAACTACCTCTCGGGCGAGCCGATCACCGGGCTCGAGCAGGGGCGGCCGCTCGTGGTCCGCACACCGGACAGCCGGCTGACGCTCGGCACCTTCATGCGGACCCAGATCTACTCGGCCTTCGGCACCCTGAGCCTGGGGATGAGGGTCCTGGCCGAGGAGGGCGTCGAGCTCGACGCGATGTTCGCCCACGGTGGCATGTTCCGGACCGCGGGCGTGGCCCAGCGGCTGCTCGCGGCCGCGATCGGTGCGCCGGTCGCCGTCGGCCGGACCGCCTCAGAGGGTGGCGCGTGGGGCATCGCGGTGCTGGCGGCCTACCTGGGGGCGGTGTCCGACCAGGACGGCCTGAGCCTGGGCGACTACCTGGCCACCCAGGTCTTCGGCGACGCAGCGGTCGACGTCGTGCAGCCCGACGCCGACGACGTCCGGGGATTCGAGGCCTTCCTCGAGCGCTACTCCGCAGGGCTGGCGATCGAGCGGGCCGCGGTCGATGCCCTCTAGACCCGCCCTGACGACACGTCCGGCAGTGCACCCCCACACGACGCAGGAGATCGAGCGATGAGCACCACCCAGGCACTGGACTCCTACGACGACGACGTCCTGCTCGAGATCGAGCGCGTGCGGCAGGTCGTCTGCGAGCAGAACCTCCAGCTGCCGCGCTGGGACCTCGTGGTGTGGACCGCGGGCAACGTCTCGCAGCGGGTCCGGCTCGCTGCGGCCGACGGTGGCGCTGACGACGGCTCGCGCGACCTGCTGATCATCAAGCCGTCGGGGGTCGCGTACGACGAGCTGACCCCCGGGTCCATGGTCGTGTGCGACCTGGACGGGAACCTCCTGGACGGGGACCGGTCGCCTTCCTCGGACACCGCGGCGCACGCGTACGTCTACCGGCACATGCCCGAGGTCGGCGGTGTGGTGCACACCCACTCGACCTACGCCACGGCGTGGGCCGCCCGGGGTGAGGCCGTCCCGTGCGTGCTGACGATGATGGCCGACGAGTTCGGCGGGGACATCCCGGTCGGACCGTTCGCGCTGATCGGGGACGACTCGATCGGTCAGGGCATCGTCGAGACCCTGCGGGGCAGCCGGTCCCCGGCGGTCCTGATGCGCAACCACGGTCCGTTCACGATCGGCAAGGACGCCAAGGCCGCGGTCAAGGCCGCGGTGATGTGCGAGGAGGTCGCCCGCACGGTGCACATCTCGCGCCAGCTCGGCTCGCCGCTGCCGATCGACCCGACCGACATCGACCGCCTGTACGACCGGTACCAGAACGTCTACGGCCGCTGACCGCCGGTGCGCGCCGTCCCCCCACCCGCCTCGACCCACCCCGACATCCAGCACGTGACGAAGGAGTCCCCATGAGCAAGCCGTACGCCGACCGCGAGGTCTGGTTCCTGACCGGGAGCCAGGACCTCTACGGCGAAGACACGCTGCGTCAGGTCGCCGAGCAGTCCCAGGCCATCGCCCGTGAGCTCGGGGCAGCCGACGCCGTGCCGGTGCGCATCGTGTGGAAGCCCGTCCTCAAGGAGTCGGACTCGATCCGACGGATGGCCCTGGAGGCCAACGCCTCGGACGCGTGCATCGGCGTCATCGCGTGGATGCACACCTTCTCCCCGGCGAAGATGTGGATCGCCGGGCTCGACGCGCTGCGCACCCCGCTGCTGCACCTGCACACCCAGGCGAACGTCGAGCTGCCGTGGTCGACCATCGACTTCGACTTCATGAACCTCAACCAGGCCGCGCACGGCGACCGCGAGTTCGGGTACATCCAGTCCCGCCTGGGCGTGGCCCGCAAGACCGTCGTCGGGCACGTCTCGAACCCGGTCGTGCAGAGCCGGGTCGGGGCCTGGGTCCGCGCGGCGGCCGGCTGGGCGGCGACCCACGAGCTGCGCCTGGCGCGCTTCGGCGACAACATGCGCAACGTCGCGGTCACCGAGGGGGACAAGACCGAGGCCGAGCTGCGGTTCGGCGTGTCGGTCAACACGTGGGGCGTCAACGACCTCGCGGCCGCCGTCGACGCGGTCGAGGACAGCGCCGTGGACACCCTGGTGGCCGAGTACGAGGACCTGTACGACGTCGCGCCCGAGCTGCGGGCCGGTGCCGAGCGGCACGACTCGATGCGCTACGGCGCCCGCCAGGAGCTCGGCCTGCTGGCCCTGCTCGGCGAGATCGGTGCGACCGCGTTCACGACGACGTTCGAGGACCTGGGTGCCCTGCGCCAGCTTCCCGGGCTCGCGGTGCAGCGGCTCATGGCCCAGGGCTACGGGTTCGGGGCCGAGGGCGACTGGAAGACGGCCCTCCTGGTGCGCGCCGCCAAGGTGATGGGTGAGGGGCTGCCCGGCGGTGCGTCGTTGATGGAGGACTACACCTACAACCTGGTCCCCGGTGACGAGAAGATCCTCGGCGCGCACATGCTCGAGGTCTGCCCGTCGTTGACCACCTCGCGACCCAGCCTCGAGGTGCACCCCCTGGGCATCGGCGGGCGCGAGGACCCGGTCCGACTGGTCTTCGACACGGACGCCGGCCCGGGTGTGGTGGTCGCACTGTCCGACATGCGTGACCGGTTCCGTCTCACCGCGAACGCGGTCGACATCGTCCCGCCGGACGAGGACCTGCCGCACCTGCCCGTCGCCCGAGCGGTGTGGAAGCCCAGGCCGGACTTCGCGACCTCGGCCGAGGCGTGGTTGATGGCGGGGGCGGCGCACCACACCGTGCTGTCGACGCAGGTGGGCACCGAGGTCTTCAGCGACTTCTCCGACATCGCCCGCACCGAGCTGCTGCTCATCGACGAGGGCACCACGTCACGCCAGTTCGCCCAGGAGATCCGGTGGAACCAGGCCTACTACCGCCTCGCCCAGGGCCTCTGAGAACGTCCGTCACCGCCCCATGACCACCTCCTGAGCTGCCTTCGACCGGGTCGCGGCCGGGTCGTGGCCGGGTGGTGGCCGGGTGGAAGGGGCAGGAGAGGACAGTTCCCGCCTCGCCTGTGGGAACTTGTGGTCCCTTTCGATAACGGAAGCGTGGATGTCGTCCCACCCCGGTGGTACCGGGGTGGGACGCGGCGTACCTGCGCGCCCACCTGCGAAGACACGGGCAGATGTTGCAGACGGGCGTCGCGGGCTAGGCCCTCCGTCCTACCCGTGACCGGGCCGTGACCCTCGTTACTGTTTCGCAACCAAAAGTTGTGTTCAAGAAGTTGACGCAAGAACGGCCGGTGGACGACAGTGATCCCGTGCTCAAGGAAGAGATCGAGCCGCTGCCCGTGACGATCCGTCGCGAACGCATGCTCCAGACGATCGCCGAACGCGAGTTCGTGCGCGTCGCCGACCTCTCCGAGGAGTTCGGCATCTCCGACGTGACCGTGCGGGCCGACCTCGCGGCACTCGAGCTGAGCCGTTCGGTCCGACGCGTGCGTGGCGGTGCGATGGCCCTGCCCAAGCACGAGCCCTCCTTCGAGGAGGCGCTGGTCTCCCACGCCGTCGAGAAGCAGCGCATCGCGGAGCGGGCCGCAGCGATGGTCACCTCCGGGATGAGCGTGCTGCTCGACGTGGGTACCACGACCACCGCGGTAGCCCGCGCCCTGGTGGCACGGACCGACCTCGACCGCGTCGTGGTGATCACCAACGGGCTGAGCATCGCCCTCGAGCTCGAGCCCGCGCTGCCGCGCTTCACCGTCGTGGTGACCGGGGGCACGCTGCGCAGCCTGCAGCACTCCCTCGTGGACCCGATGGCGACGATCCTGCTGGACCGCGTGCACGCCGACGTGGCCTTCATCGGCTGCAACGGGATCGACGTCGAGCACGGGGTCACCAACGTGAACCTGCCCGAGGCCGAGGTCAAGGCACGCATGATCGCCTCGGCCGCCCGTGTGGTGGTCGTCGCCGACGGCTCGAAGCTCGGCCAGGTCCACCTGGGCCGAGTCGCGGCGGTCCAGGAGGTCCGCACGGTGATCACGGGCCCCACCGCTCCCGCCGAGCAGGTCCGGCGACTACGCGAGGCAGGTCTGGACGTCATCCAGACCGAGTAGCACCCCCCACACTTCCTGACCGGTCCGAGCAATCACCTGGTCAGGTCGCTTGGACCGGTCCTTCCGACCAGTCCGTTCCACATCAGGAAGACGCAGTAATTCTCGAGGAGGAGAAGATGAACACCAAGAAGCTCGCCGCTCTCGCGGCAGGTGTGACGCTGGTCATGGGTCTTGCGGCCTGCGGCGGCGACGGCGCAGGTGGCAGTGGCGGCGGTGGCGGCGGCACCGAGGGTGGCGGCGAGACCACCACCGAGGGCGGCGGCACGGTCGGCGTGGCGATGCCCACGCAGTCCTCCGAGCGGTGGATCGCCGACGGCGCGAACGTCAAGGAGCAGCTCGAGGCCCTGGGCTACCAGGTCGACCTCCAGTACGCCGAGGACGACATCCCCACCCAGGTCAACCAGATCGACAACATGATCACCCAGGGCGTCGACGCCCTGATCATCGCCTCGATCGACGGCACCGCCCTGACCAACCAGCTCGAGTCGGCTGCCGAGAACGGCATCCCGGTCATCGCGTACGACCGCCTGATCCGCGACAGCGAGAACGTCGACTACTACACGACCTTCGACAACTACAAGGTCGGCCAGCAGCAGGCCACCTCGCTCCTCGTGGGCCTGGGCCTGCTGAACGAGGACGAGTCCGAGGGCGACGCCACCGGGCCGTTCAACATCGAGCTGTTCGCCGGTTCGCCCGACGACAACAACGCCACGTTCTTCTTCAACGGCGCGATGGACGTCCTCCAGCCGCTGATCGACGGCGGCACGCTCGTGGTGAAGTCCGGCCAGACCGACTTCAACACGGTCGCCACCCTGCGTTGGGACCCGGCCACGGCCCAGTCCCGCATGGAGAACCTGCTCACGTCGACCTACTCGGACGGCTCGCGCGTCGACGCCGTGCTCTCGCCCTACGACGGCCTGTCCATCGGCATCATCGGCGCCCTGACCGGCACCGGCTACGCCTCGGACGACCTGCCCATCATCTCGGGCCAGGACGCCGAGGTCGGTTCGGTCAAGTCCATCCTCGCCGGCGAGCAGTTCGCCACGATCTACAAGGACACGCGTGAGCTCGCCGCCGCGACGGTCGAGCTCGTCGACACCCTGCTCAAGGGTGAGACCCCCGAGGGCCTGGACACCACGACCTACGACAACGGTGTGAAGATCGTCCCGAGCATCCAGCTCACGCCGTACATCATCTACACGGACAACGTCCAGGAGCTCCTGGTCGACTCGGGCTACTGGACCGCCGAAGAGCTCGGTATCTGAGAGCCCTGACGCACTGGGCCGACCCTGGCCCGTCGCCTCACCCCCCAGGTCCGTCGGGCCGGCAGAGCCACGTGCTCTGCCGGCCCGCCGGGCCGCCCGACGACCAAGGACGGCTGTGCCATGGACGACTACATCTTGGAGATGCGCGGTATCACCAAGACGTTCCCGGGCGTGAAGGCACTGCAGGACGTCACTCTCAAGGTGCGACGTGGAGAGATCCACGCGATCTGCGGAGAGAACGGCGCCGGCAAGTCCACGCTCATGAAGGTCCTGTCGGGGGTCTACCCCCACGGGACGTACGACGGTGACATCGTGTTCGACAGCGAGGTCGTGGGCTTCCACGACATCAAGGCCAGCGAGGCGCACGGCATCGTCATCATCCACCAGGAGCTCGCCCTGAGCCCCTACCTGTCGATCGCCGAGAACATCTTCCTGGGCAACGAGCAGGTCAGCAGAGGCATGATCGACTGGAACAGGACCAACGCCGAGGCTGCCAAGCTGCTCGCGCGGGTGGGCCTGTCCGAGAACCCCGTGACCAAGGTCATGGACATCGGCGTGGGCAAGCAGCAGCTCGTGGAGATCGCCAAGGCGCTCTCCAAGCGGGTCAAGCTGCTCATCCTCGACGAGCCGACCTCGGCGCTCAACGACGAGGACTCCGAGCACCTGCTCGGGCTGCTGCGCCACCTCAAGGGCCAGGGCATCACCTCGATCATGATCTCCCACAAGCTCAACGAGATCGCCAACGTCGCCGACACCACCACGATCATCCGTGACGGCCGGACCATCGAGGCCCTCGACATGACCGAGCCGACCTCGACCGAGGACCGGATCATCAAGGGCATGGTCGGTCGCGACCTCGAGCACCGTTACCCCTCGCACACCTCCTCGATCGGCGAGGAGATCCTGCGGATCGAGGACTGGACGGTGCACCACCCGATCCAGCACGACCGTGTGGTCGTCGAGAACGCCAGCCTGAACATCCGGCGCGGTGAGATCGTCGGCCTCGCCGGGCTCATGGGTGCCGGGCGGACCGAGCTCGCGATGAGCGTGTTCGGCCGGGCGTACGGCTCGGCCATCACGGGCCGCATCTACAAGGACGGTCAGGAGATCGGGATCAAGACCGTCAGCGACGCGATCTCGCACGGGATCGCGTACGCGAGCGAGGACCGCAAGCGCTACGGGCTCAACCTCATCGAGGACATCAAGCGCAACATCTCGGTCGCCTCGCTCAAGAAGATGGCCACCCGTGGGTGGGTCAACGAGAACGAGGAGTTCAAGGTCGCCGAGGAGTACCGGGCGAGCATGAACATCAAGGCGCCCAGCGTCGCCTCGGTCGTCGGCAAGCTCTCGGGCGGCAACCAGCAGAAGGTCGCTCTGAGCAAGTGGATCTACTCCGACCCGGACATCCTGATCCTCGACGAGCCGACGCGTGGCATCGACGTCGGGGCCAAGTACGAGATCTACGTGATCATCCAGAAGCTCGCCGACGCAGGCAAGGGCGTGCTGGTCATCTCCTCGGAGCTGCCCGAGCTGCTCGGGATCTGCGACCGCATCTACACCCTCTCCGAAGGTCGCATCACCGGTGAGGTGCCGCGGGCCGAGGCCAACCAGGAACTCCTCATGCAGTACATGACCAAGGTAAAGGACTGAACGCGATGGGCGCGCTCGAGAACGTCAAGACGCTCCTGACCCGCAACCTGCGGCAGAGCGGTATCTTCATCGCCTTCGTGCTGATCATCGCGCTCTTCGCGGTGCTCACCGACGGCACGTTGCTGAGCAACCAGAACGTCAGCAACATCGTCGTGCAGAACTCCTACATCCTGATCCTCGCGGTCGGGATGGTGATCGTCATCATCGGCGGGCACATCGACCTGTCGGTCGGATCGGTGGTGGCCTTCACGGGGGCCGTGGCCGGCGTGCTGGTCGTCCGGCAGGGCCTGCCCTGGTGGGTCGGCGTGCTCGGTGCGCTCCTGGTGGGTGCGCTGGTCGGCTGCTGGCAGGGCTTCTGGGTCGCGTTCGTGGGCATCCCCGCCTTCATCGTGACGCTGGCCGGCATGCTCATCTTCCGCGGCGGCACGATGGTGGTGCTGGGCAACACCCAGATCTCGCCCTTCCCGACCCCGTTCCGCAACATCGCCTCGGGCTACGCCAACGGTTATCTGGGTGGGCAAGGTGTCGACGTGTTCACCCTGGTCATCGGTGGCCTCGGTGTGGTCGGCTTCGCGGTCTCGCAGTGGCGGTCGCGGGCTGCGCGTCTGCGCTACCAGCAGGCCGTCGAGTCGATCCCGATGTTCGCGGCCAAGATCGTCGTGACCGGTCTCGTCGTGATGGCCTTCACGTACCAGCTCGCGACGTACCGCGGCCTGCCGTTCGTGCTGATCATCCTCGCGGCCCTGGTGCTCATCTACGGTGCCGTGACCAAGCGCACCATCTTCGGGCGCCACGTCTACGCGATCGGCGGCAACCTGAGCGCCGCGACGCTCTCGGGCATCAAGGTCAAGTGGGTCAACTTCGGGATCTTCGTCAACATGGGCGTGCTCGCTGCGCTCGCCGGCGTCGTGTTCACGGCCCGCCTCAACCTGGCCAACCCCAAGGCCGGGACCATGTTCGAGCTCGACGCCATCGCGGCGTCCTTCATCGGTGGCGCCGCGGTCACCGGTGGTGTCGGCACGGTCATCGGCGCCATCGTCGGTGGTCTGATCATGGGTGTGATGAACAACGGCATGTCCCTCATGGGGGTCGGCATCG
This sequence comes from Actinotalea alkalitolerans, assembly GCF_023369855.1. Taxonomy (GTDB): domain Bacteria; phylum Actinomycetota; class Actinomycetes; order Actinomycetales; family Cellulomonadaceae; genus Actinotalea. The sequence goes on along the minus strand of NZ_JAMBPP010000021.1, from coordinate 30,397 downwards.
ACTACCAGCAGGCCATCAAGGGCATGGTGCTGCTGCTCGCCGTCGCCTTCGACGTCTACAACAAGCGTCGCGCGGGCTCGACCCGCTGATCCACCCGCCCGTCGTCGGGCACCCCGCAGGGCCCGGTCCACCCTCGTGGACCGGGCCCTGCGGCGTCAGGGGCGCGCCGCGAACCTCTCGAGGAGGTCGGAGTGGCCCGAGACGATGAGCAGGTCGTTGGCCGAGATGCGGGTGTCCTCGCCGGCGTAGACGAAGTCCTCGCCGGGGGGCTTCACACCGATCACGGTCACGCCGTACTTCTTGCGGATCTGCGACTGCCCGACGGTGAACCCCTGGGTCTCGCGCGGCGGTCGCATCTTGACGATGGTGAAGCCGTCCTCGACCTCGATGTAGTCCAGCAGCTTGCCCGAGACCAGGTGGGCCACCCGGTTGCCCGCGTCGGCCTCGGGGAGCACCACGTGGTGGGCTCCGATGCGCTGCAGGATGCGCGCGTGCTCGGTCGAGGTCGCCTTCGCCCAGATCTGCGGGGTGCCCGCGTCGACGAGGTTGCCGGTGATCAGGACGCTCGCCTCGAGGGAGGTCCCCACCCCGACCACGGCGACCGGGAAGTCGGACACGCCGATCTGGGCCATCGCCTCGGGGTTGGACGCGTCGGCCTCGACCAGTGGGAAGCGCCCGGTGTAGTGCTGGATGAGGGAAGGTGACTTCTCGACCGCGAGGACGTCGTGCCCCAGACGGTCCAGGGTCAGCGCGATCGAGGAGCCGAACCGGCCGAGGCCGATCACCAGCACCCCGCCGTCCTGGGCGCTCTTCTCGGGCTTGCGGGTGCGTTCCTTGGTGACCGGGACGGTACGCCCGCCACCGCCGTCGGTGGTCTCGGCCTGGAGGGGCTGACGCCCTTCGGACGCCTGGTTCTCAGCCAATGATCGGCCTTTCCTCGGGGTACCGGATCACCCGGCGCCGGTCGCGCAGGGCCAGGGCCGCTGCAAGGGTCATCGTGCCGGTCCGTCCGACGAACATGAGCACCGACAGCACATACTTGCCCGTCTCGGGCAGGTCCGGGGTGATCCCGGTGCTCAGGCCCACCGTCGCGAAGGCCGAGATCGCCTCGAAGAGGACCACGTCCAGTCCGAGGTCGGTGACCTCGAGCAGGACCAGGGTCGAGACGAGGACGGCCGTGGCGCCCACGAAGGACACCGCGACGGCCAGCCGGAGGGTCTCGCGGGGGATGCGGCGACCGAAGGCCTCGACGTCCCGGTCCCCGCGCGCCTCGGCGAGGATCGCGAGCAGCATCACGGCCAGCGTGGTGACCTTGATGCCGCCCGCGGTCGAGGCGCTGCCGCCACCGACGAACATCAGCGCGTCGGTGAGCAGCCACGACGACTCCCGCATCTGGCCGACCTCGACCATCGAGAAGCCTCCCGACCGGGGCATGACCCCGGCGAACAGCGACGCCATGATCTTGGCGGGCCAGGCGAGCGGGCCGAAGGTGTCCTCGTTGCGCCACTCGAGGGCACCGATGGTCACCGCGCCCACCAGCACGAGGATGCTCGAGGTGGTGACGGTCAGCTTGGTGTGCAGGCTCCACCGGCGCGTGCGGGTGCGGTGACGGGCGATGTTGAGGATCACCGGGAAGCCGAGAGAGCCGATGAACACCCCGAGCAGGATCGGCAGGCCGAGCATCCAGTCGGCGGTGTGCGGGGCCAGACCCTCCTCGGTGGGGACGAAGCCGGCGTTGTTGAAGGCCGAGATCGCGTAGAAGACACCGTGCCAGACGGCCTCGCCGACGTCCTCGCCGATGACGATGAACCGTGGGACGAGCACGAGCGCGATGAGCACCTCGATGGCGGTCGAGGCGATGATGACGACGCGCACCAGCGAGCCGACCTCGCCCAGCCGCGCGGTCTTGGTCTCCGAGGCGGTGAGGAGCTTCTGGGTCAGGCCGATGCGGCGCGAGACCGCCATGCCGAGCAGCGAGGCCAGGGTCATCACGCCCAGCCCGCCGATCTTGATGGCCAGGAGGATGATCGCCTGCCCGAACCCCGACCAGTAGGTGCCGGTGTCCACCGTCACCAGCCCTGTCACGCAGACCGCCGAGGTCGCGGTGAACAGCGCGTCGGCGAACGGGGGTGAGGTGCCGGCAGCCGTCGCCGCGGGCAGCATCAGCAGTCCGGTGAACAGGGCGATGACGCAGGCGAAGACCGACAGTGCCAGGCGCGCAGGGGACTGGCGGGCCACCTGGTCCACCAGCTCGCGCCCGCGCAGCAAGGGGCGCGGGAGCTCCATCCGCACCTCCGCATGTGACCGACCGGGCGGGTCCACTCTGGCATGCCGCGCGGCCCACGCAGGTCCACGGCGCGCGTGGCCGCGCGGGCGGGTGGCTCCCGGTCGCGGGCCCGTGGCCCCGCGAGGGGTGCACAGGCCACCCGAGGGGTAGCGTGTCGGAATGGTCGAACCGGTGCACGTGGTGTGGTCACCGGCGATGCTCGGCTACGACTTCGGCGTGCACCACCCGATGGCGCCCCTGCGCCTCGAGCTCACCATGGATCTGGCCCGCGACCTGGGTCTGCTCGACGCCCCGGGTGTGAGCCTGGTCGAGGTCGAGCCGGCGTCGCACGAGGTGCTCTGCACGGCCCACGACGGCGACTACGTGACCGCGGTGCAGGCGGCCTCACGGGACGGCGTCACGGATCCGAGCCGTGGTCTGGGCACCTTGGACGACCCGGTGTTCCCCGGCATGCACGAGGCGGCGGCGCGCGTGGTCGCAGGGAGCGTCGAGGCTGCCGCCGCGGTGTGGGCCGGGCGTGCCGTGCACGCGGTCAACGTCTCCGGGGGCATGCATCACGCGATGCGTGGGCACGCCTCGGGGTTCTGCATCTACAACGACGTCGTCGCCTCGATCCGCCGGCTGCTCGCCGACGGTGCCCACAGGGTCGCCTACGTCGACCTCGACGCCCATCACGGCGACGGCGTCGAGCAGGCGTTCTGGGACGACCCGCGCGTGCTGACGGTCTCGATCCACGAGAGCGGGTACAGCCTCTTCCCCGGGACGGGCCACGCGGCCGACGTCGGCGGACCGCAGGCCCGTGGGAGGGCCGTCAACGTCCCGCTGCCCGCCGGGACGGGGGACACCGCGTGGTTGAGGGCTGCTGAGGCGGTCGTCCTGCCCGTGGTGCGGGCCTTCGCACCCGACGTGATCGTCAGCCAGCACGGGTGCGACGCCCATGGCATGGACCCGTTGACGAACCTCGCGGTCTCGGTGGACGCCCAGCGCGAGAGCATCCGCCGGGTGCACGATCTCGCCCACGAGATCTGTGACGGTCGCTGGGTCGCCCTGGGGGGTGGCGGCTACGCCGTGGTGCAGGTCGTCCCCCGGGTGTGGGCGCACCTCATCGCGATCGCTGCGCACGTTCCGGTTGGTGTCGACACCCTGGTGCCGGCGGCGTGGCGGGACCGCGTCGAGGCGTTGCTCGACACCGACGCCCCCGAGGTCATGGGCGACCGTGGCCGGGCGCTCCCGCCGCGCCCGTGGGCTGACGGGTACGACCCGGCCGACGACGTCGACCGGGTGATCCTGGCCGCACGGCAGGCCGCCTTCCCGTGGTTCGACCTCGACCCGCTGTACGACTGACCGTGCCGTGGCACGGGTGATCAACTTTCACTCTGTTCACCCCTTTCACAGCAGCCCCACCAGGCCCTAGGGTTACGGTGCGCGGCAGCAGGTCGCGCATCGATGCCGTGGCCGTCGGGCCGTCCGGCAGGGCGAACGGGGCAGCATGACCAGTGGGCCGGGCCAGCCGCGGGTGCGGTACCTCACCGTCGCGGAGGTGGCCGAGAGCATGCGCGTCTCGAAGATGACCGTCTACCGCCTGGTGCACGGCGGTGAGCTGCCCGCGGTCCGCGTCGGGCGGTCCTTCCGCGTCCCTCAGGACGCGCTCGACGCGTACCTGGCGGCCTCCTCGGTCGAGGGGGACCGGCTCACGTCGTGACCGAGACCTGGCCCGGTGAGGGCCTGCCGGGGTGCAGGACGCAGCCGGGCCGCGGAACGGGTAGAGTGAGCGCGGACTTTCCCGAGCGTGGGAGTCGGCCGTCGCGAGTCAGTGACGAGCAGGCACGTCGCGCATCTTCCGATCACATTGCGAGGACCCGTGGGCTCCGTCATCAAGAAGCGCCGCAAGCGCATGGCCAAGAAGAAGCACCGCAAGCTGCTGCGCAAGACGCGCCACCAGCGCCGCAACAAGAAGTAGTCGCACGCGCTGCCGCGGCAGCGTTGCGGCACAGGATCGTCCTCGAGGCCCGGCACCGGCGGTGTCGGGCCTGAGGTTTGTCACCACCAGGGTCTCTACATCGATGTAGGGTGGAATCGTACCTGGCGAGCGTCTACCAGGGCGGGCGCGGCCGTGAGGTCGTTCGAGAGGCGAGGTGAGGCACCGTGGCCGTGACCATGCACGACGTCGCGCAGCGCGCCGGTGTGTCGATCAAGACCGTCTCCAACGTGGTCAACGGTTACCCCTACATCCGGGACACCACCCGCACCAAGGTGCTCAGTGCCATCGAGGACCTCGGGTACCAGCTCAACGTCACCGCCAGGAACCTTCGGACCGGCCGCACCGGCATCATCGGCCTGGCCCTGCCCGAGCTGAGCCTGCCGTACTTCGCCGAGCTGGCCGACGCGGTGATCGTGGCAGCCGAGGCGCAGGGTCTCACCGTCCTGATCGAGCAGACCAGCAGCGAGCGCTCGCGCGAGCTCGAGGTGCTCTCGGGGGCACGGCGACACCTGACCGACGGGTTGATCTTCAGCCCGCTCGCGATCGGGGCCGGTGACGAGGACCTCCTCCGGGTGGACTTCCCGATGGTGCTGCTCGGCGAGCGGATCTTCCACGGTCCGGTCGATCACGTGACGATGCACAACGTGGAGGCCGCCCGCGCGGCGACCGAGTACCTGATCGGCCTCGGTCGGCGCCGGATCGCTGCGATCGGAGTGCACACGGGCGAGGTCGTGGGCTCGGCCGGCCTGCGGCTGCAGGGACATCTCCAGGCGCTCGAGCGGGCGGGGATCCCGGCGGACCCGGCCCTCTTCGGTGAGGCCGGTCTCTGGCACCGCGCCACCGGAGCCTCGGCGATGGCCGCGGTGCTCGACTCGGGGGCGCGTCCTGACGCGGTCTTCGCCTTCAACGACGCGATGGCTCTCGGCGCGATGCACGAGCTGCAGGTGCGCGGGCTGCGGGTCCCGGCCGACGTCGCGGTGATCGGCTTCGACGCGATCGACGACGGGATCTACTCGACCCCCTCGCTGACCACGGTCGACCCTGGCCGTGAGCAGATCGCACGGACCGCGGTGGCCCTGCTCGTCGAGCGGATCGCCGGCAAGGAGACCGATCACGTCCCGGTCCAGGTCTACGCGGACTACCGCATCCTGGAACGCGGGTCGACGGTGCCCGGCGCGCCCTGACGTCGCGGGGGCGGGGCGTCTCCATCGTTGCAGAACTGTGATGCGGACCACTTGACGGATGTGTCTACAACGATGCATTGTTCCGTATACAACGATGTAGAGACGCCGGAGCGGCGGCTCGTGCAAGCCCCGGACGGCGACGCGCCTCCGGTCGGATCAAGGAGGATTCGCATGCAGGGCAATCGGAGCTTGGGCCGTTGGCGCGTGCCGACGGCCGGACTGGGAGCGATGGTCCTCGTGGCCGGGCTCGGTGCGTGCTCGGACGGCGGGGGCGGCACCACCCCCGCCGAGGGCGAGTCGTGCACCAACTCGATCCTCAACGACGAGGCCACCCAGGTCACCGTCTGGGCCTGGTACCCGGCCTTCGAGCAGGTCGTCGACCAGTTCAACGAGACCCACGACGACGTCCAGATCTGCTGGACGAACGCCGGTCAGGGCAACGACCAGTACACCCGGTTCTCGACCGCGATCGAGGCCGGCACGGGCGCCCCCGACGTCATCATGCTCGAGGCCGAGGTGCTGCAGAGCTTCACCATCCGTGACGCCCTCGTGGACCTGGCCCCCTACGGAGCGGCCGACATCCAGGACGACTACTCCGAGGGCGCATGGAGCGACGTCTCGAGCGGGGACGCGGTCTACGCGGTCCCGGTCGACGGCGGCCCGATGGGCATGCTCTACCGCGAGGACATCTTCGAGGAGTTCGGCGTCGAGGTGCCGACCACCTGGGCGGACTTCGCCCTCGCTGCGCAGCAGCTCCGCGACGCGGGCTACGACGGCCACATCACCGACTTCCCGACCAACGGGCGGGCGCTGAACACCGCGCTCTTCGCCCAGGCCGGGTGGGAGCCCTTCACCTACGACGCCGGCGCACCCACCGACATCGGCGTCAATGTGGCGACCGACGACGCCAAGGAGGTCCTCGCCTACTGGCAGGAGCTCGTCGAGCAGGACCTGGTCGCGACCGACGACGCCTTCACCACCGACTACAACACCAAGCTCGTCGACGGCAGCTACGCGGTCTACATCGCCGCCGCATGGGGCCCGGGCTACCTGGGCGGGCTCTCCGACGCGGACGAGGACGCCGTCTGGCGCGCCGCGCCGATCCCCCAGTGGGACGTCGAGAACCCCGTCCAGATCAACTGGGGCGGCTCGACCTTCGCCGTGACCAGCCAGTCCTCCCAGCCCGAGCTCGCCGCCCGGGTCGCGATGGAGGTCTTCGGCACCGAGGAGGCCTGGAAGATCGGCATCGAGGAGGGAGCGCTGTTCCCGCTGTGGCGCCCGATCCTGGAGACGGACTACTTCGCCGACCTGGAGTACCCGTTCTTCGACGGCCAGCAGATCCAGAAGGAGGTGTTCCTCCCGGCCGCCGCGGCGTACGAGGGCTTCACCTTCAGCCCCTTCCAGAACTACGCCTACGACCAGCAGACCGAGATGATCTTCTCGATGGTCGAGGGTGAGCGTGACGCCGGGCAGGTCATGGACGACCTCCAGGCCGCACTCGTCCAGTACGCGAACGAGCAGGGCTTCACCGTCACCGAGTGACCGCCGGTCGCCGACCGGTCACGGGCCACGCGCCACGACCGGTCGGCGACCCCGGCTCCCCTGAGCACCCTGGAGAGACTCATGGCCACTGAGACGGTCACCACGCCGACGGGCTCGTCGGCACCACCCTCGGGCCGGACCGCCCGGCACCCCCGGTCGATGGACAGCCACCGCCAGCGCTGGGGCTACCTGTTCATCGGCCCGTTCGCCCTCATCTTCGTGACCTTCCTGATCGCCCCCCTGGTCTACGCGTTCTGGATGAGCCTGCACACCAAGACCCTGGCGACCGGTGAACGGTTCAGCGGCCTGGAGAACTACGCGAAGGCCTTCACCGACCCGATCTTCCTGTCCGGGCTGCGCAGGGTCGGTGCGTTCGTGCTCGTCATGGTGCCGATCCAGATCACCATCGCGCTCATCGCGGCGCTCGTCCTGGACACCCTGGCGACCCGGCTGGCCAAGATGTCGCGGCTGATGATCTTCATCCCGTACGCGATCCCGGGGATGATCGGCGCGCTCATGTGGGGCTTCCTCTACAGCCCGCGGTTCGGCCCGGCGTCGGACATCTTCGGCCTCTTCGGGGCCACCGCCCCGAACTTCCTGAGCCAGAGCCTGATCTTCGGCAGCCTGGTCAACATCGTGACCTGGCAGTGGTCGGGCTACTACATGATCATCATCTTCGCGGCGCTGCGCGGCATCGACACCTCGATCTACGAGGCGGCACGCATCGACGGGGCCAACGGCCTCCAGGTCGCCCTGCGGATCAAGGTGCCGATGATCTCCTCGGCCATGGTCATGGTGGTGATCTTCTCCCTCATCGGGACGCTGCAGTTCTTCACCGAGCCGCAGGTGCTGCGCGGGGTCGCGCAGGGCGCCATCCCCGTGGCGTACACCCCGAACATGTACGCGTTCTCCCTGGCCTTCGCCTACAGCCAGTTCAACTACGCCTCGACGATCGCCTTCGCCCTGGGGGTCGTGGTGTTCATCGGCTCCTACATCTTCCTGTTCCTGACCCGCAAGCAGAGCGGACTCAAGTGATGAGCGTGCAGACCAGCGGCGGCGCTGCGGGCGCCCCGCCCCAGGACCTGACGGCCCGCACCCGACGGCGTGTCCCCGCCGCCCGCGGGCCGGGCTCGCGACGGGTGTGGTCGCACATCTTCCTGCTGATCCTGGCGATCTACTTCATCCTGCCGCTGTGGTGGCTCTTCGTGGCCAGCACCAAGAGCAACTCGGGGCTCTTCGTGGGGTCGGGCGGTCCGCTCTGGTTCGACGACGAGCTGTCCTTCATGGACAACCTGCGCGGGCTGGGCACCCACCAGGGCGGCATCTACTGGATCTGGTTCCGGAACTCGTTCATGTACGCCCTCAGCGGCGGCGTGGGGGCCACGATCCTGGCGGTCCTGGCGGGCTACGGCTTCGCCAAGTACCGCTTCAAGGGGCGCACCGCGGCGTTCGCGATGCTGCTCGGGGCCGTCATGGTGCCGCTCACCGCCCTGGTCATCCCGACCTTCGTGCTGCTGAGCCGCTTCGGTCTGGTCAACACCGTGTGGGCGGTCATCCTGCCCTCGCTGCTCAGCCCGCTGGGGGTGTACCTGATCCGCGTGTACACCCAGGACGCCGTGCCCGACGAGCTGCTCGACGCGGGCCGGGTCGACGGCGCGGGAGAGGTGCGGCTGTTCTTCCAGGTCGCCCTGCCGCTGCTGCGGCCTGCCATCGTCACGGTGCTGCTGCTCTCGGTCGTCGCGACCTGGAACAACTTCTTCCTGCCGCTGGCGATGCTGCAGAACCCGCGGCTGCTCCCGGTCACGGTCGGGCTCAACAACTGGCAGGCGCTGTCCAACGCCGGGGCCGGCGGCGAGCAGGTCTGGAACCTGATCACCACGGGTGCCTTCGTCTCGGTGCTCCCGCTGGTGCTGTCCTTCCTGCTCCTTCAGCGGTACTGGCAGGGCGGTCTGTCCCTCGGCAGCCTCAAGTAGCCGCCGGCCCCGCCCGCCACCCGCCGCTCTGCGGCGCCGCCCCACCCGGCCCGACGCCGGTCCCTCGTCCCACCCTCCTCCCTCGCTAGGAGCGATCGTCCATGCTGCACGCCTCCCTGACCATCGACCCCTCGTTCACGGTCTCCCCGGTCCGACGTCGAACCTTCGGCACCTTCGTCGAGCATCTCGGCCGGTGCGTCTACACCGGGATCCACGACCCCGGGCACCCCACGGCGGACGAGGACGGCTTCCGCAAGGACGTCATCGAGCTGGTCGGTGAGCTCGGCATCAGCACGGTGCGCTACCCCGGCGGCAACTTCGTCTCGGGCTACCGCTGGGAGGACGGCACCGGCCCGGTCGAGCAGCGGCCCTCCCGGCTCGACCTCGCCTGGCACAGCACCGAGCCGAACACCGTGGGGGTCGACGAGTTCATGCGGTGGTGCGCCAAGGCCGGCGTCGAGCCGATGATGGCCGTCAACCTCGGCACCCGCGGTGTCCAGGAGGCCCTGGACCTGCTCGAGTACTGCAACATCGAGCAGGGGACGCACTTCTCCGACCTGCGCCGGACGAACGGCACCAAGGACCCGCACGGCATCCGGATGTGGTGCCTGGGCAACGAGATGGACGGACCCTGGCAGATCGGCCACAAGACCGCGCAGGAGTACGGCCGGGTGGCTGCCGAGACGGCCCGCGCGATGCGGATGGTCGACCCGGACCTCGAGCTCGTCGCGTGCGGCAGCTCGAGCTCGGCGATGCCGACCTTCGGGGAGTGGGAGGCCACGGTGCTGACCGAGACCTACGAGTTCGTGGACTACATCTCGGCCCACGCCTACTACTTCGAGGAGGACGGCGACCTGGCCAGCTTCCTCGGGTCGGCGATCAACATGGACGCCTTCATCGAGGACGTCGTGGCGACCGCTGACGCGGTGCGGGCGGTCAAACGCTCCGACAAGCGGATCAGCATCTCCTTCGACGAGTGGAACGTCTGGTACCAGAACGCCACCCCGTCGGTCCCCCCGCGGGACAGCTGGCCGGTGGCACCGGTGCTGCTCGAGGACCACTACAACGTCGCCGACGCGGTGGTCGTGGGCAACCTGCTCATCTCCCTGCTGCGGCACAGCGACCGGGTGCGCTCAGCGAGCCTGGCGCAGCTGGTCAACGTGATCGCGCCGATCATGACCGAGCCCGGCGGGCGGATCTGGAAGCAGACGACCTACCACCCGTTCGCGCTGACCTCGCGTCACGCCGTCGGGCAGGTCCTTCGGGTCGAGCTCTCGACCCCGAGCCACGAGACGAAGACCTACGGGCAGACGCCCCTGGTGGACGCGGTCGCGACCCACGACCCGGAGTCCGGTGCGGTGGCCCTCTTCGCGGTCAACCGGTCGCTGAGCGATCCGGTCGTCGTGGAGGTCGACGTGCGGGCGCTGCGCTCGCCGGCCGTGGTCGAGGCCCTGACCCTGGCCAACCCCGACCCCTACGCGCGGGCAACGGTCGACGACGACGGGACCCTGGTGCCGCAGCCCAACGACACCGCGACCTGCCAGGACGGTGTGGTGCGGGTCGAGCTGCCCCCGGTCTCGTGGTCGATGGTCCGGCTCTCGACCCGGCCGTGACGGCCGCACCGCAGGGTACGGCCGGGCCTCGCCAGGGCGGGGGCCGCGGGCGGGTGCTCCGGGTCGCGGGGTCGGCCGTGGTCGTGGTCGGGCTCGTGGTCGCGCTGGTGGTGGCGCTGCTGCCCCGCACGCCGACCGCGACGGCCCTGACGCTCAGCGGTGACCTCGCGGTGCACGACCCCGCCCTGGTGGTCGGGCAGGACGGCGCCCCGTGGGTCGTGGTCTCGACCGGGGACGAGCGGGTCGCGGGCGGCAGCCCCCAGGTGCGGACGTCTCCGGACGGTCGCGAGTGGACGGTGGCCGGCACCCTCTGGGAGTCCGACGACGAGCCGGCCTGGGTGGCCGACAGGGTGCGCGGGGTCAAGAACTACTGGGCTCCCGAGGTCTACCTGCACGACGGCGTCTACTACGTCTACTGGTCCGCCTCGACCTTCGGCAGCAACACCTCGGTGATCGGGCTGCACACCGGCACGACCCTGGACCCCGACGACCCGGACTACGGATGGGTCGACCGGGGCGAGGTCCTCGCGTCGACCTCGGGCGACGACTTCAACGCGATCGACCCCGGCATCGTCGTGGACGCCGACGGGACGCCGTGGATGGCCTTCGGGTCGTTCTGGAGCGGCATCCGGATGGTCGAGCTGTCCTGGCCGGACGGGCTGCGGGCGGACCTCGCGGCCGAGCCGTTGCGCATCGCCGACCGGGGCGAGCCGCCGAACGCCGTCGAGGCGGCGTTCGTGGTGCCGCACGAGGGCCGGTACTACCTCTTCGTCTCGTTCGACTCGTGCTGCCAGGGGCTGATGAGCACCTACCGGATCGCCGTGGGGCGCGCCGAGGAGGTGACCGGCCCGTACCTGGACCGCGACGGCGTCCCGATGCTCGAGGGCGGGGGGACCGTGCTGCTCGAGTCCGACGGTCCGATGGTCGGCCCCGGGGGGCAGTCCGTCTCCGCTGACCACCTGGCGTTCCACTACTACGACGAGCGGCTGGGTGGGGGCTTCCAGCTCGCGATCCACGAGCTCGCGTGGGTCGACGGGTGGCCGGTCGCTCGGGCCGGCTGACGTCTTCTCGTCGGGTGCAGGTGCAGGTGCAGGTGCAGGTGCCGTGACGCCCGGGGTCAGCCGCGCAGGGCGCGTCGTGCGGCGCGCAGCACCAGACCCGCGGCCCACACGGCTCCGGCCCAGCTGGCGGCCTGGGCGCCGCTGCGTGCCGCCCGGCGCCGGCGACCGCGGAACTCGCGGACCGGCCAGCCGACGGCGTGGGCGTGGCGGCGCAGCCGGACGTCGGGGTTGATGGCCACGGGGTGCCCGACCGAGGAGAGGATCGGCACGTCGTTGATCGAGTCCCCGTAGGCGTAGCAGTCCTCGAGCCGCAGGCCCTGCCGCTCGGCGAGCTCGGCGGCGGCGGCGGCCTTCGCGCGTCCGTGCAGCATGTCACCGACCAGCGCCCCGGTGTAGAAGCCGTCCTGGTGCTCGGCCACCGTCCCGAGCGCCCCGGTCACGCCGAGACGCCGACCGATGAGCTCGCCGATCTCGACCGGGCTCGCGGTGATGATCCACACCTGGTGGCCGGCCTCGAGGTGGTCGCTGAGCAGGGCCTGGGTGCCGGGGAAGACACGGAGCGAGAGGACCTCGTCCCAGACCTCCTCGCCGATGGCCGCGATCTCTGCGACCGAGCGTCCCGCGACGATCGAGAGCGCCCGCGACCTGACCTGCTTGATCTGCTGCATGTTCTCGCCGAACGCCAGGTAGCGGGCCTGGTGGAAGCCGAAGCTCATCAGGTCCCAGGTGCCGAAGAAGCGGCGGCGGCGCAGCCCGATGGCCAGGTGGAACGCGGCTGCTCCGCGGATGATCGTGTTGTCCAGGTCGAAGAAGGCGGCTGTCGCGGTGGTCTCGGCGGGGGGAGGCGGGGTCGGGTCCTCGGGGGCCGGGACCGCCGGGTTCGACCGTGCGGCCTCCTCGACCACGGCTCGGGCCGCGTCCTGGGGGGCTTCGTCGGAGGTGCCGACGGCAGGGTGTCTCTGCTGGGCCACACGGTCACTGTAACCAGGCGTTCTAGGGTTGACCCATGAGCGCACAGGATCCGGACCGCCTGGTGCTCTACGTCCGTGCGGGGTGTCACCTGTGCGAGGACGCGCGGGTGGTCGTCGAGCAGGTCGCCGCCGAGGCGGGGGAGTCCTGGGCGGAGGTCGACATCCAGGACGCCGGTCCGCAGACCGCGACCCTGGTCGAGGAGTACGGCGAGAAGGTGCCCGTGGTCACCGTCGACGGGGTGCCCCAGGGGTTCTGGCGGGTGGATGCGGCGCGGCTGCACCGAGCCCTGCAGGACGGACGGGGTCGCAGGTGAGTGCACGGGCGGTCCCCGCCTCGACGGTCGCGCGACTCCCGATCTACCTGCGCGCACTCGAGGCGCTCGCCGGGTCGGGGGTGACCACGACCTCCTCGGGGGAGCTCGCCGAGCACGCCGGCGTCGGGTCGGCCCAGCTGCGACGTGACCTGTCCTTCCTGGGGTCGCACGGGGTGCGTGGGGTCGGGTACGACGTCGCCCACCTGCACACCCAGGTCACGGCCGCCCTGGGGCTGACCGGAGACCTCGCCGTGGTGATCGTCGGGATCGGGAACCTGGGGCACGCCCTGGCCAACTACGTCGCCGGGGCCGGGCAGGGGTTCCGCGTGGCCGCGCTGGTCGACGCCGATGCCGCGGTCGTCGGGACCTCCGTCGCGAACCTGGTGGTCGAGCCGGCCGAGGGTCTCGAGCAGATCGTCGCGCGCGAGAGGGCGCAGATCGCGGTGCTCGCGACCCCGGCACCGGTCGCCCAGGAGCTGTGCGACCGGCTGGTCGCGAGCGGTGTGACCGGGATCCTCACCTTCGTCCCGCTCGTCCTGCAGGTGCCGGACGGGGTCGACGTGCGGTCGGTCGACCTCGCCACCGAGCTGCAGATCCTGGCCTTCCACGAGCGGCGCAAGACCGGCGGCTGACCGCGCCGACGGCCGGTCCGGTGGGTACGGACGTCACCCGGACGCAGGACGCCGCCGACGCAGGGGGGCGTCGACGGCGTCCGGTGCTGCCGGGTCGCGGGTCCGCCCTGGGGGGCGTGGCGCGGCGGCGGGTGCTTGGGGTCAGACGGCCTTGATGGCCGAGACCTCGAGGGAGATGGTGACCTTGTCGCTGACCAGCACGCCACCGGTCTCCAGGGCGGCGTTCCAGGTGAGCCCGAAGTCCTTGCGGGAGATCGTCGTGGTGGCCGAGAACCCGACGCGCGCGTTGCCGAACGGGTCGACGGCGGCACCGTTGAACTCGGTGGCGAGCTCGACCGGACGGGTCTGGCCGTGGATCGTCAGGTCGCCCTGGATGACGTGGTCCTCACCGTCGGTGCGGATCGCGGTCGAGGTGAAGCTCCAGGTGGGGTGGCTCTCGACGTCGAAGAAGTCGGCGCTCTTGAGGTGGCCGTCGCGCCCTGCGTCGCGGGTGTCGATCGTGGCGGGGTCGAGCGAGACCGTGACCGTCGAGCCGGCCAGGTCATCGGTGACGACGATGGTGCCCTCGGTGATCGCGACGGTCCCGCGGACCCGGGAGATCCCGGCGTGACGCACGCTGAAGGCGGCCTCGGAGTGCGAGGCGTCGATGGTCCAGGTGCCGGGGGTGAGGGTCTCGGGGCGGGTGGTGACGACGGTCATGGTGGTCCTCCGGGGACGACGGTTCGGGGTGGGAAGGTGGCTCCGAGAGAATGGTTGAACTCTCAAGAACTCTTAGTTGATATTTGTACTACACTCGAACCAGCGACGCAAGCCCCGTGAGCGCCCGAATCCCCCCGGCGCGTGAAACCCTGGGGCCGTGCCCGGTCGTACGGGGGAGGGCGCAGAGGAAAGAGGGCGACATGACACAGGTGGACCACGCGGACCTCGACGAGACCGTCGACGTGCCGGACCCGATGCAGCACCAGGACGGCCAGGCCCCGGACGGGCGGTGGCTCGACGACGGTCAGCAACGCGCCTGGCGTGCCTTCCTCCTCGGCTCCTCGCGCCTCAACGACGCGCTCAACCGCCAGCTCGAGGCCGAGGCCGGCATGTCGCTGAGCGAGTACGAGGTGCTCGTCCGGCTCTCCGAGTCCCCGCAGCGCACGCTGCGCATGTCCGAGCTCGCCGCCGAGCTCGTCTTCTCGCGCAGCAGGCTCACCCACACCGTGCGACGGATGGAGGACCGTTCGCTGGTGGAGCGCCGCACCTGCCGCGACGACGGCCGCGGGGTCAACTGCGTGCTGACCGACACCGGTTTCGCGACCCTCCAGCAGACCGCCCCCGGCCACGTCGACGCCGTGCGGCGGCACATGGTCGACCTGCTGACCACGGACCAGCTCCGCGCGCTGGGCGAGGCGATGGCGATCGTCGCCCAGGGGCCGTCCCCGCAGGCACCCGCGGCTGCGGGGAGTGGCACACCCACCCCGTGAGGTTTGGGACACTGGTCCCATGGCCACCACGACAGTCCACCTCCTGCGCCACGGCGAGGTCCACAACCCCGACGGTGTGCTCTACGGCAGGATCGCCGGGTTCCGGCTCTCCGAGCGCGGCCAGGCGATGGCCGAGCGGGTCGCGGCACACCTCTCGGGCTCGGGCCCGTCCGGGCAGGCCCGCCGCGACGTGGTGCACGTGGTCGCCTCACCCCTCCAGCGCGCGCAGGAGACCGCGACGCCCATCGCGGAGGCCTTCGGGCTCGACCTCGCCACCGACGAGCGGCTGCTCGAGGCCGAGAACCACTTCGAGGGACTGACCTTCGGGGTCGGTGACGGCTCGCTGCGCCGTCCCGCGCACTGGCGCCACCTGTGGAACCCGCTGCGCCCGTCGTGGGGCGAGCCGTACCGTGCCCAGGTCGCCCGGATGCTCGCCGGCGTCGCGGCGGCCCGGACCGCAGCACAGGGGCACGAGGCCGTCATCGTGAGCCACCAGCTCCCCATCTGGGTGACCCGGCAGGCCCTCGAGGGCAAGCGCCTGTGGCACGACCCGCGCCGGCGCGAGTGCAGCGTCGCCTCCCTGACCTCGCTGCACTACGACGGCGACCTGCTCACCGGCATCACCTACAGCGAGCCCGCAGCCGACCTGCTGCCCGACGCCCCGACGGTCCCCGGGGCATGAGCCGGTGGCGGGGTGCGGCGGCCGCGGTGCTCGCCCTCGGCCTGGTCGGCTGCGCCCCGAGCGTGAGCGGAGGGTGGACCGAGACCGGCGCAGAGGCCGGGTACGTCTCGGGAGACCGGTCGGTCACCACCTGGGAGGCCGGTGACCGCACCGGCCCGGTCGAGATCGTCGGGACCGACTTCGCGGGTGAGCCGGTGGACGTGTCCGACTGGCGCGGCGACGTCGTGGTGCTCAACACCTGGTACGCGCAGTGCCCGCCCTGCCGCGCCGAGGCGCCCGACCTGGTCGCCCTGGCCGAGGACTACGCCGACCGCGGGGTCCACCTGCTCGGGATCAACTCGACCGACGACCCCGGCGCGGCCCAGCCCTTCGAACGCACCTTCGCCATCCCCTACCCCTCGGTGCACGACGCCGACGGAGCCGCGGTGGCCGCGCTCCAGGGTGTCGTCCCGGTGCAGGCCGTGCCGACCACCGTCGTGCTGGACCGTCAGGGCAAGGTCGCCGGTCGGGTCCTGGGTCTGATCGACCCCTCCACGCTGCGCTCCGTGGTCGACGAGCTGCTCGCGGAGGAGGAGTGAACGCAGCGCTGCTCGCGGGGATCGGGGACACCTTCCAGGCCACCGTCCTGGACGGGTCCCTGCTGCTCGCCGTCCCGGTCGCGGTGATCGCCGGTCTGGTCTCGTTCGCCTCGCCGTGCGTGCTGCCCCTGGTGCCCGGCTACCTGGGCTACGTGACCGGGATGGCCGGGAGCGCCGCGGCCAGACCCGTCGCCGACCGGGTCGTCGCGGGTGCTTCAGCGCAGGCTGCGTCCGGAGCCCCTGCCCACCAGCCGTCACCCACGACCCTCGGCGAGGTCGCCCGTGGGCGCATGCTCGCCGGGGTCGGGCTGTTCGTCCTCGGCTTCACCGTGGTCTTCGTGCTGTTCGGGGTGCTGGCCGGGTCGCTCGGGGCCGTGGTCAACCAGTGGAGCGACCCGATCACGCGGGTCCTGGGCGTCGTGGTGATCCTCATGGGACTGGTCTTCACCGGCTGGCTGCCGTTCGCGCAGCGTGAGCGCCGGCTGCGGCTCGCGCCCTCGGCCGGTCTCTGGGGTGCGCCGCTGCTCGGCGTGGTCTTCGGCCTGGGCTGGGCACCGTGCATCGGCCCCACCCTGGTGGCGGTCTACACCTTGGCCCTGGACGGGGCCTCGGCGGGCCGCGGTGCCCTGCTCTCGGTGGCCTACTGCGCAGGTCTCGGCCTGCCCTTCCTGCTCATCGCCCTCGGGTTCGAGCGGTCGACGCGGGCGCTGGGCTTCCTGCGGGCGCACCGGGTGGCGATCATGCGGCTGGGCGGGGTGGTGCTCGTGGTGGTGGGCCTCGCGCTGGTCAGCGGGCTGTGGGGAGCCTGGACGCAGTCCCTGCAGGGACTCATCGGCGGCTTCGAGCCGGTGGTGTGATGGCGACCGACGCGAGCTATCGGCCCGCCGGTCACACCGGTGACGCCTACGACCAGGAGGGTGCCGGGGGCTCCGAGGAGCCACCCCGCCTGCCCAGCCTCGGCCTGGTCGGGACGCTGCGCTGGACGTGGCGGCAGCTGACCAGCATGCGCGTCGCGCTGCTGCTGCTGATGCTGCTCGCGGTCGTCGCCGTTCCCGGCTCGGTGCTCCCGCAGCGCCCGCAGGACCCTGCCGCCGTGGCGGGCTACCTGGCGGACAACCCGACCATCGGGCCGTGGCTCGACCGGCTCGGCTTCTTCGACGTCTTCGCCTCGGTGTGGTTCTCGGCCGTGTACCTGCTGCTGTTCCTGTCGCTGATCGGCTGCATCCTCCCGCGGGTCGCTGCCCACCTGCGCGGGGTGCGGGCCCGCCCACCGCGCACGCCGCGCCGACTCACCCGCTTCCCCGCCCGCGGCGAGGTCGTCCTCGACGCGACCCCCGAGCAGGTCGTCGCAGCAGCCCGGGTGGCGCTGACCGGCCCGCTGCGCGCCCTGCCACGCTTCCGCACCGACGACGACGTCGAGCCCGACGGGGCTCGCACGGTCTCGGCCGAGCGCGGCTACCTGCGCGAGACGGGCAACCTGGTCTTCCACCTCGCCCTGCTCGGCATCCTCGTGTCGGTCGCCGCGGGGCAGTTCCTGCATTACCGCGGGCAGGCCCTGGTCGTCGAGGGCCGCGGTTTCGCCAACGCGGTCACCGACTACGACTCCTTCGAGTCGGGCACGGGCTTCGACCCCCGCTCGCTGACGCCCTTCACGCTGCGGCTCGACAGGTTCACCGCTGCCTTCACCGAGGACGCCGAGGCCCGCCCGCGGGACTTCGTGGCCGATGTCACCGTCCGTCTGCCCGGCGAGCAGGAGTCGCCCCGGACCATCCGCGTCAACCACCCGCTGACCGTCGGCGAGGCCAAGATCTACCTCCAGGGCAACGGGTACGCCCCCGACGTCGTGGTGCACGACGCGGACGGCGAGGTGGCGTTCGCGGGCGCCGTCCCCTTCCTGCCCGAGGACACGTTCTACCGCTCCCGCGGTGTGATCAAGGTCCCTGACGTGTCCACGGGTGATCAGGTCGGCATCGTCGGGTACCTGCTGCCGACCGCCGAGGTGACCCCCCTCGGCGCCCGCTCGATCTACCCCCAACCGCTGAGCCCGCTGCTCGTGCTGACCGTGTGGGCGGGGGACCTGGGACTGGACGACGGCATCCCGCAGAACGTCTACCGCCTCGACGAGAGCGGGATGACCCAGGCCCTCGAGCCGGACGGCCGCCCGGTGACCCTCTTCCTCGAGCCGGGGCAGACGGTCGACCTGCCTGACGGGCTCGGGACCCTGACCTGGAACGACCTGCCCCGCTTCGTCGCCCTGGACCTGCGGCACGACCCCGCGCTGGCCTGGATCCTGGCCTTCTCGATCGCCGCCCTGGTCGGTCTGTCGACCTCGCTGTTCACGCCTCGGCGGCGGCTCTGGCTGCGGATCCGCACCGTGCAGGGACGTACAGTGGTCGACGGCGCAGGGCTCGCCCGCGGGGACGACATCGGCCTCCAGGGAGAGCTCGACCGCCTCCTGGACGCGGTGCGCGCACTGGACCCCGCGCCCTCGCACGCCCCGGCGGCCCGCACGGGCCCCACCCCGCACGACGACACGTCCGCCCGCGAGACCTCGCCGGGGACGTCGCACGAGAGGCAGGAACATGAGTCTCGGTGAGCTGAGCACCTTGCTGGTCTGGGGCGCGACCGCTGCCTACGCGATCGGCCTGGTGGCCTTCGCGGTCGACCTCGCGCGGCTCGCCGACGGTGCTGCCCGCCCCGTCCGGGCCGGTGCGGTGGCGAACGCACGTGCCGGTGGAGGCCCCGTCGTCCCGAGCGCCACGGGACCGGCCGTCGGCGACCCGTCGGGGCCCGAGGGCGTGGTGACCCGTGCGGGCCGACGCGCTGTCGGCATCGCGATGGCCACCACCGGCGTCGGTGCGGTCCTCCACGTGGCCGGCACCGTGCTGCGCGGGGTCGCCGCCGAACGGGTGCCGTGGGCCAACATGTACGAGTTCGCCCTGGTCGGCAGCCTCGTGGCCGTGCTGACCTTCCTCGCGCTGTGCCGGGGCCGGGACCTGCGTTTCCTCGGCACGATCGTGATCGGCATCGCGGTGCTCGCCCTGGGCCTGGGGCTGACCGCCTTCTACGTCCCTGCCGACGCGGTCGAGCCGGCCCTGCAGAGCTACTGGCTGGTCATCCACGTCTCGATCGCGGTGATCGCCACGGGTCTGTTCACGGTGGCTTTCGCGGTCAGCACCCTCCAGCTGCTCAAGGACTCGCGGGCGTCGGGGAGCAGCCGCCTGGCCGGGTCCCGCTGGCGGATGCTCGACGCGTTGCCACCGGCCGCCGAGCTCGAGGGGCTGTCCTTCCGGATCAACGCGGTCGGCTTCGTGCTGTGGACCTTCACCGTGATGGCGGGGGCCATCTGGGCCGAGCAGGCCTGGGCCCGCTACTGGGGCTGGGACCCCAAGGAGGTCTGGAGCTTCGTGGTGTGGGTGGTCTACGCCGCGTACCTGCACGCCCGCACGACCCGGGGCTGGTCAGGACGTCGCGCGGCGTGGTTCGTGGTGGTCGGCTACGCGACCGTCATCTTCAACTTCACCGGCGTGAACCTGCTCTTCGACGGTCTGCACAGCTACAGCGGCCTCTAGCCGCGGGTGGCCCCCGTGTCGGGCGGGGTGTCGTTGTCGTCCTCGGTCGGCTCGGTCGGGTCGCTCGGGTCGGTCGGTGGTACGTCGTCTCCGGGCTTCGCGCCGGGCGATGCCGGTCCCTGGCCACGGCGGCGCTGCTGCTGCTCGAGCCGCCACAGGAAGTCCGGGTCGTCGTCGGGTGCCGTGCTCTCCTGGCGGCGCGGGAGCCGACCACCCGGCCGGGTGGGCCCCGTCGGGCGAGGTCGACCACCCGACGGCGTGCCGGTGCGGGGGCCCTCGGTCGAGCGGCGGTTGCGGCTCACGGCGATCCACGCGATCGGACCGACCACGGGCAGCAGCACGACGATCGCGACCCACACCAGGCGGCGGATGCCTACCCGTTCGAACGGTTCGCTGCGCGAGAGGTCGATCAACGCGTAGATCGCCAGTGCCAGGGGGACGACGTAGACGAGTGCGCGGAGCATCTGTCCACCCTAAGCCGGATGGCGCCTACGCTGGACCGGTGCCCCTGATCGTCTACTCCCTGCTGCGCCTCGGCCTCCTCGGACTGTGCCTGGTAGGCCTCGCGCTGGCCGGGATGGGTGGGTGGCTGCTCGTCCTGGTGGCCGCGCTGCTCGCCTGGGCGATCTCCTACGCGGCGCTGACCGGACCGCGGGACGCCGCGGCGACATGGTTGGCCGAGCGGGCCGAGCGACGCCGTGCCGGCGGGCAGCGCTTCAGCGCGGGGGTCGAGCAGGACGCCCTGGCCGAGGACGCCGAGGCCGACGCGCCCGCTGCAGGGCCCGAGTCCCGCACGGACGACGGCTCGCGCTGAGTCCTGTCGGGTGATCGCGGGGCGCACCCAGCCGGGGAGAGCTCAGCCGCGAGCCCTCACAGGGCCAGTCCGAGGCCGAGCAGCACCCCGAAGCCCAGCTCGAGCAGACCGGTACCGGCCAGCACCGGCTTGAGGAGCACCCCACGGGCCCCGAGCAGCACCGTGCCGGCGAGGATCCCCGCTGCGGGGGCGAGGAGCAGCACGAGCAGTGACCAGGGCGCCGCGAGGGCGCAGGCCAGGCCGAGCAGGACGGGCAGCACCACCAGCACGGCGTAGACCCGGCGGGAACGGTGGTCACCCAGCCGCACGGCGAGGGTCCGCTTGCCCACGACGGCGTCGGTGGGGATGTCGCGCAGGTTGTTGACCATGAGCAGCGCGCAGGCCAGCAGGCCGATCGCGACGGCGCCGAGCACCGCGGGCCAGGAGATCCGGTCGGCCTGGGTGTAGGTGGTGCCGAGCACCGCGACCAGACCGAAGAACGTGAAGACCCCCACCTCGCCGAGCCCGCGGTAGCCGTAGGGCCGTCGACCGCCGGTGTAGCCCCATGCGGCGGCGATCGCGAGCGCACCGACAGCCAGCAGCCACCAGTGGCCGCTGACCAGCACGAGCGCCAGGCCGAGCAGGCCTCCGACCGCGAACGAGGCGAACGCGGCGGTCTTGACCTGCCGGGGCGGCGCGGCACCGGAGGCCGTCAGCCGCATCGGGCCGACCCGGTCGACGTCGGTGCCCCGGACACCGTCGGAGAAGTCGTTGGCGTAGTTCACGCCCACCTGGAGAGCTAGGGCGACGCCTGCGGCGAGCAGGGCGCGCGGGACCGATGCGGAGCCCAGCTGGGCTGCGGCCCCGGTGCCCACCAGGACCGGGGCGACCGCCGCCGGCAGGGTGCGCAGACGCGCGCCCTCGATCCACTCAGCGGGGGTGGCCATCGGTCTCCGTCCAGGGCGTGCGGTCGAGTGCTCGGGCCGCCAGGACGGCGACCGCGGCGCGGTCCACCTTGCCGGGTCCGCGCTCGGGCAGCGAGCCCACGACGACCACGTGCCGGGGAGCGGCAGCGCCCCCCAGCGTACGGGTGACGGCGGCACGGGCATCCCCCAGGTCGGGGGGCACGGAGCCGGGCGCGACCACCACGACCGCGGTGAGCGCCTGTCCCCACCGGGTGTCCGGGACCCCGACCACGCAGACCTGGCCCACGCCGGGCAGCGCCGCCAGGGCCGCCTCGACGGGCGCGGGGGCGACGTTGACCCCTCCGGTGATGATGACCTCGTCGACGCGTCCGAGCACCGTCAGCCGGCCCCCGTCGAGCGAGCCCAGGTCCTGGGTCCGCAGCCACCGGGCACCCGTGCTCTCGTCGAGGTGGAAGGCCTCGGCGTCCAGGTCCGGCCGGCCGAGGTAGCCCTGGGCCAGCACCGGCCCGGCCAGGACGATCCGTCCCTGCGGGTCGACGGCTACCCGGACGCCGTCCAGGGGGTGCCCGTCGTAGACGCAGCCACCGCAGGTCTCGGTCATCCCGTAGGTCGTGACCACCCGGAGCCCGGCGTCGGCAGCCGCACGGAGCAGGGCCGGCGGTGCGGCCGCACCCCCCAGGAGCAGCGCGTCGACCCGGCGCAGGGCACCCACCCAGGACGGGTCGGCCGTGGGCTCGAGCACCCGGTGCAGCTGGGTCGGCACGAGCGAGGTGTACAGCGGCAGGTCGCTCGGCGCCCCGGCGACGACGGTGGCGAGGTCCGCCGGGGAGAACCCTGCACCCGCCGGCACCACGAGGGGCTCGACCCCCGCCGCCGCGGCGCGCAGCAGCACCTGGAGGCCGGCCACGTGGGTCAGCGGCAGGGCGAGCACCCAGCGCCCAGGGCCTCCCAGGCGGGCGTGGGTCGCTGCTGCCGAGGCCTGCAGCGCGGCCGCGGCGAGCATCACGCCCCGCGGCTGCCCGGTCGAGCCCGACGTCCGGACCACCAGGGCGACGTCGTCGGGGACCCCGCGGCTCACGGGCAGGTCGGGGGACGGCCCGTCGGGCTCGACCGGGGCGATCGCGGGGCCCGTCCCGTCCATCGCGTGGCGCAGGGCCCGGGACACGGTGCGGGCCAGCCCGAGGTCGGTCCGGCCCACGGGCAGCGTGGTCACGGGCCGGGTCACACCTGCCAGGGTAGGACGCGCCGTACAGTGATCGGCGGAAGTCGGCCACCTGGGCCGGCACGAGAAGGAGCTGCCCCGTGGCACGGACGACCGCGACCACCCCCCAGCACGTGGGACCGCAGGCACGCACGACCGCCGGCCGGGTCCCCGGAGCCGGGCGCGCACCGCACCGTCCGGTGCGCGCGGCCCTGGCCGGGATGGTCCTCGTCTCGCTCGCGCTGGTGAGCGCGTGCTCGTCCCCACCGGCCCCCGAGGCGCCGGACCCGGTGACCGTCACCCCCACGATCGACGACAACCGTGGGAACCCGCCCGAGCCGGTCGTTCCGGTGGTGTGGCCGCTGACCGGGGTGCCCGTCGAGGCGGTCCCCGAGCGTCCCGCGGTCTCGGTCAAGATCGAGAACACCTCGAGCGTTCGGCCGCAGAGCGGTCTCGACCAGGCCGATGTGGTCTGGGAGACGATCGTCGAGTTCGAGGTCTCACGCTTCGTCGCGGTGTTCCACTCGCAGGTCCCCGAAGAGGTCGGGCCGATCCGCTCCGTCCGCCCGATGGACCCGGCGATCACCGCCCCGATGCGCGGGCTGATCGCGTTCTCGGGAGGGCAGCCCGGCATCCTCGCCATGGTCGATGCGAGCGCCTCGCAGCCGATCAGCCAGGACGCGGGGGCCGGCGGCATGTACCGCATCCGGACCCGCAGCGCCCCGCACAACGTGTACGGATCGGTGCAGGCGTTCATCGACGAGGCCGACGAGAACCACCGGGCATCGCCCGCGCAGCAGTTCGCCTTCGCGCAGCGCGCGGACCTGGCGACCGCACCGGCCGGCGGTACCCCGGCTGGGTCGTTGGCGTTCCGGCTGTCGGGTCAGTCGTCCCCGTCGTGGGCGTGGGACCCGACCGGCGGTGTCTGGCTGCGCTCGGAGGGCTCGACCCCCGCGACCGCGCCGAGCGGCGCCCAGCTGACGTCGGTCAACGTCGTGGCGGTCACCGCCAACCACCCGGCCACGGGCTTCGGGGCCCAGGGCGGAGCCGCCGTGCCGACCTACGAGCTGGTCGGTGAGGGCCCGGCGACGGTGGCGACCGGAGGCCACGTGGTCGAGGGCACCTGGCGCAAGGGCGCCGAGGACGCTCCGATGGAGCTCGTCGACGCCGGCGGTCAGCCGATCCTGCTCGCTCCGGGCAACACCTGGGTCGAGATGATCCCGGCGGGCAAGGGTTCGCTCACCGTCGGCTGAGCCTCTCGGCGTACGACCGGAGGATGAGGGCGGGCCGATCCTGCGCACCCTGCGGAGGACCCGGCCGCCTCAGGATCCAGCCCTCGGGCCGATCCGCTCGCGGCCGGGTGCGACCAGGCTGGGTGCATGGCCCAGATCACCGTCCACCACGTCGGTCCCCACTCGCCCTACGGAGTCCCCGCGAGCCGTCGGGGCGTCGGGCTCGACCGTGAGCGCCTGCGTTCGGTCGTCCCGGTCGCCCTGGCCGTGACGCTGCTGTTCGGCGTGCTGGCGGTGGGCGTGCTGACCTTGCGCACCGTGCTCGACTTCGGCGTGTGGGTGCTGGGCACCTACTGACCGCTTCGTCGTCCCGGGGTGGGGGGCCCCGGGACGACGGGCTCAGAAGTGGTGCGGGAAAGGGGCCCAGTCCGGTGCCCGGCGTTCGAGGAACGCATCCCGGCCCTCGACCGCCTCGTCGGTCATGTACGCCAGGCGGGTGGCCTCCCCGGCGAACACCTGCTGCCCGGCGAGGCCGTCGTCGGCGAGGTTGAACGCGAACTTGAGCATCCGCAGGGCCTGCGGGGACTTCGTCGCGATGGTCCGGGCGTACTCGAGCGCGAGCTCCTCGACGTCGTCGTGGTCGGCGACCTCGTTGACCGCCCCCCACCGCTCGGCGTCGTCGGCCGAGTACTCGCGAGCGAGGAAGAAGATCTCCCGCGCGCGCTTCTGGCCCACCTGACGGGCCAGGTACGCCGATCCGTAGCCGCCGTCGAACGAGCCGACGTCGGCGTCGGTCTGCTTGAACCGGCCGTGCTGACGGCAGGCGATGGACAGGTCGGCCACGACGTGCAGCGAGTGGCCCCCTCCCGCGGCCCAGCCGTCCACCACGGCCACCACGACCTTGGGCATGGTCCGGATGAGTCGCTGCACCTCGAGGATGTGCAGACGCCCGGCCCGGGCGGGGTCGATGCCGTCGGCGGTCTGGGTCGCGGTGGACTCGGTGTAGCGGTAGCCGTCCCGGCCGCGGATCCGCTGGTCGCCACCCGAGCAGAACGCCCAGCCGCCGTCCTTCGCGCTGGGTCCGTTCCCGGTCAGCAGCACGCAGCCGACGTCGGAGGTCATCCGGGCGTGGTCCAGCGCGCGGTAGAGCTCGTCGACGGTGTGCGGTCGGAAGGCGTTGCGCACCTCGGGGCGGTCGAAGGCGATCCGCACGACCGGCAGGTCGCGGGGGGCCGACTCACCGGCCGGCCGGGTGACCGCGCGGTGGTAGGTGAGGTCGGTGAGGCCCTCGAACCCCTCGACCGGGCGCCAGCGGGTCGGGTCGAACGTGGCCGAGACCTGGGGGAGTGCGCTCATGGCCGCCACGATAGGTCAGGTGGTCTCCCCTTGTGGACGGCACCGGTCGAGCCGGATGATCACCGGCAAGGCTGCCCGGACGCGGCCGGCGGGAGGTCGTGCCGTGGACGGTCGAGCGCGGCCGCGCGGTCTGCCGTGCGCGGTGACGATGCTCGTGGCGGTCATCGGGCTGGGCGCCTGCGGTGGCCACGACGTGCAGGCCGGGTTCGGTCTGCCGACCCAGCCCCCGGACGAGCCCTTCGTCGGTGACCGCACCGCGCTGGCCGGGACCTTCTGGGTCGAGGACAACGGGTGCTTCACGCTCGAGCTCGACCCCGGGACGGCCGGCCAGGAGGACCATCCACGCCGGTGGGTGGTCTGGCCGTCCGACGCCGAGCACGCCGGTGACCGGGTGCGCCTCGCAGGAGGCAGCGAGCTCCTGGACGGCGCACGGGTCACCGGGACCGGCGCCGTCGTCGCGCTCGGGACGCTGCCCGGATGGTCGGACCCCTCGAGCTACTACGGGTCCTTCGGCCGCTTCTGCACCACGGGCGTCGACCAGGTGGTGGTGCTGGACGCGGTCGCCCGGGAGTGAGGTCGGTGGCGTGGCGGCACTACGGTGGCCCGGTGACCTCCGCCGCCCTCCCGTCCACGGGGCTGCACGTGTACCGGGTGGGCCTGCGCACCCGGTTCCGCGGCGTGACGTCCCGGGACGGTGTGCTGCTGCGCGGTCCCGCGGGCTGGGGGGAGTTCGCGCCGTTCTGGGAGTACGAGGACGCCGAGGCGCGCGCGTGGTGGCGGTCCGCCCGTGAGGCCGCCGATCTCGGCTGGCCCGACCCGGTGCGTCAGGCGGTCCCGGTGAACGTCACGGTCCCCGCGGTCGACGGGCCTGCCGCGCATCGACTCGTGACCACCTCCGCGGGCTGCCGTACCGCCAAGGTCAAGGTCGCCGAGCCCGGCCAGGACGTGGCCGCCGAGGTCGAGCGCCTCGAGGCCGTGCGTGACGCGCTGGGTCCCGACGGTCGGATCCGGATCGATGCCAACGGGGCGTGGGACCTGCCCACCGCGATCTCGAGGCTGCGGGTGCTGGACCGGGCCGCGGGAGGGCTGGAGTACGTCGAGCAGCCGTGCGCCTCGGTGGCCGACCTCGCCGCGGTACGGCGGGCCACGCACGTCCTGGTGGCGGCCGACGAGTCCATCCGCCGTGCCGAGGACCCGATGGCGGTGGTGCGCGCCGAGGCAGCGGACGTCGTCGTGCTCAAGGTCGCGCCGCTGGGCGGGGTGCGTGCCTGCCTCGAGCTCGCCGAGCAGGTCGGGCTGCCCGTGGTGGTGTCGTCGGCCCTGGAGACCTCGGTCGGGCTGGCCGCGGGCATCGCCCTGGCCGCTGCGCTGCCCGAGCTGCCCTACGCGTGCGGGCTGGCCACCGCCCAGCTGATGGTGGACGACGTCGTCCCCGAGCCGTTGCTCCCGGTGGACGGGATGATCACGGTGCGGCGACCCGAGCCGACCGCAGAGCTGCTGGCGGCCCACGCGGCCGATGCGGAGCTGACCGGCCGGTGGAGGGCCAGGGCCGGGCGGATGGAGGCCCGCGGATGACCGAGCGAGACTCGACCGTGCCGGGCGCTCCCGGCAACCCGTCCACGCGTGCCGCGCGGGTGCTGGTGCAGGCCCTGGCCGACCTGGGTGTGCGGCACGTGGTGCTGGCCCCCGGCTCGCGCAGCGCCCCGCTCGCCCACGCGGTCGCCGAGTGCGCCCGACCAGACGCGGACCGCGACCCGGCGGCCCCCGCCCTGGACCTGCACGTCCGGATCGACGAGCGCAGCGCCGGCTTCCTGGCGCTCGGCCTGGCTCAGGCGGCCCGGGCCCGGGGCGCGCTCCGACCGGTCGCGGTGGTCACCACCTCGGGGACCGCGGTGGCGAACCTGCACCCGGCGGTGCTCGAGGCCTACCACGCGGGTCTGCCGCTGCTGCTCCTCACCGCGGACCGCCCGCACGAGCTGCGCGGCACGGGGGCGAACCAGACCACCGAGCAGGTCGGCCTGCTCGAGCCGGTACGGCTGACCCTGGACGTCCCCGCGCCGACCGGACGTCCGGGGGAGGACCGTGACCTGCGGCACCTGGCCGCGCGAGCGGTGGCCGCTGCGACCGGTGCGCGCACCGGCGACCCCGGTCCGGTGCATCTCGACCTCTCCTTCCGGGACCCGCTGGTGCCTGGCGAGGAGCCCTGGCCCGACCGGGTCGACCCCGGCCTGACGGCGGTCGTGCCGCGCGGCGGCGCGGGGACCGGGGTGCAGGCCGGCGACGCGCCGGCGGGTGCCGAGCCGTTGCGCACGGTCGTCGTGGCCGGGGACGGCGCCGGCCCGGCGGCCCGCGACCTCGCCGAGGCCCACGGCTGGCCGCTGCTCGCCGAGCCGACCTCGGGGGCCTGGGGCGGGGCGTGCACGATCCCCGCCTACCGGCTCCTGCTCGCCGAGCCTCATCTGGGGGGGCGCGTCCAGCGCGTCGTGGTGCTCGGCCGGCCCACGCTGTCCCGTCCCGTGCAGGAGCTCCTCGGGCGCGAGGACGTCGACACGGTCGTGGTCGCTCCCTGGGGTGCTGCCTGGCCCGACGCGACCCGCTCGGCACGGCTGGTCGTGACCGACCTTCGTGATCTCCCGGTGCGACCGGTGGGGACGTCCGGTCACGGTGGGCCCGACGGCGTCGCGTGGCTCGCCCGGTGGCAGGAGGCCGGTCGGCGGGCCTCGTCGGCGGTCGGCGAGGTCCTCGCCCGCTCGCCCCGGCCGACCGGACCGCAGGTGGCCGCCGCGGTCGTCGCCGCGACCGCCCCCGACGGGGTCCTCGTGGTCGGCTCGAGCAACCCGGTGCGCGACCTCGACCTGGTCGGCGGCTGGCGTGGCTCGCCGCTGGTGCTGGCCAACCGCGGGCTCGCCGGGATCGACGGTGTGCTCTCGACCGCCTCGGGGGTCGCGCTGGCGCTGGCCGGCCCGGTCCGGGCGTACGTGGGCGACCTGACCTTCCTGCACGACGTCGGCGGCCTGCTGGTGGGTCCGCTCGAGCGGCGACCCGACCTGCAGGTGGTGGTGGCCAACGACGACGGCGGCTCGATCTTTGCGACCCTCGAGCACGGCGAGCCGCAGCACACCTCAGCCTTCGAGCGGGTCTTCGGGACCCCGCACGGCGCGGACATCGGTGCCCTGTGCGCCGGGTACGGCGTGGCGCACGTCCGGGTGGACGAGCTCGACGGGTTGCGTGCGGTCCTGGCCCGGCCGGTCACCGGGACCTCGGTGGTCGAGGTCGGCGTCGACCGGTCGGGCCGGCGCGACCTGCACGCGGCGCTCGCACGGGCCGTCCGCGACGCTGTGCACGGGGGCTGACCCCGTTCCCAGGGAACTCCCAGCCAGCACCCAGGGGGGTCGCAGGGCGGCGAGGTGAGATGGGTGAACCTGAAGGAGGTCCACCCATGAGCACCCACGTCCCCGACCCGGACCGCACCACCCCCGACCCCAGCGCACCTCCGCCCCCGCCCCGACCGCCGCTGGCGAACCCGGTGCACGCCCCGGACCCGACGGCCTTCTGGGCGGTCGCACCCGCAGACGCCGGCGGGTCGGCCGTGCCTCCGACCTCGGTGGCCGTCGCGAGCCGTCCCCGCTGGTGGCCGCTGGCCGGGACGGCGACCGCCGCGGCGCTCGCGGCGAGCCTGCTGACCGCGGGCCTCACCGGCGCGTTCACCGGCGCCTCCGACCAGACCTCGTCCCTCGACGCCCTGGGCAGGCAGGAGTCGGTGAGCGTCCCCGTCGCAGGCTCGACGGGGACCACCCCCGACTGGCAGGCGGTCGCGGCCACCGTCCGGGACTCGGTGGTGGCCATCGACGTGCGGTCCGCCCAGGGCACGGGGCAGGGCTCGGGCGTCGTGATCGACGCCGACGGCAACATCCTGACCAACGACCACGTGGTCAGCGGTGCGGTCGACGGCGGCCTGCGCGTGACCCTGGCTGACGGCCGGGTGCACCCCGCGACGATCGTGGGCACCGACCCGACCACGGACCTCGCGGTGATCCGGCTCACCGACCCGCCCGAGGACCTCTCACCGGCGGTGCTGGGCAGCTCGGACGTGGTCAGGGTCGGTGCGCCGGTCATGGCCGTCGGCAACCCGCTCGGGCTGGACAGCACCGTGACGACCGGCATCGTCTCGGCCCTGGACCGGCCGGTCACGACCTCGGGCTCGAGCGACGAGACGGTGGTCACCAACGCGATCCAGATCGACGCGGCGATCAACCCGGGCAACAGCGGTGGCCCGCTGTTCGACGCCTCGGGCGAGGTCATCGGGATCACCTCGTCGATCGCGACGCTCTCGGGCGGTTCGTCGAGCGGGTCGATCGGTCTGGGCTTCGCCATCCCGGCGGACCTCGCGGCGCGGGTGGCCGACCAGCTGATCACCGACGGCACGGTCGAGCACGCCTTCCTCGGGGTGTCGTTGAGCGACGGCACCGCCACGGCGTCCGGCACGACGCGGCGAGGGGCTGTGGTCGAGGAGGTCACCGCGGACTCGCCGGCGGGTGACGCGGGGATCCGGGTGGGTGACGTGGTCGTCGCGATCGACGGCGACCCGGTCAACGGTGCCGAGTCGCTGACGGCCTTCGTCCGCGAGCGGGCCGCAGGCGAGGGCTCGACGCTCACGGTCGTGCGCTCGGGAGAGGTCGTCGAGGTCGAGGTGACCTTCGCGGTCCGTCAGGCCGTGGCAGCGGCCGTGGTCCCCGAGGTCACCCCCGAGCGCGGACGGTCCGGCCCGCGCGGCTGACCCGCCCGCGACGGCTGACCCGGCCCGCGACCGGTGCCGTGCGGCGAGGCCTGGTCAGGGGTGTCGTCGGTCAGTCCGAGCCGAGGGCGTGACGCATCGGCTCGAGCTTGGCCTCGGACTCCGCGAGCTCGGCCGCGGGGTCCGAGGCGGGGGCGGGCCCCCCCCCCCCGGGGGGCCCGCGCCACGCTGCGTACACCCGGCACGAGAGAGGGACGACAGATGACCGACGCCACCGCCGCCGACCCCCCGCCAT
>NZ_JAMBPP010000020.1:8068-65470 GCF_023369855.1 Actinotalea alkalitolerans | reverse complement strand
CTCGCTGCTCAGGAGGGCATTCTCGCTCTCCGCCACGCACCACCACCCACCTCAAACCGGTGGATCAGGGCTGAGGCCACCGCCGTCTCGCAGCTGGGTGATGTTCCCGGCTATCTGCATGGCGATCGGTCGAGATGAGGTCTGGGGCGGCGGTGGTGCGATCACAAACCGCGTCCACGGCCACAGACATGACGTTCGCTCCGAACGTAGGGGCAAGTTCCCCGGTGCTACCTGGCAGCGGGTGTGTCAACGACGGCGGGGTTGAGGCGTCACGCTGACGCTGACGTCACCCTCTGTGAGGGAGCGGTCGAGGCAGTCCAGGATGCGGCGCACATCCTGCTCTCTGGCTTCAGCTGTGAAGGTGGCCGTCGCACTCGAGGCCGGCATGTCGAGAGTTATCAGCGACTGAGCGATCGAGTCGTCCTCGAGACACGAGGCCCACTCGCCCTCCGGGTAGCCGATCCCGACGACCCAGACCTCATCTGCCCCCGTGGCGGGCACCTCCGCGGCTCGTTCCTGCGCGCATCCAGCAAGCAGGACGCCAGTGACCATCATCCAGAGCCCGCCCGCAGTCCACCGCCTTGGTCCGGTTCGCATACCGACCTCCCTTACGGGACCAGTGTCTTCGCGCCCAGCCCGCTTGCATCAACTTCCAGGCGCAACGTTGGAGACGCGTCCTAGGGTCACCCAGCGGCGCGCGACGCCACGACGAAGGTCGCGATCACCGCCGCCCAAGTGCCGGCCATCGCCAGCCAGGTGCCCCAGTTCGCCAAGTTCGCCCGTCGGCTGGCGTCCTTGGTCGCTTGCGCCTGAGCCTTCGCCTCGGTCTCCGCCAATGCGCGGTGCTTCTCGGCGACGTCCCGGTGCTCAGCGGCGACCCGAACCATCTCCGACATCCGCTCGCTGAGGTCGACGATGGCGTCCAGCGTTCTCTGTGGGGTGTCGTCGACCTCGAAGTCCTCGGGGTCGTATCTGGCGATCTCGGGCAGCGGGGCGCCAGCGTCCGCTCCCCGGACCAGGGCTCCCGGCGAAGTGGGACGCGTGAACGTGTGTGGCTTCGGCGCAAGGCCCTCGAACAAGCCATCCAGGTTTGGCCTCATCGCAGCTGCGAGGTTCTCGCCGATCCTTCGGAACTGATCGCCGTACAGGTTCGCGAACATCGGCTTCAGGGACTCCGCGAGGTGGCGTGACGCCGCCTTCGCCGCCTCATGGTCGGGGTGGGTTGGGTCCTCGGCGGCCTCTTGGAGCTCGTCGATTGACAACTCCATCCCTCGGTCGACGAGCGGGTCTCCTGTCAGTTCGCGCTCGATGTCGTCGAGGTTGAAGACGGCCCCGTCCTGGGGCTCACCCGGGTCCGAGGGCGGCTCCTCGTGTTCCGCCGGCTGCTCCTCGCTTGCTTTCGGCTCCTCGTCCTGCGGCTGCTTTTCGCTCATGGCGCCATCCTGCCGCGGCGCTGCGATGAGGGCACCGAAAGCGGCCCCCCTCGCGGAGTGCTCTCGCTGGCTCAAGCCAAGCCTGGTGACGTGACGATGATGACGCCGGCGGCCGCCCGTGTCGACGACGGCTGAAGACTGACCCCCTGGCGTCGGACGAAAGTGAACCCCCTGCGCGACGCTGTGGAGGGTGATGAGCGTGGAGGACTGGGCAGAGATCCGTCGGCTGCACCGGGTCGAGGGGATGGCGATCAAGGCGATCGCGCGTCGGCTGGGTGTCTCGAGGAACGCGGTGCGTCGGGCGTTGGCTCGTGATGCGCCGCCGAAGTATGTCCGGGCGCCCAAGGGGTCGATCGTCGCTGCGGTCGAGCCGGCGGTTCGTGAGCTGTTGCGGACCACCCCGGACATGCCGGCGACGGTGATCGCGGAGCGGATCGGGTGGGACCGGTCGATCACGGTGCTCAGGGACCGGGTCCGCGAGCTGCGTCCGTACTACTTGCCGGTCGATCCGGCCACGCGCACGGCCTATGACCCTGGGCAGCGGGTCCAGTGCGACCTGTGGTTCCCGCCGGCGCCGGTCCCGGTCGGCTTTGGTCACACGGACTCCCCGCCGGTGCTGGTGATGGTGTCGGGCTACTCGCGGATGATCTTCGCCAGGATGGTCCCGACCCGGCAGGCCGAGGATCTGATCGCCGGGCACTGGGCGCTCCTGCAGGTCATGGGCGCCGTCCCCAAGGAGCTGGTCTGGGACAACGAGCCAGCGGTCGGGTCCTGGCGGGCCGGCAAGCCCAAGCTGGCCGATCAGTTCGAGGCGTTCCGCGGGACGTTGGGGATATCGGTGCACCAGTGCCGGCCCCGCGACCCGGAGGCCAAGGGTCTGGTCGAGCGGGTCAACGGCTACTTCGAGACCTCGTTCCTGCCCGGGCGCACGTTCGCCGGTCCGGGCGACTTCAACACCCAGATCAGCGACTGGCTGGTCCGGGCCAACGCCCGTCATCACCGGTCGCTGGGCTGCGCCCCGGCGACCCGCTGGGCCGCGGACAACGCCGCGATGCTCGTGCTGCCGCCCCTGGCCCCGCAGATCGGGTGGTCCACTCAGGTCCGCCTGCCCCGCGATCACTACGTCCGGTTGGACTCCAACGACTACTCCGTGGACCCGGTCGCGGTCGGCCGAAAGGTCACCGTCACCGCCGACCTGGAGCAGGTCAGTGTCCGCATGGGCACCAAGGTCGTCGCGGCCCACCAGCGGTGCTGGGCCCGTCAGCAGACGATCACCGACCCCGCCCACCGGGCCGCGGCGCTGGCGATGTCGTTCGCCGCCGCCCACCGGGCTCCGGCCCCGCCCGTCGAGGAGGTCGAGCAGCGTGACCTGGCCGACTACGACGCCGTGTTCGGGCTGGCCGAGGTGATGGTCTGATGGCGACCGCGATCAAGACCAGGGACATCACCGCCGAGCTGGCGTTCCTGACCCGAGCGCTGAAGGCTCCAACCCTGCGCGAGGCGGTCGCGCGGCTGGCCGAGCGGGCTCGGGCGGAGTCCTGGACCCACGAGGAGTTCCTCGCCGCGTGTCTGCAACGCGAGGTCTCTGCCCGCGAGACTCACGGCGGTGAAGGTCGCATCCGGGCCGCCCGGTTCCCCGGGCGCAAGTCCCTGGAGGACTTCGACTACGACCACGCCCGCGGCCTCAAGCGTGAGCTCATCGCCCATCTGGGGACCTTGGACTTCGTGGCCGCCAAGGAGAACGAGGTCTTCCTCGGCCCGCCCGGGACCGGCAAGACCCACCTGGCCACCGGCATCGCGATCCGCGCCTGCCAAGCCGGCCACCGGGTCCTGTTCGCGACCGCCTCGGAGTGGGTCGATCGCCTCGCAGCCGCTCACCACGACGGGCGCCTGCAGGATGAGCTGCGCCGCCTGGGCCGCTACCCCCTGCTGGTCATCGACGAGGTCGGCTACATCCCCTTCGAACCCGAAGCCGCCAACCTGTTCTTCCAGCTCGTCTCAGCCCGCTACGAACGAGCCTCCCTGATCGTCACCTCCAACAAGCCCTTCGGTCGCTGGGGTGAGGTCTTCGGCGACGACACCGTCGCAGCCGCCATGATCGACCGGCTCGTCCACCACGCCGAAGTCATCGCCCTCAAGGGCGACTCCTACCGACTCAAGAACCGCGACCTCGGCCGGGCACCCAGCCCGACCGACGACTGACCGAACCACCGCAGAGGGGTTCACTTTCAGCCGACGATCCGGGGTTCACTTTCAGGCGACGTTGACAGCCCGTGCTCTATTGCTGGCGCTTCTCGACAACGCGGCGGGCGGCTCGTCGTGGATGCAACCCCGCTGGGGACAGCAGTCCTCGCGTCGAGCCAGGTGCCGCGGCGCCTGCCCAGATGTCGATGCTCCAGCGCATCTCGGTGAACTCATCGTTGTCCTCGTTCCGCACGGCGCCGACGTACCGTGCGCGACATCACAGACCAAGGATGGTGGCGGCGTTGTCGGTCCACGCCTGGTGGACCCGCACGTAGGTTCCCAGGGTGGCCAGGGAGCGGTGGCGGGTTTGGTGGGCGATCGCCCGATCGCTTGCCCCGCGTAGGTGGGCGTAGGTGACGAACCCCGCGCGCAGGCTGTGCGCGCTGTAGGGGCCGGGGTCGATGCCGGCGCGGGCGACGGCCTTCTGGACCAGGGTGTTGACCGACTCCGGGTGCAGGGCGCGGGTGGCCGGCTGGTTGTTCTTGCCGACGGCGCGGAACACTGGGCCGTCGGTGATCCCGGCGAGCTGGATCCAGTGATTCAGCGCGACCACCGGGCAGCGTGCGGGGTTGGCCGCGCGGGGCAGCACGACCAGTTCGACGTGCTCGCCGGTGGGGTTGGTCTTGGACCGTGCGAGGGTTAGGACCAGGCCGTTGGGGTGGGCGGCGACCTGGTCGAGGGTCAGGGCCGCGAGCTCGCTGCGCCGCAGCGCGGCGACGAACCCGACCAGGATGAGCGCTCGGTCCCGCGCACCGGCCAGGTCCGGCTCGTCCTGGCGCCCCGGTGTGCGCCAGGCCTTGGTGACCGGGCATGCGTCCAGGACGTCGAACAGCTCCGGAGGCATCAATGGGGTCGCCTGGTCCGGTGGGGCGCCGTGGGTGCGTCGGATCCCCTCCCACACCGCGACCACCCGGGCGTTGCGGGTGGGGTCGGGATGGTTGCGGAGCTGGTGGGCGAACTTGATCGCCGACAGCCGCCGGCTCATCGTGCCGACCTTCGCGCCGGCCCGGGCCAGATCGGATAGGTACCCGGTCACCGTGGCCGGCGCCGCTGGCATCGGCTCGAGGTCGTGCTCGGTGCACCAGGTGGTGAACTCGCGCCAGTCCGAGCGGTACCCCCGCATCGTGTTGGCCGCCCGGGCAGCCTCGACGTACTCGGTCTCGCTGGAGGTGAGCGGAACGCCGTCCAACAGCGCGGCCGCATCGAGATTGGAGGTTCCGCCCCCTCGATGAGACCGGGCAGGGTGGTGGGAGTCGGTCGGGCCGGTCACAACAGCAGCCCACCCGGCCAGTGCTTGGCGTGGTTCTTCGCGATGCGGCTGAGGTTGCCCTTGATCTGGGCAAGGTCGCCGTTCGACGGAGTCCCGTCGTCGTGGCTGCCTGGGTTGAGTACTTGGCCGAAGCTGCGCCACCGACCCTTCTCGGCCTCATCTGCCGCGTAGTGGCAGACGAGGGGGACGAGATCGCCAAGAAGTGGAGCTTCAGCGTCGACCTCGGCGACGGTGGAGGGCCTTCCCTCACAGGTGCGACCGGTGGCGATGATCTGCTTCGCAAGGCGTTCCGCAGCCGACCGGTAGCTGTTGCATGCGTCCTTCCGGCCGCGCATCGTGCCTGCCTTGAGGTGCACCCCGGCGTCCTGCATCAGTCGGCTGAAGGTGTCGGAGGTCTGAACGGCCTCAGTGCCGGCGAGCGGATCGGCGAGGCTGAGCTCGAACACGAGCATGTCGCGGTAGTTGTGGTTGCTCTGGGCGAGCTCGGCCAGCCTGGTATCGAACGTGGTGAGCACCACCTGTGCTCCAGCGTCCAGCAGCCTGTCAAGCGTGTTCTGGACGAAGGAGAGCCGGTGGTCGGCGTCGCTACCTGGGATGGGGTCGTCGAGCACGATCACGGAAGAGCCCAGCAGTTCGGCGCGGGCGAGGAAGATGGCTAGTCCGAGCGCGTTGAGCTGGGAATCACTGAAGATCCCCAGGGCGTCCCGGACGACAACTTTCTCAGTGGGGGCGCTGCGTAGCGTGGCGTCGAGGTTGACGAAGCGCGAACCCCCTGCGCGGCGTCTGACTCCGCCGAAGCCAACGAGTTCTTCCGGTCGGATGGTGGCCCACCACTCGTCGATGGCCTTGCTCATCTGCTCGAAGCGTGCGTCGAGCACGCGGCCGGCTCCCTTCCTCAGTGCTTGTTCGGCGGCCTTGAGTCGGGTGATGGTCCGCTTCCGTCCGGCTTCGGCTACCAGGTCGTGGACGAGTTGCTCGACGTGTGCGACGAGGTTGCGCAGTTCAGTGAGCCCGCTGCCGGCAGCGCGATGACGGACGGCCGGTTCCACAACAGCACGCAGTGTCTGCAGGGTCTCGTGGTGATCGCGGCTGGCTCGCTGAAGCTCCTCCACTGCTTCAGTCAGCGCGGTGTAGCTTCCGGCGAGGTCGCCCGAGGGGTCGTTCCGGGTCTTGATGTCCAGCGCGGTGTGATCGAGCATCTCGGTAGCCGCCTTTGCGGCGGTCCTGACGTCACCGGTGGCGGAGGCGAGGCTCGCAGCGGTTGCTTGCGCGGGCTCCGCCAGCGTGTCGTCGACGCCGAGGTGGCGTAGTTGCGCGGCGGCTGTCGCGAGCTGCTCTGGTGACCAGGCCCCGGCCAGCGGGACCGCCCCGGGTAGTGCCGAGAGCAGGTGATCGAGGACTTGGCGGGCCCTTTGGACGACACCGTCTGCGGCGATTGCCGCGGTGTCGACCGCTGTGGTGCGGCGCAGCTGGTCGCGCAGGGTCGCCATGCGGGCTGGTGTCAGTGCCCCCGGAGTTGCGCAGATGGGGCAGTCCATCGGGTGGTCGAGCTTGGCGAGGTCCTCGACTGCCAGGGCAGCTGCGAGCAGGGGTGCCAAGCGGGCCGCGTCGCGGTCGGCCTGGGCCAGTACGTGGGCGTACGGGCGGAGGTCGGGAGGGGAAGGTGCGTCGACGACCGTGCCAGCGGTGAACGCCCGTAGCGGGAAGGTCTCCTCGTTCTGCTCGGCAATCACAGCCTCCAGCGCAGTCTGAAGTTCGGGGCGTGACGCGGAGGGCGTGCCGAGGAGGGCACTGCCGGCCGTGAGGAGGGCGACGTCGACGGCCGCCGCGATCGCTTCAGCGTCCGGAGTGCAATCGGCAACGGTCTGAAGTGCGTCCGCGGCGGGAGCGGCTGGGGTCTGGAGCAGAGTCGCCACCTCGGTGAGCGTGGCTCCGGGGGCCTCGCGCTCCAGTGTCGTGCGGGCAGCGGTGACCCGCTCGCGGAGGAGGTCAAGGTCGGTCAGTGACAGGAGGGCCTTGAAGTAGCCGACGCGCTGCTTGGGTTCGGTGGCCAGCACATGGCGCAGGATGTGTTGGAGGAGCACCGGTGCGCGAACGGGTGGGTCGCTCATCGGCAACCCCACGGGCGCTAGATCCTCGGCCGGGAGGCCGTCGATGAGCAGTCGGCTGGCGCACTCGGTTCCGTGCCCGAAGTCCTGCACGAGCTCGCGGCGGACCTTGTGCACGACGCCGCCCGGGGCCGCGACTCCGGCCTCGATGTAGACGTCGAGGTCGCCGTCGGGCAGGTGAGCGTTGCGCAGGCTGTCGTCGTACTCGGCTTTCGCGCCGCCGAGCAGGTCGCGGCGGCTGCTGCGCCCGGTGATCAGGAACTCCAGCGCCTCGGCCAGGCTGGTCTTGCCCTGGCTGTTTCCGGCGTGCACCACTATTAGTGGTGCGTCGAGCTCGAGGCGGCGCGGCTCGGTGCCGAACGCACGGAAGCCGCGGATCTCGACCCACAGCAGCCGCGCGCCCTGGCCGGTCACGACGTGCGCCAGTCCGCCACAAGAGACGTGAGCGCGTGGTCGAGCTCGGCGGCGGTCGAGGCGCTGGTGGCCGCCTGGGCCAGGGCACGGGCGTCCCGGTCGGCCGGTGTTGATCCCGGCAGCTCTGCGAGGAGATCGTCGAGGTTCGGCAGTAGGTTGCTCACAAGAGCAACCTACGGGCTATCAGACGGGATTCCGTGCATTATCCCGCCCAATGTGGGGACCCTCAATTGGGCCGGCCAGGGTGCCGCAGACCTGGCTCGTGGACGCGAGCGGGGCGTGGGAGGTGCGCGCCCGGGCAACCTGGGGTTCGCGGCTCTCGCCACGGTGTAGCCCGATGGTCGTCATCTCATGTCTGGTGCTGGCGGCGGATGAAGGGTGCCATGCCCGGCACGGTGTAGCCGATGAGCCCGTGGTCCGTTGCGTAGATCAGTCCCTTGGCGATGAGTCCGGCGCGTGTGGGGCCGATCCCGCTGACGGGCTTGCCCAGGCGACCGGCTACGGCGCTGGTGCTCGACGGTCCGCCTTCGTCCTCAGCCATGGCAGCGAGGAACTTGCGCTCGGGGCGGGCGTGACGCGGTCCCAGCGGGCGGTGAAGAACCGCCCCGCCGGTGAGGCCCCATGCCAGCCAGCCCAACGCTCGTTCACGTGCTGATCCCGCCGACGGGAGTCACCTGTCGTCGGAGGCGATCGCATCGCCAGCTCTGCTCTCCGTCTTGGATCTATCGTCGGGTCCCAAGGTGAGGACCTCACCGAGCGCCGTGTAGACGGCAAGAAACAGGTACCGCGCTTCATGCACATCTACCCCTCCAGGACGATGCACGCTGGCGGAGACCCGGTCGTAGAGATCACCGAGCGTCCTCCGTAGCCTGGTCGCGCGTCCGCCCGTCACCCCACTCTCGTGCAGATGCGCCTGAAGCCGGTTGAGGACGCGGTTTGCCGTGACGTCCAGGTCCTGCTCACCGATCTTGTAGGGCTCCTTGGCCGGCGGGAACACATGGTCTGCCACGGCGTCGATCAGTTGTCGGCACGTCGTCATCGCCTGGCTCACCGCCGACTCGTCACCGGAGTTCAGTCGCTCCGAGATGCTCGCGATGGACTTCAACGCATCGCCCGCCATCGAGGCGAGCGTCGCGTCGACCGCCTCCCGGGAAGCCTCGAAGAGGTTCGCCTGCACCTGCGAGTACGTGAGCTCGGCATGCACGTCGGCCGCGAAGCGGTAGACATGCGACTCGACCGATGACAGGACGCGATCGAGCGCGTTCGCTGTTGAGGCCGTGCGTGCGATGGTTCCCGAGCGCTCCCGCATCGCGATCGTCACGTAGTCGCCCGACAGGCTTACCGAGCCGGAGTGAGCCTTGATGATCGACCGGGCGTTGTCCCTGGCGGCTTCCAGGGACGCCGACGAACCCCAATAGCCCTCGCCCGCGTCCTTGTCTGCCCACCGCTTCGTGGTAGTCATCCACGCCTGCCCGTCGGGCCCGGACGGCACGCCGTCGAGTTCGTACCCGAGCCAACGCTGAGCGCCAGCATCGTTGAGGAGACGGGCGACTCGCATCGCCTTGAGCACGTGCTTCGCCGTCGAGGTGCGTGAGAGCTCGATGTCCGCCAGGAGCTCGTCGGCGTGGGCGAGGGCCTCCTCGTGCCGGTTCACGAGTACGAGGCTACTCACCCCCGTCGTCCACCGTGCCCGTCTCGTCCCCTTGGTGTGGAACGGTCGTCAGCGTGCGGTACGCGGCCGAGAGCACTCCCCGGGCCGCACAGTCTCGGTTGTTCTCCTGAAGCCACCGTCTCGGAACGGTCGTCTCAAGGATCACGCCCGAGATGGCTGCTGCACACGGGGGCGGGCACGCTGCTCACGCCCGGAAGTTGTGCGGGCGGGGGACGACACCGCACAGTGGACTCGGGCAACCTTGGTGCCGTACGAGGCGCGCACCTACTGCTACGTCGTGAGTTGCGCGGCGGCCGTCAGTCCTCGGTGGTCACCGACCAGGAGGTGCTGATCGCGGAGATCACCTGGGTGTCGGAGGGCAGCGAAGCGCGTTCAGCCGCGGGCAGGGTGTCGTAGGTGTAGGTCGCCACTGCCATCGGCGCCTGTGAGGCGCCGAGCGCGTACCGCACGGTGCTCTCGTTGCGGTCGGCGCACAGGAGCAGGCCGACCGTCGGCTGGTGCTGGGCCTGGCGCAGCCGGTCCTCGACCAGGTTGATGTAGAACCCGAGCTGACCGGTGTAGTCGGGCTTGAACTTGCCGATCTTGAGCTCGACGACCACGTAGCGCAGTTGGGTGACGTGGAAGAACAGCAGGTCGATGTAGAAGTCGTCCCCGTTGACCTCGAAGTGCACCTGCCGCCCGACGAAGGCGAACCCGGACCCGAGTTCACGCAGTGTCTCGACGATCCGGTCCATGAGTGCCTGCTCGAGGTCCCGCTCGCCGATGCCCCTGCTCAGGCCGAGGAAGTCGAACACGTAGGGGTCCTTGGCCAGCTGCTGAGCCAACTCGGAGTCCCCGGGCACCAGGTGCCGGTCGAAGTTGGACGGGGCCGCACCCACCCGCTCGTGCGCACGGGACATGATCTGGTTGAGCAGCACGTTGCGGGACCAGCCGTGCGTGTCGGCCTGCTCGGCGTACCAGCCGCGGGTCTGTGGGTCGTCGAGCTTCTCGAGCAACGTGATGACGTGCCCCCAGGGCAATCGTCCGATGGGCTGTCGGACGATCGCTTCGGCCGGCCATGCGGTCGCGAAAGCGCGCATCGCGTAGACGTTCGTCCGTCGCAACCCGGTCATCTCCGGGAACTCCGCTCGCAGATCCGCCGAGAGCTGGTCGATGACCTTGGCGCCCCACCCTGCGGCCTCCTGCCGGCTGCGGATCGACTCACCGATCCGCCAGTACAGCGTGAGCAGCTCGGTGTTCACGACCCGGTGAGCCCGGAGCTGGGCCGAACGAACCTGGTCCTTGAGGTCGGCGAGCAGATCGGCGTAGTCGGGCGGCAGAGTCAGGTCACGAGACACGCTCTCATCGTGCCGCACGGGAGTGCTGCCCTCGCCACGGGCCGGCCTCAAGGGCTCCGGCGTCGTTTATCAAGCTTTGCAAAGCACCTTGACGACAGTGGTGCGTCATGCACATGAGGCTGTCGCGGCGCCTGACGGTAGCTCCTCGGTGAACCCGTTCACGAAAGTGGGTGACCAGCCCGTAGTCGGCGAGCCGGTCGGACCGTACCGGGGGTGCGCCGTTGAGCCAGGCGAACAGCAGCGGCTCGCCGTCCTCCGCCCGGTGCTCTCCCAAGCGATGACCTTGTAGTACGCCGTTGGGTGCCCGCCGGTCTCGCCCGCTCTCCGGTCGAGCCGGGCGTACCACTTGCCTCCGTCGATAACCCTCACTGGGCATCGGATTCTTCGGTCTCTGGGTCGGGTGCGGGCTGCCAGGCGCGGGCGATCACGTCGCCGGCGGGACGGACGGCAACGATCTCAAGGGTGTGGTCGTGGTGTCGCCAGATCACGTAGTGCGCTGGGGCGGGTGCGGTCCCAGTGACAGGTGAGGTCACCAGGAACCAGGACCACCGCCCCTCCAGACGCTCGTCGGTGAGCGGCTGGCCCTGGAGCTGCCCGGCGGTGGCGCCCTGGAGTGCCTCGTCGAGGTGGGGTGAGGCGGAGCTGCGCAGGTCTGCGACGACGTCGGGCCAGAACCGCACAGGCTGCGGTGAGCTCGACGTCGTACTGATGGTGCTCAGCGCGGCGGTGGTGGCGCCGGCTGGGTGGGCCAGCCGGTCACGTAGGTGCGGCACGGCTTGGAGGACCTCGAGCTCGGAGAGCAGGTCGCGGATGTGGTCGAACAGCTCCCAGGAGACCAGGGTGGCCTTGGGGGTGCCGAAGGGTCCGATGATGACCGGCCCGTGTACGCCGGCGGCCATGTTCTTGACCAGGACGCCGATCTGCGCGCGGACCTCATTGAGGGGATAGATGTAGGGGACGCTCACACCGGATTCTCTCCCATCGCCACTTCGCCGCGGCCCTGGGTGGCCATGGCCGCCGCCAGCGCGGTGGCGTCGGTGGTCACGGGCGGCACGGAGTGGCGTAGGTCGTGCCGGTTGGCCGTGCAGTGCTCGAAGGTGCCGGGGCGGGTGTGCAGACGATCCAGGCACGGCCACAGCCACCGGTCGTGCCAGGCCAGGGGCGCATCCGAGGGTGCGGTGCTGGCGTGTGCGGCCTGCCAGGCCAACATCAGCCCGGTCAGCTCCTCGACGGCTACGGGGTGCGATGGCCAGCACGGCGGGACGGTGAGCTTGGCGCTGGCCGAGCCGTAGCGGTCGTTGAACCAGTCGACCCACGCGGCCAGGTCGGTCCACAGTCGTTCACGGTCGGCGCCGGTGACGGTGCGCCAGCACCACCGGTTCGACCTGGCGGCATCGGCCGTGCCCGGCTGCTGCTCGTGCACCTCGACCAGGGCGGTGATCGCCTCGGTGAGCTTGTCGATGTCCTCCCATGCGGTGCGCAGGGCCGCGTTGAACTCCTCACGGGTGATCAAGTCGGACAGCTCGCTCATTGCATCGCCCGCCCGGTCAGTTCCTCCACGCCCGCCTTGCCCGCCTCGATCGTCTTGCTGTCGGGCCGTTCCCACCACGGGGTGAAGGTCACGTGAGCGGCCTTCAGACCGCGGTAGAACAGCAGGCCGGTGCCCACGGGCATGGTCCGGATGTCGTCGGTGGTCATGACGTTCTCCCACTCACTCGAGGTGGAAACCGACCCTCGGTCCTGCCCGCTGGAGTAAGACACGCGCTTGGCCCGGTACCGGCCGGTGGCCTCTGACAGAGCCCGCAGCCGGTCGACCTCCTTGATCCCGGGCAGGTACATGGTCACGGTCGCGTTGGCGCGCAGCGCCTCGGCCCCCTCGCGGCCCCACAGGTCGTCCATCTGCGCGAAGGACTGGCAGATGACCA
Organism: Actinotalea alkalitolerans; assembly: GCF_023369855.1. Classification (GTDB taxonomy): domain Bacteria; phylum Actinomycetota; class Actinomycetes; order Actinomycetales; family Cellulomonadaceae; genus Actinotalea. Next base: position 53,067 of record NZ_JAMBPP010000020.1, on the reverse strand, counting down.
TCGTGGTGATGCCTCGCCCACCGGAGTCAGACATCAGCGCCGGCAGGTCGGGCAGCGGGGCGACGTTCGCGGCTTCGTCCAGCACCAGGCGCAGCGGCGGCCACAACCGGCCACCGGGCTGATGCTGGGACAAGCGCTGGGCGGCGCGGACGATGTGGTCGGTGAGCATCGTCAGCAGCGGTGCGACGTTGCCCGCCCCACGCCCGGACAGCAGGTAGATGGTGTTGGGACCGGACAGGAACTGTGCGACGTCGAACTCGTCCTCGGCCACCGGGCAGACCGCCTCGAGCACCCGGGGAGAGGTCAGGGGCGCCAGGAGCCCGGACAACGTCATGCGCAGGGAGTCGGTGGTCTCCCCCGCCCGGGATCGGGTGCGGGCCTTGAGCAGATCGGCCCACCCGACCTGCTCGGCATAAGGAGACTCGGTCAGCAGGCGGATCGGTTCCTCGTCCTCGAAGTCCGCCGCCCAGCGCATGACGTCGCGCATCGACCCACCGGGCTTGAGCGCCGCGGCGTGCAGGAAGTACGCGAGCACCTCCCCCGCCCGGGCGTTGAACCACTCCGAGTTCTTCCCCCCGGATCGGCCGGGGTCCCCGGCCGCCCACGCGCGCCCGCGCTCGAGCGCCTCGTCGGGGTCCTGACATCCGCGCACGGGGTTCCACCGCAGCCGATCGGGCCACCCGGCGACCTCGGCGGGGTCCATCGCCTGCACCGTGCCGGCCCCCCGCCGCATGGTGGCCGTCAGGAACAGCAGGTCGTTCTTGGTGCCGGTCGCCACCACCGGCCCAGGAGCACCCAGAACCCACCCCACTGCCAGGCACATCGTCTTGCCCGACCGGGCGGGGGCGATCAGGCAGTAGGAGTCCTCGTGCTGGCCGTACAGGTCGACCCCGCGCAACGTCCCGACCGGTACGCACAGCTCCTCAGTGCTGTGCGACCCCCCGGCGGGGCCCATGACCTGGTGGGCGCGCTCGAGGGCCGGGCCGGCGTGGATCGCGCTGAGATGCTTGGGAGTGGTCCGACCGGTCCGGGAGTCCAGCGCCCGGCGACCCAGGATCATCGCGACCCAGAACCCGCCGACGCCCAGCCCCGTGACCATCACGCCCGTCAGGGCGTAGACCACCGGCGCTGGCCCCACCGCGTCGGCGTAGCCGGCCACGGGGTGGGTGGGCGAAGAGCGGAACGCCTCGAGGGTCTCGCGCAGACCAGGGACGTTGTTCCCGGTGAGTGTGGCGGTGCCCGCGGCCGCCACGTGCAGCAGCAGCCCGATCACGATCCCCACCAGCCCCACCCACGCCAGCAGGATCAGCAGCGAGGTCGACAGCGGCCGGTAGGGCCGGTGCTGGGCAAGTGCGGTGACGCTCACGACCCCTGCCCCTGTGCGTGCAGGGCGACCGTGGCCACCGAGTGCATCGCCTCGTCGGTGTCGGTGATCGCCGTCTCCCACGCCGAACGCACGTGGGTGACGATCACCGGCTTCTTGGTCCCGATCTTGACCAGAGCCGTGCCCTGGGGCAGGTCCAACAAGGTGTCCTTGCACGAGCGCGGAAGGTTGAACCACTCCACGCACCGTGCGGCGTCCTCCTCCTTGCCCTGGCGGAACAGGACCACCGTCTCGGACTCCTGGATGGTCGCGATCGCCGGGGACCCGGCGGGCACGTCCGAGACGTGCTGCAGCGCGGTCACGTTCATCAGGGCCTCGCCCCGGGCGATCTTCTGGTTGCGGCGAGTGACCTTCGCGAACGTCCCGTCGACCAGGTGCCAGCCCTCCTCGGCCACGAACACCGTCGGGACGGTGGAGTGCTGGTTGTCCAGCACTGCCCGCAACCACGAGTTCACGATCGCCATCACGATCGGGACCGCCGGACCGTCGTCGGGCAGGGCGGAGATGTCGAACACCGTCAGGCCACCGGTCAGGGAGACCTCCGGGGAGGTCGGCCCGTCGATCAGCCCGGCGAGGTCCTCGCTGATCATCCGCTCCAGCTCGGCTGCGGCCTCCTGGCCCCACTCGGCAAGCATCTGCAGGCTCACCCGTGAGGGCACGAACTCAAGGCTCGTGGGTGTCGGGTCATCGAGATGGGCGACGACGTCCACGATGGTCGCCACCCGCCCCTGCTGGCGCGCGGTGCTCACCGCAGCCTTGTGGGCCACCCGAAGCGCCTTGCCCTCCATCGGGCGCACCTCACGGCCCAGCGCCTCCCCCAGCACCGCTCGCAGCAGCAGGAGCTGACTGGCACCACCGGTGTCCTTCGTGCCGGCGATCGCGGGGTCCAGGACGTTGATCCGGCACCCGGCCGACCCGGTGCCCAGCACGAACCGGATCGGTGCCACGCCCAGCGCCCGGGCCAGCGGGGTGTACTCCCCCGCCGCGATCGGTGCCCCGCCCACGCTGGTCCCGACCTGCTGACGCTTCTTGTCGATCACCACCACGCGGCGACCAAGGGTCAGCTGGCGCAGCACCGCCCAGGTCTTGATGAACGAGCTCTTGCCGGCCCCGATGTCACCCACGACCAGCACGTTCGGCGAGGAGATGACCTTGTCCCGGTAGGCCTGGAAGACGTCGTGGAAGAAGGGCCACCCAGTGAACTGCTCCTTGCCGATGAACACCCCGGCAGGAGAGGTCGGGGAGGCCGAGGTCCCCAGGAACAACCCCGCAACCTGCCGGGTCGTGGACGCCGAGGCGACGCCGACCAGCTCATACCAACCAAGCCGGTCCAACCACTTGCGCCGCTGGCGGCGCCGCACAGGCGGGGAGGTCGCAGGCGCCTGGCGGGTGCGCGGCACCTGTGTGCGCGCCACCGTCGGCGTACTCGTCCGGTCGGTCGTGGTGCTCATCGTCGTACCGCCATCCCCCGCGCCAGGGGCAGGCCGGCAGCCAGCCCCGCTTCCTGCCAACCGTCCAACCACCGCAGCCCGGTGATGTGCGAGGCCTCCGCGGCAGCCTCGATCTGCCGGGTTGCCGCGTCGAGCTCCTCGAGGTCCGCGGTGCACAGCGTCACCGTCATCGACCAGTTCGCCCCGTGATACCCCGTGCCGACCCGCAGATCCGCCAACCGTTGCTGGGAGGCGGTCAGCTGCTGCTCGGCCGACCCGTCCGAGACCTGCCTGGCGGCCTCCCGTGCCCGCCCGATGTCCAAGGTGACATCGCTCTTGGCCTTGGCCCGGGCCGCGTGGGCGGGCACCAGGTCGATCATCACGCTCAGGGTGCGCACCACCGACGGGGAGACCCCGCTGACCAGCGGGGACAGGAAGTTCGGCGCCAAGTGCCCGGCCTGGACCTGCCGGGCGGTGATCACCGCGGTGCGGGTATGCCAGGACCTCTCGGTGCCCGTGACCACCAGGTCGCGGCGGTCCCGGGCGTCCCACGCCAACCACCCGCGCGCCCAGTCCATCCCGGCGACCATGTCGATCGGGTGGTCGGGGTCCTGCAGTGAGCGCAGCACCGCGCCCAGGCGTGCCTCGTCCAGCGGGCGAAGGTCGATCCCATACCCGGCGGCGCGGTGCATCGCCGCGACGACCTCACGGCGCGCCAGCGCGAGCTCGCCCTGCGCGCCGGCGCCCAGGCGCCGCGCTTCGAGGGCGAACCGTGGCGTGACCGGCAGCCGCAGGACCAGCCACGTGCGGTGCTGCTCGGTCATCGCCGCCGCGGTGTCCAGCAGCTCGACGTAGGAGTCGGTCAGCAGCGCCGAGGTGCCCGGTGGGACGTGGCGCCCCACCCACATGCTGTGATCGGCAGTGTCGTAGGGCACCACCCGCGAGACCTGCTGGAGCCCGCGCACGAACGAGGCATCACCGGCCAGGGTCGCGCAGAACGCCCCCCACCCCTCATAGGCCCGCCCGAAGTCGTGGTCGCGTTCCTGCCCGGTCGGCTCCCCCCGCATCTCCAGCGCAGCGGTCAAGAAGTGCGTCCGGCCTGGGTTGGAGTGGCGCACCACCGCCAGCGCGCCACCGGCGACCTGGACGGTACCGATCACCCGGGCGTTGCCCACGACCACCGGGACATCGAAGACCCCGGCCGGCTTCTTCGCCCTGGACACCGCGGGCTGCTCACCGCTGGTCGCCGGCACGGCCTCACGCTGGGCGTAGGCCGGGACGAAGACCGCCCCGCCCCTGCGGCGGTTCCACTCAAAGCGCGCTGCGTGAGCCGTCCACGCAGCTGCCGAACGCCCACGCAGCGGACCCTCGAACGGGGTCCAGAACACGAACGCAGCCACCAGAACCGCACCCGCAGCCGCGATCCGGCCCCACGTCGCCACCCCGCCCAGGACCAAGGGAACGACCCACACACCCGTTGCGGCCATCCCGGCCCACTCAAGGCGCGAGCGGACTCCCCCCACGATCCCCCGGCCGGTGGACTCCCCACCCAGCACCACACGCCGGTCGATCAGCAGCCCGTTCACACCTCACCCCCACGGATGTCCGGTGCCGAGGTGTTCGCCGACTCCCTGGCCTTGGAGACCGCGGCCTGCGCGGCCTGCGAGGCCAGCATCGCGGCGAGCATCGCCCCACCGGTCGCCGCCCCAGCTGCGCCTCTACCGGCTCCGGTCGCGGCCGCGCCCGCGCCGCGCCCAGCACCGGCCCGCGCGCCCGGCCCCACACCGCCACCACGTGCGCCGGCGGCCGTCCCGGGGCCGCGCTGCGGGGCAGAGGCCGCCATCGCCGCGGCGGGTCTGCTGCCCACGTTTGGGGCCGCTGGGGTCGAGCTGCCGCCTGGCCGGGTCCCCCGCCCGGGCGACGCGCTGTCGGCTCGGGCGCGGTTCATCGCCATCATCGTGGCCATCGACCCGGCCGCTCCGACCGCTGCGCCCAGGGCCACTGGCCCCGAGGAGCGGGCTGACTCCGAACCGTCGGGCAGCAGCGGGAACCACTTCAGCAGCGTCCAGGGGGCGAAGGCCACGAACATCAGCGCCAGCACCACCATGAGCGCGTGGACCACGGCGCGCATCCCGCTCTCCAAGGATGTCGGCGCCAGGTCGACAGCGTTGGAGAACTTCATCACCACGCCCAGCACCAGCAGCATCGCTGGCTTGGCCAGCACCAGGCCGATCCACACCATCGGCAGCCGCAACGCCTTCGAGCGCCACCGGGGATTGGCGAGCATCCCCCACGAGATCCCCGTCACCGCTCCCAAGATGTAGATGCTGATGGTCTGGATGAGGAACGTGCCCAATACGCCAACACCGGCCAGGAACAGCATGCCGAACAGCAGCAGCCCCATCCCCAGGCCGCCCGGCACCCCCGAGGTGATCGAGGTGAACGTCCCAGCCTTCTGCAGGAACTCCACAGTGTCTGGACCCATCCAGGCGATGGCTCCTGCTGAGAGCCCATCGGCGACCCACTGCACCGCCCAGGCCACCGGTGGGCCCATGAACAGCATCAGCGCCCCGACCGGCAGGTACATCAGCAGCGTCCGTGCGCTCTCCTCCGGGCCGATCCGGCCCGTGCTCGCCTGCCACAACGTCAACAGGACCATCACCGCCAGAACCGCCAGACCGATGCCTGCCGTTGCCGCGTAGGTGCTTCGCCACCACTCCGCCGTCGCGTCAAACGAACCCAGCTGCGTTGCCACCGTCATCGAGGAGGTGAACAACCCGACAGCGTCCTGCTTGACCTGGTTGGCCCAGCTCTCCACCGCCGACGCCGGATTGGCGACGAACGCCAGCATCTCCACAGCCGTCTGCGCCGCGCCCAGCGCCACCTCGTACGCGTCCCAGAACCAGCCCTGCACCTGATCCATCTGCGAGGCCAGCACCCCAAGACACACCGCCTTCAACAGCAGGACTGGGCCGGTCAGCACGTTGCACAGTGCAGTTCCGGCCAAGGCTGGCATCGCGGTCCTGGTGAACTGAGACGACATCGCCTCCACACAGCGTGCCTTCGATCGGGCGAGGGGGCCCTTCGCGAAGAGGTCGCAGGTGCGTTCGGCGGTCTCCTTGGCGGCCTTCTGCTCGGCGGCGAGCTTCTGCTCCTCGCTGTAGCCCGAGTCGTCCACCGACACGGTCGCCGCCGCGGCGCCCGTGCCTGTCAGCATCGTCATGGCGGCCACGGCACTGACCAGAAGAACTCGAGCCCTACGGCGCATTGGTGTACTCCGTCCACCCAGGCCCGTTGGCGGCGATGAGTGCACGGCGCTGGTCGGCAGGCAGCGGGGCCAGCGAGTCGAGCGGGATCACACCCGAGGCGGGGTTCTCGGCCATCTCCGCGAGGTCAAGCAACCGCCAGTCGTCCTCGAACCACGAGACCCGAACCGTGCGGGGAGATTCGTATGAGTAGTTGGCGCCCTCCCCGTCGCTGTCCTGAGCGAAGCCGACGATCTCAACGGTTGCGGAGGCGCGGTCGGCGCAGCTGTGCACCCGGAAGGCGCCCCACTCAGGGTGAAACTCCGGGTCGTGGAACTCGATATCGAGCTCCTGCGCTTCCTCGCGAATCGTGCGGAACTGTGCCTTGAGGTCGCGGATGGGGCCGGAGTTGGCGTCCAGCCCGGCGTTGATCTGGTCGAGCAGGGTGTCGAACTCCTCAGGGGTGAGCTGGTCCTGGTAGAGACCTTCCAGGACCGCGACGTAGTACGCCGTGGCGGCGTGCGCGGCGCCGGTGCAGTCGTCGGCGAACCCGATCGGTGTCTTGCCATCGGTGGCCAGGTCGCTGCCCCCGCCTCCGGCTTCCACGGCATAGGCACCGACCGGCAGCGAGGTCGTGGGTGCTGGCGAGGTCGCCGCAGGGGCAGGCGGCGGCTGGTCACGGTTCGTCGCGGCGTAGATGCCACCGGCCAGGACAGCGACCACCACCCCCGCACCGACGAGCAGCCCGGTCCGCCGTCGGGGCGGCCGAGCAGGGGCGTCCGAACTCATCAGCCCTGCACCAGCCAGATCACCGCGCCGAGGATCAGGCTGACCCCCGCGACACACCCGAACGCCACCAGTGCGGTCTTGAATTGTCCGGCGGCCTCCATCACACCGTCGGAGGAGTGGGTGACCCGGCTGGCCCATGCCCACTTGCCGCCGCCAAGGATCACCGCTCCGGCGGTGGCGATCAGGACCAGCGCCCACAGCCCACCCAGGATGATCTGGACCCGCCCGGAGAACTCCACGCCCCAGACGGCCAGGCTGGGCGTCACGCCGTCCATCGGGTTGCTCACGCTGCCCACCACGTTCAGGGCCAGGGTCAGTGCGTTCATCGGTGCGTCTCCTTGATGCGGGCGTATTCGGTGGCGGTATCCAGGTCGGCGAAGCCACGGGCGATCGCGGCGGCCACGCGCAGGTAGGCCCGGCGGGTGGAGGGGTCCAGGTCGCCGTAGACGATCGACTCCCCCACCGCCAGGTGCCGGTCGTAGGGGACCTCAAGGACCGCAGCGGTCTGTGCGGTGAACCAGTCCCGCCACTGGGCGACCTGCCCGGCCAGGTCGGCGCGGGGTGCCGAGGCGCCGGTGACCACGGTCACCGCGCGAGAGACCAGGTCGCCGTGACCGTTGGCCCGTAGCTGGTCGATCAACCGTCCTGCCGAGACCACCACGTCGGCGGCCCAGCGCACGGGGATGACGAGCAGGTCGGCGGACTCGATCGCGGCCAGGAAGTTCGGGGACCGGGGGTTGTTGCCGGTGTCCACGACGATGACGTCGTTCCAGCGCCGCAGAACCCGGTGGATGCGGTCGTACTCGATGTCCCCGATCTCACTCATCCGCTTGGGGTCCTCATCGGAGACCAGCACGTCGAACTGCCCGGACTCCTGGTGGCGCAGGAACCGACCCAGGTCTCCGCGTCGCGCATCGACCTGCTCGAACGCATCGAGGTTGGCCAGCAGGTCCACTGCGGTGGTGGGTAGCCGGCCGGGCTCGGTGCGGATCCCCAGGGTGCCCAGGGTCTCGTTGTTGTCCCACGCCACGGTTGCCCCACCGCCGCGGACCTCACCGAAGGTCCCGGCGATCCCCACAACGGTCGGGCTCTTGCCAGAGCCTCCCTTGGAGTTGGCCACCACGACCGTCTTGCCGGTGGAGAACTGCACGTTGACCGCAGCCCTGTCCACGGCCTCCTGCACCTCCGCCTGGCCGGCACGAGGCGCGATCGCCCCGAACGTCACCCGACGCACCACCCCACGCCAGCCACGCGTCGCGGCCCGCCGGTCCGGGCGCACCCGACCGGGCATCAGCTCGCTCGAGGACCGGACCACCGCCGCAGCCTCAGATGCGCCCCGATCAAGCTCGCCACCACCCGCCCAGCCGTGCTGGCTCGCCGTGCTCACCGCTGACTCAGGATCCCCCCGGTCGGCCTCAGCCTCCCTCGACCTCGCACGATGGCTCGGCGGATGGCTGACCGTGTCTTCCAGCGCCGGTGGCAGCGGCGACATCACCGGCTCGCTGCGGCGCTCCTGCACCTCGGCCACGACCACCTCCGGTGGCGGAGGTGTCACATCGACCCCCTCCCGCACCTCGCCCTGCGTCCCCCCCGCGACATACGCGGCCCCTGCCCATGTTTGTCCTGTCATGCCCCTATTGTCACAGTAGTCATAGTCGGTGTCTACTAGGAGCAGACGACAGTTCGTCACTATCTGAAAGCGGAGAAATGACAGAGATCCAGTCGCGACGCCGGTGGCCGAGCCTCCTCAGCGTCGAGGAGGCGGCCGAGATGGTCGGGATGAACCCTCAGACCGTGCGCGTCCTGATCAACAAGGGCGAGCTGCGTGCCCGCCAGATCGGGCGCACCTGGGTGCTGTCCCGCGCTGACCTGATCATGGATATCGCACACCACCGACACCGGGTCGCCGAGGACTATCGAGCCCGCGGCGAGCAGCGCAAGACGCGCGACCTGTGAACCGCCGAACCTTAGCGCTGGGCCTTGGGCTGATGGCGCTGGCGGGATGTGCGACCTCCGGTGACCAGGACCCCGGGGTGCACGGGGGTGAGACGACCATGGCGCCACCGACCATCTCCCCCTCCCCCACCCTGTCCGCACCCCCGCCGGGCGTCGACGGGAGCGACGACGCGATCGAGGAGGTGCTCGAGGAGTACCCCGAGCTCGACGTCCAGCCGTGGGCGGTGGCAGGTGGCGACGCGCTCGACACCGCGGCCGCCGTCGTAGCCGTCTACCTCGACCCGGCATCAGCGACCTGGTGGGCCGATCTGTCGGCGCTGCTTTCCCCGCAGGCCGTGACCGTCTACTCGCTAGTCGACCCGGCAGTCATCCCGGCCGGTCAGGTCACCGGCGACCCCGTCGTCCTGCAAACCGCCGGCGACGGGATGCTCGCGACCGTGCGCGTGCCGACCAGCATCGGCGACCTCGACGTGCTGCTCACCCGTGCCACGGCCCAGGCCGGTGGAGGCTGGGAAGCCGAGCAGATCAACCCCGGAACCACGTGAAGGCCTTCGCCACCGCAGTCCCGTTGACAGCCCTGGCCCTGGTCGCCGGGATCTTGCTCCTGGACGACCCCAAGGAGGCACCGGCGATCGACGCCTGCCAGGTCGTCGGCGAGGTCACCACCGCGACCGGCGACGTCGTGCAGGAGATCGCGGGGTTCACCGGCGTCCAGCTGCGCAACGCAGCCGTGGTCATCAACACCGCGACCGACCGCGGGCTAGGCGATCGAGGCGCGCGGATCGGCCTGATCACCGCCATCCAGGAGTCCGGCCTGCGCAACCTGGCCAACGCCGGAGCGTTCACCTATCCCGCGCGAGGCAGCTCGGTCATGAGCGCCTCCCAGTGGGCAGTCCTGCGCGACCAGGTCAGGCTCTCCCTGGACCTACCCAACGACGGGGTCGCCCCCGGCGACTGGGACTCCATCGGGCTGTTCCAAGGCCGGCTCTCAGCAGGGTGGGGCGGGACGGGGACGCTCGATGAGCAAGTCCGCAACCTCCTGGACCCCAGCTACACCACCGGCCGCTTCTACGACAGCCTCGAGAGCGTCCAGGACTGGCAGGACCTCGAGCCGACCCTGGCCGCCCAAGCAGTCCAACGATCCGCGTTCCCCCACGCCTACGCGCGCCACTGGGCCGCATCCGGTGAGCTGTACGAAGCCCTCGCCGGCGTCACCCTGGACTGCGGCGCGACCTCAGGCGAAGCCATCAGCGCCCACGGGTGGACCAAGCCCATCACCACCTACAAGCGCATGAGCTCGGCATTCGGGATGCGACTGCACCCCACCCTGGGCATCTGGCGCATGCACAACGGCCAGGACTTCTCGGCCGACAACGGCACACCCATCTACGCCGCCGCAGACGGCACCGTGGTCAAGGCCGGCCGCGCCGGGCCCAGCAGTGACCTCAACTGGGTGATCGTGGACCACGGAGGCGGCGTGCACACCTACTACCTGCACTCCGAGGACCACGGCATCCTCGTGCGTCCCGGCCAACCCGTCACCGGCGGCCAGAGCATCGCCCTGGTCGGCTCGTCCGGGCGGTCCACCGGCCCCCACCTGCACTTCGAGGTCCGCGTCAACGGACAGCCCGTAGAACCCATGGCCTACCTCGCATCCCGAGGCATCACGTACTGACTGATCACTGTGCAGGTGTCAACGACGGCACTGTACGCTCTTAAGTGTGGCTAAGGCTATCTTTGCTGAGTCGACGCCGAGTCGGCACAGGGGGGATCGGGCAGGATGGGCGCATGCCGCGCCTGACCACCCCCCCGGATCTGCCAGAAGGGGTGGCAAGAGCGATTGAGATCATCGGCAACCGGGTACGAGCCCGGATCGTGCGAGAGCTCGCCGTGGCCGGGCCTCGCACCGCACCAGAGATCGCTCAGGCGATCAACGCGCGACGAGAGATCGTCTACCAGCACCTCGTCACGCTCGAAGCGGCTGCACTCGTCGTGGCCGACGAACCCGCTGGCCGGCGCCACGGGCGGACGGTTCGCTGGTCCGTCCAGGCTGATCAGGTCCTGCTGCTCACCGAAGAGTTCGCCAGGTACCTCGCCGGGAAGTAGCGATACGTCGCGCCTCCCGCTGGCCGGTTGGGCGCTTCGTCGATCTTTGGGCGGCGACACACCGGTGAGCCTCCCGTACACCCGTTCCCGGAACCGAAATGATCCCCGCATGGCAACTCGTCGAGGTCGACCCTCCAAGGGTCCGCGCGGTCACCTGGTGACCCGTCCCCACACCGAGCTCGATGCCCTCGTCCGCGATGCCGCGCATCGTCTGGGGATGAGCGTCAGCGACTATGTGGCCTGGCAGCTCGCGCTCGCACACGCGCGTCCCGAGCTTGCCCCTGCTCCCCCGGCGGAGTCCGCCCAGGGTCTGCTTCCGATCCAGGAAGGTGGTGTGCGCCTCCAAAGGACCGCATAACCGCAGACAAAGCGATGGCCCGCCCCCCTTGCGGGGGACGGGCCAAACCCTAGAAGTTCTTCACCCGATGCTTGGCGGCTGGGCGGTGAAGAGCTCCGGTCAACACACCCTTCGGTGTGTCCTAACGCTTGGAGCCAAGGTAACCCACGAACTGGCGCTACCCCTAGCGCACACGACCGAGTCTCGGCGTGTCGTTGTCGATTCACCCGAACAGCCGTCCGGTTTGTCCGGAGATCCGGCGACCCTCCGGCCCACCGAAGCCCTCGAGCAGGCCCGGGCGCAGTGGAGGGCACTGGCTCCCCTGATCGCCGGCACGCCCCGCGTGCGGCTGGGTGTGCGGACCGCGCGTGGCCTGCTGGAGTACCGCACACGCGATGAGAGACCCCTGTCCCAGGCGCTACCCAGCGCACCCGCGGCCGTGCGCGTCTACGGCCCTGACGGATGCTGCGCGGCCCTGTGCCTGGACCTGGATGCCTCCCGCGGTGGCCCCGGCGCCGTTCAAAGCGACGCCCAGCGACTGAGCGCCTGGCTGACCCGCCACGGAGCCCGACACGTCACCGACGTCTCCCCCAGCGGCGGTGTGCACATCTACGTCCCCATCGCCGGGCGCATCCCCTACGACACCGCCCGTGAGGTCGTCGAGGCCCTCGCGGCCTCCCATCCCACCCTGGACGCCGGACCCCACCGCTCGCTCAAGACCGGCTGCATCCGCCCACCAGGATCAGCGCACAAGGCCGGCGGTCACCAGGAGCTCACGATGCCCCTGGGGGCCGCCTACGACGTCCTGCGTCGATCCAACCCACCACAGGTCCTCACAGCCCTCCGCGGCGACCTGAAGGCCGCGATCGCAGCATGGCGCACGGCCCAGGTCGCCCCGCAGAGCGCGGCGCTCGAGGAGAACCCCAACCGGCGGCTGGGCCAGCTCTCGACCCGGCTGCGCCTGCTGGCCGAGACAGGGCTCATCGACCCCAGCCGGTACACCTCGCCCTCCGAGGCCCGCCAAGCAGTCATCGCCGGGGCCGTGGCCGCCGGATGGACGTTGGCCGACGTCGCCGCACGGCTGGCAGACGGCCGCTGGCCGGGCCTGGCATCCCTGTATGCCCGCTACTCCCCCACCCAGCGCCACCGTGCCCTGGCACGTGACTGGCACGGCGCCCAGCGGTTCATCACCACGGCTCGAGAACACCCCCGCCCAGCGACCGGCAAGAGTGCTGTCCGTATATCCCACACAAGCGCTCCTAAGACACACGGGGGGCCACCTGCGGCCTCCAGCGCGCAGTCCGAGCATGAGCACATCCGCACCTGGCGTACCGCACTGCGGGTCGTGGAACAGGGACGCTTCCCCGGACGAGCCGGCTACCTCAAGCGCTTCGTCCTGCGAGCACTGGGAGAAGCGGCCCACAAGTCCGGTAGCCGGTACGTCGCGTTCGGCACCCGGTCCCTGGCGGTCGCCACCGGCGCAGACCACTCCACCGTGGCAGGCGTCCTGCGAGCACTGGCAGCTGAACCCGGCGGCTGGATCGACCTGGTCAACCCAGCTCGAGGAGAGAACGCCGACCTCTACGAGCTGACCCTGCCCAAGGACCTCGCCGAGAACGCCCCTGACCTGCGATGGGACAAGGGGAAGGCCCACGCACTGCGCCCCGTGTTCCGCACACTGGGCCCTGTGGCAGCCCTGGTGTTCGAGGCGATCGAGAACGACCGAGCCCATACCGTGACCTCCCTGGTCAGCGCTACAGGCATTGCACGCTCGTCAGTCCACCTGGCCGTCGACACCTTGGCCGCTCACGGCCTCGTGGAGCGCCAAGACGGACGCTTGGTCCCACTCCCCCACAACCTGCTGCGCGCCGCCGAACAGCTCGGCGTCCTGGAGGACGTCGTGACCCAGCTGCGTCGATACGCACAGGACCGCGCCCGCTGGCACGCCTACCTCGCCCGCCACGAACCCCACCAGGCGCCCGGCGACCCCGCCGAGGACTACTGGTGGCCACCAGAGGAAGACGTCGGATGGACACTCCTCGACTCCCTCGCAGCGTGAGGACGCCAAGCCCAAGGTGGCCAGCAGGTCGGTCGGTGGCGCACGCACCGCGTGGCTGCCTGGCGCGACCCACACGGCACCGTGCTTCGCTCCCCCAGCCAGCGCTGCGCCGCCGATGCCGTGCACGCTCGAGCTCTTGCAGCCGGCTGCGCGCCGCGCACGCCGAGCTGATGGCGATTCGCTCCGCCCCAGACTCCCCCGTCGCGGCCGCCGCACTGGCCCAGATCCGCTCCATGCTCAAGCTCTCTACAAGCGGAACCGTTGAGCATGGGTCAGGTCGACCGGGACGGTGCCGGCTCCCCATAGCGCCGGATCGGCACAGCCCTCCGCGACAAGGGCGCCGCACTGGCACCTCCACGCCATATGGCGGCGCGCGGGCGTACACGTGCAAGAGACCGTGGTCTCCCGTGGCCGTGTCACACGCCGATTCCAGCCGACGCCACAGGACGGGCACGCTCGGGGCGGCACGAGCTCGTAGCCCGTGGCGGTGTGACGCCACCGGTCCCACACATCTCCGGACGCCCGCATGTGCCGGAGGGTATTGCCCCGCACCGACATCGCTTCACACACTCGATATGGCCTCGCTTATGGCATGAGGCAACGTAGCGTGTATGGTGGAACCAGCAACACTAAGAAACGTTGCGGACTGTGCTGCATGTATCGCGTGTCGTTCAACCCGATGCCACGTTCATCGGCCTACCGTCAAGCAGGCACAACGAAAGGTGCACACGATGGCGATCACCCGCACGGTGGCCGTAGCCCAAGGAAAGGGCGGAGTCGGCAAGACCTCCGTCACCACCAACGTCGCCGGCCTCGCGGCCCTCGCCGGCCTACGCACCCTGGTCGTCGACTGCGACCCCCAGGGCAACGTCGCACGAGACCTCGGCCTCGAGCCAGGCACCGGCAGCCCGCTGCTCTCAGCCCTCGTCTCCGGCTCACCACTACCCATCACCCGGGCCGTCCGCGCCGGCCTGGACGTCGTCGAAGGCGGACCGGAGGTCGCTGACCTCTCAGGGCTCATGTACGCCCGCTCAGCGCGCGGCGGAGGCAACCTCGCCCAGTCCCTGCACGCCTCGCTGGCCGCCGTCGCGGACGACTACGACCTGATCCTCATCGACACCCCACCGGGGGAGAAGGTCCTCGTCGAAGCCGCCCTCGGTGTCGCAGCCGCCGTCCTAATCCCCACCCGCGCCGACGACGCCAGCCTCGACGGACTCGCCCGCGTCGCCGAACGCTTCGTCGTCGCCCGCGAGACCAACCCCGAACTGCGCCTCGCTGGAGTCCTGCTGTTCGCCGTCGGAGCCCGCTCACGCCGCCTGGAGTCCTCCGTCCGACGCTCCATCCAGAGCATCGTCGGCAACGCCGCACCCATCTTCGAAGCCCGCGTACGGCACCTGGAGAGCGCCGCCGTCGACTCCCGGCGAGCAGGGATGCTCGCCCACGAGCTCGAGGGCGCAGCGATCGAGGACCGGCGCGCCCGCCTCGCGGCGCTGCGCGCCGGCAAAGCACCCGCCGACGGGCTGCTCGTGCGCAACGCCGAAGGCCTGGCCTCAGACTACGAAGCCGTCACCCGCGAGCTCCTGACACGCCTCGCCCAGATCGAGGAAGAGGTCGGTGCAGCATGAGCACCGCCCGACACCCCAACCTCGAAGACGCCTTCGCCCCCAGCGGCCGCGGAGCCGGCCTCGAAGGACTCCTCCAACCACGCCGCGCCACCCAGACCACGCCCACCGCCCCCGAGCCGGGGGAGGTGATGGGGGAGCCCGCAGCCGCGGACACCCCGCTTGAGCGAAACAAGCGCACCCGAAGGGCCGCAGGCAACACCACCCAGGCAAGCAGTGGACAAGCCCTGAACGTCGCCGCCTACCTGCCCCCCGCCACCCTCGCCGCCGCCCAGCGCGAGAAGCAGGCAACGGGGGAGCAGTACGCCGACCTGCTCGCCCGTGCCTTCGACGACGTCGACGAGCAGGCACTGCGCGCAACATTCGCCCCGCAGCCAGCGACAAGCAGCGGGGCAGGGATGCCACGGCGCGCGGTCCGGGCCCGCGGAGCAGCAGGCATCCAACGCCAATTCCGGCTCACCGCCGAACAACGCGACTGGCTCGACGAGCAAGTCCGCGCCTACGACGCACCCTCACGCAGCGCATTCATCGCCACCGTCCTCGGCCTGCACTTTCGCACCCTGACCCAGCAGTGAACGTCAGACCCCACCGACAGGATCACCCCATGACGAACACCACCAGCGAGGTCCACGAGGCCCTGCGCGCCTGGGCGCGCGGCATCTACCCCACCGAGGCCGCCACCGAGCTGCTCATCCGCACCGCAATGGTCAGTACCGAGCAACCCTGGGTGCAGCCCGGAGACGACCCGGGCTGGTGGTGGATCAACTTCGAGGAGCTCACCCGTGCCCTCAACGCCGGCACAGCCCACTCCGGTGGGGAGCGACGACTGCTGTCCATCGCCGCGTCCCTCGGCGGGCACAGCCCCGAGGGGTTCCGGCTTGCCGACGCGCTGCCCGGGCTGGACCGCAAGCACCTCGCGCTCGTCCTTGCCGCCGTCGCACACGCCGGCGGCTCCCACGAGCACCACGACACCAGCGCTCTGGAGAACGCCGCGGCAGCTGGGCTGCCCCTAGACCGATCCATGCTCGCCGGCACCCCCCTCGGGTCGCTGTACCCGTGGCCGGAGCAGCAGGCATGACCCTCCCGTCAGAGCCGGTGCAGTGGACCGTCGGACAGCTGCGCGCCGAACTCATAGGCCTGCCCGACGACACGCCCCTGGCGATCGACATCTGCACCGACGCCGCTGGCATGGGCCGAACCCGCCGACCCCTCATCGGAGCCGGATACGGGCCCGGGATCGACCCCACCGAAGAGATCTTCACCGGCCAGGAGTTCCCCCTGCTCGCCAGCTACCGAGCGATCAACGACGAGCCCGCGACGCCCAGCCGGCCAGACATGACTTGGCCGAGCACCGACCGGGGCGTCACCCCGACGGACGACGACTGAGGAGCCCGCACAGGTCTAGATTCGACTCAGAAGCCCCGCTGCCTGCCCCCCCTGCGCAACGGGGCTTCTGCCATCCCTGCACGCGTCGTCAACATGGCCTACTCGCTGACCAAGAGATCGCCTGGACCTTTGGCTGAGCAGGGGGGCCCGCGGCGACGTTCGCAGCCCACGACGGTCTATGCGGGCCGTCAGGTCACTCGTCGAAGCGCTCGAAGAACCAACCCGCTTGACCTGGCACGATCGTCGCGAGCTCGTCGGTGACCTCAAGGTCGAAGTCGGCCGCAAGCTGGCCGACCTGTACGCCGACCAAACCTCGAGGCGACCAAGAGCGACCGACAGAGGATCGGTGCCCGCAGGTCTCCAATGGCGGTCCCACTCACCCCCGCCCGGCCCGACCTCATCGACGAAGTCCCGGAACAGCCGCTGCAGCAACCCGATGCGCCGGGCAAGGTCCACGCTGACCTCGGGGTTGTCGAGGTGCACACCCAGGTGCTCCCGGACGCTCATGGCGGACTGAACGCAGTGCTCCTCGATCTCCACCGAGAAGTCCCTCCACAACATGCGCCGATCCGAGAGCAGATTGAGCACCCGCCGAGCGATCTCCCGATCATCGTCCTTGCGCTCCCACTGCACTCCGCCCACCGGGCCGATCGACCCACCTGTAACGCGGTACCTCACCATCTCAGCCCTCCGAGGACTCCGGTACTCACATTGGTCAGTCCGAGCTGTACCGCCAGATCGGCAACGGCCAGTCCGACGACGGCCCGAACTCCATCCGGTACCCGCCCTCGACCACCGTCCACAGCCCCGCAGCCACGACCTCGTCGATCAGCTGCGGATCGCCGTACTCGCGCGCGACCTCAACCGGCACGACCCCTGTCTCACCGTTGCTCGCCGTCCACGCACCACACCGCAACCACAACCCCGTGCCAGCGCTGCCCGCCTTCACGATCGCCGGGTGCATCGCCATGTCCGTGTGCGTCTCGAACGCCATGACCAGACCCTAACGACGACAACGACACGATCTACGCGACGTCGCGCCTACCGCCCGCCGTATCCCTCGCAGCGACTCGGCTCCGCCTCCTAGCTGCTCGCCGCACCTCGAGCAGTGGGGGAGGGGGTGCACAGCTGGCCGTCGGCTGCGCCGCCGGCTTCCGGTCGTCGACCGCCGGGGGCGGTCTCCGGCTGTGAACGGCGCTTGTTCTCTTCCCCTCCTGTCTCTCCATCATCGCCGGCGCGCGCTGCGTGCAAGCGGCTGCGCCGCCAGCTCCCCCGACGAGCCCGACCTGCACTCGCTTCGTTCGTTGAGCCCGGCCGAACTCGTCTCCTCCACTGCCCTGCGGGTTGTCACTCCCGCGCGCTCATGCCGGCGGTGATTACGGCGCCAGGAGGGGGCGAAAAACGGTCGGCAGAGGTCGACCACCCACTCCCGGCAGGAGGGCGGCTCACCATGAGCAGCACCATCACCCAGACCCTGCGGGTCAACGACCCGCGCGAGGTCCTGGCCGCGATCGCCTACCGGCTCGGGTTCCACCCCGCCGAGTCCGTGGTCGTGGTGTCCCTGCGGGGACCGCGTCGAGCCCTGGGCCTCGTTGCCCGCATCGACCTGCTCGATGCCGACCAGGCCGCGAGCACGCTGGCCGGGCACCTGGTCACCGACGGTGCGGACGCCGCGCTGGTCGTGGCCTACACCGACGACGCCAACCGGGCGCACGACGCCACCGTGTTCCTCGACGACGCGCTCAACGTCGCGGGGATTGCCCCTGTGGGCGTGTGGTGGGTCACCAGCACCGACTACCGGGCGATCAACCCGCGGCGGCCCCGCCAGTGCCCGCAGACCGGCCAGCCGCTGGACCTGGACACCACCATCGTCGCCGCGACGATGGTCACCCTCGGCCACGCCGCAGCGTCCTCCCGTGACAGCATCGGCATCACCGCAGCGCCGCAGGCAGCCCGTGCCCTCGCGGCGCAGGCGGGCGAGGCGTGGACCGTCGACCCGACCCCCTCCGGGCGCGCGACCGGGCTGGGGCTGTGGCGCGAGGCCCTGACCACCGAGCGGACCCCGCAGGTCGCCGGGCGGCTCGCAGCCGCCCTGACCGACGTCCTCGTGCGCGACGCGGTCCTGTGCGACGTGATCGGGGACCCGGACGTGGCCACCGCCGTCGCCGTGGGCACCACGTCCGCCGGGGTCGGCACCACCCTCGCCAAGGTCGTCGACCCGGCCACCGGCGTCGCGCCCGACCCGGAGGTCACCGGCCCCGCGACGGACCTGCTGACCTACGTCGCAGCGCACACCACCAGTGCCGCCGCGCTGACCCTGCTCGCCGTCCTGGCGTGGTGGGGCGGGGACGGTGCCCGCGCCAGCGTGTACGTCGAGGCCGCGCACCGGATCGACGCGGACTACCGGCTCGCCGCCCTGGTCAGCGACGCCCTCGGTGCCGGCATGGCACCAGGCTGGCTCCGCACCCGCTGAGCACGCCGCGCAGGGCGGCCCGGGAGTGAGGTAAGCACCCCCGGGCCGCCCCACCGCCCATCCTGCTCGGCGGGGGCGCGGTGCGCCGGCATCGAGCCGACCCACCGCGCGGCGGGAGGCTGCCGTCCCCCGTACCCCCAGCTGGCCCGAAGGAGTGTCGGTCTGACGTGCAACGATCACGGCCATGAGCGACCCCGAGCTGTGGCAGCAGATCCCTGACGGCTGGCCGGTGGCAGACCCCGCACTCATCGCGAACGCGACGAACAGGTCCCTGGACGCGCTGAGCAACGACACCGACCGAACGGCGATCAGCCGACTGGCCCGCTACTACGACCGGACACGCAACTTCGTCGGCGCGACCTTCGTCGAACTCTTCCCGAACACGCCGAACGACATCACCGCTGTCGACCTGCACGCCGTGACGCTCATGTCCGTAGAGATCGGGCCCGGCGCAACCCGCCGGCTCCTGGGAGGCAACACCCACCGCCCTGCGATCCTCGAGGCCCTGGCCGGCGTCGAGCACAAAGATCTGCTGGTCGCGGGACCGGCCGATCTCCTGGCGATGGAGAAGCTCTACGCCGCCGTCAAGGCCGCCCTGTCCGACCCGAGCACAAAGGACCCGAACGCCTGGGTCACCGCCAGCAAGCTGTGCGCCCGTAAGCGGCCCGACCTGTTCCCCGTCCGCGACAACCTCGTCTGCAACTACCTCGGGCTCATCCCCACCGCCAAGGGTGCGAAAGGCAACTACCAGATCGACTACCAGGTGTACCGCGCCCTCATCGGCGACCGGCAGATCATCGAAGCGATCGACGCACTCCGCGAGCAGCTACGCGCCGAGCACGACGTGCGCGCCGACAGCGGGCGGCTACGAGTGCTTGACGCTGCGTTATGGACCTGGGCCGCCGGGAAGGGTCGCAAGAGGGAGCGCTGAGCGGCCTACTTGGCTGGGGCCGCGGGCGCATCGTCACCCAGGAACCGCACTGTCTCTTGCCAGAAGCTGCCTCACGAGGTCGACCGTGGCGAGGTACCACCAGAAGATCCAGTCCAGGTAGGCGTCGGCGTAGTTCGGTTGCTGGTCAGCCCGTTGGTGCCGGATGGCGAACTTGTTCGCGATCTGGAACAGCGATCCCTCATCGCCCTGCAGCATCTCTGCCTTCAACAGGTCACGGTTTTCCTCGAGGATGCCGGCCAGCGCGACGACCGCCGTCCGCTTCTCGACGCGGGTGGCCCCACGTCGACGGAACTGCTCGATCGCGTGCGAGAGCGCATCGGGAGAGGGTGCAGCCGCATCATGAACGAGGCTCTCCACGAGCTCATCTCGGGGATCGCCCGTCGTCTCGACCAAGACGCCGCTCGGATCGAGACGCAACAGCGAGTCAGACCGCTCGAGCAACGCGTTGATCCGCCACCGGAAGACCCCCTGCCCAGCGCGTCGATCGAAATCGCCGTAGTGCCACTCGCGACCGTATGAGTGGTACGACCGCTTCCGCGGGCGCGCCACGAAGTGATGTGCCGCTTCGATCACTGTGTACGCATGGTCGGGGCCGAGCACCACCTCGAGCTGAGGCGGCCAGTCCTCATCCGAAGCCATCAGGTCGGAGAGCGCCTCACGCGCCCGCCCTGCGTGGTCGTTATCCGAGTCCACGCAGTCCTCACCGAACGCGAAGTCGAAGTACCCGGCTGCGTCGAGCTCGGTGATCAACTCACCCACCGCGACGATGAACGCCACTTCGGTGAGCATCGGCCTATCCCGCCGCACTCCGCCGGCCTTGCGATCGCGGTACAGGACCGGGCGCGAGTACAGCGGCACCCGCAACGGGTCGGCGGCCATCTGCGTCGCCAAGGCGTCGAAGGTCCCGTCGGCCAGCGCCGCGTTGCACCACTGAAGGCCCGTGTCAGCGTAGAAGGCCTCCTCGAACAGGAGCCGAGCGGCGTCCTCATCGGTGACCCCGCGAACCATCAACGGGCCAGGCCCGACGGATCCGAACGAACCAGGGACAGGGCGGGCTGACGTAATGCCCCGCAACTCGCTGGCAAACAGATCCCGCGGCCACACGAGCTGCAAGTCCTCAACACGCACTCCCATGCGGGCACAGTAGATCGTCTACGCGACGTCGCGGCTGCCGCCCTGGACGTCCATCGCAGCGACTCGGCTCCGCCTCCTAGCTGCTCAGCTGGCCCGGGGCGGTGGGGGAGGGGGTTCACGACTAGGCCGTCGGCTGCGCCGGCGGCTGTCGGTCGTCGACCGCTGCGCGGCCGCCGGCAGCAGAGACGTCTTCTTTCTTCCCCTCCTGTCGCTACATCATCGCCGGCGCGACCTGCACGCAAGCGGCTGCGCCGCCAGCCTCCGGGCACGAGCCCGGCCTGCGCTCCTACGTCGCTGAGCCCGGACGAACTCGTGCCCGGCGCTGCCCTACGGGTTGTCGTTCCGGCCGCTCATGCCGGCGGTGATTACGGCGCCAGGAGGGGGCGAAAAACGGTCGGCACCAGCAGACCACCCAGGCTCCTGGCAGGAGGGCGGCTCACCATGACCGTCACCGAGTCCCAGACCACGGCCGCCGAGGCCACCACCACGACCGGGCAGATCGTCCAGGTCGACCCCCGCACCCTCGTCCTTGAGGTCAACGTCCGCGCCGACGCTGCCCTGACGCCGGAGTTCGTCGGGTCGATCAAGACCCACGGCGTGCTGACCCCGATCCTGGTCCAGCGCACCGCCGACGCCCTGCACGTCCGGGCAGGTCAGCGCCGCACCCTCGCGAGCATCGAGGCCGGGCTGACCGCGATCCCCGCCTACGTCGTGGACGGAGACACCGACGAGGCCCGCCGGATCATCGAGCAGATGGCCGAGAACGACCACCGCGCAGCCCTAGCCGACCGTGACCGGGTCGCCGCGTTCCAGCAGCTCTCCCTGCTCGGCCTGTCGGCGGCGCAGATCGCCAAGCGCACCCACACCAAGAAGGACCAGGTCACCACCGCCCTGACGGTCGCAGGGTCCGAGGTCGCCGCCGCCGTCACCGCGAAGTACGACCTGACCCTCGACCAGGCCGCCGTCGTCGCGGAGTTCGACGGGAACGCCGAGGCCGTGAAGGCCCTGACCGTCGCCGCCGTGGACGAACCGGAGCAGTTCGCGCACGTCGCCCAGCGGCTGCGCGACGACCGCGACGAGGCTCAGGCCGTCGCGGACCTGACCGCGACGCTGACCGAGGCCGGGACCCCGGTGATCGACCGCCCGGCCTACGACGACAAGACGATCAAGCGGCTGGTGGAGCTGGCGACGCTCGACGGCGACGAGCGCACCCCGCTGACCCCGGAGACGCACGCCGAGTGCCCGGGCCGGGCAGCGTGGATCGACAACGGCTGGAAGGGCGTTCAGGCCATCCACGTGTGCACCGACCCCAAGGGCAACGGTCACGTCGACCGGTACGCCTACACCGGCGGCACCGAGCGGCAGTCCGGTCCGATGAGCGAGGAGCAGAAGGCCGAGCGTCGCGCGCTCATCGCCAACAACAAGGCGTGGAAGTCCGCCGAGACGGTCCGCCGCGAGTGGCTGGCTGGCTTCGCCGCCCGCAAGACCGCCCCGAAGGACGCGGCCGGGTTCCTCGCCGGTCGGCTGGTCGCCGGGACGTACGCGCTGGACAAGGCCTCGACGCAGACCCGCCACCGCCTCGCGCGGACTCTGCTGGGTCTGCCCGAGCACGTCGGCTACGGCGCACCGGACCCGCTGGCGGACCTGGTCGCGACCGCGACCCCGGCCCGCGCCCAGCACATCGCCCTGGTGCTGGTGCTCGCAGCGATCGAGGACGGCACCGGCACCCACACCTGGCGCAACGTCAGCGAGCAGGACCGCGCCTACTTCACCGCCCTGGCCGGATGGGGCTACGCCCTGTCCGAGGTCGAGGCCCTGGCGACCGCCGCCCCGACCTACCCGAGCGACGCCGAGGGCGACGACGACCAGGACGCCGCCAAGGGCTACGACAACGGGGAGTGACCTCCGCACCGCCTGGCCGGGCCTGCGGGTCCGGCCAGGTCGGTCACCCGGCGGGCGTGGCGGGGCCGGCATCGAGCCGGCCCACCACGGCGGGGGCCGCCGCCCCCGCACCCCCCCGGGCTGAACAGCCCCGGGACGTGGCCGCTGCGCGGCCCGAGCTCGTGGGCGCTCCGCGCCAGCCGCGACGACGGTCACGGGGCCGGGGACACGTCGGGCTCACCTGGCCGGTAGCACCCCTGCCCCTCCAAGCAAGCCCACCCCCACCGCAGCTCGCGTAGGTGGCCAGGGACGGTGCTCCGCACCAAGGAGCTCGAGCCGGGGAAGTCGGGCGGCGGGGGTGGGCTTGCTCGGAGCCTCTGCGACCGGGGCGCTGCCTCGCGCCTGCCGGTGAGGCCCGAAAGGAATCGGGCGCTCACCGGCCAGACCACCCGGACACCGAAGGAGCCAAGACCATGACCACCACCCGCACCCGCCCGGCCCGAACCGCTCGCGCCCCGTACCAGGTCGGCGACCACATCTCAGCCCTGTACGGCGACCCCCAGCACGGCACGTGCCTGGCACGCGCGGCGCGCGTGGTCGCGGTGCGGCGCACCGACGAGCGGGCCGACTACCCGTGGACGATCACCTACCGCATCAGCGAGGACCTGACCCGCGACGTGCGCGTGAACGCCGCCGGAGTCGACGCCAACCGGTACGTCGAGCCGTCCACCTCCGTCCTGACGCTCGAGGAGGCCCACACCCCGGCTGGGCAGGTCGCGACCGCCCTGGCCGAGACGCTGCGCCACGCCGGGGTCCCCGGGCCGCTGGCGTCCACGACCGGCGGGACCAACGTCGCCGTGGTCCTCACCTGGCCGTCCGGCAACGACCGGATCATGGTCGGGGTCGAGGTCTGGGACGGCGCCCCGGTGTTCTACCTGGCCGCGTACGAGGACCGCGAGCACGAGGCCCCGGGTCACGAGCGCACCGCCCACAGCATCCCCGCAGTGGTCACCGAGGTCCTGCGGCTGCTCGCGACCTACACCGTGAACGCGGCCGCCGAGCAGGACGGCCCGCCGTGGGACGCCCCGGACGGGCTGACCGTGACCGTCCACCACACCGACGGCACCACCACCACGGCACCGGTCGTGGCGCTGGTCGACCGGAACGACGTCGCCGGGACCGTGCGCGTCGAGACCCTGACCGGCGAGCCGGGGGAAGGGCTGGCGATCGTGCGGCGCACCTACCCGTTCTTCTCCGAGACCCGCACCACCGTCTACGCCGAGCCCTACACCCCCGGACAGGTCAGGACCGGCGGGTGGAAGTTCAACGGGGCCACCGTCACCGGCCACGAGCCCATCACCGGCATCACCGGGCCGATGCGCCTGCACGACCGCGACGAGCGGTGAGGCAGCGACCGGCGCCGCGCCGGACCCTGCGGGTCCGCCCGCCGGGCCCGGGGCCGGCGGGCGCGGTGCGCCGGCATCGAGCCGGGCGCACCGCGGCGGGGTGACTCGGCCGCCCCCGCACCCCCAGCTGCGCCACGCGACGGAGCGCGCGGCGGCGGACGGTCCCTACGGGACCGGCCGCACAAGCACTCGTCTCTCTTTCCCCTCCTGGCTTCCCATCATCGCCGGCGCGGCCTACGCGCAAGCCCGGCCTACGGCCGGGCCGTCTTCGTCGACGAGCCCGACCTGCGTTCGCTGCGCTCACTGAGCCCGGCCGAACTCGCCTTCCTCGCCGCCCTACGGGTTGCCGCTCCACCCGCTCATGCCGGCGGTGATTCACAGCGCCAGGAGGGGGCGAAAAACGGTCGGCACCGCAGACCACCCACCACCTGCGCAGGAAGGGGACCACCCGTGGACCTCACCGAGCTCTTCGGACCCGTCATCCACCGCTACACCCGCGCCCAGGCCATCGCCGACGGCGCCCTCATCGACGTCACCCCCACCGCCCGCGAAGCAGGGTTCGTCCACCCCGTCGCCCTCACCGCCAACGCCTGGGCCGAGGCCGTCGCCTGGACCCGCGACAACGACGAGTACCAGGACGAAGCCGGGCGGCTGTGGGACGTCCTGACGATGGCCCGCGTCACCATCCGTGGGACTGGCACCACCGACACCGACCGGGTCGAGTTCCGCGTCCTGCGGATCCCCAACACACCCCGAGCCACTCGCCCCCGGCTGACCAGCCTCGTGATCCACATCGGCCCCGGCGACGACGGCGAGCCCGTCCTGACCGTCATGACCCCCACCGAGGACTGAACCCACCCAGACCGCGGAGGGTTGGCGTGACCACTGACACCGCCGGCCCCTGCGCTCCATCCGCCAGCACCGCACCGACCAGCGAGGAGCTCGAGATGACCACCACCCGCCGCCTGCGCCCACTGCCCGCACCGTGGGCCGAGCCGATCCTGACCCTCGTTCACTTCACCCGTGCCGCCACCACCCCAACCGGTGTCGACCCCGAACCGTGGGCCGCCGCCGAAGCCGGCCAGACCGTCCTGCGCACCGGGTACAAGGCCGCCAGGCGCACCGCCTCGGCCGGCCAGTACGCCGCCCACGCCCTACGCATGCACGCCGCGGCCGCGATCGCGAATGGCCAGGCCCCCAGCTAGGTACACCAGCTCGTGCAGGAGAAGGCCGCTCTGACCACCTGGGCACCGGCTATCCGCGCTCGAGGCGCGCACCGGCTCCTCACCGCCGCAGGGCAGGACATCATCGGGACCGACCCCGTGCCGGCCCTGCTCATCGCGGACTGGCTGCTCACCACCGCCGGCGCCGCGGTCGTGGAGAACACCGGACGGCTCGCCGCGTACGTCCTGGCCCACCCCGGCATCGACGTCGACCACCTCACGGGCGCCTGGCACGCTACCCACGGGCACCGCCTGCAGCGGGGGAGGGGCGCAGCATGAGCGACGAGGAGACCACCACCGACGAGCTGCTGCGTGAGATCGTCTGGTCCCGGTCACGCGCACGGCGGACCCTGCGGTGGGTGACGCCCAGTGCGTTCGGCGGCTACGCCGCCGTCGCCGCAGTCGTCGACGACCACGACCGACGCAACCCCGACGCACCTGCGGAAGGCACTGAGCGCGTCTTGAGCATCGCCGCCCATGCCCAAAGGCTGCGCCAGGAGCAGGTGGACCACCCCGAGCGGTTCACTGCGGCCGCCGGGATCAATGCCCGCCGCACCGGCGCCCCCGACCCCCAGCTACTCACCCTCGCCGGGCAGGTCCTCAACTGGCTGCCACTAATCGCCACCCACGGAAGCGACCCGGCCGGCGATGACGGGACGGTCGACGTCGAGCGTGGCCCGCTCTGACCCTGGATCGGATTCGCGTCACGGGGGACTGCTGCAGGGCTG
The DNA here is from genome assembly GCF_023369855.1 of Actinotalea alkalitolerans. Classification (GTDB taxonomy): domain Bacteria; phylum Actinomycetota; class Actinomycetes; order Actinomycetales; family Cellulomonadaceae; genus Actinotalea. The sequence continues at coordinate 26,956 of NZ_JAMBPP010000020.1, read as the reverse complement.
GTTGACACCGTGACCTGCCCCACGGCCTGTGAGGAGGACAGTGCCCTCCGCAGCCCGGCAGCCCGGTTGAGCAGCAACAGGGCAGGCGGCATCGGCGGGTCGCTGCGAGCCGACGGTCAGGCAACCGGGCAGGGTGTGGACATGCCAGTCCAGGATGACGCCCGCGAGCAGCAGATGATCGACAAGTTCAACCTGGTCGTGGCCGCCGGCCGGGGCCGCTCGGACGTGGATGCCGTCCTCGAGCTCGAGGAGCTCGAGGAGCCGCTGCCGTTCGAGCTGAAGTCGACCACCAGCAAGTCGGTCTCGACGGTGCGTGACTTCGGCCCGCAGCACATCGCCAAGTGGCGTGACATGCACTGGCTGTTCGCTTTCTACGACAAGGCCGGCAGCCGTCTGCTGAGCTGCCGCTACGCCTCGCCAGCCGACATGGCTCCCTGGATCGCGGAGAAGGAGCGCTACGTGCTCCCCGACCTGATCCTCGCCCAGCGTGCACCGCAGCTGGTCACCGACGAGGTCCTGGTGCAGGTGCTGGGGGACCGGGCGCGATACGAGATCGCCGAGGCCCGTTCCATCATGAAGAACCAGTGGAGCGCTGCGCAGTACGTGGACAACGCGGACCTGGACAGCTCGGGCTACTCCAAGGCCCGCATGGTGGAGCTCCTGCGGGAGCGATGCGGGTATGTGATCCGTCGTGGCGCAACGCTCAACAACCCGCACATCCCGGGCCCCTACCTCGACGGGCTGCCCGTGATCGAGAAGGACCATGCGGCAAGGCTCCGGGTTCTGGTCCGCGCGTACCTCGCAGAGAAGCGGACGGCAGAGGCCGCCGGCGGGAACGTGCGGGCCGACGTCGACCCGGTGGTGATGGATCAGGCCAAGGCGGCGGCGACCGAAGACGCGACGGCGTAGGCCATCGGCGGGGGTACGGCGTTCCCGATCTGTCCAAGCTGCATATAGGTGGCTCCTTGGAACGGCCAGTCGTCCGGGAACCCCTGCAGAAGCGCGACATCCGGCACGGAGAGCCGAAAGTGGCCGTTGGCGGCCACGAATGCACGGGCGCGCTCCCGGGTGGGTGCAACCCCGTTTGGCCAGATCTGAAGCTGGGCGAAGACCCGCTGGGCTGCCGTGCTGTTGAGGATCGAGGTCGTGTGGCGGGGTCCGGTCAGGGTGCTGCGGATCGTCGGGGACAGGGCGTCAAAGCCGATGTCCGGTAGTCCCAGCGCTTCGCGGACGCCGAGCGTGCGAGGCAGGCCGACCGGCGGCTCACCGTCCGGGACCCAGGCATGGGTCGGGGCGGGCGGCTCGTACCGCGCGGCGTCGCGGCGCCGGCGGAAGCCCACCCACACCACCCGGCGGCGGGTTTGCGGAACGCCGAACTCTTCGGCTCGCAGCAGCAGTCGGACGATGGTGTAGTCGCGCCCCAGCGGCCCCGTGATCGTCTGCTCGACGTAGTCGGCGAACTTCTTCGACGCCAGGGCGGGGACGTTCTCGGCCACGAATGCGAGCGGCCGCACGGCCCGCACGGCGCGTACGTAGGCCGGCCATCCGTCCCGGGGGTCTAGCTGGCCGCGCTGTCTGCCCGCGACCGAGAACGGCTGGCACGGGGGCCCACCGTGGAGGACCTCGACCTGGTCGCGCCAGGCCTTCCAATTGACCCGTCCGACGTCACCCTCGGGGCCGCCGAAGACCTGCCAGTCCGGGTGCGCCTTCTGCAGGGTGTTGGCGGCGTCCTGCATCAGCTCGAAGGAGGCGACGTGGGCCATGCCTGCCCGGGCGAACCCGAGGTCCAGCCCGCCACCTCCCGAGAACAACGAGAGTGCGCGCAGGCCGTTGGGGGATCGTTCAGGCATGAGGTCGTGCGCGGAGAGCTTGGGCACGTTGACGTCGTGGATCGGCTCGGGGCCCTCGCCGGCCAGCGCCGCGGTTTTCGCCAGCCGTGACAGCGTCGCGGTGCGGCGGAACGCCTCCCGCTGCTGCGCGGTGAGGTCTCGCGGTTGGTGATGGGGGTGGGAGCTGGGGATCCGTGATGGCGCGTACCGGGTCTCTGATCCGCCGCCGGTCGCCGCCGGGCTCAGCTCGCGGAGCATCGCCTGCAGATCGTCGGAGCTGAGGAGATGTCGACGGCGTCGTCCTTCTAGGACGGCTACGGTGAGGCCGGCGCGGCGCAGCCAGGTGAGGTGGTGCGACAGCGCGGTGGGCGCCAGGCCCAGCTCGACGGCCAGCTCACCGGGGTAGGCGTGGCCGTCGCGGGCCAGGACAGCGAGTACCCGCCGTCGGGTCGGCTCGGCCAGCGCCTGGGCCAAGGGGGCCAGCGTCTCGAGTGCGTCGCTGCTCGTGTTGGTCACCCGAGCAACCTACAGCTGTCGTTGAAGTGTGCGCGGACGACGCGCCAGGCGCGCCGGGGAGGGTGCGCATGCGTTGCGCACCCTCCCCGACCGGGGCTGTCACAGGCCCATCTTGGTCTTGAGCTCCTTGCCCATCGCCGTGCGGGTCTGGAAGCTCATCCGCAGCGTCAGCCGCTCGTTGCCCTCCTTGTCCGGAGAGGGGATCAGAATGCCGATGCGCTGCCAGACGGGGTTCTCGTAGGAGAAGTAGTCCACCTCCTGGGTGTAGGCCTTGCCATCCAGGTCGACGTCGACGGTCTCAGTGGCGTCCAGGGCCTTGAAGGCGGTGGCGGGGTCGACCCCGTCGCGCCACATCGCGTACATGACCGCCACGATCCCGTGGATGCTGACGGCGGTCCCGGCCATCGACTGCCCGCGCAGCTCCTGACGCTTGGCCTTGGTCAGCCGGCCGAACTCCGGCCGGACCGCGACCAGGGCGTCCCACGCTTCCTTGAGCCACTCGGCGTGCTCCCGGACGTCCTCCTCCGTGACGGGCTCGGCCTGCCAGAACGTCTCGATCGCCTGCGAGAGCGTGTTGTAGGCCGCGAGCTTGTGGCTCGAGGCGGAGACGGTGTTGGTGAGGACCTCGATGTTGTCCTGGCCGAGGTGTCGGCTGGACTTCATGAGCAGGTTCGCCACGCGCTGCTCGGGGGTCTCGGAGTAGGCGAACTTGGCCGCCGAGTCGTTGACCTTGTCGCCGCGGGTGTTGTAGACGGCGGCCACGCGCTTGGCCTCCTCGTCGTTGGCGATCCAGATTCGGACCTGGAACCGGGTGGCGAGGTCGAAGGTCTGCGCCGGGCTGGCAGCCGCGAGCAGGATCGACTTGATCCGCGACAGGGAGTCCACGGCGCAGTCGAGCTCGCCGCGGTCCAGGAGCAGGATCTCCACGCCCTCGTCGTCGGTGACCACGTCGAACATGGACGTCTCGGGGTTGAGGCGGACGCTGATGTTTCCGATCACTGCGTTGTTCGCCAGCAGCTCTCGGGCCCACTTCTCGACCTTGGCCCGTGTCTTGCCCCGCAGGGCCTGGCCGCCCGCGTGCGCCGGCCGGATGTTTCCGGTCAGCTTCAGCAGGTCGCGCTCGACGAGGTCGACGAGGAAGCCGGCCGTCATCACCGTCTCGTAGTGCACGCCGCCGGCGTCGTCGACCTCGTGCACGTCGATGATCTCCAGCAGCGGGCTGGTCAGGGTCTTGGTGTTGGTCTTGTTCTGGATCGCGGTCACGTCGCCTGCTCCTTGATGGTGCTAAACCGGGCGGGCGGGCTACTCGACCGGTGCCGCCGGTCTGGCGACAAGAGAGAAGGTACGTGCGGTACGTGTGATTGTCAATGCGCTACGTACGACCCGGCATGGGTACGTGGCATGCGACTTCAGAACGTGTGACCAGCGTGAGGTCGAGTGGGCGATGACCGCCGTTCGGCAGGATCGTCCGGCGGCCGGCATCGGCTGGGTGGGCTAGATCTGCTCGAACGTCCACCCAAGCTGGCCCAGGTCGTACAGGCCCTCCGCGTCCGGCGCGATCCGGTCTTCGTACTCGGGAGGGTCGTCGGGATCGAGGTCAATCGCCGGCCACACGATGGCGTCGGCGCCCTCCCATCGGTGACCGTCACCGATCGCCAGCAGAAGGTCCTCAAAGGTGGCGCGCAGGACGACTGGCGTCGCAAAGCCGTTCCACGGATCGCCGAACCGCACCGCTGGCCAGGACCGTGTGCGCTCGAACGGGGCGAGCGTGAATCGCTGTTGTGCGCTCATCAGTGGCCCGCGCGCTTCTGGTGCGTACGCACGCTGGTCGGGGTACCGACGTAGTCGCAGCCCGAGTGTGAACACTCGTCCCACGCCCCCTCGGAGACGGCTGCCGCCGTCACGGAGTGCCCCGCGCCGTAGCCGTGTGCGTGTAGGAGCTGCGCGACCGAGCCGCCGTACCGGGCAGCGAGCAAGGCTCCTTCGGCGACCTTGTCGTGACCCTGGGCGAAGAAGGAGCCCAGGCCGACCTGGCGGCCACAGCCACACCAGCATGTGCCGGTGGGGATCAAGCGGGGGAGAGCGTCGAGTGCCATATCTCCAAGGTAATACGACAAGAAGGCGTGTCAAGACGTACTTTCAAGCCGAGACGCCTAGCCGCGTGAGCGACGACGAGCGGTAACCGCGCGTGCGGCCGTGTCCCACTCAGGGATCCCTCAACGACATCCGCGACGGGGCGCCCTCAGTTACGCCTGCCGCACGCGGCTGTGACCCGCAGTGCCCGCCCCGAGAAGTGGCCCAGTGACGGGGCCTCATGCGGGACAGGCAGCGGACTACCGTCCACCTGGACCCGGTGCTGCCGGTCCAGAGCGCGAGCTCTCCCAGCCGAACGATCGGCTGTGACGCTCGTAGACGAGTGGTCCATCAGTTCTGCTGATACCGCGTATGGGGACACTCCTGGCCTGGCCCCCTTCCCTCTGGAACGACCGTTTGTGGCGTGCCGGTGGCACACTCCTGCCCATGCCGACCGCTCTCGAACGGATCATCGACGGCGCGTCCGACCCGTCCGTGTCGACGGCCGACCTGCTCCGGCGGGCGGTAGCCGTCGCGCATCGCCTCCGCGCCGACCAGGTGAAGACCTGGGCGGAGCACGAGCTGCGCGGATACGTCGACGTCGTCGAGGAAGAGTTGCCGATCTACCGATGCGCGCAAGTCTCGATCGCCAAGGCTCAGTGGACGGGGTTCGGTGGCTCGTCGGCGACCACCCATCTACGGGTGTCCGATGCTCCATCGCAGTTCGCCCCGCTGTTCGAGATTGCGGCTCGCCAGCCGGTCTCGGAGTTGGAGTCGCTGGCTGTGTCTGAGGATGGCCTCGCCATCCCATGGCCAGCGGCTGCCGTGAGCTGGTGGAACCGGCTCATCGATGAGGAGAAGGCGGTTCACGTCTCGGGTATGTATCTCTTCTCTATGCGCACCGAGGTGCCGAGGCAGCTCCTCGTCTCGGTGCTCGACGCGGTCCGCACGCAGGTCATGAACCTCGCGCTCGACCTCGAGAGCGCCGGCGCCCAGACAGGGGAAGTTGGCGGGCCGACCGTAGACGACCCGCCGGTCCGGGCGGCCGTCACGACGTTCGTTACGAACGTCTACGGCCCAGGGGCGGCGATCACCCAGGCCGGCTGGATCGACAAGCTGACCGTGAACGTCGGCGACGTCGATTCCCTCGCGCGCGCTGCCCTCGCCCTCGGCCTGGGTCAGGCAGACGTCGCGACCTACGTCGAGGCGGTTGAGGCGGCGCAGGACGACCCGGAGCGGAGCAAGCTCTCGAAGTTCCTGGAGGCGGTCAAGTCGGGCGGCCTCTCGGTCGCTGGCGGTATCGCGAGCAACGTCGCCGCCGACCAGCTCCTCAAGTTCGCGATGAGCTTCCTCGGGACCTGACTGCTACCAGGCTCGCTCGCGCGGCGGCCCGTAAACGGTGGCGGTCTCAAGCGGTCAACGCACCACCTTCGGCTTGCACCGTAGCCAGGTTCGCGATGCCGACGCTCAGAGGTACCGGCAGACGGTTGAGGGGTTGCACGATTCGGGGTCTGCCTCGGTGGCGGAGTCGCGCAGCTCTGCGACGGTGAGGCGGAGTGCGTGGAGGTCTGCGATCTGGCGGTCGAGCTCGTGGACGCGCCGGTCGAGGAGGTCGTGGACATGGTGGCAGGGCGCCGTGCCGGCGTCGCGGACCTGTAGGACTTCGCGAATCTGGGCAAGAGTCAGGCCGGCGGCTTGGCTGCGGCGGATGAAGTCCAGTCGGGCCACGGTCTTGGGGTCGTAGTCCCGGTACCCGCCGGCGGTCCGCTCGGGCGCTGGGAGGAGTGCCACTGCCTCGTAGTAGCGCAGCGTCTTCGTCGTGGTGCCGCTCGCCCGGGCGAGTTCTCCGATGCGCACTCTTGGCTCCTCTCGCCGGTCACTTGACCTTCCAGTGTGGGGGAAGGTCCACCCTGGCGTGAGCAACGTTGGGTGAGGAGAGGGTGCGACATGAATGACGACTCTGACGTGGACCTGGCCGTGGTCGGCTCGGGGGGCGCGGCGATGGCCGCAGCCATCACCGCGAGGCAGGCGGGGCGCAGTGTCGTCCTGATCGAGCGGGGCGTTCTGGGTGGGACGTGCGTGAACATCGGCTGCGTCCCGTCCAAGACGCTCCTCGCCGCGGCCGGCACCCGACACGGTGCGCTGAACAACCCGTTCGACGGAGCACCTACCTCGGCCGGCACGGTGGACCTGGGCGCGTTGGTGCGCCAGAAGGACGAGCTGATCGAACGGCTCAGAGGGGCGAAGTACGCCGCCGTGGCCACGGCCTACGGGTTCGAGGTGATCTCGGGGCAGGGGAGCTTCCTCGACCGGGACACGCTCGCCGTCGACGGGCAGGCCCTGCGCGCCCGGGCGTACGTCGTGGCGACCGGCTCCGAACCGGTGGTACCGGCACTGCCGGGTCTGGATTCGGTGGACTGGTTGACGTCGACGACAGCCATGGAGCTCGACGAGGTGCCCGAGTCGATCGTAGTGATCGGCGGTGGCTACGTCGGCCTCGAGCAAGCGCAGCTCTTCGCCCACCTCGGGGCCAAGGTCTCCCTGGTCGGGCGCGTGGCACCCCACGCCGAGCCTGAGCTGGCCGAGGGACTGCGCCGGGTGTTCTCCGAGGACGGCATCGACGTGATCGAAGAGCACGCCGTCTCCGTCGCGGCGGAAGGGGGCCAGGTCGTGGTGCGGACGGCTTCAGGTGCGGTGGCCCGCGGCGCGCGGCTGCTGATCGCCGTGGGTCGGTCGGCCAGGACCGACGGACTGGGGCTCGCAGCCGCGGGCATCGACCTCGACGAGCGAGGCTTCATCCGCACCGATGCGTTCCAGCGCACGACCAACCACCGCGTCTACGCCGCAGGTGACGTGTCAGGGGCCCCGCAGTACGTCTACGTCGCCGCCGCAACCGGCCGGGTCGCCGCGCGCAACGCGCTGGCCCGGACCGCAGGCGCGCCCGACGCGCAGGTCGACTACACCGGCCTGCCCGCCGTGGTTTTCACCAGCCCTCAGCTGGCCTCGGCAGGGATGAGCGAACAGGAAGCGCTCGGGCAGGGCTACACCTGCGCGTGCCGGGTGCTGGACCTGTCCGACGTCCCGCGTGCCCTGGTCAACCGCGACACCCGTGGGGTGGTCAAGGTGGTCGCCGACGCCACCACGGGTCGGGTCCTGGGTGCGCACGCCCTGGCCGGCGGCGCGGGAGAGATCATGCTCGCCGCCACCTACGCCATCCGGGCAGGCATGACCGTCGACGACGTCGCCGACACCTGGGCGCCCTACCTGACGATGGCGGAGAGCCTGCGCATCGCGGCCGGCCTGTTCCGCAACGAGATGCCGACATCCTGCTGCGCCTGACCCGCCCACCATCGACGCCGCCGGTGTCGATGAGCCACCCTGGGCCATGGCATCCACGGCAAGCCGACCTCCGTCCAGCGCGACCAAGACGTGCGGCTGCTGCGGACGGGTCCGGCCGCACGCCGTCGAGCTCGGCAGCACGCCCGGGGTGTACATCTGCGCCGGCTGCGCACTCTGGGCCGCACGCCGCTCACTCGCGAGCCGGTTCGCCGGCCGCTCGAGGCACTGAGGCGGGCGGCGGGCGCAGAAAACGTAGCGAGCCGACCGGCACCTATTCGCCATGGGAGAACGGCGGTCAGGTGTGCTCCTCTGCGGCCCGCGCAGTCCCCGGCGCGGCCGTGTGGTGCTCTACCGCCCGGGGCGGGAGGTGGCGGTACAGGCTGGTGCGGGCTATGCCGGTCTTGGCGACGATGTCGGCGATCGAGTGCCCCGTCTCGCGAAGGTGGGCGGCGTAGGCGATCTTGTCCGCGTCGACCACCACCGGTCGGCCGATTCGCCGGCCCTTGGCCGTCGCAACCGCGCGCGCGTGGGCTGCGCGCTCGACCGTGTACGTCCGCTCCATCTGCGCGAAGAGCGCGAGCAAGACGACGGCGAGCTGGCCCATCGGATCTCTCGGGTTGGCCGAGTCGACCTTGATGGGGTCGGCGAGGTTGCGCACCCCGACGCCGCGGTCGGTGAGGTCGTGGATCAGGTTGAGGGTGTCGCGCACGGTCCGGCCGAGCCGGTCCAGGGTGTGCACCACGATCACGTCGCCGTCGCGGGCGTACTCGAGCGCCGCGCGGAGCCCGGGCCGGTCAGTGGTCGCGCCGGACTTTTTGTCGAGGAAGATCTTGTCTCGTGCGACGCCGGCGACCACGAGCGCCTCGACCTGCCGGTCGAGGTCCTGCTTTGCGGTCGAGACCCGCGCGTAGCCGAGATCCATCGGGCGAACGTACCGGAGGTTGCTTCCGTACGGAGTCAGCGGGACGGTGTTTCGGGACCAACCTCTGGCACGGCGCGTCGGCCGAGCGGGTTTCGGTTCGGCCACGCGTCGAGGGGGTGTCCCACTTCCAAGGAAGTGGGACGCGGAGACGGGCGACCGAGCAGGGGCCGTGTGGTCAGAGGCCGCTGTAGCTGTGCAGCCCGAGGAAGAAGAGGTTTACGCCGGTGAAGTTGAAGATCACTGTTGCGTATCCCGCTACGACGAACCACGCTGCTCGCCGCCCGGACCATCCGCGGGTTGTGCGTGCGTGGAGGTAGGCCGCGTAGACCACCCAGACGATGAAGCTCCACACCTCCTTGGGGTCCCAGCCCCAGTACCGGCCCCAGGCGTGCTCCGCCCAGACGGCGCCGGCCATGACCGTGAAGGTCCACAGCACGAAGCCGACGGCGTTGATCCGAAAGGCAAGGCCCTCGAGGTTTCGCGTGGACGGCAGCTGGTCCAGGACACGCCAGCGACGGTGAGCCATCCCGCGCTCCTGCGCCAGGGGGCTGCGACCGTCGGGTCGACCGGGGCCGGTGCTGACCAGGGCCGGCTGTGGGGCCGAGGTCCGAGCGATGTCTCGGGCGCGGTAGTCCTTCAGCAGCTGCAGTGCGCTGGCGGCGAACGCGACGGTGAACAGGCCGGTCGCGATGGTCGCGATCGAGACGTGGATCACCAGCCAGGGACTTTGCAGTGCTGGGACGAGGCCGTCGACCGGTACGTAGAAGTTCACCAGTGCGACGCCGAGGGCGATGACGGTCAAGCCCATGATGATCGTTCCGAGGAACCGCGCGTCCTGCCGGCGGCAGAGCACCAGGAACGTCAGGACCGCGACGCCGGTCCCGACGAGTGCGAACTCGTACATGTTCGACCACGGCACCCGCCCCGCGGCCACACCGCGCGTGATCGTCCCAGCGAGGTGCAGCAGCGCCCCGACGGTGGTCACGGACATCGCGATGGCAGCCGCCCGGCGCGGGGCCTGCGAGGTTGGGCGTCCCGAGGGTCGTGCGGCTGCCGGAGTGCCCGCAGGCCGTGAGTCGGGTCGGTCGGCCAGCTGCGCGAGGTCGACGGCGAAGCAGATGAGCGCGACGGCGTAGGCCGACGTCGCTCCCCAGACCAGCACGTGGCTGATTTCCCCGGGGCTCACCTCGACCACCCCATCGGCGGCGAAGGAATCGGCAGAGGTCCTGGCCAATGCGCGGGTTCAGTGGTGTGCATGGTTCCTCGGTCGATGGTGGGGTGTGCGTGGGGGCGGGGTTCGGCGAGGGGTTCGGCGTTAGCGTGTGAACGACGATCCGCCGTCGGCGGATCGTAGGAGCGCGTCGGCGACGACGACGAGGATCTCGATGTCGCCCTGGGCTTGTAGCCGGGTGGTGATGGCTTGGGGTGCCTCCCCGACGGTCCCGCGCAGCTCCCAGGTCGCCCCGGCGTCGGTGCTGAGGAACACACCACCGTCGGGCGCGACACCGGCAACGGTCAGGTCGTCGGCGAAGTGCGCCAGCTGCAGGAGCGGTGCCTCCGGCTCGACGGTCCAGGTGATGCCGCTGTCCGTGGAGCGCGCGGGCCCGGACGCGCTCGTGGCCAGCAGGGTGGTTCCGTCGGGCGATGCCGCCAGGGCGTGGGTGGCGACACCGGGATCGAGGGTGGACCAGCTCTGCCCGTCAGCGGAGGCGATCACGGTGGTTCCGTCGAGGCCGACCACCCCTGCCTGTGAGGCGCTCAGCGTGTGGAAGTCGGTCTGCCCCTGGCGGGACAGGGGCGTCCAGGTCTGTCCTGCGTCCGTGGACTCGATCAGCCCGACGGGGTTGGGTAGGTCGACGCCCGCTCCGGGGTGACCGGAGGAGTAGAAGTGGTCGGGTCCGGCGGCGGTGAACCCCATCAGGTCGATGACCGGGCCGACGCGGACCGGCCCGGTCTCGTCGTAGCGGAAGAGGCCGTCGTGAGTGGCTAGGTAGACCTTGTCGTCGGCGGGGTTGAAGGCGACGCCGTGGACGTGGTCACTGGGAAGGCCTTCGCTCCTCGCGGCCTCTGCCGGGCTCGGGGTCTGGTTGGTCCCGGTGTCCGTGGTCGCTGAGCAGCTGGCCAGGACCAGCGCCATTACAGCGGCGGACAGAGTCGCGCGGGCGGTGCGGCGGGTCGTCGTGGAGGGCGGCATGGCAGTGGGTGGTCCGTTTCCTTCGGCGGGGGCGCTGCGTGGCGGGGTTGATGGTCAGATGACGGTCACGAATCCTCCGATGAACCCTTGCAGGCTCTGGGTCCAGGTGGTCCACAGACCCGTCATCAGCGCCAGGCCGATCAGGACCAGCATCGCTCCACCGGTCCGCATGATCGCGACCCGGTGCTCGCGCAGGAACGTCACAGCGGCGGTCGACCGGTGCGCTCCCAGGGCGATCAGGAGGAACGGGAGGCCGAGGCCAGCGGCGTAGGCCGCGGCCAGGAGTGCCCCGCGTAGGGCGCTTGCCTCGTTCAGCGACAGGGACAGGACGGTCGCGAGGGTGGGTCCGATGCAGGGCGCCCATCCGAAGCCGAAGACGATCCCAAGCAGGGGCGCACCGAGCAGCCCTTGGCGGGGGGCGAGATGGATCCGCCTCTCGCGCTGCAGGCCGGGGATCCAGCCGAGGAACGACAGTCCCATGAGGACGACCACGGCACCCATCACGGGCATGACGACGGCCAACCATGGCCGTATCGCGACGCCGAGGGAGCCGAAGGCGACTCCAAGCAGGACGAAGACCACGGAGAACCCCAGGACGAACAGGCCCACTCCGGTGAGCAGGACCGCTTTGGACCTTTCCCCCGTGGAGGCACCACTCATCCCGGTGACAAACGCGAAGTACCCGGGCAGGAGCGGGATGACGCAGGGAGAGGCGAACGAGACGATCCCGGCGAGGATCGCCACGGGCACCGCCAGGAGCATCGGCCCGGAGAACGCCGTCTCCTGGAACGCGCTGGCCAGGTCCTGCCAGAACCCAGCGCTCACGGAGCCTCAGCCAGCGCGGTGTCGATCAGCTCACGCAAGGTGGTGGGGTCCAGACGCCCGATGATGCGTCCCAACACCCGACCCTGCCGGTCCAGGACCACCGTCGTGGGGACCGCCTCGACGGGCACCCGTCCCTGCAACGCAGCGATCGCGGTCCCGTCAGCATCGTGGATGCTGGGGTAGGGGATCTCGAAGTTGCGCTCGAACGGCTGCGCTGCGCCGGCGTCGTCGGTCCCGTTGACCCCGATAAAGTGGACTCCCTCCGCGGCGTAGTCCTGGGCGGCGGCGACCAGGTCTGGTGACTCGACCCGGCACGGCGGGCACGCCGCGTACCAGGTGTTGATCACCACGACGTCCCCGACCCAGGCCCCGGTGTCCACGTCGGCGCCGGCGAAGTCCTTGCCGACCAGGCGGACGGGCTCACCGCGATCTGCGGCTTCCCAGCTGGAGACGGTGCCATCACCCGACACGTACCCCGCCTCCGCGCCATCGTCGGTCCGCCCGCCGGTGACTGCCGACGTGCACCCCACAAGCAAGACTGCGGCGACGACGCCTGCCAGCAGGGCACGGGCCGCCCGGCCGCGCTGGGTGGTGACCGGTCTCCTCACGGGACGCCGATCCGGGTCCGGGACCGTCCATGCGTCGACTCTGTTCATGTCGGCTCCGTTTCGAAGGCCCCGGGGGCCGGCCCCGGTGCGACATCAGTGTCCGGCGCGCGGTGGCGTGCGGCGGCCAGGACCAGCAGCCCGGCGCCGGTGACGATGGTGGTGTCGGCGAGGTTGAAGGTCGGGAACCAGCCGCTGTGGAGGTAGTCGGTGACGACTCCGTCGCGGGCCCGGTCGATCAGGTTGGCTGCGGCGCCTCCGAGGACGAGCGTCAGCGCGGTGAGCCGCAGCCGGGCCGGTGCAGCTGCGGCCCGCCAGGCGACCGCTGCCACCACGACGGTGATTGTTGCCGTCACGGCGATGATCAGCCAGGTCGGGGCGCCTGTTCCCATCGAGAACGCCACGCCAGGGTTGTAGGCCAGGCGCAGGTCAATCGGGCCGAGCGGTATCGGTGCGTCCAGGTAGTTCTCGGCCCAAGCCTTGGCGCTGAGGTCGATCGCGGCGACCGCCACAGCTCCCGCAGCCAGGGCGATGCGCCGGCGGATGGTCGACGTCCTGGTCGCCGGGGTCATTGCCGCGTCCAGTGCGGTCACCGCGCCGGGGCCAGTTCGGTGGTCGCCGGAGCATTCGCGGGGCGCTGCGCGAGGGGGCTGAGGCGACCGGCGCGTACGCCGTTGGCGATGACGAAGACCTCGGCGATCTCGTGGATCAGGACGACCGCGGCCAGGCCGAGCACTCCCAGGAGCGCGAGGGGCATGAGCGCGACGATGATGGCCAGGGACAGGCCGACGCTCTGCAGCATGATCCGCCGGGCTCGCCGGGCGTGGGTCAGGGCCTGGGGCAGGTGACGCAGGTCTTCACCCATGAGGGCGACGTCGGCGGTCTCGATGGCGACGTCGGCTCCCATGGCGCCCATCGCGATGCCCAGGTCGGCGGTGGCCAGGGCTGGGGCGTCGTTGACGCCGTCGCCGACCATCGCGGTGCGTCGTTGGGTGCGCAGCTGGGTGATCAGCGCTGCCTTGTCCTCGGGGCGCAGGTCGGCGTGGACGTCGGTGATCCCGACCTCGCGGGCCAGGGCCTGGGCGGTCAGGGTGTTGTCGCCGGTGAGCATGGAGACGGTGTAGCCCTGGCGGCGCAGCTCGGCAACGACCTCAACGGCTTCGGGGCGCAGCTCGTCGCGGACAGCGACGACACCGAGGAGGTGCCCGTCCTCCTCGACCAGTACGGCGGTCGCGCCGGCGGACTGCAGGCGTTCGACGTCACCAGCGAGGACGCCGGCGTCGAGCCAACCGGGGCGCCCCAGCCGTACCGGGCGCCCGTCGATCTGCCCGACCAGGCCCGCGCCGGTCACCGCCTCGACGTCGGTGGCCGGGGTGACGGCCGCGACGGCGGCAAGGATCGCCCGGGCCAGGGGGTGCTCGCTGCGCGCCTCGAGCGCCGCGGCGACCTCCAGGACCCGCTCGGTCGACGTCCCGGGAGTCGCGACCACGTCGATGACGGTGGGCTGGTTGCGGGTCAGGGTGCCGGTCTTGTCCAGGGCGACACCGCGGATCGTGCCCAGGGCCTCCAGCGCGGCGCCGCCCTTGACCAGGACGCCCATCTTGCTGGCGGCGCCGACGGCGGCGACGACCGAGACGGGGACGGCGATCGCCAGGGCGCACGGGGACGCCGCGACGAGCACGACCAGGGCGCGCTCGAACCAGGTGGCGGGGTCACCGAAGATGCTGCCGACAACCGCGATCAGCGTCGCGGCGATCATCACCCCCGGGACCAGGGGCTTGGCGATCCGGTCGGCGAGGCGCTGGGCCTCACCCTTGCGGGACTGCTCGGCCTCCACGATCGCGACGATCCGGGCCAGAGAGTTGTTCTCCGCTGTGGTGGTGACCTCGAGCTCCAGCGCGCCGCTGCCGTTGATCGACCCGGCGTACACCGGGGCGCCGGGCCCGGCCTCGACCGGCACCGACTCACCCGTGATCGCCGAGACGTCCAGAGCCGTCCTGCCGGTGCGGATGACCCCGTCGGTCGCGACCCGCTCCCCGGGCCGGACCAGCATCACGTCACCGATACGCAGCTCCTCGGGGGACACGACCGTCTCGGTGCCCTCTCGAAGGACGGTCGCCTGGGCTGGGACCAGGCTCAGCAGCGCCCGCAGGCCGCGTCGGGTGCGGGCCAGGGAGTACTCCTCCAGGCCTTCGCTGATCGAGTACAGGAAGGCCAGCGCGGCGGCCTCGGCGACCTCGCCCAGGAGCACCGCGCCGATCGCGGCGATCGTCATCAGCGTGCCGACGCCGATCTTGCCCTTCGCGAGGCGCCGGATGGTGGACGGGACGAACGTCCACGCGCCGACGAGCAGGGCCGCCCAGTTCAGGATCAGCTCGACGGTCGGCTGGTCCTGCGCCCCGGCGATCAGGCCACCGAGCAGCAGGACACCCGCGACGGCGGCGAACTGCAGCTCCTTGACCTGCCAGAAGCGTTCGGCCTCGTGCTCTTCGGCCTCCTTGCCGGCGGGCGTGGTCTCGTCGTCGCTGCAACCGCAGGCGTCACTCATCGCGGGCTCCTGGTGTCGTCGTCGCGCCCGGTGTCAGGCCGGGGGTGGTCGGCGCTGGCGTCGTGTAGGTCGGGCAGAGCGCCACGGCGTTGCCCGTGGCAGCGAGCAGGCCTTCGCCCGCAGCGAGCAGGTCCATCAGCTCGGGGTGGGTCAGGTGGTACACCGACGCACGCCCCTGCGGGCGGTAGTCGACCAGGCCGCAGTCGCGCAGGCACGCCAGATGGGTGGAGACGGACGACTGGCCCAACCCCAAGGCGGCGCACAGGTCCACGACCCGCGCCTCGCCCGTCGCCAGCTGACGCACGATCGCCAACCGGGTGGGGTCACTCAGGCTCCGGAACAGGGCGACGGCCGGGGCCAGCGCCTCGCGACTCAGCACATCGGGACTTGCGGAGATCATCGGCATGTGCTGATGATACGTCACCGATGTGATGATCGCCAACGAACTGGAGCCGAGTCGTGCTGATGAACCGCGCCGAGACGTTGCTGATGAACAACCCGGCCCGCGCCTGGCTGCAGCGATCCTACGAGGCACCTCTGCTTCAGCGGCTCGGTGCCCGGTTCGCGGGCGGTGCCGTGGTCGAGATCGGGTGCGGCCGGGGAGTCGGGACCGAGCTGCTCCTGGAACGGTTCGGCGTGGCCCACGTCACCGCGCTCGACCTAGATCCGGCGATGGTCGAGCGTGCCCGGCGTCGCCTGGCCCGGTACGGGGCGCGGGTCGACGTCCGGGTCGGCGACGCCTCCGATCTGCCGTTCGCGGCCGCGAGCATCGACGCGGTGGTCGACTTCGGGGTGATCCACCATGTGCCCGCGTGGCGCGACGCGGTCACCGAGGCCGCGCGGGTCATCCGGCCCGGGGGACAGCTCGTCTTCGAGGAAGTGACCCGCCACGCGCTGGAGCGCTGGTCCTACCGCACCTTCCTCGAGCACCCCGAGCACGACCGGTTCAGCGCGCCGGAGTTCGTCGCCGAGGTCGAGCGGCACGGGTTCGTGCTGCCCGAGCCGGCTGTCACCCGGTTCTTCGGGGACTTCGTGATCGGCGTCGCGGTCAAACCCGCGACCACGGTCCGCGGCCCGCTGTGAGCGGCCACGCGATCCTCGGTCTGGTCCTGTTCCTCGTGTGGGGCTTGCTGGCCGGGGTGGGCCGGATGGCCGTCCAGCGGCGACGCACAGGTGACAGCGGGTTCCGGTTCGCCGCCGCTGCGCGAGGGGACAGGCAGTGGTGGGCCAATCGCATCAACGGTGCCGGTTCGGTCGCGGTCGGCATCGCCGCACCGGCCGCGGACCTTCTCGGGCTCGGCCATGTGGTGCCGGCGCTGAGCTCACCGGTCCTGCGCACCGCCGCGGCCGTGGTGGCCGCAGCGGGCATCGGGGCAACGTACGCGGCGCAGATGGCCATGGGGAACGCCTGGCGGATCGGCGTCGACCCGGCCGAACGCACCGACCTCGTGACCTCCGGACCCTTCGCGCTCGTGCGCAACCCCATCTTCACCGCAGCGCTGATCACCTTCACCGGGCTCGCCTTCACCACCCCCAACCTCGTGGCGCTGGCCGGCCTGGCGGCGGTCTTCGCGGGCATCCAGATGCAGGTCCGCCTCGTCGAGGAACCACACCTGCTCACCACGCACGGGCGGGACTACGCCGACTACGCCGCCCGCGTAGGGCGCTTCCTGCCCACCATCGGCCGCCTCCACCCGCCGCACAGCTGATAGTCCCCGTTCCGCCCTACCGCCCCTCTCGACCCGGAAGGCCCCCGTGGACCTGGCAGTAGCCGCCCTGCAAGCCGTCGGACTGTTCCTCGTGACCAACATCGACGACATCATCGTTCTGTCCTTGTTCTTCGCCCGCGGCGCCGGCGCACCCGGCGTCACCGCGAAGATCATCGCGGGGCAGTACATCGGCTTCGGCGCCATCCTGGTCGCCTCGGTCCTGGTCGCGATCGGCGCCGACGCGTTCCTACCCGAGGACGCCATCCCCTACTTCGGGCTCATCCCCCTGCTCCTAGGCCTCTACGCCGCCTGGCAGGCATGGCGCAACCGCCATGACGACGATGACGACGACGACCCCGGCAAGGCCGTCGGTGTCTGGACCGTCGCCGCCGTCACCTTCGCCAACGGCGGGGACAACATCGGCGTCTACGTCCCCGTCTTTCTCACGGTCGGACCGGCAGCGATCGCCGCCTACGCCGTCGTGTTCCTCGCCCTGGTCGCCGTCCTGGTCCTCGCCGCCCGGTACGTCGCCACCCGCCGCCCCGTCGCCGAAGTCCTCGAACGCTGGGAAAGCGTCCTGTTCCCCCTCGTCCTCATCGGCCTGGGCGTCGTCATCCTCGTCGAGGGCGGGGCCTTCGGTCTGTAGATGTCATGTCGGGCCAGGCTGCGCACAACCTGGCCCGACAGCACGCTAGGCGCGTGTCTCGATCGGGGATCCCTCACCGCGATGGTCGTCGTACCGGTCGGTGATGAGTTGCTGGTAGCGGTCGGTGGCGCTGTCCCAGCCCAGGACGCGACGAGGGCGGTCGTTGATGCGGGTCGCGATGTCGTCGAGGTCGCGCTGGCTCAGCGCGCGCAGGTCCGCGCCCTTTCCCAGGTACTGCCGCAGCAACCGGTTGGTGTTCTCGTTCGTCCCGCGCTGCCACGGGCTGCGCGGGTCGCAGAAGTACACCGTCGCCCCGGACGCGGCTGCCAGCTCCTGATGCTCGGCCATCTCCCGGCCACGGTCCCAGGTCAACGACAACCGCAGCCACGCCGGGATCTGCTCGAGCTCGAAGGTCAGCTGCTCGCGGACGTGTCCTGACCGGTACCCCTCAGGCAGGCGCACCAGTCGGAGGAACCGGGTCTGACGCTCAACGAGGGTTGCTACCGCACTTGGCCGGCGGCCCATCACCAGGTCCCCCTCCCAGTGCCCGGGGACCGAGCGCGCCGCGACCTCGTCGGGGCGGGCATGGATGGACGTCATGTTCCGCAGGCGCCCCCGCCCATCGGGACGGCGCGCCATCCGCGGCTGACGCATCGACCGCCCGGTGCGCAGATGCCTAGTCGGCCGCTCGCCGAGCTCCCTGCGATCCGCCGTGTAGAGGGTGCGGTAGATCGTCTCGTGGCTAACCCGCTGCGCGGGGTCGGGCCGGGTGCGGGCCAACCAGGCCGCGATCTGCTGCGGAGACCAGTCCAGCTCGAGGCGCCCTCGAACCTCCTGAGCGAGCTCCGGGTCCAGCGCCAGCTTCGTCGCCTTCGGGCGCTGCGCGCGCACGAGCGCCGCGGCCTCTGCATCGACAGCGCGATACGCCGCTCGCCCGCCGTTGCGCGTGACCTCTCGGGAGATCGTCGAGGCAGACCGCCCGAGCTCTACGGCGATCTCACGACAGGAACGGCCCGCCGCCAGCCCCCGCGAGATCCCCTCCCGGTCCTGCACGCTCAACCGCCGTGGATCACGCCGGCGAGGAGCCGGCCGGACGCCGCCGTGCGCCTGCAGCACCCGGCGCACCGCCTCCCGAGGGGACCCGGTCGCCCTCACGATCGACCGCAGCGAGTCCCCGGCGCGCCAACCCGCCCACACGCGATCCTCGACCGACTCCACCAGCGCCACCGCTCAACCTCCCGCACGGATCCTTCCGTGGTGCGTTGACCGGTTGAGACCGCCGTCGTTTTGCGTCGGCGCCCATCGCCGGCGGGACTCGATCCGGAGCCATGCGTGGTGGCCCGACCGGAACGCACGACCGAATTCGCAAGGTCCGGTACCGCGGCAGGACCGTTTCCGGTCGTGACCGCGATCGCGTGTCCGATGTCGATAACCTAGGTTGTAGGAGGTGGTTCCGATGGCCGTGCCGACGGATCTGTCGCCGCAGATGCGGGCGGTTCAGCGCAACCGGTTGCGGGAGCAGATCGCGCACTTGGACTACCTGCGCAGTCTTGCTGCGGCAGCGCCCGGGGTGGCGCAGCGGCAGTTGGCCGACGTGCTGGGGATCTCACAGGCGGCGGTGTCGAAGACGCTGCGCTCGGCGCGGACGGTGCCGCCTGTTCGCGAGGGGTTCAGTGGTGCGA
>NZ_JAMBPP010000020.1:0-7970 GCF_023369855.1 Actinotalea alkalitolerans | reverse complement strand
CTCTCACAGGCGGCGGTGTCGAAGACGCTGCGCTCGGCGCGGACGGTGCCGCCTGTTCGCGAGGGGTTCAGTGGTGCGAGCCCGTACGAGATCGCACAGCGGTATGCCGCGGGGGAGTTGGCGCGGGAGCAGCTGGTCGACGAGCTCGCGCGCTGGCAGTACGTGCCGATGCCGCGGACCGACGATGGCATCGATGACCTGGTGGTGATCGAGCTGGGGACGTTCCACGAGGTGTCGCAGGCCCGGCGTGACGGGCTGCTCGACGGGGCGGCGTATGAGGAGATCCGGCAGTGCAGGATCTACGCGCGTTCGGCCGGGTGATGGTGGAGATTGACGAGGAGGCGCTGGATCAGCATCGCTGGGGGCCGACCCTGGTTGGTGCGACGCGAGGGTCGGAGTGGTGAGGCACGATGATGGCTGTGACCTCGAACCGTTGGGTGCCGCGCGCGCTGACTGCAGTGGAGCAGGAGCAGGCAAAGGCGCTGTTCGAACGTGAGGTTGACCTGATCGTGCCCGGCTCGTTTGACGACTCGACGGGGGAGGCCAGACGGGTCCGGGCTTGGATGGCGCGCACTGGTGACCGAGCGCCCGTAGACACCTGGATCGGCCTCTTCGACGGCGTGCGCGTGGTCGGCGCGCTGCATGCCGGGCCGCACTACGGCCAAGCTGCGGACGTCCTGTCGTCGCTGGGCAGGCCGGGCGCTCCGGACGCCCGGTGGTTGCGCGCGTACATCGAGCTGGTGGGCTCAATCGAGGAGGTCGCTGTTGACCCGGCCTATCGACGACAGGGAGCCGGTGCTGCACTGGTTCGCGTCGGCGTGGCGGGCCTTGCGCACCGTGGCGTGCGGACGGTGTCCGGCTTCGCGAGCAGTCCCGCGAGCGTCGAGTTGTTCCGCTCCCTCAGGTTCACCGTTGGGGGGCGTCGACAGGCGGTCCCAGCTGCCTTCTCTGAGGGCCTGCAGACCTCGTGGTGGGACGGCGTCCCCGAGGATGGGCGCTACTTCTGGAAGGCACTGCCCGCGCCGGGAGCCGCCTTCGGATTGCGCTAGGTCGGTCGAGACGAGGGCAGCCACGAGCTGGTAGATCGCCTCAAGCTCAGGTGACAGAGGACCACCCCTGCCGTAGCGACAAGGCCTATGGTCCTCGCGCGGCTACGTGTCTCACGGTCCGCGAGTTCTTCGGCGCGGCGCTCGTAGCGTTCGGAACGTTGGCGCCAGATGGGTGCGTCGCGGTAGGCCCGGCGTAGGTCGCGCCGGGACATGAGCCAGACAACAGAGCCGGCGACGAGAGCCAGGATGAACGCAAGCACGGTGAGTGCCAGCCAGTCGGTGGCCGTGGTCGTTGACTCGAGGCGCTGGATCGCGATGAGCTGACCAGACAGGATGCCGAAGACGGCGCCTGCTCCACCAGCCAGCAGGAAGAGACTTGGCCCTACACGCGTCTCCCACTCCACTGCGACGGCGCGGGCCAGGGCGGCCCACTGGGTAGCGTCTGTGCTCGCGTCGATGCTGGAGGGGGAAGGGAACGGCACACCATCGGCCGAGCGCCACGGCAGCCGCCATGCGGTCCTGCGCAGCACCAGGTCGTCACCTGTCGTAATCGGCCGACCTGCCCTCAGCAGGGTCGACCTCCGATCTGCTCGCGTTGGCCGTGTGGCTCCGAGGCACTCAAGAGCCGGTCGAGTACTGACCCACGCGTTGATCCACGCCTTGCCGTCGTCGAGCCGAGCGGCGGAAGCGTGCGCCTTCATGCCTCGGACACCTTCGGCTGCATCCCGTCCGGCGTGCTCTCGGCTTTGGAAACATCTGTTTCAGGCGCGGTAGAGCCCAGCCGTCGGACTTCGCGAGCATCGATGCCCAGCAGCTGACTGATGGTGGAAGTGGCCTCGCCGAGCGCGCGAAGCGCGAGTACGGAAGAGGCCATGGATCTCTCGACTGCCGCGATCTTCTCCCGCAACTCGTCTCGGTCGGACTCGGCCGCGAAGTAGGAGGCCGCAGCTTCCTCGATCAGGTGGTCGCGTCGCTCACGCTCGGCGTGGACCTTCAGTCGTGAGGCTCGAGCTCGCTCCCGAGCCTGCATGAGCGAAGACGTACGACCCTTCGACATCTCATCCCCCTTGAACGTCCGACCCAGACCAGCACCGCGTTCTGAGGGAGCCAGTCTTTTCCAGTTGCCAACAATCGAACAGTACACACCTCTTGCACTACAGTGTGTGGCCATGCAGGCCGGTGGTTTCCGGTGTGGCGGTGAGGGGGTGGGCGCTCGATGATGACCGTCCACGTCCTGCACGCCGGGGACGGGTACACGTACCTGACACGGCAGGTGGCGTCCGGTGATGTGAACCGGGCGCGGGGGGAGTCGCTGAGCGACTACTACGTCCACGACGGCAATCCACCTGGACGGTGGGTTGGCGCCGGGCTGGCGTCGTTGGGTGTGTCGGGTCAGGTGTCCGAGACGCAGATGCGGGCGCTGTTCGGTGAGGGGCGCCACCCCGATGCGGACCGGCTTGAGCAGTCTTTCGTCGCGCAGGGTGCGAGCGTGGATGTGGCCACGGGGCAGACCCAGCTGGGCCGGCGGTTCCCGCGGTTCGTCGCCCCGGAGCAGGACCCGTACGAGGTGCGGCTGCGGTCGGCGTTCGAGAAGTTCCGGGTCGATCATGACCGGTCCCCGCAGGCGGGTGTGGAGCGGGACCTGATCCGCTGGGACATCGCTCGGGGGGTGCTGGGGGAGCGCGATGGGTTGGCGCCGTCGGACGCCGACGTCAACCGCTTCCTTGCTGGGCGTGGGGCCGGGCAGCGTCAGCCGGTGGCCGGCTACGACATGGTCTTCACCCCGGTGAAGTCGGTGAGCACCTTGTGGGCGTTGGGCGATGACCGGCTGCGGGTCGCGGTGCAGCAGACCCATGAGGCGGCGTGGCGGGCGACCGTGAGGTGGTTGGAGTCGGAAGCGGCGCTGACGCGGGTCGGGGCTGGGGGTGCGGCGCAGGTCGAGACCCGAGGGTTCGTCGCGACGGCGTTTGACCACCTGGACTCGCGCAGCGGTGACCCGAACCTGCACACGCACGTGGCGGTCTCCACCAAGGTCCAGGGCCTTGACGGCAAGTGGCGGTCCCTGGACGGTCGGGTGCTGCACGCCCTGGGGGTCGCGGCGTCCGAGCGGTACAACACCCTGGTCGAGACCGGGTTGCGGGACCGGCTGGGAGTGCGGTTCGTCGAGGAGCGGCGAGGCCGCGGTCGCCAGCCGGTGCGTGAGATCGCCGGGGTTCCGGTGGAGCTGCGGCGGGCGTTCTCGTCCCGGCGGGCGCAGATCGAGGGGGCCTATGGCGACCTGATCACCGCCTACCGGGATCAGCACGGGCACGAACCGACGAAGGCCGTGCAGTTCAAGTTCGCCCAGCAGGCGACCCTGTCCACGCGCGGGGCCAAGGACGAGGTTGTGGCGCTGTCGACCCGACGGGCGCAGTGGCGGGAGCGGGCTGCGCAGGTCCTGGGGTCGGCCGCCGCTGTCGACGACGTGGTCCAGGCCGCGCTGACGCCGGAGGTCGGCGCGGGTGTGGATGGTGCGGGTGTGACGGTCGCTGCTTTGGCCGGTCGGGTGCTGGCGTCGTTGAGCCAGGACCGGTCGGTGTGGAGTGTGGGCAACGTCCAGGCCGAGGCTCAGCGGGTGGCCCGCGCGGCCGGCGCGGACGTCGCTGGGCTGGACGTGGTGGAGCTGGCTGATGCCCTGACACGGGAGGCGCTGCGGCGTTCTGTGCCCTTGAGCCCGCCGGAGTTGAACCCTGCTCCGGCCCCCCTGCGGCGCTCGGACGGGGAGTCGGTGTACCTCGAGCACGCGACCGCCAGGTTCACCTCCACCGAGGTGTTGCGGGCCGAGGACCGCTTGCTGTCCGCGGCGCACACCCGCGGTGGGCTCGTGGTTGATGAGGCGATCCTTGTGGCCGCGGTGGAGCAGATCGAGGCGGCGCGGGGCAGGGAGCTGAACGAGGGTCAGGTCGGGCTGGCGCGGCGGTTCGCGGCCGGTGGTCATGTCCTGGAGGCGGGCATCGGACCGGCCGGGGCGGGCAAGACCACGGCGATGTCCGCGTTCGCGGCCGCGGTGGCGATGGCCGGCGGGCGGGTTCTGGGGTTGGCGCCGTCTGCGGCCGCGGCAGCGGTGCTGGGCGAGGAGCTCGGGGTCGGGGTGGACACCCTGCACAAGTTCCTGCACGCCCACAGTGATGGGGGGGTCGGGGAGGTGCCCGAGCACCTGGTGGTCGACGAGCGGACCGTGCTGCTGGTTGACGAGGCGGGCATGGCCGCCACCCCGGAGCTGGACAGGCTCGTTGGCGTGGCCACCGAACATGGGGCGGCGGTGCGGCTGTTGGGTGACCCCGCGCAGCTGCAGGCCGTGGGGGCTGGGGGCGTGCTGCGTCTGATCGACACCCACGTCGGTGCGGCGCATCTGGAGCACGTGCACCGCTTCACCACCCCCGGTGAGGCCGCGGCGTCCCTGCGCCTTCGTGATGGGCACGCCGACGCCCTGGACTTCTATATCGAGAACGCGCGCACCCGCGGCGGCACGCGCGAGGCACTGACTGATGAGCTCTACGCCGCCTGGTGGGCTGAGACCGGCACCGGGCGGGACTCGGTGATGATCGCTGGGAGCAACGACGACGTCGTGCGCCTGTCGATGCGCGCCCGGCTGGACCGGGTGGCGGCCGGGCTGGTCGAGGACGGGGGAGTCCTGCTGCACGACGAGTCCCGGGCCGGGGTCGGTGACACGGTCGTCACGCGCCTGAACGCGCGGTCGTTGAGAGTCGAGCGTGGCACCGACTTCGTCAAGAACGGTGACCTGTGGCAGGTCGTGGAGCGTCACCAGGACGGTGCGTTGCGCCTGCGCCACACGAGCCACCAAGGGTTCGTCACCGTCCCGGGGGACTATGTCGCCGAGCATGTGGAGCTGGGCTACGCCGCGACCGTGCACCGCGTCCAGGGCATGACCGTGGACACCGCGCACTACCTACTGACCGGTGGGGCGACCCGCGAGCAGCTGTACACCGGTCTGACCCGGGGCCGGCACACCAACCAGGTCTACGTGGTGACCGATGAGCTGCTCGAGGTCGACCTGCACGCCCAACCCACCCCCGCCCGGGCGGTGCGCGAGAGCCTGCGCACGGTCCTGGGCAGGGCAAGCACGGTGCCGTCGGCCACCGCGACCCTGGAGGCCGAGTACGACCAGGCAGTGTCCCTGGCCCGGCTGGTCCCCCAGTACGAGGACGCCTGCGCCCGGGTCCTGGACCCTGGCCGTGAGGAGCGACTGACGACTGCGGTGACGAGCGCCCTGGGCGAGGAGCTGGGTGGGGCCGTGGTCCAGGACGAGGCCTGGCCGGCGTTGCGGGACCTGCTGGCCGGCCACGAGCTCGCCGGAGCGGACGCCGCCAGGCTCGTGCGCCAGGCCGCGGCCGCACGCGAGCTGGGTTCTGCGCAGTCCGTGGCGCAGGTGCTGCACCACCGCATCGCAGCGCCCCCGAGCGTGGAGCGCACCGACGGGCTACCGA
The DNA here is from genome assembly GCF_023369855.1 of Actinotalea alkalitolerans. GTDB lineage: Bacteria > Actinomycetota > Actinomycetes > Actinomycetales > Cellulomonadaceae > Actinotalea. The sequence goes on along the minus strand of NZ_JAMBPP010000020.1, from coordinate 2,434 downwards.
CCTGGGTCACCCCACCACCCCACACCGCGGCGCAGGTGGACAGCCCACTGACCGGCGAGGCGGTGGATCGCCAGGTGCGCGACTGGGTACAGACCCACGCCAACCTGATTGCCGCACGTCTGGACGCACTGGTCGAGGAGGTCCGCACCCACCCACCGGCATGGGCGCGCGACCTGGCCCCGGTTCCGGCCGACCCGATCGAGGCGGACCGGTGGCGGGCGCAGGTACGCCGGATCGTGGCCTACCGCGACCGGTACGCCATCACCACCGACGAGCCCGTGCCGAGCAGGGCGGCTCAAGGGGTGCAAGAGGTCGCACGCACCGACGCGGCCACAGCCACCGCCGCACTGCGCGACCAGAGCACCAAAGCCGTGGCCGGCCCGGACGCCCCGCTCGCCCAGGAACTCGCGGGTGAGCGACGTCGCGCACAGACCAGCAACCGGCTGGAGGAGCTGGTGCGCCGGGCCCAGCAGACCGGGCAAGCCACCGAAACCGAGTCCTTGGCCGAGCGGGCCCGGCGGCTAGCCCAGCCCAGCACCGAACCTAACCGCCACGAAGACCTCCACCGCGGGCCGGAGCAAGGCGGGCCGCAGATGTGAGCCACCGTGTCCCACCGCCGTGGTGGGATGGGCGGTCGTGAGCAGCCCGTCCCTGCGTGACCCCAGACTCGCGCTGCTCTACCAGCGCACCCCCGGAACGATCGCGTTCGTCGACGAGTCCTACCGGCCCCAGCCGCGCGGGGGCGGGGCGCCGTTCTACTCCATGAGCGCGGTCATCCTGGCCAAGGACCAGCTCGACCACGTCCGCGAAGTCCTGACCGACATCGCCGGCAGCCTGTACTGGCATACCACCGAGGCGCACGAGGACGGCCGCGCCTCGGAGATCACCCGGATGAACCGGTTCCTGGCCCGCGAGACCCAGTGGAACGTTCTGACCGTCGACATCCCGCTGGCCGAGTCCAACGGCGCCGTCGAGCGGGCACGGTCCATCTGTCTGGCGGCGATCACCCGTGAGGTCACGCGAGGCACCGGGCCGAACGCTGTGCGCCTGATCGTGGCTGACCGCAACCGCGACGAGGCGCTCAACCGCAGTGATCAGGCCACCGTCGCTCAGCTACGTTCCCTCGGCGACGTGGACCCCAACGTCGCGCTCTACCACGGGCGGATGGGCCGAGAGCCGGTGCTGTGGGCCGCTGACACCGTCTCGTGGAGCGCCTACCGGAACCTCTCGGTCGACGACGGACGGTGGATCGAGCCTCTGCGCGACGTGCTCACCGTGCTGGACGCCCGCACTGGACGGCCTGTAGACATGAAGCAGCCCCAGGCTGCCGCAGCACCGGGCGCCGTAGCGCCCTCACCTGGGGCCCCGCAGACGACCGGCGCACAAGTGCGCGGGCAATCCGCCGTTGCTTCCACCTCAAGTCTAGGCGGTGCACGGTCCGAGATGCCAGATGGTGCTCAGCCCTACCGGCGAGGCAGCACGGTCCTATATGACCTCGTTGCCCGCATCGCCCAGGTCCGGCGCGCTGCCGGATCCGGTGGGATCGTCGAAGGCAACACACCCGAGGCGCTCGCCGCGCGGGCCCGCCGCCTGACCGCTCCAGACCCCACAACTCCACTCGATCATCCGACGCCGGGACCGACCCGGAAACCGCAACAGTGAGGCAGCTGGGCGATCACGGCCTGGTTCGGATCAGATTCGCGGCGGTAAGCGTGGTGGTGAGCCGACGGCAGCGGAGCACTGTTTGCGGGCGGTCCTAGTGCCCCCAGTGGCCGCGCAGGGGGTGTGTGGCCACCGGGGGCGATCGTCACGGTACGCGGCGCCGGCTCGCCGCGGGTCCTCCGAGCGGGTGATCTCGGCGCTCACTGCAGAGCGCACCAGCGCAACACTGACGTCCAGTTCGTTGCCCCGATCCAGCTCTTCTCCATCATGTGCGCGGTCTGCTCGATCACGTATGCGTGGGTCCGTACGGCGTCGATGGGGATGTCGTAGGTGTTGCTCTCCGGGACGCACTTGGTGTGGGCCGCTTCCCAGGTCACGTGCTCCGGCATGTCTGCGAGCTCACTGGCGGTCACACCGCGCCGCCCCGTCTCACGCTTCCGCTCGTCGAGTTCGTCCCACGCCCGTTCGTGTTCGGCGACGGCGGTGAGGTCCACAGAGAGGTACCCCTTGCCGTCATCGACCGGAGTGTCGCAGGGGGTGCACGTCCACGTGATCCTTGAGGTCATGAGGCGAGCGTAAGCGCGCACTGCCGAGGTGAAGGGCCGTCTTGCAACCTTGATGTGGAACGGTCGTCAGCGTGCGGCACGCGTCCGAGGGGCAGCGGACCCCCATGCCGCCCGGTCGCGGCTGTTCCCCTGAGCCCTGATCCACCGGTCCTTCTCGGTCGGGCGTGGTTCTCGGGATTGTCGGTAGTTGCCGAGAGGAGGGCGTG
>NZ_JAMBPP010000001.1 GCF_023369855.1 Actinotalea alkalitolerans | reverse complement strand
CTCGTCGAGCCGGACCTGCCGCGGGGGGACCTGCGGCCCCCGCGTGGGCGGGGGCGAGGCGGGGGGGGGGGGGGGGGGGCCGGCGCCCCCAGGCCTGAGGGGCACGGCGGGGGGGGTGGGGGGGCCGGGCGGACCCCGCGCGGCCCCCCCCCCCCCCCCCCCCCCCCCCCCCCCCCCCCCCCCCCCCCCCCCCCCCCCCCCCCGCAACACCCCGCCCGGCACCCCCGCCCGACCAGGCCCGCCGAGGACGCACGTCCGCACCGAGGACGCACGTGCAGGCGGACGTCCTCGGTGCGGATGTGCGACCTCGTGGGAGCCAGAGGGGCGGAGGGGTCGCGGGGGTGCGGGCAGGATGGCGCGATGGACATCATCCGACGGGCCCGTCACGAGCACGTGTCGGCCTCGCTCGCCGCCTGCGACGACGACGAGCTGGTGGAGTTCCTGCGGGGTGCGCCGGCCGGTGCTGCGGGAGTGGGCGGCGGCGCGGCGGTGCTCGACGTCGACGGTGTCGCGGTGTTCGCCAAGCGGATCCCGATCACCGACCGGGAGCTGGCGCACCCGCACAGCACGGCGAACCTGTTCGACCTGCCGATCGCCTGCCAGTACGGCATGCACCGCCTTGCCGGCCCGGGCTTCGGTGCGTGGCGCGAGCTCGCAGCGAACCTGACCGTCACCGAGGGAGTCCTCGGCGGTGAGTCCGAGCTCTTCGCGCTGCTGCACCACTGGCGGGTTCTCCCGGGGCGGGCGCCCATCGCGTCCGAGCACCGGGACGTCGAGGCCGTCGTGGCCCAGTTCGGAGGCGACCCGGCGGTCCGGACCCGTCTCGAGGAGCTGGCCCGCGCCGACTCGAGCCTCGTCCTGTTCCTCGAGCACGTCCCCGATGCGCTCCTCGACCGGCTGGACGACCCAGCGGGCATCGCCGAGACGTTCGAGCGGCAGCTCCTCGACATCGTCGCGTTCCTGCGTCGTCGTGAGGTGCTGCACATGGACGGACACCTCGCGAACATGCGGGCCGACGACGACCGGATCTACCTCGTCGACTTCGGGCTGGCGACGTCGCCCCGGTTCGACCTGTCCGACGTCGAGCGCGAGTTCGTCGCGCGCAACGTCGACCACGACGCCGACTACGCGGCGATGCGACTGGTGAACTGGCTCGTCACGACCGTGTGCGGGGTGCCGGTGCCGATCAGCGGTGGGCCGGCCGCACGCAACGCGTACGTGCGTCGATGTGCGGGCGGCGACATCCCGCACGAGGTGCCCGCCCCCGTGGCGGGCGTGCTCGCGCGGCACGCTCCCGCTGCGGCGCGGATGAACGACTTCTGCTGGCGCCTGGTCGACGGCGACATCCACGCCCAGTACGCCGGCCACCGATCCACGCCGTAGTCGTACCTGCGCCTGCGGCGGCGGCACCGCGAGCGGCGCCTGGCACCGGTGGGCGCCCGACGACGCACATCCGCACCGAGGACGCCCGTCCGCAGGTGCGTCCTCGGTGCGGATGTGCGACCTCGGGGAGTCGGGTAGGGGAGTCGGGCTGGGGGGGTGGGAACAAGGGGCGGCGGGGTGAGGTTGAGTCTCATAGGCTCAACAATGGCGGCGCTGACTTGCATCGCGCGGGTCGCCGACGCAGACTTGAGCCCAGCAGGCTCAACAGCGTGGCCATGCGCCGCGACCAGACGAAGAAAGAGGCATCTCCCATGGCACGTGCGGTCGGAATCGACCTCGGCACCACCAACTCCGTGGTCGCCGTCCTGGAGGGCGGCGAGCCCACCGTCATCGCGAACGCAGAGGGGTCGCGCACCACGCCGTCCGTCGTCGCGTTCTCCAAGACCGGCGAGGTCCTCGTCGGTGAGGTCGCCAAGCGCCAGGCCGTGACCAACGTCGACCGGACCATCAGCTCGGTCAAGCGCCACATGGGCACCGACTGGAACGTCGACATCGACGACAAGACCTACGGCGCGCAGGAGATCTCCGCACGCGTCCTGGGCAAGCTCAAGCGCGACGCCGAGGAGTACCTGGGCGAGCCCGTGACCGACGCGGTCATCACCGTCCCGGCGTACTTCAACGACGCCGAGCGTCAGGCCACCAAGGACGCCGGCCAGGTCGCGGGTCTCAACGTGCTGCGCATCGTCAACGAGCCCACCGCTGCCGCCCTGGCCTACGGCCTCGAGCGCGGCAAGGAGGACGAGCTCATCCTCGTCTTCGACCTGGGCGGTGGCACCTTCGACGTGTCCCTCCTCGAGGTCGGCAAGGACGAGGACGAGTTCTCGACCATCCAGGTGCGCGCCACCCACGGTGACAACCGCCTCGGCGGCGACGACTGGGACCAGCGCATCGTCGAGCACCTCATCAAGGAGGTCAAGAACACCTCCGGCGTGGACCTCTCCAAGGACAAGATCGCGCTCCAGCGTCTGCGTGAGGCGGCCGAGCAGGCCAAGAAGGAGCTGTCCTCCTCGACCAGCACGAACATCTCGATGCAGTACCTGTCGATGAGCGAGAACGGCCCCATCCACCTGGACTCCAAGCTCACGCGGGCGCAGTTCCAGCAGATGACGGCCGACCTCCTCGAGCGCACCAAGGCGCCGTTCAAGCAGGTCATCGCCGACGCCGGGATCACCGTGGACGACATCCACCACGTCGTCATGGTCGGTGGCTCGACCCGTATGCCGGCCGTGGCCGACGTCGTGCGTGAGCTCACCGGGGGCAAGGAGCCCAACAAGGGCGTCAACCCCGACGAGGTCGTCGCCGTGGGCGCCGCCCTGCAGGCCGGTGTCATCAAGGGTGAGCGCAAGGACGTCCTGCTGATCGACGTCACGCCGCTGTCCCTGGGCATCGAGACCAAGGGCGGGGTGATGACCAAGCTGATCGAGCGCAACACGGCCATCCCGACCAAGCGCAGCGAGATCTTCTCGACCGCCGACGACAACCAGCCCTCGGTGCTGATCCAGGTGTTCCAGGGCGAGCGCGAGTTCGCCCGGGACAACAAGCCGCTCGGCACCTTCGAGCTGACCGGCATCGCCCCGGCCCCCCGCGGCATGCCGCAGATCGAGGTCACCTTCGACATCGACGCCAACGGCATCGTCCACGTGTCCGCCAAGGACCGTGGCACGAACAAGGAGCAGTCGATGACGATCACCGGCGGCTCGGCCCTGGACAAGGACGAGATCGACCGCATGATCAAGGAGGCCGAGGTCCACGCCGCCGAGGACAAGCAGCGTCGCGAGGAGGCCGAGGCCCGCAACCAGGCCGAGGGCCTCGTGTACTCGACCGAGAAGGTCCTCGCCGACAACGCCGACAAGCTGCCCGACGAGGTCAAGGACGAGGTCACCGCGGCGGTCGGCGAGCTCAAGACCGCCCTCGAGGGCACCGACCTCGAGGCCGTGAAGTCCAAGCAGGCGGCACTCGCGACCGTCAGCCAGAAGATCGGCGAGGCGCTCTACGCGGCCGATGCCGAGTCCGCGGCCGCCGCGGGTGACGGGGCGACCGACGGGGCGACCGACGGCGCGTCGGCCGGTTCCTCGGACGAGGACGTCGTCGACGCCGAGATCGTGGACGAGGAAGAGGCCAAGTGACGGACCACCACAGCCCGGCGCCAGGGGACGAGGACTTCGACGCCACCCTGCCCCGGGTCAACGACAGGCGGAAGATCGACCCCGAGACGGGCGCCGTCCGCGAGTCGGCTCCCGCCCAGGAGTCGGCCTCCGCGGACGACGTCCCCGCGGCGGAGCCCGAGCTCTCCCCGGAGAGCGCCGGCGAAGCGCTGGCCGCCGAGCGGCTCGCCGACCTCCAGCGGCTCCAGGCCGAGTACGTCAACTACCGCAAGCGGGTCGACCGTGACCGCCTGGTCGCGCGTGACCAGGCGGTGACCGGGGTGATCGAGTCCCTGCTCGGGGTGCTCGACGACGTCGAGCTGGCCCGCCAGCACGGCGAGCTCACCGAGGGGCCGTTCAGCTCGATCGCCGAGAAGCTCGAGACGAGCCTGTCCCGGTTCGGCTGGGAGCGGTACGGCGCCGCGGGGGAGCCCTTCGACCCGACCGTGCACGAGGCGCTCATGCACGCGCACTCCGACGAGGTGACCGAGCCGACCGTGGTGCAGGTGCTCCAGCCGGGTCACCGCGTGGGCGACCGGGTGGTGCGTGCGGCCCGGGTGGCCGTCGCCGAGCCGGGCGGCTCCTGAACGGTGCACCCGGGGTGTCGGCTGCGGTCGGCACCCCGGGTGCGCAGCACCGTGGCAGAGGGCCCAGACCCTGTGAGTGACAGGGCAGACAGCGCGAGACGGGGTAGGCGATGACCGGTCAGGACTGGTTCGAGAAGGACTTCTACGCGACCCTCGGCGTGCCCAAGAACGCCGACGCCGCGGCCATCAAGAAGGCCTACCGCAAGAAGGCGCGCACCCTGCACCCCGACCACAACCCGGGGGACGCGGGGGCCGAGTCGCGCTTCAAGGACGTCGGTGAGGCCTACGCGGTGCTCTCGGACCCCGAGCAGCGCCAGCAGTACGACGCGATCCGTGCCATGGCGGGCGGCGGCGCGCGCTTCTCCGCGGGTGCGGGCGGTCCCGGAGGCGCGGGTGCCGCGGGCTTCGAGGACCTCTTCGGCGGCCTGTTCGGTGCGGGTGCGGGGCACGGCGCTGCCGGTGGCGAGCGCGTCCGCTACTCCACGCCCGGTGCGGGCGCGGGAGGGGCCGCCGGCTTCGAGGACATCCTCGGGGGCCTGTTCGGCGGGGCGGGGGGCAGCCCGGCCGGTTTCCGTGCTCCTCGCGGGCCGCAGCGCGGTCAGGACCTCGAGGCGAGCACGACGTTGCCCTTCCGTCAGGCGGTCGAGGGGTCGACGGTCACCCTCGGGGTCGAGGGGCGCCGGGTCACCGCGCGCATCCCCGCCGGGGTGCGTGACGGGCAGAAGATCCGGCTGCGTGGCAAGGGTCGACCTGGCGCCGCGGGTGCCCCGGCCGGGGACCTGGTCGTGCTGGTCCACGTCGAGCCGCACCCGGTGTTCACCCTGGACGGTCGGGACCTGCGCGTGGTCGTGCCGGTGACCTTCGCCGAGGCCGCGCTGGGTGCGCAGGTCGAGGTGCCCACCCTGGACGGCGGGACCGTCCGCGTGAAGGTGCCCGAGGGCACGCCGTCGGGCCGGACGCTGCGGGTCAAGGGCCACGGGGTGTCGGGCCCCAAGGGCAAGGGCGATCTGCTGGCGTCGGTGCAGGTCATCGTGCCGCAGCGGCTCTCGGACGAGGCGCGCGCCGCGGTCGAGGCCTTCGCGCAGGCTACCGGTGACGCCGACCCGCGCAGCGACCTCCGGGCCCGGGCGGCGCAGTGACATGGCAGCCCACGACGCACCGGTGTTCGTGATCTCGATCGCTGCCGAGCTCGCCGGGATGCACCCGCAGACCCTGCGTCAGTACGACCGTCTGGGCCTGGTGTCGCCCGGCCGCACGCGTGGCCGGGGCCGTCGATACTCCCTCAAGGACATCGCGACGCTGCGCGAGATCCAGCGGCTCTCCCAGGACGAGGGCATCAACCTCGCCGGGATCAAGCGGATCCTCCACCTCGAGGCGCAGGTCGAGCGGCTCGAGGCGCAGGTCGAGATCCTGCTCTCCCGCGCCGAGCCGGGTCGACGCGTCTTCGCCGCCGGTCCGCAGGGCGAGGTCGTCGCGGTCCCCCGGGGTCACCGTCCGGCGCGGGTCACGAGCAGCGGGGCGCTCGTCGTGTGGCGGCCCTCCCCCTGACCGGGGAGCGGCAGCTCGGGCCAGGGGCCGTCAGCAGACGACCCAGCCTCGACCGACAGGTCGTGACCCAACGACCGGCAACGAGAAGGGGCCTGGGCGGCCGGGTCGGTGGGACTCGGTCGCCCAGGCCCCTTCTCGTCGTGGGGGGATGCTGGGGTCTGTGGTCAGCGGCGCAGGTGCGTGAGCATCTCGGCGGCGCGTTCGTGGGTCTCGGGCAGAGGTTCGATCCAGATCCGCGGCGGCTGGCGCAGCAGGTCCATGAGCTGGAGCAGCGTGGCGTGGGAGTTGACCTCGTCGCGCAGGCGGCGCACACGTTCGCCGAGGTCGCCGTCGCGCTCGAGGAGCAGGGCGAAGGCGCCGCCGCCCAGGGCGGCCATCGGGTGGCCGGGCAGCAGGGCCGAGGTCAGGGCACGGCCCATCGCGGCGGACCGTGCCATGCGACGCCATGGTGCGAGGTCTGCGACGGCGACGTCGACCATCACCAGGCAGTGGGTCTCGTGGACCGGGAGACCGTGACGCCGTGCCGCGCCGTAGGTCTCGCCCAGGCGCACCGACAGGTACTCCAGGGTCGGCAGGCCGGACTCGGGGTCCATGCAGGTCGCCTGGACCGGTGCGGCGTGCGCGGCGTCCGCCCAGCCCTCGCACAGCGAACGGACGAGGTCCAGGCCGGGCTCCGCCGCGACCAGGTCGTAGAGAACGGTCACGTCGTCGATGGTCTCGGCGATCCCGACCCCCGAGGCGCCACGGACCTCACCCAGCCGGTAGCCGGCGGCCCGTGGGCAGGTGCCTGCGCACAGCGCCTCGGTGAGTGCGTCGACCGCCGGGTGGTACCAGTCGTTGGGGCGCAGCCAGACGGCGACCGTCGTCGCGGCCTGCCACTGCTCGCGCAGCGTCGCGGCCGGCGTGGCCTGGACCGACGAGGCATTGCTCATGGAGGGTGAGAGGGCCTTCCGGTAGGTCTATGACGCGACTTCGGGCGATCATTTCGAGCGGATCTCACCCGATGCGTGGCGAGAACCTTGAGAAGTCTGCCCGACGCGCCGATCTACTCCCCAGGAGGCGGAGTCTGTGCGTGCACCTGCTATGGGACCATGATGACCGGCAGGGTCTGCCACCGGGTCGGCGCTGCGCTGATCCGCCGGGTCGTCGAGCACGTGTCGAGCACGGGGAGGAGGCGGGGTGACGAGCGTCAGCAGCGACTGGGAGCTGTCCAGCGATGCTGAGCTGATCACTGCCGTCCGTGGCGGGGAGTCCGCCGCCTTCGGTGCCCTCTACGAGCGGCACGCCAGCGCCGCCCGTGCGGTGGCGCGTCAGTACACGAACTCCGCTGCCGACGCCGAGGACGCCGTCTCCGACGCGTTCTCCCGGGTCTTCGTGGCTCTGCGGGACGGTGGCGGGCCCGACGTCGCCTTCCGCGCCTACCTCTTCACCGTGGTCCGCCGGGTGGGTCTGGCCCGCGTCGAGAGCGCACGCCGCACCCAGCCCACCGACGACCTCGGCACCTTCGAGGCGGCTTTCGGCGCGGGGGAGTCCACCGAGGAGCCGGCCATCGCGGGCTTCGAGCGCGGGGTGGTCTCCGAGGCGTACAAGTCGCTGCCCGAGCGGTGGCAGGCCGTGCTCTGGTACACCGAGGTCGAGCAGCTCAGCCCCGCGGAGATCGCCCCCGTGCTGGGCCTGACGGCCAACGGTGTGGCGGCCCTGGCCTATCGCGCGCGCGAAGGGCTTCGGCAGGCCTACCTGCAGCAGCACCTCGCCGCACCGATCGAGGACGAGTGTCGTGAGGTCAACGCCAAGCTCGGCTCGTACGTGCGGGGCGGTCTGGCCAAGCGGGAGACCGCCCAGGTCGATGCCCACCTCGGGGACTGCGGCGAGTGCCGTGCCCTGGTGCTCGAGCTCAGCGACGTCAACCACGGCATGCGGGTGGTCATCGCCCCGCTCGTGCTGGGTGGTGTGGCGGTCGCCGCGGTCCAGGGCATCGGGTTCGGCGGCGCGGCCGGGGTGCTGGGGGCTGCCGCTGCGACGGGTGGTGCGGCCACGGGTGTGGGTGCCTCGGGCTCGATGACGAGCGGTACGGGTACGGGTGTGGGCGGCGCTGGTGCTGGAGGCGCAGGTGCCGGTGGAGCTGGTGCAGGCGGTGGCTCGCTCGTCGGAGCCGGTGCGGCCGGCAGCGCCGCCTCGACCGGGCTCGTCGGCGCTGGTGCGGGTGCGCTGGTGGCCGCGGGCGCAGTGCAGGGCGCGTTCCCGGCGGGCGCTGCCGGGGCCCCGACCGGTGCGGCGGGCGCGCCGGGGAGCGCCGTCGGAGCCAGCACGGGCGCGGGTGTCGGGGCGGGTGCGGGCGGCGCCGGTGCGGCCGCTTCGGCAGGTGGGCTCGCCGGCCTGGTCGGTGCGCTCCCGGTGGGTGCGATCGGCATCGCCGTGGCAGGGGTCGTGGTGGCGGCCTCGATCGCGACCGCCGGTCTGCTCGGGGTCTTCTCCCCGGGCGGTGACGCCGACCCCCTGTCCTCACCGATGGCCGAGGAGGAGCCGGCGCCCGGCACCGGTCCCGGTGGTGACGGCTCGTCCTCCGACGACGCTCCTTCAGACGGCGACGCGGTCGACGACACCGGTGGCACGTCGCCCACGGACATCCCCGGAGACGGACTCACCGACCCAGCCGCACCCACCGGGGAGGCCACCCCGCAGGACCCGTCCGCTCCCGGCTCCGACGAGGTGCCGGGCGGCACGTCCGACCCGTCGCCGACCGACCCGGGCACGTCCGACCCGTCGCCGACCGACCCGGGCGCGCCCGAGGAACCGACCGACCCGGGCGCGCCCGAGGAACCGGTCGACCCCCCTCCCCCGGCCCCCGCGCCGGCGAGGGTCGAGGTGCTCACCGAGCCGCAGATCGGGGAGATCGTCGCCGGTCAGCCTCAGCTGATCTCCCTCGAGGTCGCCAACACCGGCGAGCAGGACGCCACGGGCATCCGCACCGAGCTGGAGTTCCCGGCCGGGACCACCTGGACGGTCGAGGCCCTGGGCTCGCCTGCCGTCGCCGGAGGCATGATCGGTGGACGCCTCGCCGCGGCCGTCGCGGTCCCCTCGGCGTGGACCTGTGCAGCGAGCACCCCGACCGTCGCGGCCTGCAGCCTCGACGTCCTGCCCCCTGGGGCCAGGAGCACGCTGCGCGTCAACGTCACGATCATCGACGACTCGCTCGACGGTCCGGCGGCTGAGCCGCTCGAGCTGCGGCTGCGGACCTGGATCCCCGGCGGAGGGGCCCCTGCCCCGGACCCGCGCATCCACCGGGTGGCGTTCTCCTCCGCGCCGGCCGTGGTCCGCGTGCAGGACGCCGCGCTCGTCACGCTCGTCGGAGACGTCCGGGAGGCCGTCTCGCGCCGGATCAGCATCCCGGTGACCAACGCGGGCGGGACCTCGGTGCCGGTCGACGCGGTCGTTCGACTCCCTACGCTCCCGGAGGAGGTGTCGGTGAGGTCTGCCGGTCCCTGGTTCTGTGAGGAGCCGTCCGGCGCCGACCTCACCTGCCGGTTGGCGACGTTGCCCAAGGCCGTCGCAGGGGTACCCACGACGGTGCCGCTCGAGCTCGATCTGGTGGTCGACCCCGGGTTGCGGAACGCCGACCTCACCGCCGAGCTGAGCGTCGTGGTCCCGGCTGCCGGCACCGCCCCGGTGGGAGCGCCGTTCACGGTGCGCTCGGCGCCCGGGGTGGCGACGGTCGCCGCCGACCCGGTCGAGACGGTGCGCCCGGGTGCGCCGCAGAACACCCGGGTGCGCATCGGCAACCTCGGAGGCACCGACGTCGATCCAGTGGGGGTCGAGGTCCTGGTCCCTGCCGCGATGGGTTGGCGCAGCTCGCCGGGGTCCACGTGGACGCCCTGCGGCTCGGTGGGGGCCGCCCGGCTGATCTGCCTCGAGTCCTCAGCACCGGTCGACGGCGAGACCGTCGTGCCGCTGACCCTGCTGGCCCCTCCGGGTCAGGTCGCCGGTCGCAGCGTGACCGTCACGGTCACGCTGCGCGACCTCACCTCGGGTGCCGCGCTCGCCATCGCCGAGCTGGGGGTCGACGTCGCTCCTGACCCCGCGTCGATCACGGCGACGAGCCTGCCCGTCGGCGACCTCATCGGCGACGCCCCTGCGACCGTGACGGTCGAGACCACCAACTCCGGCGGCACCTCGGGCGAGGTCCGTGTCGCGGTCAGCGTGCCGGCCGGGGCCGAGGCGACCGACCCCGCCGGGCAGGGCTGGGGTGCGTGCGCAGTCGGCCAGGACGGTCTGGTCCTGTGCGAGCAGGTCGTGACGGTCGGGCCGGGTGCCACCGAGCAGGTCGACCTGACCCTGCGCAGCGTCGTGGTCGACGGGGCGATGGACGGTGTGGTGCGGGTCCTGGTCGAGCACGACGCGGGGAGCATCGCCGAGCAGCACCAGGTCCGCCTCGCGTCCGCACCGGCAGTCGTCGGTGCGGAGGATGCTGCGGCTGTCGTGGTCGTCGGGGACACCCGGCGCCCCGTCACCGGCACGGTCAGCGTCCCGGTGAGCAACACCGGGGGGACCTCGGTGCCCGTCGAGGCCTTCGTCCGGATCCCCTCGCTGCCCGCCGGTGTGTCCGTCGACCCGGTCGGTGCGTGGGCGTGTGCCGAGTCGCCGGGCGGGCTGGACTGCCGTCTGGGCGCGCTGTCTCCGGCGGTGGGCGGTTCTCCCACCACGGTGCCGCTCGAGCTCGATGTGCGAGCGGGGACGGGGTTGCGGAACGTGGACCTCGCAGTCGTCTTCGAGGTCGAGGTGTCTGCTGCGGACGACACCGTCACCGCGACCGCTCCTGTCACGGTGCGCTCGGCGCCTGGGGCGCTGACGGTCTCGGCCGACCTTGACGGGACGGTGCGTCCGGGGGCACCGCAGAACGCCTCGGTGCGTATCGGCAACGCCGGTGGGACGGACGTCGAGCGGGTCAGGGTCGAGGTCGTGGTCCCGGCCGGTATCGGCTGGGTCGGATCGGTGGGGGCCGTGTGGACGCCGTGCGGCGCAGCGGGCGACTCCCAGCGCATCTGCCTCGAGTCCTCGGCGCCGGTCGACAGCGGGACGGTCGTCCCGCTGACCTTGCTGGCCCCTCCGGGCCAGACCGCCGGTGAGAACGTGACCGTCATGGTCACGGTGCGCGACCTGGATTCGGTGGCTGCGCCTGCCACCGCCGAGCTCAGGGTGCGGGTCGCCCCCGACCCTGCGTCGATCACGGCGACGACCCTTCCCGTCACCGACCTCGTCGGTGACGCACCTGCGACGATGACGGTCGAGACCACCAACTCCGGCGGTACCTCGGCCGACGTGCGTGTCGCGGTGACCGTCCCGGCCGGGGCCGAGGCGACCGATCCCGCGGGGCAGGGCTGGGGCGGGTGCGTGCTCGGGGAGGACGGTGCGGCCCTGTGCGAGCAGGTCGTGACGGTCGGGCCCGGTGTCACCGTGGAGCTGGGGCTGACCCTGCGCAGCGTCGTGGTCGACGGGTCGCTGGACGGTGCGGTGCGGGTCGTGGTCGAGCACGACGGGCAGGCCGTGCTGGACGAGCAGCACGAGGTCCGCCTCTCGTCCGCACCGGCCGACGTGAGCTGGTCCTCGACCTCGTTCACCGAGCTGGTCGGTGGGTCGCCGGACCAGGTGGTCACCGCGATCACCAACACGGGCGGCACCACTGCCGAGGTGCTCGTGAGCGTGTCGGTACCTGAGGGTGCCGCACCCCTCGACCCGGCCGCTGAGGGGTGGTCCGGGTGCACCTCCGACGTGCTGGGGCTCTGCCAGCAGGCCGTGACGGTCGGGCCCGGTGCCACGGCGCAGGTGGCGCTGACGCTGCGCAGCACCGTCGAGCAGGACGAGAGCACCGGGGTCGTGCGTGTGGTCGCGCAGCACCCGTCCGCACCGCCGCGTGCCGAGGACCACCCGGTGCGACTGGTGGCAACTCCCGTCGTCGAGCCTGCGCGGCTGACGCTGGACCTCGCGGCGGTCACCACCCTCGAGCGAGGTGAGCCGCGGATCGTCAGCCTCACCGTGCAGAACACCGGGCAGGTGACCGCCCGCGGCCTCGCCGCCTCGGTCAGCCTGCCTGCGGCGGTCCAGCAGGACTCCTTGCTCACCCTGAGCGACTGGGCGTGCGGGACCGGCAGCGGTGCCAACACGACCATCCCGTGCACCCTCGCCGAGCTCGCGCCGGGTCAGACGAGCACCCTCGAGGTCGCGGTCCGCGCGACGGGCGGCGGGGCATCCGGCCGGGACATCACGGTCGCGATCACCGGTGAGGGAACCGCACCGGTCACCGCGAGCACCCGGGTGCAGCTCGTCCAGCCGGTCCTCGGGTTCGCGGATACCGTCACCGAGGACCTCGTGCTCGGCAGCTCGGGGCCCGTCGCCTTCGCCGTGCAGAACACCGGCACGGCCGATGCGCGCGACGTGCGCGCCTCCGTCCGGCTGCCGTCCGGTGTGGTGTTCGACGCTCTTGCGGAGATCCCCGAGGACGGTGAGGGCGAGGAGTGGTCCTGCGCGCTCGACAGCCCGCGGGCGGCGACCTGTGACCTGAGCCGACTGCCCCGCGGCGAGGTCGCGCCGCTCGTCCTCTTCGCCACCGCGCAGGCAGCGGTGGCCGGCCCGGTGGTCGTGGAGGTCTGGGACGGTGCGGGGGCGAGTGCCGGCGTGATCACCTCCTCGGTGCAGGTCCAGGTCGCCTCCTCCGGCCTCAGCCCGCGCTTCCGTGCGACCGGCGGGTACGCCGTGACCGAGATCGGTGCCCCGCTGCTGGGTTGCGACCTGATGACCTCGGCCTGCCGCTCGGTGATGAGCAACCCCGTGGGCACGGCCACCAACAACGGCCAGACGATGACCACGCTGCGCACAGCGACCGGTGACCCGCGCGACTCGGTGTCGACGCTCGCGATCCCGGCCGGCAGCACGGTCGAGTTCGCGGGTCTCTACTGGTCGGCCAACCGTCACGCCGCGGACGCGTGGTCAGGTCCCCTGACCTCGATCGAGCTGCGCGCGCCGGGGCAGGACTTCGTCACCGTGGGTGGCGCGCAGCTGCTCGTCGAGCAGGTCGACAGCGGCAGCCGCAGCTACTACCAGGCGTTCGCCGACGTCACCGACCTGGTGCGGTCCGGTGGGACCGGCGACTGGGCCGCACGCGGCGCTGCGATCGCCGCCACCGCGAACGACCCGGTCCGCAGCTACTACGCCGGCTGGTCGCTCGTGGTCGTCTACGCGACGCCGGGGAGCAGCAGCAACGTCACGGTGTACGACGGCGGGTCGTGGGTGGCCACGAACGCCTCGACGACGTTCGCCTTCGCGGCGGGGGGGTCGCGCGACGCCCGGATCGGGGTGGTGGCCTGGGAGGGCGACCGCAACGGGACCTCGGGTCAGGACCGGCTGAGCCTCAACGACTCGCCGCTGGTGCCGGTGCGCTGGAACGGTACGCCGGGGCTGGCGAACGACGCCTTCGACTCCACGGCGAACGGCTCGGAGTTCGCCAACACCCTGGGGGTCGACGCCAAGGGGTTCTCCCCCCGCCCGGTGCTCGACGGGATCAACCGGCTGACCGCGTCGACCGCGAGCGACCAGTACCTGATCGGTGCGGTCACGGTCATGACGACACCGCGCTGAGCAGCCACAGCACCTGAGCGGAGTCGCGCAGCTCTCGAGCCGCGCCTCAGCCCTCGGTCAGGGCCGTCGCCGAGCCGTCACCCGGCTCCTCGCGCGCCGCGGCCTGGACGGCGGCGTCCACCAGGTCGTCCCCCTGGACCAGCTCGAGGACGAGACCGGAGGTGGCCGACTCGTCGAGGAGGCCGGCCAGCACCGCGGCGACGTCGTCGCGGGTGACCTGCCCGGGCTCGACCGAGGGCTCGAGGCGCACACGGCCCGTCCCGGGGTCGTCGGTGAGTCCTCCGGGGCGCAGGATCGTCCAGTCCAGGTCGCGGCCGCGCAGGTCCTCCTCGGCGGCGGCCTTGGCGCGCAGGTAGGCCGCGAAGACCTCGTCGGTCACGACGTGCGCCGAGTCGACACCCATCGAGGACAGCAGCACCAGCCGGCGCACGCCCGCACGCTCGGCGGCGTCCGCCAGGAGCACGGCGGCCCCACGGTCGACGGTGTCCTTGCGCCTGATCCCCGAGCCGGGTCCGGCGCCGGCGGCGAAGACGACGGCGTCGGCCCCCTGAAGCAGCGGGGCGAGCTCGAGCGGGGTGGTGTGCTCGAGGTCGACCACGGCGGCCTCTCCGCCGGCACCGGTCACGTCGCCGGTGTGGTCCGGGTTGCGGACGAGTCCGACGGCCTGGTCACCACGCCGGGCGAGGATCTCGGTGAGTCGGAGGGCGATCTTGCCGTGGCCACCTGCGATGACGATGCGCATCACCTCACGTTAGGGGCTCGGGCCCCGTCCCGCACACGGGTCTCCCAGCGCCGCCAGGGGGGCATGTCACGCCAGTTCACGGCCAGGGTGCGGAAGGCACGCACGAACCGGCGCCGCAGCAGGCTCCCCCCGCGCAGCGACCTGCCCGAGACTCCCACCCGCAGGGTGCGGTCGTAGCGGATGCGCGCGGTCGGTCCGAGGCAGAACGACAGGTCGACGTCGTCGTGCAGCTCGGGGTCCTCACGGTGGACGTGGTGCTGGACCCGGGCCCAGGCGCCGGCACGCATCGCCATGTTGGATCCCCACAGGGGGTGGTTGGCCAGGGCGGCTCCCATGGTCAAGTAGTACGAGTGCAGGTAGAGCCGCCCGATGGTCGCCGCGCGCCACCGGGGGATGTCGGTGAAGTCCCCCTGCCCGGTCAGGGCCTGCAGGGCCGGGTCGTCGACGAACGCGGTGTGGATGCGTTCGAGCCAGTCGGCGGGGGGCTCGCTGTCGGCGTCGCACCGGACGATGACGTCCATGCCGTGGGTGCCGGTCAGGGCGGCGTCGTACCCGGTCGAGGCTGCTGCGGGGATCCCGGGTCGGGGTTCGGCCACGACGCGTGCGCCGTGGGCGCGGGCCACCGCGGCGCTGTCGTCGGTCGAGCCGTTGTCGACGATCACCACCTCGGTGGCGCGTCGGGTCTGGGCGTCGAGCAGCTCGAGGCAACGACGCAGGGCAGTGGCGTCGTCCTTGACGGGGATGACCACCACGAGTGACAGTGCCACACCACACCTCTCGGGAGACGTCGTCGGGAGCCGGTCTTCGGCGATCTGCCTGCCGTTCGAGTCGTGGTCGGGTCTCAGGACCGGAAGAATGTTCTCAGATATGCTCAGCACGCTGAGCATTACGCTCGACATACCGACGCGGAAGGCAGGGGCAGTGGGCACACCCGAGACCGTCATCCTGCTGGACGAGGACGGCGAACGCATCGGCACCGCGCCGAAGGCCGACGTGCACACCCACCAGACCCCCCTGCACCTGGCGTTCTCGTGCCATGTGCTGAACGCCGCCGGGCAGGTGCTGATGACCCGTCGGTCGCTCGGCAAGAAGACCTGGCCCGGGGTGTGGACCAACTCGGTGTGCGGGCACCCGGCCCCTGGGGAGTCCTTCGAGGACGCCATCCGCCGCCGCTCGCGGGACGAGCTGGGCATCGAGGTCACCGACATCGCGCCGGCGGTGCCGGACTTCCGGTACCGCGCGGTCGACGCCTCGGGCATCGTCGAGAACGAGGTCTGCCCGGTCTTCACCGCGAGGACCACGAGCGAGCCCGTGCCGCACCCGGACGAGGTGATGGACCACGCGTGGGTCGCCCCGGACGACCTGCACCGGGCGGTCGCCGCGGCTCCCTGGGCGCTGAGCCCGTGGCTCGTCGAGCACGCCCCCGCGCTGCGCCTGCCCGAGCAGTACCCGCCCGGACCGGGGGACCAGCCATGACGGACACCTCGACCCGCCTGGAACCTGCGTCGACCACCTGGCCCGACCCGCCCCAGCTGGTCGATGTGCTCCTGCGGGACGAGCTCGAGACCGCGCGCCGCCGGGCCGAGGCCTTCGGACCGGAGTACGCGCTGATCTGGTCCGAGATCGACCGCAGCGTGCGCGGGGGCAAGAGGTTCCGCTCCTCGATCGTGCTGCGCACCCACGACGCCCTCGGGGGCCGGTGCCTCGAGGCGGCCGTGCTGGTCGCCGCGGGATTCGAGCTGCTGCACACGGCCTTCCTCATCCACGACGACCTGATCGACCGGGACACCGTGCGGCGTGGCGCACCGAACCTCGCCGCGACGCTGCGCAACGTCTCGCTGGCCCTGGGGGCCGACGAGGACCGGGCCCGACGCTGGTCGGACGCCTCGGCCGTGCTCGCCGGTGACCTCGCCCTGAGCCGGGCGCACCGCCTCATCGCCTCGGTCGACATCCCTGGCAGGCAGCGCATGCAGCTGCTGGACCTGCTCGACGAGACCCTGCTCGTCTCTGCCGGCGGTGAGCTCGCCGACACCGCCTTCGGGCTCGGGCTGCACCTGCCGACCCTCGACGAGGCGATCCTGGTGTGCGAGTCCAAGACCGCCATGTACTCCTTCCGTGCGCCCCTGCGTGCCGGGGCGGTGCTCGCCGGTGCGGGCGACGACGTCCTGGTCGAGCTCGACGACATCGGTCGCCTGCTGGGGCGGGCGTTCCAGCTGGTCGACGACCTCCTCGGGGTGTTCGCCCCCGAGGAGAAGATCGGCAAGAGCAACGTGAGCGACCTGCGGGAGGGCAAGCACACCGCCCTGATCCTGCACGCCCGGACCCTGCCCGTCTGGGACGAGCTCGAGTCGAACCTCGGTCGCGAGGACCTGGACCAGGTGACGGCGGCCCGGATGCGGTGGGCGCTGGCGCACTCCGCGGCCCCCGTCCGCGTCGAGGAGCAGGTCCGTGAGGACCTCGACGACGTGATCGCCCGGCTGACCCGCCGGCCCCTCCCGCCCGAGATGGCCGCAGTGGTCGAGGCGTTGGTCTCCCAGGTGCGCGACGCCCTGGACGACGTCGTCGGCCACGTCGAGGAGGCCCGATGTCAGGCCGGCTGAACCTGTACGACCGGGTCGCCGAGGGGGCCGCCGACCTGGTGGTCCGCGAGTACTCGACGAGCTTCGGCCTGGCCACGCGACTGCTGCCCGCTGCGAGCCGCGTCGAGATCCGCAACATCTACGCCCTGGTCCGCCTGGCCGACGAGGTCGTCGACGGCGCCACCGAGGAGTCCGGGGGAGACCTCGAGACCGCCGACAGGTTGCTGACCCGGCTCGAGGCCGAGACCACCGAGGCGATCGCCACCGGGTACAGCACCAACGTGCTGGTCCACGCCTTCGCGGGCACCGCACGGCGGGCCGGGTTCGGTACCGAGCTGACCACACCGTTCTTCACCTCGATGCGGATGGACCTGCAGCGGGCGGTGCACGACGCCGAGAGCTTCGTGGCCTACGTGCACGGCTCGGCCGAGGTCGTCGGGCTGATGTGCCTGCGGGTGTTCCTGCTCGACGAGCCGGCGGCCCGACGCAGCGCCCGGTACGACGAGCTCGCCCCGGGGGCGTGCGCGCTGGGTGCGGCCTTCCAGAAGATCAACTTCTTGCGGGACCTCGCGGACGACCACGAGCGGCTGGGCCGCAGCTACTTCGTGGACGTCGACCCCGACCACCTCTCCGAGGAGCAGAAGGCGGTGATCCTCGCCGACATCCGCGAGGACCTGCGGGTCGCCAGGGCAGCCATGGCCGAGCTCCCCCCGGGTGCCCGGCGGGCCGTCCAGGTCGCCAGCGCGCTGTTCACCGAGCTCACCGCCCGGCTCGCCGTGACCCCGGCCGCCGACATCGCCCGTACCCGTGTCCGGGTGCCCGGGCCGGTCAAGGTCCGGGTCGCCGCCCAGGCTCTGCGACCGCGGCGCGCACCCCGCGCGGTCGTGGCGGGCTGAGGCGCCGTGACCGATGTGACAGCCTCGGTGGTGCCCGTGCGGCTGGACCCAGCAGCGCGGTCGGAACCTGGAGTGGAGTGGACGTGACCCGGACCCGTGAGCCGCGCAGTGCCGTCGTCGTCGGCGGGGGGATCTCGGGGCTGGCCAGTGCGGCCCTGCTGGCCCGTGAGGGGTACCAGGTGACCCTGCTGGAGGCGCGTGACGTCGTCGGCGGTCGGGCCGGGCTGTGGGAGCACGAGGGGTTCTCGTTCGACACCGGCCCCTCGTGGTACCTGATGCCCGAGGTCTTCGACCACTTCTTCGGTCTGCTGGGCACCAGCGCCGACGAGCAGCTCGAGCTGGTCCGGCTCGACCCGGGCTACCGGGTGTTCTTCGAGAACCGGCCGTCGATGGAGGTCGCGGGCGACCTCGAGACCAACGTGGCGACCTTCGAGGGGATCGAACCGGGTGCCGGGGAGCGGCTGCGGGCGTACCTCGGGTCGGCGCGCGACACGTACACGATGGCCACCCGGCACTTCCTCTACACGACCTACGCCTCGTTGCTGCCCCTGGCGAACCGGGACGTGCTGACCCGGCTGCCGCGCCTGGTCCGGCTGCTCACCGAGTCCCTCGAGACGCGCGCCGCCCGCGAGTTCACCGACCCGCGCCTGCGCCAGGTGCTCGGCTACCCGGCGGTCTTCCTGGGCTCGGCGCCCCGGCTGACACCGAGCATGTACCACCTGATGAGCCACCTCGACATGGCCGACGGCGTGCTCTACCCGCAGGGTGGGTTCAGCCGGCTGATCGGGGCGATCCGCGGGCTGGCCGAGCAGCGCGGTGTTGACATCCGCCTCGGGGCCCAGGCCCTGGCGATCACCACGCAGCCGTACGAGGGTGGTCGCACCGTCGCCGGGCGCACCGTCCCGGGCCCGGTGCGGGCCCGTGCCACCGGGGTCGACTACCGCGACGCCGACGGCACCCGGCAGCACGTGAGCGCCGACGTCGTGGTCTCCACGGTGGACCTGCACCAGACCGAGACCGTGCTGCTGCCCGCCCGGCTGCGCTCGCGGTCCGAGTGGTGGTGGCGTCGCAGCGTGCCCGGTCCCAGCGCCGTGCTGCTCTACCTCGGCGTGAGCGGGGAGCTGCCGACCCTGGGCCATCACTCGCTGTTCTTCACCGAGGACTGGCAGCAGGGCTTCGACCGGATCTTCCCGCGGCGCGGGCACCCGGCCGCCGACACCGCCTTCCCCGACCCGGCGTCGCTGTACGTGTGCAAGCCCAGCGCGACCGACCCGTCGGTGGCCCCGGCCGGTGCGGAGAACGTCTTCGTGCTGGTGCCCGTGCCCCCCGACCCCCGGCTCGGGCGCGGCGGTCTGGACGGCGAGGGTGACCCGTGGGTCGAGCAGGTGGCCGACGCCGCGATCGCCCAGGTCGCGCGGTGGGCCGGGGTGCCCGACCTCGCCGAGCGCGTCGTCGTGCGCCGTACCGTGGGTCCGGCGGACTTCGCCGAGGAGCTGCGGACCTGGCAGGGCACCGCGCTGGGCCCGGCCCACACGCTGGCCCAGAGCGCGATGTTCCGTTCGGGCAACGTCTCGCGCCGGGTCTCCGGGCTCTACCACGCGGGCGGCTCGGTGATCCCGGGCATCGGGCTCCCGATGTGCCTGATCAGCGCGGAGATCCTGATCAAGCGGTTGCGCGGTGACACCTCGACCGGCCCGCTGGACGAGGGCGCCGAACCCCGTGTGCGGGCTGCCGCACGATGAGCCTGCTGTACGGCGCGCTCCTGCTGGTCTCGATCACCGGGATGGTTGTGCTCGACCACCGGTTCCGGCTCTTCTTCTTCGCCGATGCGCGACGCGCCGCGGTGGTCCTCGCGGTCGGGGTGGTCTTCTTCCTGCTCTGGGACGTCGCGGGGATCGCCCTGGGGATCTTCTTCCGCGGCGAGACGCCGTACATGACCGGTCTGCTGGTGGCCCCCGAGCTGCCGGTCGAGGAGGTCGGCTTCCTGACCCTGCTGTGCTACCTGACCATGAACCTGCACGGCGGGTTCAGCCGGGCCCTGGCGCGCGCGGGTGAGGCCGCGTGACCTACCTGGCGCTCAACGCGGTCTTCCTGACCGTCGTGGTGGTGGTCCTCGTGGCGGGGGTGCGGGCGGCCCGTCGTCGCGGGGTCCCGATGAGCAGGTCGCTGGCTGCCGTCGGGCTGAGCCTGCTGGTGCTGCTGGTGATGACGGCCGTCTTCGACAACCTCATGATCAGCGCGGGCCTGGTGGCCTACGACGACGCGCAGCGGGTCGGTCTGAGCATCGGCGTCGCGCCGATCGAGGACTTCGCGTACTCGGTGGCCGCGGCCCTGCTGCTGCCCGCGGTGTGGCACCTGCTCGGGGCCCGCCGCCGTCGCGCGGGTGAGTCGTCCGCGCACGGGACGGGCGCCGGGAGCGGGAGACTGGACCCATGAGCACCACCCTGACCACGGGCGCCGTCCTGCGCCGGCTGACCCTCGCCTCCCGCCCGCTGAGCTGGGTCAACACCGCGTACCCCTTCGGGGCGGCATACGTGATGACCACCCGCGAGGTCGACCTGCGGCTCGTGCTCGGCACGCTGTTCTTCCTGATCCCCTACAACCTGCTGATGTACGGGGTCAACGACGTCTTCGACTACGAGTCGGACCGCAACAACCCCCGCAAGGGCGGGGTCGAGGGGGCGCTGCTCGACGAGCGGTGGCACCGGGTCACCCTGCTCAGCGCGGTGCTGCTGCCGGTGCCCTTCGTGGCCTACCTGGTCGCGGTCGGGTCGCCCTCGTCGTGGGCCGTGCTCGCGGTGTCGCTGTTCGCGGTGGTCGCGTACTCCGCGCCCCGGCTGCGCTTCAAGGAGCGCCCGGTCCTGGACTCGTTGACCTCGAGCACCCACTTCGTGTCCCCCGCGGTGTACGGCCTGGTGCTCGCGGGGGCGTCGTTCACCCGGGACGTATGGCTGCTGCTCGCGGCCTTCTTCCTGTGGGGCGCGGCGAGCCAGGCCTTCGGCGCCGTGCAGGACATCCAGGCCGACCGGGAGGGCGGCATCTCCTCGATCGCCACGGTGCTGGGCGCTCGGGCGACCGTGCGGCTCAGCCTGGGTGCGTACCTCGCCGCGGGGGCCCTGATGCTGCTCACCGCCTGGCCGGGACCGCTGGCCGCGGCGCTCGTGCTGCCGTACGTCGGCATCGTCTGGCCGTACCGCTCGGTCACGGACGACGACGCGGCGTCCTCCAACCGGGGCTGGCGGCAGTTCCTCGCGGCCAACTACCTGGTCGGCTTCCTGGTGACGATGCTGCTCATCTGGGTCGCGTTGCGCTGACGGGTCGGCGCGCCCGGCCCGCCTCAGTGCGCCCGGACCGGCTCAGCGCAGCTGCACCGCTCAGCGCACCCGCACCGACAGGCACGTGACGCAGCCCTCGAGCTTCTCGAACTCCCCGACCGGTGCGGTCACCACGGTGAGCCCGCGGTCGCGCAGCAGCTCGGCGGTGCGGGGCGCGTTCTCGGAGAGCAGCACGGTCGTGTCGTCCAGGACGACGACGGCGCAGCCCGTCTCCTCGGGCACGGCCAGGAAGTCGGGGAACAGGGTCGGGTCGTCGACCAGCGGCTCGTAGCCGATGACGGTGCCGTCGGGCAGGGCCGTGAGCGCGGACTTCAGGTGCAGCACCTTGGTGACCGGGACCACGACCACCCGGTACCCGAGGGGCTCGACGATCCTGGCGACCTGGGCGATCCCGTCCATGTCCGTGCGGTCGCTGCGGCCCACGTACACCGTGGTGCCGACCTTGAGCACGTCCCCGCCCTCGAGCGTGCCGGGCTGCTCGATGCGGTGCACGGTCACCCCGAGGTCGCGCAGCGCGGCCTCCATGGTGCTGACCTCGCCACGCCGGGTCGCGGCGCCGGGTGAGGTCAGCACCGCGACGTCCCCGAACACCACCACGGTGTCCTCGACGAAGACACCGTCGGGGTGCTCGTCCGCCGGGTCGACCTGGTGGACCTCCCAGCCGCGCGTCTCGAAGGCCTCGACGTAGGCGGTCCAGCCGGCCAGCGCGGCCCCTGCGTCGACGCTCTGCCGCTCGAGGTGGGTCAGCTCACCGTCCTGCAGACGCGGCGAGGGACGTCGGACGAGCAGCCGGGGGGTCGCCATCAGCGCGAGCCGGCGCCCGAGTTGACCTCGTAGGAGGTGTTGGTGGCCTCGAAAAAGTTGACCAGCTGCAGGGTGTCGTTGGCCGTGGCCATCCACTTGGCGGGGTTGGACACCTTGTAGTGCGGCTCGAAGCCGAGCTCCTCGAGGCGCCGGTCGGCCAGGTACTTGACGTACTGGTTCACGTAGTCGGCGTTGAGCCCGAGGATGCCCGTGGGCAGCAGGTCACGGTTGTACTGCTCCTCCATCTCCACGGCGTCGAGGATCATCTGGCGGATCTCCTCGGCGAACTCCGCGGTCTGCAGGTCCTCGTTCTCCTCGAGCACCGTGAGGATGAGGTTGATGCCGAACTTCAGGTGCAGCGACTCGTCGCGGATCACCCAGTCCATGAGCGACCCGAAGTTGCGCAGCAGGTTCCGCTGGCGGAAGCTCAGCGCGACCATGAAGCCGCTGTAGAACCAGATGCCCTCGAGGATGACGTTGTACGCCACGAGGTTGCGGACGAAGTCCTGCTTGCCCTCGGTGGTGGTGATGTCCAGGGTCTGCTCGGTCATCCGGCGGATGTAGTGGACCTGGAACTCCTCCTTGGCGGCCATGGAGGGGACGTTCACGTGCGAGCCGTAGGCCTGCTCGCGGTCGATCGGGAACGTCTCCAGGACGTACTCGAAGCTCATGCAGTGGTTGGCCTCCTCCCACATCTGCTTCGCGAGGTAGAGGTGCGCCTCGGGGGCGTTGATGTAGGGGTAGACGCCGAAGGCCAGCGCCTTGTTGACCAGCAGCTCGTTGGGGTTGAAGTACGACATCAGGAACGTGACGGCGTGCTTCTCCTCCTCGGTCATCTTCTTGAAGTCCGCGAGGTCCTCACCGAGCTGGATCTCGTTGGGGAACCACGTGTTCGCGACGGCCTGGTCGTACAGGTCCATCGCCCACTGGTAGCGGACCGGCTTGAGCAGCAGTCCTTCGGAGATCCCGGTTCCCAGCATCTGGGGGGCGTTCATGTCAGCTCCTTGCGGCAGTGAGGGCGGTGGGGATGTGCGGGGCGGTCGTCACTGGCAGGACTCGCACTGGAGCCGCTCCATCGGGTCGATCGGGCAGGCCACCCCGTCGACGACGTCGAGGTCCTCCGAGGCGAAGTCGCTGACGATCTCGCCGAAGGCGTCCTGCGGAGGGCTGTACGCGTCCTGCGGGGCGCTGTACGTCTCCTGCGGGGCACCGGTGGTCTCCTGGGCCGGGACCGACGGCGTGGCCGGGGCAGGCTGCGCGACGGGAGCCGGCGGTGCGGCGACCGGCGACGTGGCCGTGGTGGCACGCACCCAGGCGGCGGGGGCCCGGACGGGTTCCGCGACGGCGGAGGGTGCCTCCGGAGCCGGTGCGGGCGCAGGCGCCTCCTGGACCGGAGCCGCAGGTGCCGCGGGTGCCGCGGGTGCGGCCCGACGTCCGGAGGCGGCGACCTCAGCCAGGACGGCCGCTGGTGCGGTGACGATCGAGAAGCCGGACCGTGCCGGCGCCGCGACCGGCTCGACGACCTGCGGTGCGACCGGCTCGGCTGCGGGGGTCTGGACGGGCACGACGGCGACGGGGGCCGCCGCCGGGCTGCCCGAGCTCTTGCCGAAGCCGAACCCACGACGCGGTGCGCTGCTGCCCGCAGCTGCCGGGGCCTGGCCGGTGGGGGCCGGACGGTTCTCGGACTTGTTGACCCGCACGGTGGACTGCTCGGCGGTGTGGCGCGGCTTGACGTGCAGGTAGTAGGTCGTCTTGACCCCACGCTCCCAGGCGGCCGAGTACAGCTTGGCCATCTCGGAGACGTCACGCGTCTGGAGGTAGATGTTGCGGCTGATCGCCTGGTCGATCCACTTCTGGGCCCGGGCCGCGACCTCGATGAAGGCGTACGGCGAGAGCTGGAAGGAGGTCTGGTAGATCGCCTTGATGTGCTCGGGCACGCCGGGGACCTGCGACAGGTCGCCCTGCGCGGCGAGCAGGTCGTCGCGGACCTGCTCCCACAGGCCGAGCTGCTGCAGGTCGTGCACCAGGTTGCGGTTGACCTCGAGGAACTTCCCCGAGCTGGTCGCGCGCGAGAAGATCTGCGAGAACTGCGGGTCCAGGCCGGGCGTGGTGCCGGCGACCAGGCCGATCGACGCCGTCGGCGCGATGGCCATCAGGGTCGCGTTGCGGATGCCGCCCTTGACCTTGGCGCGCAGCGCGTCCCAGTCCAGGCGCGTGGTGCGGTCGACCGCCACGGGGATCCCGCGGTCGGCCTCGAGGCGCGCGATGGTGTCGATCGGGACCATGCCCTGCGACCAGCCCGAGCCCTCGAAGTTGTCGTACGAGCCGCGCTCACGGGCCAGGTCGGCGCTCGCGTCGATCGCGTGGTAGCTGACGAACTCCACGATCCGGTCGATGAGCTCGTACGACTCCTCCGACTCGTAGGCGAAGCCGAGCCGCTCGGTGAGGTCGGTGAAGCCCATGACCCCCAGGCCGATCGCGCGGTTGGCGTTGTTCGCGTGCTCGGACTCGGCCACCGAGGAGAGCGTGATGTCCACCAGGTTGTCGAGCTGGCGCACGGCGAGCTGCGCGCTGGCCTTGAGGCGGTCCCAGTCGATCTCGCCGTCGACCAGGTGGGTCGAGAGGTTGATCGACGCCAGGTTGCAGACGGCGATGTTCTCGCGGTCCTGGGGCAGCGTGATCTCGGTGCACAGGTTGGACAGGTGGATGGTCCCGGTGTTGTTGTTCAGCGCACGGGAGTTGATGGTGTCCTTCCACGTGAGCCACGGGTGGGACGTGCTCTGCAGGGTGATGAGGATCTGCGTGTACTGCTCACGGGCCTTGATCCGGCGGAAGCGCGTGAGGCGTCCGGCCTCGGCCTGCGCGACGTAGTGGGCGTAGCGCTCGGAGAACGCGCGGCCCACCAGCTCGACGAGGTCGGGGGTGTCTGCCGGGTCGAAGAGGTACCAGTCGGCGTCGTCCGCGACGCGCTTCATGAACTCGTCGGAGATCCAGACCGCGGTGTTGGCGGTGCGGGTGCGGCGGTAGGGGTCGCCCGAGTTCTGCCGCAGGTCCAGGAACTGCGGGAAGTCCAGGTGCCAGTTCTCCATGTAGAAGCACAGCGCACCGAACTTCTTGCCGCCGCGGGACACCGCTCGCAGGGTCGAGTCGATCGTGTGCATGAAGGGGATCGGGCCGGTCGACGTGGTGTTGTTCGACTTGATCTGCGACCCCTCGGACCGCAGCTTCGTCACGGACAGGCCGATGCCGCCGGTGCCCTTGGTCAGCCACATGACGTCGCGCACGGACTTGGCGATGTGCTCGATGTCGTCCTCCATCTGCATCACGAAGCAGTTGGAGAGCTGGGGGTAGGAGGTGCCGGCGTTGACCAGCGTGGAGCCCGCGGGCAGGTAGTCCAGGCGGGCGATCTTGTCGTAGAACTCGATCGCCTTCTGGGTGGGGTTCGCCTCGTTGAGCGACAGGCCCATCGACACCCGCATCCAGAAGTACTGGGGGACCTCGAGGGCCTTGCCGTGCCGATCGGTGATCATGTACCGGTTCCGCATGGTGACGGTGCCGATGTAGCGCAGCTGCTCGTCGTGGTGGTGGTCGAGGGCCGCGGCGATCGCGTCGAGGTCGAAGTGGGTGACCAGGCGCTCGTCGAGCAGGCCCAGCTCGACGGCCTCGCGGACGTAGCCCGGGAAGCGCGCCTGGTGCAGCAGGGCGAGCTCGAGGTCGGTCTCGTAGTTGCCGAGCACCCGCTTGTAGATGACCTTGCGCAGCAGGCGCGCCGCGATGATGTCGAAGTCGGGGTCGTCCTTGACGTTCTGGACGGCGACGCTGATCGCGGCCTCGTCGAGCTGCTCGGTGGTGATCCCGTCGAAGAGCGTGATCGCGAGCTCGGTCGCGACCTGCGTCGTCTTGGAGATCTGGTCCTCGAGGCCGACGGCGGCACGCTCGATCGCCTTGTTGATCATGTCTGCGTTGTAGGGCTCGCGGGTCCCGTCACGCTTGGTGACGTGGATGCGTCCGGCTGCCGGTGCGCTCGGGGTGGCGTCGGGGGCTGCGGGCCGCTGGTCGGTCGATGGGTCGGTGATGGTCACGGCGGGTCCTCGCGGCAGATCGGTGCGGGCAGCGCGGCGGCTGCGGGTCAGGTGAGCCACGTCGGTGGGGCTCGGCCGACGACCTGCCGGAGGGGGTGGTGGTGGTGCCCCCGGCGTCAGGCCGACGTGGGCGACGCTATATCGGCTCGGACCGAAGGGCAACGGTGACACGCAAGATGTTGTGGTGGTAGAGGGTGCCGACCCCTACATGTGCGCATTCCTGTGGACGGGTCTGTGGACGGCCTGTGTGCAACGAGGGGTGGCTGTGGATAAAACACGGGAAAGCCCGGGGACCTGCGCAGACGTGCTGCGCAGATCTCCGGGCCCGGTACGGGTGGCCGTCAGGGACGGCACGGAGATGGCACTGCCGGGCCGCGGTAGAGCCCCCTGGTTCGCGCGACCCGGCAGTGCACGGTCCTCAGCCAGCATCCCCCGAGCCGACGAGGACGATCTCGGGTGTGGGGTCGAATCGATACCCCACACCCCGGACGGTGGCGATCTGCAGGAGGCCCCCCAGCTTGTCCCGCAGCCGCCGCACATGGACGTCGATGGTGCGCGTGCCCGAGGCGGGCACGCCCTTGCCCCACACGGACCTCATCAGCTCGTCACGGGTGACGGCTCGGTGGGGCGCGTGGACGAGGTACTCGAGGAGTGCGAACTCCTTGAAGGTCAGGGCGACGGGGGCGCCGCGCACCGTGACGCTGCGCGCCCCCAGGTCGATGACGGTCGTGCGCGACCAGGCCGCCCGGGCGCGCTGCGCCGCCGATGCGGTGCCCTCACGGGCGAGCTCGGTGCGCAGGTTGTCGATCAGGGACGTGCCGGGCCGGGCGGTCAGCGACAGGGACGCGTGGGCGTCCATCTCCGGTCCGAGCTCGGAGACGAGCTGCAGCACGGCCTGGGCGAGGTCGGCGAGCATCGTCGTGCCGGCTGCGCCCATCGACTCGTCGACACCGACGTAGAGGGCGAAGCCCGGGCGGGACTCGTCCGGGGCTCGCTCGATGCCTGACGCGGGTGCGTC
The DNA here is from genome assembly GCF_023369855.1 of Actinotalea alkalitolerans. GTDB lineage: Bacteria > Actinomycetota > Actinomycetes > Actinomycetales > Cellulomonadaceae > Actinotalea. The sequence continues at coordinate 357,958 of NZ_JAMBPP010000001.1, read as the reverse complement.
AGTCAGTGCGAGCGAGACAGCAGTCATAGGTCGAGTGTGACCGGCGCGGGCCGGAGCACCAACCTCTCTCGGCGACCATCTCACATCTTGGGACGAGGGTCACCCGTCCGGGCGTGACAAGAGGGACGAAACGCCCAGGCCCCCCGAGCGGTGCGTGGTCCCGGTGCAGATCAGCGAGAGGTCGGTGCTGACGCCGGGTGCGCCAGGGTGATCCCAGTCACAGTCCGCTCGGGGCCTGTGACTGGGGTGGTGGCCGCCGGGAGAGGCGGTCAGACCAGGCCGTACAGGCGGTCGCCCGCATCCCCGAGACCGGGGACGATGTACGCCTTCTCGTTGAGCCGCTCGTCGACGGCGGCCACGACCACCGTCACGTCCGCCCGGTCACCGACGTGCTTCTCGACCACGGCCAGGCCCTCGGGGGCCGCGAGGATGCAGATGCACGTCACGTCCCGCGCGCCCCGCTCGAACAGGTAGTCGATGCTCGCGATGAGGGTGCCGCCCGTGGCGAGCATCGGGTCGAGCACGAAGCACTGGCGGCCCGAGAGGTCGTCGGGGAGCCGGTTGGCGTAGGTGATCGCCTGAAGGGTCTCCTCGTCGCGCTGCAGACCCAGGAACCCGACCTCGGCCGTGGGCAGCAGCCGGGTCATCCCCTCGAGCATCCCCAGCCCCGCGCGCAGGATCGGGACGACGAGCGGGCGAGGGTCGGCCAGGTGCGTCCCGGTCGTGGTCGCGACGGGGGTGGTCACCTCGATCTGCTCGGTGCGGACCTCGCGGGTGGCCTCGTAGGCCAGCAGCGTCACCAGCTCCTCGACCAGCTGGCGGAAGATCGGCGAGGCGGTGTCCTTGTCACGCAGGACGGTGAGCTTGTGGGCGACCAGCGGGTGGTCGGCGACGTGCAGGCGCATGAGGTGAACCGTACCGGCTACCGTCCACGAGCAGGGCCCGCGCCAGGGTGCCCGGACCACCCGCTCCCGATGGCGCCCGGCCGCGGGACGGCCGACCACGGAGGTGACGAGGTGGGGACGATGCACAGCCACGACGAGCCCATGCGGGACGCGCTCGCGCAGGCTCGGCTGGCCCTGGCCACGGGTGACGTCCCGGTGGGTGCGGTCGTCCTGGGACCCGACGGGGACGTCGTCGGGCGAGGCCGCAACGAGCGGGAGGCCACGGCCGACCCCACCGCCCATGCCGAGGTGCTCGCCCTGCGTGAGGCCGCGCGCACCCTGGGTCGGTGGCGCCTGGACGACTGCACCCTGGTGGTGACCCTCGAGCCGTGCGCGATGTGCGCGGGGGCGATCGTGCTGGCCCGCGTGCCACGGCTGGTGCTGGGGGCGTGGGACCCCAAGGCCGGAGCGGCCGGGTCGGTGCACGACCTCGTTCGCGACCGACGGCTCAACCACGCCGTCGAGGTCGTCGGCGGTGTGCTCGAGACCGAGTGCGGGCAGCTGCTGCGGGACTTCTTCCACACCCAGCGTGCGTCGGGCGGCGGGGCCCCGGACGGCAGGCCCCTAGACCGCGGGGAGCAGGTCGGCGAGGGCCGTGAGGGTCGGTGAGGTCCCCGCGTCCACGCGCAGCGTCGCCAACGGGTCGCCCCGGGTCGCCCCCCGGTTGACCACCACCACGGGCATCCCCGCACGGGCCGCGTGCCGCACGAACCGCAGACCCGACATGACCGTCAGCGACGTCCCCGCCACCAGCAGCGCCTGCGCCGCGTCGACCAGGGCGAACGCCCGGGCCACCCGCTCCTTGGGCACGTTCTCCCCGAAGTAGACGATGTCGGGCTTGAGCATGCCGCCGCAGCACTCGCAGTCCGCGACCACGAAGCCCTGGGTCGACTCGATCACCGCGTCGGCGTCAGGCGCGATCTCGACGTCCGCCACGGCCCCCACGGCCTCCTCGAACCCCGGGTTGAGCAGCACGAGCCGCTGGGCCAGGTGGTCCCGCGAGGTGCGGTCGCCGCAGCCCAGGCAGAGGATCTCCGCGTACGTCCCGTGCAGGTCGATCACCGTGCGGCTGCCGGCCAGGTGGTGCAGCCGGTCCACGTTCTGGGTGATCACCCCGACCGCCACACCCCGCTCCTCGAGCCGCGCGACCGCCTCGTGCCCCGGGTTGGGCCGGGTGCGGTGCACGTGCCGCCACCCGACGTGGTTGCGTGCCCAGTAGGTGCGCCGGAACGCCGCGTCCGAGACGAACTGCTGGTAGGTCATGGGGGTGCGCGGCGGAGAGTCGGGGCCGCGGTAGTCCGGGATCCCCGAGTCGGTCGAGATGCCCGCCCCGGTGAGCACCGCCACGCGACGCCCGGCGAGCAGCGCGACCACGTCGGACAGGTCCGGTGCGGCCGACGTCGGCGGACGGGCCGGGGCGCCCGCGACGTCCACGGGGCTCACGCTCAGGGGAGTGCTGCTCACCGGTTCACGGTACGACGGCGGGGTCCCGGACGACCTCCGGGGAGCGCGGCAGCGGTGCCGGTCGCCGCCGTCGGACCTCGCCCGGCGCGACCCCGAGCTCACGCCGGAAGGCCCGTGAGAAGGCCGCCTCGGAGACGTAGCCGACCCCGTGGGCGACGGACGCGACCGACAGGTCACCGGCGACGAGGCGGTCGTGGGCCAGCCGCAGCCGCCACCAGGTGACATAGCGCATGGCCGGCTCGCCGACGAGCGCCGTGAAGCGCGCCGCGAAGGCCGACCGGGACAGGTGGGCCACGGCCGCGAGCCCGTCGAGGGTCCACGGGTGCGCGGGGGCGCGGTGCACCGCGGCGAGGGCCGCGCCGACGTGCTCGTCGTGCAGAGCCGCGAGCCACCCCTGGGTCGAGCTCGCCCCCTCGTCGAGCCAGGCCCGCAGCACCTGGACGGCCAGCACGTCGGCGAGCCGCGTCAGGACGGTCTCCCCACCGGGGCGGTCGGCCGCAGCCTCGCGTGCGATGAGGCGCATCGTGCTGTGCACCCAGCCCAGGTCGTCCCCCGACCAGACGTCCACCACGAGGGCGGGCGGGAGCTCGGCGAGGATCCGCGCGGACGCCGCGTGGTCCAGGCGCAGCACGCTGCAGGTCGCGAGAGTGGTCTCACCCCCACCGCCGTGGCGCAGCACCTCGTAGCGCTCGCTCAGGGTCTCGACCGGGATGTCGAAGAGCGGCGTCGCCCGCTGGGACGGGCCGCTGGTCAGGCGGTGCGCGACCCCCGGCGCGACCAGGGCGACCGAACCCTGGTCGAGGGCGCGCGGGGGCTGCCCGCCGACCGTGAGCCAGGCGCGGCCCGACGTCACCACGTGCAGGAAGAGCAGGTCGTCGAAGGGCGGCAGGTCGATCCCCGAGGGGGCGGTCAGCTCGGACCGGCAGTACAGCGCGCCGTCGAGGCGCAGCAGGTGCAGCGCCTCCCCCACGGGGTCAACGCGTGGCGCGGGGAAGAGGCGCGCTGCCGGGGACGGGTGCGGGCGTACCGGCAGGGAGGGGAGGGACCTGGTCACCCGGCGAGCCTCGCAGCGTCGCCCAGGCGCGTCCAGCACCTGTGGACGAACGGCACAGGACCCCGGACGCCCGGGCATGGATCGTGCAGCCACCGGGCCCGAGGGTGGGATCACCACCGAGACGAAGGAGCGCGACATGTCCAGCACCAGCACCAGCACCGCCGCAGCCGGCACCAGCATCGGCCCCGGCACCGTCCACGTGATCGGCGCGACCGGCAAGACGGGCCGGCGCGTGGTCGACCGGCTCGAGCGGGCGGGCATCCCCGTCGAGGGTCGCTCGCGGCGTTCGCAGCCTCCCTTCGACTGGCAGGACCGCAGCACCTGGGCACCCGCGATCGAGGGTGCGTCGGCCCTCTACCTGACCTACGTCCCCGACCTCGCCGTCGACGGGGCTCCCGAGGACGTCGCCGACCTCGTCGCCCTGGCCCGGGCGGCCGGGGTCGAGCACGTGGTGCTGCTCTCGGGCCGCGGTGAGGCCAACGCCCGTCGGGCCGAGCTCGTGGTCGAGGCCTCAGGGCTCGCGTGGACCGTGGTCCGGGCCTCGTGGTTCATGCAGAACCTCAGCGAGGGCGCCCTGCTCGAGGGGGTGCTGTCCGGCCTGGTCGCGCTGCCCGCCGGGGACGTCCCCGAGCCGTTCGTCGACCTCGAGGACGTCGCGGACGTCGTCGTGGCGGCGCTGACCGACCCGGCGCTGCGTGGCCGTGTCCACGAGGTGACCGGGCCCGCGTCGCTGACGTTCGCGCAGGCGGTCGCCGAGATCGCCGCGGTGACCGGTCGGGAGGTCACCTACCTGGCGATGGACCCCGAGGACTTCCGGGAGGCGGTCGCGGCGCAGGCCGGTGCCGACTACGCGCAGATGCTCACCGACCTGTGCGTCGAGGTCTTCGACGGGCGCAACGTCCACCCGGTCGCGGGAGTGCAGGCGGCCCTCGGTCGGCCGCCGCGCAGCCTCGAGGGGTTCGTGCGCGCCGAGGCGGCCGCCGGGGCATGGCGGTGAGGAACCGGCTCGCACTCGCCGCGACCGTCCTGGCGGGGCTCGTGCTCGTCGCCGTCGGGGGGCTCGGCCTGGTGGTCCCCGACGTGCTGCACGAGGCCAACGGCATCCCGCCCGCCGACCACCCGGCGATGCGCAACGAGGTCCGGGGGGTCGGTGCCGCGCTGGCAGCCGTGGGAGGGCTGGTCCTGGTCGGCGTGCGACGGGCAGCGTGGCGCTCTCAGGCCGCACTCCTCGCGGCCACCGTCCTCCTGGCGTTCGCCCTCGGGCGGGCCGTCTCGTGGCTGGCCGACGGCGCCCCCGGGCCCGGTCTGGTGACCGCCGGGGCGGTCGAGCTCGTGCTCGGTACGGCAGCCGCGTGGTCGGCGCGGGAGGCACGATTGGGAGCGCACGCTCCCGACCGGGTATCCTCACCGGCGAGGTAGCGTGTCCGAGCGGCCTAAGGAGCACGCCTCGAAAGCGTGTGTGGGTGAAAGTCCACCGTGGGTTCAAATCCCACCGCTACCGCCACGGGGTCCTGACGGACTCAGGCCCGAGAAGTGACAGAACCCCCCGCGTGGGGCCCGGAAGGGTCTCGAGCGGGGGGTTTCGTCGTCTCGGGGACGCGCCTCTCGTCGTCCCGCGGTGGCCCTTCCTCCTCCCGCGGGAGGAGAGCACGGCGTGCCGCGTCTCCTCCACCAGCAGGTGCTGGGTGTCCCGTCCGTCTCCGTAGCGTCGCCGGTGGGCGCACCACGGTGCGCCGACCCGACGACGAGGAGACGTGATGATCGAGGTAGAGGCACTGACCAAGCGCTACGGCAGCACGGTCGCGGTGGACGGGCTGACGTTCGCCGCCCGGCCAGGGATGGTCACGGGGTTCCTCGGGCCCAACGGGGCAGGCAAGTCGACGACCATGCGCGTCGTGGTGGGGCTCGAGCGCGCGTCGTCCGGGACGTCGACGGTGAACGGTCGGCGGTACGCCGACCTGCCCGCACCGCTGCACGAGGTCGGCGTGATGCTCGACGCCCGCTCGGTGCACCCGGGCCGCACCGCGTACAAGCACCTGCTGGCGATGGCGCAGACCCATGGCATCGGCAAGGCCCGGGTCCGGGAGGTCATCGCGCAGACCGGTCTGGAGCCGGCCGCGAACCGCCGCGCCGGTACGTTCTCGCTGGGCATGGGCCAGCGCCTCGGCATCGCCGGGGCGCTGCTGGGCGATCCCGCGACGCTCGTCCTCGACGAGCCGGTCAACGGCCTGGACCCCGACGGCGTGCTGTGGGTGCGGCGCCTGGTGCGCGAGCTCGCGGCAGAGGGCCGCACGGTGCTCCTCTCCTCGCACCTCATGCACGAGCTCGCGCTGTGCGCCGACAGGGTCGTCATCATCGGCCGTGGGCGGCTGCTCGCCGACGCGCCGGTCCAGGAGGTCGTGGCCCGTTCCGAGCGTGCCGGTGTCGTGGTGGTGCGCACCACCGACCCCGAGCCGCTCGCCCGCGAGCTCCTCGCCGCGGGCGTCCAGGTCGCGCCGCAGGACGGCGGGGTGCTGCACGTGCGCGGCGCGTCGGTCGACGACGTCGGCACCGCCGCACGCCGGTGCGGGGTGACCGTCCTCGAGCTCGGCACCGAGTCGGGGTCGCTCGAGGAGGCGTACCTGGAGCTGACCGGGGACGCCGTCGAGTACCGCTCGGCCGACACCCGGGGCGGTGCCCGGTGAGCGCCGCGACCACCCCGGCGCTCGGCGTCCGGGCAGCATCGGCCACCCGGTCGGGCCCGACGTTCGCACGGATCGTCGCCGGCGAGTGGACGAAGATCACCTCGCTGCGCTCGCCGTGGTGGACGGCCGCCGTGACGGTGGCGGTGGCCTTCACGATCACGTACCTCAGCGCCCAGGCCTCCGCGAGCGACCCCGGGTTCTGGCCGATCGGCTCCCTGACCTCCGGGCTGCTGCTGGCCCAGGTGGGCCCGCTCGTGCTGGGCGTCCTGGTCGGTGCGGGCGAGTTCCGCACGGGTGCGTTCCGGACGACGTTCGCGGTGGTCCCCCGCCGGTTGCCGGTGCTCGGCGCGCAGGTGCTTGCCGTGGCGGCCTTCGCGCTCGGGCTGGGGATCCTGACGACTGCAGCCTGCGTCCTGGGGGTGCTGCCCGCGGCGGCGTCGCGCGACATCGAGGTCGACCTGAGGGTGGGCGAGACGCCCGCTCTCCTGGTCGGCACGACCCTGTTCGTCGTCGGGCTGACGCTCCTCGGGTTCACGCTGGGTGCACTCCTGCGCCGGACGGTCCCGGCCATGGTGACCACGCTGGTGGTGATGCTGGTCCTGCCCGTCATGCTGGTGATCGCCTCCGAGCTCGCGAGCGGTCCACCGGCACCCTCACCCGCCGGCACCCTCGCCGAGCAGACCGAGCCGATCACGGTCACCGGCGCGCTCCTGACGTTCTCCCCCGGCGGCGCAGCTCAGGAGATGACGATCCCCGCCTCCTACGGGCCGGTGGCGGGCAGTCCCGACCTGAGCCCTCTGGGCGGCGGGCTCGTCCTGGGCGGGTGGGTCCTCGTGCTGCTCGCGACCACGGCCGTGCGCCTGCGCACCAGGGACGTCCGGTGACGACCGTCGTGCACCGAGCCCGTGGGACCGAGCAGGCGGCGCACCGGACCCCGGGCCGCACGGCTCCCACCGGGGCCCGGGTGCTCCGCGCGGAGTGGACCAAGCTCACCAGCGTGCGGTCGAACGCCTGGCTCGCGCTGGGCATCGTGGCCGTCACAGCAGCGACCGCGTTCGGGCTGGGCATGTTCGTGGGGCCCGACGACGGCCGGTCCGGCTCGTGGGTCGTGACCTCGGGCTTCGTCCTCGCCCAGGTGGGGTTCCTCGTCCTGGGCGGGCTGGTGGGGACGTCCGAGTACGTGACCGGGACGGCCCGGAGCACGTTCACCGCCGTGCCTCGCAGGCTCCCGGTCCTCGCCGCCCAGGTGCAGGTCACGTCCGTGGCAGCGCTCACCACGGCGGTCGTCGCACTGGGTGCCTCGTACCTCGTCACGACCGGGGCCCGCGCCGGTGGGGCACCCGCGCTGGACCTCGCCGTCCCGGGGACGTCCCGGGCCCTGCTGGGCTTCGTGCTGGTCTCGGTCGCGGTGGCCCTGCTCGGGGTGGGCCTGGGTGCGGTGCTGCGTCACCCCGCGTCCGCCGTCGTCGGCGGGGTGGTGCTCACCCTCGTGGCAGACCAGCTGCTCGCGGCCAACCCCGGCAGGGTCACCGACACGATCCGCGCGTTCCTGCCGTCGTCGGGCTCCCGGCTCACACAGGACGACGCGGCGGTTGCGGCCCTGGACGCGATGACGCTCGGACCACGACTCGGGGTGTGGGGCGGCGGGGTCGTCGTCCTCGCGTGGGTGCTCGTGGTGCTGACTGCAGCGGTCTACCGGCTGAGCCGGCATGACGTCCGCTGACGACGTCGACCCGCGGGCGGTCGGGAGACCGACAGCCCGCCAGGCGCTACACCCCGACGGACCGGGATGGGACAGTGGGCCGGTGGTGATCCGACGCTCGACCTCCGCACCGGGCGGCGTGCCTGCCGCACCGGACGGTCCCTCGCTCACCGAGGACCAGGTCAGCGGCGGCAGCCCGGTCGCACGACTGGTCAACGCGCAACCCTGGATCATGGACGCCACCGTCGCCGTCCTGATCGTGCTGGTCGGTCTGGCCGGGTCGATCTTCGCGTGGGAGGCAGCGGCCGGCGCCCGGTTCCTCGGCCTGTACCCCCAGGACTCGCGCGTCGAGCACACGGTCATCTGGACCTGGCTGGCCGGGATGCTCGGTGGCGGGGCGCTGCTGTTGCTGCGGCGGGTGCGGCCGCTGACGGTGACCGCGCTGCTCACAGCCGGGTTCGTGCTGTCCCTGCTCGCGGCCGGGGTGCAGGGTGTGCTCGGGGCGTGCGTGGCCTGCGCGCTGTACAGCGTGGCGGTGGCGCACGGACCGCGCGTCACCTGGTCGGTGGTCGCCGTCGTGCTGGTCGTCCTGACGGCGGCGACATGGAGGTGGGAGCAGATCGCCTTCGTCGAGATGATCGCGTGGTCCGGTGTCACGCCCAGCCCGGAGCCCTGGGCGCCCGCGCAGCACCTCCCGGAGCCGCCGTTCGCCGCAGCGCGCCGCACCGGGTCCCTCCTGGTGCTCTACGCCGTCCTGCTGCTGGGGGTGGCCGTGGGGTCGGCGGCGCGCGCCCGCCGCCTGCACGCCCACGACCTCGTCGAGCGCTACCGCGCCCTGGAGCGCGAGCGGGACCAGAGCGCCGCGCTCGCCCGCGCCGCCGAGCGCGCGCACATCGCCCGCGAGATGCACGACGTCGTCGCCCACAACGTGTCCGTCATGGTCACGCTTGCCGACGGGGCCGACGCCGCGTTCGAGCGAGCGCCGGACCGCTCGCGGGACGCGGTGCGGCAGGTGGCACGCACGGGTCGGTCGGCGCTGATCGACATGCAGCGCGTCCTGGGTGCCCTCGGCCCTGCGGACGACGACGGCACGGGCCGCCGCGGGGAGCCCACGGAGGTCGACCTGCCGACCCTGGTCGAGCCCTTCGGCGCCGCCGGGCTGCCCCTGACGGTCACGGGCCTGGACACCGCGCTCCCGGACGACACCTCGCTTCGCCTGGCGGTGCTGCGCATCCTGGGCGAGGCGCTGACCAACGTGCTGCGGCACGCACCCGGGACGCCCTCGGTGCAGGTCGCGGTTCGTCGCACGCCGACGACGCTCGAGGTCGAGGTGGTCGACGGCGGCGGCACCCGAGCCGGCGAAGGGCCCGGGACCGGGCGTGGGATCGTCGGCATGCGTGAGCGCGCCGCGCTGCTGGGCGGGCACGTCGAGGCCGGTCCCCACCCGGGCGGTGGATGGCGCGTCCACGCTGTGTTGCCGTGGACCGACGAGCACGGAGGACGACCATGACCACGGTGCTCCTCGTGGACGACCAGGCGCTGCTGCGTGTCGGCTTCCGGCTGGTGATCGAGTCCGAGCCGGACCTCGAGGTGGTGGGCGAGGCCGCCGACGGTCGGGTCGCGCTCGACCAGGTGACCGCGCTCGCACCCGACGTCGTCCTCATGGACATCCGCATGCCCGGCATGGACGGCATCGAGGCGACCCGTCGCATCGTCGCGACCCATCCCAACTCGCGCGTGCTGGTGCTCACGACGTTCGACGTCGACGACCTCGCGTTCGCCGCGCTGCGCGCCGGAGCGAGCGGCTTCCTGCTGAAGTCGGCCCGCCCCGACGAGCTCCTGGACGCGATCCGCACCGTCGCCGGGGGCACTGCGGTCGTCGCGCCACGGGTGCTGCGCCGCATGCTCGACCTCTTCGCGCCCCACCTGCCGACCACCGGTGACGGCGTGGCCGACGACGGCGCTGACCCCCGCCTGAGCACGCTCACGCCGCGCGAGCTCGACGTCCTGCGCCTCATCGCGGGTGGTGGGTCGAACTCCGAGATCGCGGCCGAGCTGGGGGTCTCGGAGACCACGGTCAAGACCCACGTGGGCAACGTGTTCGCCAAGCTCGGGGCGCGGGACCGCGTGCAGGTCGTGATCATGGCCTACGAGCTCGGGCTGGCGGGGAGCGGCAACCCTCCGCCACGGACTCGCAGGACCCAGGTCTGAAGCGAACGGACCGGTGTTCGTCCGGTCGATGGCCGCCAGCCGTGGTGCCAGCCTCTCGGCCTCCTCGGTAATCGCTACCGGACTTCCCCCCGCACCCTCGACGGGCACCTGATCGAGGCGCGAGGGTACGGGCATGACGCAGCCTCCCGGCCGGCCGCCAGCGGACCTGGTCGAGGCCCTGAGAGCCGCGGTGGACCGTCGCACGGGCTGGGACGCCCGCGACCGGGCCGTCGCCGCGCTCGACGTGATCGTGACCGACGACCCGACCGCACCGGTGCTCGAGCACCTCGCCACCGTCGGCGGGCTGTTCGGACTCACCCCGGTCGACGAGCGGGTGCTGCTGGTCGCGCTGCTCGCCGAGCTGCACCCGGCAGGGCACCTGCTGTGCGGCCTGCTCTCGGGTGACCAGGCCCCTGCCCGGCCGACGGTGGCCCTGGCCCTCGAGCTGGCCGGGGCGTCCGTGGTGGACCCCGCCGTGCGCGAGGGCGTCGGGTCGGACGGTCCGCTGGTCGGGCGCGGACTGCTGACCCTCGAGGGGGACGACGTGCTCCTCGCGCGTCGGCTGCGGCTGCCGGACAGGGTCGTCAGTCGGCTGCTCGGCTCGTCGGTGGCCTCGCGGGACGTCGTCGGCGTGCTGCGCGAGGCCGAGCCGCTGGACCTCGACGGCTTCCGCGAGGTCGCCTCCGCGCTGACCGCCGGTGAACCCCTGGTCTGGGTCCACTCACCGGTGGGCACCGCGGGCACCGCGCTCGCGGTCGCGGCCTGCCGGGAGGTCGAGGTGACGTGCGTCGTCGGGGACCTGGAGCGGCTGCCCGTCCAGCCCGGGCTCGGCCCGGACCCGGCACTGGTCCGGCGGACCGTGCGGGCGCTGGTGCTCGAGGCGGGGCTCAGCGGTGCGGTGCTCGTGCTCGCCGGGGCGCACCTCGCGGCCGACCACCTGGGTGGGCTCGACGCGGCCGTCCCGGTCGTGGCCGTGGGGCGGTCGGCGTGGGACCCGCACTGGGCGGTCCGGCTGCCGCCCGCCGTGGTGGCCGCCCGTCCGCGGCAGGACGAGCGTGCCGCCCAGTGGCGCCGGGTGGTCGGCGAGCAGGCCACCACCCGGGACGTGCTGACCCTGCGCCTCACTCCCGAGGAGATCACGACGGTGGGCCGCCGGGCCGTGGCGGACGCCCGACGGGCCGGACGGGAGGCGACCTCCGACGACGTGCGGCTCGCGGCCCGCCGGATGGGCGGCACCAGCAGCCAGCGCGTGCGGACCTCGGGCGCTCCCGCGAGCCTCGACGACCTCGTGCTCCCGGTGCGCACCCGGCGGGAGGTCGAGCGGCTGATCGGCTGGGCGCGGGACCGTGACGAGGTGATGGCGCTCGGTGAGCTGCAGGGCAAGGGCGGCAAGGGCACGGGCATCGCCGCCCTGTTCTCGGGGAGCCCGGGCACCGGCAAGACGCTCGCGGCGCACGTGGTGGCGGACGCGCTGGGCATGGACCTGTTCCAGGTGGACCTGTCGAGCGTCGTGGACAAGTACATCGGCGAGACCGAGAAGAACCTCGAACGGATCTTCACCCAGGCCGAGGCGCTCAACGCGGTGCTGTTCTTCGACGAGGCCGACGCGTTGTTCGGCAGCCGTTCGTCGGTGAGCGACTCCCGCGACCGCTACGCCAACCAGGAGGTCTCCTACCTGCTCCAGCGCATGGAGGCCTCGGAGGGCATCACCGTGCTGGCGACCAACCTGCGGGGCAACCTCGACCCGGCCTTCGCCCGTCGGCTGCACTTCATGGTGCACTTCCCCGACCCCGACGAGGCGACCCGCCGCAAGCTGTGGCAGCACCACCTCGACCAGCTCCCGGGCACCGACCCGGACGACCCCATGGACGTGGACTTCCTGGCCGGGTCGCTCGAGGTCGCCGGAGGTGACATCCGCAACATCGTCCTCGCGGCCGCGTACGACGCCGTCGCCGAACGGCGCCTGGTGGGCATGCGTGACGCGCGGGCCGCGACCGTCCGGGAGATGGCCAAGCTCGGCCGCCGGACGGGTGACGCACGCTGGACCGCCGACGAACCTGCGTAGCGGCTACCGATGCCCCGCACCGAGGTCCACGGCACGCTGAAGGTGGCCAGGGCGCTGTGCCCGGACCCGTAGCCGGTTCTCCGGAGGTCAGTGTGAGCAGTCACGACGCCCGTGTCCCCGTCCCCGCGACCGCGCACGCCGCCCCGGAGGGCGCAGCCCCGGTGGCAGCGACCTCCGTCACCGGCGGACCCGCGTCACCCGCGGTCGTGGCCGGCCTCACGGTGGGTTCGGCCCACGACCCGGCCGAGCAGGCTGCGGACCTCATGGCCGACGTCGCGCTCGAGCGGCTGCGCCGGTCCACCGCTGACGACTCGACGGACGGCGCCGACAAGCACGCGCACGACCCCGGCTGCGGGCACCTGCGTCGATCCGTGGCGTCCGCACCCGCGCCGGCCGCGACCATCGGCGCTGCCGGCGGGGTCCTCGACGCGTCGACCGCCGGCCAGGTCGAGGGAGCCCGCAGCGCGGGGACGCCCCTGCCCGGCGCCGTGCGTCAGCGGATGGAGACCGGGTTCGGTCGCGGCCTGGGGCACGTCCGGGTGCACGCCGGGCCGGACGCCGCACGGCTGAGCGCCGCGATGGGTGCCGAGGCCTTCGCGACCGGCAGCGACATCTTCTTCGGTGCCGGCCGCTTCGCACCGGACACCCCGCAGGGGGAGAAGGTGCTCGCGCACGAGATCGCCCACGTGCTCACCGAGCCCGGTGGCGTCCGGCGCTGGCCGTGGTCGACGAGCACGCCCGAGGAGAAGACCGAGAAGGCGAGGAAGAAGCGCGAGGAGGACGAGCGCGCCGCCCGGGCCAAGCAGGGCAAGGTCACCGTGCAGACCCAGCTGGCCGAGCGCAAGGACGCCCGCATCGCGGGAGATGCGGGCCGGGCCGGCCTGACGGCGCAGCTCTACGGCGCGGGCGGCGAGGTCCCGTCGCCCGAGGTGGGGAAGAAGACCACCGATCTCACCAAGCGGTTCGAGATGGCGCTCCTGCGGGAGCAGGAGGTCTTCGACGAGTCCGCCAAGGACCCGACGAGCAGGACCGACGAGGAACGCGCCGAGAAGGCGTACGCCCAGGTCTGGGAGACCGAGTACGCGGACCTGACCTCGGTCGCCCCGGCCCGCAAGACCGTCGCCGACCGCCTCGTCAGCCAGGTCCGGCACACCCGCTCGGGCGCCGCGGCCGGCACGACCGCGGCCGAGGTGGACGCGGCGACCCTCGCGGTGTCGATGCTGCCGAGCGCCGTCGAGAGCGCCTACGAGCGGATGGTCACCCACCGTGACGACATCCTCGCGAAGAGCCCGAAGGCGTCGCCGGCCCTCGCGCAGGAGGAGGCCTGGACGGCCGTCCGCAAGGCCATGGCACCCAAGGTGCTCGCCGGGTTCCCGCCCAAGGACGGTCCGGTCGACCTCGCGGCCTGGGGCAAGGCGGAGGGCAGGGTCCTCGCCCGCAACACGCAGAAGGCCCGCGACGAGGAGTCGATCACGGCGTCGCTCGCGCTGCTGCCCGAGGACCAGCGGGGCGCCCCCCAGGAGAAGAGCAGCCCGTCCACGGCGGAGGCCACCGTCACGAAGGTCGGGGGCTACCTCGACAAGGGGTCGGCAGGTGCCAACGTGGTCGGGGGTGGTCTCGCGGGCTTCGTGGGCGGCTCCCAGGACAAGACGCTGCGCGAGCAGAAGGGCGTGGTCAAGGACAAGGAGCCCGGCTCGGGCCTCCCCGACGTCGTCGACCAGGGAGTGGGCGCGACGATCACCGCAGGGTCGCGGGCCCACAAGCAGCGGACAACCGGCCAGCGGGACTGGACGGACCAGGAGCTGCCCGAGTCGGACGCCACCCTGGCCAAGCAGGGCATCGGCCAGGTGACGGGCATCCTCGGAGGGCTCAAGGACGCGGTGGCGTCGGCGTTCCAGATGGTCAGGTCCGCGAAGGCCTCGTGGGAGACCAAGGACCCCTACAAGGGTCTCGAGGCCGCCAAGTCGGGTGCGGCGGGGCTCGACGGGCTGGTGGCGTCGGCCAAGAGTGCCGCCGACCTGGCCAAGCTCATCGACGGCAGCGTCACCGCCGGGGTCAAGTCCGTGGTCCCCGGTCTCGACATCGCCTCCTCTGCCCTCGCCATGGTGCGTGGTGTCGTGGACGTCGCGACCGCGGGCATGCGCCAGCGTGAGACCGACCTGACGTTGTTCGAGGCCCGTACCGAGTCGGCCAAGAAGGTCGACGTCATGGTGTACCCGCTGATGAAGGTGTCGCAGGTGTACACCAAGCACCTCGAGCAGGCGTGCTGGTCGCTCGGTGTGAGCGTCCTCGGCTTCAGCACCTCGGTGGCCCAGGTCGCCTCCGCGGGTGGGTTCGGGATCCCGGCAGCGATCAAGGCGGCGACCGCCGTCGTGGACAACCTCCACTCGATCGCGCACTACATCGCCGACAAGGTCCTGGTCACCATGGCCAAGAAGGCCGAGAAGGAGTCCGCCGTCCTGCACGTCGAGGGGGGCGCGGAGGACGAGCTGCGCCGTCACCCGAAGATGGCGGTCGACGGGATCATCCTCAAGGGCGCGGCGGGCGACAAGACCGCGCTCATGTTCCTCGCCGGCTACCGGATCAACGGCAAGCCCATCACCCCGGACTACGTCAAGCAGATCCGGCCGAAGCCGGTCAAGGCCTTCGACCCCACGGCGATGAGGTCCGACCCGAAGGGGCTCGGTGACGAGATGGAGCAGACCAGCAACGACGGCCTGCTGGCGACGATCCGCGAGGTCGTCCTGGCGGGGATGGGCACGAGCGCCGACCCGCAGACGGTCTACGACGACTTCACGTCCAAGGCCGCCCCGGCGCTCGGTCTGCTCGGCGGCTTGAAGAAGGCCTGGACCGAGTCCACGACGCTCGCGGACCAGCGCAACGCGCAGGCCAAGGCGGGCAAGCTCGGCGACAACACGACGGCCGACCGTGGGCTGGTGTGGAGCATCGGGCAGATGCTCTCGTCGAAGAAGCGCGGCAGGCTCGCTGAGAAGACGGCCGCTCTCGGTGCCGCCGAGACCCTCCCGGTGGGTGTCGTGTGCGCGGTCGGCGACTCCCACCTCAAGGACCAGGCGGGACCTCCGGCGATCAGGGAGTTCGTCACCGCCCTGACGGTCGAGGCCATCGAGGTCGAGCTCAGGCGCACCCCGCGCCGCAACTCCCCCGAGTGGACCGAGTTCCTCCGTGAGGCGCTCCGGGAGAAGCTGACGGCCTCGGCGATGTCGGCAGGGGTGGGTGCATGACCTTCCTCGACGACGTCGCGCGGGCCCTGGTGGCCGCCGGCCGCAGCGTCCGGCTCGACCCCGACCTGTCCACGATCGACGTCTCCTCGGCGAGCGTCGAGAAGGTGCTGGCCGTCGTGCGGCCGACGGCGCGCGCGGTGACCTTCTACGTGGTGCACCCGCACGCGGTTCCCGCGGACCGGCTCGCCGCGGTCTCGGAGCTCGTGGTGCGCGCCACCGCGGACCTGCTCGACGCGTCCCTCGAGCTCGACCTGGCCACCGGGTCGGTGGCTGCCCGGTTCGGCGTCGTGCTCGGCGAGCACGAGCCCGGCAGCGAGGACCTGGCCGAGCTGCTGCGAGCGGCGCTCGAGACCGTCGAGCGGGCCGGGTCCCGGTACGTCACGGTGATCCACGACGTGGTCTCCGGGACGCTTGACGCCCGGACCGGTGCGGTGGCGGCGCGGACAGCGCCCCTGCAGGAGCTGTCGGACGAGATCGACGCCCGCTGACCGCGCACCGCACCCCGCGCCGGGTCAGACGCGGTCGAAGGTGTCCGGGTCGGGCCCGGTGCGCTCGTCCCGGTTCAGGGCGGTGATGTCCGTCAGGTTCGCGCCGCTCAGCTCGAAGTCGAAGATGTCGAAGTTCTCCTCCATCCGGGAGCGGGTCACCGACTTGGGGAAGACGATGTCGCCGCGCTGCAGGTGCCAGCGCAGGGTGACCTGGGCGGGGGTGCGGTCCAGGGACTCGGCGATCCGCACGATCGTCGGGTCCTCCAGGACCAGGCCCTTGGCCAGCGGGCTCCACGCCTCGGTGGCGATCTGGTGCTCGGTGTCGAAGGCGCGGACCTCGTCCTGCGTGAGGTAGGGGTGCACCTCGACCTGGTTGACCGCGGGCCGGATCGAGGACTCCGCGAACAGGCGACGCAGGTGGTGGGGCTGGAAGTTGGAGACGCCGATCGACTTGGCGCGACCGGACCGGTAGAAGTCCTCCATCGCCGCCCAGGTCTCCACGAAGCTGCCCACCGTGGGGAGCGGCCAGTGGATGAGGAACAGGTCGACGTGCTCGAGCCCGAGGGTCTCCAGCGTCCGGTCGAAGGCCTCGGCCGCGACCTCCGGGTCGTGGGCGTTGTTGTTGAGCTTGCTGGTGATGAAGACGTCGCCGCGGTCCAGGCCGGACTCGGCGAAGGCCTCGCCCACGCCCTGCTCGTTGCCGTACATCTGGGCCGTGTCGATGTGGCGGTAGCCGACCTCGAAGGCCTGCAGGACGGCGTCCTTGGTCTGCGCCGGGTCGATCTGGAAGACGCCGAACCCCAGCTGGGGGATCTCGACGCCGTGGTTCAGGGTGATGTTCGGGACGGTGGTCATGTCCCCATTCGACCGCGTCGCCGCCGTACGCGCCTGTTGACCGGGGTGTCGGACGGCGGTGGGAGGCTCGGTCGCATGGACGACAAGGCCACCCTGCACCGCTACCTGCGCCGTCTGCGCGCCGATCTGCTGGCCAAGCTCGACGGGCTCGACGAGTACGACGTGCGCCGCCCCATGACCCCTACGGGCACCAACCTGCTCGGGCTGGTCAAGCACGTGGCGAGCGTCGAGATCGGGTACCTGGGCGAGGTCTTCGGGCGGCCCGCCGCCGTGGACCTGCCCTGGTTCGCCGGCGACGCCGAGCCCGATGCCGACCTGTGGGTCCCCGCGGCGGAGACACGTGAGCGGGTGGTCGCCCTGCACCGGCTCAGCGCCGAGCACAGCGACGCGACGATCGAGGCACTGGGCCTCGACGCCCCCGGTGACGTGCCCTGGTGGGGAGAGCGTCGGCACGTCACGCTGCACCAGGTCCTCGTGCACGTGTGCGTCGAGACGGCCCGGCACGCGGGTCACGCGGACATCGTGAGGGAGCTCATCGACCGGTCCGCGGGCAACGGCGCGGACGACGCGAACCTGACGTCCCGGACCGAGCAGGAGTGGGCCGCGCACTGCGCGCGGATCGACGCCGAGGCACGCCGGGCCGCCGGGCTCACCGTCCGGCCGGGAACCTCCAGCGGGTCTGGCTGAACGGCTCGCCCTTGGCGAAGCCGAACACCGTGCGGGGTGCGACGCGGAACACGAGGCCGCGATGCCCCTCACCGTGCCGGAGCTCGCCGTCGTCGACGACGAAACGCCACTGCTCGCCGTACTTCTCGACGTACGCGTCGACCACGTGTCGCAGCACCGACCCGTCCCGCACCTGCTCGGCACCACCTTCGACGACCAGGTCCAGCCCCTCGTGCAGGTCGTTGCCGGTCCCGGTGCTCAGCACGCAGTGCGGGTTGTCCGCGAGGTTGCGGGCCTTGCGCTCGTGCGGGCCGGTGCAGAACCACAGGGCGTCGTCGTGCCAGACCGCGATGACCGTCGTCGCGTGCGGTCGGCCGTCCGGGCGCACCGTGCCCAGCACGTAGGTCCCGGCGGACCGCAGCCGGTCGCGCGCCGTCGCCCAGGGTGTGGCGGTCGCGCCGGGCGAGGAGTACTGCGGGTCCAGCTCGGTCGACGGTTCGGCAGGCTCAGTGGTCGTGGTCATGCAGGTGGTGACCTGTGCGAGGGGAACAAGTCATCGGGGAGGGCCGGGTCTGCGCAGATGCGCCGGCCACACCGGGGCCGCATGCTGGGAGGGACGCCCGCCGCACCCCGACGCAGGAGGACGCCCGTGCGCACCACAGGCCCCCCGGCCCAGAGCCCCACCGCAGCCCTCGCACCGACCACCGAGCTGCCGCAGGCCAACCTCCTGGACACGGTGCGCATCGCCGGTTGGGTCATCGCGCCGATGCTCGCGCGCGGCGTGATCGTCCGCCGCCCGCCGATGACCCGGCTGGCCGAGGTCGTCGACGCCGACAAGCGGGCGGTGAAGCTGCTGCAGCGCATGCGGATCAAGTACGGGCACGGGCCCCTGCGGTTGCGCCTGCCGGTACGCAGGATGGTCGTGCTCCTCGACCCGGACCACGTGCACCGGGTGCTCGCCGAGTCCCCTGACCCGTTCACCCCGGCGACCCAGGAGAAGGTCGCGGCGCTCTCGCACTTCCAGCCGCACGGCGTGCTCATCTCCCAGGGGGCCGAGCGCGCCGACCGGCGCCGGTTCAACGAGGAGGTGCTCGACTCGCCGCACGCGGTGCACCGCAGCGCCGACGTCATGGTCGGGGCGATCAGTCAGGAGCTGCAGGACCTCCTCACCACGGCGTCCACCCGCCACCTGCTGACCTGGGACGAGTACGCGACCACCTACCAGCGGGTCGTGCGCCGCGTCGTCCTGGGTGACGGCGCGCGGGACGACGTCGAGCTGACCGACCAGCTCACGACGCTCCGGGCGACCGCGAACTGGGCCTTCCTGCACCCACAGCGCACGGCCCTGCGTGCGCAGTTCCTGCACCGGCTCGAGGCTCACCTCGAACGCGCGACCCCCGGCAGCCTGGCGGCGTCCTGGGCGCACGCCCCGACCACCCAGGCCACGCACCCCGTCGAGCAGGTGCCGCAGTGGATGTTCGCCTTCGACGCCGGCTCGTGGGCGAGCTATCGCGCACTGGCCCTGCTGCACGCCCACCCCGAGGGTCTGGCCCGCGCTCAGCAGGAGGTCGCCGGTCGTGACCTGAGCACCCCGCAGGACCTGCCCTTCCTGCGGGCCTGCATCCTGGAGTCACTGCGCCTGTGGCCCACGACGCCCGCGCTGCTGCGCGAGTCGACCGCACCCACGGTGTGGGACGGCGCCACGATGCCGGCATCGACGTCGATCCTCACCTACGCGCCGTACTTCCACCGGGACGAGCTCAACCTGCCCGAGGCCCACCACTTCGCCCCCGAGCTGTGGCTCTCCGAGCGGACGGCGAAGGACTGGCCGCTCGTCCCGTTCAGCGCCGGACCGGCCGAGTGCGCGGGCCGGAACTTCGTGCTCCACGTGACCAGCACGATCCTGGCGCACCTGGTGTCCGGGCCCCAGATGCGCCTCGAGCAGCCCGACCGGCTCGACCCTCGTGAGCTGCCCGGCAGCCTCGACCCCTTCACGCTGCGGTTCCAGGTGCGTGCGACACCCGCGAGGGTGTGAGGGGTCGAGGCGTGGGCCGGGCAGACCGGGGAGGCGCCGGTACCGGTCAGACCTCGACCGTGACGGGCGTCGCCGCGAGGTGGTCGGAGATCTTCGACTCCTTCGTCCCGTCGGCGGCGCTCGCCCCGCCGGTGAACGCCCCGTGGTACTGGCGTGCCGGGTGGGTGTCCTCGGCGAAGACCCGGCCCGCGCCGAACAGGTTCTCGCGGAGCGTCTCGCCGTCGTACTCGGTCCGCGCGCGCCCGCGCTTCTGGAGCTCGGGGACGACGTGCTCGACGAGGTCCTCGAAGGTGCCCGGCGTGATCGCGTAGGCGAAGTTGAAGCCGTCGATGTCGCCCTCGTCGACCCACCGCTCGAGCTCGTCCGCCACGGTCTGCGCGGAGCCGACGAGCACCGGGCCCAGGCCGCCGATGCTGCGCTTGTTGACGATGTCGAGCGGGGTCCACGCCCGGTCCGGGTCGATCGTCGTGAGCATCTGCAGGGCCGAGCGCAGGGAGTCGTTCTCGACCTCGACCAGGGGCTGGTCGGGGTCGTACTGCGAGAAGTCGACACCGGTCCACCCGCCGTAGAGCGAGAGCGCGCCCTCGGGGTTCGCGTACCGCAGGTAGTCCTCGAACTTGGCCTGGGCCTCCTCGTCGGTCGCAGCTGTGATCACGGTGATGAGCGCGAAGATCTTGACCGAGTCGCGGGTCCGGCCGAGCGCCTCGGCACGGTCGCGGATGTCGTCGGCCGTCGCGCGGGCCTGGGCGATCGTGCCCGGGCTGATGAACACGCCCTCGCCGTGCTTGGCCGCGAACGCCCGTCCGCGGGGTGAGGCCCCCGCCTGGAAGATGACCGGGGTGCGCTGCGGGCTCGGCTCGGACAGGTGGATGCCCGGCACGCTGTAGAACTCGCCCTTGTGCCCGATGGGGTGCACCTTCGTCGGGTCGGTGAAGACACCCGACTCCTTGTCGCGGACCACGGCGTCGTCGTCCCAGCTTCCCTCCCACAGCTTGTAGGTGACGTCGAGGAACTCGTCGGCCAGGTCGTAGCGCTCGTCGTGACCCATCTGGCGGTCGAAGCCGAGGTTGATCGCCGCGCTGTTGAGGTACCCGGTCACGACGTTCCACGCCACGCGCCCCCGGGTGAGGTGGTCGAGGGTCGAGAACTTGCGGGCCAGCGCGTAGGGCTGCTCGTACGTGAGGGCGCTGGTGATCCCGAACCCGAGGTGCTCGGTGACCGCGGCCATCGCGGGCACCTGGAGGAACGGGTCGTTGACCGGCACCTGCACGGCGTCGGTCAGCGAGCCGGCGACCGTGCCCCGGTACACGTCGTACACGCCGACGACGTCCGCGATGAACAGGGAGTCGAACCTGCCGCGCTCGAGCAGCTGCGCGAGCTCGGTCCAGTACTCGAGGGTGTTGTAGCTCCAGGCCTGGCTGTCGGGGTGTCGCCAGGTGCCGGCGGCCTGGTGGGTCACGCAGGTCATGTCGAAGGCGTTGAGGACGATGCGCTTGCTCATGGGTGCTCCTTGGGGTCGTGAGGTGCTCGGTCAGCGGGCGTCCAGCGGAAGCAGCACCCCCTGCACGGCGGGGTCGGTGGCCAGGTACTCCTGGACGCGGGGGTCCTGGAAGGCGGCGATCAGCGCCTGGATGTTGGGCTCGTCGATCCACTCGGTGCCCACGGTCAGCTGGCTCGCGAACTCGTCGGGGGCCGGCGGGGCGAAGATCTGCCACTCGGTCGGCACCTTGGCCGAGACGTAGTACTCGGTGTAGCCGACCGCGCCGTCGAGGTCGGGCAGGGCCCGGGACTGCGCACCGAAGTCCAGCAGCACGAACTCCAGGTTCTTGGGGTTCTCGGCGATGTCGGCCTGCGTCGCGGTCCACCTGTCGACGCCGTCGGCCAGGGTGATGAGCCCGGCGCGCTCGAGCACCCACAGGCCCTGCGCCTCGTTGGCCGGGTCGGAGTACAGCGAGATGGTCGCGCCGTCGGGGATCTCCTCGACGGTGTCCCACTGCGAGGACCACAGCCCGAAGCCCCAGCGGAACACCGGCGTCGCGGCGGTCTCACGGAAGTCGGGGTTGGCCTGGAGCACCTGCCCGAGCCACAGCTCGTGCTGGTAGATGGTCCCGGCGACCTCGCCGTCGTTGACGGCGCGGTTGATGGTGTTGCTGTCGGAGAGTCCCCGGAACGCGACGGTGATGCCGTGGTCGGGGGCGATCTCCGCGGCGACGTACTCGATCAGGGCCTGCTCACGGGCGTTGCCCTCGGCCGTCGCGACGTACAGGGTCGCGCCCGGGGTCGAGTTGGCGGTCGCTGCGCCCCCCAGACGGGGGACGACGATCGCGGCGGTCACCGCCACGACGAGCACCGCACCTCCCACGACCCACGGCCAGCGTCGCGTGCGGCGCAGCTCGAAGCCGTGGCCGGTGGGGTCCGGGCCGTCACCGGACGGGTCGGTGTCGAGATCGGGAGTGGTCGTGTCGGTGGTGCTCATGGCAGGTCTCCTTGCGGGCAGGGTCGAGGAAGGGAGGACGGCCGGCGTCGGCCGTGGTGTGCGGGGGAGGGGTGCCGTCAGGCGGGGAGGGTGGTGCTCTCCGCGGACGGGCGGCGCATTCGACGGCTGCGACGCGCGTGCGGGGTCGCGGTGCGCACGGCTGTGTCACCGGTGAGCTGCACGAGGGCCACCAGGGTGATCAGCACGAGGATGGTCGCGAGCATCACGGCGTGGTCGAACCGCTGGTAGCCGTAGGTCACGGCGACGTAGCCGATGCCACCGGCGCCGATGGTGCCCGCGATGGCCGAGTACTCGATCATCGCGATCACGTTGATGGTCAGGCCGCCCAGGATCGAGGGCAGCGCCTCGGAGAGCTGGACGCTGGTGACGATCTGCAGCGGTGACGCCCCGGAGGCCTTGGCCACCCGCACGTGCGAGGGCGGCACCGACCGGAGCGAGTTCTCCACGATCCGTGCGAAGAACGCGATGCCCGCGAGCGACATGGGGACCACGGCCGCGGCGATCCCGATGTTGGTCCCGGTGAGGACGCGGGTGACCGGGACCAGGGCGGCCATGAGGATGAGGAAGGGCAGCGACCGGCCCACGCTGACGGTCCACCCGAGCACCTGGTGCAACCCAGGGCGCTCGACGAGCCCGCCGGGCGCCAGGTTGTGCAGCAGGACCCCCAGGGGCGTGCCGACCAGCACCACGACGACCATGACGATGCCGACCATGAGGAGCGTCTGCCCCAGGGCCGGGATGACGAGCGCCGGGATGTGCCCGAGTGGGGTGCCGCCCGTGAGGGCCGCGCCTGCCAGGACGCTCATGCGACGGGCTCCAGCACGGCGTCGACGCGTCGGACGGGCGGGTGCGCCGCATCGGTGCGCCGGGCGTGCAGCCCGAGCCCGGCGAGCGCCCGGACCAGCGCGTCCGGGTCGGTCGAGGCGGGGACGGCGACGGTCGCGTGCCCCACCGTGTGCCCGTCGACCGCGCCGATCGAGGCGCCGAGCAGGGCGAGGTCGACCCCCAGGACCGTGCCGACCCGGGCGAGCCAGTCCGGTGGGACGTCGGCGCCCGCGTAGCTGACGCTCCAGGTGGTGCCGGGTGCGCTCGCGGCGTGCGCCCGGCGCGGCAGCAGCGCGCGGCCCAGGCTCGAGGACGGGTCGCGCAGGAGGTCGACCACCCGGCCCTGCTCGACGATCCGCCCGTGGTCGAGGCGTGCGGCCGAGTCGGCGAGGTCGAGCACCGTCTCCATCTCGTGGGTGATGAAGAGGATCGACAGGCCCAGGTCGTCGCGCAGGTCGCGCAGCAGCCGCACGACCGAGGCGGTCGCCTCGGGGTCCAGGCCCGAGGTCGCCTCGTCGGCCAGCAGCACCCGGGGTCGCAGGGCCAGGGCGCGGGCGATGCCGACACGCTGGCGCTGCCCGCCCGAGAGCTGGTGCGGGTAGTGGTCGGCCCTGGTGCTCAGGCCGACGCGGTCGAGGAGCTCGGCGACGCGGCGCCGGCGGTCCGCGGGGGTCACACCGAGGTAGCGCAGGGGCAGCTCGACGTTCTGGGCCGCGGTGCGCCGCGACAGGAGGCCGTCGGACTGGAAGACGGTCCCGATCTGGCGGCGGGCGTCGCGCAGGTCGCGCTCGCCGAGGCTCGAGAGCTCGCGTCCCCCGACGACGACGCTGCCCGACGTCGGGGGCTCGAGCAGGGTCACGCAGGCGGCGAGGGTCGACTTGCCGGCACCGCTGGGGCCGACGACCGCGGCGATCTCGCGGTCGTCGACGGTCAGGTCGAGGTGGTCGAGCACCGTGGTGCGGTGCGGGCCCTCGCCGTAGGTCTTGGTGAGCTGGCGCAGCTGGATCATGGGGGTGCTCCGGAGGCGGGCGAGATCCGGTGGCGCACGGGCCACGGCGGACGTCGGGTGGTGCGGGCGGAGCGGATCTCCCGGCGGGGCGCCTGCGTCGGGGCAGCAGGTCAGCGAGGGTGCAGCGGGGATCCGGGACGGGCGCTCAGGGCGCCAGGGGTCACGCGGTGTGGTCGAGACAGCTGCACATTCGCACGGTGGTTCCCCTTGGTCGTCCTTACCCGGGCGATCGCACGGGTCTGGTCCTCACCCGGAGCACCCCACGACGAGGAGGGTTGCCGACCAGCGAGCCGGGGCTTGTCACTGGCACTCATGACCTGGTGAGGAAACTAGGTCGTCTCAGATGGTGTGTCAAGAGTGTCCACTCTGTGGACTCAGGTCGGGCCGCGGGCCGTCCCCGATCGCGGCGCGTCGTCCTCGCGTACCCTCGGCGCGTGCCCGAGGGTCATACCGTCCACCGCATCGCCCTGCAGCTGAGTGCCGACATGGTCGGTGAGCGCGTCTCGGTGAGCTCTCCGCAGGGCCGCTTCGCCGCAGGGGCCGCCCTGCTCGACGGCGCGCTGATGACCCGTGCGAGCGCGGTGGGCAAGCAGCTCTTCGTCGACTTCGAGCGCGAGACCCACCAGGTGCTGACCCTGCGGGTGCACCTGGGGCTGTACGGGGCATGGGACTTCGCCGGGCAGGTCTCGCCGCTCACGCCCGGGGGTGCCGCCATCTCCTCGATGGGGGCGCCGCGCGTGCAGCGGGCCGTGCGGATGGGCGAGGGCGAACGGGTCCTGCCCGACGGTGCGACGGGCCCCGAGTTCCCGCCGCCGCCGGTGGGTCAGGTGCGGGTCCGGCTGCTGACCGCGGCCAGCGTCGCAGACCTGCGGGGCCCGACGGCGTGCGAGGTGCTCACCCCGCAGGAGGTCGCGACCGTGGTCGGCAGAGCCGGACCCGACCCGCGGGTCGACCACGGACCTCAGGCGCGGGAGGAGTTCGTCCGTCGGCTCACCACGCGACGCACCGCGGTGGGTCAGCTGCTGATGGACCAAGGGGTGGTCAGCGGGATCGGCAACATCTACCGGGCCGAGATGCTCTTCCGGGCGCGGCTCTCACCTCGCACGCCGGGGACGGCCGTCCCGCCCGAGATCGCGCGGCGGCTCTGGGAGGACTGGGTCGTGCTGCTCGAGGACGGTGTGCGGACCGGGGTCATGATCACCCGGACGGACCTGGACGAGGAGGGCCGGCGCGAGGCCCTGGGCGACCGTGCGGTGCGGCACGCGGTCTACGGCCGGGGCGGGCAGCCCTGCCTGGTGTGCGGCACCCCCGTCGCAGTGGCTGACCTGGCCGGGCGCACCCTCTACTGGTGCCCGACCTGCCAGGCCTGAGCCTGTTCACCCAGTGTTCACCGGGTCCGGTTTGCCTCGTACATCGAAAGTCATCAATATATACGGGTGAGCAACCCACCCCGCCTCTCTGCCCTCGACCGTGCCCTGCCGCTGTGGATCGGGCTGGCGATGGTCGCCGGGCTGGGACTGGGGCGCTTCGTCCCCGCGCTGGGCGGCGTGCTCGAGGCCCTCGAGGTGGGTGGCATCTCGTTGCCGATCGCCCTGGGGCTGCTGGTCATGATGTACCCCGTCCTGGCCAAGGTCCGCTACGACAAGATCGGCGCGGTCGCCGGGGACCGGACGCTGCTGGTCTCCTCCCTGCTGCTCAACTGGGTGGTCGGACCAGCCCTGATGTTCGTCCTGGCCTGGACCTTCCTGCCCGACCTCCCCGAGTACCGGACCGGGCTGATCATCGTGGGCCTCGCCCGCTGCATCGCGATGGTGATCATCTGGAACGACCTCGCCTGCGGTGACCGCGAGGCCGCAGCCGTGCTGGTGGCCATCAACTCGGTCTTCCAAGTCGTCGCCTTCGCCGGGCTCGGCTGGTTCTACCTGACCGTCCTGCCCGGATGGTTGGGGCTGGACACCGCGGGGCTCGAGGTCGGCGTGGGGCAGATCGCGCTCAACGTGCTGGTCTTCCTCGGGGTGCCGCTGCTCGCCGGCTTCGCCTCACGGTGGTGGGGCGAGCGGATCCGCGGCAGGGCCTGGTACGAGGGGCGCTTCCTTCCCGCCGTCTCCCCCTGGGCGCTCTACGGCCTGCTGTTCACGATCGTCCTGCTCTTCGCCCTCCAGGGCGACGCGATCGCCGCCAACCCGTGGGACGTGGCCCGGATCGCCCTGCCGCTGCTCGTCTACTTCGTCACGATGTGGGTCGGCGGCATGGCCCTGGGCCGTGCGTTGCACCTGGGCTACGCCCGGTCGACCACGCTGGCCTTCACGGCCGCGGGCAACAACTTCGAGCTCGCGATCGCCGTGGCCATCGGCACCTTCGGAGTGGCCTCGGGTCAGGCGCTCGCGGGTGTCGTCGGCCCTCTCATCGAGGTCCCCGTCCTGGTCGGGATGGTCTACGTGAGCCTGTGGGCCGCGCGCCGCTGGTACGCGGATGACCCGACCGCCCCCGGCGGGCAGCCCCTGCCCGCCCCCGCCCCCACCCTGAGGAGTGCACCATGACCGACACGCAGAACCCCACCACCTCCGGGTCTCCGGACCCTCGCCCGAGCGTGCTGTTCGTGTGCGTGCACAACGCGGGGCGCTCGCAGATGGCCGCGGGCTTCCTGACCCACCTGTCCGGTGGTGCGGTCGAGGTCCGCTCGGCCGGCTCGATGCCCGCCGACCAGATCAACCCCACCGCCGTGCAGGCGATGCTCGAGCTGGGCGTCGACCTGCGCGACCAGAGCCCCAAGGTGCTGACCACGCAGGCCGTCCAGGACTCCGACGTGGTCATCACCATGGGCTGCGGGGACGTCTGCCCGATCTTCCCAGGCAAGCGCTACGAGGACTGGGCCCTGGCCGACCCGGCCGGCCAGGGCATCGAGGCCGTGCGGCCCATCCGTGACGAGATCCGCACCCGCGTGCTGGCCCTCCTCGACGAGCTCGGCGTGCCCGCCGTCCCCTGAGTCCTCGTGGCAGGGTGGGGACATGGATCTTCGAGTCTTCACCGAACCCCAGCAGGGCGCGAGCTACGACGACCTCCTCCGGGTGGCCCGAGCCACCGAGGACCTCGGCTACGACGCCTTCTTCCGCTCCGACCACTACCTGGTGATGGGTGACGGCGACGGCCTGCCGGGCCCGACCGACGCCTGGACCACCCTCGCCGGGCTCGCCCGCGAGACCAGCCGGATTCGGCTCGGCACGCTGGTGTCCTCGGTGACCTTCCGCCCGCCCGGGGTGCTGGCCATCCAGGTCGCCCAGGTCGACCAGATGTCCGGCGGCCGGGTCGAGCTGGGCCTGGGTGCCGGGTGGTTCGCCGCCGAGCACGCGGCGTACGGCATCCCCTTCCCCGACCGCCGGTTCGGCTTGCTCGCCGAACAGCTCGAGGTGATCACCGGCCTGTGGCAGACGCCGGTCGGCCAGACCTTCAGCCACCAGGGTGAGCACTACACGATCACCGACTCGCCCGCCCTGCCCAAGCCCACCCAGGCCCGTGTCCCGGTGATCGTCGGAGGCCACGGACCGCGCCGGACGCCGGCCCTGGCCGCGCGCTACGCCACCGAGTTCAACCTCGGCTTCCCGGCAGCGGGTGAAGTTCCGGCCCAGTTCGCGCGGGTCCGGACGGCCTGCGAGGAGGCCGGGCGCCCTGCCGACGACCTCGTCTACTCGGTCGCGATGGTCATCGGCTGCGGCCGCGACGACGCCGAGGTCGAGCGTCGGGCTGCGGCGATCGGACGGGACCCCGAGCAGCTGCGCGCGGACGGCCTGGCGGGCAGCCCGGCCCAGCTCGTGGACCGGCTGGGCGAGCTCGCCGAGCACGGGACGACCCGTGTCTACCTCCAGCTGCTCGACCTGACGGACATCGACCAGCTCGAGCTCATCGCCGCCGAGGTGGCCCCCCACCTCCCCTGATCGACCACCGCAGCAACCCGGTCGCGACCGCGTCCCGCGGGACCCTCAGGGGTGCCGGCGCGCACCCCTGAGGGTCCCGCGCGGGCAGGGCGAACACTCCGAACGTTCACAAACCGGACACGCGAGATGCGCCGAGGGCTGTTAGCGTCGTGGTGTCTGCACGGGTTCGCACCCTTTTCCCCCGCTTGATCCCCCCGGTGCGTCACCCGTTCTCCCGGCGCCGATGACGCTGTCGATCCTCGCGACGTACCACTCCCCCCGGTGGTCGCGTCCGAGCACCCTGAGCCCCCCACACAGGGAGATCCGCGTGGTCACGTCGACCCATGAACGCCCCCTGCCCGAATCCAGGACCGCCCGACCCCGCAGAGGGGTCCCGACCCGCTCCAGCGGACAGACGCCGCCCGTCCGGCCAGGGCGCGACGGTCCGCGTGAGGCGCCCCGCAGCGAGAACGAGGCGGCCCAGAGCCCGTCGCTCATGCTGCTGGTGCTCCTCGCGAGCGCCGGCGTCATCGTCTACGGAATCTTCCTGCTCAACCCCACCAACCGCGGCGACTGGCTGCCCTACGCCCTGGTGATCGTGGCCGAGACGATCCTCGTGGTCCACGCGCTGCTGGCCATGTGGACCGTGCTGTCGAGCGGGCACGACCCCCGCGGCTTCACCTTCCACCACGCGCAGGACCGGCTCTACGACCCCACCGGTCTGCGTCAGGAGCCCCAGGGCCCACCCGAGACCTGGCCCGTGCACCTGGACGACCTGCCGGTGAGCGTCGACGTCTTCATCACGACCTACGGCGAGGACCTCGGCACCATCCGCCGCACCGTGGCAGCCGCCGTCGCGATGGAGGGCGAGCACCTGACCTGGGTGCTCGACGACGGACGCTCCGACGAGGTCCGCGACCTCGCCGACGAGCTCGGTGCCCGCTACCTGCGCCGGCTGTCCAGCAACGGCGCCAAGGCCGGGAACATCAACCACGCGCTGAGCATCGCCACCGGCGAGTACTTCGTCATCCTCGACGCGGACTTCGTGCCCGAGCCCGACTTCCTGTTCGAGACCCTGCCGTTCTTCGCCTCGCAGGACGTCGCCTTCGTGCAGACGCCGCAGACCTACGGCAACACCCACAACCTCATCTCCCGCGGTGCGGGGTACATGCAGGCGGTCTTCTACCGCTACATCCAGCCGGGCAGGAACCGCTTCAACGCGGCCTTCAGCGTCGGCACGAACGTGATCTTCCGCCGCAGCGCGATCGCCGACATCGGGGGGATGTACACCGACTCCAAGTCGGAGGACGTCTGGACCTCGCTGCTGCTCCACGAGAAGGGCTGGCGGTCGGTGTACATCCCCAAGACGCTGGCCGTGGGCGACACCCCCGAGACCATCGAGGCGTACACCAAGCAGCAGCAGCGGTGGGCGACCGGTGGGTTCGAGATCATGTTCACCCACCACCCGCTGTCACGGAAGCGCACCCTGACGGTCGACCAGCGACTCCAGTACTCGGTGACCGCCACCCACTACCTGACCGGGATCGCCCCGCTGCTGCTGCTCGCGGTGCCGCCGCTGAACATCTACTTCGGGCTGACACCCATCGACCTGCAGATCTCGCCGGTCACCTGGGTGCTCTACTACGCGGGCTTCTACGTGCTGCAGATCGCCGTCGCGTTCTACACGCTCGGGTCCTTCCGCTGGGAGGTCCTGATGCTCGCGGCGGTGTCCTTCCCGATCTACGTCCGGGCCCTGGTCAACGCGCTGCTGCGCCGTGAGCAGCGGTGGCACGTCACCGGGAGCCGCACCGGGACGGCCTCGCCGTTCAACTTCATCCTCCCGCAGGTCCTCGTCTTCGTGTTCCTGCTGCTGACGTCGCTGGTCGGCGCCTGGCGCGACCTCGACGCCGGGGCGATCACCCTCGCCCTGGCCTGGAACATCACCAACACCCTGATCCTCGGAGCCTTCATGGTCACGGCCCTCCGTGAGCATGCGGCCTCGCGTCGCTCGAACCGGGAGCGCTCAGCAGCGCGCCACCTGCAGGACCAGAGCGACGACATCCCTGAGCTTCTCCCGACCGGAGGTACGTCATGACCTGGGGCAACCGATTCCGACTCCTCACCGGCCTGGTGGCGGTCGTCGCCGCCGCCACGCTGGCCACCGTCCACCTGAGCGAGTCCCGCGGACGGGTCGAGAGCACCTCGGCCCAGATCTCCGCGGAGTCCTACACCGTGGGCAACGCCTACGCCGGGATGGTCGTCGACCAGCTCGTCGAGGTCGGCGACACGGTTGCCGACGGTGACCCGATGTTCCTGATCGACTCGGCGAACCTGCAGCGCGACATCTCCCAGAACGCGGTGCCCGCACGCACCGTGGAGTCCTCGATCGACGAGAACGGCTTCCTCGTGGTGCGGGCCACCGGCCCCGGCACCGTGACGGGGCTGGGCGGGTCGGCCGGCGGCTTCGTCGCCGAGTCCACGCAGGTCGCGACCGTGCAGCGGTCGGGGACCTTCTTCGTCGAGGCCGAGTACGAGCTCACGCCCCAGCAGTACGCGCGGCTGGGTGAGGACGCCGAGGCGACGATCGTCCTTCCCGACCAGCGGGAGATCCAGGGCACGGTCACCGGCGTGGCCGTGACCGACTCCAACGGGCACGTGTGGATCGTGGCGACCGTGCGCTCCGACGAGCTCACCGACGGCACGGCCGACCGCCTGGTGGCCGACGGCACCCCGGTGACGGTCCGGCTGCAGCTCGAGAACGACGGTTTCGTCAACGACGTCGCCCAGGCGGTGCAGGGCTACCTGAGCGTCGCCAACGACTCGGTGGGCCAGTACCTGGCCGAGGTGATGCCTTGAGGCGCGGGCCCCTGCTGATCGGGGCGCTCGCAGCCCTCGTCGTGGTCGCCGTCGTCGTGGCGGTGATCATGGGCCGCGGGCCGGCTGCTGACGACACCACCGTCGCGGGGACCTCGACCGGGTCGGTAGCCGTCACCGCGACCGGTTCGGGCCCGCCCGACGCGACCCTTCCCGAGGTGGACGTCGAGGCGCTGGTCGACGGCGTGCACCACAGCGCGGCGGGGACCATCGAGCCGGTACGGCTGGCCGAGGGCCTCGTGCCACCCACCAACCGCTGGTTCAGCGGGCTGGTGTTCGGCGAGGAGCCGCAGCCGGTGTTCCCCCGCCCGCTGTCGGTCGCGATGACCGGGTCCGGCTTCTCGCTCGGGCTGCCCGTTCCCGACACGAGCGAGCGGGCCATCGTCGGCCCGCACCTCCCGGCGGTCACGGTCGACGCCGGGGCCGACAGGGTGCTGGTCGGTGCCTACGACGACGCGAGCGTGACCCTGCACCTGCTCGACGCCGACGACAGCCTGCTCGGGCGGGCGGTGCTCGCGCAGGGCTCGCCCTTCGTGAGCCTCACCGCGGACACCGCCCTGGTGGTCGCCGTCGACGTCACCTTCGAGCCCGGCGCGGGCGTCGTGGCAGGCACCGCCACCGGGACCGCCGAGGTCGCCGGGCGCACCTGGTCCGTGGTGGCCCCCGAGGGGGCCTTCGAGGACGACGGCGGTCTGAGCCTGGCCGCCGGGGAGCACGCCACCTGGTACCCGCTGCCCGACGACGCGTCGTCGGCCGCACAGGAGGCCCTCGCCCGTGCCGCGGCCGACCCGGTCACCGGGACCGAGACGAGCTACGGGGTCGGCGACGGTGTCGCCCGCACCACGATCGGCTACCGCACGGCCCAGGGTGAGCCCACCGTGCACGTGGCCATGCCGCACCACCGCAACGGCGAGCAGCCCGACCGCTCGGCGTGCGACCTGGGCACCTACGCGAGCGTGTACGGCACGCTGCAGGTGTGCGCCGGCTCCGAGCTGGTCTCGTGGGCGCCGCTCCTGGAACCCGTGCGGACCCTGGACCTCGACGCGGTGCCCGACGCCCAGCGTGAGGTGCTCGTCGAGCAGGTCCGGGCGGACGTCGCCGCGACGGTCGACTTCCCCTCCGACACCTACTTCGGCGGGAAGTGGCTCTACCGGGCCGCGACCCTGGTCACCCTGGGCGAGCAGCTCGGGGCCGACGAGGTGGTCGCAGGGCTCCGCACCGAGCTCACCGACGTGCTGCGGGAGTGGACCGAGCCGCAGGGCTGCGCCGAGCGCGACCACCGGTGCTTCACCTACGACCCGGACGCCCGCGGGGTGGTGGGACTGACCCCGTCCTTCGGGTCCGAGGAGTTCAACGACCACCACTTCCACTACGGCTACCACCTGGCCGCCGCGGGCATGATGGCGGCCGACGACCCCGCGCTGGCGGCCGACCTGGCGCCGGTGATGGACCTGCTGGCCCAGGACATCGCGGCCGTCACCGCGACCGAGTGGTTGCCGCGGCTGCGGAACTTCGACGTCTACGCCGGGCACTCGTGGGCCTCGGGCACCTCGCCCTTCGCCGACGGCAACAACCAGGAGTCGAGCTCGGAGGCGGTCAACGCCTGGAACGGTCTGGGCCTGTGGGCGCAGGCCACCGGCCAGGACGCCCTGGTCGACCAGGCGTCCTGGTTGATGTCCACCGAGGCCGCGGCCATCGTGTACTGGACCGATCTCGACCTCGAGGACCCGGTGTACGAGGGCTTCGGGCCGACCATCGTCGCCCTCAACTGGGGGGCCAAGCGGGACTGGGCCACCTGGTTCAGCGGTGAGCCCAGCGCGATGCTCGGGATCCTGCTGATCCCGATGGGTCCGTTCGCGGACTACCTGGCCATCGAGCCCGAGCGCATCCGTGCCTCGGTCGCCGAGGCTGCGCCCGACGGGTTCGAGGTGCAGTTCGGCGACTACCTGCTGATGTACCAGGCCCTCGCGGGCGAGCAGGACGCACGCGACGCGTGGGAGGGTGCGCAGCAGCTCTCGGACGAGTCGATCGACGACGGGAACTCACGGGCCTACCTGCTCGCGTGGATCGCGTCCCACGGTGGGGTCGGGTGAGCGGGGCCCGGGGAGCGGGGCCGAGGCCGTGCGCAGCAGGCGCACCGCGCAGCCCAGCACCACGACGAGCATGAGGTTGCGCACCACCAGCACGCCGGTGGCCCACGGGTCGCCCGCGAGGAGCGACGGGTAGCCCCAGGGGAACAGCACCTGGGTCAGGCCCGCCGCGCCCAGCACGAGCACGGCCACGACCCGCCGGTCCGCAGCGACCGGCGGGTCGTCGTGCGTCCGGTGGAGCATCACCACCACGGGTGCGGCGAGCCAGCCGACCAGCTGTGGTGAACCGACCTTGTTCGCCACGACCAGCACGGCCAGCAGGGTCAGCGCGCCGGGGAGCAGGACGTCCAGGGCCCGGCCGCGCCGTCGTGCCACGGCCAGGGTGAGAGCCACCGTGAGCACCGAGCCGACCAGCACGACGTCGAGCACCAGTGCCGTGAGCGCGGTCCCCGGCCCCGTCACCTGGTACGTCACCAGGGCGGGGTCGAGGGCCACGGTGACGTGCGGGTCGCCGGCGCCTGCCGCGACCATCCACGGGGTCGCGCCGACCGCCTCGATCTGCAGGCCACGTCCCTGCTGCGTGGTCAGGAAGGTCGCGATGCGGCTCAGCCCGCCACCCGCCGTCACCGCTGCGACCACCACGGCGCACACCACGGCCGCGGGGAGCACCACGTCACGGACCGGCCGGCGGGCAGCGACGACCAGGGGCAGCATCAGCGCGCCCGGCGCGACCTTGACCCACGCGCCCGCGGTCAGCAGGGCGGCGGCCCACCGGGGTCGGGTGCGCGCGTGCAGCAGGGCGACGATCATCAGCGGGACGACCACCGCGTCGAGCCGCCCGACGGCGACCGGTCCGAGCAGGACGAGGAACCCCAGCCACCACCAGGCTGCCGCGGGGCGACCCGTGCGCACCAGCAGGACCACGACCGCCGCGTCGACCGCGGTGACCAGCGCGCACCAGACCAGGGCGTACCCCAGGGGCGTGCTCGCGACCAGGCCAGGGAGCAGCACCACGACCACGGCGCCCGCCGGGTACACCCACGGGGTGTCCAGCACGGGCCACCACCCGTGATCGAGGCCCTGACGTGCCCACGAGCGGTAGAGGTCGACGTCGTGGAACGCCTCGCCCGGTACCGCCACGGTGCCGAGCCACGTCAGCCAGCCGTGCACGGCGAGGAAGCCCGCCACCAGGGCGAGCCGGTGCGAGATGCGCACGGGACCGCTGCCGGCCTCGACCCGGTCAGAAGCCGCCGGTCGTGGTCCCCACGGTCGCGATCGTCCCGAAGACGGCACCGAAGACGAGCACGAAGAACAGGCCGACGGCCACGACCAGCCCGATCCCGACGTAGCCGACGACCAGCCCGGCCGTGGCCAGCCCCGCCCCCTCCATGCCGGTGCGGGCGATCTCGCGACGGGCGAGGTGGCCGGTGATGACACCGACGATCGACCCGATGAACGGCAGCAGCGTCAGCCCGGCGATCGAGGAGATCAGCGAGACCATCGCCATCGTGCTCGACGGCTGGGGAGGAACGCCCTGGTAGCCCTGGTACGCGGGGTACCCCGGGGCGGGCGGGTACGCCTGCGCGGGGTAGCCCTGCGCCTGCGGGTGGTCCTGCGAGGGCGCGTAGCCCTGCGCAGGCGGGTAGCCCGGCGTGGAGTAGCCCTGCGCCGGCGGCGGCTGCGGTGCGTACGGGTCGGACGGGTCGGGCGTGTTCTGGCTCACGCTCCTGAGCATCCCACAACGGCGTGGCGCGGGTCAGGGATCGCTAGGGTGCCGCTGGGCCTCCTCGCGTGAGGGCTGCCGGCGGACGGCAGGGACGGCCCCACCGGCGAGGAGCGATCATGAGCAGTCTTGACTGGCGGACCATCGGCAGACGGGTGCGCACGCTCCCCGGGCCGGGCTGGCGTGTGCACGGCGACGGTCGACGGGTCACCCCCGGCGAGGTGGTGAGCCCCGACGAGCGGCTGAGCTGGCCACGCACCGTCGGCATCGGCATGCAGCACGTCGTCGCGATGTTCGGAGCCACGTTCCTCGTCCCGATCATCACCGGTCTGCCGCCGGCCACCACGCTGTTCTTCTCGGCCGTCGGCACGGCGCTCTTCCTGCTGATCACCCGGAACAGGCTGCCCAGCTACCTGGGCTCGAGCTTCGCCTTCCTCGCGCCGATCGCGGCCGCCGAGACCCGCGGTGGGATGGCTGTCGCGCTGGGCGGCGTGGTCATGGCGGGTGTGCTCCTGGCCGTGGTCGGCCTCGTGGTGCACCTGGCGGGGTCGCGGTGGATCGACGTCGTGATGCCCCCCGTGGTGACCGGGTCGATCGTCGCGCTGATCGGCCTCAACCTCGCGCCCGTGGCCTGGAACAACGTGCAGGTCGCTCCGCTCACGGCCCTGGTGACGCTGCTGGCGATCGTGCTGATCACCGTGCTGTTCCGGGGCATCGTGGGACGGCTCGCCATCCTGCTCGGGCTGGTCGTCGGATATGCCTTCGCGGCGCTGCGCGGCGAGGTCGACCTGTCCGGGGTCCAGGCGGCGGGGTGGTTCGGGCTCCCGGTGTTCACGGCGCCCTCCTTCGACCTGGCTGTGCTGGGGGTCTTCGCCCCGGTGGTGTTCGTCCTGGTGGCCGAGAACGTCGGCCACGTGAAGTCGGTCGCGGCGATGACCGGCAAGGACCTCGACCCCCTGATGGGACGCGCGCTCATCGCCGACGGCATCGCCACGACCCTGGCGGGCTCGGGCGGCGGGTCGGGCACGACGACCTACGCCGAGAACATCGGGGTGATGGCCGCGACGCGGGTCTACTCGACCGCCGCCTACTGGGTGGCCGCCGCGACGGCCCTGCTGCTGAGCATGTCGCCCAAGTTCGGCGCCCTGATCGCGACCGTGCCCGACGGCGTCCTCGGGGGCGTCACCACCGTCCTCTACGGGATGATCGGCATCCTCGGGGCCCGCATCTGGATCCAGAACCGGGTGGACTTCTCCGACCCGGTCAACCTCAACACCGCCGCGGTCGCGATCATCATCGGTGTGGCCAACTACACCTGGGCGGTGGGCGAGGTGGCCTTCGAGGGGATCGCCCTGGGGACGGCTGCCGCGATCGGCATCTACCACCTGATGCGCACCCTGTCCCGCTGGCGCGGGACCTCCCAGGAGTCGGCCAGCCCTGCCTCGGTGCCCGGTGGCACCGAGCTCGAGGACGTCGCCCCCCGGCACTGAGCTCGTCGAGCGGCAGCTGCGTCCGGGCGTCGTCGGGCAGGGGGCGTCGGCGGGCAGGGGCCACCGCGGGCAGGGGGGTCGGTCAGGGCAGGTCGCGGACGAGCAGCCCGGGCGTGGCCGACGCACGGAAGCCCAGGTGCCGGTAGAAGGCCACGGCGTTGCCGTTCGCGGGGTCGACGCCCAGGTGGACCCCGGGGGCGCCGGCCGCGCGCAGGGCTGCGAACAGGCGCTCGAGCAGGCGTCGGCCGTTGCCGCCACCCTGCACCTCGGGCAGCAGGTCGACGTGCAGGTGCGCCGGGTGGTCCACGACCACGCCCCGAGGCGCCCGCGGTGGGTGGTGGACCCGCTCGAGCAGCTCCGCCTCCGGTGTCCCGGGTGCCGCGCTCCCGCGCGGGTACCGCTGACGCAGCGCGGGCCACCAGTCCGCCTCGCACCGGTCCTCGAAGACGTCGGTCCGGGCGACGCCCAGCACGTACCCGACGACCCGGTCGGGGGGTGCCACGGCGCCCCCTTCCTGACCCGTGTGGCGCGCGAGGGCCTCGCCGTCGGGCCCGGGGGCGGTCAGGACGAACGCGAGCTCGGGTGCGAGCGCCAGGTAGGGACCCACCCAGACCTCGCCGAGCAGACGGGGGTCACGGTAGAGACCTGTCGCGTCCTTCCCGGCGTCGCCGGTCCGCAGGCAGATGTCGTACAACGCGTCGGCGTCGTCGGGCCGTGCGGAACGGATCGTCCAGACCCGCGGCTGGTCGGCGGGCACCGTGCTCAGCCGTCCGCAGGAGGCTCGGTCTCGTCGGGGAGCGGCTCGACCGGCTGCTCCTCCAGGGTGGCCTCGTCCTGGTCGGGCTCGAGCCCGATCGGTGGGTTGGCCTTCTCGAGAGCCTCCTCGAGCGGCACGCACCCCTCGGGGTGCTCGAGCGGTGCGGCCGGGTCCAGCACGATGGTCGAGGGGTCCAGCAGGCCGGGGAACACCGAGCCCAGGATCAGGTCGACACGGGCGTCCTCGCGGGTGTCGAGCATCAGGATCGGGTCGGTCAGGTGCGCCGCCAGGGTGTAGGCCGCGGCGACCCCACCCGGACCGAAGCTCACCTGGTTGGAGGCCGCGAGGGGGAGGGCGTAGTTGCCCGTGTCGAGCACCCCGAAGCCCCGGCTGCGCAGGTCCTCCGCGGTCGACCCGGCCAGGCCCGCACGGCCCGAGGCGTTCAGGACGGTCACCTGGACCTCGGCGTAGGCCACCGGGAGGGCGCCCTCGGCCGGGCAGGGCGGGTCCGGGATCAGCGCGGTGGCCTCGGGCTCGGGGGAGGTGAACTCGCGCTCGAGGAACGGGAAGCTCATCACGCCCGTGTAGCTCGCGGCCGCACCGAGGCCCGCCACGGCGAGGGCTGCGACCAGCGAGCCGAAGACGACGGCCTGGCGCTCGTGACGGTGGCGCCGACGTAGCGCCTGCTCGCGGTCGGCGGTCATCAGTCTTCCAGGACCAGCACGCGTGCGTGCAGGATCCCGCGCTGCTGCAGGGCCGCGCGGACTGCGCGGTGCAGACCGTCCTCGAGGTACATCGTCCCCTTGTACTGCACGACGTGGGCGAACAGGTCGCCGTAGAAGGTCGAGTCCTCGGAGAGCAGGTTGTCCAGGTTGAGCGTGCGCTTGGTCGTCACCAGCTCGTCGAGCCGGACCTGCCGCGGGGGGACCTCCGACCACTGCTTGGGCGTGGTCAAGCCGTGGTCGGGGTAGGGGCGCCCGTCGCCGACAGCCTTGAAGATCACGGCAGGAGTGTAGTCGGGACCGGGCTCACCCTGCGCGTCACCGCACCGGTGGATGCCCGGGCGCTCACCGCAGGGGTAGCGGGGACGGGGATCCTCCTCCACAGTGAGGGGATGGGGGGCGAGCGCGACGAGGCGACGACGGTCCGGCACCTGGTGGTCATGGGGGTGGCCGGCTCGGGCAAGACGACCCTGGCGACGCTCCTGGCCGAGCGCCTCGGCTGGCGGTACGCCGAGGCCGACGAGTTCCACCCGCAGGCCAACATCGACAAGATGACGGCGGGCACCCCGCTGGACGACGAGGACCGGTGGCCCTGGCTGCGGGCGATCTGTGACTGGCTCAGCGAGCAGACCCGCGAGGGCACGAGCTCGATCGTGACCTGCTCGGCTCTCAAGACCGTCTACCGCGACGTGCTGCGTGAGGCCGACGGAGAGGTGCTCTTCGTCCACCTGACCGCCGCACCGGAGGTCATCGGCGGACGGATGCAGCAGCGCGCCGGACACTTCATGCCGCCGACCCTGCTCCCGTCCCAGCTCCAGACCCTCCAGCCGCTCGAGGCCCACGAGCGCGGCGTGACGATCACCGTGGACGTCCCGCCCGAGGAGGTCGCCGACCGCACGATCGCGGCCCTGGGACTCCACGTCGCCGAGGACCGGGAGACCTGACCGTCCGGAGCTCCGCACGCCGGCCGGTCCCGGCCGACGCCATCGATCAAGGGGGATCGCATGCCACCCGAGGACTGGACCCAGACGCTCACCGCGGGACCGCTGCTCGCCATCGCAGGGGCGGCGATCCTGCTGCTGCTCTTCCTGATCATCCAGCTGAGGCTGCACGCCTTCCTGTCGCTGATCCTGGTCAGCCTGCTCACCGCCTTCGCCACGGGCATCCGCCCGCAGGACGTGGTGAACGTGCTGGTCGGTGGGTTCGGCCAGACCCTCGGCTCGGTGGCGCTGCTGGTCGGGCTCGGGGCGATGCTCGGGCGCATGATCGAGACCTCGGGAGGGGCCAAGGTCATGGCCGACACCCTGGTCTCGAGGTTCGGCGAGAAGCGCGCGCCCTTCGCGCTGGGTGTGGCGTCGTTGGCCTTCGGGTTCCCGATCTTCTTCGACGCCGGTCTGGTGGTCATGCTGCCGATCGTCTTCGCGGTCGCGCGACGGCTCGGCGGGTCGGTCCTGACCTACGGGCTGCCGGCCGCAGGTGCCTTCTCGGTCATGCACATCTTCGTGCCTCCGCACCCCGGGCCGGTGGCCGCCTCCGAGCTGCTCGGCGCGGACCCGGGCATGGTCATCATCCTGGGTCTGGTCGTGGCGATCCCCACCTGGTACCTGACCGCCTACCTCTTCGGCCTGTGGGCGGGCGGCCGCTGGGTGCTGCCGGTCCCGGAGATCCTCGGGCGGGTCGACGACGACCCGCCGACCAACCCGCCGGGGGTCGGCACGGTCACCGCGATCCTCATGCTCCCCCTGATGCTGATCTTCATGAACACGGGCCTGGACACCCTGCGCGCGGCGGGTGTCGTGGACGGCGAGAGCACGGCCTTCCACCTGGCGCGGGCGATCGGCTCGACCCCCGTGGCCCTGCTCATCGCGGTCCTGGTGGCCGCGCTGGTGCTGGGGCGGCTGCGCGGCCGGGACAAGACCGTGGTCGAGAAGCTCCTCGACTCGGCGCTGGGACCGGTGGCCTCGGTCATCCTGATCACCGGGGCCGGTGGCATGTTCGGCGCCGTGCTGCGCGCCTCGGGCATCGGCGACGCGCTCGCGGACGTGCTGGGTGACCTGGGCATGCCGGTCATCGCGGCGGGCTTCCTCATCGCCACGATCCTGCGGATCGCGCAGGGCTCGGCCACCGTGGCCCTGATCACCGCGGCGGGACTGATCGAGCCGGCCGTGAGCGCGGGCGGCTTCAACATGGTCGAGCTGGCCGCGATCGTGCTGGCCGTCGCCGCGGGATCGGTGATGGTCTCGCACGTCAACGACTCGGGCTTCTGGCTGGTCGGCCGGTTCTTCGGCATGGACGTCAAGACGACCCTCAAGACGTGGACGGTGATGGAGACCGCCATCGGTCTGATGGGGTTCGGGATCGCCGCGGTCGTGTTCGCGATCGCCTGACGCCGGGAGGTACGGACGATGACCACCGTCGAGAAGATGCTCCGCTCGCACCCGCAGGGTGAGGGTGCCCACGTCCAGGAGGTCGTCGCGTGCATCGAGGCGTGCCTGGAGTGCGCGCAGGCCTGCAGCACCTGCGCGGACGCCTGCCTGGGCGAGGAGTCGGTCGCCGACCTCGCCCGGTGCATCCGGCTCGACCTGGACTGCGCGGACGTGTGCGCGGCGACCGCACGGGTGCTGACCCGTCGCAACGTGGTCGACGGTGAACTGGTGCGGGCGATGCTCGAGGCGTGCGTGGTCGCGTGCCGGGCGTGCGGTGAGGAGTGCGAGAGCCACGCGTCGATGCACGAGCACTGCGCGCTGTGCGCCGAGGTGTGCCGCCGCTGCGAGGAGGCGTGCCGGAACCTGCGTGTCGCCCTGGGCTGAGGGACGGACCCGCGGACCTCGCAGGGTGACCCTGCGAGCCGGCCGACGGGGTGATGTCGTGATTGTGGGCACTTGCCAGGAAGATCCCGTTTCGGGAACCTGGAGAGGCCGAACGTGCACCGGCCCCAGGGGGTGCCCCACCATGAACGCTGCAGAGGTCGCCCAAGGTGTCGGCCCGTCTCCACGAGCTGCGGCAGGTCCCGTCGTGCCCGCACCGCCCGGGCATCTCCCGCGGGTGGTCGCACCACGGATGGCGACGCCGGCCGCCCGGCCCGGTGAGGGGACGCTCCCGGTCGGTCGCTGCGTGACGCTGCTGGGCGGCTTCCGGCTGACGGTCGACGGCGGCCCGGTGAGTGTGCCGGCCAGCACGCAGCGGATCATCGCGCTGCTGGCGCTGCGGGGGCGGTACGGGCGCAGCCGGCTGGCAGGGACGCTGTGGCCCGAGACCACCGAGCTCCGTGCGCTGGCGAGCCTGCGCACCGCGATCTGGCGGGCCAACCAGGTCGCTCCGGGTCTGGTCGCGCCGGCGCACGACTCGATCGGGCTGTCGGGTGACGTCGACATCGACGTCACGCGACTGGTGCGGACCGCGCACGACGTGATGGAAGGGCGGGCGGGTCTGGGTGCTGACACCGCCACGGTGCAGTACGTCGAGGGTGACCTGCTGCCCGACTGGGCCGACGACTGGCTCGTCGTGGACCGCGAGAGGCTCCGGCAGCTCCGGCTGCACGTGCTGGAGATCCTCGCCTCGCAGCTGGCGGTCCAGGGGTTGTACGGGCTCGCGCTGGAGGCTGCTCTGGCCGCGCTGCGCGCCGACGTGCTGCGCGAGAGCGCGCACCGCGCCGTGATCCGCATCCACCTCGCCGAGGGGAACCGCGCCGAGGCGCTGCACGCCTACCAGGAGTGCTGCGCCGTGCTCGCCCGCGAGGTCGGGGTGCCACCCAGCCCCGAGACGGTGCGGCTGATCCGACCCCCGGTGCACCCTCCACGCACGCCCACCCAGGCGACCTCGTCCTGACCGGACGCTCCGCACCCGCGCACGCCCGTGGTCGTCGTGCGGGCCAGTCCGGACCTCGCTGACTGCTCATCGCGCTCGCTCCCTTGCCGATCAGGTCGTCAGGAGTCCGACGGGGCACGGCCGACCGCCGCCCCCTCATCGAGAGGCAGCACCATGGGCACGCC
Source organism: Actinotalea alkalitolerans (assembly GCF_023369855.1). Lineage (GTDB taxonomy): Bacteria > Actinomycetota > Actinomycetes > Actinomycetales > Cellulomonadaceae > Actinotalea. The sequence goes on along the minus strand of NZ_JAMBPP010000001.1, from coordinate 316,658 downwards.
GACGCAGCACCGCACCCGCACGTCCCTCGGCCTGCGGGGGAGGATCCTCGCCGTGGGCGCCGTCGGGTTCGCCGCGGCGGCGCTCGTCGGTGTCGGCGCGGCCGTCACCTCCCAGGCGGTCAGCGACAACATCACTCAGATGCAGGAGCTGCACGGTCTGAACACGGCTGTGCAGGAGATCCGGGTCTACAACTCCGACGTCACCGGTTGGCAGGTCGCCTACGCCGCCGACGCCCGCAAGGTGGGTGGCAAGGCGGCTGTGGATCCCGCCAACCCCAACCGTGCCGGCTACCTGGTCTCCGCGGACGGCCTGCGGGCCGCGCTCGACGCGGTCGACGTCGCTGCGCTGGACCCCGCCGAGGCGCAGACCATGCAGCAGATCGTGGACCTCTGGGACGAGTTCTTCGTCGCGGACGACGCCGTCGTGGCGATGTACTCCCTGGACAGCGAGGCGAGCATCAACCAGGCGGACAAGCAGATCATCGACGTCGTGTACCCGGTGTACGAGGAGATCGGCACCCTGACGGCCGGTCTCCTCACCTCCCTCGACGCGCGGGACGACGCCCTGGTCGCGTCGACCGCGAGCGCGCAGCGCGTGGCGCAGCTGGGCAACGTCGGGATCGTGCTGGTCGCGGGTCTGGTCGTCGCGGGGATGGCCCTGGTCACGGCGGGTCGTGCGCGGCGCTCGCTGGCCGCGGTGCAGCGCTCGGCCGAGGCGATGGCAGCGGGAGACCTCACGGTCGACGCCGATGTGCTCGGCACCGATGAGATCGGGCAGATGGCCGCGGCGCTGCGGACCGCTCGCGGGTCGTTGCGTTCGACGTTGCGGGGTGTGGGTGAGGCGTCGGTGACGATCGCTGCGGCTTCGGAGGAGCTGTCGGCTGCGGGGTCGCAGGTCTCGGCGGGTTCTGAGGAGACCAGTGTGCAGGCGGGGGTGGTGGCGGCTGCTGCGGAGCAGGTGTCGCGCAATGTGCAGGCGGTGGCTGCGGGGGCGGAGCAGATGGGTGCGTCGATCCGGGAGATCGCTCAGAATGCCAATGAGGCGGCTCGGGTGGCGGCGCAGGCCACGGGGGTGGCCGCGTCGACCAATGAGACGGTCTCGAAGCTGGGGGTGTCGTCGCAGGAGATCGGGAACGTGGTCAAGGTGATCACGAGCATCGCCGAGCAGACGAACCTGCTGGCTCTGAATGCCACGATCGAGGCGGCTCGTGCGGGTGAGGCGGGCAAGGGGTTCGCGGTGGTGGCTGGTGAGGTCAAGGAGCTGGCGCAGGAGACCGCGCGGGCGACCGAGGACATCGCGCGTCGGGTGGAGGCGATCCAGGCTGATACGACCGGGGCGGTGGCGGCGATCGGTCAGATCAGCGAGATCATCGCGAGCATCAACGACTACCAGCTGACGATCGCCAGTGCGGTGGAGGAGCAGACGGCCACGACCAACGAGATGTCCCGCGGTGTGGGTGAGGCGGCGACCGGGTCGGGGGAGATCGCGGTCAACATCACCGGGGTGGCCACGGCGGCGTCCTCCTCCAGTGAGGTGCTGTCCCAGATGGGGTCCTCGATCACCGAGCTGGCCCAGCTCTCGGCCGACCTGCGTACCCGGGTCGGCGCCTTCACCTACTGACCCGCACGGGCCCCGAGACCCGCGCACGACGAACGCCCCTGCCCCACGGGTGGGGGCGTTCGTCCGTCCGGATCAGCCGGCCGTCAGGACGGCGAGGGCGCGACGCAGCCGTGCACCGGCCTCGTCGGAGACGCTGCTCAGCGCCTCGTTCCCGGTGACGCCCACCATCACCTGCGGGTCGATCGCCTCGACCACGGTGCGGTCGGGACCGTCGGCGCGCACCACCACGTTGCACGGCAGCAGGAGCCCGACGGACTCCTCGGCCTGCAGGGCCCGATGGGCCAGCGGCGGGTTGCACGCCCCGAGGATCACCTGGGGCGGGATGTCGACGTCGAGCTTGGCGCGCAGGGTCGCGGCCATGTCGATCTCGGTGAGGATCCCGAACCCCTCGGTCGCCAACGCGGCCCGGACGGCGTCCAGGGTCGTGGCGAAGGGTGCGGTGACGGTGGTGCTGATCGCGTAGCCCATGGCCGTGCTCACGAGGCCGTCTCGTGGGTCGCGGCGTGGGCGCGCACCTCGTCCATGTCGAGCGCCCGGACCTGACCGATGAGCTGCTCGAGGGCGGGGGCGGGCAGCGCGCCCGCCTGGGCGAACACCAGGACACCCTCACGGAAGGCCATCAGGGTCGGGATCGAGGTGATCCCGGCCTGCGCGGCGAGCTGCTGCTCGGCCTCGGTGTCGACCTTGCCGAAGACGATGTCGGGGTGGTTCGCGGACGCCTGCTCGTAGACGGGGGCGAACATCCGGCAGGGTCCGCACCACGAGGCCCAGAAGTCGACCAGCAGGATGTCGCTGGCCCGCAGGGTGGCCTCGAAGGTGGTGGCGGTCAGGTCGGTGGTGGTCACGTGCTCTCCTCGTCTCGGTGCGGGTGGGGACACCCTCACGGATACCCTAGGGGGTATAACGTACCGACCTTCCGGGTATTCCTCGCGGGCTCAGACGCCCGGCCGCACCACACCGCCCTCGTAGGCCAGCATCACGAGCTGGGCGCGGTCCCGCGCGTGCAGCTTGGTCAGCAGCCGGCTCACGTGGGTCTTGACGGTCGCGTACGTGACGAACAGGCGCTCGGCGATCTCCACGTTCGACAGGCCCTCGGCCACCGCCCGCAGCACCTCGACCTCGCGCTCGGTGAGCAGCTCCAGCCCGGGGGCGCCGCTCGCGGGGGCCACCGGAGAGCGACGGACGAACTCCTCGATCAGCCGACGCGTCACCGCAGGGGCCAGCAGGGCGTCACCGCGGGCAACCACCCGGATCGCCGTGAGCAGCTCGACCGGGGCGGTGTCCTTGGGCAGGAAGCCGCTCGCCCCCGCACGCACCGCAGCGAAGACGTGCTCGTCCAGGTCGAACGTGGTCAGGATGATCACCCGGGTGTCCGCCGTCGCAGGGTCTGCCATGATCGCCCGGGTCGCGGCCAGGCCGTCGGTCCCGGGCATCCGGATGTCCATCAGCACCACGTCGGGCCGTTCTCGTCGGACCACGCTCAGCGCGCCTGCTCCGTCGCTCGCCTCGCCGACCACGTCCAGGCCGGGCTCGAGGCGCAGCAGCACGGTGAGCCCACGCCGCACCAGCGCCTCGTCGTCGACCACCACGACCCGCAGCGGCACGGGCGTCGGCTCGTCGTCCTGCGTCATCGCCACGACCCCTCCCCGTACGGGAGCCGGGCGGTCACCCGGTACCCCCCGTTCTTGCGTGCCCCCACGTGCAGCGAACCGCCCCACACCGCGACCCGCTCACGCATCCCCAGCTGCCCGTGCCCGTGCGGTGCCCCGTCGTCGGCAGGCCCGATGCCGTCGTCCTCGACCTCGACCTCGACGGCCTCCGACCGGTAGCGGATGGTCACCCACGCGTGGCCCGCCCGCGCGTGCCGCACCACGTTCGTCAACGACTCCTGCACGATCCGGTAGGCCGTGAGGTCGAGCGCCGGCGGCAGGTCGACCTGCTCACCCTCGACGTGCACCTCGACCGGGAGGCCGGCCACGGTCAGCTCGTCCGCGAGCGTCTTCACCGAGGCGAGTCCGGGAGGCGAGGTGTACGTGCCGTCTCCTGTCTCGTGACGCACCGTCCCGATGATGCGGCGCACCTCCCCCAACGCCGACCGGCTCGACTCCGAGACCGCGACCAGCGCCGCCCGCGCCTCCTCGCGGTCCACGTCGATCACGTGCGCGCCGACACCCGCCTGCAACGCGATGACGCCCAGCGTGTGGCCGAGCACGTCGTGCAGCTCCTGGGCGATGCGCAGGCGCTCGTCGCTCACCGCACGTCGGGCCTCCTCGACACGCGCCCGCTCGGCGAGCTCGGCGCGCTCGCGCAGCAGCACCAGGTTCTGCCGACGGCTCGCCGCGCCGCGACCCAGGGCGAAGGTCCCCGCGAACACCGCGCCGTTGGTGACCAGCTCGGCCGGGCCCATCTCCCACGGGACCAGGACGGTCAACGAGACCAGGATCGTCAGCACGTAGCCGGCCGCCACGAGGGTCGCGCGCCTGCTGCTCCAGGCCGCGACCGTGTACGCCGCGAGGAAGAGGCCTGCGCCGACCAGGGCCGTGGAGTAGCCCAGCACGATCAAGGCCATCACGGGGACCGAGGTGACGAGCAGCACCGGCAGGGGGGCCCGTCGGCGCAGCACGAAGGGCGCCGATGCAGCGGTGGCCAGCAGGTACATCGTCGCGTCGGCCGGGCGTGAGACGTGGCTGGGGGCGGAGGTGGTCAGCACCGCCCCGAGCAGGAGCAGCAGCGCGAGCGCCGAGTCGAGCAGCCAGGGTCGCCGGGAGTCGATCGCCCGCAGCCCCGCCCGCATGTCGTCCACCCTCCTGACGGTAGTCACCGTTGCGAGGGTGGGCATCGGCCGCAGGACCCATCGACACGTACCTCCCGGGACCGACGACGCCGACCGGCCTCCGGCCCCGGTGCGCCAGCCGTTCCGTCCCTGCGCCCGACGACGTGGCCCGTGCACCCGGGCCACCGTGGAAGACGACCGAACCTCTCTCTCCCAGGAGCCCACCATGACGACCGCGATCGAGACAGACACCCGACGGCCGCGGACCGGCATCCTGCTCGGCGTCCTCGTGGCCCTGATCGGCACCTGCGTCGCGGGTGTCTGGGCGGTCACCGGGGTGATCGACCAGACCCAGCGCCCGGCCGAGCTCGTGCGCACCCCGATCCCCGGCGCCGTGACGGTCGAGATCACCCGGCCCGGTCTGCACGTCGTGCACTACGAAGGCCGTTCTCCGCAGGGCCTCCCCCTGGAGGCCATCGAGGTCGTCGACCCGACCGGCGCACGCGTCGAGGTCGAGGGATACGAGCGCGACCTTCGCTACGACGCCCCGAACCCCCCGGGGCCCCCGCTCGCGCCCGCCCGGCCGCGGCGGGCCGCCCCCCCCGGGGGGGGGCCCCCCCCCCCCCCCCCCCCCGCCGGCCCCCCCCCGGGGGGGGGCGCCGACCTCGCCCCCGGTGCCGTCCGAGCGGTGCTGCTGCCCGGTGCCGCCGCCCTGCTGAGCGTCGTCGCGGGGGGCGTCCTGGCCACGGGTGCCTCGTGGCGGCCCCGTGCCGTGCGGGTGGTGCGGTGCCGGCCCGGACCTCGTACCGCGATCGTCGGCGCCACGACCGCCGCGGGGCTGCTCGGTCTCGCCATCGGGACCTGGATGCCGCGTGGTCCGCTGACGACCGTCGAGTCCCTCGGGGTGCTGACCTGCGCCCTGGCGGTGGGAGGGCTGACCGGCTGGCTGCTCCGCTCACGCTGGGCGGCGCTGCTCACGGTGATGGTCACCGCCCTGGTGGTCGAGGCCTTCCGGCTCGGCTCGGACCTGCCCACCCTCGGGGGGGTCCGGCTCGGTGGCCTGGCCGAGTGGGGTGTGCTGATCGCCGGGCGGGGCTTCGATGCGCTCGTCATCGGCATGCCGGCGGCCGTGGGGGCGCTGCTGGGAGCTGCGGCCGCCCGCCGTGCGGCCGGCATCCCGCGCCCGGGCGGCTTCTCCGGCGCGGTGCGGCGGGCTGGTCTGGGGCTCGCAGCCCTCGCCCTGCTGGGCCTGGTGGCCGGCCTCGTGCGCCCCGCGGGCACCGAGCCGATCCTCGGCGCCGACGGTGCGCCGGTGGTCGGCAGCATCGCCGAGCTCACCACCGTGCGGGTCGGCGGGTACGACCAGGGCATCATGCTGCGGGGGAGGGACGTCGACGCACCGGTGCTGCTGTTCCTCGAGGGCGGACCGGGTGGCACGGCCGTCGGCGCGATGCGCTACGCGGGGGAGGGGCTCGAGGAGCACTTCGTCGTGGCGACCTGGGACCAGCGCGGCACCGGTCGTTCTGTGCGCTCCCTCGACCCGGGCACGCTGACGGTGGACCGACTGGTCCAGGACACCATCGAGGTCGCCGAGCACCTGTGCGACCGCTTCGGCGAGGACGGCGTGTACCTGGTGGGCAGCTCCTGGGGCACCACCCTGGATGTCCTGGCCGTGCAGCAGCGCCCCGACCTCTTCACGGCCTATGTCGGCACCGGTCAGATGGTCGACCAGCAGGCCACCGACCTGCTCATGTACGACGAGGTGGTCGACTACGCCGCCCGCGTGGGGGACGCCGCCCTCGCCGAGCGCCTGGCCACGCAGGGCCCACCCCCGTACCAGGACACGATGGCCTACTCCGCGGCGCTGGCCTCGAACCCGGAGTGGATGGACTTCCCGCACGGCCACGACTACGACTGGCGCGTGGAGTACCCGATGAGCCTGTTCACGGCCGAGTACACGCTGACCGAGCAGTTCCGCTCGGTGGCCGGACTCGTGGACACCTTCGCCGTGGTCTACCCCCAGCTCCAGGACGTCGACCTGCGCCGCGACGCCCCGCGGCTCGAGGTCCCGGTGTACCTGGTGCAGGGGGCCCACGAGGTGCGCGGCCGTGCCGTCCTCGCCGACGAGTGGTTCGCGCTCCTCGTAGCTCCGCACAAGGAACGGGTGGTCCTGGACCGGTCCGGCCACACCCCGCACCGTGACGAGCCGGCCCGCTTCGCCGAGGTCATGGCCCGGGTGCTGGCCGAGACGGCGGCGCCGTGAACCGCCCGGCGCGACTCACCAGGCCGGGTAGCGCTCGAGCCAGGCGTGCGCAGCGGGGGTGTCGCCCCCGGCCAACGGCCCCGCGTGGGTCTGGGTGAGCAGGTCGTTGGCGAGCTGGTCGGCGACGTGACCCACGTCGAGCCGGGCCACGGCGTCGGGCGGCAGGGCCTCGATGCCGTGGGCTGCGCCGAGCAGCGAGAGCGCGACCGCGCCGGCGGCCGGCTCGGGTGTCTGCAGGAGGTCCTCGACGGCGCCGGCGACCTCGGCGCGTCCCGCGTGGGTGAGCGCGCAGAAGGCCCCCTCGCTGAGGGCTCGCAGCGCGGTGCGCGGGCCGGCGGGGACGCCGTGGCTGACGAAGGTGGTCGCGCGGGGATGGGGCGGCAGCACGTCGGCCAGGGCTCGCAGCGCGACCCGTGCCCGGACGACCTCGGAGGCGCCCGGCACCCCCTCGTAGACCGATGAGAGGTCGGGCAGGTCGGCCAGCGGCTGGACCTCGCCCGTGGTGAGCACCTTGACCGCGGTACGGGTCAGGGCGACGGCCACGACCTGCGCGGGCAGGCCGTGGCTGTACGCGGCGACGTCCCGTGCGACCTTGCTGACGTGCAGCCCGAGGTCCGCGTCGTCGGCGACCTGGGGCGCGCCCCCGCGGTGCGCGGCGGCGAGCAGGGCGACCGGGAGCGTCCGGGCGAGCACGAGGTCTCCGGCGCTGTCCGAGGCGCTCTCCCCCGGCCGGGGGTCCAGGTTCGAGCCGAGCTGCAGGGCCTCCTCGACGGCGGGGGCTGACCCTCGCCCGCCCTGCAGCAGGGACAGCTGGGAGAGCCACCCGTCGGGCCAGGTGGCCGAGGGCGCGGACTCCTGCCAGGCGAGGACACCCGGAAGGGTCTGCCGTCGAGCCCGGTACGCCCAGCGGGCGGTCGCGTGCCAGCACGCCTCGGGGACCCCTGCCGGGGCGCCGGACAGCGAGGCGCGCACGAGGGCGCGGATCACGCCCTCGGTGCTGGACAGGAAGAGCAGGCTGGGGGTCCCCACGGGCAGGATCCCGGCGTGCGGGTTGGGGGACCGGCCGAGCGCGTCGCCCAGGCAGTACCCGACGACGAACCCACGGACCCGGCTGCGCAGGTCCGGCCACTCGGTGCTCGGCAGCACGTCCACCCTCTCGTCGTCCTGTGGTGCCGCACAGCCTGTCAGGGCCCGTACCCGGCAGGCCAGCGGGTCTCAGGGCGGGCGGGGCCGCCGACCCTCTGTGACGCTGGGACCATGGCACGGGTGGACGGCGGAGCGAACGCGGGGAGGCGGGGGCCGGTGGGTGTCCTGGTGGCCGTCGTGGTGGTCGTCGTACTCCTGGTGGTCGTCCTGTGGCTCGGCCAGCGCACCCTCATCTACTTCCCGGACACCAGCCGCCCCGGCTCGGCTGCCGACATGCTCCCGGGCGGGCAGGACGTGCTGCTGACCACGCAGGACGGGCTCGAGCTCGGGGCCTGGTACCTCCCGGCGCCCGCCGCCTGCCCGACGACGGTGCTGGTCGCGCCGGGCAACGGTGGCAACCGTGCCGGGCGTGCCGGGCTGGCCCGGGCGATCGGCGACCGTGGTCTGGGCGTGCTGCTCCTGGACTACCGCGGGTACGGGGGCAACCCGGGCCGGCCCTCCGAGCAGGGACTGGCTCACGACGCGCGTGCCGCGCACGCCTTCCTCACCGGTGAGGCCGGGGTGCCCGAGGAGGCCCTGGTCTACCTGGGCGAGAGCATCGGGACCGGCGTGGTCACGGCCCTGGCCGTCGACCACCCACCGGCTGCCATGGTGCTGCGGTCACCGTTCACCTCCCTGGCCGACGCCGGCCGGGCGGCCTACGGCGTGCCCCTCGGGTGGGTGCTGCGCGACCACTTCCCGGTCGCGCGGGACATCGCGGCGACCCCTGGGCCGCTGGCCGTCGTCCTCGGGAGCGGGGACACGATCGTCCCCGCGGCGCTGAGCCGGGAGGTGGCGCAGACCGCGCGGGCGGGTGGGCTCGACGTGCTGGAGGTCGAGGTCGAGGGGGCCGACCACAACGACCTCGAGCTCAGCCAGGGGCCTGCGCTGCTCGACGCCCTGGTGGAGGTCAGCCGTCGGGCGACGTCGTGCCCGTAGCCCGACGGGGACAGGGCGCGGGGCTGGGTCGGGCGGAGGGTGGGTCAGGCAGCGGCGACGAGGGTCACGAACAGGATCGCGCCGACGATCAGCAGGGCCAGGAGCGCGACCCCGACGTAGCCGATGACCAGTCCGGCGGTGGCAGCCCCGGAGCCCTGCTCGCCGGTCTCGGCGATCTGCCGTCGGGCGATGTGGCCGGTCACCACGGCGACGATGCTGCCGACCACCGGGAGGACGGTGAGCCCCAGGATCGAGGAGATCATCGAGAGGATCGCCATGACGTTGGTGCGGGCCGTCGGGTCACCTGCGGGGGGTGCGGCGGGGTAGGCGCTGGTCGTCGGACCGTCGACGGACGGGGCGGGGGGCTGCGCGGCCTGGCTGTGCGGCTGCTGCCCGGGGGTGCTGGTGTCGCTCATGGGAACTCGCTGCCTCGGTCGTGGGCGGGATCATCTGCGGGCTTCGAGCATGTCACACGACGTGCTCGGGCACAGCGGGAGACTTGTTCTAGTTCTCTGCATACAACTAGGATCATTCTGTGCTCTTCCGCATCGATCCCACCGCCGCCGAGCCGCTCTTCGAGCAGCTCGCCGTCCAGGTCAGGTCGGCCGTCGCCCGGGGTGACCTGACCGCCGGCACCCGGCTGCCCGCCGCCCGGGACCTCGCCGCGTCGCTCGCCGTCAACCTGCACACCGTGCTGCGCGCCTACCAGGAGCTGCGCGACGAGGGCCTGATCGAGCTGCACCGGGGCCGCGGCGCCGTCATCAGCACCCGCGCCGAGCAGGACTACCTGCCCCTGCGCGAGGCGCTCGACCTCGTCGTGCGCGAGTCCCGACACCTCGGGCTCGCCCCGGGGACCACCACCGCCCTGCTCAAGGAGGCGCTGCGATGAGCACCCGCACCCACCCGACCCCGCCGCGCACGTCGCGCGGGACGGTCCCGCACCGCGGCACGACCACGGTGCTGACCCTCGGCGTCCCCGCCGTCGTGGTGCTCGTGGCCGTTGCCGTCGCCCTCTCGTGGCGCGACGACCTGCCCGACCCGGTCGCCGTCCACTGGGGGTCCGACGGCGTGGACGGGTACGGCAGCCTCACCGGGCACCTGGTCGGGCTGACCGCGCTGACCGTCGTGCTGTGCGGCTTCCTGTGGCTGGTCGGCTTCCTCGGCGGGAGGGACTCCCTGACCCGGCGGCTCGCGGCCGGGATCTCGGTCTGGTCCGCGGTCTTCTTCGCCGTGACCTTCGTCGGGACGCTCGCCCCGCAACGGGGCCTGACCGACGCGGCCGAGACCGGCTCGACCAGCGGTGTCCTGCTCGCCGGGCTCGTCGCAGCGAGCCTGCTGGGTGCACTCGCCGCGCGGCTCGTCCCGGCCGACCGGCCCCAGCCCACCACCGCACCCGTGCCGCCGGGTGCCCCCACCGTGCCGCTGGCCGCCACCGAGCAGGCGACCTGGGTCCGTGAGGCCGCGCCCGACGGCGCCCGCTGGTTCGGCATCGGTGTCGCCGTCCTGATGGCAGGGATCGCCGTGCTCAGCCGGCAGTGGGGGGTCGTGGCGGTCCTCGCGCTCGTGCTCGCCCTGCTCGTGGTGATGCTCGGTCCGTGGACGGTGACCGTCGACCGCGACGGGCTGGCGGTGCGGTCGCTGCTGCGACGGCCGCGGGTGCTGGTCCCGCTCGAGGAGGTGCTCGAGGCCGAGGTGGTCGAGGTCCGTCCGGTGCACGAGTTCGGCGGGTGGGGCCTGCGCACCGGGAACGGGGGGCGCAGCGGTGTCGTGCTGCGCCGGGGCCCGGGTCTGCAGGTGCGGCGCACCGGCGGGCGCGTCTTCGTGGTGACCGTCGACGACGCCCCGACCGGTGCAGCCCTGCTCAACACCCTCGCGGCACGTGCCCGGCACCAGGACGACGCCTCGCCCCGCTAGCATCCGGCCCATGACCACCGTCGCCGCGCTCGTGGCCACCGTCCTGCTCGGCCTGCTGGCAGTCTTCCAGCTCGCGCTGGTGCTCGGCGCACCGATCGGGAGGTTCGCGTGGGGCGGCGCCCACGACGTGCTGCCGCGACGGCTGCGCGTGGGCAGCGCGGTCTCGATCGTGCTCTACGCGGCCTTCGCGGTCGTCGCCCTGGACCGCGCGGGTCTGGTCGACCTCCTGCCCGACGGCGTCTCCACGGTCGGGGCCTGGGTGCTCGCGGCGTACTTCCTGGTCGGCATCGTGATGAACGGGATCTCCCGGAGCCTGCCCGAGCGGTTCACGATGACGCCGGTGTGCCTGGTGCTGTGCGCCGCGTACCTCGTGCTGGCCTGGGCCGCCTGAGCTCGGCGCACCGCCCGTCGCCGCCGCCCGTCGGGGTCAGGGCGCGACGAGCCCCACCATCTCCAGGCTCCGCTCCCACAGCCCCGCGGCGAGGGCGGCGTCGTCGGCCTGCGGGTGGGTCCGGGAGACCTTCCGCTTCTCGTAGAAGGCACCCGAGACCCAGTCCTGCCCGGGTGTGCCCTGCGCGAGCCAGACCAGGGTGTCGGCCCCCGCATCGGGGCTGAGCAGCCCGAGGTGCCGCAGCGGGGTGCGGTAGAGGAACCGCATCATGCTGGTCGACCCCTCGGCGAAGTTCGTGGCCACCACCCCCGGGTGGAACGCTGCGGCCGCGATGCCCTGGTCGTGGAACCGTCGGTGCAGCTCGCGGGTGAACAGGATGTTGGCGAGCTTGCCGTCGCCGTACGCCTTGTTCGGGGAGTACCGCCGGCTGTTGTCCAGGTCGTCCAGGTCCAGCCTGCCGAAGAGCCGGGCGGCCGCGCTCGAGGTGCTGACCACGGTCGCACGGCCTTCGACGAGCCGGTCCATCAGCAGGTGCGTGAGCAGGAACGGCGCCAGGTGGTTGACCTGCAGGGTCTTCTCGAAGCCGTCCCCGGTGAGCTCGCGGTCACCCATCAGGCCGCCCGCGTTGTTGACCAGCACGTCGATGCGCGGGTACGCGGTGCGCAGCTCCCCGGCCAGGCGACGGACGTCGTCGAGCCGGGTGAAGTCGGCCAGGTGCGCCGGGCTGCCCAGCTCCCGGGCCACGGCGAGGGTCTTGCCCTGCGACCGGCCCACGACCACCACCCGGTCGCCCGCCTCGACGAGCCGGCGGGCCGCGGCGGCGCCGATCCCGTCGCTCGCGCCGGTGATGACGACGGTACGCCGGGTCATGGTCCTGCCCTCCGCTCCCGGGTGCGCTGCACCTGCCGGAACACGGCCTTCTCGACCTCGACCAGCACGAACACGGCCAGGCCTGCCAGGACGGGGAGCACCCACTGCTGCGGGGTCAGCGGGGCGGTGCGGAACAGCGTGTTCATGAACGGCAGGTACACCAGCCCGAGCTGCAGGGCGATCATCGCCCCGACGCCCCACCACACGACCGGGTTGCCGACCAGCCGGCTCGGGAGGTAGCTCGCCGCCACGAGGTACCGGCTGTTGAAGAGGTAGCAGACCTGGGTCAGGGCCAAGGTGCTGACCGCCACGGTCCGGGCGACCTCGAGGTCGCCCGTCCCGGCATGCACGAACCGGAACGCGGTGATCGTGGCCCCTGCGATCAGCAGCGCCACGAAGGCGATCCGCCCCACCGAGTAGGCGTCGAGGATCGGGGTGTCCGGGTCCCGCGGGGGCCGCTCCATGATCCCCGGCTCGGCCTTCTCGAAGGCGAGGGTCAGGGCCAGGGTGACCGCGGTGACCATGTTGATCCACAGGATCTGGGTGGGGGTGAGCGGGAGGGTGAAGGCGAGGAGCACCGCCGCGACGATCACCAGGGCCTGCGCCGCGTTGGTGGGCAGGATGAACAGGATCGACTTGCGGAGGTTGTCGTAGATCGTCCGCCCCTCCTCCACGGCCCGCTCGATGGTCACGAAGTTGTCGTCGGCCAGGACGATCTCGGCGGCCTCCTTGGTGGCCTCGGTGCCCTTGACCCCCATCGCCACCCCGACGTCGGCCCGCTTGAGGGCCGGGGCGTCGTTCACCCCGTCCCCCGTCATGGCCACCACCTGGCCCGCGGCCTGCAGGGCGGTGACCAGGCGGAGCTTGTGCTCAGGGCTGGTCCGTGCGAACACGTGGTGATCGCGGGCGAGTGTCGCGAGCTCCTCGTCCGAGGCGGCCTCGAGCTGCCTGCCCGTGACCGCGGCGTCCTGCCCCACGGAGTCGTCGACGATGCCCATCTCCCGGGCGATCGCCAGCGCGGTGCTCGGGTGGTCACCGGTGATCATCTTGACCGTGATGCCTGCCCGGTGGCACGCCGCGATGGCCTCGACGGCCTCAGGGCGGGGCGGGTCGACGATGCCCACGACGCCCAGCAGGACCAGCCCGCCGTCGAGGTCCTCGAGCGCGAGGGAGTCGTCGTCGTCGGCCGCGTCACGACGCGCCGCGGCCAGCACGCGTGACCCGCCCGAGGTCATCTCGGCGATCCGCTCCTCCCACCAGGCGCGGTCCAGCGGGTGTTCCTGTCCGTCCTCGGACAGCTCGGTGTCGCACCGGTCGAGCAGATGGTCGGGTGCCCCCTTGACCAGCACCACGGACCCGCTGCCGGGGCCCGACGCCAGGGTGGCCATGAGCTTGTGCTCGGACTCGAACGGGACCTCCGCGCGCCGGGAGTAGCCCGAGGCGTCGAAGCCGGACTTGAGCGCGAGCGTCTGCAGCGCGCCCTCGGTCGGCGCACCGTTGAGCACCCAGCGGTCACCGTCCAGGAACACCTCGGAGTCGTTGGCCACCGCCATGGCCTCGAGCACCGCGACCAGGTCGTGGCGGTCGTCGGGCACCGGCTGGCCCTCGTGCTGCACCTCGCCCTCGGGCGCGTAGCCCGTACCGGTCACGTCGTAGCGTCCGCGGGTGGTCTGGACCGACCGCACGGTCATCTCGTTGCGGGTCAGCGTCCCGGTCTTGTCCGAGCAGATCACGGTGATCGAGCCGAGGGTCTCGACGGCGTCGAGCCGGCGGGTGATCGCCTTGCGGCGCGCCATCCGCTGCGCGCCGATCGCGAAGGTGATGGTCAGCACCGCGGGCAGGCCCTCGGGCACGGCGGCCACCGCGAGGCTGATCGCCGCGATCAGCATGTCCGGGGCCGGGTCGCCGTGCACCAGGACGCCGATCAGGAAGACGACCCCTGCCAGCACCCCGATCGCCACCGACAGCTGCTTGCCGAAGCGGTTCATCGACCGGGTCAACGGGGTCGCGAGGGTCTGCACCTCGCTGGTCAGGGTGCTGATCCGCCCGATCTCGGTGTGCACACCCGTCCCGGTGACCACGCCCACACCGCGGCCCGAGGTGACCAGCGAGCTCGAGAACGCCATCGACGGGCGGTCGCCGAGGCCGGCGTCCTCCTCGGCCGGGTCCGGTCCCTTGTCCGTCGGCATCGACTCCCCGGTGAGCGCCGACTCCTCGATGGACAGGTTCGTCGCGTCGATCACCCGGAGGTCGGCGGGCACCCGGTCGCCCGAGCGCAGCCGCACCACGTCCCCCGGGACCAGGTCCTGGGCGTCGATGGTCGCCCAGTGCCCGTCGCGGCGCGCCTGGGCCTCCGGGGTCAGCATCGCGCGGATCCCCTCGAGCGCGGACTCGGCCTTGCCCTCCTGGATGAAGCCGATCGCGGCGATGATCACCACCACGCCCAGGATGACGCCCGAGTCGACCCACTCGCCGAGCAGCGCGGTGACCACCACCGCGACCAGCAGGATGTAGATCAGGATGTCGTCGAAGTGCTTGAGGATCCGACGGAGCAGGTTCTCGCGCCGCGCGTCGGGCAGCCGGTTGGGCCCCGCGGAGCCCAGGCGGCGCTGGGCCTCCTCACCGCTGAGTCCCTCGGGGGTGGTGTCGAGCTCGGCGAGCACCTCGCCCACCGTGCGGGAGTGCGCGCTCTTCGGCTGGTCCATGGTCGGCCCTTCGTGGAGGTCGCAGACCCGGCAGGCACTCGCGGCGCATGCTCGAAGCACGACCTGCCCGGGGTGCAGCCAGGGTAGGCACCACTGTTCCGTGCCTGCGAACGCGCACCCGGGACCTCTGTCCGACGACAGGTCCGGCCCCTCGCGCGCCCGCCGTGGTCCGCAGGGGCCACGCAGGTGCAGAGTGGGGCCATGTGCCCCGTGACGTTCTCGCCGCCGTCCGCCCCTCGCTGCCCCCCTCAGGAGCCCGTGCTGCGGGTCGCGGTGGTCGGCACCGGAGGGTGGGGGGAGCAGCACGCACGGGTCTTCGCCGACCGCACCGACACCGTGCTGTGCGGGGTGGTCGGGCGTGACCCGGCCCGTGCGCAGGCTCGTGCGCAGGCCTACGGGACCACGGCGTACACCGACCTGGACCGGATGCTCGACGTCGAGCGCCCCGACCTGGTGACCGTCTCGCTGCCCAACGAGGCCCACTTCGAGCCGACGTTGCACCTGATCCGGCGTGGCGTCCCGCTGCTGGTGGAGAAGCCGCTGGTGTTCGACCTCGCGCAGGCCGACGTCCTGCTGGCCGAGGCCGCCGAGCGGGAGCTGTTCTTCGCGATCGACCTCAACCACCGCTACGCCGAGCCCGTGCAGCGCCTGCGCCGGGCGATCGAGGCCGGCGAGCTCGGCGACCTGGTGTTCGCGACCTGGCGCTTCGGTGGGGAGGCGAACATCGGGACCTCGCCGCACGCCAACCTCATCGAGACCCAGGTGCACGGCCTGGACACCCTCGAGCACCTGTGCGGGCCGGTGGCCTCGGTGATGGCCCAGATGTACGACCGGACGCTGCCGGGGACCTTCACGACCCTGGCGGTGGCCCTGGAGTTCGCCAGCGGGGCGGTCGGGACCCTGCTGGGCAGCTACGACTCCTCCTACGCCTACCCGCAGAGCCACCACCTCGAGGTCAACGGGACGCTCGGCCGGGGTGTCGTCGAGGACACGGTGCGACGGCTCGTGCTGTCCCGCGCCGGGGAGGAGACCGCGCGGGTCTGGGAGGCCGGCTACTTCAACGACGAGGCGCGCAGCTTCCACACCACGTTCGACCGGCACGTCGACGCGGTGCTCGCCGCCCTGCGTGCCGGTCACGAACCCCCGGTGCATGCCCGCGCAGGTCGTCGGGCGCTCGCCCTGGCCGGTGCGATCGTCCGCTCCGCGCAGGACGGCGTGCGTGTCGCGACCCCGCACGACGACCCGGCCTGACGCGGGCACCTCCGGCGCCCCGGGCGCCCGGGCGTCGGAGGTCAGCGCGGCAGGTCGTCGAGGAAGGTCAGCGTCGCCCCGGTGATCTGCCGGCGCGCCTCGTCGGGGTCCAGGGTCGGTGTGCCGTCACCGGGCTGGGGGCCGTAGTCGCCGAACGAGGCGTGCACCGCACCCGGCACCACGACGAACGTCGTGTCCTGGGGCAGGTCGGCGCGCGAGGCCTCGATGTCCGCGGGGGTCGCCAGGCCGTCGCCGTCGGCCGAGACCGAGAGCACCTCCCCGGTCAGGGTCCGGCTCAGGTCGGAGGCCGGGTAGGAGGCCCACAGCACGAGTCCCACCAGTGGCGCGTCGCCGTCGTCTCCGCTGCCGTGCGCGGCGGCGTCCAGTGAGGCGACAGTCCCGCCCAACGAGTGCCCCCCGACCACCCAGCGCTCGACCTCGGGGTGGTCGGCGCGGGCGCTCTCGAAGGCGCCCGCGGCCAGGAAGCCGATGCCCAGCGGCTGCTTGGGCACCACCACGAGCGTTCCCGCCTCGGCGAGCGGGCGCAGCGCCGCGGCGTAGGCGCGGGCCTCGACCCTCGCCCCCGGCTGGAAGACGATCCCGGTTCCGGTGGCGCCGGTGACCGGCCGCAGGATGATCCGGGTCGCGCTGTCGGTCACGGTCACGGCGGCGTCGGAGACCATCGCCGAGGGTGCGGGCTCGACCGCGGAGAACGGGCGGAGCCACCCGAGCAGCCCCAGCCAGCCCACCACGACCAGGGCCAGCGCGACCCCGCCGAGCCGTCGGGCGATCACCGCCCGGCCCGGGTCGCGCGGTGCGCGGCGACGACGGTCCGGTGCCGGGCCGCGCAGGGTGAGTGCCCCGGCCGTGACGGCCACGACCAGGGTCGCGCCGAGCAGTGCGGCGTACGACGGGTGACCGTGCACCACCGCGGGCCACGCCGTCACGGCGCACCAGCCGACGACGGCCACCGCGGCCGCGGCGAGCACCCGGACGGTCCAGGTCGGACTCATCCGCGACCCGCCCCGGGTGGCCCGGGCGTCACCCGAGCCAGGTGGTCCAGGCGCAGCCCCAGCCAGTCCAGGGCCGCGTCGCGCCACCAGGCCTGGTGGGGGCGCAGCCACGGCGAGCTCGGGACCGGTGGCCGGGCGGAGGCCTCGACGAAGTAGCCGGCCAGTGCGCAGAGGAACGCGTCGACCGAGCGGGCCGGCACGTCGCGGCTCAACGGGTGGGACGCGATGAGGTGCTGGGCGTCGAGGCCGTCGCCGTGGACGCTGACCAGCAGCCCGACCAGGTCGACCCACGGGGCCGCCAGCGAGAGCCAGTTCCAGTCGCAGACCAGGACCCGGCCGTCGTCGCCGAGCAGGATGTTGTCGTCCCGCAGGTCGAAGTGCACGGCGGTGGTGCCGTCCGAGAGCGTCGCCCAGTCCGCCTCCAGGGCCGCCAGCTCGGTGACCCGTGGATGCCACCTCGGATCGAGCCCGTCCGGGACGGTCCCCGCGGCCGCATGGCGCCGCCACACCGTGAAGTGGGCGTCGAGGTCGGCCGTCGTCGGGAGGTCGGGGAGCCCTGCGGGGGCCGGGGTCATCGCCGACGCGAGCACCGGGAGCAGGTCGAGCACCCGGCCCAGCTCGTCGGTGTCCCACGGTCGCGTCGGGAGGCGACCCGCGACGTCCTCGAAGGCGAGCACGGCCCAGTCGCCCTGCTCGACGGCCCAGAGCAGGTGGGGCGCCGGGGCGTGCGGGGGCAGCGCGCTCGCCACCGCGATCTCCTGGAGGTAGGAGGGGTGCACCTGCGGGTTCTGCTCAGCCGAGATCGCCTTGACGAACACCCGGGTGCCGTCGGCGAGCAGCAGCCTGCTCGCGAACCCGTCGGTGAAGCCACCCTGCTGCGAGTCCGCGTCGACCACCGACCGCCCCAGCCGCCGCTCGACGAGCGCCCGGATCGTGGCGGGCAGCGAGGGCCAGGTGGTGCGCTGCGCGGTGGACCCGTGGGGGATCTCCACGCCAGGGACGCGCGCCGGTCCGATCGCTGCGGGCATGGGGCGACGCTACCGGGCGGCCAGGTGCGAGAGTGGGCCGATGACCGACCGCGCCCTGATCTCCCCCGACGAGCTCGCCGCGTCCCTGACCGACCCCACCCCGCCGCTGCTGGTCGACGTCCGGTGGTCCCTCGCCGGTTCCGACCGGCCGGGCTACCTGGCGGGTCACCTCCCGGGCGCGGTCTTCTGCGACCTGGACACCGAGCTCGCCGCGCCGCCCGGTGAGGGTGGGCGGCACCCGCTGCCGACGCAGGACTCGCTCACGGCGACGATGCGTCGCCGCGGGATCGGTCCCGGCCGGGAGGTCGTGGTGTACGACGCCGGACCGGGGGCTGCGGCGGCCCGCGCGTGGTGGTGCCTGCGCTGGGCCGGTCACGAGCAGGTCCGGGTGCTCGACGGCGGGCTGGCCGCGTGGCAGCGGTCCGGTGGCGCGCTCGAGGTCGGAGAGGTGGCCCCGCAGCCGGCCCCGCAGGCCCGGGCCCACGTGGGGTCGATGCCCGTGGTCGAGGTCGACGACGTGCTGGCCGGTCGGGGCGGGACGTTGCTCGACGCCCGGTCGGCCGAGCGGTTCCGCGGGGAGGTCGAGCCGGTCGACCCCGTCGCGGGTCACATCCCTGGTGCGCAGTCGTGCCCCACGACCGCGCTGCAGGAGGCCGACGGCCGCTACCTCGCGCCGTCCGCCCTGCGTGAGGTCCTGGCGCCGTTGGTCGGTGGTCGTCAGGGACCGGTCACCGCGTACTGCGGGTCAGGGGTGACCGCCGCGCAGCTGGTGCTCGCGGGCCACGAGGCAGGGGTCGACGTCGGCCTCTACCCCGGGTCGTGGTCGCACTGGGTGCGAGACGCGGCCCGGCCGGTCGCCACCGGGCCGGCTGCGGGTCGGCTGTGACGGTCCTCGGCTGAGCGGTACCGGCAGAGCGGTACCTGCCGACCGGTCCGGTCCGACCCGCGAGTCTGGCTCGCCGGGTCGTTGCTGCCTCGAGCCGGACGTGGCACTCTGTGAGAGAGCGCTCTCTCGACCGGCACCGACGGCGGACCCACGGACCGGCGCTCCAGTCGCCGGCCTGCCTCGCCGGTCCGCGAAGGAGCACGCCATGTCCGCGCAGGCAGTCGCCACCGAACGCCGCACCGTCCCTCCGGACGGCGCCACCCGGCCCGTCACCGGTGAGCCGGTCGAGCTGGACGGTCGCCGGTTCTACCGGATCAGCGCCTACGACCAGATGCCGCCCTTCTTCATGACCCTGGTCGGGGCCAGCGACCTGTGGGTGTTCATCTCGAGCACCGGCGGGGTGACCGCAGGGCGGCAGGAGGCCGAACGGGCGCTCTTCCCCTACTACACCGAGGACAAGGTCACCGAGAGCGCCGGGCACACCGGTGGGCTCACCGTGGTGCGCGTGCGGACGGCCGACGGCGGCATCGTGTGCTGGCACCCGTTCGCCGAGACCCGGCACGGGGACCCCGCCGTCGAGCGCTCCCTCGCCAAGGACCACCTCGGCACCACGCTCGTCTTCGAGGAGACCCGTCCCGACCTCGGGCTGCGGCTGCGGGTGACCTGGCGGACCAGCGCGCGGTACGGCGTGGTCCGCAGCGGGGTGCTCACCTCGACCGCCGACCACCCGATCGAGGTCGAGGTCCTGGACGGCTTCCAGAACCTGCTGCCCGCCGGCGCGACCGTGCAGGTCCAGAACGAGCTGAGCACCCTGCTCGACGCCTACAAGCGGACCGAGCTCGACCCCGGGACAGGCCTGGGGATCCTGTCGCTGAGCTCACGCCTCACCGACCTCGCCGAGCCGAGCGAGTCGCTGCACGCCAACGTCGCGTGGCACGTGGGCCTGGGCCAGGTCCAGCACCTGCTGTCGAGCCGCCAGCTGCCCGCGTTCGTGGCCGGACGCCCGGTCGAGCCCGAGGACGAGGTCCGTGGCGAGCGCGGCGCATACCTGGTCCGCGCGACGTTCGCCCTCGCCCCTGGTCAGAGCCGGGACTGGCACGCCGTGGCCGACGTCGACCAGAGCGCGGCGGACGTCGTCGCGCTGCGTCACGAGCTCACCGACCCTACGGCGCTCGCGGGCCGGCTCGCCGTCGACGTCGAGCGCACCCGCACCGAGCTCGAGCGTCTGGTCGCGACCGCCGACGCCACGCAGCTCACCGGTGACGAGCTCGCGGCCGCCCACCACGGGGCGAACGTCCTCTTCAACGCGATGCGCGGGGGAGTCCCGGTCGACGGCTACACGGCCGAGGCCGCCGACGTGCGCCGTTTCGTCGAGCAGCGCAGCCCCGCGACCGCGGCCCGCTGCGCCGACCTGCTGCGCGCCCTGCCGGCCCGGCTGAGCGTCGGCGCCCTGGTCGCCCGCGCCCGCGAGCACGGGGACGTGGACCTGTGGCGCCTGGCGACCGAGTACCTGCCGCTGACCTTCAGCCGCCGCCACGGCGACCCGAGCAGGCCCTGGAACAGGTTCCGCATCGCCCTGCACGACGCCGACGGGCGCACGATCGTCGGCTACCAGGGCAACTGGCGGGACATCTTCCAGAACTGGGAGGCGCTGGCCTGGTCCTTCCCCGAGTACCTCGAGCAGATGACCGCCGTCTTCGTCGACGCGACCACCGCCGACGGCTACAACCCGTACCGGATCTCCCGCGAGGGCGTCGACTGGGAGGTCCCCGAGCCCGAGAACCCCTGGGCGAACATCGGGTACTGGAGCGACCACCAGGTCGTGTACCTGCTCAAGCTCCTCGAGGCCTCGCGACGGTTCCACCCGGGACGGCTGCAGGACCTGGTCGACACCGCGATGTTCACCCACGCCGACGTGCCCTACCGGATCGCGTCGTACGCGCGGACCGTCGCCGACCCGGCCTCGACCATCGTGTTCGACCGTGAGGCCGACGCGGCGATCGCCCGACGGGTGCTGGACGAAGGTGCGGACGGACGGCTCGTGCACGGCCCCGACGGCGACCTGGTGCGGGTCACGCTGGGCGAGAAGCTCCTGCTCCTCCTGCTGGCCAAGCTGGTCAACCTGGTCCCCGAGGGGGGGATCTGGATGAACACCCAGCGCCCCGAGTGGAACGACGCGAACAACGCGCTCGTCGGCCGCGGCCTGTCGGTGGTCACCCTCGCCTACGTGCGGCGCTACCTCGACACCCTGCGTGACCTGCTGGGCACCGACCTCACCCTCACCACCGAGCTGGGAGACCTGCTGCACGACGTGCGGCGCATCCTGGCGCGGCACGTCGACGGGACGACCTCGGGCTTCTCCGACCCCCTGCGCCGCACCGTGATGGACGAGCTCGGTGCGGCCGGGACGGCCTACCGCTCACGGGTCTACGCCGGGTTCGCCGGCCACCGCGTGACGGTCGGTGCGCGGGACGTCGGCGACCTGCTCGACCTGGCACAGCGCTACGTCGACCAGGCCCTGCGGCTCAACCGCCGCGAGGACTCCCTGTTCCACTCCTACAACCTGCTCGACCTGGGGGACGCGACGGCCGGCATCGGGCGCCTGCAGGAGATGCTCGAGGGTCAGGTCGCGGTGCTCTCCAGCGGGCTGCTGGGTCCGCAGGAGTCGCTCGACCTGCTCGCGGCCCTGCGCCGCAGCGCGCTGTACCGCGCTGACCAGCACAGCTACCTGCTCTACCCCGACAAGGTGCTGCCCCGGTTCCTGGACCACAACCGGGTGCCCGCGGCGAGGGCCGAGGCCTGCCCGCTGCTGGCCGAGCTCGTGCGCGCCGGGGACAGGTCGGTGGTCCAGCGGGACCTGAACGGCGACTACCGCTTCGCGCCGGGCATCCGCAACGCGCGGGACGTCGTGGCCGCACTGGACGCGCTGCCGGCCGACGTGGTCGCGGGGGACGTGGACCCCGAGGCGGTCGAGCAGGACCGTGACGAGCTCCTGGCGATCTTCGAGGAGACCTTCCGGCACGCGGAGTTCACCGGCAGGTCGGGCTCGTTCTTCGCCTTCGAGGGGCTCGGCAGCATCTACTGGCACATGGTCTCGAAGCTGCTGCTGGCCGTGCAGGAGACCCACGAGCGGGCCGTGGCCGAGGGCGCCGACCCCTCGCTGGTCTGCCGGCTCGCGGACGCCTACGAGGACGTGCGTCGAGGTCTCGGGTACTGCAAGCCGCCGCAGGTGTACGGGGCCTTCCCGGTCGACCCGTACTCGCACACCCCCGGTGGTCGGGGCGCGCGTCAGCCCGGGATGACCGGCCAGGTCAAGGAGGAGGTGCTGACCCGGCTGGGCGAGCTCGGGCTGCGGGTCGAGGACGGCACCGTGGTGATCCGTCCGGTGCTGCTGCGCGAGCAGGAGTGGACCGACCGTCCGCGGACCTTCCACCACCTCGACGTCCACGGCGACGAGCACACCCTGGACCTGCCCGCAGGCTCACTGGCCTACACCTTCTGCCAGGTGCCGGTCGTCTACCGTCGCGTCCCGTCCCCGGACGGAGCGTCGGTCGGCACCGGTGTCGAGGGCGCGGCGCTCGGCATGGTGGTGGACCTGGCCGACGGCACCCGCGTGCTGTGCGGCGACCGGCTCGACGCCGACCTCAGCGACCGGGTGTTCCGGCGCACGGGTGAGGTGCTGCGCCTCACCGTGGACGTGCCCGCGCGAGGTCGCGCGACCGACCGCGTCAGCCGACCTGCACCGGCAGGTACCTGAACGGTCCCGGGCACCGCGCCCACCGGTTCACCGCCTGCCGCTCGACCTCGAGGACGCCGTCGACCACGACCGTGCCGCGCGCCTGCGCCTGCACGGTCACGTGGGTGACGCTCCCCGCCGCGTCAGGGGACTGGAGGTAGGGGTCCTCCTGGGGGACCGACCAGGTGCCGTCCGCGGCGGTCGGCACCGGTCGTGGGGTGCAGCCCGGGCCGAGGCACGCGGCGACGGCGTCGGTCCCCTCGGGCACCTCGAGCTCGATGGCCGCGAGGTTCCCGTACCCGATCGCGGGACAGGTCGCCGGGCCCCGTGCGAAGAGGATCGCGGCGCCCCCGCCGACGGCGACGGCGAGGAGACCCACGACCACCGCGCGCGCACGCCGCTCGAGCACCATGGCGCTGAGGCTACCCACCGGCCCGCCCGTCGGGTGGGGTTCCTCGACGGCGGGTCAGGCGTCAGGCTGTCAGCAGGACGGCGCACGCCCTCGCGGGCGTCGCGGCACCGAGGTGCAGGGGCCGGCGAGGAGGTGGGACGTCGTGGCTGCCGAGGAGATCGTGCTCGACCGGCTGATCCGTGAGCACGGGACGGCGCTGATCCGCCTGGGCTACCTGCTGTGCGGCGACCGGGACGCCGCGGAGGACCTCGTGCGGCGGGCCCTGGTGGCCGTCGTCGCGGCGCCACGCCGCGACCTCGCGGTCCGGACCGCCGAGGCCGAGGTCCGTCGGGTGATGGTCACGGCCGTCCTGGCGGGCACCCGACGGCGTCGGCCGGACCGGGCGTCGGCCGGACGAGGTGCGCCGGTCTCGCCGGTCCCGGGTGGCGTCGAGGCCGCGCTGGCGCGGATGTCCCCGACCCAGCGGGTCTGCACGGTGCTGCGGTTCGGCGAGGGCCTGCCCGTGCCGCAGATCGCCGACCTGCTCGGCCTGGACCGGGGAGACGTCGAGAACGCCCTCGGTGAGGCGACCAGCCTGGTCGAGGACGGGGCGGACGACCGGTCGGGCGGTTTGAGCACCGTCGAGTACCAGCAGGTGCTGCCAGAGGCCGGCGAGCGGTGACCGCGGACCTCGGCGCCGCGCTGCGTGCCCTGGCCCGCCGCATCCCCGACGACGCCGCGGAGTCGTGGCTGCCCGACGAGACCGCCCACCTGGCGAGGGCGGGGCGTCGCCGTCGGGCGCTGCGCACCGCCACCCGACTGCTCGCCGCGGCGGCGGTCGTCCTCGCCGTCGGCGTGACGGGCGTCTCGGTGCTGCGCGGCGCGGGACCGCAGCCCGCCGACGACGACGGCCCGGTCCCGGTGCTGGGCCAGGCGACGTGCGGGCGGACCCTCGAGGAGCTCGGCTGGGTGAGCGACCGGCCCCTGAGCCTGGACCTGCTCGAGGCCGTCGTCGTCGCGCCCGATGGTGCGGTCACGGTCACCACGCGTCTCAGGTCACCCGACGCGCTGCCCGACCTGCGGGGCGCCGACCTGCCCCGCTTCGTCGCCGTGGACACCAGCACGGGTCGGGTCGTCGGGCTCCAGCGCAGCGATCCCTGGACCGGGGGGCGCTCACCGCGGTCACAGGCCGTGCCGCGCGGTGTGGTCGAGTTCGGCATCGCGTGGCAGACCGCGCTGCGCGGCTGCGGGACCGACCCCGACCTCACCGACGGGTCGCCGCCCCTGCGATGGTCGGACTACGCGCTGCACGGGGTGCAGGCCGTCCACACCGTCGACCAGGGGACGTGGCACGCCGTCGGCGGGCCGTGGCCGGTCGCCACTCCCTGACGGCGGGGATCGTTCGAGCGGACACCTAACGCTTCGAGCGCTCGGCCCTCGCGAAGTACTCGTCGCTCGAGATGATCCCGCCGATGATCGCTTCGGTCCGCCCGCCGGCCTGGATCGCACCCACCCAGGTCTGTCGCCCGGTCGGGTCGAGGCCGCGACCCAGCAGATGGCGGTAGTAGCCGTCGACCACCGTGGTGAGCCGTTCCGTGGAGAGCACGAAACCGATCGCGACACCGTCGCGGGTCTGCCCCTGGGCGAGCGCCGCGACCCAGTGGTCGACCTCAGCCGGCCCCGGCTGCCGGTTCAAGACGTGGTTGTACAGGCGGCTCACCCACCGGGCGTCGTCGTTGCCTGCCTGCGCGAAATACTCCGGTGAGGCCAGGAACCCGGCTTCCATCCGCTGGATGGTCAACCCTCCTGCCATCGCCGAGAGCCAGTCGGTCATGCCCTTCGGGTCGGGGGTGCGCCCCAAGAAGTCGCGGTAGGCGCCGCGGATGAGCCCGGAGCGGTACTCGGTCGATGCGGTGATCGCGTTGGCGACGGCCACACGTGGCGTGCCGGTGTTCAGCGCCCGTGTCCAGGTGCGCAGGCCCTCGGCGTCGGGGGAGCGCTGGAACAGGTCGCGGTAGACCGCCGTGACGTACTGGGTGATCGCGAACTCGCTGGGTACGGCCACCCCGGTCCACCACGAGGTGCGCTGGTAGGCGCCGTTCCAGCTCAGCGACACGTGGACGTGGTCGGTGTGCGGGCTCGACCCGGTGTAGGCACGCCAGGCGGCGTTGGAGCTCGAGTTGCTCCAGATGCGCCCGTTCCAGATGACGTACATCACCCCCAGTCGGCGGGCGTTGTAGCCGACCTTCCCGTCCGGGCCGACGGCCGTCAGCCAGCCGACGAAATGGTCGCCTGCTGCCTTCTCGGTGGGGTTGTTGACGTTGACCCCCCAGTCGATCGCCCGGCCCTCCTTGTGCTCGCTCGCACCGCCGACCGAGCACGCGCGGGTGATGGGAGAGGCCCGGCCCACCCCGTAGTGGCTCCGTACCAGGTCCAGCAGGTACTGCGCACCGGGCTTGACGGTCGGGTCGCACGTGCTCTGGGCCCGATAGGTCGCGTAGGCGTCGATCGGGTCGGGTGCTGGAGCCGGTGCGCTGGGCCCGGACGGCACGGCCTGCACGGGGGAGGCCACGGAGCCCATCAGCACCAGCGAGAGGACGAGCGCGGCGACGCGCAGGGGTCGGGCGGCTCTGGCGAGCAGGTGCATCGGGTTCTCCGTACCAGGATGGGGGCGCTTCGGTGCGCCGTCGACGCATGGGCGTCCCGTCGGTGCTCGCCGCTCGGGGCGAGGTGTCCGAGCGGCCTCGATCGCGCGCCGCCTGGTGCACTCATCGGCATCCGGGCGGCAACGCTGAAGCGCAACAGTACGTCGTGGGGGCAGCCGGGCAGGATCTGAGCGGGGGTTCCTTGATCGTCCGGCTCAGCCGGTCGGGTGCGGGGCGAGCTCGACCACCCGGGCCCCGAACAGGTCGGCCTCGGCCCGGTCGTGGGTGATCAAGAGGGTCGTCCGCCCGGTGCACCGAGCCCGTGCGTAGGTCATCACCACGGGCCCGCCGTCGACGTCGAGGCCGGTGAAGGGCTCGTCGAGCACGACCAGGTCGGCCTCGGGGGCCAGCGCCCGCACGACGGCGACCTTGCGACGCTGCCCGCCCGAGAGGTCACGGACCGGCTTGGCGAGGGAGTCCTCGTCCAGGCCCGCGCGGCGCAGCTCGCCCCGCACGTCCGCGACGCGGGTGCCCCGGGGCAGGACGAGCCGCACGTTGCCGACGGCGCTCAGCTGCTCGCACAGCCGGTCCTCCTGGAAGACGGCGGCACGCCGCACACCGTCCAGGCCCAGCACCTGGCCGCTGTCCGGGACGGTCAACCCCAGCAGCACCCGGGCCAGCGTCGTCTTCCCCGAGCCGTTGGGGCCCATCAGCGCGGTGACCTGCCCCTCGGCCAGGTCGAGGTCCAGACCGTCGAGCACGACCCGCCCGCCGAGCCGCAGCGTCACCCCGCGCAGGCTGATCATCGTGAGCCCACCCGTGACGGGCTCCGCTGGGAGCGTCCGAGCAGCACCAGCACCGCCTTCTCGACCGCGAAGCTGAGCGCGATCACCACCAGGGTCCAGGCGAACACGTCCGCGGTGCTCAGGAAGATCTTCGCCTGGTACAGACGCTCGCCGATGCTGCCCTGCGGCAGGCCGATCACCTCCGCGGCGATCCCGCTCTTCCAGGCCAGGCCGACACCCACCCGGCACCCGGCGACCAGGTAGGGCAGGACGGCCGGGACGTCGATCGCGGGGATGCGCCGCACCAGCGGGATGCCGAAAACCTCGGCGACCTCGAGCAGCGCGCGGTCGCGACGGTGGATCCCCTCCAGGACGTTCGTGTAGATGATCGGCGCGACCATCATGAAGCTGATCAGGAACGCCAGCCGACCGCTGCCCGACCACATCAGCACCAGGATGATGAAGGACACCACCGGTGTGGTGCGGATCGCCGTGGCCAGTGGCGTGACCAGGGCGTCCACGACCCGCGACGTCGCGGCGAGGGCCGCGAGCAGCACCCCGACGATCGTCGCAGCACCGAACCCCGAGACGATGCGGGCGAAGGAGTGCCACACGGTCGCCCAGAAGTCCGCCGTGCCGCCCAGCTCGACGAGGCGGACGACCACCTCGCCCGGTGGCACCAGCAGGATCTGCTGGTCCAGCGCGGTGGCGGCCACCTGCCAGCAGCCCACCCAGAAGACGACCGCGAGCACCGGGCGCGCAGCCCTCCACCGCGCGTCCCGGCGAGCCGCCTCAGCGGCGGTGGTAGAAGTCATCTCCCGGCAGGCTTCCGCCGGTCGAGGCCGGGTCGGCGTCGAAGAGCACCTCGAGGTAGCCGCCCAGCACGGCCCGCATCTCCTCACCCTCGATGTAGGTGATGTTGCACGCGGGGATCGCCGCCTCGGCGACCTCGGCCGAGGGGGCGATCCCGGCCTCGACGATCAGCGGCGCGGCGAGGGCGGGCTCGGTGTTGGTGAAGGTGGTCGAGGCGCGGTAGTCGTCCAGGAAGTCCTCGAAGGCCTCGGGGTGCTCCTCGGCGAACGTGGTGCGGACCACCACCACGCCGGTGACCATCTGGGAGTCGGTCGAGACCGCGGCCCACTCCTCGGCCAGGCGCAGGGCGGTCCGGACGGACGTCTGCTGGGTGGTGAGCACCGTGGCGTAGGGCTGGGGCAGCACGCCCACGGCCCCGGGCTGGCCGGCGAGCAGTGCCGCGACCTCGGTGGACTCGCTGCGGTACTCGATCGTCAGGTCGGAGGCCGGGTCGAGGCCGTTGGCGACCAGCAGGTAGTTCAGGACGTGCTCGGGTGAGGCGCCCTTGCCGGTGCTGTACACCGTCCGCCCGGCGAGGTCGGCGATGCTGCGCACGGTGTTGCCGTTCTCGAGCACCTCGAGCATCCCCAAGGTGTTGATCGCGGCCACGGCCACCTGCGCGCCGTCGGAGTCCCGGGTGCGCGCGTGGAGCACCGCGGCCAGGTTCGCCGGCACCAGGGCGACGTCGACCTCGCCCTGCACGACCCGCACCACGACCTCGTCGGGGGTGCCGAACATCGACACCTGGTAGTCCTGGGCGCCCCGACCCTGCTCGGCGTCGTCCATGAGCTTGACCAGGCCCATCGTGGTGGGCCCCTTGAGCGAGGCGATCCGCACGGTGGTCCGCTCGGCGGCCGCCTCGGCCTGCGCGTCGGGGGTGGCGGTCACCGCGGGCGCGGCGGGGGACGGCTCGGCGGGCACCGCCTGGCTGCACCCGCCCAGCAGGCCACCGACCAGGAGGAGGCCCGTGGCCAGGGTCGCGACGTGCTTCATGGTGGGCCTCCCTCGTCGCGGTGATCAGGTGCGGAACGGCGCGTACCCCGTGTGGAGCAGGTCGTGGGCGACCTCGGAGCCGGGCTCGCCGTAGAACTCGTCGTACAGGCGCAGGATGTCGGGGTTCTCCTGGGACTTGCGGTAGCGCGAGGACCGGTCGATCTGGACCAGCACCTTCTGCCGGTCGGCCATCTCCCCGACCCGCTCGGGCACGGGGTGCCCGGCGCCGTTGATGCACCCGCCCGGGCAGGCCATGACCTCGACCAGGTCGTAGCCGATGTCCTCACC
This sequence comes from Actinotalea alkalitolerans, assembly GCF_023369855.1. Taxonomy (GTDB): domain Bacteria; phylum Actinomycetota; class Actinomycetes; order Actinomycetales; family Cellulomonadaceae; genus Actinotalea. Next base: position 288,129 of record NZ_JAMBPP010000001.1, on the reverse strand, counting down.
GGCGATGATCCGCTTCACGAGCGGCTCGACGTTGTTCAGCCCGGAGATCACCGCGACCCGCACGGTGGTGCCACCCGCGGTGACGCTGGCCTCCTTGATGCCCTCGAAGCCGCGGACGTCCTCGAACTCGAGCCGGTCGACGAGCGGCTCACCGGTCAGCTTCTCGACCGCCATGCGCAGCGAGGCCTCGGCGACGCCGCCCGAGGCGCCGAACAGCACCCCGGCGCCGCTGACCCGCGCGTAGGGGGCGTCGAACTCCGAGGGGGTGATGTCCTGCGGCTCGAGCCGCAGCATCGCGATCATCTCCAGGAACTCGGTGGTGGTCAGCACAGCGTCGACGTCCCGCACCCCCTCGGGGGCGAACTCGGGGCGCGCGGCCTCGTACTTCTTGGCCAGGCACGGCACGATCGACACCACGTACAGCTCGTCGAGGCCGATGCCCGCCTGCTGGGCGAAGTGGTTCTTGACCGTGGCGCCCATCATCTGCTGGGGCGAACGGCAGCTCGACAGGTGGGGGATCATCGCGGGCCAGCGGCGTTCGACGAGGTTCACCCAGCCCGGGCAGCACGACGTGAAGTGCGGCATGACGCCGCCCGAGGTGACCCGGCCGAGGAACTCGGTGGTCTCCTCCATGATCGTGAGGTCGGCGGCGAACGCGAAGTCGAAGACCTTGTCGAAGCCGATCTTGCGCATCATCCCGGCGATGAACGCCGAGGCCTCGTCGAACGGGATCCCGTACTCGGCGGCGATCACGCTGCGCACCGCGGGGGCGACGAACCCGACCACGGTCTTGGCCGGGTCGTTGATCGCGGTGAACACGTCCCCGCGCTCGCGGACGTAGTCGAGCGCGCCGCACGGGCAGGCCCGCACGCACTGCCCGCACGAGACGCAGTCGGTCAGCCCGAGCGGGAGGTCGTTGTGCGTCCCGACGGTCAGGCGCCCCTCGTGGAACTGGAAGGCCAGCACGCCGGGGCCCTCGATCTCGGCGCAGGCGGCCACGCACCGTCCGCACGAGATGCACTTGTTGTTGTCGCGGATGATGAACGGGTGGTCGGCGACCACCGGGGAGTAGGGCCGCACGTGCAGCGGGAGGGCGAACTCGACGCTGTGCGCGGTGGCCTCCTGGCGCAGCGCGCAGGTGTCCTGCTTGGAGCACCCGCAGGTGAGGCAGCGGGCCGCCTCGGCCCGGGCCTGCGCCTCGGTGAGGCCGGTCTCGACCTCGACGAAGCTGTGCGTCCGGTCGGCCGGGGCCAGCGTCGGCATGCTCGCCCGGGACAGGTGGGGCAGGCTCTCGAACTCGTGGCGCGGCAGGTCCTCGAGGCTCCCGCGGCTGCACGCGTAGTCCTCGGTGCCGGCGCGCACGTACCCCCGGGTGAGCAGCTCGTCCATGGCCATGGCGGCGCGCCGTCCGGCAGCCACGGCCTGGATCACGGTGGCCGGGCCGGTCACGCAGTCGCCCCCGGCGAAGACGGTCGGCTCGGAGGTCTGCATGGTGAAGCCGTCGATGTCGACGTCGCCCCAGGTGTTCAGGCGCACCGGCAGGTCGTTGTAGAGGAAGCTCGTGTCGGTGCTCTGGCCGATCGCGCCGATGATCGTGTGGGCCTCGATGACGAAGTCGCTGCCCTCGACCACGACCGGGCGGCGGCGGCCCGAGCGGTCCGGCTCGCCGAGCTCCATCCGGGTGCAGTGCAGCTGCTTGAGGTCGCCGGTCGCGGTGATCCGGGTGGGGGAGGCGAGGAACAGCATCTCGACCCCCTCGATCAGGGCCTCGTCGACCTCGACGGACTGGGCGGGCATCTCCTCGCGGGTGCGCCGGTAGACCAGGGTCACCTGCGAGGCGCCCTTGCGCAGCGCCGTGCGGGCGCAGTCGATCGCGGTGTTCCCGCCCCCGACGACGACGACGCGGTCTCCGGTCGGCACGAGGTCCTTGGTGGCCTGCTCGAGGTACTGGATGCCCAGAGAGACCCCTTCGAGGTTCTCGCCGTCGATCTGCATCGGGGTCGCGCGCCACGAGCCGATCGCCAGGTAGACCGAGTCGAAGTCCCGCTGCAGGTCCTCGAGGTGCAGGTGGGTGCCGAGGGCCTTGCCGGTGACGATCGTGACGCCCAGGGCCTCGATGATCCCGATCTCCTGCTCGAGCGTCGCCTTGGGCAGCCGGTACTCGGGGATGCCGTAGCGCATCATCCCGCCCGCGTGGTTCTGCTTGTCGAAGACCGTGACCGCGTGGCCCGCGATGGCGCTGTAGTACGCCGCGGACAGGCCGGACGGCCCTGCGCCGACGATCGCGATCCGCTTGCCCGTCGGCTCACCCACCCGGGGGACCCACGGGTGCTCACGTGCCATGTCCCAGTCGGCGGCGAACCGCTTGACGTGGTTGATCGCGACGGGCTCGTCGACCAGGTTGCGGCGGCACTCGGCCTCGCAGGGGTGGGGGCACACCCGGCCGCACACCGACGGGAAGGGGTTGCGGTCCTTGATCACACGCACCGCGGCCTCGTAGTTGCCGTCGGCCACGTGGGCCAGGTAGGTCTGGATGTCGATGGTGGCCGGGCAGGTCTGGACGCACGGCGCCACGCAGTCGGCGTTGTGGTCGCACAGCAGCTGCTCGAGCCGCACCTTGCGGTAGGCCTCGAGCCGGGGGGTGCGGGTCGCGACGACCATGCCGGCCTGGACGGGGGTCAGGCACGCCTTGACGTCACGCGGGGAGTCCTCGCCGACCTCGACGACGCACAGCCCGCAGCTGCCGTTGGACCGCTTGAGGCGGATGTCGTGGCACAGGGAGGGCACCTCGATGCCCTCCATCGAGAGGGCCTGAAGGATCGTCAGGCCGTCGTTCACCTGGATCTCGCGGTTGTCGACCGTGATGGTCACCCGGTCGCTCGCGGACATGTCGCGCACGTCAAACCTCCGTTGGTTTGATCACAAGCGCAGCGAAGGATGCACGGGACGCCCGTTGCCTCGCCGAGCGTCCGCGCCGACGCTGGAACCTCTCTTCCACCGTAGGATCGCGTCGAGGGTGGGCGCATCGGACCTCGGACCTAGACGCACAGGGTCCAGAGGTGCCGGGCGGTCGCGGACGTCGTCCGCAGCGGCGAGAGTGGGTGCGTGAGCGACACCTACGACGTCCTGGTCATCGGCGCGGGACCTGCGGGTACCTCGGCCGCCCTGCGTGCCGCCGAGCTCGGGGCGAGCGTGGCCGTCGTCGAGGCCCGACGCACGGGCGGCACGTGCGTCAACACCGGCTGCGTCCCCACCCGGGTGCTGGCCAAGACGGCCCGGCTGATGCGCGAGGTGCGCACCGCCGACGTGTACGGCATCACCGTCGGTGAGCAGACCATCGACTGGCCCACCACCGTGGCCCGTGTGCGCTCGACCGTCGAGCGGGTGCTCGAGGTCAAGGACGAGCCCGACCGGCTCGCCGCGGCCGGGGTGACCCTGATCGAGGGCAGGGCGCGGTTCGTCGGTCCGCACGAGGTGGAGATCGAGGGCACCGGGACGAGGGTGCACGCGGCGTCGGTGATCCTGTGCGTCGGCGGCAGGTCGCGCAGGCTCCCGGTGCCGGGGGCCGAGCTCGCGACCGTGCCCGAGGAGGTGCTGGACCTCCCGACGATCCCGCGCCGGGTCGCGATCATCGGCGCGGGGAACACCGGTGCCCAGCTGGTCACGGTGTTCAACGCCTTCGGCAGCGAGGTGACCCTGCTCGAGGTCGCACCGCGGATCCTGGCCCAGGCCGACGCGTCGGTGTCCGAGCACGTCGGGAGGGCCTTCGCCGAGCAGGGGGTGCGTGTGGTGACCGGGGTCGAGACGGTCGTCTCCCTCGAGGGCCAGGAAGACGGCATCCGCCTGACCTGGCAGGTGGGTGGACGCCAGCACCACGAGGTGGTGGACGCCGTGGTCATGGCGACCGGCTGGCCCGCGGCGCTCGAGGGCCTCGGGCTCGAGGCGGCCGGGGTGAGCGCCGAGCGCAACGCGATCCCGGTCGACGAGTACCTGCGCACCGACGTCCCCCACATCTTCGCCGCGGGCGACGCCAACGGGCAGGCGATGCTGGTGCAGGCCGCGCACTTCGAGGCCGAGGCGGCGGCCCGCAACGCGGTGCTGGGAGCAACCCTGCGCACCCCGCACAGCCTGCTGCCCTCGGGTGGCTTCACCGACCCCGACTACGCCGGCGTGGGGCTCACCGAGGACGAGGCCCGTGACCGGGACCGGCACTGCATCGTGGCCCTCGTGCCCTACGACACCATGGAGCGTCCGATCATCGACGACCGCCCCCGTGGCTTCCTCAAGCTGATCGCCGACCGGCGGCGTGAGCTCCTGCTCGGGGCGCACGCGGTGGGCGAGAACGCGGTCGAGGTCATCCAGGCGGTCACCACGTCGATGGCGGCGGGGGTCGACGTCGCGACCCTGGCGAAGGTCGAGTTCGCCTACCCGACGTACAGCGCGGTGATCGGCGTGGCCGCACGTCGGCTGATGGCCGAGGCCGCCTCGCAGCGCTGAGCCGGGGTGTGCGCTGCATCAGTAGAAGAAGATCGCGAAGAGCGACGGCACGTTGGCGTGCACGATCGCCATGAACACGATCGCGTCGAACAGCAGGTGCACGATCAGCACCAGGGTCAGCGAACCCGTACGGGTGAAGATCAGGCCCTGCAGCAGCGCGAACGGGATCGTCAGCAGCGGGCCCCACGACCGGTACCCCAGCTCCCACAGGAACGAGACGAAGATCGCCGCCTGCAGGAGGTTCGCCTGCCAGGCCGGGAAGTGGCGCAGGAGGAGGGCGAAGCAGGTGCAGATGAAGAACAGCTCGTCCCAGGTGCCGACGCCGTTCACCCCGACGAAGAAGCGGGCCAGCTCGTCGGTCTCGGTGATCTGCGGCCAGTTCTGGTAGGCGCCCGACCGGATGAAGTAGAACGGCAGGATCGCCCAGCCCAGCAGCGGAACCGCGAGGATGTACGCCTTCTCGATCGTGGGCCACCGCTGGCCGGTGCGCCACGGGAAGCGGATGGCCTTGCGCCGGTACACGAAGCGGTCGATGAGGAACGGGACGAGCACCGCGAGGGTCAGCGCCGTGCCGATCGCGATGAACCGCGGCCAGGAGACGTCGGCCTCCATCGAGGTGGTGCTGACGATGCTGATGCCGACCCCGATGAGCAGCAGGTCACGACCCAGGCCGCGGTCCACCAGGAAGGCGGCCACCAGGCTGAGGGCGAGCACCACGTAGCCCAGGGGCCGCACGTGGAGCCCGAACAGCAGGATCGCCGACGCCGAGACACCGGCGGCGGGCAGGAGCTTGACCGACAGCTGGGCGGGGGCGTCGGTGAGGGGGGTGGTCGCCGGCACGGGACCCAGCATGCCGTGCCGAGGGCCGGAAGCGCTCGCTGAGGTCCGCGGCCCCGGAGCGCTCACTCGACGGTGAAGGTCCCGGTCATCGCGGGGTGCGGGTCGCACGTGTAGGTGTAGTCACCCGGGTCCAGGGTCACCTCGAAGGTCGCGTCGTCCGTCCCCGGCACCGACGTCGACTCGTCGACCCCTTCGCCCCGGAGGCGGAAGTTGTGGCTCGTCGACGGGTCGCTGACCTGGATGACGTAGTCCCCGGCGGGCAGCGTGGTGACCGGCTCGCCCGACTCGTCGGTCAGCGCGATGACGAACGCCTCAGGGTCCTCCTCGGTGCCGACCGACGCGAGCAGCACCGTGGCCTCTCCCGACGAACCCGGGTCCTGGGTCGCGGTCGTCGTACCGGCAGGGGTGGTCTCCTCGGCGTCGGGCTCGTCGGCCGAGCCACCGCAGCCGGTCAGGAGGAGCACCGAGACAAGACCAGGGACGAGCATCCGGTGTCGCATGACAACCGCCTTCCGGGCGTCGGGGCCACCACTGTGCCGACGTCCGGCCCCTCGGTGCAAGGGGGTGAGGTGCTGGGCTGCCCTCGGCCCTAGATGGACGGCTCGGTCGCGAGGGCCTCCATGACCGGCTTCAGGTCGAGCCACCACTGGTTGACCGGGCGGCGGAACTCCATGTCGAACAGGTCGGGCATGGTCTTGAGCGGCAGGGTGGTCAGCGCGCCGTCGGCCTGACCGACGAAGCCCCACTCCGTGCTCCCCGAGACGATCTGCTGCGAGAGCCAGTCGACGCAGTAGGCCGCGAGCCGCGTCGCCTGCACGCGGTCGAAGGGCGTCGGGCTGCCACCCTGCTGGAGGTGGCCCAGGACCATCGGGCGCACGTCGAACAGGCCGCCGGACTCCTCGGTGAAGAGCTGGCACAGGAAGTCGGTGGTGTACCCGACGCTCGCGTCCTCGTTGCGGATCGTGAGGTGGAAGCGCCGGCCGGCGGCGAAGCCCGCGACCATCGAGGCGACGTCCTGCGTGAGGTCGGCCAGGCGCACCCCCTCCTCGTGCAGGTAGACGCGTTCCGCGCCGACCGACAGCGAGCCCATCAGGGCCAGGTAGCCGCAGAACCGACCCATCACCTCGACCACGAAGGTGCGACGTGAGGCCATCGCCGACTGCTTGATCCGGTCGACCGCACTGACGACCTCGCACAGGGCGGTGTCGGCGCCGATGGTCAGCTCCCACCCGGGCAGGTTGTTGTCGATGGTCGTGGGCAGGCAGATGACGGGCACCTGGAAGCCGGGGTAGCGGTCACGCTCCTGGAGCATCCGGTACGTGGCCTCGTAGGCGCGGTGCCCGCCGACCACGAGGAGCGCGCCGATGTCGTTGTTCTCCAGCGCGCGACTGACCGCGTAGAACTGCTCGACGCTCGGCATGGCCCGGCTGGTGCCGAGCTCGGCGCCACCCAGACCCACCCAGCCGTCGACGTCGCCCCAGGTCAGCTCGCTCACCTGGCCGTCGATGAGGCCCTGGAAGCTGCCCCGCACGCCGAGCATCGTGTGCCCTCGCGAGAGGCCGAAGCGCACCGCGGCCCGCACGGCCGTGTTCATCCCCGGTGCCAGACCCCCGGCGTGCAGGATGGCGATGCGCGACCGGGTGGGTGCGTCCGTCGGTGCGACCTGGGCGATGCCCTGGAACACCCGCACCATCTCGGTGAAGGAGGACCCGCGTGCGGCCATCGCCCCGTCGTAGTCCCCGGCGTCGATCAGCCCGGGGATCTCCTGGGTGCGCTGGACGGCGGCCATCAGCGGGGTGCGGTGCACCCGGTTGTGGCGCACGCCGATGAGCTGGGGCTCGTGGTCCGGCCCCGCGTCGACGACCTCCATCGCGGCGGCGTGGCCGACCAGCGTCGGCATCCACCGGTCGTAGGCGCTGGGGGTCCCACCGCGCTGCACGTGGCCGAGGATGGTGACCCGGGTGTCCTCCCCGAGACGCTCCTCGAGCAGGTCGCGCACACCCTGGCTGGTGATCGGCGCCCCGGTGCGGTCCCGGGCGCCCTCGGCGACGATCACGATGCTGTCGCGGCGGCCCGCGGCACGGCCCGCACGGAGGCGGGCGCACATCTCGTCCTCCCAGCCCTCGGCGGGCGGGTTCTCGGGGATCAGCACGTAGTCGGCGCCACCGGCGATCGCACTCATCAGGGCGAGGTAGCCGCAGTGCCGACCCATCACCTCGACGACGAACGAGCGCTGGTGGCTGGCCGCCGTGCTGGACAGCGCGTCGATGGCCTCGACGATGCGGTGCAGGGCCGTGTCGGCACCGACCGTCATGTCGGTGCCGACCATGTCGTTGTCGATCGAGCCGACCACGCCGGCGATGATCAGCCGGGTGTGTCGCTGGGCCTGCTCGGGGGTGATCTCGCCCTGGTCGACGAGCTCGGCGAGCAGGCCGCTCCACTCGCTGCGGAACAGGTCCGTCCCGGTGAGCGAACCGTCCCCACCGATCACCACGATCCGGTCGATGCCGTGGTGGACGAGGTTGCGGGCAGCCTTGAGCCGCCCGTCGCGCTGTCGGAAGTCGACGGACCGGGCGGTCCCGATGACCGTCCCCCCGCGGTGCAGGATCGAGCCCACCGAGCCCCACTCGAACCTCTTGATCCGGTCACCGCCGTCGACCAGGCCCTGCAGCCCCTCGTAGACCGCGTACACGTCCGCACCGGCCCCGATGGCCGTCCGGACCACGGCGCGGACCACGGCGTTCATCCCCTGGGCGTCCCCGCCCGAGGTGAGCACGGCGACGGCGGTCCTCGGGGCGACCGTCGCGTTGTCGACGGGTGCTGCGCTGGCCATGTCTGATCCCTTGCTCGGTGATGCTGCTCCCGGATGAGCCTAGAGGTGACGGTAAGCCCCGACCGGGGACCGACGGCCCCGTGGGCTACGGTCGCGACCGGTGCAGGACGTGCGCCGTCGGGCGATGCTGGGGGCGACGTGGAGACTGCACCGTGGGTCTGGGCGGCATGGGCGGTCGCGGTCGTGGTCGCGACGGCGTGCTTCACCGGCGCCGTGGCGCTCGGGCGCCACGAGCGGGCGAAGGACCGTGTCCAGCTGCCCGCCCGTCAGGTCGGCGCCACCTGGGCCGGACCCGGGATGCTCGTCGAGGTCGAGTTCCCCGGCCCGGACGGGTACCCGCGCCGGACGAGGGTGTTCTCCGCGTTCCGCCGAGGGCTCGGCGCGACGCCCGTGTTCTGCGGATGGGTCTGGGTGGCCCGCGACGATCCCTCCGACGTCGCGCTGCGCCCACGGGCCCGGACGTTCCTCCCCGGGGCGCTCGTCATCGTCGGCGGGGTGCTCGTGATGGCGGTCGCGGTGACCGGGCTCGTCGCCTGGGTGCTGAGCACGCCGTTGGGATCGGGCGCGGTGTAGGGACGGGGCGCGAGGGCGGGCCGCCCCGCCGCGCCGGGTGCACCGTGACCCGTCCGGTCGCCGGTCGGCTCCGAACCCCCTCCCGAGCAGCCCCGACCGGCGCCCGCCGGCCAGGGCCACCCTTCTCGAGGAGGAAACCCATGGTCACCACCGAGCCGGCCCGGCCGCGTCCACGCACCCGCCGTCTGCTCGTCGTCGGGTTCGCGGCGGCGCTCCTGGTGGCAGCGGTCCTCGGCGGACCGTGGCTCTACGCACGGGTGCTGGCCCCCGAGCCGCCGGCCGTTCTCGGGATCTCACCGCCCGCCGCCGGGGCCGTCGACTCTGGCACCGGGCCGGTGGACGTCGACGGCAGCTGGGAGGTCGCCGAGGGCTCCGAGGCGGGGTATCGCCTCGACGAGGTGCTGTCCGGGCAGCCGGTCACGGTCGTCGGACGGACCGAGGAGGTCGGCGGGACGCTCGTCGTCCAGGACGGGGTGCTGGTCAGCGCCGACGTCACGGTGCAGGTCGCCTCGATCGAGACGGACGAGTCCGCGCGCGACGCGTACTTCCGCAGGGCCCTGCGGGTCGCCGATCTCCCCGAGGCGCGCTTCACCCTGGCCGAGCCGGTCGACCTCACCGGCCTCGCCGACGAGGGCAGCGTCCAGGTCGACGCGGTCGGGACCTTCACGCTGCACGGCGTCACGCGGCCGGCCACGGTCACCCTCGACGCTCGACGGACCGCCGACGGGTTCGACGTGGCGGGGAGCCTGCCCGTGGTCCTCACGGACCACGACCTCACCGCCCCTGACCTGGGCTTCGTGACCGTCCAGGACGAGGGGGTGGTCGAGATGCTGCTGCGGGTCGCGCGCTAGTCGCGCGCCGGCGGGTCAGCCCCCTGCGCCGGCAGGTCAGCTGCAGTCGTCGCAGACGCCGGTCGCCGGGAGGGTCATCGAGCACGTCGGGCAGATCGCGGGCGGGTTGTCGCGGGCGGCCACGGCACGCGCGGCAGGTGTACGGGTCCGCACGGCCGTCGTCCGGGGCGAACGCGGGGCCCGCGGGGGCGTCGCCCGCACGGGTGACGCCGGCTCGGTCACCTCGAAACCCCGCTTGCGCAGGATCGCGACCGCGCCAGGCATGTCGCCGCTGAACTCGTCGGGTGTCGCGAGCCGTCCGGTCGCGAACCGGTGGGCGACACCCAGGACCGCCCTGGCGTCGTACTCGCGCCCCTCGTGGAGCAGCGTCCAGGCGGGCGACGGCTCGAAGCCGTACACCTCCATGAACTGCTCGCCGCCACGGGTGTCGTGCTCGGCGATCGCCTGGAGGACGTGCTGTCTCGTCACGGAGGAGAAGGTGGCCACGACCAGTGAGCGTACGTCGAACGGGTGCCGCCCGGTGCTCCGCCGTGATCGGGGGCGGTCAGGGCGTCGGTGAGGACGGCCTGCTGCGGGGTGGCGACGGCGCCGACGGAGGGGTCACGGTCACCTCCAGGAGAGTGACCTCGACCTCAGCGGTGTCGCCGACGTCGAGCCCCTCGGCGTCGCGCACCGCGCGCTTGACCCCCATGACGAAGCTCTTGCGGCGCCGGTCGGGGAACAAGGAGGTGCGCCACGTCGTCGTGCCGATGCGCACCTCGACCCGCACCGAGCCGAAGCCGTGCCGCTGCCCCTGGGAGACCTCGTCGATCGCGTCGGCCTGCTCGAAGGGCACGGTGAGCATCACCCACGGTCCGACGCCCTCGGTCTGCCACAACGTGGTGGTGAAGCGGTAGGTCGGGTGGGTCATGGCGCGGCGTCGAGCGCAGCGCGCATGGTCGAGGTCCAGGTGCCGCCCTCGTCGACCACGAAGCAGAACTCGTTGCCCTCCGGGTCCTGGAGCACCACGTAGCCGTCGCCGGTCGTGCTGAGCTCGGACTGCCCGGTCCGGCGGGCGCCGAGCGCCTCCGCGCGGGCGACCGCCTCGGGTGCCGCGTCCACCCGCACGTCGAGGTGCAGCCTGTTCTTCGGTGACTGCTTCGCCTCCGGCACCCGCTGGAACGCGATGAGGATCGGGTCGGCGTCGACCACAGCCCAGCCCTCGTCGACCGATGCCCAGCGGGCCTCGAGCACCTGCGCCCAGAACCCCGCGAGCCCCGCGGGATCGGCACAGTCGATGACCACCTCCTGCACGCGTGCGCCCATGCCCTGCACGCTAGGGCCGACCACCGACACCGGTCACGTCGAGCCTCCGGCCGATGAACGCTCCGGCCTCCTCGCCCGGCATCGCCCGGGCGAACAGCCAGCCCTGGCCGTGGGCGCACCCCATCTCCCGGAGCATCCGCGCCTGGTCGGGCAGCTCGACGCACTCGGCGATCACGTCCATGCCGAGCCCGCCGGCCATCGCGACGACCGCACGCACGATCACCGCAGAACGGTCCGAGCCGGTGAGGCCGCGGACGAACGACCCGTCGATCTTCAGGGCGTGCACCGGGAAGGCCTGGAGGGTCTGCAGCGACGACTGACCGGTGCCGAAGTCGTCGACGTGCAGCCGGAACCCGAGCCCGCCGAGGTCGGTCATGGTCCGCCGGGCCCGCTCGACGTCGGTGATGAGCACCGACTCGGTGATCTCCAGGACCAACGACGACGCCGGCAGCCCGTGCCGTGCGACCGTCTCGACCAAGCAGGGCACCAGGTCCTCGTGCCAGAACTCCAGGTTGGACACGTTGACCGAGACCTGCGCGCTGCCGACCCCGTCGTCACGCCACCGTGCGATCTGCCGGCATGCCTCGTCCGTGACCCAGCGGCCCAGGGTGACGATGGCGTCGGTGTCCTCGACCAGGTGAAGGAACTGCCCGGGCAGCAGGAGCCCGCGCTCGGGGTGCTGCCACCGGACGAGGGCCTCGAACGCGGTCACCGGGGAGCCGTCGAGCCCGACGATCGGCTGGTAGTGGACGACGAGCTGGCGTTCGGCGAGCGCGGTACGGATCTCGGTGCGGGACCGCAGGTGATCGGTGACCCGCTCGTGCATCGTCTGGTCGAAGATCGTCGCGGTCCCGCGCTGCGCCTCCTTGGACTGGTACATGGCCGTGTCGGCGTCACGCAGCACGTCCTCGGCGTCGAGGTAGCCGCTCTCCGACGTCGCGATCCCGACGCTCGCGGTGACGGAGACCTCCTGCCCGTCGAGGCGCACGGGTCGGCTGATGAGGCCCTGGAGGCGGCGGGCCACCGCGAGGAGCTCGTCCGGGACCGGGTCGGTGAGCAGGACCGCGAACTCGTCCCCGCCGAAGCGTGCGGCGGTGTCGCCCGCCCTCGTCGCGGACCTCATCCGCGAGGCGACGGCACGCAGCAGGTCGTCACCGGCGAGGTGACCGAGGGAGTCGTTGACGAGCTTGAACCCGTCGAGGTCGAGGAAGATCACCGCGAACCTGCGGCCACGGTCGCGTTGGTTGGTCCGGATCGCGGCGGACAGGCTCTCGAGGAACAGGCGGCGGTTGGCGAGCCCTGTGACCTCGTCGTACATCGCGGCTCGGCGCAGCCGCAGCTCGAGCTCGCGTCGCGTCGTGACGTCGGCCAGCGAGCCGACCAGACGCACGGCGTCCTGGTCGGGCCCCGGGACGCCGAGCCCACGGCTCAGCACCCAGCGGGCCCCGACCGCCCTGCCGTCAGGGGTCCGCGGGGCGAGCCGGTACTCGATCTCCGTCGGGACGCCCGGGCGTCGTGTCGTCGTCGCCAGGGCCTGCGCGACGAGCTCGCGGTCCGGGGGCAGGACCCTCCCGAGCCAGTCCTCGGTGGTGACCTCCTCCTCGGGGCCGACACCCAGCAGGTCCCGGCAACGGGCCGAGAGGAACAACCGTCCGGTCACGACGTCGAGCTCCCACAGCCCGTCGTTGGAGGCGCGTGCCGCCCAGGCGTAGCGCTCACCGCTCGTGCGGACGGCGTCCTCGAGCTCCTCGGACTCCAGGGCCCGGAAGAGCAGCTCGGTCATCTGGTGGTAGGGCTCACGCACCGAGCTCGTGTCGACCCGACCGAGCAGGGCCAGCAGTCCCCATGACCTGCTGTGCGACGCGACCGGCAGGACCACGCACATCTCCCGGTCCCACGAGCGGCTCGCGGCGGCGAGAGCCTCCCCGGGGAACTGCCTGACCCCCACGAGCTCACCGAGCCGGTGGCCGGTCAGCCCGTCGGGGTCGTGCAGGCCCGCGATCCGCAGGCGACCCGCGGAGGGCGGGCCGTCCCACAGAGCGAGGACCCCGGCGCGGACGTGGGTCGCGGCAAGCCAGGCGAGCGACCGGGTGTGCTCGCCGTCGCTGCGCAGCAGGGAGCTCGCGATCCTCTCGAGCTCGATCGAGGACGCGTCGAGGCGTCGCTCACCGTGGCGGTGCCCCCGGGCCTGCAGCTCCCAGAGCGTGGCGGCCATGCGCCCGTGACCGGGAGTGCGCGGGTCGACCTCCTCGCCGGGCACGACGGTGCCGACGCCGTCGATGACGTGCTCGGCGAGGTCGGCGGCGATGCTCTGCACCTCCTCCGCGTCGCGGCTGACCTCCCGCAGGGCGGTCACGACCTCGGTGAGCTGCTCATCGGTGGGCGGCAGCGGGCACAGGGTCAGTGCCTCGACCTGTCGCGCCACCGAGCGGAGGATGGTGCGTTCGTCCTGCGAGCGGGCTGCGGCGAGGAGCCCGTCGACCGGGCTGTGCACCGTCGGGGGAGCGGCGACCTGGCGGCCGTGACGCGCTGCGCCGGTCAGGTCCGAGCGACACCCGCACGACGCACGCCGGGCCATGACGACCGTCTCGGGCGTGTAGCTGCCGGCGGGTACGTCGAGACCGTTGACGAGGTCGATGATCAGCCGCCCGGCCAGGGCGCCGACGTCCTGGAACCGTTGACCGACGCTCGACAGGCTGGGCGTCGAGTACGCACCCCCCTCGGTGTTGTCGAAGCCGAGGACGGCGAGGTCGTCGGGGACGCGGAGCCCCGCGGTGGTGAGTGCCTGGATGAGCCCGATCGCGTTGGCGTCGGTCGCGCTGACGATCGCCGTCGGGGGGGCGGGGTGGGCGAGCAGTCGACGGGCCGCGGCCGCTCCGCTCTCGCGGGAGAAGTCGGCCGTGGGGAAGAACAGGGTGTCGTCGACCGGTAGCCCGTGAGCGGTCATCGCGACCTGGTACGCCGCGTAGCGCTCGCGGAAGTCGCGGATGTCCAGGGAACCGACGAACCCGATCCTCGTGTGCCCGTGGTCGACGAGGTGCTGGACGGCGGCCTCGATGGCGACCTTGTTGGCAGGCAGCGCGACCGGGCCGTCGAAGCCCTCGTGCACCTCGCTCGCGAGCACGATCGGGAACCGGCGTTCACGCAGGGCGGCGAGGTACGAGGGTGTGGCCGAGTTCGCGATCGAGACGACGCCGGCCACCCGGTCCCACGCCAGGGGAAGGGAGAACGCCGGACCCCAGGAGCGGTCCCCGTGGCGTCCCCCGGGGTCGCGGGTCTCGGCCACGACCACGTGACGCCCGGCCACGGCGGCGGTGCGCAGCACCCCGGCGAGGATCTCGCCGTAGTAGTGGCCACCGGTGTGCAGGGTGAGCACGAGGATGTTGCCTGCTCCCCCAGCGGGGGCATCGGTCATCGGCCCACTCCCTCGTGCAGCATCGTCGCCTTCATGATCGACCGGTGCTGCCGGGTCGTGAGGGCTTCAGCGCTGGACGGGAGTCGCTGCTGCGCGTGGGTGCGTCGGACGGGACCGGTCGCGCGCTGCGGCGACCTGCCGAGGACGAACGTCCTGCAGGACGTAGGCCCTCCCACTCGGTGAGTGCTCGCCCATACGTTGAACCTGGCACCCCCGTGAGAGGCGCCCCGGGCACAGCTCCATCGCGCCTCGCCGGCATGGACCCAAGGAAGTGCCCCACATGGCCAGCTCCACGACAACGTCCAGTGCGTCCGAAGGGCTCGTCGACCGGACGATGAAGCCGTTGCCCGTTGTACGGGCGACGTCGCAGGTGTGGTGGGGTCTCGGTGTCCTCGTCGCAGCGTTCGCCATCGGTATGCCGCTCGCTGCCGACCCAGCCCAGTTCGCCCTGTTCATGATCACCGGGCTCGCGCTCGGGTACATCCTGACCCGCTCACGGTTCGGCTACGCCGGCGGGGTCAAGCGGATCTACATGACCGGCGAGGGCAGCCTCACCAAGGCTCTCGTGATCACCTTCGCGCTCTCCTCGACGTTCACCGCGGGTCTGCACTGGGCGGCCGCGCAGGGTGGAGCAGTCATCGCTGCGGTCGCGGCGGAGGGCGACGCCGTGATCCCCGGCTCGCAGAACGTCGGGTTCATCGGCATCGCGCTCCTCATCGGTGGCGCACTCTTCGGGATCGGCATGGTCATGGCCGGCGGTTGCGCCTCCGGCACGCTGTCGGACCTCGGTGAGGGGGCACTGCGAGCCGCCTTCTCGTTGCCGATGTTCATCGTCGGCTCCGTGGTCGGCGTCTGGATGACCTACGAGTTCAGCGCGACCGCGCTCAGCGAGATCGGTACGCGGGTCTACCTTCCGGACACGCTCGGCTACCCGGGCGCTGTCGCGGTGACCCTTGCCGGGCTCCTCGGGATCTACGCGATCACCCGGTGGTACGAGCAGAAGCGCAAGGCTGAGGGTCACTACGCCGTCGAGCAGTGGAGCGAGCACGAGAAGGAGCTGCCTGAGCAGCCCGCCGGCGAGCCGTACAGGTTCCTCAGCTACCGGACGTTCCACACCCTGTTCGTCACTCGCTGGACCTTCGTCACCGGGGCCGTGCTGCTCTCGTTCATGTTCCTGTTCATCCTGATGACGACCAAGAAGTCGTGGGGCGTCACAGGTGTCTTCTCCGAGTGGGGCATCTGGTTCCTCAACCTGTTCGGCATCGAGCTGACCCACCCGGCCTTCGCCGCGGCGAACGAGGCCGTCGCGGGTGGCGTCATCAACCTCGGCACCGGTGTGCGCAACGTCGGCATCATCCTGGGTGCCGCTGTCGCCCTGCTCCTGGCCAGCCGGTTCCGCTTCGACGTGAAGTTCCGCGGGCTCGACATCATGACCTACATGGTCGGGGGCCTGCTGATGGGCATCGGCGCCCGCCTGGCGAACGGCTGCAACATCGGTGCGCTCTACTCGGGCATCGGCAACCTGTCGCTCTCCGGATGGGTCTTCGGACTCGCCCTGTGGGCCGGTGCCCTGGGTGCCCTGAAGTACTTCGGGGGCAAGGTCAACATCATCGGCCCGAACCCCCACTCCCTGCCCAAGAACTACGTGTGACCCGCGTGCCGGGCGAAAGTGGGACTCTGATGAGCAAGAAGATCATCATCGTCGGGGGTGTGGCCGGCGGGATGTCGGTCGCCGCTCGCCTGCGACGGCTCGACGAGCGAGCCGAGATCCTCGTCCTGGACCGGGGACGGGACGTCTCGTTCTCCAACTGCGCGCTGCCGTTCCACCTCTCCGGCATCATCCCTGATGCCGACTCTCTGGTGCTCATGACACCAAAGGTGTTCGCCACGCAGTACGCGATCGACGCCCGGGTACGCCATGAGGTCGTGGCCATCAACCGCGTGGCCAAGACAGTCGTGGTCGTCAACCTCGAGACGGGCGACCGCTGGGACGAGGACTACGACTTCCTCGTCCTTTCTCCCGGCGCGGTACCCCTGGTCCCGCCGATTCCCGGCGCGGACTCCCCGCACGTGTTCACGGTGCGCGACGTTGTCGACATCGACCGGCTCAAGCGCCACGTCGACCAGGAGCACGTCAGCGACGTGGTCGTCGTCGGCGGCGGGTACATCGGGCTCGAGGTCGCCGAGAACCTGGAGATGGCCGGCAAGAGGGTCACCATGGTCGAGATGCGCGACCGTGTGATGATGCGCCTGGACAGCGACATCGTCCAGCTCCTGCACCGCGAGCTGCACGACAGGGGCGTGCGGCTGGTGCTCAACGACGCCCTGGCGAAGATCGGGCCTGACACGGTCACGGTCGCCTCCGGGGCGACCCTGCCGGCGCAGGCGGTGATCATGGCGGTGGGGGTGCGGCCCGAGACGACCCTGGCGGTCGAGAGCGGCCTGCGGATCGGTTCCACCGGAGGTATCGCGGTGGACAGCCACTACCGGACGAGCGACTCGAGCATCTACGCCGTGGGCGACGCCATCGAGGTCTTCAACCAGCTCACCCACAAGCCGAGCAGGCTGGCCATGGCTGGACCGGCCCAGCGTCAGGCACGAGCGGCCGCAGACCACATCTGCGGGATGTCCCAGCGCCAGACCGGCGTGATCGGCTCGGCCGTCGTGCGCGTGTTCGAGCAGACCGCAGCGTCGACCGGCCTGACCGAGGACGAGTGCCGTGCCGAGAACATGTCGTTCGACAAGGTGTACGTCATCGGCTCGGACATGGTCGGCATCATGCCCGAGGCGAGGCCGATGCACCTCAAGCTGCTCTTCGAGGTGCCTACCGGACGCGTTCTCGGCGCCCAGGCAGTCGGCCCCGGCAACGTCGAGAAGCGCATCGACGTGATCGCGACCCTCATCATGATGGGCGGGACGCTCGAGGACATGCGGGACCTCGAGCTCTGCTACTCGCCGATGTACTCCACGGCCAAGGACGTCGTGAACAACGCGGCCCTCGTCGCGCTGAACGTCCTGAACAAGGTGATCAGCCAGGTCACGGTGGGGGACCTGCGACGGCTCATCGTCGAGGAGGACGCGTTCATCATTGACGTCCGTGAGCCGAACGAGTACGACTTCGCGCACATCAAGGGCGCGATCAACATCCCGATGAGCCAGTTCCGCCAGAGGCTCGACGAGATCCCGACCGACCGGCCCGTGTACTGCCACTGCCGTATCGGCCAGCGGTCGTACAACGTCGTGCGGGCACTGAACCAGCTGGGCTTCCCCAATGCGATCAACATCGGTGGCTCCTTCCTCGGGTTCTGCAACCACGAGTACTTCACCGACCAGGCCACCGGTCGTGAGTCGCTCGTGACGAAGTACAACTTCGCCTGATCGCCCGCCGGGGGGGGCCGCCCCCCGGCCGGGGGCGGCCCCCCCGGCCCCCGGGCTCCTGTCCGCCCCCGCTGCGCCCGCCCCCCCCCGGCCCGCCGGCATGCCGGCGGGCCACCCGGCTGTCCTTGGAGCCTCCATGACCGCACGCCTGTCCCGGTTCGACACGGTGGTCCTGGTCGTGGGAGCCATCATCGGGTGGGGATCGTTCACCCTCCCCGGTACCCGGTTCCTGTCTGGTCCAGGGGTGATCGACACGGCGATCGGGTTCGCCATCGGTGCTGTGGCCGTGGTCTTCATCCAGCGCGGGTACCACGTGATGCTCGAACGGCACGTGGATGACGGGGGGGAGTCGGCCTACGCCGCCCGCTTCCTCGGGCGCGGCCACGGGTTCGTCGTCGGGTGGGCCCTCGTCCTGACCTACACCAGCATGGTCGGTCTCAACGGCACCGCCTTCGTGCTCGTCCTCAAACGGATCTTCGGTGACGGCATCTCCCAGGGGTACCTCTACACCGTCGAGGGCTTCGGGGTGTACGCCACGGACATCGCCATCGCCAGCGCCACCATGATCCTGTTCACCTGGCTCAACCTGCGTGGGCTCAAGGTCAGCGCCCGCACGGAGAGCGTCCTGGTGCTGGGCCTGCTCATCAACGTGACCATCCTGTTCGCGCTCATGCTCGTGCTCGGTGACGTCGACCAGTTCGTGGGCGCCTACGTGACGGGGTGGACGGTCGAGTGGGGGCGCGTCGCTTCGGTGGTTGCGATCGTGCCCTTCCTCTTCGTCGGCTTCGACGTCATCCCGCAGGTGGCCAAGCAGCTCTCCTACCCGCCGAGGCGTGCTGCCAAGCTCGCCGTCGTGGGGATCGTCATCGGGGCCGTGCTCTACATCGGGATGAACACCCTCACGGCCCTTGCTTTCACCCCGGAGCAGGCAGCGGCCGAGGAGTGGGCCACCGGCGCTGCCGTGGCCCAGTACGTCGGCCCGATCGGCTTCGTCCTGCTGGTCGGTGCGCTCGTCGGCGCTGTCCTCGGCGGCATCAGCGCGTTCACCCTGGCGGCGAGCAGTCTGATCTCCTCCCTCGCCCGGAACCGGTTCCTGCCGATCGGGTTGACGCACCGGAGCGGCAAGCACGTTCTCGACCGGGCCGTCCTGGCGGTTCTCGGGGTCAGTCTGCTGGCGCCGTGGGCAGGCCGTGAGGTGGTCAACTACATCGTCGACATGTCCTCGATGCTTGCGGCAGTAGCGTACGCCTACACCTGCTTCATCAGCATGCGCATCGGTCGCGCAGGCGCTGAGCGGAACCTGTCCCTGGTGGGTCTGGCGTTCTCCGTCGGGTTCATCGCGCTCCTCGCCTGGCCGGGTTCGCCCGGGCAGCTCAGCGTGCCGGCGATGGTCATGCTCGGCGTCTGGGTGATCATCGGCACGATCGTCTACCTCCGTTCGCGAAACCACCCCGACGCCCCCGATGTCGGCGAGGCGCAGTGGGAGGCCCCGGAACCCGACCGCGTCGCGGTACCCGCCTGACAGTGCCGTTCAGGGGATCTGCGGGACGCCGTGGCCGGACGGCTCAGGGAGCTCGGCGAGCGCGTCAGGGCGTCGGGGTCGCCAGCGCCGCGTGCCCGTCGGTCTCGACCGGTCGGACGGCGGGTGTGCGACGGGCGTCCTTGCGTCCCATCTGCTCGACCCGGGCGAGCCAGTCCGCGCGCTTCTGCGCGGTGGAGAAGCGCACCCTGGGGAAGCGGGTCACGCCGACGGTCCGTACGCCGCAGTAGCCGAGGACCGCCTGGGTCAGCGAGGTCACCGCGGCACGTCGGTACTTGAGGGTGTCCCACAGCAGGGGGCTGTCCATGGTCATCAGCACCCGCGCGGTGCGGCCGGTGAGGCGCTTGTCCCACAGCGAGGAACCCTCGCGGTAGGCGAAGGCGAACCGGGACAGGAACACGCGGTCGATGTAGCCCTTGAGCAGGGCCGGGTAGGTGCCCCACCACTGGGGGAAGACCATCACCAGGTGGTCGGCGTCGCGCACGTCGTCGATCATCTGCTCGACCTCGGGCTCGCGGGCCGGGACCTGGTCGGGGCCGTGCCAGCGGAGCAGGCTGGGCTCGCGCGAGGCGAGGTCGAAGTCGGTCTCGCCGAGGCGCAGGACCGTGACCTCGGCGCCTTCGGCGCGAGCGCCGGCGGCGTAGGCGTCGGCGAGGCCGGCGCACAGGCTGTCGCCACGGGGGTGGCCGAGGACGACGAGGATCCGGGGTCGGGCGGGGCTCATGAGCGGTTTCCCTTCGAGAGGACGGCTTCGAGCATGAGGAGCACGTCGGCGTGGGTGCGGTCGAGGTCGAGGTCGGCGCGGCCCTCGAACAGCTGGGTGAGCTCGGCGTCGAGCAGGCCGCCGGCCTCGTGGGCGAGGCGAAGACCCTCGTCGGTCAGGGTGAGCAGCACGCGGCGGGCGTTGGCGGGGTCGGCGACGGTCTGCACGTAGCCCTTGGCCTGGAGACCGGGGACGCGCTTGCTGACGGCGGCCTTGGAGACCCCCAGGCACTCGGCCATGCGGGTGATGTCGAGGGGTTGGCCGTCCTCGAGCACCGCGAGGAAGGTGAACTGGCTGAACGTCAGGCCCCAGCGTTCGGCGAGCACCTGGTCGGCGTAGGCGTTCATCGCTGTCACCAGGTGGTTGAGGGAGTACGTGATGCGATCGCTCATGGTGATGAGTCAACCGGTTGACACTCAGGCTGTCAACCAGTTGACATCCTGAGTGGAGTGCACCGCGGCTCGAGGTCCGCTCAAGCCGAGCGACGTGGGCGCCGACGGAGCGGGCATGGGGGTCGAGCCGGGTGAACGCACCGCGTGGACGTGGTTGCGCCTCGTCGAGCTGGTCGAGGGCCTGGTGGTCGGGGTGCGGCCGGTCGATCCACGGCAGGGTCCGCGCCCACCGCGAGCGGACCGGGCGGCGTTCTTCACGGTGGCGGTCCACTCGGGTCGACTGACGTGGCGGTCGCGGTGGGGCAGGTCCAAGGCGCTGGCAATCGCGGAGGTCGCCCGGGTCGCGCTGATCGAGGTCGTGTACGTGAACACCAAGGGCCCCGACTCGATCGTGCTCTACGCGGTGGTGATCGGGCACGACGGGGCCGTCCGTCTGCGCATCGGCGCACAGGGCATCCCGCGGGGTCGGATCGCCCGGAAGCGACGGCTCCGCGAGATGTGGGAGCCGCTGGGCGTGCCCGCGAGGCTCGAGGGGGACTACCTCAGCCGGGCCAAGGACTACCGACGCCGCTGGCCGGAGGCGTTCGCCTTCGCCCACGCGTACCCGTTCGTCACCACCGCACTGGCCTTCGCCGGATGGATGCTCTTGGTTGTTCCCGTCCTTGACCGACTGCTCGGGCCCTAGTCGCGGCCCCGCCGTCCAGGCCGGTGGACTATGTTCGGCGGGTGCCGCGCAGCGTCGTCGATCCCACTCGGACCTGACGATGGCGACCGCGTGCGTCGTCGGCGGAGGACCGGCAGGACTGATAGCCGCAGAGCGACTGGCCGGGGCCGGTCTCGCGGTGACCGTGTACGACCGGATGCCCTCGGTCGCCCGCAAGCTCCTGCTCGCGGGTCACGGTGGGCTGAACCTCACCCACAGCGAGGACCGCGAGCGCCTGCTCACCCGCTACGGCGACTCCGCCGACCGGCTCACCCCGATGCTCGCCGCCTTTGGTCCCGACGACCTGCGTGAGTGGTGCGCGGGGCTCGGGGAGCCGACGTTCGTCGGGTCGAGCGGCCGGGTCTTCCCCCGGTCGTTCCGGGCGACGCCGCTGGTCCGCGCCTGGTTGGCGCGCCTCGCCAGACTCGGGGTGCGCCTCGAGCGGCGGCAGCGATGGACGGGCTGGACCGAAGACGGCACCGGGCTGTGCTTCACGGCGGCCGACGGCACGACGGCCGAGGCCACCGCCGACGTGACGGTGTTCGCCCTGGGTGGGGCGTCGTGGCCCCGGCTCGGGTCCGACGGCGGCTGGGTAGGTCCGTTCACCGACCGTGGTGTGCGGGTGACGCCCCTGCGGGCGGCGAACGTCGGGGTGCGGGTCGGGTGGACGCCCCTGTTCGCCGACCGCTTCGAGGGTGCACCGCTCAAGCAGGTCGGCCTCACGGTCCAGGGGTCGGGTCACGGGGTGCGCGGGGATGCGATGGTCACGCGCACCGGGCTGGAGGGCGGCCCGGTCTACGCGATCGGCGCCGCGATCCGTGACGCGCTCGACGCCGACGGGTCGTGCGTCCTGGAGGTCGACCTGCGCCCGGACCTCGGTGTCGACCAGCTCGCCGAGCGGCTCGAGCGCCGTCGGCCGAAGGACTCGGGCTCGACGTGGCTGCGTCGGACGGGCCTGGACCCGACCGCGATCGGGCTGCTGCGTGAGGCGGGGGGCGGTGCGTTGCCCGGTGACGCCGGCCAGATGGCGGCACTGGTCAAGGCGACCCCGGTGGTGGTGTCCGCGACGATGCCGATCGACCGGGCGATCTCGACCGCGGGGGGCATCGCGTGGTCGGAGGTCGACGCGTCACTGATGCTGCGGAGCCTGCCCGGCACCTTCGTCGCGGGGGAGATGCTCGACTGGGAGGCCCCCACGGGCGGATACCTGCTCCAGGCCTCGTTCAGCACCGGGGTGGCTGCCGCGCAGGGCGCGCTGGACCGGCTCGGCCGGTAGCGCCCTCGGCCCGGGGAGGGGCCCTCAGGGGCCTCTTGCGGTCATATGAAGAGGTGCTAATATCTGCGTGTGAAGGAGAACGAGTCGGTCCGCGGCGCAGCAGAGCTCTTCAAGGCCCTGTCCTCCCCGGCGCGGCTGGCACTCCTGATCGAGCTCGAGCGCGGCCCCGCCTGCGTCCACGAGCTGGTGCAGCAGTCGGGGGCCTCGCAGTCACTGGTCTCGCAGCACCTGCGCGTCCTGCGGGGTGCCCAGCTGGTGCGCGGCGACCGGCGCGGCAAAGAGGTCGTCTACACGCTGATGGACACCCACATCAGCGCGCTGGTCGCCGACGCGCTCGCCCACGTCGGCGAACCTCCGCAGCCCGAGAACGTCCCGGTCGTCGATCCGGAGCATCACGAGCACGCCCTGTCAGAGCACCCCACGAGATAGAGGAGCACCGCGATGAGCGCCGCCACGCACCGTGTCCACACCGACCACACCCACACCCACGGCG
The DNA here is from genome assembly GCF_023369855.1 of Actinotalea alkalitolerans. Taxonomy (GTDB): domain Bacteria; phylum Actinomycetota; class Actinomycetes; order Actinomycetales; family Cellulomonadaceae; genus Actinotalea. The sequence continues at coordinate 265,270 of NZ_JAMBPP010000001.1, read as the reverse complement.
AGGAGTGCGGGCACGCCACAGTCCCGCACGAGGGGCACGTGGACTTCCTGCACGAGGGCCACCTGCACCACGTCCACGAGGACCACGTCGACGAGCACGAGGGCGAGGTCCACGCCGTCCACGAGGCGCACGACCACGCCCACGGCCCCGACTGCGGGCACGAGACCGTCGAGCACGCCGGCCACACCGACTACGTCCACGACGGCCACCACCACTCCCAGCACGAGGACCACGTCGACGAGCACTGAGCCCAGCCTGCCCCGCGCCCGGCGCGAGGTCGCACATCTCCAGCGAGGACGCACGGACGCCTGTGCGTCCTCGCTGCACGTGTGCGTCCTCGGCTGCGAGCGGCGAGAGACCACGTGCTACCGCACGGCGACGAGGACCGTGCTGGGGCCGTCCTGCCAGACCACCCCGCAGTGGCGGAAGCCGCTCTCGCGGAGCAGGCGCGAGTGGGTTGCTGCGGACAGGGGGTGATCATCGGTGACCTGCGGCCGACGACGGCGCTCGTCGAGAAGATCCTGAAGGAGCGGCTCCGCTGCGACCGCGTCCCACCAGGAGCTCCAGGCCGTGGCCGCGTCCAGCGGCGGCTCCGCGTCGTACCTGGGCCGGCGTGACACGTCGCGCGCGAGGGTCTCCAGGACGGCGTCGTCGGCGGGGAGGTGGTCGGCGTTGACGAGCACACCGCCGGGTCGCACGAGGGCCGCCAGGTCGGTGTACACACCGAGCAGGTCGTCGGGCCGGAGGTAGTGCAGGGCCGTCGAGGACACGACGGCGTCGAGCGGGCGCGGGAGAGCACCGGTCCACCCGGGGGCCGCCACGACCCCCTCGACCAGGTCGACCTCTGGCGACGCCGCCCGCCCGAGCGCGAGCAGCAGCGGGTCGGTGTCGATGCCGATCACCCGGGCGCGGGGGATGCGGCGCGCCACGCGGAGCGCGAGCGAGCCGGGGCCGCAGCCGAGGTCGACCACGACCGGCGCCGGCCGTGCGGCGACGACCGTCGCGACCACCTCGGCGACGACCGCGAAGCGCTCCTCGCGGCCGACCGCGTACGCCTCCTGCTGCCGGTCCCAGGAAGCGACCCAGCCGACCGCGAGCTCCGGGTCGAGCCGACCGTTGCTCGTCGGCCCCGTCGAGCGCGCCGCGTCCGACCGGCTCCGAGTCACCGGGGGTCCCGACCTGCCGCGGGGGTGGCCCGCCCGGTGGGGAGCACCTCGGGGCGCTCGTCGGCCGTCCCGCCTCGCGGGGTCGCTGCGTCGTCGGGCTCGCGCGGGTGGGCCGGCGCTGGGCGGTCAGTCGTGGGAGCCCGCTCGGGTGCCGGCGTCGTGCTTCCTGCCCTGGTGGGCCCATCGGTACGCTCGCGCACCCGTCGCCGCGCCCGCACCGCCGACCAGACGACGAGCGCGAGGAGCACGAGGACCACCAGGGCGGCCCAGGGCACAGCCCAGATCACCGTGCCGGCCCGCACCTGCGGCACGGTGATCTCCTGGCCCGCTGAGGCGACGGGCTGCACGACGACGTCCACGGTCATGGGCCCGAGGGGTGCCACGGGCAGCTCGATCGTGCGGGAGACGGCCATCCCGGGGAACAGGTCGACCACAGGGTCTGCCTCGACGACGTGCGACCAGAGGCCGAAGGGAGCCTTCACCTCGACGGTGGGCACGGCGTCCAGACGCACGTTCCCGGTGTTCACCACGGTGTAGCTCACCACGGAGCTCCCGGGTCGAGCGGGGTTGACGACGTGCGCGTACGAGGCGGTGACCGACTCCACCGTCAGTCCCGGTTCGACCGGGCCGGCGACCCGCACGTACACGCGGGTACCGACCCTGGTCTGCACGTCGACCCCAGAGGTCTCGCCGGTGCCCTGGGTGTGCACCACCGCGACGATGCCTCCGGCGTAGTCCCCCGGCTCGACCTCCGACGGGATGATCATGCTGAACGGGACCAGGGCGGTGTCGCGGGGTGCGATCTCCAGGTTCTGGACAGGCAGGGTGAGCCAGCCGCCCACTGCGCTGCTGGGCTCGTCGGACGCGAGGACCGTGAAGCTCCCGTCCTCACCGCTCGCGGCGTCCGCCGCGTACACCTCGAGCTCGAGGGGCTCGGTGCCCACGTTCCGGATCGCCACGTGGTCGTCGTACTGGTGGCCCGGCTCCACGATGTACTCGAACCGGGCCCGGCCGTCCGGTCCCTCGCTGGTCGCGGGGGCGACCGACCACGAGGTCGGCGCCGGTTCGGGCGCGGCATCAGGGGGTGGCTCGGTCGCACCGATCCCCGCAGCGAGGGCGGCCGACAGCAGGACGAGGCCGGTGCGGGTCGTCAGCTCTGCTGCCGCGGTGCGCAGCATGCTGCGCCACCGGTGCCGGGTGAGGGGTGAACGGTGTCCGGGCATGGGGGTCTCCTCGGGCGCACCGTGGCCCCCCGGAGGTGATCCGGGGGGCCACGGCAGAGCGGGTCAGATGACGGTCAGGATGAGCATCCCGGTGTAGGTACCGGGCTCGAGCGTGGTCGGGGCCTCGAGCAGGAGCTCTGCACCGAGCTGAGTGGTGCCGCGCCCGGCACCCTCCGGCGCCTGACCGAGCACGCTCCAGGCACCCACGCCCGGGCCGCCGCTCAGCGTTCCCGCGACTGCGGGTCCGGCGGTGACGGACTGCCCCTCGCTCGCCTCGAGGACGCTGGGGGCCCACCCGAGGTGCGCACCCGTGAGGGTGGACCCGTCGATGGTGGTGAAGGCGCGGACCCGGCCCGAGGCCGACCAGCCCGGGTCGCCCGCCCGCGTGTCGGTCACCGTGATGGGCTTGAGCGCTCCCTCAGCGGCGAAGCGGTCGGCGGCGGGGGTGAGGGTCAGCTCACCCAGGTCGACCTCACGGTTCTCTGGGGCGACGCTCAGTGTGAGCGCACCGTCGACAGCGGGGAGCGTCGCAGTGATGGTCGGACCGTTGACCGGGTCGTTGCCGTGGTCGTCGACGGCGATCGTCACCGGGTCGGACTCGGTGAGCACGCTGTGGTCGTGGTCGTACAGGACGACCTTGACCTGAGAGCCATGGTCAGCCGTCCGCACCACGAAGCTGTAGGTGCCCGCCTCGGCACCGGGCACGACCGACCACTCCGCGGAGGCGTCCGCGCGGGTGAACCAGTGGTAGTGGTCGATGCCCGTGTCGGGCTCCTGGACCGCGGTCAGGGTGGCGATACCACCGGCGTGGTAGTGGTGCCCGAGACCCGTGATGCTCAGCACCGTCGGGTCGACGGGGTCGACCGGGTCGACCGGGTCGACCGGGTCACCGGGATCGGTGCCCGGGTCAGCGGCCGGCAGGTCCTCACCGACCAGCACGGTGTAGGTCGCCGGGGCGAGGGTCTCGGCCTCCCCGCCCGGGACGGTCACCGACGACGTCACCGTGATGAGGTACTCGCCGAGCTCGGTGAAGCCCCAGTTGACGTGCTCGTGGTTCGCCTCGCTCGTGAAGGCGGCCGGGGCGGACTCGTGCGACCCGAAGAAGGGCAGCGGGCCGTCCTCGGAGTTCTGCCAGGCGATGAGCTCACCAGCGCCCTCGAAGTCGGTGATCTGGTGGGTGATCGCGGTGCCGCTCGGCAGGGCCGAGGAGTAGCCGAAGCCCACGAACAGCTGGCCGAGCTGGCTGGTCTGCGGGAGCAGGTAGTAGGTCTCGCCCTGGGCCTTCATGCCCGGAAGGGTGGCGACGGTCGCGCTGACCGTCCGCGAGGCGACCGAGGGCTTGGCGTGCAGCACCAGCTCGGCCGGATCGAGGTTGCCCAGCTCGGTGTGCGTGATGGAGCGGTTCTGGCCGTCGATCACGTCGACGTACAGCAGGTCGAGGTGGCCGGTCGACATGACCGTCCTGCCCGCGTAGACGCTCTCCTCGACCGGTACCGCCTGCGCCGGAAGGGTGAGCGCCATCGTGGCAAGAGCCGCGAGGGCGCCGGAGACGCCTGCGCGCCTCCGTAGTGTCGTCAGTGCCATGTTGTTCCTCTCGGTGTGGTGGTGCGTGATCAACCTGTGGTGGTGGGGGAGGTGGTGGGGTTCGACCTGCGGCGCCGCGGCTCGCGCCCCACGGCGGACAGCCCTGCGAGGGCTGTTCCAGCGGCCAGCAGGACGCCGCTGACGATGCCGAGGTCGGTCAGCGACTGGTCGTCGAGGCCGGTCTGCGCCAGGGCGCGGCCGGTCAGCGCCGGGTCGAGCTCGCACTCCTGCCCGTCCGCGGTCCGTCCCTCGTACCGGGTCACGGTCGTCGACTGGACGGCGGTGGTGGGGTCGACGTCGCCGACCGCGAAGGCGAGGACCGCACTGCCCGTCAGCGCGGCGCCGTCCACCGTGCCCGAGAAGCCGATGGTGACCCGGTAGGCCCCCTCGGCGGTGAAGGCCCAGATCCCGTGGACGTGCGCGCCTGCCGCACCGACGGGGACGGCGGTCGAACGGGGGAAGCCCTCGACGCTCCCGAAGTACCGCTCCCCGACGCCTCCGAAGGTGTCCAGGGAGTAGACGGCGAGGTCTCCGGGACCGTCGACGGACTCGAGCGTCATCGTGATGGGCCCCGCTGTCCGTCCCGCGATCGTCGGGTGCTGGGTGTTCCACCCGAGCCAGGGGATGCCCGAACGTTGCGCGAGGGGGATCGTCCAGACGTGTCCCGTCCCGAGGAACGCGAAGTCCCCGCCGGTGGGGACGGGTGTCCTGGAGGTCCCGTCGAGGTGCAGCACCAGCTCTTCGGGTGATCGCCACACGGGTGTCCCGGACCGGTCGTCCTTGACCGCCGCGACCAGGCGGCCGTCGCGGACGGTCGGCCCCAGGTCGAGGTGCCCGTCGGTGACGATGTCGACGTTGCCCGCGTCGACCGTCTCGGTGACCGGCGTCGGCAGGCACGCCGGTGCTGCGTCCGCGTCGACGCCCTGCGGAGCCTGGAGGGGGCTCGGCGAGGGCGTGCTCTCCACGGAGGATGGCGGATCCGTCGAGGTCGGTGACGGAGACAGCGGCGCGGGCGACGGTGCGGGGGACGGAGCCGGTGAGGACGCGACACGGATCACGACCGGAGGGGTCTGGCCCAGGGGCCCGCCGTCGGCGTCCTGGAGGTCGACGACCACACGGGCGCCGTCGAGGTCGTCGGTGGCGAGCATCGACAGGGTCCAGCCGGTGTGCTGCTCGGGTTCGCCTGCCCCGACGCGGTGCACGGCCCACCGTGCACCGTGGGGGGCCAGGGAGTCGTGACCTTCGAGTGCCAGCTCGACCTGCTCGCCGGGCTGGTACTGCTGGCGCAGCCCGGTGACCTGCGGTGCCGTGGCCGTGAGCGGGTTGGTCACCCCGGGGGAGGTCGCGCCCGCCACGAGCTGGGGATCGTTGGGGACGAACCTCGCGACGAGCTGCCCGCCGCCCGGGACGGTCGCCGTCAGATGGGCGCGCCCCGCCGATGCCGGGGTGTCTCCCAGCGGCGTCTCGACGCCTCCGCCGACGTGCAGCAGCTCGACCCGACCTTCGGGCGCCGTCGCCTGCTCCGCCCCTGCCCAGCGGACCTGGGCACTCATGCTGACCCGTCCCTCGTCGGCTGCCTGCGCGTCGAGGGAGACGGAGGTCGTGAGTGCGGGGAGGGACGTCCCTCCGACCGCGAAGACGTAGGTGCGTGGCGGTGCTGACAGTGCCGCGCCCTGGGGGGTTCGGGCCGAGGCGCTGACAGTGACCCTGTAGATGCCGGGGGCGGTGAACACCCAGCTGGCGTGCGCGTGGGTGTTCGCGGGCACCGCCAGGCTCCGCAGCGTGCTGTCGCGGCTGCTGAAGAGACGACGCGGGCCGTCGAGGCCGCTCTCGTACACCTCGACCGCGCCCGGTCCGCTGACCTGCTCCCAGGTCAGGGTGACCGGTCCGTCGACCGCTGAGGGCGGAACGCTCTCGGTGTTCCACCCGGCCCAGAGCACGCCGGACGTGTAGGCCTGCGGGATCACGTGCACCGGGCTGCCCGGCGCCACCCCGAGGAAGGTGAAGGCGCTGCCGCTCGGCGCGGCTCGCAGCGCGGAGTCGGTGACGTGGAAGACGACAGCGTCGGGGTCGAGCCGGACTCCACGACTCGACCCGAGGTCCGCCTTGGTGGCGAGGCTCAGGGCGCCCTTGTCGAGGAAGACCGAGATGGCGTCGGTGTGCTCGGTGGCGAGCACCTGTCGCGCGGCAGCGGTGGGGCCGGTACCCGTCGGCGCCGCGTGTGACAGGGCCATGGCCTCGGTCGCCACGCCCAGGGCGAGCAGCAGTGCTGCGGCCCCGGCGAGGGCGCGGCGTCGCCGGCGGGTGGTGTCGATCCGGGCATGTGGCGGGGAGATTGACGACGAGGGGAGCGGAGCGGACAAAGGGGACGTCTCGAGCACGGGACGATACTAGGAATCATTCTCAACAAAGTCCAGCTGGCCCGTCCGCTCTGAACGTCCCGCGTCCCACGTCCCCCGAGACCGGCGGTCAGCCGTCCGCCGGCGGGCGTTCCATGAGCCACAGGCGCGGCAGCACCCCACTGCCGGTGAGCTCCGTGGTGGTCCGGAAGTCGAACCGCTCGTAGATCGGCGGGTTCGCGGGGTCGTACGTCTCGAGCCACACGCCGACGGCGTCCTCGTCGGCGCGACGCAGCACCCGGTCGAGCAGCCGGCGGGCCACCCCGCGCCCCTGGACGCGGGGGTCGGTCGCCAGGAACGCCAGGTGCCAGGCGCCGGACTGGTGGAGCGCCTTCATGGCGGCCGCCCTCGCCCGCAGGTAGCGGACCGTGAGACGCGGGTGACGCAGCCCCACCCGCAGCGCTCGGAGGGCGGCGGACGCTGGGATCGCCTCGGCCGACCGGACGGCCACGCCCGGCGGCAGCCAGACCGCGATCCCGCACAGCGTCCCGTCGTGGTAGGCGCCGAAGACGTGCCGGTGGGGGATCGCACGCTCGATCTGGCGGCGTCCCCCACGCTCGAGGAACCGGCGACGCTGGTCGTCGTCCGGGAGCATGAGGCGGGACATCGGGTCGCTGTCGAAGGCGACGGCGAACATCCGCGCCGCCACCGGGAGGTCTTCGCGGGCGAGACGTCGCACCTCCACCGGCAGACGGTCGTGCTGAGGCCCGGTCGGGCGGGTTGCAGGTGTCGACGGCGTCATCGGTGCCTCCCTCGGTTCCCGTACTCCCAGCATCGGAACGGTGCCCACCACCGGGCAAGGACCGTTCGTCCCACGTGACGCCGGCCAGAGCGGGTGGAGTGCCGATCACCAGCACCGACGGCGGACTGCGTGCGGAGTGCCTGGTCCGGTCGGCGGATCCCTCAGCGACGCCCTCACCCACCGACCGGCCAGGGCGAGGTCGCACGTCTGCAGCGAGATCGCACGATCGCCTGGGCGTTCTCACGGTGGATGTGCGTCCTCGGCGGCGGGCCGGGAGAGCCGCCCTGGGCTCGGGTGGGACGATGGTGTTCTGCAGCGCTGGCGTCGAAGCCTTCGGGGAGCTGTCGTGGGACGTGGTCGGGGTCTCGTGCTCGGTCTCGTGGTGCTCGTCGGCCTCGTGGCGACCGGGTGCGGGCCCGGGGACGAGCCGTCGTCCGGACCGGGGGTCGATCCGGGTCCGACGCAGCCAGGGCCTGCGCCAGAGCCGAACCTCCCGGAACCGACGCCCACGCCGACCGAGCAGGTCCCCGCGCCGCCGTCGGCCGAGAGCGCCCTGACCCGAGCGGTCTGGGTCCACCTGTTCGACGACTCCCTGAAGACCAGGGAGGCCATCCGGGGGGTCGTCGCCGACCTGGTGTCCGCGGGCGCGACGGCGGTCGTGGCCGAGGTGGTCCGGCGTCACGACGCGTACTACCGCTCCGAGGTCCTCCCGCGCACCGCGGACCCCGCCCTCGAACCGGGTCTCGACGTCCTGGAGGCCCTGCTCGAGGAGGGGCACGCGGCCGGTCTCGAGGTCCACGCGTGGGTGCCGGTCGCGCCTACCTGGCACGCGTCGTACGCGGACCTGCCCGCCCCGGACGGCTGGGTGACCGCCGATCACGGGGTCTCGGCCCCGGAGGCCGACCGGTGGGTGACCCGCACCGTCGACGGGACGTGGGACGAGTACCTCGACCCGGCGCTGCCCGAGGTCCGCGAGCATCTCGCGGAGGTCGTCGGTGAGATCGCCTCCCGGTACGCGGTCGACGGGATCCACCTGGACTACGTGCGCTACGCCTCCGAGCGGCACGGCTACCACCCGAGGGCGATCGCCCTGTACCAGGCGCAGACGGGTGCGATCGAGGTCCCCGAGCCGCAGGACCCGTCGTGGTCGCAGTGGCGTCGTGAGCAGGTCGACGCGCTGCTGCTGGCCGCCCGGGATGCGATCCGGGCCGGCGAGAGGTCACCGCTGCTCTCGGCCGCTGTGATCAGCTGGGGGGAGGGCCCTGGTGGCGCGGGGACGGCGTCGTTCGCCGACACCCGCGCGTACCGCGAGGCGCTCCAGGACTGGGAGGGCTGGGCGCGGAGCGGCCTGGTGGACGTGCTGATGCCGATGAACTACTTCCGCGAGGCGGAGCCGGACCAGGCGGCGTGGCTGCGGACATGGCTGACCTACCAGGTGCAGCTCGGGGGCCGGACGGGCACGCGCATCGTCCCGGGTGTCGCCGGGTACCTGAACAGCCCCACCGATGCCCTCACGCAGGTCCGACTGGCCGTGCAGCACGGCGGCGCGGTGGCCATGTACTCCTACCAGGGCTCGACTGCCGAGCCCGGCCGGGCGTTGTGGGGCGACCTCGCGGTGACCGGCTGGGGCGAGGTCTCAGCCGGTGTCGGCGCCGGGTGAGCGGCGCACGAGGAGCGGGCGGGCCACTCTCGGACGAGACTGCAGGCATGGTCCATGACGAGATCGAGCGCGAGATCAAGCTCGAGGCCCCGGCCGATGCCGTCCCGGTACCCGACCTCAGCGGGTTGCCGGGAGTGGCCGACGTCCGGACCGAGAGCCACCACCTGGTCGCAACCTACTTCGACACCGCGGACCTCGCGCTCGTCGCGACCGGGGCCACCCTGCGCCGGCGGACCGGTGGCCCCGACGAGGGCTGGCACCTCAAACGACCCACCGGTGACGGTGCCCGCGCCGAGACCCGCCTCCCGCTCGGTCGGGCCGTGCGGACGGTACCGGCCACGCTGCGCGCGCAGGTGCGTGCGGTCGTGCGCAACCGGCCGCTCGTCGCGGTGGCGACCGTGGTGAACGAGCGGGTCGTGCACCTGCTCCTCGATGCGCAGGGACGCGTCCTCGCGGAGGTCTGCGACGACCACGTGACGGGCACGACCCTGGACGGGATCGAGGGGTCTGCGGCGTCGGACGTGTCGGAGGACTCTGCCGGTTCGCGGGGGTCGGACAGGCACCGGCAGCTGACCTGGCGCGAGTGGGAGGTCGAGCTGCGCGACGGTGACCCGAGCATCCTCGAGACCGCGGGGTCGCTGCTCACCGGGGCCGGCGCCGTCCCGGCGTCGTCGGCGTCGAAGCTCGATCACGTGCTGGCGACCGAGGTCCCCGCGGGGCCGCGTCCAGGCCTGGGCCGACGACGTGCCGGGGCGGTCGTGTGGTCGCACCTGGCCGAGCAGGTCACGGCGCTCACGGACCGCGACCCCGAGGTCCGTGCCGACCAGCCGGACGCGGTCCACCAGATGCGGGTCGCGTCGCGACGGCTCCGCAGCGCGCTCAGGACGTTCCGGCCGTTGCTCGACCGGTCCGTCACCGATCCGCTGCGTGCCGACCTCAAGGAGCTGGGCGAGGTGCTCGGACGAGCCCGGGACGCCGAGGTGATGCGTGACCGGCTCGCGGCGAGCCTCGCGGAGCAGGACGTCGAGCTCGTGATCGGGCCTGTGCGGCGCAGGCTCCGGTCGGAGCTGGACGACCGCTACCGGCAGGCGCTCCGCGACGTCGTCGCGTACCTCGACACGGAGCACTACCTGAGTCTCCTCGACCAGCTCGACCACCTCGTGGACTCGCCGCCCTGGACCGACCTGGCCCGCAAGAGGGCCGACGCCGTCCTGCCGCGCCGGGTCGAGAAGGCGTACCGGGACCTCGCCGACCTGTCTGCACGTGCTCGCCGGTGGCCTCCGGGCCCGGAGCGTGACGCCGCCCTGCACGAGTGCCGCAAGGCGGCCAAGCGCACCCGCTACGCGTCCGAGGTCCTCGTCGCGGTCGCGGGGCGGCCGGCCACGCGCTTCGCAGCCGCGATGGAGGAGGTCCAGGACGCCCTCGGTGAGCACCACGACAGCGTCGTCGCCCAGGCGCTGACCCGCGAGATCGGCGTCCGCGCACATCTGGACGGCGAGAACGCGTTCACCTGGGGACTCCTGCATGCTCTCGAGGGTCGACGTCGCCGAGACGCCGACGCCGCGTTCGAGCGGGCTTGGCGGGCGGCGTCGCGCAAGAAGCTGCGGCGCTGGATGTGAACGCGGGCGCCGTCGCCGCCTCCTGCCGAGCGGACCCGCGTCGTCGTGAGTGATGCCCAACCAGTGCGCGTCGCGAGGTCGCACATCCGCATCGAGGTCGTACGGTCACCGGTGCGTCTTGGATGCGGATGTGCGACCTCGGCGGAGTCGGCCTAGGGCGTCAGGCGGCTGCGGAGGACGGAGACGCCTGGTCCGTCGAGCTCGTCGAGGTACGCCTCGCGGCCGGCCATGGCCATGACCAGGGCAAGGCTCGAGCCGGTGACCGGTGCGCCCGAGCCTGCCGCGAACGGGCCGTCGTCCGCGCGTAGCTCCAGGCCGGCGACGTGCGTGCGGCTGTTCACGGTGAAGTCGCGTCGGGCGAAGAAGTCCGCCACGGCGGTCAGTGCCTCGACCCCGGGTGAGCGGGTCAGCCCCAGCGGACGGCGGATGTCCTGGGCGTGCACGACGACCTCGCCCAGGTAGGCCGGGGTGTGGCTCGAGGGTGCCGTGGTGCTCTCGACGACGGCGTGGAAGCGGTCCAGGGTCTCGGCGGGCGTCCGGCCGCGGTGCTCGGCCAGGCGTCGCCGGTTGTGCACCTCAGGGCGGAACCGCGCACCGAGCATGCTGCGCAGCCACTGCCACTGGTCCAGGCTGGCTGCCGCGACGAGGTGGGCCACGACCTCTTCGACGTCCCACTCCCCGCACAGGGTGCTGTGCCGCCACTGCTCGGCGCTGAGGGTCGACAGGTCCTCGGCAAGTGCGGCCCGTTCGGCATGGGCGAGGACCCACAGGTCGGCGTCGGACTGCTTCCTCCTGTCGGCGCGCGGGCTCATCGCTCCCCCTCCTCGTGAGCGCCCGCACGGCCCTGCGCGGCGTCGGCGAGCCGGTCTGCTGCGCTCCCGCGGAGCCGCTCGCGGTCCACGGGGCGCCCGGAGACCGCGAGGAGCAGGTCGAGGGACTCGGCCTCGACGGCGTCCCCGGTGCCCCAGGTGACACCCGTCCGGCGGTCGACCAGCTGGAGGCCTGCCGCGCGCTCGCGGCCCCCGCCGAAGGAGACCGGGGTCTTGAGCTGGTGCGTCAGGGCCTGTGCGACCGCGTCGTCCGGGTAGGACCCGGTGATCCCCAGGGGTCGGCGGATGTCCTCGCCGTGCACGATGGCCTCCACCAGGCGGGTGGCGAGGGCGGCAGGCGGTGTCCGGGTGAGGTCGGCGACCCGGGTGAGCGCGGCGAGGGTGTCGAGCGGGTCCGCCCGCCGCTCCCGGGTGACACCGCGGGCGTTCGCGCGGTCGAAGTCCATCCGGGCGCTCAGCAGCTCACGGACGAAGGTCAGTCGACCGGTTCTCGCCGTGTCGACCAGGTGAGCCAGGACGTCGTGGACATCCCATCCGGGGCAGAGCGACGGTGTGCGCCACTGCTCGGGTCGCGCCCCGGAGAGGTCTGCGAGCAGACGACGTCTCTCGTCGTGGACGGTGTGCCAGATCTCTGCCGCGGAGGTGCGCATGCCGGCTCTCTCTCGGTCGGACGACGTCGTTCACTACTGATTTCGTAGTGAAAACTACGGCATCAGTAGTACGATCTGTCAATGGCCCCTCGACGGTCGTACGGGTCGTACGACGACGGCTGCGCAGCCGCCCACGCCCTCGACCTCGTCGGCGAGCGCTGGACGATGATCGTCGTGAGGGAGCTGCTGCTGGGCCCCAAGCGGTTCTCCGACATCCAGCGGGACGTGATCGGGATCGGGCCCGCCGTCCTGACACAGCGCCTGCACGACCTGGAGCGCTACGGGATCGCCCGCCGACGCCGGCTTCCGGCACCGGGCCGCGTCGACGTGTACGAGCTCACCGAGTGGGGCCATGCGCTCGAGGCGGTCAACACCGCGCTGTCCCGATGGGCGGTGGCCTCACCGGCCCTGCCACGCGAGGCGGGCATGAGCCCCGACACGGTGGTCCTTGCGATGCGTGCGCACGCGCGGCCGGTCCCCGGGTGCGCCGACGAGCGACGGGTCGTGCTCCGTCTGACGGACTCGCGGCACGAGAACGCCCAGCCGGTGACCTACCTGGCCCGGGTGTCCGAGCGCGCCACCGAGGTCGGAAGATCGCCCGAGGCCGTCGTGGCACACGCCGAGGTCCGGGCCTCGACCGCCGACTGGAAGGCGTGCGTGATCGGCGGCGTCGCCCTCGAGCGGCTCCCGGAGGTGCACGTGTCGGGCGACGTCGACGCGGTGCGCGCGCTGCTCGACGCGACGTCGCTCGAGGGCCCCTCGCGCGACGGGTGAGCGCTGCCGACCCTCGCGAGATCGCACACCCGCAGCGAGATCGCACGATCACCAGTGCGTCCTCGCAGCAGATGTGCGACCGGGGCCGGGTCCTCAGTCGGTCGCCGTGAGCCGCAGGGTCTCCAGGCGACGCACGGCCAGGACCACGGCACCGACGGTCGTCGCCGCCAGCAGGCCGAGGGCTGCGGTCTGGCCGACGGCGGACAGCACGCCCCACACGTAGGCGTAGTCACCCAGGATCGACTCGGCGGTCGCCAGTGCCCACTGCCGCACGCTGACGTTGCGGATGCCGGGGACGTAGCCACCCAGCACGGTCTCCCAGAGCAGCGCGTAGAGCAGCCCGATGATCACCGCGTTGCGCGTCACCACGGACAGCGCGACGAAGAGCGAGGTGTAGGTCAGGGCGGCGAGCGTCGCGGCGACCCCGTACGCCAGGCCGAGCCGACCGCCGTCGTCCCCGGCGATCTCGACCGCCGCCACGAGCGGGAGCACCGCGAACACGAACGCAGCGCCCCAGGCGACGGCGAGCTTGGACAGGATGATCGTGCGGCGTGGCAGCGGCTTGGCGAGCAGGTAGACGATCGACCCGTCGTCGATCTCCGAACCGATCACCCCGGTGCCGATGAGCAGGCACATGAGCGGCAGCAGGGTGCCGAACGCGAAGTTCTCGGTCAGGCCCACGGTGGCGAACACGTCGGCCCCCGAGGCCCAGCGGACGATGCCCGCGAGCACGAGCAGCAACGCCGGGAGCACGAGCAGCAGCAGCGCCCGACGTCGCCCGAGCAGGCCTCGCAGCGTCAGCTGCATCACGACGGCGTTCATCGGGCCACCAGGTAGGCGAAGACGCTCTCGAGGGACTCGTCGGCCGGGGAGACCTCGAGCAGCCGCACCCCGTTGTCCCGGGCGAGCCGGGGCAGCGCGTGGACGAACCTGCCGACGTCGGGCGCCCGGACGGCCAGGCTCCCACCGCTCAGGTCGACGGTGTCGGCGGCGCCGTCGGCGACGATCGCCGCAGCCAGCCGCCGGTCGTCGCTCGAGGCGATCGTGTACTGGTGCGGTCGCTCGGTCATCAGCCGCCGGATCCGGCGGAAGTCGCCCGACGCCGCGTGCCGGCCCGCCACGAGCACCTCGATGGTGCCGGCGATCTCCTCGACCTCCTCGAGGATGTGGCTGCTGAACAGCACGGTCCGGCCCTCCTGCCCGAGCCGGCGCAGCAGGTCCATGAGGTGCAGGCGCTGGCGGGGGTCCATCCCGTTGAACGGCTCGTCGAGCAGGAGCACGGACGGGTCGTGCACCAGGGCGGTGGCCATCTTGACCCGCTGCTTCATGCCCTTGGAGTAGGTCGCGATCTCGCGGTCCTTGGCGTCCATCATCTCGACCGTCTCGAGTGCCCGGCGGGCCGCCGCGGCGGGGTCGGGCAGCCCGTGCAGCCGGGCGTTGGCGACCACGAACTGCCAGCCGGTGACCATGTCGTACATCGCCTCGGTCTCGGGGACGAGGCCGATCGCGCGGTAGATGTCGGGGTGGCGCCACACCGCGGTGCCGTCGAGGGTCACCGTGCCGGCCGAGGGCGCGAGGAACCCGCCCATCATCGCGATGAGCGTGGACTTGCCGGCGCCGTTCGGGCCGAGCAGGCCGGTGATCCCGGGGCCGACGGTCATCGTCACGTCGTTGGCGGCGACCACGTTGCCGTACCAGCGCGAGACGCCGTCCAGGACGAGGGTGCTCACACCACACCCACCTTCCGGTAGCGGCGGATCAGCAGGGCGAGGCAGCCCGCGACGACGGCAGCGGTGACCACGAGGAAGGTGAGGCCACCGAGCACACCGGGTGGGACGTCATGACCACGGGCGGACTCGGCGCCGAGCAGCCGCACCGCGATCCCGTCGACGAGGTTGAACGGGTCCAGAGCGGGCAGGTACGCCGCTGCCGTGGTGAGCCCACGGTCCTGCGCGACCGCGGTGAGCATCTCGGCCACCCCGCTCACCACCACGAGGATCGTGATGATCGCGGCGACGCCGAACCCGCGCCGCGGTGTGAACGCCGCCACGACCAGGGTGATCGCACTGAGCAGGACGGCCAGCACCACCGAGACGAGCAGGCCCGACGCCCACCCGACGAGCTGGGCCCCGACCGGGAGCTTGGCCAGCAGCGCGCCGATGAGCAGCAGGGTCTGGGCCAGGGCCAGCACGCCGAGCACCGCGAGGGCCAGGCCGGCGAACTTGGCGAGCACGTAGTCGGTGCGCATCATCGGCCGGGACAGGTACAGCGGCATGACGCCGTGGCGCAGGTCCCGGGACACGCAGTACGGCGCGGCGCCCGCGACGAAGAGGGACACGACGAGCTGCAGCGCGTTGGGGTACTGGGTGTAGGTGACGGGCAGCTCGTCCCCTCCGATCAGCAGGATCGACAGCGCGATGATCAGCGGCGGGATCAGGAGGATGCCGATCAGCGACCAGGGCATGACCTTGGACCGGGCGGGTCGGCCCAGGCCGAAGCACCCGCGCACCGTCTCGACCAGGAGGGAGCGCACCACCCAGGCGCGGCCCAGGCGGGGCCCGTCGTAGTGGCGGAAGCCGATGTCGTGGATGACGTCGTCGCCCGGTCCGGCTGCGGCAGGCCCGGGCGTGGCGACGGGTTCAGTGGCGGGCACGCTCGCCCTCCGTCCGGTCGCTGAAGATCTCGGTGAGGTGGTGCCGGCGGCGCTGCATGCGCACCAGCCCGACCTCGAGGTCGGCGGCGCCGGCCTGGAGCGTGTCGAGCACGCTCTCGTCGGCGAGCTCGACGGTGAAGGAGTCCGCCGAGCCGCTCGCCACCACCTGCGCCCCGGCGGCCCGCAGCAGCGCGGCGAGCTCGGGCCCGCGGTCGGTGACCTCGACCAGCAGCACGCCGCTGTACCCGGTGGCGTCCGCCGTCGAGGTCGACCGCTGCAGCACGCCGCTCTCGATGACCACGACGTGGTCGGCGATGCGCTCGAGCTCGCCGAGGAGGTGGGAGGTCACCACCACGGCGATCGAGAACTCGGTGCTGATCCGCTGGATCAGGGCGAGCATCTCGTCGCGTCCGGCCGGGTCCAGACCGTTGGTCGGTTCGTCGAGCAGCACCAGCCGGGGGTCGTGCACGAGCGCCTGGGCGAGCTTGACCCGCTGCTTCATGCCGGTGGAGTAGCCGCCGATGGGCCGGTAGCGCTCCTCGTACAGGCCGACGTGGCGCAGCGTGTCGGCGGTGCGCTCGCGGGCGACCGCCGTCGGCAGCCCGGACATGCGCGCCAGGTGCACGATGAGCTCGGTGGCCGAGACGTCGGGCGGCAGGCAGTCGCTCTCGGGCATGTAGCCCACGAGGCCGCGGATCTCCAGGCCGTCGGTCGCGCAGTCCAGGCCGAGCACCTCGGCGCGTCCCGAGGTGGCGGGCAGCAGGCCCAGCAGGATCTTGATCAGGGTCGACTTGCCGGCGCCGTTGGCCCCGACCAGCCCGACGACGCCCTGCGGCATCGCGACGGTGAGGTCGGCGAGCGCGGTGACCGGTCCGAAGGTGCGCGTCAGCCCCTCGACCTGGACGGACGGCACCGCTGCGCTGTCCGTCTGGCTGGTGACCATGAGGACGATCCTGGTGGCTCCGAGGTGCCCGGCGCCATGGGTTACCACCCTGAGATCACCCTGAGGTCCGCCGTCGGCCCGCGCGAGGTCGCACATCTGCAGCGACGTCGCACGATGGCCGGTGCGTCCTCGGTGCAGATGTGCGTTCTGGGCGGAGGGGGCGGTGGCGGGTCACCCCGTCCTCGGGGTGCTCTCGCGGGGCAGGGCCGTAGGGTGCTGCTCCGCGACGCCGGTCCACTCGAACGAGGCCGCCCGCGCCGTGCCGTGCGCGGGGTCGAGCTCGGCGTCCGACACCACCAGGACCGCCGACGCGCGAGCCCACGCCCGTCGCGGGGAGAACCCGCGCAGCCGGCCCGCCGCCTCGAGCGCGGGGGACAGGAAGAACCGGGCGAACGTGTGCATGAGCACGGCGTTCGGCACGCCCAGACGGGCCGCGGCGAGGGATGCTGCCGGGATCATGGCGTCGACCATGACGACGTCGGCGGGGCGGGTGGCGAGCGTCTCGGCCAGGTCGCGGCCGTAGGCGCGGTCGCCGACCATCGCCAGGAAGTCCACCGCGGCGCGGGTCGACGGTCGAGGCTGCTGGCCCGACCAGGGCCGGGGACGGCGGTAGGCGACGTGCTCGAGCCCGGCCGCCGTGACGTCGGGCCCCTGGCGCGTGGTGGCCAGGACGCGCACCGCGTCACGGCGTCGAGGACCTGATGTTCCGCAGCACGCGCATGCCGCCCATGCTGCCGGACGACGTAGACCCCGGGAAGGACCCAGCCCTCGCGCTGAACACCACCCACTTGCCTGTCGTGAGGTCGCACATCCGCAGCGAGGTCGCACGGTCGCCAGTGCGTTCTGGGTGCAGATGTGCGTCCTCTGCCGCTCGGGGGTGGGGAGGGGGACAGGCGGAGACCGTTGGGGGGTGATCGGGGGGCGTAAGTGGCTGCCGTGGGAGGGGTGGTGCCGGTAGAACGGGGGGTGAGCCGATCACCGGGAGGTGCACCGTGAACGCCGTCGTCGTCGAGGGCCTGCACAAGGGGTACGGGGAGGTCAGGGCCGTGGACGGCCTGGACCTGACGGTTGCGACCGGGGAGGTGGTCGCGCTGCTCGGGCCCAACGGCGCGGGCAAGACGACCACGGTCGAGATCCTCGAGGGCTACCGGACACCGGACGCGGGACGTGTGGAGGTGCTGGGCGTCGACCCGCGCACGGGAGGTCGCGCGTTCCGTGAGCGTGTCGGGATCGTGCTCCAGGAGGCGGGCTTCGAGGAGCAGTTCAGCCCCCGGGAGCTGCTCCGCCTGCACGCCGGCTGGTACCCCTCGCCCCGGCCGGTCGAGGAGGTGCTCACGCTGGTCGGCCTGCAGGAGAAGGCCGATGCGAAGGTGCGCAGCCTGTCGGGCGGGCAGCGACGCCGGCTGGACCTCGCCCTGGGGATCGTGGGTGACCCCGAGCTCCTGTTCCTCGACGAGCCGACCACCGGGTTCGACCCGTCGGCCCGCCGCCGCGCGTGGGACGTGGTGGACGGGCTGCGCTCGCTCGGCGCGACGATCCTGCTGACCACCCACTACCTGGACGAGGCCGAGCACCTCGCCGACCGCCTGGTGGTCATCGACCACGGGAAGGTCGTCGCCCAGGGCACCGCCGAGCAGCTCGCGGCGACAGCGGGGCTCGCGACCGTGGTGTCCTTCAGGCTGCCCGCCGGGGCTGAGGTCGCCGACCTCCCCCGGGTGGGCCAGGACCTGCGGGTGGCAGGTTCGGTCGTGGACGTGCGGACGCGTGCCGCGACGGCCGACGTCGCAGCGCTCGCGGGCTGGGCGGTCGCCCGTGGCATCGAGCTCGAGGGGCTGTCGCTGACCCGCCCGAGCCTGGAGGACGTGTACCTCGACCTGGTGGGCTCCGAGGAGCCCGACGGCAACGGGCTGCACGCCGCCGGGACGACCCCCGAGGGGGCGGCCACGGGCGAGGCAGCACCGTGAACGACATCGGGCTGCTCGGCCGGCAGGTCCGCCACGAGCTCGTGGCCCTGACCCGCACACCGATCACGATGATCCTGTCGATCGCCTTCCCGCTCGTGTTCTTCCTCATCGTGGCCGCGTTCGTGGGCAACGAGACGATCGACGCCCGCGCGGGCATCCGGGTGGCGCAGTTCCTCGCCCCCGCGTTCGCGTCCTTCGGCGTGGTGATGGCGACGTTCTCGTTCCTGGCCATCGGGTTCGCCGAGGCCCAGGCCGGTGGGGTGCTGCGGCGGCAGGCGGGGACGCCGCTGCCGCGGTGGGGGCTGCTCGGTGGGCGGATCGGGGCCGCGGTGCTGCTCGGCCTGCTGGCGACCGTGCTCGTCGTGGCGACGGGGGTCGCGTTCTACGGGGTGCAGCTGATCGGCCGGACCCTGCCCGCGGTGGTCGTGACCCTGCTCGTCGCCGGGGTGTCCTTCAGCGCGCTGGGCCTGGCTGCCGCGGCCTGGCTGCCGCCGCAGGCGACGACGGCGGTGACCAACGGCGTGGCCATCGTGCTGGCGTTCGTCTCCGACATCTTCGCCTTCGGCGACGGCATGCCCGGCTGGATGTCGACCCTGGGGTGGGTGTTCCCGCTCAAGCACCTCGTCAACGCCCTCGGTGACGGGTTCAACCCGTACCTGGACGGCAGCGGGTGGGCCTGGGACCACCTGGGTGTGATCGTCCTGTGGGGGCTCGTGGGTGCGGCGCTCGCGGTGTGGGGGCTGCGGCACGGTCAGGACCGGGCGTCCGCGACCGGCACCTCCCCCGGCAGGGCGCACGCCGACGACGTCCGGCCTCGCCGCACCGGGTCGGTCTCGGCCCGGCAGGTGCTCGGCTCCCAGGTGGGCCACGGCCAGCGGGTGCTGTGGCGCGACCCGTCGTCGGCCTTCTTCGCCGTCGTCTTCCCCGTGCTGCTGGTGGCGGTGATCCCGGTCGTCAACGGTGGTGGAACGCAGCAGCTGGGCGACTCGGGCCTGACCCTCGGTGCGTTCTTCGCCGTGACCATGGCGGTCTACGGGGCAGGTGTGACGGCGTACGTCAACATGCCGCAGGGCCTGGCCGAGGACCGTGAGCGCGGTGTGCTCAAACGGCTGCGCGGCACCCCGGTGCCCGCGTGGGCGCTGCTGACCGGCCGGGTCGTCGCGGCGCTCGTGGTCTCGGTGCTGACCCTGCTGGCCGCGTGGGCCCTGGCCATGGTCATGTACGGCGCCGGGGTGCCGGCGTCGTGGCCCGTGATGGTCGGGGTGTTCGTCGTCGCGGCGGTGTGCTTCGCGGTGCTGGGGCTGGCTGTGCTGTCCCTGGTCCCGAGCGGGCAGGCCGTCGTCGGGGTGACCCTGGGCACGTTGCTGCCGCTGTCCTTCGTCTCGGACGTCTTCCTGCAGGGCGTGGTGTTCCCGGACTGGCTGGAACGGCTCACCTGGGTGTTCCCGCTGCGGCACGCGACCCGGGCGATGACCGAGGTGACGGCCGGGCTGGGCGTCGGCTGGTGGCACCTGGGGGTGATCGCGCTGTGGACGCTCGGAGCTGCGGTCGTCGTGGTGCTGCGGTTCCGGTGGACGCTCGAGGCGATGCGTCCCGGGACGCGTGCGCGCGCGGAGAGGGCGCCGGACCCGACCCGGTCTGAGGGGAACGGTCAGTGACCGCCGATGTGCCGTCGGTCTCTCGCGGGCGACCGACCTTCACCGCTCGCCGTGCCGGTCCGTCCCGACGGGCCACGGGCGACGTGCTGCCTGACGCTCTGGCCACTGACCGCCGATGCCGATTACGCTCGGCGGCGACGCCCTCGTCTGGTGGACCCCCTGGCGGCGTGCTCCTTCGGCTTCGGAGGCTGGATCGGCCGTGATCGTCGACTCCGCGTGGTACCACGCCAGCGCTCGCGGCTCAGAGGCGATGAGCATCCCGGACGCCGCACGCCTGTCCCTGCGAGGGCCGGGGTTCGTGTGGCTCGCGGTGAGCGAACCCGCTCGCGAGGAGCTCGACGAGCTCAGCGAGTGCTTCGATCTCCCTGCGCTGGCCGTGGAGGACGCGCTCGAGGGCCACCAGCGTCCGAAGCTGGAGGAGTACGGCGACTGCCTGTTCGTGGTCGTCAAGGCGGCCCTCTACGACCAGGACTCGGGACAGCTCGACGTGGTCGAGCTCGACGTCTTCCTCGGAGCGCGGTATGCCATCGTGGTCAGCCGTACAGCAGGCGGCGTCCTCAGCGGTGTCCGCCGGCGGATCGACGGGCACCCGGCGGTCACGGCGCTCGGACCGATGATCGTCCTGTGGGCGGTGCTCGACACGGTGGTCGATGACGGCGAGCGGGTGGTCGACCTCCTGCTGGACGGGGCCGAGCGGATCGAGCAGGCCGTCTTCCAGGGGGATCGCGACCAGAGCGAGGCCATCTACCTGCACCATCGCCGGGTTGACCGGCTCGGTCGGACCGTGCATCCGGTGCTCGCCGTGTTCGACACGCTTGAGCGAGGTGAACCGGTGATGTCCCCGGAGGCCGTGCGCGCCCTCCTGCGAGATGCCGGTGACCACGCCCGTCGCCTGTCCGAGGAGGTGGTGATGCTCTCGGGCCGCCTGGAAGGTCTGCTGAGCGCCAACCTGGCGCGCGTCACGGTCCGGCAGAACGTGATCCTGCAGAAGGTGTCGTCGTGGGCCGCGATCGCGGCCGCGCCGACGGTCATCACTGGGGTGTACGGCATGAACTTCCGCCACTTCCCCGAGCTCGGCTGGCCGTTCGGCTACGCCTTCGCGCTGGCCCTCATGGTCGCGGCTGTCGGGGTGCTCCACTGGAACTTCCGTCGGGTCGGGTGGTTGTGAGGCGGCATCTCCCACGTCGACGTACGGATGGTGCACGAGGGCCTCCACGCCGAGCTGGCGCTCTCGACGCTCGAACCGCGTGTCGCGCTACGACGCGGCCGTGGCCCGGGCGAGCATGCGCCCCGAGAGCCGCCTGACCAGGAGCACGAGCAGCCCTCCGAGGCCGACCGCCACGACCATCGGCACCCAGACGTCGGCCAGCCCTTCGCCGAGCACCGCGACGCGCCAGATCGGGTCGATCACCCAGTAGGTCGGGAACAGGCGGGCGATCCACTGCGGCCACTCGGGGAACAGGTAGAAGATCACGGGGCCGAAGATGAGGATGCCGCTGCTCTTGACGATCGTGAAGAGCGTCGCGCCGTCCTTGGCGACCGTCCCGATCAGCAGCCCGAGCAGGGCCGTGAACGTCGCACCGAGGAGTACCACGACGAGCAGGTGCGCCCAGCTGCTCCCGACGGCGCCGTTCAGGAGCAGCGTGACGACGGACATCAGGAAGGCGAGCAGCACTCCCAGGGAGGCCTTGGCCGCGAGCACCTCGCTGACCCTGGCGGGAGTGACGAGGATGGCCGTGAGGGTCCCGCGGATCTTCT
Organism: Actinotalea alkalitolerans; assembly: GCF_023369855.1. Taxonomy (GTDB): domain Bacteria; phylum Actinomycetota; class Actinomycetes; order Actinomycetales; family Cellulomonadaceae; genus Actinotalea. The sequence goes on along the minus strand of NZ_JAMBPP010000001.1, from coordinate 243,647 downwards.
CGTCGACGATGCTCGACGCGGGGACGAACGTGCCCGCGACGAACAGCGCGTACATGACGAGCACGGGCACCAGGCGGACGGAGATCGGCAGGCCGGCGTCGCCGGTCTGGACCAGCTCGACGTCGACCGGGGGCGCTCCGCCCTCGACGGCGCGGATCAGGTCGATCGTCGTGACGCTGAGGATCATCCGGTCGGCGGCGAGGGAGCCGCCGCTGACATACATCTCGAGCGGCGGCTCCTGGCCGGCACGGACGGCGTCGTCGAACCCGGCGGGCAGCACCAGGCCGACGTCGTGGTCGTTCGCCTCGACGCCCTGCCGCAGCGCCTCGGCGCTGTCCAGCACGGTGAGCTCGACGCCTTCAAGCTCGCGCAATGAGGAGGTGATCTGCGAGGCGCCGTCGTCCACGACCGCCATCCGGGGCTCGGGGTCGAACAGCGAGCCGAACGCGAGCTGGAAGATCGCGGTCAGCACGACGGGCAGCGCGACGGCGTACAGGAAGATCGGAGACCGCGGGCCGAGGGCCAGGTCCTTGCGCAGGATCACCCAGATCCGGGACAGGCTCACAGCGACCTCACCTTCCGCCGCAGCACAAGGAGGCCGATGACGAAGATCACCGTCACCCAGGCCAGGGCGGCGCCGAGGGAGCCGACGACGTCGGACCATCCGGCTCCGTACGTCAGCACCTCGTTCAGCGTGTCGATGATCGGGTACGAGGGCATGGCCTGCACCCAGCCCGCCGCGGTGCCCGGGAACAGCACCGAGAACGTCGGGATCATCAGCGGCAGGACGAAGGCCATGGTGAGGAACAGCGTGCTGAAGAAGTCCTTGCCCGCCGACCCGGCGATCATGCCGATCCCGGTGAACATGACGGCCCCGAGCAGCACCGTCGCCAGCAGGATGCCGAGGTTGCCCAGCGTGAAGGCCTGCAGCACCAGGAGCAGCAGCACCGCCTGGCCGCCGGTGAGCAGGGTCCCGTAGATGGTCTTCGCGGTCAGGAAGTCGCTCACCCGGGCGGGCGTGACCAGCACCGCCGTGACCGTCCGGTTGAGGACCTCGTTCGCGATCAACGACGAGAGCGCGAACGTCTCGATCATCAGGATGAAGAACACCAGCATCGGCAGCATGAGGTCGCGCATGGAAGTCTGGTCTCCCGCGCGGTCGATGCCCAGGACGATCGACTCCTCGGCCGGCTCCGTGACGGGGAGCCCGTGCCCGGTGAGGGCGTAGGCGATCTCACGGACCATCGACTGGACCGCCCCGGTGACCTCCGGCGGGACCGCGGCGTCGCTGTAGACGGTCACGGTCGGCTGCTCCCCGGCCGTCGCGGCCTCGAGGAAGCCCTCCGGGAAGGCGAGGCCGACCATCACGTCCCCGTCGTGGACGGCCGCCGCGAGCTCGTCACCGCCGGCGTACTGCACGAGGGCCAGCCCGTCGGCCTCGGAGGCGTCGAGCTGGTCGAAGAGCTCGTCCAGGCCCGTCTGGTGCACCCCGACGGTCAGTGTCTCGTCGACGGTGTCCGGGACCAGGTAGTAGGTGACGGCGAAGAGCACCAGACCCAGGACCGACAGGAAGATGTACAGCAGGTCCCTGGAGAACTCGGTGAAGTCCTTGCGGACGATCGAGGCGACGATCGCCGGGCGGGACACGCGCCGGTTCACCCCGCCAGCCCTCGGCCGGTGAGCTGGATGAAGATGTGCTCGAGCGTCGCTTCCTCGGTGTGCATCGTCAGCAGCGCGGGCGAGGTCGCCAGCTCCGCGAGGCGGGCCGAGGCACTCCCGTCGTCGAGCGGCAGGTTCTCCTCGCGCACGCCGTCCCCGTCACGCAGCCGGACCTTGACCGAGCGCGAGCCGTAGGCGAGCTTGAGGTTCTCGGGGGTGTCCAGGGCAACGATCTCGCCGCCGTTGATGAACGCGACGCGGTCGGAGAGCTGGTCGGCCTCGAACATGTCATGGGTGGTGAGCAGCACCGCCACCCCGCGGTCGGCCTCCTCCTGGATCGTGGTCCGGATGGCGGCCGCGGTGGTGGGGTCCAGGCCGTCGGTCGGCTCGTCCAGGAAGAGCACGTCCGGGGTGTTGATGAAGGCGCGGGAGATCATCATCCGCTGTCGCATGCCCTTGGAGAACGTCTTGACCCGGTCCGTCGCCCGGTCGGCCAGGCCGACCCGTCGGAGCACGCCGTCGGCGTCGGGGTTCTTGATCCCGTAGAGCGAGGCGAAGAACTCGAGGTTCTCCTTGGCCGACATGGTGACGTAGAGGTTCTTCTCCTCGAAGCACACGCCGATGCGCGCCTGCATCTGCGAGCTGCCGGTGCCCACGTCGTAGCCGAGGACGGTCGCGGACCCGCCGCTCGGGGGGAGCTGCCCCGTGAGCATCTTGATCGTGGTGGACTTGCCCGCACCGTTGGGGCCGAGGAAGCCGAGGATCTCCCCGGGGGCGACGTCGAAGGAGATTCCCTTGACGGCCTCCAGGTCGCCGTAGGAGTAGCGCAGTCCCTGCACACTGATCGCGGCTTCGGTCACCGGCTCGTCCTTCTCGCGGCTGAGATCAGGTCCACCCCGGAGCGGGAGCAGCGGTCTGCGGGCCTGGTTCGAGAGTAGGCCGTGAGCACCGGGCGGGGAGGGAGATTGCGCCCACCTGCCCACTGCCACCATTCCCTTTCGTCCCGATATGCGGTACTACGGGGAGCGAGGTGGCCCGGGTCCCCGAGCGCCGCCCTGACGGAGGTCGTCATGCGTGGACGGACATCCTGGATCAGTGCGGCACTCACTGTCTCGGTCTTCGCTCTGGCGGGGGTCGGCACCGGGCTGGTGCCGATGGCGGCCACGGCCGACGAGGTGCACTTCACGGCGGTCGGTGACTACGCCGCGGGCGCCAACACCTCGGCCGTCCTCAACCGCATCGATGCGCTGGGACCGGATCTCAACCTGGCCCTCGGCGACCTCTCGTACGCGTCGTCCCCGTCCGAGGACGCCTGGTGCGAGTACGTGACCAGCCACGTGGGGGCCGGGTTCGCCTTCCAGCTGCTCGCGGGCAACCACGAGTCGAACGGTATGGACGGCAACATCAACGACTTCTCCGCCTGCCTGCCCAACCAGCTCCCAGGGCTGGTCGGCACCTACGGCCGCCAGTGGTACGTGGACGTCCCCGCGCATGCGCCGTTGGTGCGCTACGTGATGATCTCCCCGGCGTTGACCTTCCCGGACGGTACCTGGTCCTACGCGGTGGGCAGCCCGCGGTACCAGTGGACAGCGGCCGCCATCGACGGTGCCCGGGCCGCGTCCATCCCGTGGGTTGTGGTCGGCGCGCACAAGCCCTGCCTGTCCGTGGGCGTCTACGGCTGCGACATCGGCGCGGGGCTGCACGACATGCTGATCGCGAAGAAGGTCGACCTGGTCCTGTACGGCCACGAGCACTCCTACCAGCGCACCCACCAGATCGGCTTCGGTCCCGGCTGCAGCACCGTCGTGCCGGGGACCTTCAACGCGAGCTGCGTGGTCGACAGCACCGCCGAGATGGGCAAGAGCGCGGGCACCGTCTTCGCGACCGTGGGCACCGGCGGGATCGCTCAGCGAGCCGTGGACCCCGCCGACAGCGAGGCGGGGTACTTCGCGGCCATGTCCGGGCTCGCCACGGCGACATGGGGGGCGCTCGACGTCCGTCTGACCCCCACCACCCTCACCGCCTCCTTCGAACGCGCCTCCGGGGGCACGTTCACCGACGCGTTCACCATCGGCCCGCCTGTCGACCCGCCCCCGAACCAGTCGCCGACGGCGTCCTTCACCGCCTCGTGCAGCGGCCTGGCCTGCGCGGTCGACGCCAACGCCTCGACCGACCCGGACGGCGTGATCGCGTCCTACGCGTGGACGATGGGAGACGGGACCAGCCTCACCGGCGCCGGCCTCACGCACACCTACGCCGCGCCGGGCACGTACACGATCACCCTCACCGTGACCGACGACGACGGCGCGACCGGGACCGTCACGCGCACGGTCGAGGTCTCCGAGGTGGTCGAGCCGGTGGCCTTCGCTGCCGACACCTTCAGCCGGACGGTGGCCACGGGGTTCGGCAGCGCCGAGACCGGGGGCCTGTGGCGTACGACGGGCAGCAGCGCGAACTACTCGGTCTCCGGGGGTGTGGGGCGGATCATCCTGCCGGCGTCCGGGGCCGGGCCTGACATCTCGCTCCCGGCCGTCTCCTCGTCGAGCACCGACCTGACGTACACGATCGCGACCGACAAGCCCATCGTCGGGTCCGGTCTGTACGTGAGCGTCTCGCCGCGACGGCTGAGCACCGGCTCCTACAGCGCTCGCCTGCAGCTGCGGCCCGACGCGTCGATCGTGCTGGCCCTGGAGCGCAAGATCGGGTCGACCGCCACGCTCATCGCACCGGCGGCGGTCCTGCCCGGGGTGACCCACGTGGCGGGCGAGCAGCTGAAGGTCCGCGTCCAGGCGACCGGCACCTCGCCGACGACGATCCAGGCCAAGGTGTGGCGTGCGGGAACGGCCGAGCCGTCCGCCTGGACCGTCACGCGCACCGACTCCGCGACAGAGCTGCAGGCGTCCGGATGGATCGGCGTCAGCCACTACCTGTCCAGCGGTGCGACGAACACCCCGATCGTCCTCACGGTCGACGACCTCTTGGCGCGGCCGGTCGGGTGAGGGGCGCGTCGAGCACCCGGGGCGGATCCTGAGTCCACCCCGGAGAGGGAGCTGCGGCCCCTGGTTCGAGAGCAGGTCGTGATCAACGGCCGGGGGAGGGATGCCCCGCGGGGCCACCACGCGTCACCGCCTGGGCGAGCTCGACCAGGGAGCCGACGGTCACGTCCGGCGCACGGAAGTAGGCCGGGTACCGACCGCCGGTCCGGGAGACCCACGCGGTCCGCAGCCCGGCGCGCGACGCGCCGTCGACGTCCCACGGGTGCACCGCGACGAGCATCGCCTCCGTGGCGCTCACCCCGCACGCGTCCAGCGCGTGGCGGTAGGCCTGCGCTGCTGGTTTCCAGAGGCCGGCGTCGCTCACGGACAGCAGCTGCTCGAAGCGGTCCCGGAGGTCGGCACCCTGCAGCAGCCGGTCGGCGACCGTCGTGGCGCCGTTGGTGAGCGTCACGAGCCGGATCCCGAGGTCGTGCAGCGCTCGGATGCCGTCGGCGACGTCGGGGTGCACCTCGAGCGCTGCGAACCCTCCCATGACGTGAGCCACTGCGGCGTCGAGGTCCTGACCGGCACCGGCGTCCCGCCCGGCACCGACGAGAAGTCGCCGTGCGACGTCGGCGGCGATCGTGGCGAAGTCCTCCTGCGCACCGGCTGCCGCGAGGGCGAACCCGTCCCGGAGCACCTCGGCGAACCACTGCTGGGCGAGGTGGGGTGGTGCCCCGACGGCTTCCCATCGGGCCCGGAGCGGGGTCATGTCGCTCAGGGTCTCGTTGACGTCGAAGACGACGACCTGGGGCGTGGCGAGGGGCATGGGCTTCTCCTGACGTGAGGACTCGAGCATGCGCCGCCCGCACCCGAGCCCGCCACGGGTCGGCACCACGAGCGGCCGCGGGGGCCAGGAGTCACCCAGGTCGTCGTGACTCGGCCGCACCCCGGAGCGGTGGGGCGGCGAGGGCCAGCGTGCCCACGGCAGCGCCCGCGGCGACGAGCACGAGCATCGTCGGCAGCCCCAGGGCCGGGATGAGCGCACCCATCGCCGCAGGCGCGGCGATCGAGGCAACCGCACCGACCACGAGCGCCAACGTGAAACCCTCACCGGGCCGATCCGGGGCGACCTGAGCCGTCCAGATGGCCAGCAGGGACGAGCCCACCATGTAGCCCGTCCCCAGCAGGAGTGCGGAGAGCAGGGTGAGGGGCAGCGACGTCCGTCCCAGCCCGAGGAGGACGAGGGCGCCGCTGACCACCCAGACGCTGCCGACCCCGACCACCGGTGTGCCCATCGCGCGGTTCATCCACGCGGTGCGCAGCCCGACGAGGCCGCCGACGCCGATGAGAGCGAACAGCAGTGGCTCGGCCGAACCGGCGAGTCCCCCGCTGCGCGCGGCCTCGGTGGCGTAGGTGAAGTAGATGGTGACAGCGGCGAAGTAGAGCGCGGCGTACGCGAGGGGCGCGGCCATGGGCCGCCGCCACAGAGACTGCCGCGGGGCCCCCTCGCCTCGGCGAGGAGCAGCCACCCGGGGCACGACGCGCCTGTTCAGCACCGCGGCAACCGCTGCGGCCAGGGCGATGCCCGCCCAGGTCAGCCGCCAGGAGTACGCGGTCGCGAGCAGGCCCAGCCCCGCGAGCCCGACCAGCCCCAGGCTGGTCCCGGTCGTGATCACCGCCAGCAGGGTCGCTCGGCGGGGCCGTGGCGCGGCCTCGGTCACGATGTCGGAGTAGGGGGCCCACACCCAGCCGGCGGCACTACCGCTGATCACAGCACCCACGGCCAGGATCCACGGCGACGGTGCGAGAGCGACGGTCGCCGCGCCGATGAACCCGCACACACCGCCCACGGTCGTGGGTGCCCGCGGTCCTCGTCGGGCAGACAGTCGCGGCACGCAGACCAGCCCGATGAGATAACCCGCGAAGGTGCCACTGGCGATCAGACCCAGGAGCAGCTCGGACAGGCCGAACTCTGACCTCACGTCAGGCAGGGTCAGCCCGTAGGCGTAGCGGGCCATGCCGAAGGCGACGCCCACGACAGCTGCTCCACCGACACCGATGCCGATCGTCTGCCTGTCCACACCGCACCGTGGCACACCCTCGTCAGCCTGCAACCGGGGCGCGGGTGACGGGCCCTGACCGGCGCCGGCGCGAGCCTCGCGAGGTGGGTGAGTAGACGACGTCGGGTCGCGCGATCAGGGCCCGAGCAGAGCTGCCGGGATGACGGCTATCCCGTCGGGGCGGCGGTATGCAGCTGGTCCTGTGGTGATCACGGCGGCGTCGAGGAGATCGTCACCGACCTGTTCGCGCAGCCAGTGCAGGTCGCGGACGTCTTCGTCGCCCGCGACTGCCGCGAGCTTCACCTCCAGGGCCACCATGCGTCCGTCGTCCCTGGTGAGGATCAGGTCGACCTCGTGATCGCCGCGGTGGGTGCGCAGGTGGCTGACCTGTGCGTCGGCCGCTTCGGCATAGGTCCGTACGCAGAGGGTGACGAGGCTCTCGAAGAGAGCGCCCAGGAGGGATCCGTCCCGCGGGATCGGTGGGCTGTCCGGGTTCGGGCTGTCGAGCAGCGCACCGGCGCCGACGCCGAGGAGCCGTGCCGCGAGGGCTGGGTCAGCGAGGTGATGCTTGGGTGCCTGGCCGAGTGAGGCCATGTGTGAGCGCGTTCCGGTCCACGCGGGGACGGTGTCGAGGAGCCACATCCGGTCGAGGGTCTCGCGGTACGCGATGGTCGTCGTCTTCGCGGGCTTGTCTCCATGCCCTGCCGTCGATGCATCGAGGATCGCGTTGTAGGACGTCGTCGTCGACGTCGCAGCCGCGTAGGCCTTCAACCATGCGCGCAGCGTCCGAGGTCGGCGCACGACGTGTCCCAGCTCAGCGAAGTCGTGCTCGACGATGGCGTCGAGATAGCCGCTCAGGCCGGCGGATCGCGTAGGCGCGGGCAGGGTGCGCAGCCCGGGGAAGCCGCCTGTGACGATCTCCTCGGCGTACTCCGCCAGGCCGACACGACTCTCGCCGCCGACGGGCGGCCTGGCGTCGGAGAGCAGGCCTGCGAGTGACACGGTGGGTTCGACGAGCCCGCGCTCGGCGAGGCTCATCGGACGCAGTCGCAGGCGGACGATGCGGCCGGCGCCCGTGTGCGTGGGAGCGGTGGTGGGTGTCGCGGACCCCGTGAGCAGGTAGGACCCGGGGGTGGCACCGGCGTCGACAGCCCGGCGGACCTGGTCCCAGACGGCGGGGTACAACTGCCACTCGTCGATCAGGATCGGGGTGGGAAGCCGTGACAGTCGGTCACGGTCGGCCTCAGGGCTTACGCTCCCGTATTGGCGGCTTAAACACTACCGTTTCGTTCCTCTCCGTCGGACGCGCTGAACGGCGAGCTCGGGAGGCATGGGAGCCGAGCGTGCCCGCCGGCACCGGACGGTGGTGGACGAGGGGCAACATCCCACCAGAGCCGAACTGCTGCCACACCGCAGGTCAGCGGCTTGCGAGAAGCGGCGTTCCTCGGCGACCACCCACGTGAAAGGGCCCGCCACCTACGCTTCCGCAGGTCACGGGCCCTTCGTCACGCGGAGGATGGGGGATTCGAACCCCCGAGGGCTTGCACCCAACACGCTTTCCAAGCGTGCGCCATAGGCCACTAGGCGAATCCTCCTGGCCGCACGAGGATACCGGACCACCTCGTCGGGACCGAACGCCCCGTGCTCGGGTCGCCAGCGGCGCCGCCGCTGGCGTCGGTGCCGTCGTCCTCCTGCCGCTGCCGGAGAACGGGTGCCGCGTGCTTGGATCGCTTGGTGCCCGACGACGACGCTCCACGCTCCAGGCCCTTGAGGTGGTCGCCGATCGTCGCCGGAGGGCTCATCGCGACCACGTGGGTCGTCGCGATCTGGTGGCGGGTGCGCCGGTCCCTCGACCTCGTCTTGATCAACCCTGACCAGGACCGGGTCTGCCCGGCGATCATGCCGGCCCCGCCGGAGTGCAACCCCGAGTGGCACCTGTCGGTCGCCGCGACCAGCGCTGCAGCGATCCTCCTCGCCTACGGCCTCGTCGTCCTGGTGACCCTGCGCGCCCGGCATCGCACCTCGGCCGTCGTCGCGCTCGCGGTGCTCGTGCTGGTCGGGGCAGTCGGCTTCGCGCTCGTCGACGACTGGAACCGGTACTTCTGGTCGCCACGCTGAGCGTCGGGAACCCGATGACCCGAGGCCCGCGGCGCCCGCCGTGGACGGGGGCCCCGTGCGAGGATCGGACGATGGTCGCTCTCGAGCTCGCGGTGCAGGACCTCGAGGGCATCGCGATCGCCTCGCGTGTCGGCGCGGACCGCATCGAGCTGTGCTCGGCGCTCTCGGTCGGCGGGCTCACACCGTCGCTCGCCCTGGTGGAGGCGGCAGCGGCCGCACCGGTCGCCGCACACGTCCTGATCCGTCCCCGAGCAGGGGGGTTCGGCTACACGGCCGAGGAACGCGCCGTCATCGTCCGCGACCTCCGTCACGTCCTTGCTGCTGGTGCTGCCGGCGTCGTCGTGGGCGGTACGTCCGACGGCGGCGTGGACGCCGAGCTCCTGCGGGCGGTGACCGACGCCGCCGGCCCTGCGCCCATCACCTTCCACCGCGCGTTCGACACCCTCGGTGACCGGATCGGCGCGCTGGACGTGCTCGTGCAGCTCGGGGTGTCGCGGGTGCTCACCTCGGGCGGTGCGGCGTCGGCGGTCGAGGGACGCGGCGAGCTCACCCGCCTCGTCCGGCACGCGGCCGGCCGCATCGAGATCATGGCTGGTGGGGGTGTCGTGGCTGCGAACGTGTCGCTCGTCGTGGCGACCGGTGTCGACGCGGTCCACGCCTCGGCCAAACGCGTCGTCGCAGGTTCTGGCATCCATCTCGGTTCGGCCGGGGAGTCCGTGCGCGAGACGACCGACGAGGAGCTGGCGGGCCGTCTGCGCGCGATCCTTGACGGAGCGCGGCGAGTCTGATCAGGCTGCACCGCGCGCCCCTGCCGCTCGGCCACGATGAGTTCTGGCTCGACCGCCGGTCCACATGAGTCAGGCATCCACTCACGTCACGAGGTACCCATGAAGCTGCTGCTCACGTCAGGCGGCGTCACCAACCCGAGCATCCGGGACGCCCTCGTGCGGCTCCTCGGCAAGCCGGTCGGAGAGTCCCATGCGCTGTGCATCCCGACGGCGCAGTGGGGCCACCCGATGTGCGGTCCGGCGACCGTGCAGGGCCTCGTCGCGGCCGGTCCGGGGTTCGAGCACCTGTCCGGCCTGGGCTGGGCCTCCCTCGGCGTGCTCGAGCTCACCGCCCTCCCCACGATCGGCGAGGAACGTTGGGTTCCCTGGGTCGAAGAGGCCGATGTGCTGCTCGTGGACGGCGGCGACGCCACCTACCTGTGCCACTGGGTGCGGCAGTCCGGCCTGGCCGAGCTGCTGCCGTCGCTGACCGACACGGTCTGGGTGGGCGTGAGCGCGGGCAGCATGGTGATGTCGCCGCGCATCGGGCCCTCCTTCGTCGAGTGGCCGTCCGCGCGGGACGACCGGACGCTCGGCCTCGTCGACTTCGCGATCTTCCCGCACCTGGACGCCTTCCCCTCCAACACGCTGGCGCACGCCGAGCGGTGGGCCGCGGACATCGGTGGGCCGGCGTACGCCATCGACGAGCAGACGGCCCTCGTCGTCGTCGACGGTTCCGTCGAGGTGGTCTCCGAGGGGCAGTGGGTCAGCTTCATCGCATGACAGTCGGGCTCGCTGCCGCCCCTGTGGCGGGCCGGTGGTCCGTGGGGTCCGTGCCCCTGGGTTCACGGCAGCCGTAGCTCCCTGAGCTGCCGGCGCGAGGTGATGCCGAGCTTGCGGAAGATGCTCCGGAGGTGGGCGTCGATCGTGCGCGGGCTCAGGAAGAGCTGGGAGGCGACTTCCCGGGAGGTCGCCCCGGTCGCCACCAGCCGCGCGATGTGCGCTTCGTGGGCGGTGAGCGCGTCGGTGGGCTGGGCGGTCCGTCGGCGGGGGTGCTCGCCGGTGGCGCGCAGCTCGCGGGCCGCGCGGTCGGCGTACGCCTCCGCGCCCATGTCGGACAGCAGCCGGTGGGCGGTGCGCAGCTGGTCGCGCGCGTCCTGGCGGCGGCCCTCGCGGCGCAGCCACTCGCCGTAGACGAGGTGCGCGCGAGCCAGATGTGTGGCCATGCGGGAGCGGCCCAGCCGCTCGATCGCCTCACGGTAGTGGTCCTCGGCGCTCGGCCCGGTGCTGACCAGGGCGCGGGAGCGCGCGGCCATCCCGAGCGCCCACGGGGTACCGCTCGCGCAGGCCCTGGACACGAGCCGGTCAAGTGCGGCCGCGGCACGCTCCGGCTCGCCGGCACGGACGGCCGCCTCGATGAGTTCGGGAAGGGCGACGCTGCTGTGCGCCAGCTCGTCGAGCTCGCTCAGACGACTCGCTGCGGCGAGCGCCTTGTCGTAGTTGCCCAGCCCGTTGTGCAGGTAGGCGAGCGAGGCGTCAGCACTGCTCAGGGTCAGCCCTTCGCCGCGCGCCGTCGCCCCCGCCACCGTCGTCTCGAGGAACTCGGGGGCCCCTGGCACACCGCGCCAGGCAGCCAGGTTGAGCCTGGCGTTGGGAATCGGCGGGGCGCCGGTCGCCCGGGTGATGGCCGTGTCCTCCGCGAACAGCTCGGCGGCCCGGCTGAGCTCGCCGGTGAGCACGAGCACCAGACCGAGCGCGTTGAGCGAGGCGGGGAGCGTCGCCAGTGCCCCGGCCTCGCGCGCGAGCCGCACGGCGCGGCTGGCCAGGAGATAGATGCTCTCGTCGTCCCACAGCATCGCCCCGACGTGGCAGGCCAGCCACAGCCAACGGCCGTTGTCGTGGGATCCAGAGTCGTCGCGGAGCGCCTCGAGCGCCCGTTCGAGGCTGGGAACGCTCGCTTCGTACCCCAGCGTGAACCTGGTGGCCAACCCGTCCAGGAGCAGGTCGATGGGCTGTGACGACGTGCCCAGCGGCACCGCCTCCTGAGCGGCCACGGCTATCTCGTGCAGGGTGTGGGCAGTGGCGAAGCGTCCAGCGTGGAACGACGCCTCGATCGCCTCGAGGTAGGCCTCGCGCGCCAGCGCCGCGTCGAGCGGGACGAGCGTGTTGGCGGCGGCGAGCAGCATCCTCGGAACGTCGCTGCCTCGGGTCAGGCGAAAGGCGATCCGGGCACGCAGCAGCTCGACCCGGGCGTGTTGCAGGGCGTCCAGCGGCCCGGACGCTGCGACGGTGAGGAGCTCCGAGGCCGCCTCGGTCGATCCGGCTGCGTGCGTGATGTGGGCGGCGTCCAGTGCCCGGGCCGCGCGGGTGGCCGGGTCGGGGGTGAGCTTGACCGCGCGTTGCAGGAACGCGGCTGCGGCGGCCAGCCCGCCCCGGGCGCGTGCCCGGTCGGCTGAGTCCTGCAGACTGGCGGCGGCGTCCTCGTCGGTGCCCAGCACGGCTTGTGCGCGGTGCCAGGCGCGTCGGTCCGGGTCCGAGCGTGGGTCGGTGGCCTCGGCCAGGGCGCCGTGCGCTCGTCGCTTGTCCGGTGGTGTGGCCGCCTGGTAGACAGCCGAGCGCACCAGCGGGTGACGGAACCGGACGCGGGTGTCGATCTGCAGCAGCAGCCCGGCGTGCTCCGCGAGTGCGGCCGCCTCAGGGTCGATGCCCAGGTGAGCGGCAGCACGCCACAGCAGCGCCGTCTCGCCGGTCGGGTCGGCCGCAGCAGTGAGGAGCAGGAGCTGCGTCTCGGCTGGCAGCCCCGCCGAGCGGCGCCGGAACTCGTCCTCGATGCGGCGCGGCACGTTCCCCACGTCCGGCAGCTCGAACCCCCCGGCCAGCCCCGCCGGCTGGGCGTTGTCGGGCAGCTCCAGCAGGGCCAAGGGGTTGCCGCGAGCCTCCGCGACGACCTGGTCGCGCACCTCCCCATCGAGTGGTGCGCGGACCGCAGCGGTCAGCAGCGCCAGCGCGTCGGCGGCGTCGAGGCCCTCGAGGCGCAGCTCGGGCAGACCGGCCAACGGACCGCCCGCGCCCCCGTCGCCAGAGTCGCGCACGCCGAACAGCAGCGCCACCCGCTCGGCTGAGACCCGCCGAGCCACGAACGCCAGGACCTGCGCGGACGCCTCGTCCAGCCACTGCGCATCGTCGATCAGACAGAGCAGCGGCCCCTCCTCCGCGACCTCGGCCACCAGGGTCAGGGTCGCCAACCCCACCAGGAAGCGGTCCGGTGCCGGGCCGCCTCGTAGCCCGAACGCCACTCCCAGGGCGGCCTGCTGGGGGTCGGGCAGCGCGGCGAGACCGCCCAGCAGCGGACCGCACAGCTGGTGCAGGCCGGCGAAGGCGAACTGCGCCTCCGCCTCCACCCCTACCGCGGACTCCACCCGGAATCCCGACGACGCGGCGGCCTCCCGTGCCTGGTCCAGCAGCGCCGTCTTCCCGATCCCCGCCTCCCCGCGCACCACCAGCGCACCGCTGCGCCCGGCCCGCGCGCGCACGAGCACCTGCTCGACCGTCTCACGCTCCGCGCGCCGGCCCACGAGGTCGCTCAGGGTCGCTCTCCTCCCCGGTCGCACGGCTCTAGGTGATTCTCACCGACGCGAACCACACATGGCCATAGCCCGCCCACACCGCTGGTGCCATCACCGGCCACGACATCGGGATGTTCCACCGACGCCACGACAACCCGCTGGCGGCGAGCCTGGTGACACGGCATCAAGCCGGGGCCGACCCGCCTGCGGTGCGAGGCACAGCTGCTCGGGTGCCTTCACCACGACTCGATCGTCGCTGTCCACGGCACCGGGCACACACCAGCAGAGAGGCTTCGAGAACATGTCAACAGACGTCGCCGTGAGCAGGGATCCGGACCACCGTCACTCCATCCTCAGCTGGCTGCGCCACCACCCGGAGTACGTGGACGTCGTCGTCAACGCGCCGTCCGCCGCAGCCGGCAACGAGGTGCTGACATGACCGCCGCCCGCGAGATCGCCGTGCCGCCCCGGTTCGACGGTCTGCGAGCCCTGTTCATCAACGCGACGCTGAAGCGTTCACCGGAGCCCAGCCACACGGAGGGTCTTGCCCGCATCAGCTCCCGCATCATGCGGGAGCACGGGGTCCAGGTCGAGGAGGTCCGGGCCGTGGACCACGACATCGCCACCGGGGTGTGGCCGGACATGACCGAGCACGGCGCCGCGCTCGACGAGTGGCCTGCGCTCATGGAGAAGGTGCTGGCGGCCGACATCCTCGTCCTGGCTGGCCCGGTCTGGCTGGGGGACAACAGCTCGGTGATGAAGCGGGTCGTCGAACGGCTCTACGGCTGCTCGGGCTCGCTCAACGACGCGGGGCAGTACGCCTACTACGGCCGCGTCGGCGGGTGCGTCATCACCGGCAACGAGGACGGCGCGAAGCACTGCGCGATGAACGTCCTCTACAGCCTGCAGCACCTGGGGTTCACCATCCCGCCGCAGGCCGACGCCGGGTGGGTCGGCGCCGCCGGTCCGGGCCCGTCGTACATGGATCCAGGGTCGGGGGGCCCGGAGAACGACTTCACCAACCGCAACACGACCTTCATGACCTACAACCTGATGCACCTCGCCGCGATCCTGCGCGGCGCGGGCGGCGTACCGGCGTACGGGAACCGACGCAGCGAGTGGGACGCCGGCTGCGCTCCTGACCAGGAGAACCCCGAGCACCGGTAGCACCGCTGCCGGAGAAGGAGGAGCCATGACGACGCACATCGGCTCACCACACGAGTGGCCGCGACTGCGGGTCGACGACTGGACCGACACCCGCGAGACCTTGCACATGTGGACCCAGATCGTGGGGAAGATCCGGCTCTCGCAGAGCCCACTGGTCAACCACTGGTGGCAGGTCACCCTGTACGTGAGCCCCCGCGGGCTCACCACCGGCGCGATCCCGCACCGCTCTGGGTCCTTCGACCTCGAGCTCGACGTCGTCGCGCACCACCTCCGGATACGGAGCAGCGCAGGGGAGGAGCGGCTCGTCGGACTGTTCTCGCGACCCGTCTCGGACTTCTACGCAGCGACCATGCGGGCCCTCGACGAGCTGGGCATCGACGTGGTCATCGACGTCCGGCCGAACGAGGTGGACCCGGCGGTCCCGTTCCCCCTTGACGACCAGCACGCGACCTACGACCCGGTCGCCGCCCACCTGTTCTGGCAGCAGCTGGTGCATGCGGACCGGGTTCTCGGCGACTTCCGTTCCCACTTCGTGGGCAAGGTCAGCCCGGTGCACCTCTTCTGGGGCGCCATGGACCTGGCGTGCACCCGGTTCTCCGGTCGGGAGGCGCCCGAGCACCCCGGCGGCGCCCCCAACTGCGGCGACTGGGTGATGGTCGAGGGCTACTCCCGTGAGCTGAGCAGTGCCGGGTTCTGGCCGGGCGGGGGCGAGGAGGGCGCCTTCTACGCGTACGCCTACCCCGAGCCCGACGGGTTCGCGGACTACCCCGTGGCACCGGACGCGGCGTACTACAGCGTCGAGAACGGCCAGTTCCTGCTGCCGTACGAGGCGGTGGCCGACTCGGAGGACCCGGACCACACCGTGGCGCAGTTTCTCCACAGCACGTACGCCGCCGCAGCCGTCCTGGGCGGATGGGACCGGGCCGTCCTGGAGGACGACCCGGCGCGGTGGCCGCAGCACCGTGCAGGCGGCCACCGACGAGAGAGGAGCAGAGCATGAGCGCCACCGTCATCACCACGATCGACATCGACGCCGGCCCCCAGGCCGTCTGGGACGTCCTGACCGACTTCCCCGCCTACCCGGAGTGGAACCCGTTCATGGACCGCATCGACGGCACCGCGGAGGCAGGCAGCCGGCTGGTCGTCCACCTGGCCGGCCGAGGTGGTCGCGGCACGACCTTCCGGCCCAGGCTTCTGGTTGCCACGCCGGGGGAGGAGCTCAGCTGGATCGGGAGGCTGGGCCCGGGCGGCCTGTTCGACGGGCTGCACTCCTTCGTGCTGACCGTCAAACCCGACGGGACCACCCGGTTGACCCACAGCGAACGCTTCACCGGGATCCTCGTGACCCTCTTCAAGGGCGCCACCGCGAACAGCCACGCCGGGTTCACCGCGTTCAACGAGGCGCTCAGGCGACGCGTCGAGTCCGGCCAGTCGCGGGGCGAAGACGCCGGTCACGAGCCCAGCACCGTCGAGGGAGCCTGATCGGGTGTCCGGCACCTCACCGGAACGGCTACCTCCACCCCTCCGGCCGCCAGCACCCCCTCACGACAAAGGGCCCGCCACCCACATCACTGCGGGTCACGGGCCCTTCGCTGTGCTTGCTGGAGCGGAGGATGGGGGATTCGAACCCCCGAGGGCTTGCACCCAACACGCTTTCCAAGCGTGCGCCATAGGCCACTAGGCGAATCCTCCTGGCCGCACGAGGTTACCCGACGGCGCCGCGCTCCTCCGAACGCACACCGCCGCACCCGTGGGGCGCCTCTTGTCGCGGCAAGCCCGAGGGGAGCATCCTGGCGATCTCTGCGGGAGGCGATGCGCATGCCGGTGCGTCCGTCGTATGTCGAGCTGCTCGTCCACGGGGTCTCGGGCACCAGCCCGGAGGGCCTCCTGGGGGTCGAGAGGTTCGACCAGGTCGCGGGTGACGACCTGGTGCGCTTCGTCCGGGCGTCCGACGCGTCCGCCGGGCGGCTGCCCGGAGGCGGGGTGCTCGAGGGGGTGAGCTGGGGTCGGCTGACCTCGGGCGTCGCGAAGCAGGCGGCATGGCTGGTGATGCTGCCGTTCGCCCTGGTCAACCTCGCGTTCTGGACCAGTCGCGACCTGACCGACGGCGACGGGCCCAGCAGCCGCGCGGCGCGCCCGTGGCTGTTCCGCGCCTCGATGCGGCTGCTCGCGGTGACCCTCACGGTGCTGGTGACCCTGGCGGCCGCGCTGATCAGCATGGATCTGCTCGCGTGGCAGTGCGCGGGTGAGGTGTGCGGCGTCGTCGGGCAGCGGCTGACGGTCGCCGACGACTGGACCCTGGGCACCCGGGTGGCGGTGGCCTCGGCCGTCCCGGTGCTCCTCCTGGGCGCGGTGGCGTGGCTCTCGCACCGGGTGAGCCTGCGGTACGAGGCGTCGTCCGCAGCAGACCTGAGCGGCTCGCCGGTGGGGTCCACCCGCGGTGACGAGGCCCAGCCCGACCTGTTCTCCCCGCTGATGTGGAACGGGGAGCCGCTGGTGCGACGGCTGCGCAGCGTGCACCTGAGCGTGGGGTGGGCGACGGTCGCGCTGCTGCTGGTGTGGTCGTCGCAGCAGACGACCGCAGCGGTCGCGTGGGCCGAGCAGGGTCAGTCGCGAGGCGTGGGCACCGGGTTGTGGTGGACGGCCCTGGTGTGCGGCGCGCTCGTCGTGGTGGCGGGTGTGCTCCTGGTGGCGTTGCCGACGCGGTGGGTGTCGTGGACCTACCGACCGACCCCGGCCCAGGGCGTGGTGACGACGACGCTCCAGGGTGTGGCGCTGCTCGCGGCGGTGCTCGCGGCCCTGGCCTTCCGGCAGGCGGTCGACGACGACGGCGCCGCGGCCTCCCTGCCCGGCGAGCTGCCGGCCCTGGGGGACATGCTCACGGTGGTCGTCTGGGTGCAGGTGCTGCTGCCGCTCGCCGTGGGCCTGGTGCTGCTCAGTGCCCAGCGGCTCCTGAACACCGCGCACCGGTGCGCACGGGCGCTGGACCCGCGCCCCGGTGACCATGCCGCGCTCAGCCCGACGGCTCGCACACCCGCGGCCGAGACCCAGCTGCCCGCCCTGGGTGGTTTCGCGCCGTGGGTCGTGGCGGCCAGCGGGACGCTGCTGGGCTACGTGTACGTCGCTGCCGCCTCGTTGCGGATCGCCGAGCTGCTGCGGGCCCCCGCGCAGGAGGATGGGCCGGCCACGTCGATCGAGGTCCCGGTGCTCCTCCAGTGGGCCTCGGGCGGGTTCGCGGTCGTGGTCGGGCTGGGCCTGGTCGCCGGGGTGGTGACCTTCGTGCTGGTCTCACGCCACCCGTCGAAGGACGTCGTCGCGGTGGCCGACCACTACGGGGTCGGCTCGAGCCCGTCGCGCGGCGCCGACGGCGTCACCCGGGACCCGGCGGACCGTCGTCGTCTGCACCGCGAGTGGCGCGACGACTACCGCATCCGGCGGATCGTGCGTGCCCGCCGTCTCCAGCGTCTCGTCCAGACGCGGTGGATCGTCAACGCGCTGGCGGTCGGCGGGGTCGGCGGGGTGGTGCTCGCGGGGATCGCCGTGACGTCCAACCTGCAGCTGGTCGACGGGTTGTTCCGCCGGCTGGGGTGGCGAGGGGAAGACCTCGGGCAGGCCGTGGCGACCCTGGCCGACGAGCCTGCGACCGTGCCCGCCACAGCATGGGTCGGTGACCTGGGGGAGGTCCTCGCGACCGCGGGCTCGTGGGCGCTCGCGCTGCTCGCGGCCGGTCTGGTCGCCCTCGTGGTCGCGAGCTGGCGTTCGGCCGAGGTCCGGCGTCAGGTGGGGATCGTCTGGGACGTGCTGTCCTTCTGGCCGCGGGGCTGCCACCCGTTCGCCCCGCCCAGCTACACCGAACGCGCCGTGCCCCAGCTCGTCGCGCGCATCCGGCACCTCGCCGGCGCCCAGACCTTCGCCCCCGGCCCCCGGGTCGTGCTCTCGGCGCACTCGCAGGGCACGGTCATCGCGCTCGCGGTGATCGCCCAGCTCGCGACCCTCGACGCGGCCGAGGCGGCACAGGGGAGCGCAGCGGCCGACGGCCGACCGTCACGTGGCCGCACCCTGGACCATGTCGTGCTGCTCACCCACGGCAGCCCCCTGGGGCGGCTGTACCAGCCGTTGTTCCCGCAGTACTTCAGCGGCAGCGAGCTGGTGCCCCGGGGTCGCTCGGTGGTGGCGCGCGGGGTGAGCAGGCCGGTCGAGCTGCTGCGGGTGCGGGCGGCCCTGGGCGACCGGTGGATCAACCTGTGGCGGGACACCGATCCGATCGGCGCGAGCCTCGTCGCGGCCCTGGACGACCACGACCTGCAGTGCGAGGACCCGCTCGGCTACCTGCTCGACGAGGAGAACGCCACGTACCCACCGGTCCAGGGGCACAGCGGCTACCCGACGGCGCAGGAGTACCGCACCGCGCGACGCACCCTGCTCCGGATGCGCCGCACGGACCTGCCCTCCGCCTGACCCGCTCGACCGTCGCGCGGTGCGCCGGGCGGACGGGTCAGGCCGCGAACGACGCGATCTGGACGAGGTTGCCGCACGTGTCGTCCAGCACGGCCGTGGTGACCGGGCCCATCGTCGTGGGTGGCTGGGTGAACACGACGCCGGCCGCGGTGAGGCGTGCGTGCTCGGCGACGACGTCGTCGACCCCGAACGACGTGCACGGGATCCCGTCCGCGACGAGCGCGGCCCTGTAGGGGCCGACGGCGGGGTGCTCGCTCGGCTCGAGGAGCAGCTCGGGGCCGTCGGGCTGGTCGGGGGAGACGACGGTGAGCCAGCGGTGCTCGCCCATCGGGACGTCGTCCTTGGGCACGAAGCCGAGCACGTCGGTGTAGAACGCCAGGGCGGTGGTCTGGTCGTCGACGAAGACGCTGGTGATGGTGATCCTGGGCATGGGTGTCCTCATGGGGTGGTGGGCCAGCGGGTGGCGACCTCGCGCAGCGGCGAGGTGTCGAGGTGGTGGAAGGTGTAGCGGCCCTCGCGGCGTCGGGTGACCAGCCCGGCGGCCTCGAGCACGTCGAGGTGCTGGGAGATCGCCTGCCGTGACGAGGCGACGTCGTGCTTCATGGTGAGCCGGGTGCACAGCTCGAACAGGGTCTGGCCGTCGCGCTCGACCAGCTCGTCGAGGATCACCCGGCGGGTGGGGTCGGCGAGCGCCTTGTAGATGTCGCTCACGGCACCGACCATAGGCAAGTGGTCACTTGCATGTCAAGGATCGCGAGAGAACCGAGGGTTCCCGGTTTCGGCGCTCCGGGGCCCCTGCGTTAGGGTTCATCCAGACCCCTCGTGCGGCATCATCTCGCTGAACTCCCCCAGGGCCGGAAGGCAGCAAGGGCAGGCGGGCTCTGG
Organism: Actinotalea alkalitolerans; assembly: GCF_023369855.1. Lineage (GTDB taxonomy): Bacteria > Actinomycetota > Actinomycetes > Actinomycetales > Cellulomonadaceae > Actinotalea. The sequence goes on along the minus strand of NZ_JAMBPP010000001.1, from coordinate 223,989 downwards.
TGGGTGTGCGGGGGGTCCTTGCATGCCCACCGGGCCCCAGCCCCGGCCCCGGTGTCCTGACCGGTCGCCGTCGCGGTCTCCCACCCTGGTCGGACGTCATGCACCCCGCGCCCCACCCACGGTCGCACCCGCCGCTCGCCAGGACGGACCCACCGCCCGACGCGCCTGCCACGTCCGTGCGACGAGCCTGGACGCATGACCACCGCCCCGAGCCCGAACCCCGCCCCGCTGCCCCCGCCGAGCACCGTCCCGCGGTTGTCCGCCCGCGGGCTGGTCAAGCGCTTCGGCCCGACGACGGCGCTCGCAGGTGTCGACGTCGACCTCGCCGCGGGGGAGTCCCTGGCCGTGATGGGCCCCTCGGGCTCGGGCAAGTCGACCCTGCTGCACTGCCTCGCGGGGATCCTCCCGCCCGATGCCGGGACCGTGCACCTCGACGGTCACGAGGTCTCCGGGATGTCCGAGCGTGAACGGTCGCTGCTGCGCCGGCGCCGGTACGGCTTCGTCTTCCAGTTCGGCCAGCTGCTCTCCGAGCTCCCCGCCCAGGAGAACGTCGCCCTGCCGCCGATGCTGCTCGGCACCCCGCGGGCCCAGGCCATGGGCCTGGCCCGGCAGTGGCTCGACGCCCTCGGCCTGCGAGGCATGGAGCAGCGGCGCCCGGGCGAGCTCTCGGGCGGGCAGGCGCAGCGCGTCGCCGTCGCCCGGGCGCTGATCACCGGGCCGGGGGTCGTGTTCGCCGACGAGCCCACCGGCGCCCTCGACCAGACCACCGGCGCCGAGGTGATGCGGATCCTGACCGAGACCACCCGCGCCGCGGGGGCGTCCCTCGTGGTGGTGACCCACGACGAGACCGTCGCCTCGTGGTGCTCGCGTCGGATCGAGGTGTGGGACGGCGTGGTGCTGCCCACCGCCGGTGCCGTGCGATGAGGGCCGTCCTGGCCCTGACCTGGGCCCGCCCGGGCGCCTCCCTGCTGCGCGGCACGGACGGCAGGGGCGGCCGCGCGCAGGTCACGACGACGGCGCTGGCCGTCCTGGCCTTCGCCATCGCGACCGCCCTGACCCTCAGCGTGATCGGCGGGCTGATGGCGTTCATGGAGCGTGCCGAGGACCCTCCCGCCCCCCTCGGCGGGGATGACGCCGGCACCTACGTGATCCTCGCCTGGGTCGCCGTGGTGCTGCTGTGCGTCCCGCTGCTGTCCCTCGGTGGGGCCGCCGCCCGGCTGGGTGTCGCCCAACGGGACGCCCGCCTGTCCACGCTGCGCCTGCTCGGGGTCACCCCGCGCGAGGTGGTGGGTCTGACCCTGGTCGAGACCGCGCGGCAGGGCCTGCTCGGTGCCGCGCTGGGCGTGGTGGGCTACCTCGCGCTGCTGCCGGTCTGGACGGGGCTCACCTTCCAGGGTCAGCGCCTCGGCGTGGGCGAGCTGTGGGTCGGGCCAGGTCCGCTGCTCGCGGCCCTCGTCGTGGTGCCGGCTGTCGCCGCGGTGAGCGGGGCGGTCTCGCTGCGGCGGGTCGTGGTGTCCCCGCTCGGCGTCGCCCGCCGCCAGTCACCACCCGCGATGCACTGGGTGCGCGCCCTGGTCGTGGTGGTCGCGCTGGGTGCGGTCGGTGTGGTCGCGCAGGTCGGCGGCGGGATCGACGGCGCCGTCTTCCTGGTGATCCTGCTCGGTCTGCTCGCGATGGTCTTCCTGGCCCTCAACCTGCTCGGACCGTGGACCATCGGGCTGCTCGCGCGGGTCATGGCCCGACGCGCGAGAACCCCCGCGCGGCTGCTGGCCGCCCGCCGGCTGCTCGACGACCCGCGAGGTGCGTGGCGCGTGGTCGGTGGGCTGGGGCTCGCGAGCTTCGTCGCCGGGATCCTCTCGGTGGTCCCCACGATGCTGGCCGACGACGGCATGCAGAACGACCCGGTGGGCCGGCTGCTGTGGCAGGACGTCCTAACCGGCGCGCTCCTGACACTGGGCATCGCGTTCATCCTCGCGGCGACCTCGGCGGGGATCATGCAGGCGGCGAGCGTGCTGGACCGCCGGCGCGAGTACGCCCTGCAGCAGCTCGCGGGGGTCCCGGTCGAGCTGTTCGACGCCGTCCGCCGTCACGAGGTGATCGCCCCGCTGGTGTTCGTCGCCGGGACCTCGGCCGCGGCCGCGCTGCTCTTCGTGGTGCCGATCCTGGGTCTGGCGACCGCCACCGACCTCACCGGGCTGATCGCGCTCGCCGGGTGCCTGCTGGTGGGCGGCCTCCTCGTGATCGGTGCGACCGAGGCCAGCCGGCCCCTGCTGCGCTCGGTGCTGGCCGACACGGTCGTGCGCCCGGACTGAGCCGCGCAGCGTCCTGCCGGGACCTGGTGAGACGTCCCACCAGGTCCCGGCACGACGGGGATACGGTCGGCACCTGGTCGGTGCCCCATCCGTGCGGCACCGGCCCCCGGGCACAGCACCGGCCCCCGGGCAGGACCTGACTCCCGACCCTGCGAGGCTCCCGTGACCCACCCCGCCCCGACGACCACCCTGGACGAGCTGCGCGCCGCGCTCCCGGCCGACGCCGTCGTCACCCACCCCGATCGGCTGCTCGCCCGCGCGCAGGACGCCTCGGCGACCGGCCCGACGGGCGTCCCGCTCGCCGTCGTCCACCCCTCATCGACGATCGAGGTGCAGGCCGTGGCGCGCATCGCGCACCGCCACGGGGTGCCGATCGTGCCGCAGGGCGCGCTCAGCGGCCTGGCAGGCGGCGCGAACGCCGTCGACGGCGCGCTGCTCATGGTCTTCGACCGGATGGCCGCCGTCCTGCGGATCGACCCGGTCGACCAGGTCGCCGTGGTGCAGCCCGGGGTGGTCACCCGGGACCTGGCCGTCGCCGTCGCCGCGCAGGGCCTGTTCTACCCGCCCGACCCCGCCTCGGACTCCTGGAGCACGATCGGCGGGAACGTCGCCACCAACGCGGGCGGCATGCGCTGCGTCAAGTACGGGGTGACCCGCGACTTCGTCCGCACCCTCGAGGTGGTGCTCGCCGACGGACGGGTGGTCCGCACCAGCACACCCACCGTCAAGGCCGTGGCCGGCTACGACCTCACCGGGCTGGTCGTCGGCTCGGAGGGGACCCTGGCCATCGTGACCGAGGTGACGCTCGGTCTGCTCGCAGCGCCGGGGGAGAACCAGGGGATCTGCGCGACCTTCCCCACGGTCCGCGACGCCCTGCTCGCCTCGAACGAGATCATCGCGGGCCCGCACCGGCCCAGCACCCTGGAGCTGCTCGACCAGGTCGTGCTGGCGGCCATCGTCGCCCACGACCCCCATGCCGGTCTGCCCGTGGGGGCCCGCGCGATGCTGCTCGTGCTGACCGACGAGCACGAGCAGGGCGCAGCCGACGTCGCCGCCTACCAGCGCATCGCCCACGAACACGGCGCGCTGACCGTGGACGTCGCGACCGACGCCGTGGCCCTCGAGGCGCTGCTGCGGGCCCGGCGGTCGTTCCACGCCGCGATGCGCGCGATCCGCGGCGGCAGCATCAACGAGGACGTGTCCGTCCCCCGCAGCCGCCTGCCCGAGCTGCTCGACCGGCTCGAGGAGCTGTCCGGCCGCATCGGCCTGCCGATCGGCACCGGGGGTCACGTCGGTGACGGGAACCTGCACCCCGCGATCGCCTACGACCCGCTCGACCCGGTCCAGGTCGAGCTGGCCCACCGCGCGCACGAGAGCATCCTGGGTCTGGCCCTCGAGCTCGGCGGCACGGTCACCGGTGAGCACGGCATCGGCCTGGAGAAGCAGGGCGCGCTGGACGCCGAGCTCGGCCCCACGGTGCGCGAGCTGCAGCGCGGCCTCAAGGCCGTCTTCGACCCCACCGGGATCCTCAACCCCGGCAAGAAGATCTGACCCGTCAGCTGCGTGACCGTCAGCGGCGCACGACCCTCAGCGGCGCATGACCCGCCGGGCCAGCCAGTTCCCCAGCACCTGACCCAGCTGCACGATGACCACGATCACCCCGAGGGTGAACCAGGTGACCACCGGGTTGAACCGCTGGTAGCCGTACTGCAGCGCGAAGTCGCCCAGCCCCCCGCCCGCGACCGCACCGGCCATCGCGGACATGTCGGTGATCGCCACGAACAGGAACGTGTAGCCCAGCACCAACGGCCCGAGGGCCTCGGGGATGATCACCGTGAGGATGATCCGCAGCGGACCGGCGCCCATCGCCCGGGCGGCCTCGATCACACCGGGGTCCAGGGCCACCAGGTTCTGCTCGACGATCCGTGACGTCCCGAAGGTCGCCATGATCGCCATCGGGAAGATGACCGCCTCGGTGCCGTAGCTCGTCCCGGTCACCTCGACCGTGAGCGGCTGGATCGCGGTGATGAAGATGATGAAGGGGATGGGTCGCACCGTGTTCACCAGCACGTTCAGCGCGGTGAAGACCGGGCGGTTGGCCAGCAGGTTCCCGGCGCGCGTGGTGTAGAGCAGGATGCCGATCACCAGGCCGGCGAACCCGCCGACCAGGAGGGTCACCGAGACCATCTGCAGCGTCTCGACGATCGCCTGGAGGAAGGTGGGCCACAGGCTCGCGCTCCCGGAGTTCATCGTGACCTCCCCTCGCCGCTCGCCGCTGGTCGCACGTGCTCCTCGACGTCGGTCCGTACCCGCAGGTCGGCGATCAGGGCATCGATGCTCGTGTCGTCACCGACCAGCTCGAGGGTCAGCGACCCGAGGGGGCGCGAGTCGACCTCGGTGATCCCGCCGTAGACGATCGATCCGTCCACGCCGTGGGCCCGCAGCTGCTGGGTCAGCAGGGTGCCCGAGCCGGCCTCCTCACGGACGCTGACGGTGACGATGCGCCCCGGGTGGCGCTCGCGCAGCCGCTCCAGGACGTCCGGGCGGGGGCGGTCGTGCAGGGCGCTGGTGATGAACCGGCGGGTCACCTCCTGCTGGGGGGCCGAGAAGATGTCGTAGACCGAGCCCTGCTCGGCGACCTTGCCGTTCTCCATCACCGCGACCTTGTTGCACAGGTAGGAGACCACCGACATCTCGTGGGTGATCACCACGACGGTCACCCCGAGCTCGAGGTTGACCCGGCGCAGCAGGTCCAGCACGTCCTTGGTGGTCTCGGGGTCCAGCGCGCTGGTCGCCTCGTCGGCGAGCAGCAGCTGCGGCGAGGTGGCCAGGGCACGGGCGATGCCGACCCGTTGCTTCTGACCGCCCGAGAGCTGGTCGGGGTACTGCCGGGCCTTGTCGACCAGGCCGACGAACTCCAGCAGCTCGGCGACCCGCGCCTCGCGGCGCTCCTTGGGCCATCCGGCGACCCGCAGCGGGTAGCCCACGTTGCCCGCGACGGTCCGCGAGTTGAGCAGGTTGAACTGCTGGAAGATGAAGCCGATGCCCACCCGGACCGAGCGCAGCTGGCGCTCGGAGTGGTCGGTGACGTCCTGGCCGTCGATGAGGACCTGCCCGCCGGTGACGCGTTCGAGCCCGTTGATCAGCCGGACGAGGGTGCTCTTGCCCGCACCGGAGTAGCCGATGATCCCGAAGACGTCACCCCGCTCGACGTCCAAGGTGACGCCGTCGACGGCGTGCACGGGGCCTGAGGAGCCGGTGAAGGTCTTGGAGACGTCGCGGAGAGTGACCATCGCAGTCATGGGTCGGTCCTTGTCCTCGTCGTGACGCCGGGGCGCCCTGGTCGCCGGTGCCCGGTGGTCCGGGACCGGTCCGCCGGGCGGGGCGTGGCGCCGCCCCGCCCGGCGAGGTGGTCAGCCCTGCGAGCTGCTGACGAGCTCCTGGAGCTCGGCGAGGTCTGCCTGCAGCTCGGCCGCGTCGATGTCCTCCGAGACGGCCGTGCCACCGTTCTGCTCGATGAGCTGCGAGATGACCTCGTCGGAGTGGTAGATCTCCACGAGCTGGTTGTAGACCGGGTTGTCGGCGTCCTCGGCCCGGGTCACCCAGATGTTCAGGTACGGGCGTGCGGTGCTGGTGTCCTCGAGGTCGGAGTAGATCGCCGTGGTCGGGTCGATCCCGGCGTCGGCCGCGAAGTTGTTGTTGATGACCGCCGCGTCCAGGCTCCGCAGCTGGACGGTGGTCTGGTTCGCGTCGACCGGCACCACGGTGACCCGTGAGGCGTCGGCGTCGATCTCGGCCGGCGTCGAGAAGGCGTTGCCGCCGTCGGCCAGGCTGATCAGGCCTGCGGACTGGAGCACGAGCAGGGCCCGGGCCTGGTTGACGACGTCGTTGGGGATGGCGATCTCGGCGCCGTCGGGGATGTCGTCGGGCGTCGTGTAGTCCTTCTCGGTGTACAGGCCCAGCTGGTAGATCGCCGTCGAACCGATCGGCACCAGGTCGTCGTTCGCCGAGACGTTGTAGTTGGCCAGGTACAGCAGGTGCTGGAACTGGTTGAGGTCCAGCTCGGAGCGGCTGGTGATCGGGTTCGGCTGGTTGTAGTCGGTGAAGTTGACCAGCTCGACCTCGATGCCGGCCTCCGCGGCCAGCTCCTCGAAGGTGCGCCAGTAGTCGTGGCTCTGGTCGGTGACGCCGACGGTGACCTCGACGGGGTTCTCGACGCTGGCCTCCTGCGTCGGGGCAGCGGCGGTGTCACCGCCCCCGCAGGCCGCGAGGGTCGCGACGAGGGTGATCCCTGCGAGCAGGGGCGTCAGGGTGCGCTTCATGGTGGTGCCTTTCCAGGTGGGTGCACGGGAGGTGCGAGGGTGCCGGGTGGCCAGGGGTTCCCGGCGGCGGTTCGCTGCTCGCGGCACACCGGTACCCAGGGGCCCACGCAGGAGCCAGGGGGTGTGACGTCAGGGGGTCCGCCGGGGACCGGGAAGCGTGAGAGTGGTGAGAGGTCTCAGCGCTGGTCGTCGGACATGCACATGACCCCGCGGGAGGCACCAGGCATGGCGCACATGAAGCGTGCGCGTCGCTCGATGACCACGGGGTGGTTCACGTGATGCTCCAAATCCCTACTGGGCGGATGACATCGGCAAAGTAGCACGCGATCCCGCCAGCACGTCCCACGTGTCCGCGCACGCAAGCCCCCGCCGCCGAGAGGGGGCTTTCCGTCGCTTACCCGCTGCGGAAAGCGACGGAAGGCCCGATGTCGGCCGGCGAGGGTGGGGGCGGGCGGGGTGCGAGCGGGTGCGGGGTGCGGGTGGGTGCGGGGTGCGGGTGTGGGCGCGCGGGTCAGCGGGTTGCGGGGGGGCGCATGGCGAGGCGGGTCGAGGTCTGGGCGACGCCGGCCTCGGTCTTGAGCCTGCGCACGAGGTGGTCGAGGGCGGCGGCGTCGGGGACGACGGCCCGGACCAGGAAGTCGTACGGGCCGGTCAGGTGGACGGCGTCGAGGATCTCGCGGAAGTCCGACTGCTGCCGGGCGAAGTCGTCGCAGGTGACCCCCTCCTTGAGGCGCACGTCCAGGTACAGCTCGAGCCCCGCGCCGGCGTTGGGGAGCCCGCCTGCTGGACCCTGCCCGACGGCGCCCGGGCCGAGCTCGACGGTGAAGCGCGCGATCACGCCGTCGTGCTGCAGCCGACGGACGCGCGCCGCGACGGCGTTGGCCGACAGTCCCACCCGTGCGCCGAGGTCACGGAAGGTGACGCGGGCGTCGGCGGTCAGTTCGCGGAGGATCTCTCTGTCTGTGGGGTCCACACCGCGATCATCGCAGAAGAGCAGTGAGATCCACAGGATCCTCTCGACGTGGCGGTCCGGCCGGAGCACACTCCCGCGCATGATCGAGCTGCTCACCGCCCTGGGTCTGGGCGTCGCCGTCGGGCTGGGTGTCGCCGTGCCGCTCGGCGCGATCGGGGTGCTCCTGCTGCAGACCGGGATGACGCACGGCTGGCGTCCGGCCGCCGCCGGCGGGCTCGGTGCTGCGCTGGTCGACCTCACCTACGCGGTCGTGGCGGTGCTCGCGGGCACGGCGGTCTCCACGCTCCTGGCGGGGCACGACCGCCAGGTCGAGCTCATCGGCGCCGCGGTGCTCGCCGGGGTCGCGGTCACAGGCCTCTCCCGCGCCCTGCGCAGCCCGACGCCCTCGACCGCGCCCTCGACCGCGCTGGCGACCATGCCGCTCGGCCGACACCGACCTCCCGGCTCGGCGCCTCGTCCAGATCGGCCTTTCCGTCGCTTGCCCGCTGCGGATAGCGACGGAAAGGCCGATCTCGGGGCGGGGGCCGGGCGAACCCTGGTCCGGTTCGTGGTCCTGACCGCGGTCAATCCGATGACGGTCGTCTACTTCACCGTCGTCGCGGCGGGTCTGGGCGACCGGCTGGCCGGGCCCACCGACCGGGTCGCGTTCGTCGTCGGCATCGGCCTGGCGTCGGCCGCCTGGCAGCTCGGGCTCGCCGCGACCGGTTCGCTGCTCGGTGCGCGGGTGCCGCCACGGGTGCAGGCCGGGACCGCGGTGGCGGGGTACGTGGTCGTGGGCCTCCTCGCCACCTCCCTCGCCCTGCCCTGACGGGCCGGTCGGTGCAGACCGCCGGGCTCGCCGGCGCCCCTCGTGGTGGGACGCCGGCGCCGACCTCAGTGTGCGGCGACCGGCTGGCGCAGGATCGTCCGCACCGCTGCGGGTGCCACCCGACGCGGGTCGTTGAGGTAGATCTCGTGGTGCTTGCCCCGCAGGACCAGGCCCTGCTCCGTGATGGAGGAGTGGAGGGCGGCGATGGTGGGTCCCTCCGTCTCGTAGGGCCCGTGGTGCATGACCTGGACGGCGTCGCCCTCGTCGAACGCCTCGAACCGGAGCCGGTCAGCCGCCGGCGCCCGACCCTTGGTCGCCGCGGCGGACAGCGCCGCCTCGACCATCTCGGCGGTCACCACCGCCGGCTGGGCGATCATCATCGTCCAGAGCCAGTCCTCGCGGCGGTCGGTGCTGAAGCCGGCCATGTCGAGCGCCCACCACAGACCCTCGAGCGGCATGACGGTCCACGGCGTCCCTCCGGCCTCCTTGACGTGTGCGCGGACGCCGTAGCTCACCGCGTAGAGCGTGCCGACAGCCTCGGTGTACGCCTGGGTCGACCTCGGGTCGCCGGCCCCGTCGACCATGAGCAGGTTCAGCGGCGGGACGGTCAGCCGGGCCGGGGTGTCGGCCGCCCGGTAGCGGTCCGGGCGCTCACGGCGCGGATCGTTCTCCGCGCTCATCTCCCGCCGTCCGCATCGGCGCCGGACGTGACGGGCTCGTCGGCGCGAACGACAGGTGCGCAGACCTCCGTGACCCAGCGCGCAGGGTCGGGCTCCTCTCCCGGTCCGACCACGTAGATGTTGAACATCGGCCCCGTGAACCGGTAACCGTGCTCCCCGGCCCACTGGGCGATGGCCTCCATCACGGCGCCGATGCCCTCGTAGCCGCCGTGCATCGTCCCGGTGGCGACCTGCTGCTCGGGCAGGTCGAGGCAACGTACGTCGCCCGTCTCGGGGAAGGCGGCGGCGACGTCGAGCTGGACCTCCACGTCGGGCCCAGCCTCGACGTAGTCCTCGTCGTGGAACACCGCCACAGCGAGCGGGGCGGGTGCCATCTGCGCGCCGACGGCCGACATCCCGGCCATGAGCCGCTCCCAGAGCAGGCCCTCGTCCTGGTAGCCCGGGATGGTGTCGCGGACGGACGCGACCGTGCGAGCAGGGATCGTGCGGTGGGTGATCTCGACAGACATGAGTGTGACCTCCAGATCGGTGATCAGGCGTTCCACCTCCCGGACCCGGTTCGCCACCACCGACGCGTCGGTGAGCAGGCGATCGCGCTGACGTTCCAGGACCGGGCGGAGCGCCGACGGGTCGTCCAGCACGGACGCGCATGCGGCGAGCTCGTCGACCCGGAGGCCGACGTCACGCAGGTCCCGGATCCGCCCGGCGGTGCGCAGCAGGTCCGGCGCGTAGGACCGGTAGCCCGAGAACGCATCGACGCGGGTGGGGTGCAGCACGCCGTGCTCGTCGTAGTGCCGCAGCATCCGGACGCTGATCCGGGAGAGCCGCGAGAACTCGCCGATCGACAGCAGGTGCTCGCCTTGGGGAGGCATGCTCATGAGTCCACACCCTGACACCGTGTGAGAGGCAAGAGCAGGTGATCGGGCGTACGGATCTGCCAGGAACGCCGTGCCGGGCGTCGGCAGGGGCCTCTACGCTCGTGCAGTGACCACAGCCCTGTACCGCCGCTACCGGCCGGAGACCTTCACCGAGGTGATCGGGCAGGAGCACGTCACCGACCCGCTGATGCAGGCGCTGCGCGCGGACCGCATCACCCACGCCTACCTGTTCTCCGGGCCGCGCGGCTGCGGCAAGACGACGTCGGCCCGGATCCTGGCGCGCTGCCTGAACTGCGCCGAGGGTCCCACGGACACGCCGTGCGGCACCTGCGACTCGTGCACCGACCTGGCCCGCGGTGGCCCGGGCAGCCTGGACGTGGTCGAGATCGACGCGGCCAGCCACGGTGGTGTCGACGACGCCCGGGACCTGCGCGAGCGGGCGACGTTCGCCCCGGCCCGCGACCGGTTCAAGATCTTCATCCTCGACGAGGCGCACATGGTCACGCCGCAGGGCTTCAACGCCCTGCTCAAGATCGTCGAGGAGCCGCCGCCGCACGTGAAGTTCGTCTTCGCGACCACCGAGCCGGACAAGGTCATCGGCACCATCCGGTCGCGCACGCACCACTACCCGTTCCGCCTGGTCGCGCCGGACCGCCTGATCTCCTACCTCGAGGAGATCTGCGCGGCCGAGGGCGTGCCGGTGGGCTCGGGGGTGCTCCCGCTCGTGGTGCGGGCCGGCGGTGGGTCGGTGCGTGACTCGCTGTCCGTGCTCGACCAGCTCGTGGCCGGCTCGGGTGAGGCGGGTATCGACTACGAACGCGCCGTCGCCCTGCTCGGCTACACCCACGCGACGCTGCTCGACGACACCGTCGACGCGATCGCCGCGCGGGACGGCGCCAGCGCCTTCCGGGTCGTCGACCGTGTGGTCTCCTCGGGGCACGAGCCCCGCCGGTTCGTCGAGGACCTCCTCGAGCGGTTGCGCGACCTCATCGTGATCGCGGCCTCGGGGGACGCGGCCCAGGCCGTGCTGCGTGACCTGCCGGCCGACCAGCTCGAGCGGATGCGCGCTCAGGCCACCGCCCTGGGTGCCGCCGAGCTCTCCCGTTCGGCCGACCTGGTCAACACGGCCCTGACCGAGATGACCGGGGCGACGTCCCCCCGGCTGCATCTCGAGCTGCTCGCCGCGCGCCTGCTGCTCCCTGCCGCCGACGACGGCGCTCGCGGGTTCGGTGCGCGCCTCGACAAGGTCGAGCGTGACCTCGGGCAGGGAGCCGGCCCCACCGCGCCGACGGGTGCCCCGGTCGCCCCGGGTGTCCCGGTCGGCACGGTCGCGGCCCCGGCACCCCGGTCGATGATTCCCCTCGCCCCGCCGCAGGTGCCGGCGCCCACCGGGCCACAGGTGGTCGAGCCCTCGCCGGCGCGGCCGTCGGTGCCCCCGCGCGAGCCTGCTCGGGTCACCGACCCGGTCCGCGCAGTCGCCCCGGAGCCCGAGGACGAGCCTGCCGTCGAGCGCGTTCCTGTCGCCGACGGCGAGCCGACACCGACCGCGGCGCCGGCCGCAGAACCGGTGGCAGGGTCGGCCGCAGGACCGACCGCAGGACCGACCGCAGAACCAGTCGCCGAGCCGACCGAGGCGCCGGTCGCGACACCGCCCGCGGCGTCGACCCCGTCGCCGGACGCAGCGCTGCCCGCGTCCCCCAGCCCCGCACCCCGCGCGGCTCAGCACCCGGTGACGTCCGCACCACCCTCGTCGCAGGAGCGGTCGGCAGGTGGTCTGGACGCCGAGACCGTGCGCCGTCGGTGGCCCGAGGTGCTGCAGACCCTGCGGGGGCTGCGGATGGCGACCTGGGTGCTGGTCAGCCAGAACGCGCAGGTCGCGGAGGTCACCGCCGACAAGGTCACCCTGGGCTTCAGCACACCCCAGCTCGCGACCACCTTCCGGGCCGGCCCGCACCAGGACAACGTCCAGCGGGCCCTGCACGAGACCCTCGGCATCACCGTGCGGATCGAGACCTCCCTGGGGGCCGTCGCCGCGGGCGCCCCCCCGACCCCGGGCGCCGCGCCGGGCCCGGGCACCACCGCGGAGGTGATTCCTGCGGCCGAGGGCGGGACCGAGAGCGAGGCCGCCGCTCGCGCGCGACGGGTCACCCAGGCGGCCGAGGCCTCGTGGGACGCGCCCGTCCCTCCGGTCGCGACCACGTCAGGTCCGTCCGGGCAGCCGGACCGGGCACGTCCGACGGGTACCGGCGCAGGGCGGTCCCCCCGTCCGGGTGTCGCGCCCGGTGCCGGTCGCGGCACCGGCCCCGACGGTGAGGCGATCCCCGACGGTCCCGAGCCGGACCCCGAGCCTGCACCCGAGGGTGCGGCAGAGGAGGGCGCCGGTCCGGCCGGTGCACGGACCCGCGCCGGTTCGCCGTTCGAGCGGGCCATGGCCGCCCAGGCGAAGCCGTCGGGACCTGTCGAGGTCGACGACCCCTCTCCGGACGACCCCGACCTGATCTCCTCGGGGCTGGTAGGGGCACCCCTGGTCGCGCAGATGCTGGGCGGCACGGTCATCGACGAGATCCCCGACGACCCGCGCTGACCCCGCACGCACTAGGCTGGACGGGTGTACGAAGGCGCGGTCCAGGACCTGATCGACGAGCTCGGGCGACTGCCCGGGGTCGGGCCGAAGAGCGCCCAGCGCATCGCCTTCCACCTGCTCGCGGCCGACCCCGCCGAGGTGCGTCGACTCGTCGACTCCCTCACCGAGGTCAAGGCCCGCGTCCAGTTCTGCGTGGTGTGCGGCAACGTCTCGCAGGAGGAGCAGTGCCGCGTCTGCCGTGACCCGCGTCGGTCGCTGGAGACCATCTGCGTGGTCGAGGAGCCCAAGGACGTCGTCGCGATCGAACGCACCCGCGAGTTCCGCGGGCGGTACCACGTGCTCGGCGGGGCGATCAACCCGATGGACAACGTCGGTCCGGACGACCTGCGCATCGCCGAGCTGATGAGTCGTCTCGCCGACGGCACGGTCACCGAGGTCATCCTCGCGACCGATCCGAACGTCGAGGGTGAGGCCACCTCGACCTACCTCGCGCGGCTGCTGGTCCCCATGGGTCTGCGGGTCACGCGACTTGCCTCCGGACTACCGGTCGGGGGGGACCTGGAGTACGCCGATGAGGTCACGCTGGGGCGGGCCTTCGAAGGACGGAGGCAGATCAGTGCCTGACAGCCGAGAAGAGCCTGCACCACCCACCGCGGACGAGACGCCAGCAGACCTGCGCGACGTCGCCGACGCCGTCTCGGCGGAGTCCCGCCGGTTCGTGAGCACGGTGACCGAGGTCGCCGCCGGATCCAACCCCGAGGCGGCCATCCCGCTGCTGCTCCTGGCTGTCTCCGACGTGCTGGCCGCCGGGGCGCGGCTCGGGGCGATGGTGGACATCCTGCCGCCCGAGCGGTTCGAGCCGGACGTCGGCCCCGATGCCGACCTCGACCCCCTGGGAGCGGGGCTCGAGAACGTGCTGGACGGCATCGACGACTACACCGAGGTCCACGACCCGGTGCTCGGCTCGGAGGTCGTCACCTCGTCCCTCTCGGGCGACCTGGTGCTCATCGTGGGTGCCCTCGCGCAGGGGCAGCGGCACTACGACACCGGCCAGGTGCTCGAGGCGCTGTGGTGGTGGCAGTTCTCCTACCTGGCCAACTGGGGCGAGCGGGCCTCGGCGGTGCTGCGGGTGCTCCAGGTGATGCTGGGTCATCTGCGCCTGGACGTCGACGACGAGGTCGCGGCCGACGCGGAGTTCAAGGCCCTGCATCCCTGAGGTGACCGGCCCGGTCCCCGCTCCCGGGCGGCGACGCGGCCTGTGGATCGGGTCGATCGTCGGGGCGTTGGTCGTCGGCATCACGGTCGGCGCGGTCGGCGTGATCCAGCTCGGTGCGGTCGGCGACGCCGGCCGCGCGGTCGCACCGGCTTCCGTTCCGACGTCGTCCCGCACCCCGGCGACGTCGTCCGAGCCAGCGCCTGCGCCGTCGTCGCCCGTCGTGGCGTCAGCGCAGGGCTTCCTGTCCACGGACGGGGCCACGATCGTCGACAGCGACGGGAGCCCCGTCGTCCTCAAGGCGGTCAGCTGGTTCGGGCTCGAGACCCAGAACTGCGTGCCCCACGGCCTGTGGACCCGGTCGATGGACGAGGTCCTCGACCAGATCCACGGCTTCGGGTTCACGACGATCCGGCTGCCGTGGTCCAACCAGTGCATCGGCGGCGCGGCGCCGAACAGCATCGATGAGAGCAAGAACCCCGACCTGGCGGGCAGGAGCGCGCTCGAGATCATGGACGCGGTCGTCGCCGGGGCCCGGGCGCGGGACATGACGGTGCTGCTCGACCGTCACCGGCCGGGGTACGACCAGCAGTCCGAGCTCTGGTACACCGACGCGTATCCCGAGCAGCAGTGGATCGACGACTGGGTCATGCTGGCCGAGCGCTACCTCGAGGACCCCACGGTCATCGGTGCGGACCTGCACAACGAGCCGCACGGCCCGGCATGCTGGGGCTGCGGGGACGCGGCGCTCGACTGGGCGGCCGCGGCGACCCGTGCGGGCAACGCGATCCTCGCCGTGCAGCCGAGCTGGCTCGTCGTGGTCGAGGGGGTCGAGCGCATGGGTGACGGGACGTCCACCTGGTGGGGCGGTGGCCTGTCGGACGTCCGCGACCACCCCATCACCCTGGATGTCCCGGACCGGGTCGTCTACTCCACGCACGAGTACCCCGCGAGCGTCTACCCGCAGCCGTGGTTCGCCGACCCGACCTACCCCGAGAACCTGCGGCCCCTCTGGGACACGAACTGGGGCTACCTGGTGCACGAGGACATCGCACCGGTGCTCGTCGGGGAGCTCGGCACGCACCACGAGACGGAGTCCGACCGGAGCTGGCTCGCCCACCTGGTCCCGTACCTGCTCGACGGTGGCTTCAGCTTCGCCTACTGGTCGTACAACCCCAACTCGAGCGACACGGGCGGCCTCGTCCAGGACGACTGGGTCACCCCGCAGCAGGGGAAGCTGGACGCGCTGGCGCCGCTGCTGCGCGAGGGCCGGGGACGCTGAGCCCCGGCCCTCGCACCTGCACGCCCCCGGTGCCCCCTGCACCGGGGGCCGTCGTCATCCTGCGAACGGCAGGTGGACGACCGACCCGGCGAGGTCGACCGAGGTCGGCTGGGTGCCGATCACGTTCCACAGCTCGACCCTGACCCGACCGTCGCGGAGGTCACCGAGCGCGCCCCCGGTGCTCAGCAGGCCCCGGGCTTCGGTGTACTGCTCCCAGCCCGGCACCGGGTCGGTCGCGAAGTAGTGGTAGGTCTCGACCCGGTCCCAGGTGCCGTCGCCGGTCAGGTCGTACGAGACCCGCAGACGGGTGCCGTTGCCGACCGCAGTGCCGGCGTCGAGGCCGATCGAGAAGCGGGTCGCGCCACCGGTGTGGTCACCCGTCAGTCCCGTCGCCTCGAGCACGAGCCCGAGGGCCGGCTCGCCGATCGCGTCCTGCCCCGAGGCGCGCGCGACGCTCGTGGTCGTGACGTTCCCCGGCTGCGGGGCCAGCACGCCCCCTGGCGTGAGGTAGCGGTCGAAGACCGACGTGCCGGGGTCCGGGTCGGGCGTGGGGTCCGGGTCCGGTGTCGGGTCCGGGTCCGGGTCGGGCGTCGGGTCGGGTGTGGGCCTGGGGTCCTCGCCGCCGGGCCCTCCCGGACCCGAGCCGCCGCTCCAGCTGTGGGCACCCGTGGTGACCGTGCGGCCGGCCGGGACCGTGACCCGGGTGCCGTCGGAGAAGCGCACGAGGATCTCCTGCGCGGTGACGTTCGCGGCGACGTAGGTGCGACCACCGGTCCCGTCGAAGACGGCTGCCAGGGGGTGGTCCGCGCGGATCCCGCTGTCCAGCGTGCCCAGGCCGTCCAGGTTCGCGATCCAGTGGTACGTGTGCGCCCGGCTCTCGCCCTCCTCGACCGTGTAGCCGGGATGGCCGTCGAGGGCTGCGAGCGCCGCCGGGGCGTCCCCCAGGGCCAGGGAGGACCACAGGAGGTCCTGCCACACCGTGGGCGGCCCGCCGATCGTGCGCTCGAGCTCGGCGTAGTTGCTGCGGACGTCGTCCGGCCGCAGGCCGAGGTACAGGTGACCGCCCGTGATGGGCAGCAGGTTGATGCCCTGGATCATCTCGGGCGCACCGCTGAACCAGGTGGAGTAGGTGCCGCCCGAGCCCCAGACCATGCCCAGGGTCGTGTGGCCGAAGCCCTCGGGGATCGCCCCGGCCTCGTCGAACCAGTACTGCTGGATCGCTGCGGCCTGCGTCGCGTAGATGAAGGCCCCGGCGTCGCGGACCTCGGTGTCCCCCGTCGCCTCTCCCCACTGGATCAGGGCGTTGGCGAAGTTCATCCCCTCCGAGCTCGACTCCTGGTTGTTCCCGGCCCCGAAGGCGCCGTGGCCCGCGGCCCAGTCGTGGCCCGCGTAGATGTCGAAGTCGCGCAGGTAGGGGAACATCTCGTCGTCGCGGTCGTAGCCGTTCGCGTCCCGGATCAGCAGGTCGACCATGCCGCCGTAGGCGTCGTCGGCGGCCCACTCGGAGTCGAACCGGGCGAGGGTCGCCGCGGCGAGGATGAAGTAGCCGTAGTGGAAGTGGTGGTCGTTGAGCTCGCGGTCCGAGCCGTACGAGCCGGGGAAGCCCACCAGGGTGCCCCAGCTCTCGTTGTACGCGAAGACCTGCTCGGTCTTGCCGTCCGAGGCCGTGAACCAGTCGGTCAGGGTCTCGCGGATGCCGGCCAGGGCGGTGTCGCGCACGTCGGTGCGGCCGACCTGGTCGGCGATCTCGGCGATCCGTGCCGCCCTGCCCAGCCCCTTGCCGGTCCAGTACGTGTCGCTGCCACGTGCGTCCATCGGGTCCTGCGCGACCTGGTCGAGCAGGGCGTCCAGCCGGGCGTTCTGCTCCCCGCTCCCGGTCATGACCGCGGGGATCTCGGGCAGCACCCCGGTGAACGGCGTGTCCGTGGTGAACGACGTCGCACCGGCCAGCGTCAGCATGTCGCCTCGTGGGGAGACGTACGTGCGGTCGATGGCCTGGCCCTGCGACGGCCCGTCGCCGGTCGTGCTGTCGAGGTACGCGCTCTGGTGCGGGTAGAGCGAGACGACCGTCCCGTCGACCGAGCCCTGGAACGGTGCTGTCTCCAGGGAGTAGGTGGTGCGCACCGTGCCGCCGGCCTGGTCGTAGGTGTAGTCGGCGCGGGTCCCGGTGACCTCGGAGAACGCGTAAGGGGCGTACCGCTGGGCGAACGCGCGGCGGGTGGCGTCGTCGTCCACCGGCGTGGTGGGCAGCGCTGCGACGGACAGGAACCCTGCCCCGGCCAGGGAGCTGCGCAGCTGGTTGCCGGTCGAGCTCCAGGTCGAGCCCACGGGGGCGTAGGCGACGTAGTCGCTGCCGCCGGCGGTGAAGCCGATGTGGCCTCCGTCCTGGAGCCAGGTCCGCACCCCGCTCGGGGTGTCCAGCACCGCGTCGCCGCCGCTGAGGTGGTACCAGCTGAAGGGCAGGCCGTGACCGATCGTCGCTCGCAGGGAGCGGCCGTTGCCCTCCCAGGACGGCGTGACGGTCCAGTCCGTCCAGTCGGCGACCATCACCACGGGGGCGTCGAGCCCGTCGACCCCGACGACGACGTCCTCGCTGTAGGGGTAGTGGAACTCGCCGATGCCCCCGGGGGTGCCGTACATGACCGGCTCGCGGGTGCTCGACAGTCCCAGGCCGTCCTGGTGGGGCTGGTACGCGACCGGGTGGGCGTGCAGCGGGGCGCTGGTGGTGCAGCTCGCGTTCGGGTGCTTGAACACCAGGGATGACCACCAGTCGTTGGTGGGGACGGCGCCCGAGGGGGCGTCGTCGGTGAGGTACGCGCGGGCATCGGTGGCCAGCGGTGCGCAGCCCTCCGGTGCGGGTCCGACCTGGTCCGTGGTGTAGCTGCCGGCACCGACGGGTCGGGTCTGGGCATGTGCGGGGACGGCGAGGACGCCGCCGACCAGGAGGACCGCGGCGGTGGCGGTCATCGCGGTGAGCCTGCGCCGCAGGTGCGGACGTGGTCGAGAGGTGCCCGCCTCCCGGTGCTGCGGCTGTCGTGCGGTCGTGGCTGTCATGGCCCCCCCGGGTCGGCAGGGTCGCGACGTGGCCGCTGCGACCCCGCAGGTTGGTCCGGCCGTCGGTGCGGTCGGACGGCCGACACCCGCCCACGCTGGCTAGGTGGCCTGTCAGTGCGACCAGGACTCGACGTTATAGAGACCATGACTCATGGACAAGGCTTTCTGAGACCGGTCTCATCAGGAGACGGAGACCGGTCTCATCATGTGACCACCGGTCTCGTGCGACGGGTGAGGTCGCTGCGACGGGCTAGGCGACGCGCGTGCCCCGGGGCAGCGTGCGCTGCGGGATCCGCAGCCGATGGGTCGCGAACAGCACCCCGGCGGCGCCGAGCAGCAGGTTCACGGACAGTCCCCACGGCCAGACCGGGCTGAGCGGCCGCCCGTCGTCGGAGGTCCCGGCGCCGAAGCCCTGGCCCGTCATCTCGAGCTCGCGCCAGCAGTAGTTGAAGGTCTCGGGCGGGCCGAGCCGGGCCGTGCGCACGCCCTGACGGATGAGGGCCAGCGGGTCGAACGAGCCGTAGTAGTCGTCCCGCGGGCGCACCGCGTCGGGCGCGGCGTCGGCCACGATCACGAACGGGTTGATGGCCAGCAGCCACCACGTCCGCTCGGTGTGCGAGACGTACTGCTCACGCTCGACCCACGTGCAGGGGATCATCGGCTCGCCGTCCAGCGGGTACTCGTTGCCCTCGCGCTCCCAGGCCTCCCAGTCCTCCTCGTAGACCTGGACCGTCTCGATCCCGCTGACCAGCGGGACGCTGAGCCCGAAGATGATGAGGGAGAGCACCGACAGGCTCGCCACCGCCACGTAGCTCAGCACCGCCGAACCGGCCGTCCGGGCGGTCAGCGCCGAGAAGCCCAGTCCCATCGCGCACACCACGGCGAGCATCACGGCGAGCAGCAGCACGGTGGTGAGCACGGCGAGCGGCGAGGTGTTGCCCGTGGCGAAGGCCCACAGGATGAACGGCAGCGACACCGCCAGGAAGGCCAACGAGGCCAGCCAGGCGGCCAGCAGCTTGCCGAGCACGATCTCGAGCGCGCTCAGCAGGGTGACCTGCAACGTGGCCAGGGTGCCCGCGGCCCGGTCCCCGTTGATCGCCGTCGCGGAGAGCGTCGGGGACACCAGCAGGCCCAGGAAGAGCACGAAGAACGCGATGAAGCCGAACATCGTCGGGCCGACGGTCCAGGCCGCGTCGTCCACCTGTCGGGCGAAGGCCCAGGTCAGCACGCTGACACCGCCGACGAGCAGCCCGAAGACCACCAGCGAGACGATCCACCGGGTCGACCGGACCCGCTGGCGCAGCTCGAGGGTCGCCACGGTCCGCACACCGTGCCAGCTGACCGACCAGGTGCTGCCGGCCCCGGGCAGCGGGTCGACGGCCTGACGGGGGTCGGTCGGGGTCGGTCCGACCGGTGGGGCCGTCGTGGTGGTCATCGCCGCTCCTCCTCGAGGGCCAGGTAGGTCGCCTCGAGGGCACCGGAGGCCGGCGCGAGCGAGGTGACCGGCACGCCCGCACCGACGGCGGCGCGCAGCAGGTCGGCCGCCCCGGCCTCGCCGTCCAGGTCCACGACGAGCGAGCCGGGCGAGTCGAGCAGGTCGGGCGGTGGGGCGAACCCGTTCGCGGTCCCGCCCTCGGGTCGCCACGGGACCCCGGCCGCCGTCAGCCACCCGGCCAGGCCGGACTGGGACAGGGCCCGTAGACGCCAGGGCCGGCGCGCCGCCGATGCCGCCGCGAGCGACTCCGCGGCGACCGTCCGTCCGGCCGAGACGAAGACGGCGTCGTCGGCCATCTCGTCGAGCTCGACCAGCACGTGGCTCGAGACCAGGATGGTCTTGCCCTGGGCCGCGAGGTCACGCACCAGCACGCGCAGGTCCACCCGTGAGCGGGGGTCCAGGCCCGACGCGGGCTCGTCGAGCAGCAGCACCTGGGGGTCGTGCACCAGCGCGCGGGCCAGGCCCAGGCGCTGCTTCTGGCCGCGCGAGAGCACGTGGGCGGGGCGGTCGGCCAGGTCGGTCAGGTGCACCAGGTCGAGCAGCTCTGCGGCGCGGGCCGCCGCGCGCGCGGCAGGCAGGCGGTAGGCGGCACCGACGGTCGTCAGCACCTCGCGCGCGGTCAGCGAGTCCCACGTGCCGAAGGCGTCGGGCATCCAGCCGGTCAGCGCCCGGGTGGTCAGGCCCGCGGTGACCGGGTCGTGCCCGGCGATGCGCACCGTGCCGGCATCGGGGACCAGGAGCCCCGCCAGGACGAGCAGCAGGGTCGTCTTGCCCGAGCCGTTGGGCCCGATCAGCGCGGTGACCGCCCCGCGGCGGGCGACGAGGTCCACGCCGTCGACCGCGCGGACCGCCCCGAAGTGGCGGCGGACCCCGGACACCACGATGCCGGGGTGCTCGGGGGCAGGGGCCAGCGGGGCGGGACCGACGGCGCCGTCGGCGGCAGTGGGCATGGCGCGAGCCTAGGGCCGGCGTGCAACGGTGTGGGGGATGCTCGCGGCGCTCACTGCGTGGTCCCTGCCTCGCCGAGCAGTGCCGTCAGGTTGTCCCACCGGGAGATCTCGCAGCCGTTGGTGTACGAGAAGGTCGCGTCGACCTGCTCGCCGCCGACCAGGCCCTGGACCGTGGCGACCTGCGGGCCGCCGTACTGCTGGGTGCACATCTGGTCGGCGGGCACCGGTGCGAAGGCCTCCGCGATGTCCACCGTTCCCAGGGTCGCGCAGGCGCCCTCGGGGTCGGGGTGGTCCCCCCCGGGCGGGTCGCAGGTGAGGGTCCAGGTGCGGGTCTGCCCGTCACCGGTCTCGTCGACGGTGACCACCAGCTCGGTGGTCGGCTCGTCGGTCTCGATCGGGGTCGGGGCGCCGGGGACCTCGACGTCGGGGCTGGGGCTGCCCGCCTCGCCGCCCGTCGCGCAGCCAGCCAGGGCGAGCAGACCGACGACGACGGCCGTGGCAAGGACGGTGCTGCGCATGGTGCCTCCTGGTGCCGGGACACGGCGGGTGCTGAGGCACAGGCGACGGGTGCCTGCGCCGACCTCCCTGTCTACCCGTTCTGTGTGCTCGCGGCCCTCGGCCTTGCCGTCTTCCCGCATGGTGAACGTCCCGGTGTCCGCGGGCTGGTCACGTCTAGGATCTGGCATCCGAGACATGCACCACCGCCACTCACACCGGAGCGCTCGCCGTGAGCCTGATCGTCCAGAAGTACGGGGGATCCTCGGTCGCCGACGCGACCGCGATCAAGCGCGTCGCGAAGCGCATCGCCGAGGCCAAGCGCGCCGGTGACGACGTCGTGGTCGTGGTCTCCGCGATGGGCGACACCACCGACGAGCTGCTCGAGCTCGCGAACGAGATCTCCCCCCTGCCCCCCTTGCGGGAGATGGACATCCTGCTCACCGCGGGCGAGCGCATCTCGATGTCCCTGCTGGCCATGGCCATCGCGAACCTGGGTGTCGAGGCGCAGTCCTTCACCGGTCAGCAGGCCGGTGTGATCACCGACGACGTGCACGGTCGTGCCCGCATCATCGACGTCAAGGCGAGCCGCATCCGGCAGGCCCTGGACTCGGGCGCGGTGGCCATCGTCGCGGGCTTCCAGGGGGTCACCGAGCACACCAACGACGTCACGACCCTCGGCCGGGGCGGGTCGGACACCACGGCGGTGGCCATCGCGGCCGCGATCGGGGCGGACGTCTGCGAGATCTACACCGACGTCGACGGGGTGTTCACGGCCGATCCCCGGATCGTGCCGAGCGCCCGCAAGATCGACCGCATCTCCTACGAGGAGATGCTCGACATGGCAGCCAGCGGGGCCAAGGTCCTCATGCTGCGCTGCGTCGAGTACGCCCGGCGCAACGGGGTGCGCATCCACGTGCGCTCCTCGTTCTCGGGCCGTGAGGGCACGCTCGTCACCGACGAGCACGCCGACGCACAGGAAGAGGGACAGATGGAGCAGCCGATCATCTCGGGCGTCGCGCACGACCGCACCGAGGCCAAGGTCACCGTCGTCGGCGTGCCGGACGTGCCCGGGACGGCGGCCCAGATCTTCGAGGTCGTCGCCGGCGCGGACGTCAACATCGACATGATCGTGCAGAACGTCTCGGCGGCCTCGACCGGGCTGACCGACATCTCCTTCACGCTGCCCGCGACAGACGGCCAGAAGGCCACCGCGGCGCTGCAGGCCGTGCAGGGGTCCATCGGCTTCGACTCGCTCCAGTACGACGACACGATCGGCAAGCTGTCGTTGGTCGGCGCCGGGATGAAGTCCCACCCGGGGATCTCCGCCAAGCTCTTCGGTGCGCTGCGCGACGCGGGGATCAACATCGAGATGATCTCCACCTCCGAGATCCGGGTGTCGGTGATCACGCGCTCGGACCAGCTCGACGACGCGGTCCGGGCGGTCCACACCGCTTTCGACCTCGACTCCTCCGACGGCGAGGCCGTGGTCTACGGCGGGACAGGACGATGAGCATGAGCACAGGGTCCAGCGAGGCACGGCGGGGCCTTCGGGTCGGCGTGGTCGGCGCGACCGGGCAGGTCGGCGCCGTGATGCGACAGCTCCTCGCCGAGCGGGACTTCCCGGTCGCCTCGATGCGTTTCTTCGCCTCGGCCCGCTCGGCCGGCACGACCCTGCCCTGGGCCGGGGGGGACGTGGTGGTCGAGGACGCCGCGACAGCTGACGTGAGCGACCTGGACATCGCGCTGTTCTCGGCGGGTGGCGCGACCTCCAAGGCCCTGGCGCCCCGGTTCGCCGCTGCCGGCGCGATCGTGGTCGACAACTCCTCGGCCTGGCGCCGCGATCCCGAGGTCCCGCTCGTGGTCAGCGAGGTGAACCCCGAGGCGATCGACCAGGCCGTCAAGGGCATCATCGCCAACCCGAACTGCACCACGATGGCTGCGATGCCCGTGCTCAAGCCGCTGCACGACGCCGCGGGACTGACCCGGCTGATCGTCTCGACCTACCAGGCGGTCTCCGGGGGCGGCCTCAAGGGGGTGGCCGAGCTCGAGTCTCAGGTCACCGCCCTCGCCGGGGCCGACGTCGCCGCGCTGACCCATGACGGCGGGGCCCTCGACCTGCCCGAGCCGGTGATCTACGCCCGGCCGATCGCCTTCAACGTGCTGCCGATGGCGGGCGGGATCGTCGACGACGGGTCGTTCGAGACCGACGAGGAGCAGAAGCTCCGCCACGAGAGCCGCAAGATCCTGGACATCCCTGGCCTGCTGGTCTCGGGGACCTGCGTGCGGGTCCCGGTCTTCACCGGGCACTCGCTGTCGGTCAACGCCGAGTTCGAGCGGCCGTTGTCGGTCGATCAGGCCAAGGAGCTGCTCGCCGGCGCCCCGGGTGTCGAGCTCACCGACATCCCGACACCGCTGCAGGCCGCCGGCCAGGACCCGAGCTTCGTCGGGCGTCTGCGTCAGGACCCGGGCGTGCCGGACGGGCGTGGCCTCGCCCTGTTCATCAGCAGCGACAACCTGCGCAAGGGTGCGGCGCTCAACGCCGTGCAGATCGCCGAGCTCATCGCCGCGAAGCACCAAGCCTCCGCCTGACGCAGCCGTCTGCCCCGGTCACGGGGCGCCTTCTCCCGCCAGCCCCTTGCCCTCGCGCGGCCTCTGTGGTTCATTAGTGGAGTAATGAACCACAGAACCAGTCCTGCAGGAGGTGGAGCGCGTGTTCGACGGCCGTGACCCCATCTACCTGCAGATCGCCGACCAGATCCGCCGCGAGATCCTCAGCGGTGCCCTCAGCGAGGAGGAGCAGGTCATGTCCACCACGCAGTACGCGACGACGTTCCGGATCAACCCGGCGACCGCGGCCAAGGCCTTCGCCGAGCTCGTCGACGAGGGCATCCTCTACAAGCGGCGCGGGGTCGGCATGTTCGTCGCCCCCGACGCCCGCGAGGCGCTGCTCGGCCGCCGACGCGAGCGCTTCTTCGCCGAGGCCGTCGAACCCCTGGCCCTCGAGGCCCACATCCTCGGCATCCCCGTCGAGCAGGTCGTGGACCGGCTCCGGCAGGCCGCCCGGACCGCCGCCGAGGTCGACCCCGCACGGCCGGCCACCCCCCAGGAGGACCGATGAGCTTCGCCGTCCAGACCCGCGACCTCACGCTGCGCTACGGCTCGACCGTCGCGGTCGACCGGGTGAGCCTGGAGATCCCCCCGGGCACCATCTGCGGGCTGCTCGGTCGCAACGGCTCGGGCAAGACCACGCTCCTGTCGGCCATGGCGGCCTTCCGTCGGCCGAACGCCGGGACCCTCCTGGTCGACGGCGAGGACCCGTGGGAGAACGCCCGGGTGCTCGAGGGGGTCGTCCTGGTCCGCGAGAGCGGGGACGTGCTGAGCGACCGCAGTCTCGAGGACAACCTCGCCCTCGTCGCGCAGTCGCGCCCGCACTACTCGCACGAGCTCGCCGGGACCCTCATGGACCGCTTCGAGCTCGACCCACGCAGCAAGCACTCCGCGCTCTCCCGCGGGCGACGGTCGGCCTTCGGCACGATCGTCGGGCTCGCCTCGCGGGCGCCGCTCACGCTGCTCGACGAGGTGCACCTGGGCATGGACGCACCGTCGCGGTACGAGTTCTACGACGCCCTGCTCGCCGACTACGTGAGCCACCCGCGCACGATCGTGCTCTCGAGCCACCTCATCGAGGAGGTCCAGCGACTGCTCGAGACGGTGGTCGTGCTGCACCACGGGAAGGTCCTGCTGACCGAGGACGCCGAGACGTTGCGACGTCGGGGGGTCTGCGTCACCGGACCCGACCAGGCCGTGGAGGCGTTCGTCGCCGGGCGGACCGTCGTCGGGCGGCAGAGCCTGGGCCCCACCACCCAGGCCACGGTCTACGGCGACCTCGAGCCCGAGGAGATCGCCGCCGCCCGAGGCCTGGGCCTGGAGATCGGACCGGTGGACCTGCAGGACCTGTTCGTGCACCTGACCGGGAAGGAGGCAGGACGATGACCGCTGACACGCAGGTGGCGCCGGTCCGGGGGAACCGCCGCGGACCCGTGCTGCGGACCGTCCGATGGCTCGTCCGCGGCCAGCTCGTGATCGCGGCGTGGGCCGTGTCGGTCGTCCTCGCGGGGGCCACGGTCGCGCTGATCGTCTGGGCGAACCTCGGCGAGGTGACGGCCTCGGTGGTCCAGTTCAGCCGTCAGGGCGGCATCTGGTTCCCCTTCGCGATGGCGATCGGCACGATCACCGCCTACCTGCCGGTCCACGTCGCCGCGGGCATGACCCGTCGCAGCCTCGCTCGCGCCGCCGTCCTGGCCATGCTGGTGATGACTGTCGTCTACGCGGTCGCGCTGACGGTGCTCCTCCAGGTCGAGAGGCTCGTCTACGGCATCGCCGGCTGGAGCCACGAGCTCACGGAGTCCGACACCAGCTACGCCTCGAGCGACATCGACCTGGTGCTCGGTACCCATCTCGCCCTGATCGGCACGGCTCAGCTCTGCGGACTCCTTGTCGGCATCACGTACTACCGGTTCGGTGGATGGTGGGGCACCCTCACCCTCCCGCTGACCGTCGGGCCGATCTTCGGGGTGATGTGGATCCTGCAGGCGGGCCTCGGCATCGCCGCGCCCGGCCTGGACCTGGCCCTGCGGGCTGCGGTGATCGTCGGGCTCCTGGTCGTCCTGGCCGCAGCGTTCTCCCTGGCCACCCGAGGAGCCACCGTCCACACCGCGACCGGCTGACGGCGCGGCACGGCCCGCCGGCAGCGGCCGGCGCCACCACTCACCACACCTCGCACGGGGAGGCGCGGCCCGCACAGGGCCCGACGCCGTCCCTCCCCTCACCGCACCCATGATCGGAGGCTCATCATGCCCAGCAGCACCCAGGACCGACCCGCTGACCCCGTGGTCAGCGTGGACGGCCTGCACAAGAGGTACGGCTCGACGATCGCGGTGGACGACGTCGGCCTCGACGTCCACCGCGGGGAGATCTTCGGGATCCTCGGACCCAACGGTGCCGGCAAGACCACCACCGTCGAGTGCCTGACCGGCCTGCGGGCACCGGACCGCGGCACGGTCAGGGTGCTCGGCCTGGACCCGCAGCGCGACGGCCTCGCGCTGCGGCAGCGGGTGGGCTGCCAGCTCCAGGAGAGCGAGCTCCCCGGCAAGCTCCGCGCCGGTGAGGCCCTGGACCTCTACTCCTCGTTCTACGAGCACCCGGCGGACGGGCGCGCGCTGGCCGCCCGGCTCGGGCTGACCAGCTCCCTCGACACCCCGTACGCCAAGCTCTCGGGAGGTCAGAAGCAGCGGCTGTCGATCGCGCTGGCACTGATCGGCAACCCCGAGATCGCGGTGCTCGACGAGCTCACCACCGGGCTGGACCCCCAGGCGCGCCGGGACACCTGGGAGCTCATCGAGGGGGTCCGGGACCAGGGGGTCACCATCGTCCTGGTCACCCACTTCATGGACGAGGCCGAGCGGCTGTGCGACCGCCTCGCCCTGATCGACCACGGCCGTGTCGTGGCCACCGACACCCCCCAGGGCCTCGTCCGGCGGGCCGGGGTCGGGCAGGTGCTCCGCTTCCGCACCGCTGACCCGGTGCCCGACGAGCGCCTCCGCGCGGTCCTGGCGCAGGTCCCCTCGGTCGAGCAGGTCGACGTCACCGGTGACGACGTCGTCGTGCGCGGGGGGCACGACGTCGTCGTCGCGACCCTGCTGGGACTGACCGGCCAGGGCATCACCCCCGTCGCGGTGGCCGCGGAGCGCGGCCGGCTCGAGGACGCCTTCGTCGAGCTGACCCGTCGTGACCGCCAGCACCGGCCCGGCGCGGACGCCGAGCCGACCACCGTCCTCGAGGAGGTCTGACATGCACGCCCTGCGCACCCTGACCCTGGCCGAGGGGCGCGTGTACCTGCGCGACCCGGGCACCGCCTTCTTCGCCCTGGCCTTCCCCACCGTCCTGCTGCTGCTGCTCGGCCTGGTCATGCCGGGCATGCAGGAGCCGATCACCGCCGCGATCCCGGAGATCGCCCACCTGCGGGGCATCGACCTGTACGTGCCCGTCGCGCTGGCGATGGCGATCACGACGGTCTCGCTCACCACCTTCCCCTCGGCCTTCGGCACCTACCGGGAGAGGGGGGTCCTGCGCCGGCTGTCGACCACGCCCCTGCCCGCCTCACGGCTGCTGGTCGCCCAGGTCGCGGTCAACGTGGCGGCCCTGCTCGTGGCGGTCGCCCTGGCCCTGCTCGTGGCGGTCGCCCTGGCGCTGACGGTCGCCTGGGCGGTCCTGGACATCGTGGCACCGACCCGGCCCGGCGTCGTCGTCGTGGCGTTCGTGCTGGGCGCGCTGCACATGATCGCGCTGGGCTGCCTGCTCGCGGCGGTCGTCCCCACGGCGGGTACGGCGAACGGTCTGGGGATGCTCCTCTACTTCCCGCTGATCTTCTTCGCCGGGGCGTGGATGCCCGGCCCCCTCATGCCCGACTCCCTCGAGCGGGTCGCGGGGTTCCTGCCGCTGGGCGCCGCCGCGCAGGCGATGAGCGCCGGGTGGTTCGGCGACGGCGTGCCCGTCCAGCAGCTCGTGGTGATGGTGCTGTGGACGCTGGTGCTGGTCCCGGTGGCCGCCAAGGTCTTCCGCTGGCAGTGAGGCCTCGACGGCCCGGCCCTGGGTCAGCGTGCGAACCAGGCTTCGGGACGTCCGCCTCCCCGCGCGGCGGCCACGTAGGCGAGGGTGCGCGCGATGCGCTCGGTCGACGTCCTCGTCAGGTCGGCCGGCAGGTGGTCGCGCTCGAACCACGCGACCTCGGTGGACTCGTCGTCGGCCACGTGGGCCGTGCCGCCCACGGGGCGGCCCCAGAAGCAGAGGTCGAGGTACTGGGCCAGGTCGCCGTTGGCGTACCGGACCTCCTCGGTGATCGACACGGCGGTCAGGGCCACCACCTCGATCTCGACACCGGTCTCCTCGAGGGCCTCTCGGGTGATCGCGCGCGCCGGTTCCTCACCCGGCTCCACGATCCCGCTGACCACTGCCCACAGGCCGTTGTCGGCGCGGCGCCCCAGGAGGAGCCGGTCGGTGTCGTCGAGCACCACGACGGACGCGCCGGGCAGCCACAGCGGTGCGTGGCCGACCGCCGCGCGGAGGCGCAGGACGAACTCGGGGATCGGCATGCCGGTGACTGTACGACGCCGACGGGGTTCCGGGCGTGGTGGGCGAGGGAAGATCGTCCGCATTCGTGGTGGTCCGTGACTGGTGTCACAGCCCGTCGTGCAGCAAGATGCTCCCCACGGGTCAACGCCGACCCACGAACGCCGATAGGACGACCATGGCACTCGTCTATGACACGCCCGCTTCCGTGGGTGCGCCGTTGCGCACCTCCCAGATCGCCCGGTCCGTCGGCGCGGACGGCTGGGTCCTCGTCGGACGCAGCGACCGCCGCGTCGGTGCGAGCGCCGAGCGTGCCGTGGTCCTGGTCGGCCCGGGCGGGGTGATGGTGCTGGGGATCGCGGACGAGCCCGGCGTGGTGACCACCGCTCAGGGTGAGCTGCGGGTCCATGGGCACCGTCGCACGGCCGACACCGCGGCCCTCGCCTGGTCGGCGGGGACCATCGCCGCGACCCTCCCGCCGCAGCACCGCACCGCGACCCGTGCGGTGCTGTGCGTGCCGAGCCAGAACGTGCCCCCGGCGATGCTGAGCAGCGGGGTGACCCTCGTCGGGGCCCGGCAGCTGGGACCGTACCTGCGCAGCCTGCCCGTGCGGCTCTCGGCCCAGGAGGTCCGCGACGTGGGACGTACCCTTCGTGCGGAGCTGCCCAGCCCCTCACGCAGCGGTGGTCGTCAGCTCGTCGCGGGGGTGCTGCTCGTCGCGTCGCTGCTGGTCTTCGGCCCACGAGCGGTCGACCTGGTCGACGACGCGGTCACCGGTGCACCGACGGTCTCCGAGGTTGCCCCGGGAGAGGCCGAGGTCGCCCCTGCGCAGGACGGTGCCACCGGCCAGGAGCCGGGCGTCACGTCCGAGGGGTGACGAGGTGCGCCGACGTCCTCGCGGGTGAGCGAGGGACGAGCGGCGGAGCGTCGAGCGGGGTCGCGGTCAGTCCCAGAACGGCGGGAGGTCGTCCTCGACGGGGATGCCGACAACTGCTGCGAAGGTCGTGAGATCCATACCTCTATTTCGACAGGTCGGGACCGGGTTCTTCCGGGACCTTTGGGCAGGTCGAGGGTGATCTGTGGTCGGTCACTCCACCGTGACCGACCTGCTGTCGCTCATCGGGGTGCCGGCCTCGCCGTCGGACGGGTCGGACTCGCTGATGACGACGGTGTACGTCCCGGGTTCGAGGTCCACCGAGAAGGTGAACGGGGCGAAGGTCTGCCCTTCTGCCGTGGTGGTGAAGTCCGCGGCGACCTCGGTCCCGTCGGCGTCGAGCACCGACCACAGCACGGTGGCCTCGAAGACGTTCGCCTCGCCGCTGACCGTGATCGGCGAGCTCGTCACGGTGCCCTCGCGCGGCTCGTCGATCTGCACCAGCACGCGCACCTCGAGGGGATCGGCCCGCGTCACGGGCTCGTCCCAGACGACCGTACCCCAGAGCTCACCGGCAGGTTCGCCGTCGATGGTCAGCAGCACACCCGCCGTCTCGTCCTCGGCGGCGGCCGTGACGGTGTGGACGAGCTGCTGGATCATCAGTGCCGCACCCTGCGAACCGATGTTCGCCTGCCGCGCCTGCGCGCTCAGGTCGACGACGATCGTCCCGTCCGCTCCGGGACCCACCGACAGCACCTCGGTCGCGGGGTCCCAGGCCGTGCTGTAGTCGGGGTCGTCGGCGCCGTCGACCATCGCCTGCACCGAGGCGACGACGGCGTCGGTCCCCGTGCCCTCGCCGAGCTCGCGGGCCAGTCGCAGCCCTGCGCGGGTGTCGACCAGGTAGTAGGCGACCGTGTCCACCGGCCCGGGTGTCGCGGTCGGCTCCGGGCTCGGCTCGGCCGTGGGGGTCGGGGCGGGCGAGGGCGGCTCGGGTGTGGGGGAGGGCTCCTCACCGGTCGCTCCGGTGCACGCGGTCAGGACGAGGAGCAGCGCAGCGGTCACCGCCAGGGCGGGGGAGCGGTGCCGGCGGGCGGTGCGCGGTGGGCAGGACGACGGCGTTCTCACCGTGGTGCGGTCCGTGGTCATCATGATCGCCTCCCGACTCGGGCGTCGGCGCAGGTCGGTCCACGCCTCGGTGCCCTGCCCCCAGTCTCGCACCGGTGCAGTGCCACCGTCAGGGCGCACTTGCGCACGGTGCAGCACGACCCGGTGGCACGAGCCGCGGACGGTGGCAGGGCTGCCGCGGCTGTCGAGCGGTACGACGGTGACGAGAGCCGCTCGGATCGCAGAGCTCGTCTTGTGGCGGTCCCCGCAGACGACACCCGCGGCGCCTCCACTGGTCAGCTGACCAGGCCGACCTCGGTGCCGCCGCGACGCCAGGTGCCCTGGGTGTGCTGGACGACGAAGGCCCTCGACCCGCGTCTCCGCTGGTCGAGGGCCCTCGTCTGCTGGTCGGGGTGACAGTTGAACCTGCGCCCTCTTCGTCCCGAACGTCCCGTCGGGGGTGTCTGCGCAGGTCACCGCGATTCGTGAGGTGTCTCCAGGGCTGTCCGGCTCGCAGTGGGGGTGATTCTGGGGTGAGCGTTTGCGCGGGCCTCACCGCCCCGCGGCGCGCCGCCCTGCCCGGCGGGAGAAGTCGTCGATCGCGGCAAGGATGCTGGTCGCTTGCCAGGCGCGGTTGCGGCGGGCGTGCGACGTCGTCGTGAGGACACCGGCGTCGACCAGGGTGGCGATGGACGCCCGGGCGGCCGGTGCGGAGACCCCCAGGTCGGTGACGGCGCGGTCGACGTTGATCACCGGCTGGGCGAAGAGTGCGTCGGCGAGCCGCCAGACGGACGAGTCGGTGCGGGCCTTGATCTGATCCCGCCACTGCTGGCGGATGCCCAGGATGTCGCTGGCGAGCTGACGGCCGTTGGCGACCGCGGCCAGTGCAGCGGCGGACATCTCGGTGACGATGGGGTTCGGGTCGCCGTCACGGTACGCGCCGAGCGCGTCGAAGTACCGGCCGGGGGCGCGCAGCAGCCCGGCGGACACCGGGACTGTGGTGTGCCGGGTGATCCCGTGGTCGCGCAGGACGGTGTGGACCAAGACTCTTCCGGTGCGGCCGTTCCCGTCGATGAACGGGTGGATGGTCTCGAACTGGGCGTGGAGGAGGGCGGCGTGCACCAGCGGCGGCACATCGGCTCGTTGGCCGAACGCGCAGAGGTCGTCGATCAGCCCGGGGACCCGGTCGGCGTGGGGTGGGACGAAGTCTGCGTCGTGCGGGGAGATCGGTGAGGACCCGATCCAGACCTGCTGGTCGCGCCACGTGCCGGCGTGGTCGGGCTCGGCGGCCTGGAGCAGGGTGGCGTGGATCGCCAGGATGGTGGCGGGGGTGACGGCTTCTCCGGCTTTCAGGGCGGTGGTCATCGCGTGGGCGTTGGCCACGATGAGTGCGGCGTTCTCCTTGCCGGGGGCACCGAGCTCAGCGAGGGCGATGTTGCGGGCGTTGGAGGTGAGGTGCTCGATCTGGGAGGAGGACGCGGACTCGGTGCGCAGCAGGACTGCGGGCATGGGCACGGGCAGGCCGGCCATCTCGGTGTCGAAGCGGGTGACCTCGTTGGTGGCATCCAACGCGGCGGTGAGCGCCTCGGGTCGCAGGCGGGGGTCCAGGTCGGCGATGAACGGTGGGACGGCGGCCTTGTAGGGGCGGGCGGTCTTGATCCGTTGCCACACGTCGAGGTGGCCCTCGTTGAGCGTGGAGGCCCAGTCGCGGTCCTCATAGGTCACCGGTGGCCAGCCGGCGGTGGGGTGTAGGGCGGGCGCGGCCTGGGCGCTGCTGAGCCTCGGATCGCCCTGGGCCTGGCCGGCCGGTTCGCGTCGCTCGTTCATCGGTCCTCCGGCGTGCTCGGGCCTTTCCCACGGCACTCCGGTGAAGAAGGCTTCGGCGGAAGCCTTGCGTGCGAGTGCGCGTTACGAAAGGATAGCGCGAGATCCTTTCGTATGACCAACGCTTCGCCATGCTTGCTTCCCATCCTTGCAGCAAAGGCCGTCACGCCCGGCGGGAGAGCCCGTCGACTGCCGCGGGGGCGCTGGGTGCCTGTGTGCGCTTGCGCCGACCCTGATGCGGTCCAACGGTCCTCCGGATCCTCAGTGGTAGACGTCGCGGCGATGGTCGACGGTCATGATCGTCACGGTGGCGGCCTCGTCATCGATGGCGTAGATGACGCGGTACTGACCGCGGCGGGCGGACCAGTACCCGGCGAGCTCATGCGTGAGGCGCGTGCCGGCTCGCTGCGGATCCTCGGCCAGTGCGCCGCTGGCGAACATCCGGACCGCTGTCGCTACGGCCTCCGGCAGGGTCTCTGCGGTTGCCCGCTGCGCCGGCGGCGCCCAGCGGATGAGGTAGGTCACCGCCGGCGCAGGGCCGACTGCTCGACGGTCTCGCCGGAGTCGATCTCAGCTCGGGCCTCGGCGACCTGTGTCATCAGAGCCTTGTTCGACAGGATGTCCAGGGTCTCCTCCAGCGACGCCAGGTCGTCGGGGGAGACGAGGACGGCGGCCGGCTCACCGTTGCGTGTGATGACGACCCGCTCGTGGGTGTCGTGGACGGTTCTGACGATCGCGGACAGATGGGCCTTGACGTTGGCCAGCGATGTCGTGGTCGTCATGACCCGAATTCTAGTCACGACCGTCGCTGCTGTACGGGTCAAGTGCTACCGACCCATCCCGTAGTCGCGATCGGGCGCCGACGGGTACACCGGGGCCGAGAAATCCCAGCGCGCACGCTCGGCCGCTTGTGCCAGCCTCGCGGCCTCGGCGATCCGCCCAGCCTCGGCCTGTGCTGCTCGGTCGCGGATGAGCTGAGCGGCCTCGCCCACGGGCAGGGCGTCGATCTCGGCAAGCTCGCGGCGTGCCTGACGCACGTGAGCTCGCAGCTCGGTGACTCGCTCCGCCAGTCGGCTGGGCCAGTGCCCGCCCGCGACGTCGTGCATCAGGGTCGACCGCGCCTGTCTGTGGTCTGCCTTGAGCTCCTGCTGCTCGAGGTGGGCGCGGTCGGCCGACTGCTGCGCCGCGACCACCCGGGGGTCGGCGAGGACCTGCCGCTCAGCAGCGGCCTCGGCCCAGAAGGGGAGGTGGGTCGTCGTGTGCGGGACGTCACCCCAGCGTCGGCGCACGGAGTCCTCCGTCGTGCGGTGCGTCGCGAGCGCCTCCCGAGCGGTGCGAGCGGCCGACCGCTTGCCGAACCGCCCCGCGACGTTCAGTGCGCGGTGTGCCTGCCACGTCCGCTCCTGCGCACTCAGGTAGCCCACGCCGTCGCTGGTGGCCATCTCGATCAGTGGTACGGCGACCGCGGTCCGCACGTCCGCGAGGCGCGCGTCGGCGGCCGTGACGACGTGGGCCTGCTGCTCCGCCCCGACGCGGTGCTCGGCGCTCTGCCGGGTCAGGGCGCCCAGGGCGTGTTCCCACCGGGCTGCCTCCCGCTCGGCACTAGTGATCAGTTCGCGGAGCAGAGCCCGTTCAGCGTTGACGAACGTCACCGGGCCGTCCGCGATGAGGCCGCTGACCGCGTGGTGCGCGCCGTGGGTCGCGTCGGTCAGCCCGCGATCGGCGCGGTCCCGCTGGAGTGCTGCGGTGAACTGCTCGCGGGCCTCGTCCCGGTCCGCAGCGACGACGTGCAGGGTGTCGCTGTCCCGCCCGCGGGTCATGCCGACGTACAGCCCTGCCCCGTCCAGTGCGTCGCTGAGGATCGTGTGCGCCCTGGGAGTGGTCGCGCTCTGGACGCCGTAGGAGGTCGCGGCATATGCCAGGTGCGTGTGCTCGGCGACGTACTGGTCGGGGAGCCTGACGCTGCGCCCGTGCACGCCGCCGGCCGCGGTCGCCCTGACCCAGGCCCCGCCGTCATCGGTGACGTGCTGGACGGTCCAGGTCTGCCGGTTCGCCACACCGAGATCGCTCTGGTTGCGGCGGGTCTGGACCACGTCGCCGGCGCCGATCGGTAGGCCGTCGCTGCCGTAGGTGGTGTGGGCGTCGTCGACGTCGCCGCGCCGGACACGTACCTCCCGGATCGCCGAGTTGAGGGCGCGGGCCTCGTCGTTGGTCGCGACGGTGACCGCGTCGCCGTCTCGAGCCGTGCGGGCGACCGCGTCGTGCGCGTCCTCGGTGCTGGGGTGCAGCACGACCAGGCCCAGGGTCTCGAGCCGGTCGAACAGATGCGCCGGGTCCTCGCCCCGGCGCATCTGCACGGTGAGGTCGGCGTACTCGGGGTCGGTGAAGCGGTGCACCGTCGCCATGTCGAACATGCGCCGCGAGACCTGAGCCGCGATGTCGAGCACCCCACCCCGGCCGACCGCCGCCAGCTGCGCGCGGTCTCCGACGAGCGCGAGGCTCGCTCCTGCCTCGTCGGCGATGTGCAGCAGGGCGATGGCGGTGTCCTGGTCGAGCATCCCCGCCTCGTCGACGACGACTCGCTCTCCTCGGTGCAGGCGGGCCGATGCGGACGGCCCGGCGTAGATGCCGCCCGTGCGCGGGTCCGGCTCCCCGACCGCGAGGCGCGTCCACACCCCGTCCTGGTCCCATCGCCACCCGTGGTCATGGACGAGCTTCGCGACGGAGTCGGTCGGTACACCGAGCTCGCGCGCGGCGACGTCGGCTGCCTTCTTCGTCGGTGTCATGACCCTGGTCGCGCGGCCCTCGGCCTGCGCCGCGGAGATCGCCACGCCGAGCATCGTGGTCTTGCCCGCGCCCGCGGCCCCCTCGACCACGACCAACGGAGCGCCCGAGGCGACCGCTGCGGCCGCGCGTGCCTGTTCGTCGTCCAGTCCGCGATCGCGCGCCAGGCGGCTCACATCCGGCGTGGTCCCTGATGGTTGAGCGGCGCGCGCTGCCAGCAGGTCGCGCAGCTGCGTGTCCGCCGCGACGACCCGCACGCTGGTCAGGTGCGCGACGTGCTCGGGGTGCGCGACGACGGGTGGGAGCACGGACAGGCAGTCGTCGGCCGCCAGTCGGGTCGTCATCGCGATGAGGTCACGCAGCTCGCCGCGCTCGGCCCGCACGCCCGCCTCGGTGATGATCCGGGTGACGTGCTCCTGGATGTCGTGCACCGTCCAGGTCGACGCGCCGGCGGCGCACCGGTCCAGGGCGCGGTTCGCCACCTCCTGCACACGCAGCTCGTCGAGCGCGACGGGGACGCGTCGCGGCGCGCGGGGAAGGTCGGGGGTGTAGCCGGCGTCGTCCAGCTCGCGACGCCAGCCCGCTTCGCTGCCGAGACGGGACGGCTTCTTGTGCGGGCGTTCGTGATCCCAGGCCCTCGCCTGCAACCGGGCGCTGACCGCCGGACCGGGCTCTAGGCCGGGATGGGCGGCCGCCCACTTGGCCTCGAACAACGCCAGGTTGCGCGCGACCTGGCTGGCGCGCTTGCTCATCGCCGCGTTGAACGGCTGCAGCTCTGGCACCTCGCCCGTCACGGGATCGAGCGTCAGGGCGTGCGCGTCCAGCACCGCGGCGAGCCCAGGGTGGGCCGCCAGTACTGCGGTGCCAAGCGCGCGGATGGCGCCCTGCTGCCGGAAGAGTGCCGCGGTGTCCAGTCCGCGCCACGCGCCGGCGGCCCACACCCGCGTCCCGATCTGCAGGTGGATGTGGCAGTGCGGATCGCCCGCCCGCGAGGTCCTGTGCGAGATGGCGACCGTCTCCAGCCGCTCGACCGGCACGACCTCCTGCCGCCCGCGCGGGCCGACGCGCGTGACCGAGTGCAGGCCGAGCCAGGACCGGATCTCGGCCACGGCGTCGCGCTGCGCAGCGTCCAGAGCCTCGGACACGTCCGGGTGCAGGGCGGCGGCGATCGACAGGGACTTGGGGGTGTTTACGACCATCTCGGCGAACCGCGGCGAGCCCTGTCGAGCCTCGCCAGCCTGACGCGGAGTCCCCATCGACTCCCCGGTGATCGGCTCGACCCAGTCGACCCAGCCGGCGTACTGGATGGGCGTCAGGGATCTCTCACCGGTCACCCTCCCGGTCCCGTCGACCACCGACAGCTCCGCCCGAGCGACGCCGCCTTCCAGGTAGTACTCGTCAGCCCGTGAGCGATCCGCCTCGAGGTAGCGGCGCGCGGCCGCGCCGGCACCTCGGAACAGGATCACGCCACCTCTCACGCCGACTCCCGTCATCGCGTGTACTTGCAACTATCGAAGGTAGCATACGTCCATTCGCGTCAGGTTGGCTGTCGAGGCGCGGGCGAGAGGCAACACGAGTGCGTCCACTCTGCGATCATCGATCGATGAGAGGTGCGATTGCCTTCGCGGTTGTGGTCGTCGCCGGTGGCGTCGCTCTCGCTGGCTGTGGGAACGAGGCTCCCGCACCGACGGAGACCATGACGGTCATCCAGACCGCTTCGCCAACCGCAGCGGAGACGCCCGACTTGTGGACCGCCGTCGACCCGTCGGCGCTCCCTCGCGACGTCCCGATCCTCGTCGAACGCATCCTGCGGGCCGAGCTGAACTCAGACGGTTCAAGCTGGCGGGTCATGCTCCAGCTGAACGACGCCGGAGCGGACGGCTACCCGCTCGCCGTCGCCGCCCTCACCGCCGCTGGGTTCGCTGTCGACCAGGAGGAGACCGACCCGACTCGACCCGCCTGGAACTACGCCGAACTCAGATCCGACGACTTCCAGGTGACGCTCGACGTCTCGAACGAGACCGGCGAGGGCTTCTACGCCGACTACGTCATCACCGCCCGTCAGTAGTTGCCTACCCACGGCAACCCGAGCACGATCACACGACGCGGTACCAGTGCGCGATCGTCGCCTACCGCGCCGGCCCGGGGCGTGCTCGGCCGCACGTTGTGCCCCCGGTGCTTCGCCGGGTCGCCGAGATCTGCACGGAGGCCGACGGGACCGCCGACGACGAACAGTCGCGAAGACCCCCGAGGACCTCGCCGACGTCGGCCTGCCGTCGGCGCCGTTCACCTGGTGGGAGGTCGCCCCGCCGGGCGACATGGCGGGCGACGAGTTCGTGAAGCGGCTCGAGGACGCCTGCTTCGAGCGTGCCACCGCACCCTCGGGGTCGAGATGGCCCAGCAGTACACCGCCGTCCTCACCGACGAGATCGAGAAGATCTTCATGAAGGCCGACGCCATCGTCTGAGAGTTCGTCGAGGGTCGTGCACGGATCTGCCGCCGCCCGTCCGTTCTTCGGCGACCGAAAAATGATGACTACCTCGCGGACGCGAAGCTTGGGCCAGCCGAGGAGTGCGCGAGCGGCTGCCGCTATCAGCAGCTTCGATGGGGCTCAGATCCCGGTCCGCAGATGGGGGGGTCTGTCTCGGGTGCTGTGTCGGCGGGTCGCTGCTCCAAGAGGGTCATGCGCCACGCCAGGACGCCGTCTTGCGTGTACTGCTCGATCTGCAGGAGTCGACCCTCGTCGGGGTCGACAACGAGGCGTTCCATCTGACGGCCGTTGGCGCGGTCATCTCGTTCGACTGCGATCCCAGGTCGTCCGGCGGCGTCCGTCACACGGCCGGTCAACTCCACTCCGGGGATGGTCGCGGTCACCTCCCACAGGGCTTGGCGGAGGGCCGGCGGTGCGGGTGTGCCGACCAGGAGTGACTTGACGCTCTCCCACAGCTGTTCGTTCTCACTGGCGCCGTCGGGGTTGTAGTCGCTGCGCAAGATGCGTTCGAGTTCGACCGGATCCGTCGGCAGGGCGTAGAGCCCGGCCCAGTCGATCGCTCCGCCGGCGTGGAACCACGTCGGGCCGAGCGAGCCGGTATGGACGCCGTCTGCTCCGAGACTCGCGTCGGGACCAAAGACGCCAGGGTCCTGCAGGGCGCCCTCCAGGACGGGGTCGCGCGGGATCCAGCTCTGGCGACGGTATGGGTCCTCACCGGTGTACTGGATCTCGGATGCGACGTACCAGTAGGTGGCTTCAGGCCAGCCGCCTGGTTGTTCCCCGGCAGCCGCCCCCGCGGCGATGAGCACCTGGGAGGCGGTGGCACTCGATGAGCCGCTCGGTCCTGGGCCGAAGCCGATCACGCTCGCCATCACCAGGGCCCCGCTGAGTGTCACAGCCGCGGCGGCGGAGCGGGAGCGGCGACGTCGGACCCTCAGTTGTCGCGCTCGGGCCTGGATCTGGGCTACCGGGCGGGTGGGAACGTCCGCGACGTCCGCCAGGTCGCGGAGGAGTTCGTCGGTCATCTCAGGTCTCCGTTCAGGGCGGGCCGCAACTGCTCTGCCAGTTGCTTGCGTGCTCTCGACAGGGTCGTGGCGACGGTGCCTCGGGTGATGTTCATGGCAGCGGCGATCTCCGCCTCGCTGAGATCCGCCACGTACCGCAGCGAGACTGCAGTCCGGGCTCTCGCGCTGAGTCCAGCGACCGCCCGCCACAAGGCGGTATCCGGTTCCCGGGGAGCGGGTACGTCCTCTGGACGGCAGCGCTGCAGGTAGCGGGCTTCCAGCTGCTGACGTCGCCAGGACCGGCGGACCTGGTTGAGTGCGGTCGCGTAGACCCAGCCCCCGGGTGAGTCCATCGCGCCGACCCTGGACCAATGCAGCAGCGCGAGTGCGAAGGACTCCGCTGCAGCCTCCTCCCCGAGCCCGGGATTGCCCGTTGCCAGAGCCATCGCTCCGCTGACCCGCGGGAACTCGGCGCGATACCAGGTCTCGAAGTCGACTCGCGCCGCTCCACTCGGTGGATCAGTCATGTCCCCTCAAGCCTCGAGCGCCCCCAGATGTTGACATCCTCCACTCCCCGGTCACAGCCGCGTTGAGGGCGGCTACGCTCGCCCGGATCTGGCCGCGCTCCGGCACGTCGATGTCGGCCCAACCTGCTGCCTCGCGACCGTAGCCGAGGCGCGTGCGCTTGACGCGATGTTGTAGCAGCGCCTCGTAGGCCAGCGGCAGTGAACGCTTGGGTCTGCGCGCTGTCCAAGGCTGGCCATGGCCTGGACTGTTGGCGTCGGCGCGGTGTCCGCACGATGCCGTTGGGGTTGGTGATGCCTTCAGGCAACCTCATGGGCGCCTTGTGCGTGTACTAGGCATGTTGGTCTTGGTGAGGTCATGAAGGGGGTACCGGTGGGCGTCGAAGACGTGCCAGTCGTCTCCGACATGCCGGTGGTCGCGCACCCCTCCGCCGGTGCGCGCCTTCGGTGGACCCGTGACGAGGAGTTCTCCGCATTCATGGTCGAGGCCGAGCCGCTGCTCGCCCGGACGGCGTGGTTGCTGTGCGGCGATGCCCATCGGGCGGAGGAGCTCGTCCAGCAGACGCTCGTCCGGACGTACGTCGCCTGGCCCCGGGCCCGGGCGACCGACCCCATGGCCTACGCGCGGCGAACGCTCGCCAACGCGCGGATCGACATGTGGCGGCGGGGGCGGCGGGAGGACCTGGTGGCGCCCGAGGACATGACCGAGCCCACCGCACCCCGTGCGTTCAGCGCGCACGGGTCCGGGCACGAGCACGAGCACGCCGAACGAGAGGTCCTGGTCTGGGCCCTGGCCCGGCTCAGCGCCCAGCGTCGACGCGTCGTGGTGTTGCGCTACGTGCTGGACCTCTCCGAGCAGCAGGTGGCCGACGACCTCAACGTGTCCGTCGGTGCAGTGAAGTCGGCGGGATCGCGAGGGCTGCGCCAGCTCCGCGAGCTGCTGGGTGAGGCCGACGGCGTCGCCGTCCGGCACGAGGAGGAGAAGTGATGGACGACGACGTGATCCTGGCCCGGCTGCGTCGGCTCGCCGACGCCGAGCCGCCCGTGGCGGTCGACCGCGCCGGCGTGCTGCTGGCCGGCCGACGGCGCCGCCTCGCTCGCAAGGCAGGGACCGTGGGAGCCGTGCTGGCGATCACCCTCGGCGCCTACCCGGTCGCCGGTGCCCTGATCCCGGACCCGGCCCCCGTGGCACCGGCTGTGCCGTCGCCGACGGAGACGACCGCACCGCCCGCTCGCGCCGCGGTCGACCACGAGGCCGGCACGATCACGCTGCCGATGGACGAGGTGGGTCTGGATCCGCACGACTCGGCAGTCACCCGGACGGCGTACCTCCACTTCTTCTCGACCTGCATGGGCGAGCGGGGCTTCGGCGAGCTCTGGGAGTTCGAGGGGCTGGTCCCGGAGCAACGATGGGAGAGCCTGCCCTACGGCATGTGGCAGGAGAGTGACGTGCGGCAGAACGGGTACGGACCTCTGCTGGAGCACCACGCCGAGACCCAGGACCCACGGCCACCGGACGACGGCGAGTCCGAAGCGGCGAGCGAGTGCACATCTGCGCTCGTCGACGCGGGCCTGGACTTCGACAGCCTCGCACTGATGGAAAAGCACAGGAACGGTGACATCGGGTGGCGACCCGCGTTCGACACCGACGAAGGTCGCGCGATCATCGGGGAGTGGCACCAGTGCCTCACCGACGGCGGGGTTCTGCCACCGCAGGAGGACTGGGAGTGGTTGCCGCCAGCCGTCCTCGAGGCCCCGATCGACGAGCAGATCCGCATCGGACTGGTCGACGTCTCCTGCAAGGAGCACGTCGACCTCGTCCAGCGCATGGGAGACCTGGATGCGGTACAGCAGGCGACCGCCCTCGAGCGGGATGCGGAGTACTACGCCGAGCTGCGGAGCATGGAGGAGGCCGTGGTCGAGCGGGCTCGGGTGTACCTCGAGGAGCACGGAATCTCGAACCCGTAGGCCGCGCCGCACGCCAGGCGGCCCGCAGCCCACGAGGGCCACCACCGGTCTCCGGCTACCAGCGAGCCCAGATGAGGTGACCGCCAGCAGGCAGAGTGCAGAAGTTGGTGACCAACGGTTTCGACGCCCCGGTCGTACTGGTGGGTAAGGGTGCGGTCGGTGCCCCTCACGGATGAAGGGAGGCGGTCGGTGGCGTCGTGGCAGATCTCCCTCGAACGACTTGTCACGGACCGCAGTACGGCGCTGATCCGTTATGGGTTCTTGCTCTGCGGCGATCGGGGCGAGGCTGAGGACCTGATGCAGGACGCACTGCTCCGCACCTTCGCCGCGGGCAAGAGTGAGCTGGATGCCGAGACCGCGGAGGGCTACGTCCGCAGGGCGATGCTCAACGCCTACGTCGACGGCTTCCGACGGCGTCGCCGCTGGGCTGCCGTCCGCCACCTGTTCGACCCACCTGCGAGCAGCGGTGACGGCGAAGCGATGGCGGCCGACCGCTTGGACGTGGAGGCGGCATTGTGGAAGCTGCGGCCACGCCAGAGGGCGTGCCTGGTGCTCCGCTACTACGAGGACATGACCGTCCCGATGATCGCGGACCAGCTGAGTCTGAGCCAGGGAGCTGTGAAGAGGTACCTGAGCGACGCGACCAAGGAGATCACCTCGGTTCTTGGCCTCGCTGACACCGACGACCGGAACGGCGTCTCGCTGACGCCCACGGAGATTCTCACCGAGCTGAGCACCGAGGTCGTCGAGGTGGTCGGGATCGACTCGAAGCGGGGAAGGTTCTGATGTCCCAGATCAGTGAGGCACTCGAGCAGGTCGCACGACGGATCCCTGACGACATCGCCGGAGAACGGCTGAGTGGTCAGGTCACCCAGATGGTGACCGTCGTTCGGCGCCGTCGCGTCGCCCGCTTGGCTGCGCGATCCATGGGTGGACTCGGGATCGTGGCGATGGTGGCCATGGCTGCTACCTCACTGAGCGACGCGCGAACCGCTGATCCCCGGCCAGCCTCTCCTGGCGTCGGAGTGGCCCTCTGCGGGCTGACCACCGAGCAGGCCGGCTGGACACCGACGGGCG
This sequence comes from Actinotalea alkalitolerans, assembly GCF_023369855.1. Lineage (GTDB taxonomy): Bacteria > Actinomycetota > Actinomycetes > Actinomycetales > Cellulomonadaceae > Actinotalea. The sequence continues at coordinate 182,162 of NZ_JAMBPP010000001.1, read as the reverse complement.
CGGTTGTCGAGCTCCAGCAGACCCTTGCGGCGACGGCGGCAGACGGAAGCGCAGCCATCACGATCTCCACCGATCCAGGTGCCCTACCGGGCGGCCTGGCGGCAGCCGAGCTGCCTCGGTTCGTCGCCGTCGACCCCGCAACGGGAGTCATCGTCGGCGTCCAGGGAAACGACGACTGGCTGCCCCTCCGTGAGCCCAGCGCCTTGACCTTGCGCATGCTGGCCGAGGAACGGGTGCAGATGCGCGTCGAGTTCATCTCGTGCGGCAACGAGTCCAACGCGCCCGACCCACGCCTGCCAGCAGGAAACTACGACGTCTACGTCTTGCAGGCGCTCCAGTCACACGCAGGAGCCTCCCGCTACGGGCTGGGCGGTCCATCGCGTCTGACGGTCGAGAAGCGCCAGTAGCACCCAGCGCGACCCGGGCACCCTGCGGATCCGCCGGCGCGTTCAAGTCCAGCGGCAGACGGCCTCCTGGTGTGCCACTGCCAGACACGGATGCTAACCGGCTCGTCCCCGCCGCCCAGGCGGCAGAAGTCCACGGGCGCGAGCCTTGGCGACCCAGCCTTGGGCGGTGCTGAGCGCGACGCCGCTCAGCTCTGCCATGGTCGCCGAAGGGTTCGCATCGCCATTCACGCTGAGCCGGCCGTGCTGCAGTGCGACGAGCTCATAGAAGTCGGGAGTCTGCTTCGGGTCGCCGAGTGGCTTGAGCAGGTCACGCTCGGCGACCTTGCGGCCGCTGGGAAGCTCGATCTTGCCGCCCGAGATGGTGCTGGTGCGTGTCGTGGCGAACAGTCGCTTGTTGATCGCGGCCTCGATGCGAGCCGTCGGCAGCTCGCGCAGGAGCTGGCTCGTGATCGGGTCACCGGGGCGCCAGGGCAGGTAGACGACCCCGGTGATGCGGATCTCCTCAGGGATGGCGTAGGGCTGGCGCTGGAGCCTGATGAACACGCGAGTGTGCGTCGCGGCGTGCTCGATGTAGCGCCAGCGGCCGTCGAGCGTCTCGATCTGCTCGGAGTCGAGCTGCGCCTGGCGTTCCTCATCCTCGACCGTCTGGTCGTCGTATCCGAGCAGGGCGTCGATCGCTGCGCTGGCGTCGTCGGGGCGCTCCCCGGGGAACCGCCTGGGCAGATGCCAGCCAGCGGGCAGGTCGTCGGGGACGAGCAGCCCGTCGTAGGTCTGGTCGCCGGGCAGGCGGGGGGCTGTCGACATGCGGCCAGGCTACGCGAGATTCCACTCCACCTCATGTACTTGCCGATACGTCTCCGCGCGTGATTCAATCGCGTGTACCCGCGAGAACACGAGGTGTGGTCATGAGGGAAACGCACACGGTGGATGCAGGCGACAGGCTCCTGCGCACGCAGGAGGTCGCGGCATGGCTGGCCGTCTCCAAGTCGACGCTGGTGCGCTGGCGCCAGTCGTTCGAGGGCCCCGACGTCTACTGGCTCTCCGAGGGTGTGCCGCGCTACCGGGCGTCGGACGTCGAGCGGTGGCTGGCCGGGCGCTCTGCGGCTCGGCCACGTGCGCTGCGGCGAGTGGGTGCCCGTGCCGGTGCGACGAGGTGACAAGTGGGAGGGCCGCCTGAAGATCGGTGGCCTCGTCGTCACCACCCGCCGTTTCGAGACCAAGCGGGCGGCGACCGAGTGGGAGCGTCGGCAACGCGGAGCGTTCGACGAGCACGGCTACGACCCGAGCCGTGGCAAGGTCGCTGTCGAGGTGCTCCTGGCCGACTGGCTCCAGGAGCGGGAGGGCCGGGTCAGCCGCACCACGCTGAACACCGACCGCTACCTCATGCCTACCCCCGGACAGCGGTCGGGCAGGACCGGGACCGAGACGATCCTGCCGATCTGGCTCCGCAAGCTCCACGTCGGCAAGGTGACCGGCACAGCCATCAGCGCATGGCAGGACGGCCTGCTCGCGCGCGGGCTGGCGCCGACCTCGGTCAAGCGCCACCGCGAGTCGCTGTCGTCGTTCTTCGCCTGGTGCGTCGCCGAGGGCTACGTCGCCGTCAACCCGGTCAAGTCCGCACCGCCGCCGAAGGACCGTCGAGCCCGCGAGGACATGCGCCCCCTGCCGGCCCAGGAGTTCGAGGAGGTGCTGGCGAAGGTTGCCGAAGCCGGCCAGGTCTACGCCGATCTCGTGAACGTCCTCGGGCGCACCGGCATCCGCTGGGGTGAGGCCAGGGCGATGCTCGTCAGCGACTTCATCGAGGTGCCGATGCCTATGCTGCGCGTCGTCCGGAACCAGCCCGAGGGGACGGCCGCGGCCAAGACCCCGAAGTCGGGCCGGGGTCGTCGGGTTCCCGTGCCCGACGCGCTGGTGCCCGTGCTCCGCCGCTTCGCCGCAGGCAAGGGCCCCGGCGCTCTGCTGCTCACCGGCCCCGGCGGCGGACAGCTCCACCGTTCGACGTTCGTCCGGCAGACCCACTGGAGCGAGGCCGGCCAGGGCCGAACCTTGCACGACCTGCGGCACACCGCCGCCTGCGAGTGGATCGTGCGCGGCGTGCCGCTGACGACCGTGCAGGCGTGGCTGGGTCACAGCTCCGTCGAGATCACCGCGCGCTACCTGCACCACCTCGGCGACTCCGCCGACCGCTCCGCGCTGCAGCTGCTCAACGACTCCGCTGCGCCTGCCCCGACGCTGGGGGTGATTTCGGGGTGATTCGCCGCCGGCCAAGCGCTGGCAGCAGCAGGAAGAGGTAAGGCCCCCGGCCGCGTCTCCGCAGGCCAGGGGCCTTACTCACTGTGTCGGGGTGACAGGATTTGAACCTGCGCCCTCTTCGTCCCGAACGAAGCGCGCTACCAAGCTGCGCCACACCCCGTGGAGCCTGAACAGGATAGCCGAGACCAGGGGCACCGACGAAACCGGCCTCGTCCGGGGCCCGAGCCCGGGTCCCGTGGACCTCAGCGGGCGACGAGGGTCAGCAGCGTCGCCTCGGGCCGGCAGGCGAAGCGCACCGGTGCATAGGGGGAGGTGCCGAGGCCGGCCGAGACGTGCAGCCAGGTCGACCCGGCTCCCTCCGGGGTGTCCGGCCGCGGCCCGGGCCAGCCGTGCAGCCCCTTGGCCCGCCGGGCGTCCAGGTCGCAGTTGGTCACCAGCGCCCCCCATCCCGGGACGCACAGCTGACCGCCGTGGGTGTGCCCCGCCAGGACCAGCTGTGCGCCGTCTCCGTGCATGGCGTCCAGGACCCGCTGGTACGGCGCGTGCGCGACCCCGAGACGCAGGTCGATGTCTGCGCGGTAGGGGTGCAGGTTGCCCGGGAACCGGTCGCGGTCCAGGTGCGGGTCGTCGACCCCGACGAGCGAGATCGTCCGGCCGTCCGCCAGTACCGTGTCACGCCGGTTGGTCAGGTCCTTCCAGCCGGCTTCGCGCAGCGCGGCCCCCAGAGGCCCGGCGGGCAGGTGCACGTGCTCGCTGACGCGGGTGCCACGCGGGTCGGCGCGCAGGTACCGGGCGGGGTTCTTGGGGACCGGTGCGTAGTAGTCGTTGGAGCCCATGACGAAGGCCCCGGGGAGTGCCATCAGCGGCTCGAGGGCGTGCAGCAGGGGCGCCAGGGCCTCGACGTGCGCCATGTTGTCGCCCGTGTCGATCACCAGGTCCGGCTCGAGGTCCGCGAGCCGGCGGACCCAGGCGATCTTCTCGTCCTGGTGGGGCGTGAGGTGCAGGTCCGAGAGGTGCAGCACCCGCAGCGGGCGTTGGCCGGGGGCGAGCACGGGCACGGCGACCCGGCGCAGGGTGAACCAGCGCACCTCGACCAGGCTCGCCCAGGCCAGTGCGGCGGCTCCCGTGAGAGCCACCGCACCGGCAACGGCAGGAAGCGTCGGTCCGCGACCCATCAGGCGGTCACGGTGCGCCGGGCGGGCCGGCGTCGGGACGGCCGTTCCCGCCACCGCGTGAGCCGGGCTCGTCGGCGGGCGGGTCGGGCCGGGGCTCGGGTCCCGCCGACGGGAAGAGCGTGATGACGGTCCCCTTGGTCACCGTGGACCCGCCGGACGGGTCGGTCGCCGCCACGAGGCCCTGCGGCACCTGGGAGAAGCGCGCGTCGGTCGAGGTGCGCACGTTGAACCCGGCGCCGACGAGCGTCGCGCGGGCGTTCGCCTGGGTCATCCCCCCCACGTTGGGCACCCGCACCTGCACCCCGTTGAGGATGCGCCCGTCGACCGCACCGAACGGGGCGGCCGGGAGTCCCTCGTGCGCACGGACCATGAAGCGCTTCCAGGTCGGGGCGGAGATGCTCGAGCCGTAGACGTTGCGGTAGTAGGTGCCGTTGACCGTCATCCGGCGTACCGGGATGTTGCCCTCGGAGTAGCCGGTCCACACCGCGGTCGACAGCTGCGGGGTGTACCCGACGAACCAGGTGTGCTCGTTGACGTTCGACGTACCCGTCTTGCCGGCCGACTGCCGGCCTGGCAGCCCGCCGACGGCCGAGGCGGTGCCCTCGGTGAGGGTGCGCTCGAGGGCGTAGGTCACGCCGTTGGCGACCTGCGGCTCGAGGGCCAGCCGGCAGTTGGCCGACGGGACGGGCAGCTGCTCTCCCTGGCGGTCCACCACGCTGATGATCGCGATCGGGTCGCAGTACGTACCGCCCGAGGCGAAGGTCGCGAAGGCGGCCGCCATGGTCAGCGGTGCGATCTCCGCGGTTCCCAGGACGTTCGCTGGGCCCACCTCGACCGGCTCGCCGGTCGCCCGGTGGACGCCCATCTTGGCGGCGGTCTCGAAGATCCCGCACAGGTCCAGCTGGTTGGCCATGGCCATGTACCCGGAGTTGACCGATCGAGAGGACGCCCGCAGCACCGAGATGGGTCCCTGGTCACCGCCCTCGGAGTTCTGCGGGTTGTAGTCGGGCAGGCTGCCGGTGCAGGGGGCGTTCCAGTCGGTGAAGTCGCGTCGGGTCGCGTCGATCACCTGGTTGAGGCTGTTGCCCTGCCGCAGCCACTCGGCGAGCGTGAAGGGCTTGAAGGTCGAGCCCGGCTGGAAGCCGCTCGAGCCCCCGTACTTGAAGTCCGTGTTGTAGTTGACCGCGGTCTGGCCGGGGCCCGGCTCCGGTGCGGTGTTGAACGTGCGGTTCTGCGCCATCGCGAGCACGTGGCCGGTGCCGGGCTCGACGACGGACACGGCGTGGGCGACCCCCGAGGGGTCGTCTGGGGGGATGCCCGCCATGACCTCCTGCTCGGCGATCAGCTGTCGACCGAGGTCCATCGTGGTGGTGATGGTCAGCCCACCCCGGTACAGCCGGGCGCGCCGGTCCTCGTAGGTCTCCCCGAAGATCTCGTCCTGGATGAGGATCTTGGTCACGAAGTCGCAGAAGTACCCCGAGCCACCGGCCGCCATGCACCCAAGGTTGTTGCGGCTGATGTCGAGCGTCTCTGGCAGGGGGGTAGCCACCCCGGCGTCGTACTCCTCCTGGGTGATCTTGCTCTCACCGAGCATGCGGACCAGCACGTCATTGCGCCGTCCCTCGGTGCCCTCGGGGTTGCGCTCGGGGTCCCAGAGGCCGGGTGACTGGGTGATCCCGGCGATGGTGGCGGCCTGGAGGTAGTTGAGCTCGGACGCCGGGGTCGAGAAGTAGTACTGCCCCGCCGCCTCGACGCCGTAGACCGACGGCCCGAACTGGGCGATGTTGAGATAGCGCTCGAGGATCTCGTCCTTGGTCAGCCGCTGCTCGAGGGCGATCGCGAGCTTGGCCTCGCGGAGCTTGCGGCCGTAGCCGTCGACGCCGTCGGTCTCGCGTGCGGCGGCGACCTCCTCAGCGTCCTCCGCAGAGGTGATCAGCACGTTCTTGATGTACTGCTGCGTCAGGGTCGAGGCGCCCTCGAGGTCGTCGTTGACCGCGTTGTTGACAAAGGCGCGCCCCATGCCCAGGGGGTCGATGCCCCCGTGCTCGTAGAAGCGGCGGTCCTCGACCGAGACCACCGCGTCGCGCATCGGCTGGGACACCTGGTCCAGACTCACCACGATGCGGTTCTGGTCGAAGAAGGTCGCGAGCACGGTGCCGTCCGCGGTCAGGACGGTCGACTTCTCCGAGAGCGGCTCCTCCTCGAACTCGGTCGGCAGGTCGTCGAAGAGGGTGACCGAGGTCTCGGTGACGGCGCTGGCCGTCGCCACCGCCGGCATCACCAGGCCTGCGGCGAGCACCCCACCCAGCCCGGCCACCAGCGCGAAGGCGAGCAGCAGCGCGAGGGCCTGGAGGGCGTTGACGTGCCGGCCGGAGCGGGTCGAGGCAGGCGGGGAGGCAGGGGTCACCATGCGACCAGCCTACGGGAGGGCTCCTGCGATACCGGGGTGGTCCGCGGTGGGGTTCGTGGAGCGGTTCTGTGGAGGCGTGGTGGAGCCACCCGCCCACCGGTTACCCGAACGGCCCATCCCGAGGGGTACTTGATGGCCCTACGGTGGAGGCACCACGCCGGGAGGCGCCCCGGCCGCGGTCCGCTGCCTGCCTCCGGGTGGCGGTGAGTTCGACGGAGGGGGCATGGTGGCCGACGACCAGCACTGGGCGACCCGCGGAGCCTGCAGGTCGCGGTCGCCCGACGAGCTCTTCGTCGAGGGCGCTGCGCAGCGTGCGGCACGGGAGGTGTGCGCCGGCTGCTCGGTCCGGCTCGAGTGCCTGGTCGACGCGCTCGACCACCACATCGCGTTCGGTGTCTGGGGCGGCATGACCGAGCGTGAACGACGCGCGCTGCTGCGCCGTCACCCCGACGTCGAGTCCTGGTGGGAGATGCTGCAGCTCGAACCGGGGCTGGCCCGCATCGAGGAGAGCAGCTACCGCCCGCGGGTCCACGGCGACCCGTCGCGAGCACGTCCCAACCCGGGGGACGCCGGGCACGTCGGCAACGTCACCCCCGAACGACGCGAGGGCGGGGCGGGCAACCGGACGGCCCGCGCGGCAGCGCTCCGGCAGCAGTCGTAGCGCCGCCCCCCGACGTCATAGGCTCAGCCCATGGCCACCACGTGGGAGTACTCGACCGTTCCGCTCATCGTGCACGCGACCAAGGCGATCCTGGACCAGTGGGGGGCGGACGGCTGGGAGCTCGTCCAGGTCATCCCCGGCCCGGACGGCAACGGCCTGGTCGCCTACCTCAAGCGCCCGACGGGTGAGCGCCCGTGACCTCGACCATCGGTCAGCGCCTCGCCGAGCTGGGCATCCAGCTCCCCGAGGTCGCCGCACCGGTCGCGGCGTACGTCCCCGCCGTGCGCACCGGCAGCTACGTGTGGACCTCGGGCCAGCTGCCCTTCGTCGACGGTGCGCTGCCCACCACCGGGAAGGTCGGGCTCGGACCGGGCCAGGTCGACCCGACCGAGGCAGCGTCCCTCGCCCGGGCCGCCGTGCTGAACGCCCTCGCGGCGGTCGCCGAGCAGGCGGGCAGCCTGGATCGGGTCAAGCGTGTCGTCAAGCTCGTCGGGTTCGTCGCGAGCGACCCCTCGTTCACCGGCCAGCCGCAGGTGGTCAACGGCGCCAGCGAGCTGCTCGGGCAGATCTTCGGCGAGGCGGGCGTGCACGCCCGCAGCGCCGTCGGGGTGGCCGTGCTGCCGCTCGACTCCCCGGTGGAGATCGAGCTGGTCGTCGAGCTGCGGTGAGCCGAGGGTCGCAGGGCTGAGCAGGCAGCCGCCGCGCCCGCTCAGCGCGCGGCGCTCGAGTCAGCGGGCGCGGCGCTCGAGCCGGTCGATGTCCAGCAGCACGATGGCCCGGCCCTCCCGACGGACCCAGCCGCGGGCGGCGAAGTCGGCGAGCGCCTTGTTGACCGTCTCGCGCGAGGCGCCGACCAGCTGGGCGAGCTCCTCCTGCGTGAGGTCGTGCGCGACCCGCAGGCCGTCGTCGGCCGGCTCGCCGAAGCGGGTCGACAGGTCGAGCAGGGCCTTGGCCACACGTCCGGGGACGTCGGAGAAGACGAGGTCGGCGAGGGCTTCGTTGGTGCGGCGCAGCCGGCGGGCCAGGGCCTCCAGCAGGTGCTTGGCCACTGCCGGGTACTGCTCGAGCCAGCCGATGAGCTCGGTGTGGCTCAGCTCGTACAGGACGGCGTCCGAGACGGCGGTCGCGGTGGCCGTGCGCGGGCCGGGGTCGAACAGGGAGAGCTCGCCGAACATCTCGGCCGGTCCGAGCACCGAGAGCAGGTTCTCCCTGCCGTCGCTCGAGCGCCGGCCGAGCTTGACCTTGCCCGATCCGATCACGTACAGCCGATCGCCGGGCTGACCCTCCTGGAACAGGGCGTGACCGCGGGCCAGGCGGACCGGGGTCATCGAGGTGAAGAGCGCGCGCGATGCCTCCGCGTCGATCCCTGCGAAGAGGGGTGCTGAGAGCACTACGTCGTCGTCCACGCCGTCCCGTCCTTGGTCTGGTGCGGGCGCACAGGGGTGACGCCCGCCACCATCCTGCCTCATCCGTGCAGGCTCAGCGAGCGCCCGCCGGGGGTGCGGGGGATGCGTCGACCTCGGAGGCCACCAGCTGGAGGGTCTGACCGGCGAGGTCCTCGAGGATGGCGTCGAGCTGGTCCCCGTACGCGGCCAGGGTCCGGTCCAGGCTGCGCAGCTGCTCCATCAGGTCCACGGTGTCTCGCGGTGGCGTCGCGGACACGGCCGAGACGAGATCGACGTGCGCGGGGAGACGGTGCTGACCCGCCGGGAGCACGTCCCACGACAGGGTTCCCAGGGGCTCAGGAGGTGCCAGTGCGGCCACCGTCAGATCGAGCCGGGCCCGCAGCAGCCGACGCCAGCGGACCAGCTGTCCACGCTCGGCGCGCAGTGCCCGGTGGGCGGTGACGGGGTCGGTGATCATGGTGCGCGAGGGGTGCGAAGGGTGCGGGAGTGCCATGTCTCCTCGTCCCCTCTCTGCGTGCCTGTCGTCCACGGCGCTCCTTCTGCCCGTGATCGTTACGTCGACCGTCGCGGTGGCGCACTTGAGCGGATCGGGTCGCGTTCACTCCAATGGCCCGTCGTCGTTCACCCCTTCGGGGGACGCCCCGTCCGCGCCTCGACCGGGTCGGCAGGGCTGAAGGCGCCTACCATGCGGAGATGCCCCCCGAGTCACAGCTCGCACGGACGCGACGCGCACGACGGGTCAACCGGCTCCTGGCCGAGCGCTACCCCGATGCCAGGTGCGAGCTCGACCACACCGGCCCGCTCGAGCTCCTGGTCGCCACGGTGCTCTCGGCGCAGACCACGGACGTGCGCGTCAACCTCGTCACCCCTGAGCTCTTCTCGCGGTATCCCGACGCCGCGGCGTACGCGGGGGCGGACCCCGAGGAGCTCCAGGACGTGATCCGCTCGACGGGGTTCTTCCGGGCGAAGGCCGAGTCGCTGCGGGGCATCGGCCAGGCTCTCCTGGAACGCCACGCGGGCACGGTCCCGCGGCGCATGGAGGACCTCGTGCGGCTGCCCGGCGTCGGACGCAAGACGGCGAACGTGGTGCTGGGCAACGCGTTCGGCGTCCCCGGCCTCCCGGTGGACACCCACGTCGGGCGGGTCGCCCGACGGCTCGGCCTGACCGACCAGGAGGACCCTGTCGCGATCGAGACCGAGCTCGGTCAGATGATCGAGAAGCGCGAGTGGACCCTGTTCTCGCACCGCATGATCTTCCACGGACGCCGGACCTGCCACTCGCGACGCCCGGCCTGCGGGGCGTGCCCGCTGGCCGACCTGTGCCCGTCCGCGGGGGCCGGGGAGAGCGATCCGGAACGTGCCCTGGCCCTGGTCACCGACAGCGGGGGTGCGCCGGTCACTGAGCGGCGCGCCGGCGCGTCCGTGCCGCCGCCACCGGTGGGAGCCCACCCAGCCAGCCGACCAGCAGGTCGTTGACCCGCTCGGGCGCCTCCTCCGCGACGAAGTGCCCGGCACGCTCGACGACCTCGAAGCGGTACGGACGCCCGGGCCCCGCAGCCCGCGCCAAGGAGAGCGGCACGCAGCGGTCGAGCCGCCCGTGCACCTGCAGCACCGGGACGGCCACCTCGGAGGAGCGCAGAGCCGCGAGGTAGCGCTGACCGTCGACCCGCGGGGTGGACCGGACCAGCCAGCGCAGGGTCTCCATCGCGCTGTGCGCGGCGAACGGCACCCGCGCGGCCGACCGGTACGTCTGGGCGACGTCGGGTGAGAGCCACCCGGGTGAGCCCCACTCCCGCAGCACCCGGGTGCTCAGGTCACCGCGGGTCATCTGGCGCTCGGGGAAGTAGGGCAGCTGGGCGAAGGCGAGCCTGCGGGCCGCTGGGCTCAGCGCGATCCGACGGCCGGCACCGGGGCTGTGCCAGCGCAGCGGGTGAGGCGCACCCAGCGTCGCGACGGCGCGCGTGACCGCGGGCTGCAGGGCCGGCATCGACCAGGCGACCGTCCCGCCCACACCGTGGCCGACCACGACCGCCCGATCGGCGCCCAGCGAACGGATCACCCCGGCGACGTCACGCGTGAGGGTCGGGACGTCGTAGCCGTGAGGCGGCTTGTCCGAGGCGCCGGCTCCCCGCAGGTCCATCGCAGCCACCCGGTAGCCGGCGGCCGCCAGGGCGGGCAGCTGGTGCCGCCAGGCCCACCAGAGCTGAGGGAAGCCGTGCAGCAGCACGACCAGCGGTGCGGTCGGCGCACCGGCCTCGGCCACGTGGAACCGTGCACCGTTCGCGGTCACGAAGCGGTGCTCCCACGGGCCGTCGATCAGCACGGTCGAGGCGTCGGTCACGCCGCAGAACCTACTCCCTCACCGGGACCTGCGGTGCGCGCGAGAGGCTCGACACCGGTCACCTCGGCGGTCATCGGTCGCCGGGGCCCTGCGGCTCGGTCACCGGCCCGACGTCCCCCGGCTCGACCTCCACCCCGACCACGTCCTCCGCGGTGGGTGTCAGGGACTCAGCGGTCGCGAGCTGGTCGAACCGGGTGGCAGCGGCCCGTGGGGCGCGGGTCAGGTAGGCGGCGCGGGCCATCGCGTTGCCACCCACGGCCGCCGTCGCGAGCTGGATGAGCAGTGCCAGGGCGACCTTGACCGTGTTGAGCGGGCTCGGGAAGTGCAGCAGCACCCCGATCAGCATCAGGGCGATGCCCAGCCCGCCGGCCATCGTCACCGCGCTCAGCCGGGAGTACACGTCGGGCAGGCGCACCAGCCCGAGGGCACCGACGGCGAACACCAGGGCACCGGCCAGGACCAGGCCGGTGCCGACGTGCGTGAGGACGTCGCTCATCGCTTGCCTCCGGTGATGAGTCGGGCCAGGGACAGCGCCGCGATGAACCCCACGAGGGTGGCCACGAGCACGATGTCGATCACCAGGTCGTTGCCCAGGCGCAGGCCCAGGATCACCACCAGGGCCACGAAGCCGAAGAAGATCACGTCGGCGGCCGCGCCTCGGTCGGCGTCCGACGGACCGCGCAGGATCCTGCGCGCGGCGGCGATCATCGAGACGACGATCACCACGAAGGCGAGGGTGGTCAGCAGGTCCAGGGTCATCGCTCGACCTCCCCGGTGAGCGGCGGTGCGGGGGGGACGGGCCCGGCGTCGGGGTCGCGTCGCATCGCGGCCAGCAGCCGGGTCTCCATCGCGTACTGGTCCGCGCGGAACTCCTCGAGGTCGGTGATGTACATGCCGTGCACCCAGAGCGTCGCGGGGTCCTTGCGGACGGCCACGGTCACCGTCCCGGGCGTCAGGGTGATGAGGTTCGCCATCGTGGTGATCTCCAGGTCGGTGACGCACCGCAGCGGGAGCTCGACGAAGCCGGCGGTGATCCGGCTGCCCGGTGTGAGGATGTCCCGGGCGACCGTCGTGTTGGCCTTGACGACCTCGGCGGCGAAGTAGAACGGGAAGCCCAGCAGTCGCAGGGCCCAGCGCACACGGCTCACGGCCGGATCACCGCCTCCACGTAGGCCGAGGTGTCGATCAGCCCGGCGGCCGCCTGCGAGGCCAGACCCAGCAGGACCTCACCACCCAGGCCCAGGCACAGGGTCGTGGCCGTCAGGACCAGGGCCGGTGCGACCAGTCGTGCGCGGACCTTGACCATGGTCGTGCTGCCGTCCACCGTGTCGGGGTCGTCGGGTGGTGAGCCCCAGAAGGCGGTGCCCCAGATCTTGAGCATCGACATGAGGGTGATCAGGCTGACCGCGACGGCCACCGCGACCGCGCCCCACTGCTGGGCGTCCACGGCTGCGGTGACCAGGGTGAGCTTGGCCACGAACCCCGAGAACGGCGGGAGACCCGCGAGGGACAGCGCCGCACCGATGAAGGCGACCGCGAGCAGCGGCTCACGGCGTGCGATGCCGCCCAGCCGGTCCAGCCGGCTGTCGCCGTAGACGTGCTCGATCGCACCGGTGGACAGGAAGAGCGACGCCTTCACGAACATGTGGTGGATGAGGTAGAAGATCCCGGCCATCAGTCCGAGCGGGGTGAACAGCGCCACACCCATCAGGATGTAGCCGATCTGGCTGATCATGTGGAACACCAGGATCGAGCGGGTCGTGCTCTGGCCCACCGCACCGAGCACCCCGATGACCATCGTGACCGAGACGGTGAGCAGCCCGATCCACAGGTACCGGGAGTCGCCGTCGAAGAGCACGGCGTACAGGCGGTAGATCGCGTAGATCGCGACCTTCGTGTGCAGGCCCGAGAAGAGGGCCGTGACGGCCGGGGACGTCGCCGGGTAGGCCCGCGTGAGCCACCCGTGCACCGGGACGACCGCGGCCTTGACCGACAGCGCGAGCAGGCACACGGCGGCGGCTGCCGCGACCAGCGGGTCCTGCTTGGCCAGGCCGGCCAGCTCACCCAGGTTGACGGTGCCGGTGACGCCGTACACCAGGCCCACGCCGGCCAGGAAGATCGTCGAGGTCAGCAGGTTCACCGCCACGTACAGCCGGCCGGCCTTGAGCCGGTTCAGCCCGCCGTTCATCGCCAGCAGGCCGTAGGACGGCAGGAGCATGACCTCGATGAAGACGAACATGTTGAAGAGGTCACCGGTCATCAGCGCCCCGAAGACCCCCGCCGTCAGGGTGAGCACCAACGAGGAGAAGTACTGCGTGTCGGCCGTGCCGGTGACGATCGCGAAGGCCGAGCAGACCAGGGCGAGCAGTGCGGTGGCGCTGATCATCAGGGCCGTGAAGACGTCGACCACGAAGGGGATCGCGATGCCGTCGGGCCACAGGGCGACGTTGTCCACCAGGACGGCGCCGTCGCGAGTCAGCCAGACGAGGTACAGGCCCGTGGCGAGCACCGCGGCGCTCGGGGCCATGAGCAGGGTCTGCCGCACCGGGCGCGACCGGTCCAGGACGGCCAGGGCCGCCGCGGCCAGCAGCGGCACCGCGACGATCAGGGGCAGCAGCGCGGCGCTCATGAGGGGTCCTCGGTGTCGTCGTCGGTGCGTGCGACCGCGAGGGTGAACATGTAGATGGTGATGGCGAAGGCGATGACGATGGCGGTCAGGACGAACGCCTGGGGCAGCGGGTCGGCCGCGGTGGCCGGGTCGGCACGGTCCATCAGCGGTGCGTCACGCCGTGAGGTGACACCCGAGGACAGCAGCAGCAGGTTCACCGCGTGGCTCAGCAGCACGAAGCCGAGCACGATGCGCACCATGCCTCGCTGCAGCAGCAGGTAGACGCCGCCGGTGACGAGGATCCCGATGGTCAGGGCGAGGGTCATCGCGCACCTCCGGTCGTGGTGGGCTCGTGCACCGGCGACGTGTCGTCGTGCGGTCCGGCGGGCGGCTCGCCGTCGTCGGGCGGGTCGTCGTCGGGGCCCAGCGGCCGTGTCTCGGCGTGGATGTCGTCCTCGGTGCCCAGCCTGTTGAGGGTGGTGAGCAGCACGCCGACCACCGCCAGGTACACGCCGATGTCGAACAGCAGCGCGGTGGTGAAGTGGTAGTAGCCGCCGGGGTAGGGGATGTCGACGTGCAGCGGCCGCAGGAACGACTCGTCGACGTAGCCGAGCAGACCCGTGCCGGTCGCGACGACGATGCCCAGGGCGCTGATCAGCGCGTAGGGCAGGTGGATCGGGGCACGGCGGGCGTCCCACGCGGTGAGGTAGGCCAGGGCGAAGCCCGCACCGCCGACCAGGGCCGCGATGAACCCGCCGCCGGGGGCGTTGTGCCCGCGCAGCAGCAGGTAGGCCGACCAGACGACTAGGACCGGGCTCAGCGCACGCCCCACGGTGCGCATGATGAGCGAGTTCTCCCGCGCCGAGAACACGGCGTTGCGGGCGAAGCCGGAGACCTTCTCGGGGAGGTTGCCGTGGCTCAGGCTGCTCGAGTCGAGCACCGCGATGATGATCAGCCCGGCGATCGCCAGCACGGTCAGCTCACCCAGGGTGTCCAGCGCACGGAAGTCCACCAGGATCGTGTTGACGACGTTGCTGCCCCCGGTCTCCTCCTCGGCGTTGCGCAGGAAGTAGTCGGCGGCGGGGGACAGCTCGCGGCGCCCCGTCAGGGCGAAGGCCGCCAGGGCCGCTGCGGTGCCCGCAGCGATCGCCACCACGGCGGCCACAGCACCTCGCCGGCGGCTGACCGGGTGGAACTTGCGCGGAAGGCGCCGCAGCACCAGGACCGCGACCACGACCGTGAGGATCTCGACCAGCAGCTGGGTCAGGGCGAGGTCGAAGCCACCCAGGAACAGGAACCACAGGGCGACGGCGAATCCGGCGATGCCGGTCAGCGCCACAGCGGCCAGACGCGACCGGGTGATCACCACGGCGATCACGGCGACCAGGACGAGCGCCACCAGCAACCAGTCCATCGGCCGGGTCGTCTCGCCGTTGAGGGCCGGCAGCGTCGGGCCGCTGAGCACGACCACGGCCGCCAGACCGCTCACCACCACCATGACGGTGCCCAGGTAGGGCGCGGGGGCGTCGGTGCGGGTGAGGTTCCCGATGCGCGCCCCGACCGAGATGACCAGGCTGTGCAGCTCCTCGAAGACCGCGGTGCCCTTGACGGGGAACAGCCGCCGGTCCAGCCCGCGGTCGACCGAGAGGCGACGCCAGGCCAGCACGGTGCCGATCGCGATCGCGAGCAGGGACATGAACAGCGGGCTGTTGAGACCGTGCCACAGGGCCAGACCGCCGTGCCCCGGCTCGGAGGTGGTCTCGAGGACCACCTGGTCGACCAGCGGGTTGAGGAGCGGGACGGTGAGCCCGAGCACCAGGCCGCCCGAGGCTGCCAGCGCCGGGGCGAGGAGGTACGCGGTCGAGGCCTCGCCGCGTCGGGCCTCCCCGGGGGGCCCCCCGAACGCGCCCTGCACCATCCGGTAGGCGTAGGCGAAGGTCAGGGCCGCGGCGCCGACCGCGACGGTCCCGGCCAGAGCCCCGGCCCACGACGGGCCGGGGGCCTCGAGGAAGGCAGCGAAGAGGCTCTCCTTGGACACGAAGCCGAGCAGCGGGGGCACCCCCGCCATCGACAGCGCGGCAAGGGTCATGAGCACGGCGGTGACCGGCATGGTCGTGCGCAGGCCGTGCAGCCGCCGGATGTCACGCGTCCCGTTCTGGGTGTCGATGACCCCCATCAGCATGAAGAGCGACGACTTGAACAGCGCGTGGGCCAGGGTGTGCACCGCGGCGGCGGTCAGCGCGTAGGGCGTCCCGACGCCGATGACGGCCACCAGGAAGCCGAGCTGGCTGACCGTCGAGTACGCCAGGAGCTCCTTGAGGTCGTGCCGCTGGAGCGCGAAGACCGCACCGATCACGGCGGTGATCAGCCCGGTGGTGATCAGGACGGTGTTCCACAGCGGGAAGTCGCCGAAGATGGGGGTGAAGCGCATGAGCAGGTAGATGCCTGCCTTGACCATCGCCGCGGCGTGCAGGTAGGCGCTGACCGGGGTGCTGGCCGCCATCGCGTCGGGCAGCCAGTAGTGGAACGGGAACTGGGCGGACTTGGTGAACCCCGCGACGATCAGCAGCAGTGCGACCACGGCCGACCAGGTCGGGTTCGCCTGCCAGTCGGTCTCGGCGAGGATCACGCTGAGCCGGCTGGTGCCCGCCTCGACCATCAGCAGCACGACGGCGGCCAGCAGGGCGAGCCCGCCGAGCGCGGTGAGGAGGAACGTCCGGACGGCGGCACGGTTGGCCGACTCCCCCGAGAGCCCGATCAGGTAGAACGAGCAGATCGTCGTGAGCTCCCAGAACACGAACATCAGCACGACGTCGTCCGCCACGACCAGGCCCACCATGGCCGCTGCGAACGAGGTCATCAGCGCGTAGAAGCCGGTGCGCCGGCCGGCCGGGAAGTACCGCGTCGAGTACGCCATGATCAGCGCCCCGACGCCCAGCACCAGCATCGAGAAGAGCCAGCTGGTCGCGTCCATGCGCAGGTGCAGCCCGACGTCGATGGTCGGCATCCAGGGCACGAAGAACTCGACGGCACCGCCCTCGCCGAGCACGGTGGGGGCCTGCAGGCCGACGACCGCGGCGAGGGCCGCGAAGACCGCCGCGATCGGCCATCCGGCCGAGCGGCCCAGCAACCGGTCGAGCAGCGGGGTGCACGCGACGGTCGCGAGGAGCGTGAGGATGATCAGAGGGAGGGCCACGCCGCTATCCCTTCAGCACGGACGGGGGACGCGTCACGCCGGTCTCACGGCGGGCGGACACGCAGGGGCGTGCTCGGTTCACGGGGGGTCTCCAGTGGGCAGGCGGAACATGCTGCCGACCAGGCTTCCCGGCTCACCGAGATCGAGGATAGACCGTCGGTCGGGACGACGCGCACCGCGGGACGGGGGACCTCCCCGTCAGGGGGCGGGGTCGGAGTCGTCGAGGTCGGCCGCCGCCGCCGCCGCGGCCGCGACCTCGGCCGCACGACGGTCCTTGGGCGGGTCGAAGCGGTAGCCGACGTTGCGCACGGTGCCGATCAGCTGCTCGTGCTCGGGGCCGAGCTTGGCGCGCAGCCGACGCACGTGCACGTCGACCGTCCGGGTGCCTCCGTAGTAGTCGTAGCCCCACACCTCCTGCAGCAGCTGGGCCCGGGTGAAGACCCGGCCCGGGTGCTGCGCGAGGTACTTGATCAGCTCGAACTCCTTGTAGGTGAGGTCCAGCGGACGCCCCCGCAGCCGTGCGGTGTACCCGCCGGCGTCGATCGTCAGCTCGCCGCTCGAGATCTCCTCGGGTGCGTTGTTCGCCTCCGCCGTCCCCGAGCGCTCGATCACCAGCCGCAGCCGGGTCTCGACCTCGACCGGTGAGGCGTCCTCGAGCAGGAAGTCCGCAGCGCCCCACTCGGCGGTGACCACGGTCAGGCCGCCCTCGGTCAGCACCAGCACGAGCGGGACGGTCAACCCGGTCGCGCGCAGCAGCCGGCAGGTGGACCGTGCCGTGGCCAGGTCACGCCGGGCGTCCAGCAGCAGCACGTCGGCGTCGGGCGCGTCGAGCAGTGCCGACGGTTCGACGGGGAGCACCCTCACACGGTGCGCGAGAAGGCCCAGTGCGGGGAGGACCTGGGTGGAGCCTCCGGCCGTGGGTGTGAGCAGCAACAGATCTGCCACCGGTGCGCCTCCTGAGGACGGGGGGTTCACCGTACCGCCGGGAGCGGGACGCTGGTCACCGCGACCACCACGCAAGCAGCGGCCGGTGATCTGCGAGACTCTGCTGCGTGCTCCCCCCTCGTGCATCGGCGCTGCCACGACCGCGTGCGCCACGTCCGACCGCCCCGGTGGCGGTGACCGGCTGATGGACGTCTCGACGCGTGCGGTGCTGACCGCGGCGATCGCGACCCTGGTCGCGGTGGCCGCCTTCGTCGGCGAGCTCCCCCTGGTCGTCGCTGCGGGCGTGCTGACCCTCGTCTTCGCCGTCGGCTGGCCGCTCCTGCTCGACCTGCCCAACCGGCTCGGCTCCTCGGTGGTGATCGCCCTGGGCGGCGCCGCAGCGGTGATCACCGGCGCCGCGACCCGGGGCGAGCCCTTCCTGCGTGAGCTCCCGGTGGTCGTCGCCCTCGCGGTGCTGCTCGCGTTCGTCAACGAGCTCGCCCGTCAGGACGGCCGGCTGCGCCTGGTGGAGTCGGTGACCGGGACCGTGACGGGTGTGCTCATCGTCACAGCCGCAGCGGGCTGGGTGGCCTCGGGCCGCACCCCGGGCGCCACCTCGCTGGTGGTCACCGGGGCGGTGGCCCTCGCGGTCGGCGCCGCGGTGTCGGCGGTGCCCCTGCTGGGGTGGACCGGAGCGTCGGTCACCACCCTCTGCGCGACCGGTGCCGGGGCCACCGTGGGCGCGGTCATGCCGGATCTCGACCCGGTGCCCGGGGGTGTGCTCGGCCTCGCGGTCGGCATCCTCATCGCCGCGCTGCACGTGCTCTTCCACCGGGTCCCGTCGATGACCAGCCGGTGGGCGGCGCTCGCGGCGGCCGTGCTGCCGACCCTCGTGAGCGGGATCGTGATCTACGTGGTCGGCCGGGTGCTCGTCGGCTGACGCCGGCTCGGCGCTCAGTACACCAGGGCCTGGGCGCCAGGACGCAGGCACTCCTCGACGAAGACTGCGGCGCCGGCGATCCGCACCCCGGGCACGAGGTCGGCCGCGGTGATGCCCCGTCGCGTGGCGCACTGGGTGCACAGGGTCACGGTGCCCTCGGCCAGCACCAGCTCGAGGAGGTCGGCCAGCGGGGCCGCGTGAGCGAGCTCGATGTCGCCGGTGCGACCCGGCAGGGCAAGCCAGGAGGCCTCCCCGGTGAGCCACAGGCTGACCTCGGCACCGGCGGCCACCGCAGCTGCGGCGACGGTGAACGCCTGGTTGCAGGCCTCGGGGCGGTCGGCCCCCGAGGTCGACTTGACGACCAGCGGGCGGGACGGTTCGGCCATGGCAGCAGCCTACGCAGCGACCCTCACCGACCGGCGTCGTAGGATCGACCCATGCTCGCTCTCGAGATCTTCTTCATCGGACTGCTCGTCGCAGCCTCGCTCGCGATCGGCTGGTTCGCCTTCTACGTCGTGTTCAAGCTCTACAAGGGGCAGCGCTAGACGATGCCGGTCCCCTTCACGCTGCCCGACGGGCTCGCTCCCGAGATCTACCCCCTCGCCTGGCTGGTCGGCCGATGGTCGGGCGAGGGCGTCGTCGAGCACCCCGAGGTCCCGCGCACCCGCATGATCAGCGAGGTCCTCGTCTCGCACGACGGCGGCCCGTACCTCACCTGGGAGAGCACCCTGCGACTCGTTCCCGAGCCGTCCGACGGTGCCGGCGGCGACGACGACGGTGTCGCGGACCCCGTGGGTCAGGTCTGGTCGCGCGAGTCCGGCTTCTGGCGGGTGCCGGCGGACCGGCCGCAGGACGTCCCGGCCGACAAGCACCCGGTCGAGCTGCTGCTCACCGACCCGGCCGGGCATCTCGCGCTCTACGCGGGGGTGGTCGGCAACGGCCGGATCGACCTGGTCAGCGACCTCATCGCCCGGACCCCGGACGCGGTCGAGGTCAGCGCCGCGACCCGCCTCTACGGCCTGGTCGACGGCGACCTGCTGTGGACCTGGGACCTCGCGGCCTTCGGGCTGCCGCTGCAGTCCTACGCCTCGGCGCAGCTCGAGCGGGTCGGCTGAGATGACCGGACCCACCGACCCGGCTGAGATGACCGGACCCACCGACCCGCAGCCGGCGGAGGGGACAGGCCCCGCCGTGACCACCTGGCAGCCCGCGGTGGCGAGCCCTCTGCTGCGCCGCCGTGGCGCGGTGGCCGGCACGGGACCGGACGCCGGTGTGGCGTGGCACTACGGGGACCCGACGGCCGAGCAGCGGGCCCTCGCGGCCGGGGGCGCGGTGGTCGACCAGTCCCACCTGGGGGTCGTGACGGTCACCGGACCGGACCGGCTCACCTGGTTGCACTCGATCACCTCGCAGCAGCTGGCCGGTCTGGCGCCGCGCAGCTCGACCGAGACGCTGGTGCTGAGCCCGCACGGCCACGTCGAGCACGCGGCCGGGGTGGTCGACGACGGCGCGACCACCTGGCTGATCACCGAAGGTGCCGCCGCGGCGCCCCTGGCCGCCTGGCTGACCTCGATGCAGTTCATGCTGCGGGTCGAGGTCGCCGACGTGACCGCGGACTGGGCCGTGCTGGGCGAGCCTGTGGACGCCGAGGGCGGCGAGGGCGAGCCGGTCACGTGGCGAGACCCGTGGCCGCACACCCTCGCCGGCGGCACGCGCTACGGCCTTCCCGACGACGAGCACCCCGGGCTCGACCGGCCCTGGCGCCAGGTCCTCGTGCCCCGCGACGACCTGCTCGAGGCTGTCGCCGCACGCGAGGCCGCAGGATGGCGGCTCGCGGGGACCTGGGCGAGCGAGGCCGCGAGGGTCGAGGCCTGGCGTCCGCGTTCGGCGGTCGAGGTCGATCACCGCACGCTTCCGCACGAGCTGGACTGGCTGCGCACGGCCGTGCACCTGGTCAAGGGGTGCTACCGCGGTCAGGAGGCCGTCGCCCGTGTGCACAACCTCGGGCGTCCACCGCGGCGCCTGGTGATGCTCCACCTGGACGGCTCGGGCCATCTGCTGCCCGAGCCCGGTGCCGAGGTGCGGCTGCCGGGCGAGGGAGGTCGGGTCGTGGGACGGGCGACCAGCGTGGCCCGACATCACGAGCTCGGGCCGGTGGCCCTGGCCGTGATCAAGCGCTCGACCCCGGTGGACACCGATCTGCTCGTGGCCTGCGACGGCGGCGACGTCGCAGCGGGCCAGGAGGTCGTCGTCGCGGGCGAGGGCATCTCCGCCGACCGACCGGCCCCCTCGGCACCGGTCGCCCGAGGGTTGGGTCCGCGGACCACCCGGTGAGGTCGGCCCGTGTGGTCGTGCGTTCGCGCGTCCGCCAGGGATGGGCCCGGGTCCGTCGTGCCGCAGTGCCGGTGCTGCTCGCGAGCGTCGCCGCCGGCGTCGCGTTCGCGGTCGCGCACTACCTGCTCGGGCACGAGGCGCCGTTCTTCGCACCGGTGTCGGCCTGGATCGCGCTCGGGTTCAGCGCCGACCGCCAGCTGAGGCGCGTCGCGGAGCTGGCCATCGGGGTCGCCGTGGGGGTCGGGCTCGCCGACCTGCTGGTCGGCCTGATCGGCACGGGCTCGATGCAGATCGCCCTGGTGCTGGCCCTGGCAGCCCTCGCCGCGCGATTCCTGGACCGGGGCTCGTTGCTCGCCACCCAGGCCGGGGTGCAGGCCATCGTCATCGTCGCCCTGCCCGCCGCCGACTCGGGCGGGCCGATCGGCCGGTGGACCGACGCTCTCATCGGTGGCCTCGTCGCCCTGGTCGCCGCCGCCCTGTGGCCGCAGGACCCACGGCGGTGGTCACGGTCGCTGGCCGAGGAGGGCGTCACCGAGGTGACCGACGTGCTGCGTCTGCTGGCCCGGGGGATGTCCACCGGCGAGCCGCAGGACGTCGACGAGGCGCTCATCCGGGGCCGGGCCTCGCAGGCCGTGCTCGACCAGTGGCGGGACGTCGCGCGCAACGCGCGTCAGATGGTCCAGGTCTCACCCGCGCACCGGCGGCACCGCGCCGAGCTGGGTGAGCTCGAGACCTCCGCGGTGATGCTCGACCGGGTCATGCGCAGCGCCCGGGTGCTGGCACGGCGCTCGCGGGTGGTGGTCCGCGACGGGCACGACGTCGCGGCGCTGGCCTCGCTCGTGGAGGCCGTGGCGCGCGCCACCGAGCAGCTGGCGGGGGAGCTCGCCGACGGGGTCGAGCCGGTGCGGACGCGTGAGCGGATCATGGACGTCGCGACCCGGTCGGACCCGTGGGCGGTCTCGCCGGACGACTGGCACGTGCAGAGCCTGGTCCTGCTGCTCCGTTCCCTCGTCGTGGATCTGGGGGAGGCTGCCGGGATGGAGGGTGATGAGGTGCGGGCGTGCCTGCCGCACCTGTGACCGCGTCCGCTGCATGGCCTGCCGTCCACCGCCGCGTGACCCGTTCACCCGTTCGAGGGGTCACCGTGACCGGTCGGCGTGCCGATGACCAAGCAGTGACCGCGGCCTCCTTCCTCGAGCCGAGGGACCGGGTCGCCACCGGACGGGCCGCCGCGACCCTCCTCGTCGTGGGCGGGCTGGTGACCTTCGGCTTCGAGGTCTACGCCGTCGCGGTCGGCCGCGAGCACAACTCGTGGATGACGCTCGGTGTCACGGGTGTCGTGCTGGTGCTGATGACGTGGCTCGCGGTCGTGTTCTGGTACCGCGCGACGACGATGCCCGCAGGGGCCTTCCTGGGGACCGCGTTCGGGGGCATCGCGCTGATCGTGGTGGTCGCGCTGGTGACCCTGGACCCGAGCGCGGCGGCGCAGATCGGTTTCGTCTACCCCGTGGTCGGTGCCGCGACCTACCTGCGGCCCCCCGCGGCCTGGACGGTCGTCGGCGGCGTCGTGGTCGGTGACGCGGTCATCGTCTTCTCCCTGCTGGATCCGGTGGCCGCGGCGGCCGACCTCGCCGTGATGACCTCGGCCGCGGTCGTGCTGACGATCATGCTGACCCGGTCGGGCGCCTACCAGCAGCAGCTGCTCGACCGCCTCCACGAGCTCGCGACGGTCGACGCCCTGACAGGCCTGGTCACACGCCGCGAGATGGAGGAGGTCGCGGCCCGGGTGCTCAGCGCTCACCGTGCGGTTCCCGCCCCGGGAGTCGGCCTGCTCATCCTCGACGTCGACCGGTTCAAGATCCTCAACGACACCTTCGGCCACCCGGCGGGCGACGCGGCCCTGGAGCACCTCGCCTCGCTGCTGCACGACGTCCTCCGGCCGGGCGACACGGTCGCGCGGATGGGCGGGGACGAGATCGCGGCGCTGCTGCCCGGGATCGACCGGGACGCCCTGGCTCACCGGGCCGAGGCGGTGCGGTCGACCGTCCGGGCGAACCCGCTGCCGCACCCTGCGGGTGAGCTCGCCCTCAGCGTGAGCGTCGGTGCGGCGCACACCGCGACGGTGGGAGCCGACTTCCACGAGCTGTACGCCGCCGCCGACGCGGCGCTCTACCGGGCCAAGGTCGCAGGACGCGACCGCGTCGAGGTCGCCGGGGGCGCCGTGGACGGACCTGGCCGCCCCGGGCCGGTCATCGTGCGGACGGTGCGGTGAGCACGCCGAGTGGCCGGTGGCCGGCCCGTCTGCTCGCGCGGGTCCCGCTGGATCGTCTGGGGCCCCGCAACGCCCTGGTCGCGGCCCGCACCGCTGCGGGGCTCGCGGCGGTCGGCGGCGCCGCGACGGTGATGACCGAGCTGGTGGCGCACTCGACCGGGGCGGCCGGTCCGTCGACGATCGTGCTGACCGTGGGAACCCTCGTGCTGCTCGGCGGCGGCGTGCTGTGGGTGCTGCGCCGCCGGATCCCGGCCTGGATGTGGGGGGCCGTGGCGACCGCGAGCGTCGTGCCGATCCTGGGCGTGAACCTCGCCACACGGGACGCGAGTGGCGGTGCGCAGATCGCCTTCCTGCTGCCGGTCGTCTACGCGGGGGCGTTCCTGCGGGCCGGGGCGGCGTGGTCGGTGGCCGGGGTAGCGATCGTCGCGAACGCGGTGGTCGTGTTCAGCGTGCTGCCGCTGCACGGGGCGCTCAACGACTTCCCGTTCGTCCTGGCGGTCGTCGTGGCGCTGACGAGCGTGCTGGTGGCCAGCGGTCACCGCCAGGACCGTCTGGTGGACCAGCTCACCGAGCTGCTCGCGGTCGACCCGGTCTCCGGGGTCTTCACGCGACGGGCGTTCACCGACGCGGCGCAGGTGGTGCTGGACGAGCCGCTGGGGCGTGGTGCGGCCCTGCTGATCATGGACCTGGACCGCTTCAAGTGCGTCAACGACACCCACGGGCACCCGGTCGGCGACGCCGTGCTCGGACACGTGGCCGCCGTCACCCGCGACCACTGCGGGTCCGGGGCGGTGGTGGGCCGCCTCGGCGGCGACGAGTTCGCGGTGCTCCTGCCCGACGTGCGGGCGGCCGAGGCGCGGGCCCGGGCCGTCGGCCTGCTGGCTGCCCTGGCCAGGACGCCGCTGGTGCTCGACGAGCTGGTGCTGGAGATGAGTGTGAGCGTCGGTGTCGCGCACACCCACGAGGCGCTGCCGGTGAGCGCCCTGTACGAGTCCGCCGATGCCGCGCTGTACGACGCCAAGCGGGCCGGACGGGGCCAGGTCGCCCTGGCGGCCGGGCCGGTGGCACGCACGGGGTGACCGCGTGGGCGGCAGCGTCTCGTAGGCTCGGACCGTGATCCGCTCCGTGCAGCTGCTGGTGTTCCTCGTCCTGTACCTCGCCGTGTTCGCCACCTGCGTCGTCGCGCTCGTGGACGTGCTCCGCCGGCCGCCGGCCGCCTTCGTGAGCGCGGGCAAGCGCACCAAGGGCTTCTGGCTCGGGGTGACGGTCGCCGCGACAGCCGTCTCGTTCGTGGCGATCCCGTACCCCCTCGGCATCGGTGCGCTCGGCTTCCTGGCGATCGTCGGCGCGGTGGCCGCGATCGTGTACCTGGTCGACGTGAAGCCGGCGGTCGCGCCCTACTCGGGCCGTCGCGGGCCGGGCGACGGGCCGCGCGGGACCGGCTGGTGACCCCGGGGCGGCTGGCCGAGGTGGTGCGCGGCGACCTGGTCGAGTCGCGCCACGAGGGCCACCTGGTGGTGCTGGACGCCGACGGCTCGGTGCTCCGGTCGGTCGGTGACCCGCACGCCACGATCTGGCCGCGGTCCTCGCTCAAGCCGGTGCAGGCGGTCGCGATGCTGCGTGCGGGTCTGGAGATCGACGCGGCCGGCCTGGCGCTGGCCTGCGCGAGCCA
Organism: Actinotalea alkalitolerans; assembly: GCF_023369855.1. Taxonomy (GTDB): domain Bacteria; phylum Actinomycetota; class Actinomycetes; order Actinomycetales; family Cellulomonadaceae; genus Actinotalea. Next base: position 157,563 of record NZ_JAMBPP010000001.1, on the reverse strand, counting down.
CTCGGGGCAGGACGAGCACCTTGCGGTCGCCCGACGCACGCTGGCTGCGGCCGGCCTGATCGAGGAGGCCCTCCAGAACACCCCCGACCTGCCGCTCGACCCGGGGGCGGCCCTGGCCTGGCAGACGGCCGGCGGGGTCGCGTCGTCGATCACCCAGAACTGCTCGGGCAAGCACGCCGCGATGCTCGCGACCTGCGTGGCGGCCGGGTGGGAGACCGCGACCTACCGGGATCCCGAGCACCCGCTGCAGCTCGGGGTGCGGTCGACGGTCGCCGAGCTCACCGGTGTCCCGGTCGAGCACGTCACGGTGGACGGGTGCGGTGCACCGTTGCTCTCGACCAGCGTGACCGGCCTGGCCCGAGCGCTCGGCAGGATCGCTGCGGCCCCGGTGCGCGAGCCGGGCTCCCCGCAGGCGCGGGTGGCCCTGGCGATGTCGGGGCACCCCGACCTGGTGGGCGGGCGGGACCGTGACGTCACGGCCTTCCTGCGCGCGGTCCCGGGTCTGGTCGCGAAGGACGGCGCCGAGGGGGTCTACGCCGCGGGGCTGCCGGACGGCTCGTCGGTCGCGTTCAAGGTGGCCGACGGCAGCGGACGACCGCGTCCCGCGATCCTCGCGGCCGCCCTGGACGTGCTGCTGGAGGCCGGCGGGGCCGACGACAGGCAGCGGGCCGCCGTGCGCGCGGTCGGCGCCACACCCGTGCTGGGCCACGGTCGCCCGGTCGGTGAGGTCGTGGCGACCGTGGGCGAGGTGCGGGTCGCGTGAGGGCGGTGGTGCAGCGCGTGTCGAGCGCCCGGGTCACGGTCGACGGTCAGGTCGTGGGTTCGATCGACCGCCCGGGCCTGCTGGTGCTGGTGGGAGTCACGCACGACGACGGGGACGAGCAGGTCGAGCTCGTCGCGCGCAAGGTCGCCGAGCTGCGCATCCTGCGGGACGAGCGGTCGGCGGTGGATGCGGGCGCGCCGGTGCTGGTGGTCAGCCAGTTCACGCTCTACGCCGACACGCGCAAGGGGCGTCGGCCGACCTGGAACGCGGCGGCTCCCGGGCCGGTGGCCGAGCCGTTGGTCGCCGCGGTGGTCGCGGCCCTGCGGGGTCGGGGGCTGGAGGTGGCCACGGGTGCTTTCGGGGCGGACATGGCGGTCGAGCTCGTCAACGACGGACCGGTGACCATCCTGCTCGAGGCCTGATCCGCGGACCTCCTGCCGAGGAAACGTACGACCGTGCTATTTTCACCCGGTGACGAGCACCGGGACGAAGGGCGACCGCACGCGTGAGGCGATCCTCGCGCGGGCCGTCGACGTCGCCTGCCGGGTGGGGCTGGGCGGTCTGACCATCGGCGACCTGGCCTCCCACACCGGTCTGTCCAAGAGCGGCCTCTACGCGCACTTCGGCTCCAAGGAGGCCCTGCAGCTCGCGGTGGTCGACGCGGCGGCCCAGGAGTTCACCGCCGCCGTCGTCCTGCCTGCGCTGCGGGCACCCCGTGGTCACGAGCGCGTGCTGGCGCTGCTCGAGGCGTGGCTGGCCTGCGGACGCGAGCGGCTGCCCGGAGGCTGCCTCTTCGTCAAGGCCAGCACCGAGCTCGACGAGCAGCCCGGACCGGTCCGTGAGCACCTCGCCGAGCAGCATCGCGAGCTCGCCCGGACCATCGCCCGGATCTTCTCCAGCGGGGTCGGTGAGGGTCAGGTGCGCCCGGACGCCGACCCGACCCAGTTCGCCGTCGACCTGTACGGCGTGATGCTCGCCTACTACCACTCGCACCGGCTGCTCGCCGACCCGCGGGCGCAGGACCGTGCGCGTGCCGCGGTGGTCGCCCTGCTCGACGCGGCGCGCCCCGAGGGGCACGGCGCGCCCCCGCCCGACGGCCTCGACCCGACCTCCCGCCCCGCCCCGACCTCCCACCCGGACCCACTGCCCACCGGAGCCACCCGATGACGTTCACCCAGCCCCCGCGGGCACATCGACGCACCGACCGGCTGCGGCGTGCCGCGCAGCTCATCGGCCTGCGCGCCACCTTCCGCACCCTGGACCTGGTCGCCCCGTCGGTCGCGGCGCGCCGAGCGCTCGCGGTGTGGTGCACGTTGCCGTCCAACGCAGGGCGGCGCAAGGACTTCCGGGCGGCGGCCGGGGAGACGGTCCGGCTGCCGGTCCCGCGCGGCGGGGAGGTCGTCGCGGAGACCTGGGGCCAGGGCCCGGTGGTCTACCTGGTGCACGGCTGGGGCGGGTGGCGCGGTCAGCTCGGGGCCTTCGTCGGGCCGCTGGTCGAGGCGGGTCACCGGGTCGTCGCCTTCGACACCCCGAGCCACGGGGACTCCGACCCGGGCGCGATGGGTGCGGGCCGCGGGAACCTCATGGAGTTCCTCGAGGCCTTCGAGGTCGTGACCGACCACTTCGGCGAGGCCGAGGGCGTGGTGGCCCACTCGATGGGGTGCACGTCGTCCTCGGTCGCGATCCGGGCGGGGGTGCCGGTGCGGCGCCTGGTGCTCATCGCCCCCAACCACGACTTCGCCGACATCACCCGTGACTTCTCGCGGCTGCTGGGGTTCACCGAGCGCACCCGGTCACGGCTGCAGCAGCTCATGGAGGTGTTCTGCGAACGTCCCCTGACCGACTTCGACCTGGCGCCTCTCGGGGCCGACGGCGCGATGCCCCCGACCCTGGTGGTGCACGACCTGCGGGACAAGGAGACGCCCTTCCAGGTGGGGGCCGACCTGGCCGCCGCGTGGACGGGGGCCGAGCTGGTGACCACGGACGGCCTCGGTCACCAGCGGATCCTCACCGACGCAGCCACCATCGCGCGCACGGTGGGCCACCTGACCGGTCAGGTGGCCCACCGCTCCGGCCGCTGAGCGGCCCGCCACCGCGCAGGCGGGTCCGGTCTGCTCGCGTCAGCCCAGACGGGCCAGCTCCTCGGCCGTCAGCTCGAGCTCGCTCGCGGCGGCCGAGTCGCGCACGGACGTCGGGCGGCTCGCTCCGGGGATCGGGATGACCACGGGTGCCTTCGCGAGCTCCCAGGCCAGGCAGACCTGCTGCGGGCTGACGCCGCGCTCGGCTGCGACCTCCGCGAAGGCGGTGTGGGCGGTGCCGAGCTCACCGGCCCTGGCGATGCCGCCCAGCGGGCTCCAGGGCAGGAAGGCGATGCCGAGCTCGGCGCACAGCTCGAGCTCGGGCTCGCTGCTGCGGAAGGCGGGCGAGAACTGGTTCTGCACCGAGGCGAGGCGTCCTCCGAGGATCTCCTGGGCGAGCCGGATCTGGTCGGGGTCGGCGTTGGAGATGCCGGCCATGAGGATCTTGCCCTCGTCGAGCAGGTCCCGGACGGCGCCGACCGAGTCCTCGTAGGGGACCTCGGGGTCGGGTCGGTGGAACTGGTACAGGCCGATCGCCTCGACGTCCAGGCGCTGGAGAGAGGCCTCGCAGGCCGCCCGCAGGTAGGCCGGGTCACCCTGCTTGTACCAGGAGCCGTCGCCGGGCCGACGGTGCCCACCCTTGGTGGCCACCAGGACCCCGTGGGCGGCCGATCCCGCCTCGCGCAGGGCCTTGGCGATGAGCAGCTCGTTGTGGCCGACGTCGGCCGCGGTCAGGTGGTAGGCGTCGGCGGTGTCGATCAGGGTGACGCCAGCCTCGAGGGCCGCGTGGACGGTGGCGATCGAACGCTCCTGGTCGGGGCGGCCCTCGATGGACATCGGCATGCCGCCGAGGCCGATCGCGCCGACGGTCCGGTCGCCGATGTGACGCTGCTGCATGTTTCTCTCCTGCGGTCGGTCGGTGCTCGTATCGATTCGAGACTCACCTTCCTCCGGGAGGTGGGCGCGGCGCAACGTGAGCCAGCGACCGCACGTCCGGGACGTGGTCCGACGTGGGTGCGGCCGACGGCGGTGGGGGGCACCCTGGACGGATGCAGATCGAGGCGAGGCGCGGCGACATCACGCGCGAGCTGGTCGACGCGGTGGTCAACGCCGCCAACTCCTCCTTGCTCGGGGGAGGCGGTGTCGACGGGGCGATCCACGCCGCCGCGGGACCGGACCTCCTCGCGGCGTGCCGCGAGCTGCGCGCCACGACGCTCCCGGCAGGGCTCGGGGTCGGTGAGGCGGTCGCGACGGGTGCCGGGAGGCTCGCGGCGCACTGGGTGATCCACACCGTGGGACCGAACCGTCATGCGGGGCAGACCGACCCGGCGCTCCTCGCCTCGTGCTTCACCCGTTCGCTCGAGGTCGCGGCCGGTCTCGGTGCCCGGTCGGTGGCCTTCCCTGCGGTGAGCGCGGGCGTCTACGGCTGGGAGGTCGAGGAGGTCGCGCTGGTCGCGGTCGACGCGGTCCGTCGGTGGGGGAGCGGTGGTGCTCGGTCCGAGGCGGTGGGCCTGGTGCGCTTCGTGCTGTTCAGCGATCGGTCACTCGAGGCTTTCGAGGTCGCGCTGCGTGCGGACCGTTGACCCTTTCGTACGTCTGGTAGTACAACTGCTATCGAACATCGTCTACCTACCATGAGGTGCGTCATGACCGATGACCGCGAGGATCGTCCGGTGATCGACGTCCAGGACCTCCGCATGCGATACCGCACCACGGACGTGCTCACCGGCGTGGACCTGCAGGTCCGGCGCGGCGAGGTGGTCACCCTGCTCGGTCCCAACGGTGCCGGGAAGACGACCACCATCGAGATCCTCGAGGGCTTCCGCGCCCGCTCGGGAGGGCGGGTCGAGGTGCTGGGCGTCGACCCGGCGGCCGCGGGCGAGGACTGGCGGGCACGGATCGGCATCGTCCTGCAGTCGTGGCGCGACCACGGCCGCTGGCGGGTCCGTGAGCTGCTCGACCACCTCGGCCGGTACTACCTCCCCTACGCCGAACCCGGGCGGCAGCGGCCACGCCCCACCGACGAGCTCATGGCCCTCGTCGGTCTCACCGACCACGCGCAGCAGAAGATCTCGACCCTCTCGGGCGGTCAACGGCGTCGGCTGGACGTGGCGATCGGCATCGTCGGGCGACCCGAGCTGCTCTTCCTCGACGAGCCGACCGCAGGGTTCGACCCCGAGGCGCGGCGCGAGTTCCACGACATCGTGCACAGCCTGGTCGACCTCGAGGACACCACCATCCTGCTCACCACCCACGACCTCGACGAGGCCGAGAAGCTCGCCGACCGGATCCTCATCCTGGCCGGCGGGCGCATCGTGGCCGACGGCAGCGCCGACGCGCTCGCCCAGGCCGCGGCGGGACGCTCCGAGGTCAGGTGGACCCTGGACGGCCAGCGCTTCGTCCATGCCGCGCAGGACGCGACGGCCTTCACGCGTGAGCTCTTCGCCCAGCACGGCGAGGGGATCCGTGACCTCGAGGTGCGCCGCACGACGCTCGAGGAGAGCTACATGGCACTCGTCACCCGGCACGAGCATCCGGACCAGGGCGAGGACACCCCCGCCCAGGAACGCCCCGTCGAGACCGGGAGGACCCGTCGATGAACCTGACCCTGCATGCGGTCCGCGTCGGCGTCTCGCGCGGCTGGACCGAGTTCAGGCTGAGCCTGCGCAGCCCCGAGGACCTCACGTTCTACCTGGTGTGGGGCCTCGGGGTCCTCGTCTACGTCTACCTCAACCGCAACACCGAGCTCGAGGGCACCACGCTGACCTTCCCCGTGCTCGCGCTCCCCGGCCTGCTCGCCGCGATGGTCATCTTCGGTGCGGTCGTCGGACCGGCCTTCGCGCTGGTGATCGAACGTGAGGACGGGACGCTGCTGCGGGCCAAGGCGGCCCCTCGCGGAACCATCGGGTACGTCACCGGCCAGGTGGTGCTCCAGTCCCTGGGGGTGCTGCCGATGCTGCTGATCCTCCTCGTCCCGAGCTTCTTCCTGTTCGAGGACCTCATGCACCGCGGCGCCACGGGATGGCTCGCCCTCGCCGGGTTCCTGCTGCTCGGGCTCGTCGCGGGCATCCCGCTCGGCATGGTCATCGGGTCGCTGGCACGCAAGCCCAGCCACGTGAGCACCTGGGGGCTGTTCCCGGTGCTCGGCATGGCTGCGATCTCGGGGATCTTCACCCCGCTGAGCGCGCTGTGGGGCTGGGTGCAGGGGATCGCCCAGGTGCTGCCGATGTACTGGCTCGGCGTCGGGATGCGCTGGGCCTTCCTGCCCGACGAGGCCGCCGTCCTCGAGGTGGGCGGGCGGTGGCGGGTCGTCGAGGCACTCGTCGTCCTGGGTGCGTGGGCCGCGGTCGGCCTGCTCGTGGCACCCGTCGTCCTGCGCCGGATGGCGCGCCGCGAGTCCGGTTCTCTCGTCGAGGCCCGCCGCGAGGAACGGATGCAGCGCATTGGATGAGGGCCCGTCGCGCAGCGAGGTCGTGCACAACCGGATCGCGATGCTCCGGGCCGAGCGCGGCATCACCCGCCGGCAGCTCGCCGAGGCCCTCGAGGTCCACTACCAGACCGTCGGCTACCTCGAACGGGGTGAGTACAGCCCGAGCCTGCACCTGGCGCTACGGATCGCCGAGCACTTCGAGGTGCCGGTCGAGGTGGTGTTCTCGACCCGGCCGTTCCCGCGGATCGGCAGCTGAGGGCGGGCGGAGCCCGAGCGGCGGGTCCCGCGCGGCGAGCCGCGGTTCTTCACCCCCGCGAGCAGAGGCGTGCCCGGTAGTCTGCGCATGAAGTGGTAGGTGGCGAGGGCGACAACGCTCGCGCCGGACGGGACCCTTCATGGCCGGCCAGGAGAGCGCACCGACCCCAGAGGCGGCTGCGCGGTCTGAGCAGGACGGTCGCCCCGCTCCCGGACCCATCGGTGCCGAGGTGGATGTCATCGCCGAGCTGCGCGCCCGGGTCCGGCAGCAGGAGGCGGTGGCCGAGCTCGGCCAGCTCGCGATGGGCACCACCGACATGTGTGAGCTGCTCCCCCGGGTGGCGCACGTGGTCCGCCACACCCTGCGTGCCTCGCGGGTCGGGGTGCTCGAGCTCCAGGCGGACGGGCTGCTGGACCGCACGGCCGATCCCCCGGTGGTGCTGGGCTTCGACCTGATCCGCGGGACGACCCTCGAGACCGCGCTCGCCACGGGTCGCCCCGCCCACGTCCACGACTACGACCTGCTCGACGCGACCGAGATGCCGCCGTTGCGAGCGATCAACGACGTCGCGAGTGCCGTGAGCGTCCCGATCGACGGCCGGGACGGCCTCTGGGGGATCCTCGTGGTCAGCCACCGGGAGGCCGGGGGCATCGGCACCCAGGAGCTGCTCTTCCTCCAGCAGGTCACCCACCTGGTGGGCAGCGCGGTCGAGCGCTCCCGGTCCGACGCGCGGATCCGTCACCAGGCGCTGCACGACGCACTGACCGGTCTGCCCAACCGGGTGCTGCTGCGTCGTCAGGTCGACGGGGCGCTGAGCCAACGGCCGCCGGTCTCGTGCGCGGTCCTGATGCTCGACCTGGACGGGTTCAAGGACGTCAACGACGCCCTGGGTCATGCCGTGGGCGACCAGGTGCTGGTGAGCGTCGCCGTCCGGCTCGAGGCGATCGTCGGGACGACCGGGGTGCTCGCCCGCCTGGGTGGCGACGAGTTCGCGGTGCTGCAGCACGCCGCGACCTGGGAGTCGGCCGCCGACCTGGCCCGGCAGGTGCGGTCCGCCTTCGCGCACCCCTTCCGGGTGGGCGACCTGACCATCCCGCTGTCCGCGAGCGTCGGCATCGCGCTGAGCCCCGAGCACGGCGACGACACCTCGACCCTCCTGCGGCGGGCCGACGTCGCGATGTACCGCGCCAAGGTGACGCGGGCGGGCTGGGCGGGCTACGACCACGACCTGGACCGGGCGCAGACCGAGCGGCTGACCGTGATCGGCGAGCTGCGCCGAGCGGTGACCGTCGAGCACGGCGGGGACCCCACCCCCGAGCGGCCGAGCGGCGACGGTCACCTCACCCTGCACTTCCAGCCGGTCGTGGACCTGCGGACCGGTGAGCCCTGGGGGACCGAGGCCCTGGTGCGGTGGCAGCACCCCCGTCGCGGACTGGTGCCTCCGCTGGACTTCATCGGCCTCGCCGAGCAGAGCCGGGTCATCGGTCCGCTGACCGTGCGGGTGATCGACGAGGCGCTCCGCCTGACCGGCGACTGGGCCGAGGCCGGCCTGCGGACGGGCCCGGTGGCGGTCAACGTCAGCATGCACTGCCTCTCGGACGCGGCGACCTTCGCGACGATCCGTCACCGGCTGCTCGAGGCCCGGGACCGTCTGGTCGTCGAGGTCACCGAGTCCAGCCTGGCCGACTCGGCGGCCCGTGCGGCCCTGCGCGACCTCGCGGCCGAGGGTGTCGTGTGCGCGATCGACGACTTCGGCACCGGCTACTCCTCGCTGGTCCACCTGCGCGACCTGCCGGTGCGCACCCTGAAGGTGGACCGGACCTTCGTGCGGGACCTCGCGACCTCGTCCCGCGACCGAGCGATCGTGCGGGCGGTGGTCGACCTGGCCGAGGCGATGGGTCTCGGGGTCGTGGCCGAGGGCATCGAGACCCCCGAGGTCGCCGCGATCCTGGTGGACCTGGGTGTCGAGCGCGGCCAGGGCTTCTGGTGGGCGCGGCCGATGCCGGCGGGCGAGATGGTCACCTGGTGGTCGGGACGTGCACGCGCCGCGCGGAGCAGGTGAGCCGCGGATCACGCCTGCGGCGAACACGGGCAGTGCGGGGCCCGACCCACGGTTAGCCTTGCAGACACGACGTCCAGACCCTGGAGCTTCCGGGGACACGCCGCCCGCAAGGAGCGCTGATGTTCGAGAGATTCACTGACCGGGCCCGCCGGGTGGTCGTCCTCGCCCAAGAAGAGGCGCGGATGCTCAACCACAACTACATCGGGACCGAGCACATCCTGCTCGGGCTCATCCACGAGGGCGAGGGCGTGGCCGCCAAGGCCCTCGAGTCGCTCGGCATCTCGCTGGACGCCGTCCGCTCCCAGGTGCAGGAGATCATCGGCGAGGGCCAGCAGGCCCCCTCGGGTCACATCCCCTTCACCCCCCGCGCCAAGAAGGTGCTCGAGCTCTCGCTGCGCGAGGCGCTCCAGCTGGGTCACAACTACATCGGGACCGAGCACATCCTGCTCGGGCTGATCCGCGAGGGCGAGGGTGTCGCCGCGCAGGTGCTCAACAAGCTCGGGGCGGACCTCAACCGGGTGCGTCAGCAGGTCATCCAGCTGCTCTCGGGCTACCAGGGCAAGGAGCCCGTGGCCGCGGGCGGCCCCGCCGAGGGCCAGCCCTCGGGCTCGGCCGTGCTCGACCAGTTCGGCCGCAACCTCACCCAGGCCGCCCGCGAGGGCAAGCTCGACCCGGTGATCGGCCGCGCCAAGGAGATCGAGCGCGTGATGCAGGTGCTCTCGCGTCGCACCAAGAACAACCCGGTGCTGATCGGGGAGCCCGGCGTCGGCAAGACGGCCGTCGTCGAGGGGCTCGCCCAGGACATCGTGCGCGGGGACGTGCCCGAGACCCTCAAGGACAAGCAGCTCTACACGCTCGACCTGGGCGCTCTGGTGGCCGGTTCGCGCTACCGCGGTGACTTCGAGGAGCGCCTGAAGAAGGTGCTCAAGGAGATCCGCACCCGCGGCGACATCATCCTGTTCATCGACGAGATCCACACCCTGGTCGGTGCGGGGGCCGCCGAGGGCGCGATCGACGCCGCGAGCATCCTCAAGCCGATGCTGGCCCGCGGTGAGCTGCAGACCATCGGTGCGACCACCCTCGAGGAGTACCGCAAGCACGTCGAGAAGGACGCGGCACTCGAACGGCGCTTCCAGCCGATCCAGGTCGCCGAGCCGAACCTGACGCACGCCATCGAGATCCTCAAGGGCCTGCGGGACCGTTACGAGGCGCACCACCGCGTGTCCATCACCGACAGCGCGCTGGTCGCGGCCGCCACCCTGGCCGACCGGTACGTCAACGACCGGTTCCTGCCGGACAAGGCGATCGACCTGATCGACGAGGCCGGTGCCCGCCTGCGGATCCGCCGGATGACCGCCCCGCCCGAGCTGCGTGACCTGGACGAGCAGATCGCCGAGGCGCGCCGCGACAAGGAGTCGGCGATCGACGAGCAGGACTTCGAGAAGGCGGCGCGTCTGCGCGACGTCGAGAAGCAGCTCGGCATCCAGCGCGCCGACAAGGAGAAGGCCTGGAAGTCCGGGGACCTGGACACCGTGGCCGAGGTCGACGAGGAGCTCATCGCCGAGGTGCTGGCGATGTCCACCGGCATCCCGGTGTTCAAGCTCACCGAGGAGGAGTCCAGCCGGCTGCTCCACATGGAGGACGAGCTGCACAAGCGAGTCGTCGGCCAGGAAGCGGCCATCAAGGCGCTCTCCCAGGCGATCCGCCGCACGCGGGCCGGGCTCAAGGACCCCAAGCGTCCCGGTGGCTCGTTCATCTTCGCGGGCCCCACGGGCGTCGGGAAGACCGAGCTCGCCAAGGCACTCGCGGAGTTCCTCTTCGGCGACGAGGACGCGCTCATCCAGCTCGACATGAGCGAGTTCTCCGAGAAGCACACCGTCTCGCGGCTGTTCGGCTCGCCCCCCGGCTACGTCGGGTACGACGAGGGCGGTCAGCTCACCGAGAAGGTGCGTCGCCGTCCGTTCTCGGTGGTGCTGTTCGACGAGGTCGAGAAGGCGCACGCGGACATCTTCAACTCGCTGCTGCAGATCCTCGAGGACGGTCGCCTGACCGACTCGCAGGGCCGCGTCGTCGACTTCAAGAACACCGTGATCATCATGACCACGAACCTCGGTACGCGGGACATCGCCAAGGGCCTGCAGACCGGCTTCCAGGCTGGTGGCGACCTGTCGACGTCCTACGAGCGGATGAAGGCGAAGGTGGGGGACGAGCTCAAGCAGCACTTCCGCCCCGAGTTCCTCAACCGTGTCGACGACGTCGTGGTGTTCCCGCAGCTGTCGCAGGACGAGATCATCAAGATCGTCGACCTGATGATCGCCAAGCTCGTGGGGCGCCTGAAGGACAAGGACATGAACATGGAGCTCACGGTTGCGGCCAAGCAGCTCCTGGCCGAGAAGGGCTACGACCCCGTGCTGGGGGCACGGCCGTTGCGCCGCGCGATCCAGCGTGAGATCGAGGACCAGCTCTCGGAGAAGATCCTCTTCGGCGAGCTGCGCCCGGGTCAGACCGTCGTGGTCGACGCCCAGGGCGAGGGGCTCCTCGGGGAGTTCATCTTCCGGGGCATCGGCAAGGAGGTCGCCGCCGACGGCGGCGCCGAGCCGGTGGGCGTCGCGGTCTCGGCCATGCCGCCGCTGACCACCACCGACGAGGGCGCCACGAAGGACTGACCAGACCGGCCGACGCATCGGTCGCAGCAGCAAGGGGAAGGCCCTCGCCCGACGAACACGTCAGGCGGGGGCCTCCCTCATGCGCCCGCCTCCCCCCGGACCAGCGTGAGGTCGCACATCCGCAGCGAGGTCGCACGATCACCGGTGCGTTCTCGATGGAGATGTGCGACCTTGCGCATGGAGGGGGTGCGGGCAGCGGCGCCGGCCTCGGTGGGGCGCAGCGGGGAACGGGTGGCGAACCGTCGGTGAACAGCGAGGTCAGGGCCTCGTCCGGCGGTCCCGGTGTGACGATGGCACAGACGTGATCATGTCTCCCACGCCACGCTGGATCGATCTCGACGACGAGGGAGGCCTCTCCCTGCGTTCCCTCGCCGACCCGGCGGTCATGGTCGATGCGGACGTGACCTGCGAGGCGGTCGACCGCGACCTGAGAACCCGGTGGAGCGCGACGTCCGTGCTGGTCCGCGGGCGGAGCCCGAGCCGGCCCCTGGGCATCATCGGGCGCGACGAGTTCATGGACACGATGACCGGCCAGTACGGCTACGGCCGCGCCCTGTGGAACAAGCGGACGATCGCCTCGGTCGCTGACTGGGCGCCGCGGACCATCACCGAGGACGCCGCCCTGACCGAGGCGGCGGCGATGCTCACCTCAGGCACTCGCAAGGAGAACTACCAGGACCTCGTCGTCCTCGACGCCGACGGCCAGGCCGTGGGGATCCTGCGGCCGACAGCGGTGATGGAGGCGCTGGCCGACAGGTTCGCCCGTCACGCCATGCGTGACCAGCTCACCGGCCTGGGCAACCGGGCGTCCTTCCTCGCGAGCCTGAAGGCCCTGTGCGCCTCGGCTCGCGCCGACGGGCACGGCGTGCTGGTGGCGTACATCGACCTGGACCGGCTCAAGGAGATCAACGACACCCGTGGTCACCTGGTGGGCGACGGCCTGCTCCGGGCGGTCGGGCGTGAGCTCACCAGCCGGCTCGCGCCGGGGGAGGTCGTGGGCCGGCTCGGCGGTGACGAGTTCGCGGTCGCGCGACCGGGCCGGCAGGCCGACGACGGCGATGCGTCGCTGGCCCAGCAGGGGCAGGTGCTGGGCGAGACCGTGAGAGCGGCGATCGCCGCCGCGGGGCACCCCTGCGCCAGCCCGGCGAGCATCGGTGTCGCGGTCACCGCGACGCTGCTCGAGGGCGAGGAGCTGGTGCGCTGCGCGGACCAGGCGATGTACACCGCGAAGCGAGCCGGAGGCGACCGGGTTCACCTGGTCGAGGTGACCCAGCCCGCGCGGGGCGCCACGGCGGGCGGCGGCGTCGAGGGCTTCGTGCTCGGGGTCGACCGTGACGGCCTGGTCCAGGTGCTGCCGATCTCGGGGCGCCTCGAGGTGCACTTCCAGCCGATCGTCGACGTGGTGCGGGGGACGACGACGGGTGTCGAGGCGCTGCTTCGGCACCGGGACGGGGGAGTCGTGCACGGTCCCGGGAGTCCGCTGACGCTCGCCGACCAGATCGGGATGAGCCTCGAGCTGGACCTGTGGGTGCTGGGGCAGGCCGCACGTAGCTTCGTCGGGCTTCGGCGCGAGCTGCTCGACGAGTCTCCGAGCATCCTGGACGTCAACCTGTGCAGGGCCGCCCTGGCCGCCCCCGACCTCGCCGCCCGCGTTCTCGGTGTGGTCCGGCGGACCGGGCTCGCATACTCGTGCCTGCGCCTCGAGCTGCCCGAGACGGCCACCATCGACGAGCTCCGCGTGGCGCGCCCCCAGCTCGACGTGCTGCGCGCCGCAGGTGTCCTGCTCACCCTCGACGACTTCGGTAGCGCGTTGACCAGCGTGCAGCACCTGTCGGTGGTCGGGCTGGACGGGATCAAGATCGACAGGTGGCTCGTCGAGGGAGTCGTGCAGGATCCGACGTGCGCGGTGATGGTCCGTGCGATGGTCGAGGTCGCGGCCGCCCTCGGCGTCCCGGTCACCGCCGAGGGCGTCGAGGACCGCGCACAGCTCGACGTCGTCAGGGCCCTCGGGGTCGACGACGTCCAGGGCTTCCTGATCGCTCGTCCGATGCCCGCCGAGGACCTCAGGACCTGGCTCCGGTCACCGCTTCCCTGGCCGCTGGCGACCGAGCCCGCTCCGGTCGCGGTCGCGGCACCGACCATCCTCTGGGACCCGGTCGGCCTGAGCTGAGGACCGTAGACGGCAGGTCGTCCGCCCTGGGCGGACGCGCTCGACAGGGGGTCGCCCGCCGACGAGGCTGGCGTGATGAAGATCGTGACCCTGGGGTCCAGCGGGTTCCTGAGCGGTGAGGTGGTGCGCTCGGCGCTCCGGCGGGGCCACCAGGTCGTGGCGGTCTCCCGCGGGCATGGAGCTCCTGCGCCCACGGGAGCGGTCGAGGTGCACGCCGACCGTGACGACCCCGACGCGCTCGCCCGGGTCCTCTCCGGGTCCGCGCCGGACGCGGTGGTCGACGTGTGCGGGTACACCGTCGCCGGGGCTCAGGCTGCGGCGGGCATCCTGGGCGATGTCGGTGCGTACGCCTACGTGAGCAGCGTCAGCGCCTACCGGGCATGGCCCCCGGGACCGGTGCGCGGCGAGGGCGACCCGCTCTTCACCCCGCAGGACGACCTGACCTCGTACGGCCCGATGAAGGCCGAGAGCGAACGGGTGCTGGGACGGGTGCTGGGGGACAGGTTGTGGACGGTCCGACCCGGGTTGATCATCGGTCCGGGGGACACCACCCGCCGGATGACGTCGTGGTTGCACCGGATCGCGACCCGCGAGCAGGTCGCCGTGCCCGGCACCCTTGACCAGCCGATGGCCTTCGTCGACGTCCGGGACCTTGCCGAGCTGCTGGTCACCGGGGTCGAGCAGGGGTGGTCGGGTCCGGTGACCGCGACCGGTCCGGTGGGGATGACCACCTTCGGCGGCCTCCTGGAGGCGTGCCGCGAAGCGGTCGCGTCGACCGGCGGCACGCCCGGGACACTCGTGCCGATCGCCGAGGACAGGCTGCTCGCCGCGGGTGTCGAGCCCTGGCGTGACCTGCCGTTCTGGCTCCCGCACGAGGTCGCCCGCACGGCCTGGGACGTCGACACGACCCTGGCGCGGTCGCTGGGCCTGGCCGTCCGGCCCGTGCAGGACTCGGTGACCGACACGTGGCGATGGGTGCAGCAGAGGGGGCTGGATCATCCGGAGCTCGACCCGAGGCTCGAGCCCTCGGCGCTGTCGGCGGCGGCGCGGTAGTCCCGGCGGTCGCCAGGGGTTCCGGTCAGCCGGTGGGGGGCGGTGCGGTGCTCTCGCGCACGACGAGCTCGGTGGCCAGGTCGATCCGCAGGTTGGCCGGCGTCTCGCCCATGGCCAGGCTGAGCACCATCCGAGCGGCGGTCGCGGCCATCTCCAGGAGCGGCTGGCGGACGGTGGTCAGGGCGGGGCCGATCCACTCGGACACGGGCAGGTCGTCGTACCCGACCACCGAGAGGTCCTCGGGGACGCGCAGGCCGAGCTCGCGGGCGGCGCGCAGCACGCCCAGGGCCTGGAAGTCGCTGCCCGCGAAGATCGCGGTGGGGCGGTCGGGAGCCGACAGGAGGTCCAGGCCGTGGTGGTACCCGCCCCCGACGAAGAAGTCCCCGTACCGGATCAGCCCGGTGTCGACGCCGACGCCGGCCTCGTCCAGCGCGCTGCGGTACCCGTCGATGCGGGCGCGGCTGCACATCACGTCAGGCGGACCGGAGATGACCGCCACCCTGCGGTGACCCAGGCCCAGCAGGTGACGGGTGGCCACCAGGCCCCCGTTCCAGTTCGCCGAGCCGACCGTGGGTACGCCCGGTGGCTGCTCGCCCGCGGTGTCGACCACCACGAAGGGGATCGACCGGGTCTCGAGCTGGCGACGCTGCTCGGCGCCGAGGTCGGAGAGCACCAGGATCATGCCCAGGGGGCGGCGCGCGAGCACGTCGTCGAGCCACTCCTGGCGGGGGCGGTGTGCCCCGCCCAGCTCGGAGAGCACGACCCCGACCCGCGCCGGGCCGGCGACGGCCTCGACCCCACGGATGATCTCGACGGCCCAGGGGGCGCCGAACTCGTGGAAGACGAGCTCGACGAGCCGGGGTGTCGAGGTGCTGCGACCGGTGCCGCCGCGGCGTCGGTAGCCGTGCCTCAGGATCGTCTGCTCGACCAGCGCCCGGGTCGAGGGGGCCACGTCGGGGCGGCCGTTGAGCACCTTGGACACGGTGGGCACCGAGACGCCGGCGTCCGCGGCGATGGCGGCGATCGTCGGGCGGGCGGTGTCTGTCCTCATGATCACCTCTGGTCGAGGGCTGGTGCAGGGTCGCATCGAGCGATCGCAACTCTCACTCGCGACGCTAGCAGGCAGGCGAAACTTTCAGAACGTCCATCCGGGGTGCGCCAGTCACCGCAGTCGGGAGGAGGCGGGTGCAGGTCGACGGGGGTGAGATCCTGGCGCTGCACGCGACGGGCGTCGTCGTGCTGCACCGCACCCGACCGGTGCGCGGGACCCACCGGTGGGAGAAGCAGTGAGCACATCACGGCAGGAGTTCGGCGCGGGGCCCCTGCCCCGGGTGGCGAACGTGGTGATGTGGTTCCTGGTCGTGGAGGGGCTCCTGGTCCTGACCCTCGCGCCGGGCCTGGCGCTGGCCCTCGTGCTCACCCCCGACGCCACGAACCTGCCGCTGTTCGCCCTCGCGGCCTTGCCTGTCGGGCCGGCGCTGGCCGCCGCCTTCTTCACCTGGCGCCGGTTCCACGAGGAGCGTGACACCTCCCCGGCCCAGCACTTCGCCCGCGGGTACCGGATCAACCTCGGTGACTCCCTGCGCGTGTGGGTGCCGGCGGTGGTGGTGCTCCTGGTGCTGACGATGAACCTCGCCAGCCAGGACGCCACGGGGATCGGCAGGCCGGTCGCGGTGCTCTACGCGGTCATGTCGGTGGTGGTCCTGGTGCTGGCACTGCGGATGCTCGCGATCACCGCGACCTTTGCGTTCCGCTGGCGTGACGTGGCCCGCATCACGGTGCTCAGCCTCGGTGCCCGGCCGCTGCCGACCCTCGGGCTGCTGTCCTACGTGGTGCTTGTCGTCGGTCTGACCGTGGTGACCTTCGACGCCGTCGTCGTCATGCTCGCCTCGCTGCTCACCTACGGCGTGCTGCGCAACGAGCTCTCGGTGCTGGGCATGGTCCGACGGCGGTTCGTGGCGCCCTGAGGGTGCGTCCACCCCGAGCTGCGCCGCGCAAGCCCGTCAGACGGGTTGCATCGGCACGTGCGGCCCCTCGGGCAGCTCGATGCTGATGCCGTCCCCGGCGCGGACCACGCCGCCGGCCACCACGACCGACATCACCCCGGCCTTGCGGACGACGGTGCCGTCACCCGCGCGGGCGGTCAGCTGCCGCATCAGGCCGCGCTCCAGGGTGTCGATCAGACGGCAGGGGCTGCGCAGGCCGGTCAGGCGCACCGCGGCATCCGGGCCCAGGCGCAGCACGGTGCCGGTGGGCAGGTCGAGGAGGGTCACGTCACGGGTCGTGATGTTCTCGCCGAGCAGGCCCGGCGCCAGGGAGTAGCCCTCCTCGGCAACCTCCGCGAAGACCTCCTCGTGCAGCAGGTGCACCTGGCGCAGGTTGGGGGCGTGCGGGTCGCGAGCGACCTGGAACCGGTGCTTGACGGTGGGACCCGCGTGCGCGTCGCCCTCGATGCCCCACCCCTCGATCAGGGTGACGCTGTCGACGGTGGGCTTGCTGAAGCGGTGGGTGTCGTCTCGGCTGACCGCGATGACACGGGCCTGCCGCGTCGGGAGGGTGTCGGTGACCACAGGGAGACGCTAGCCGGGACTCGCCGCAGCCCGGGAGAGAGGCCCCTTGACGTTGACGCGACGTCAACGTGCACGGTGGTTGTCATGACCAAGGAACCCACTCCCGCGATCGACCGTTCGATCTACCCGATGCCGATGTTCGTCAACCTCGTCGTCCGTGATCTCGAGGCGACCGAGCGCCTCTACGCACTGGCGGGCTTCGTGAAGCTCGCCACGATCCCCGGCCCGGACGGGCCGGTGCTGCTCCACCTGCGGCGGATGAGGCATCAGGACCTCCTCGTCACGCAGGGCGAGCCGACCTCCGGATCAGCCACGACCTCGTTCGCGTCTGGGGAGGCGGACCTGGCCGCGGTCGCCGCAGCGCTCCGTGGGGCGGGTGCGGCGGTCGACGGTCCGACGGACACCCCGTGGTTCACGACCGACGTGCGTCTCACCGACCCTGACGGCAACACGATCGTCCTGACCGCACCGCGGATGGCCGACCAGGAGCAGGCCCGCGCCTGGGTGGAAGGGGGAGGGGTCGAGGGCGACTTCGTCGTGGACCCGACGGCCTAAACTGGACTCATTCCAGTCTGGCTGCCACCATGGAGTGGTGACCGAGTCCCCCGAGGTGCTGATGCGCGCGGCGGGCCTGCGCGTCACCGGCCCCCGGCTCGCGGTGTACCAGGCGCTGGACACCGCGACGGCGACCGGGCGGCACCTCACGGCCGCAGTGGTCACCGACGCCGTCCGCACCCGGCTCGGGGCCGTCTCGACCCAGGCCGTCTACGACTGCCTCGAGGCGCTGACCGCCGCCGGCCTCGTGCGTCGGATCGAACCGGCCGGGCACCCGGCGCTCTACGAGACCCGCGTCGGTGACAACCACCACCACCTCGTGTGCCGCGGCTGCGGGCGCACCGCGGACGTGGACTGCTCGCACGGCACGGCCCCCTGCCTGACCCCCGCCGACGACCTCGGCTTCGTCGTCGACGAGGCCGAGGTCGTCTTCTGGGGACGCTGCGCCGACTGCGCGGCGAGCCAGGCGCCGTCGTCCGACGGCCTGCGGGTGCGCCAGGCCCGGGGGCCCGCCGGCGCGCGTCCGGTTCTCCCCTCGCGGGCCCCTGGCGCCGCCGGACCCTCGTTCACCACCGCCTGACCCTGCGCGCCGTACCGCCCGGCGCCCCACAGCTGACCGCACGACCCACCCGCCGAGAGGACACCATGACCGACGTCGCATCCCAGCCGCCCGCACCCGACGACCGCCCCGTCCTGACCAACCGTCAGGGCCACCCGGTCCACGACAACCAGAACCAGCGGACCGTGGGCGCCCGCGGCCCGGCCACGCTGGAGAACTACCAGTTCCTCGAGAAGATCAGCCACTTCGACCGCGAGCGCATCCCTGAGCGCGTGGTGCACGCCCGCGGCGCCGTCGCCTTCGGGTACTTCGAGGCCACAGGGACCTGGGGTGACGAGCCGATCTCCCGGTACACCCGGGCCAAGCTGTTCGCCGAGGCCGGCAAGAAGACCGACCTCGCGATCCGCTTCTCGACCGTGATCGGTGGCCGAGACTCCTCCGAGGCGGCCCGCGACCCCCGCGGCTTCGCGGTGAAGTTCTACACCGAGGACGGCAACTGGGACCTCGTCGGCAACAACCTCGGCGTCTTCTTCATCCGCGACGCGATCAAGTTCCCCGACGTCATCCACTCCCTCAAGCCCGACCCGGTCACCCACCGGCAGGAGCCCGCCCGCATCTTCGACTTCATGTCGCAGACGCCCGAGGCGATGCACATGCTGGTCAACCTCTTCAGCCCGCGGGGCATCCCCGCGAACTACCGCACCCAGCAGGGCTTCGGCGTCAACACCTACAAGTGGGTCAACGCCGACGGCCTCACGCACCTGGTCAAGTACCACTGGATCCCCACCGCCGGGGTGAAGAGCCTGACCGAGGCCGACGCCGCCGTCATCCAGGGCGGGGACCTCGGCCACGCCACCAAGGACCTGTACGAGTCCATCGAGCGCGGCGAGTACCCCGAGTGGGAGCTGCGGGTCCAGCTCATGAGCGACGACGAGCACCCCGAGCTCGACTTCGACCCGCTGGACGACACCAAGGTGTGGCCCGAGGACCAGTTCCCGCCCAGGACCGTGGGCAAGATGGTGCTCAACCGCAACGTCAGCAACTTCTTCGCCGAGAACGAGCAGCTCTCGTTCGGCACCGGTGTGCTGGTCGACGGCCTGGACTTCTCCGACGACAAGATGCTGGTCGGTCGCACCTTCTCCTACAGCGACACCCAGCGCTACCGGGTGGGCCCGAACTACCTGCAGCTGCCGGTCAACCAGGCCAAGAACGCGAAGGTCGCGACCAATCAGCGCGACGGGCAGATGACTTATCACGTGGACGGCGCCGGCGAGAACCCGCACGTCAACTACGAGCCGTCGATCACCGGCGGCCTGCGCGAGGCCACCGCCCCCGCGCACGACGAGCAGGGGCCCCAGATCGTCGGACGGCTCACCCGCAAGCGCATCCCGCTGACCAACGACTACACCCAGGCCGGTCAGCGCTACCAGCTCATGGAGCAGTGGGAGAAGGACGACCTGGTCACCAACCTGGTCGGCGCGATCGGTGAGGCCGTGCCGCAGGTGCAGCAGCGCATGGTGTGGCACTTCCTGCTCTGCGACGACGAGCTGGGCCAGCGGGTCGGCGAGGGGCTGGGCATCACCGCCGCCGACGTGCGCGACCTGCCGCCGCTCGCCAGCCAGACGCTCTCGCAGGACGAGCTCGACCGGCTCGAGAAGCTCGGCTCGAACGGGCCGCGCGACGTCACGGGTCTCCAGATGACCCACTGCGTGCCCAACGAGCGCGTGGTCCTCGCTCAGGCCTGACCAGCGAGGTGACCGGTCCTCGGGCCCGCTCCGCATGCCGGGGCGGGCCCGAGGTGCGTCATGGCGTGGAGGCGTTCCAGCGCCGTCGAGCGCAGGCCGGCACCGCGAACGTCCCGCCGGGGATCTCGGCAGCTCTTCCCCTTGGGGAGCGGCGACCGCGTGCCGATGGGTGAGGGGTGACCGGACAGGCTGGTGAGCCCGCACCGTGGGGGCTCGACCTCCTGACGGGTCTGAGGCGCAGCGTCCGCGAGCGCACGCTCTCGCGAGGACGGGCGCTCGGTCTGATGGTGGTGCTCGTGCTGGGATGGCTGGGGCTGGCCGGGCTCTTCGTGCTGGGGTGCTTCGTCGTCGCCCTGCTCGCCGTGCTGGTGACCGCCCGGCACGCTCCCGGTCAGGGCGTTCGCGCGGACGACCCCGACGTCCTGGCGATCGCGATCGTGCTGGGCGTGACGGCGGTCGCCGCGGGCGTGGCCGTCAGCCGGCGGAACCGTCGCCGTCGCGCCCGGACCCGGCAGTGGGCCGGCGCCCATGGCTGGGACTACCAGCGCCGCTCGAGCCTGCTGTCCAGCCGCTGGAGTGCCCGGGGGATCCCCTTCTCCGCGCATGCGACCGACGTGCTCCGACGTGCTGACGCGCGGGGCGAGGTCGCCTCGTCGACCATCGGTTCAGGGTTGGCCGACTGGTCGAGCAGGCACGCGGTGATGGTCGTCGGTCCACGGCGGTTCCCCTCCCTGACCGTGACGCCGATGACCTTCCTGGATCGCGTCGCACGGGCCGTGGGGGGCCAGGACCTGACGGTCGAGTCCTACGACGTCAACGAGCGGTGGCGGATCCGGTGCGCCGACGCACGCTTCGCCCACGACGTCCTGAGCCCACGCCTCCTCGAGCGGCTCGCCCGCGCGGACCTGCCGGGCCTGCGGCTGCTGGTCGAGGAGCGCGACGTCGTGGTGCACGCTCCGGGGCCCACCGATCTCGCCCGCGTCGAGCTGATGGCGGACCTGGTGCTCGACCTCGCCGCGCTCCTTCCCACCTACCTTCCTGACGACTACCCGCCGTTCGGGCCGGACGTGCCACGGCGCGACAGGAGGCCCGCCCCCCGCCGCATGCGCTGACCGGGGTCTGCCCCGGCGGCACGGAACCCCGTGCCGTACGTCGAGGACGTCGGCACGGGGTTCCGTGGTCGTCGGGTCGGGTGGCGGGGCCCGTGGCGATGCGGGTCAGAGATCCAGCGGCACCTCACCCGGAACCGCCTCGTCCAACCGGCGCTGTCGAGCCTGGGCCACCAGGAGTCCGCCGGTCGCCAGGAGGGCCAGGGCGATCAGGGCGGCCACGAGGTTGGCTCCGGTGGCGCCGAGGACTCCACGGTCACCGGCGGCGGAGCCGCCGGCGGCAGAGCCGCCCGTCCCGGGAGCGCCGGTTCCCGGCGCGCCGGTCCCGGGCGTACCCGGGGGTGGCGTTGAGGGGTCCTCGGGGTCGACCCCGGGTACGCCCCCGAGCCGGATCTGGTCGAGCAGCACCGTGCCGCTCGTGACCGACTCGTCGAAGGTCAGCCCGAACCCGTTGACCGTGGTCAGCGTGAGGCCGTTGTCGGGTGCGCCGGCCGGCTGGTCGGCGGACCGGGTGAACGAGCTGAACGGCACCGCGACCTGACGCCATCCCTCGGTGCTGTCCACGAAGCTCGCCTCGAACCGCTCGGCGGTGTCGGGGGCCTGCTCGACCTTGACGTAGTCGATCAGGTACGACGCGGGCAGCTCGAGCCCTTCCTCGATGGTGCCGCCGAAGTTGCCGCCGATGGCCAGGTTGAGGATGAGGAAGAACGGGTGGTCGAAGACCCACTCGGAGTCACCGGGGAGATCCGCAGGGGTCACCTGGTGGTACTGGTCGCCGTCCAGGAACCAGGTGATGCGGCCCGGCTCCCACTCCACGGTGAACGTGTGGAAGTCGTCCGCGAAGGACTCTCCCTCCGGCAGGTAGACCCTGCCGTCGATCGACGCCCCACCGGAGTAGCCGGGGCCGTGGATCGTGCCGAACGCCTCGTTCGGCTGACCGTTGTCACCCTCGACGTGCTCCATGATGTCGATCTCGCCGGTCTGCGGCCATCCGACCTCGAGGAAGTCGTTGCCCAGCGTCCAGAACGCGGGCCAGAGGCCTTCGCCCGACGGGACCTTGAGACGCGCCTCCATGCGGCCGTACAGGAACTCCTCCTTGTCCATGGTGGCGATGCGGGCGGAGGTGTAGCCGCACGGCACGTTGCTCGCCGAGCACCACAGCGTCTCGTCGGTGCTCTCGCGGAGCTGGATCTCGAGGTTGCCCTCGCCGTCCTGCCACACGTTCTGCGAGCCCGGCGTGTAGAACTGCGACTCCTGGTTGCCCCAGCCCCAGCCGCCGGTCTCGTTCGACCACGAGTCCGGGTTCACCGGGGTGCCTGCCGGGGCGTCGAAGTCGTCGAGGTACACGGTGCTCGTCCAGCCGGCGGGACCAGGGTCAGGGGCCGCGTCGTCGCGCAGGGACACCGTGACGGGCTCACCGCTGCCGGTGCCGCGGTACCAGAAGCTCAGCGCCTCGCCGCGCGACCAGTCCTGCGCCTGCGCGAAGTCCCGGCGCACCTCGGCGCCACCACCCGTGATCGTGACCTCGCCCACGCCCTCGTCGGCGGCCTGCCCCGGGTAGGCGTTCGCGTCGCCCGTGAGGACGCGGATGTCCTGGAGTCCGGCACCGGTGGTCCGCCAGAGCCCCGGATGCGTCTCGAAGTCCTCGATGAGGTTCGGGTCACGCGGGTCGTCGTCCTCGATCGCGATGCTCGCGTACCGCGCGAACGGGCTGAGGTCGGCGCCGGTCGTGCCCGCGAGCGCGAGCTGGATGTTCTTCGTGAGCTCGAACTTGTCGTCGTCCAGGAGCTCCACCGAGAAGGTCTTCTCGGTCTCGCCCGGGGCGAACGTCAGGGTGCCGCTCACCGGCGTGTAGTCGCGACCGGCGACCGTGGGGACGGCCTCGGTCTGGGTCCGGTCCGTGCCCTCGAGCGTGGCGTAGTCCACCGTCACGGTCTCGTCGGACGCGCGTGCGAGAGCGACCGTCACCGTCGCCGTCCCGCCCTCGGTGCCTTGGTAGACACCGCGGTCGAAGCCCACGAGCAGCGGGACGTCGGCCAGGCTCGCACCCCACCGCGCGAAGCGGTCGACGAGGTACTCGGTCGGCCCGTCGGTCTGCGCGACACCGATCGCGTAGCCGTGGACCTCGTCCAGCGTGAACCCGTCGTTCGGGGCACCGTTGCCGATGTCCTTGCGCGCGAAGTCGTCCCACGACAGCTCGACGAAACGCCACCCGGCGATGTCGTCCGTGATCGACGCGCTGTACCGCTCGGCGTCGTCGGTGGTCGAGCCCTCCGCGCGGTTCTCGACGACGTCGACGTAGACGACGTTCCCCGTGCTCTGGCCGTACAGCCAGAAGTTGACGCCCTGCGAACCGCTCCAGTCCTGCGGCGTCCAGACGCCGTCGGAAGAGAACGCGTGCGAGATGCCGGCCCAGGTGCCCGCCGGGACGTCGAGCGTGAGGCCGAGGGCGCTGTTGCCGTCCTCAGCGCCCGGTCGCGCAGCCGTCCGACCGTCGGTGACGACGTCCGCGACCACGGCGCCGCCGTTGCCGGAGTAGGGCTGGAAGCCGAGACCCAGGCCGTCGGCGTCCGTGCCGGACGGCAGGCCGTCGGCGTGCTCGTACTCGTCGATCACCGTCTCAGGGACGGTGAGCGAGATGTCCTCGAGGTACCAGGTGGTCTCGGTCGGGACGGCGGTCGCGCCGATCGCCCAGCCGTGGACGGCCGAGAGGTTGAGACCGTCGTTGGGCGCCCCGTTGCCGACGTCCTTGCGGGTGAAGGTGCTGAACGGCAGCTCGACGTAGCGCCACCCGGTCGAGTCGTCCGTGAACACCACGCTGTAGCGCTCCGCGTCGTCGGTCGTCGACCCGGGGTTGCGGTTGTCCAGCAGGTCGATGAAGAGGGACCTGCCGCTGTTGGTGCCGTGGAACCAGAAGGACAAGCCGTCGAAGCGGCTCCAGTCCTGCGGGGTCCAGGCGCCTCCCGGGTCACCGAGCTTCTGCGTGACGCCTGCGTAGGACGGCGCCGTCATCGTCAGACGCAGCGTCGTGTCGCCGGCGTCGTCGCCCGGCGCCGGCGTCGGCGGAAGCTCCACAGCCCCGGACACGGTGGCGGTCGGGTCGGCGAAGAACTCGTGGCCGGCGGTGACGCCGTCCTCCGTGACCGGCAGCGCGCCCGGGGTGTCGAAGCCCTCGACGAGACGCACGTTGTCCCACACCGGCTCCGCCTCGGCGGCGTCGTCGTCGCGGATGGTCACGGTGTGCGTGGAGGTGCCGAGATCGGCGCCGGCCACGTCGGAGAGCGTCAGCGTGAAGGTCTCGTTGCCCTCGACGATGGCGTCCTGGGTGGTCGCGACCTCGATGGTCGCGGTCGTGACGTCCGGTTCGAACGTCACGGTCCCGGTCGCGGCCGTGTAGTCCTCGCCTGCGGTCGCGGTGCCGTCCGCCGTCGCCCAGTCAGCAGTGACTGCCGTGTCCGAGGCGATGTCGAGTCGGACGGTCACCGTGACGGTGCCGCCCTCGGTGACACTGCTCGCCGGGGTGGCGAAGCCGACCTTCGGCGCGATGTCGGCGCCGCTGAACCAGGCGAGCTCGTCGAACTTCCAGGTCACCGGCCCGGGCGTCGACACGACGGGGAAGATGATGCCGTACAGCTCGGTGAGGTCGAGGACCCCGTTATCAGGCGCCGGGTTGTGGTCACTGGCGACCTGGTAGGCCGTGAACGGGATCTGGATGAGCTTCCAGCCCGTCCAGTCGTCCGTGAACTGGTAGTCGAACCGCTCCGAGGTGTCCGAGTCCGTGGCGGTCGCTGCGGCGCCATCGAGGAGCTCCGACTGCAGGACGGCGCCGCTGCCGGTGCCGTACATCCAGAACTGGAACCCGTCGAACGCGCTGGCGTCCACTGCCGAGGCGAAGTTCTCGCCGAACCCGGCGTAGGCGCCGGCCGGGACGTCCGCGCCGACGGAGAGGACGTTGTTGTCGCCGACCTGGCCGTCCAGGGCCAGGGGGTCGCCGTCGGCGATGGTCTCGACGCCGAAGCCGGCGCCGCCTCCGCCACCCTGGTAGGCGTAGAAGCCGTCCGGGGCATCCGAGGACCCCTCGAAGTCGGCGAGGATCGAGACGGTCGCGGCCGATGCCGGCATCGCGAGTCCCACCGAGAGTGCTGTGACGGGGACCAGCCCCGCCGCGATCGACCTGCTTCTTCTCACGCTTCTCCGCCTTTGGAGTCGTCTGCCGCGCGACGTTGCGCGGGCCCGGAGGGTCGGACATGCGCAGTATGCCCCCGATCGCCGGGCAATGGAACCGGTCTCAGAGAGCGATCTCTGATGCTGAGAGAGCGCTCACTGGCGTGGCGTGGTGGCCGTGCTGCAGGAAGGGCCGCTCGACGCCCCCGCTGCGCTCTTCACCCCACCGCTCGAGACCGGCTTCGACCCTCTGTCGGTGAGGGTTCGTTGTCAGACTGGGTTGACACCAGACGATTGTCAGACCAGGCTGACACCCATGGATCTCACAACGGTGGAAGCGGCGGCTTCGACGGCTGACCCCCGGGACGGGCTACGGACGGTCGTCGCTCTGCACCGCCTGGCGGACAGGTTGGAGGACCTGCACGTCGCCCGGGCGCGGGAGCGGGGGATGTCGTGGGCGGACATCGCCGTCGAGCTCCAGGTCACGCGCCAGACGGTGCACAAGAAGCACAGCCACCCACGCGGACCACGGAGATGGGGCAACCATGCTGATGTATGACGAGTCTTTCGTCGCGGTGATGACGGCGACGACGAACGAGGCCACGGCCCTGGGGGCGCACGCCTACGGCTCCGAGCACGTGCTGCTCGGGCTGCTGGCGTCCGACGACGAGCTGACGCAGAAGGTGGTGCGAGCCTTCCCTGGTCTCACGACGGCGTCGGTGCGTGACGCGGTGCTCGGGGCGGTGGACGACGCCCCGCACCTGGCTCGGCTCGGGCTGACCGCTCACGACCCGGCGGTCACCGTGCCCGCCGAGCGCGAGGGGAGCGGGACGCGACCGCGCACCAAGCACACGCCCGAGCTGCAGGCGGCACTGAACCGGGCGACGGTGAAGTGGGGTCACCTTCGCCGCACCCGCGCCGTGCCGAACGAGGGCAAGGTGAGCAGCGCGGTCCTGTGGCTCGGGGTGCTCGAGCCCTCCGCGCGCGTGCCGCGACTGCTGGACGCGATGGGGATCGACCCGGACGACGTGCGCACGGCGGTCCTGTCCGCACTGGTGCCACCAGGTGCCGCGGTCCCGATGTGGCCGGCCGAGGTGCCCGCCGGACCGATCACCCGCCTGCTCCACCGCGTCCTCGGCCGGACGATCGTGGATGGGTGAGAGGTGCAGCTGCCGGGGACGCCGCCGGCTGCCAGCGCCCCTGCCCAGGATCACGCCGCCGGGGTGAGTGCGCGGGGCGGCGCCGGCTCCTGGAGACCGGCCCGGCTCAGACGGCCCCGGCGAACCCCAGCTGGCGCCACGCCTCGTAGGTCGCGACGGCTGCGCAGTTCGAGAGGTTGAGCGAGCGCCGTCCGGCCAGCATCGGGATGCGCACCTGCTCGGTGACCCGCGGGTGGGCCAGCACCTCAGGGGGCAGCCCGGACGGCTCGGGACCGAAGAGCAGGACGTCGTCGGGCCGGTACGCGACGTCGGTGAAACGGGCGCCCGCCTGGGTGGTGAAGGCGAGCACCCGCGACGTCGGCAGCGCAGCCAGGGCGGTGTCCAGGTCAGGGTGCACGACGACGTGCGCGAGGTCGTGGTAGTCGAGGCCCGCTCGCCGCAGCTTGGGCTCGGACAGGTCGAAGCCCAGCGGCTCGACCAGGTGCAGGGCGGAGCCCGTGGCTGCCGACGTGCGGATGGCGCTGCCGGTGTTCCCGGCGATCCGCGGCTCGAAGAACATGACGTTGAGCACCCGCCGAGTGTGCCACCGCCCACGGTGACGGGGCGTCGCGCGCGGGGCGCGACGACTAGCGTGGACGCATGAGCACCCCTTACGTCGCCGCCGACGACCGCTACGAGACCATGACCTACCGCCGAGCCGGCCGCAGCGGCCTGGACCTGCCCGCGCTGTCCCTCGGGCTGTGGCACAACTTCGGCGACACCTCGCCGTTCGAGACCCAGCGTGCGGTGCTGCGTCGCGCCCTCGACCTGGGCGTCACGCACCTGGACCTGGCCAACAACTACGGCCCGCCCTACGGCTCGGCCGAGGAGAACTTCGGTCGACACATGGCCGCCGACCTGCGCCCCTACCGTGACGAGCTGGTCATCTCCTCCAAGGCCGGTTACGACATGTGGCCCGGCCCGTACGGCGACGGTGGTTCGCGCAAGTACCTGCTGGCCTCGCTCGACCAGTCGCTGACACGGATGGGCCTGGACTACGTCGACGTGTTCTACTCCCACCGGCCAGACCCGACGGTGCCCGTCGAGGAGACCATGGGGGCGCTGCACACCGCGGTGACCAGCGGCAAGGCGCTGTACGCCGGGGTATCGAACTACTCGCCGTCCCAGACGCGTGAGGCCGCACGGGTGCTCGGTGAGCTGGGCACCCCGCTGCTCATCCACCAGCCCAGCTACTCGATGTTCAACCGGCACGTCGAGCTGGTCGCGGACGGTCAGGACGAGGCGCTGCTCGACACCGTCGGCGACCTCGGTATCGGGATGATCGTCTTCAGCCCGCTCGCCCAGGGACTGCTCACCTCGCGGTACCTCTCGGGTGAGGTGCCGGCCGGGTCGCGGGCCTCGGTCGGCCACTTCTTGACACCCGAGCGCATCTCCGAGACCTATCTGGCGCGGGCCCGGGCGCTGCACGAGATCGCCGCGGGCCGTGGGCAGAGCCTGGCGCAGCTGGCCCTCAGCTGGGTGCTGCGTGACCCTCGGGTCACCTCGGCGCTGATCGGTGCGAGCAGCGTCGCCCAGCTCGAGGACAACGTCGCGGCGCTGGCGGCCGGTCCGCTCACCGACGACGAGCTCGCTGCGATCGAGGAGCACGCCGTCGACGGCACCGCCCGCTGAACCGACCCGTCCGCTGAACCGACCCGTCCGCTGAACCGACCCGTCCGCTGAACCGACCCTGCTGCTGAGCCCGCCCCGCCCTCACTGTGCTCTCAGGGTGCGGGCGGGGCCGCCAGCGACTCGAGGTAGGCCTGCACGACGGCGGTGTCCTGGTCGCCGAAGCCGCGTTCGGTGAGGTCGGTGAAGACCGCGCGCAGGACGTCGGCCTGCGGGGTCGGGGTGCCCGTGCGGCGCGCCTCGGCCGTGGCGAAGCCCAGGTCCTTGACCATGAAGCGCGCTGCCCCTGAAGGGCTGTGGTCGTGGGTCGCGAACCGCTCCTTCTTGACCTCCAGGATGCGGCTGGCCGCGTACCCGCCACCCAGGAGGTCCAGCATCGCCCCGACGTCCAGCCCGGCCCGCTCGGCGACCACCGAGGCCTCCCCGAGGGCCAGCACGGTCGCGGCGACGATCATCTGGTTGCAGGCCTTGGCGACCTGACCCGCGCCGAGGGGACCGAGGTGCACGGCCGTCCCGGTGGCTGCGAGCACCGGCAGGGCCAGGGCGACGTCCTCGTCGGAGCCGCCGAGCATGACGGCCAGGGTGCCGGCCTCGGCGCCCTCCTGCCCGCCGCTGACCGGTGCGTCGACCACCCGGACCCGGCCGCCGGTCTCGGCACGGAGCCGGGCGTCCAGGGCCCGGACGCCCTGGGGGGAGACGGTCGAGCTGATCACGAGCAGCAGTGGGCCCGTGGCGCCGGCGAGCAGCCCGTCGGGTCCGTCGAGCACCGCGTCGACCTCGGGCAGGTCGGGGACCATGAGCACCACGACGTCGACCTCGGCGGCCAGCTCGCGTGGGGTGGCGTGCCACACCGCGCCCTGCGCGACCAGCGCCTGGGCAGCCGCGGGACGGCGTGCGGTCACGTGGACCTCGTGCCCGGCTCGCTGGATGTGACCGGCCATCGGAGCTCCCATCACCCCCAGCCCGACCACTCCGACGGACCCCGTGCGGACCTGCGCAGCCTGCTCACCCATGCCAGGCAGCCTAACCAGCACCCCCAGGGGCCGTGGGTTGGTGCAGGCGGGGGACGCGTGATGGGGTGGTGCCCGGTGCGGTGAGTGGCATCGCGCGGTGAAGGGATCAGCTGATGAGTCGCACGGACCGGTTGCGCATGGTGCTCGCCACCCCCCTCGAGGAGGAGCTGTGCGTGCTGTTCGAGGAGCTCGAGCCCCGCGTCGAGCTGGTCCGGGACCACTCGCTGCTCCCGCCCATGCGACACCCGGGGGACCACGGCGGCGACCCGTCGTGGTCGCGCACCCCTGAGCAGCAGGCCCGGTTCGAGGAGCTGGTCGACTCGGCCGAGGCCCTGTACGGCATACCGGACGTGTCGTCGGCCGCCCTGGCCCGCACGGTCGCGGCCAACCCGCGGCTGCGCTGGGTGCAGACGATGGCCGCCGGTGGGGCGTCCCAGGTGGGGGCGGCCGGGCTCGCGCCGCAGGACCTGGACCGGGTGACGTTCACGACGTCGGCCGGGGTGCACTCGGGGACGTTGGCGGAGTTCGCGCTCTTCGGTCTTCTCGCGGGCGCCAAGACCCTGCCGCGACTGCTCGATCAGCAGCGCAGCAGGACCTGGTCGGGGCGCTGGGCGATGGGCCAGCTGCACCAGCAGACCGTGCTCGTGGTGGGCCTCGGCAACATCGGACGGCAGACCGCCCAGCTGCTCACGGCCGTGGGTGCCCGGGTGATCGGGGCGAACCGCAGTGCGATCGAGGTCGAGGGTGTCGAGCGGGTCGTGGGGCTCGACCAGATCGCCGAGGTCGCCCCCGAGGCCGACGCGATCGTGGTGACGCTGCCCGGGGCTCCGGCCACCGAGGGGCTGGTCGGGGAGCGGGTGCTCGGTGCGCTGCGTCGCGGGGCCACCGTGGTCAACGTCGGTCGCGGCACGGTCATCGACGAACCCGCCCTGGTGCGGGCCCTGCAGGACGGCGCCGTCGGCTTCGCCGCGCTGGATGTCACCGAGGTCGAGCCGCTGCCCGCCGAGAGCCCGCTGTGGGGGCTGCCCAACGCGCTGATCAGCCCGCACACCGCCGCGCTGAACCCCCTCGAGGATCGTCGGATCGCCGAGCTCACGGCTGAGAACGCGCGTCGTCTGCTCGACGGTGAGACCTTGCGCAACGTCGTGGGGCCCGATGACCTGGCCTGACCACCTGTCGGTGGCGGGCGACCGGTGGTCGTCGGGCCCCTGACGGTCGGGACCGGTCGGCTCAGCGGGTGAGGTCGAGGGCGGCCCGTGCCACGGCGAGGCGCGTCGCGACGTCCACGTCCCGCGGCCTGACCGAGACCTTGACCGCGATCAGGGGATCGGTCCCGCCGCGCGTGGCCACGTCCAGCGCCGCCGCCACCTCGTCAGGTCCCAGGAGCGAGGCCGACGACGCGGCGAGGGCCGGGTCCTGACCCCGCGGCGGGATGTGCGCGTCGCCCCAGGCCGGCCCCCACGGCGTCTCGACGTCGCTGGCCCCGGACAGGACGAGGGCGCGCAGCAGACCGGCCTCGACCGCGGTCTCCAGGTGGGCCAGGGCGGTCTGGGCGCTGCGTCCCTCGATCGCCGAGCGGCCCCAGTTGATGCTCACGCCCAGGGCTGTGCCGGCGGGAGCGTCACCGGCGACGCGTCGGATCGTCGCGATCTCGTCCTCGAGGGTCCAGAAGCCCTTCGCGGCACTCTGCCCGTCGACCAGTGCGTCGCAGTGCTCGACGAGGAACTCGGCTCCTGCCGTGTCCCAGCCGAGGATCTCCTCGAGGGACCGGGCGAACGCGTCCCGGGTGCCGAGGTCGGGCCCGGGTGCGCTGTGCACCTGGATCGCCGTGACCTGTCGTCGTCCGTGGGTGTCGGCGAGGTGCAGCGCGAGGTCGCGGGCGCGGGCGACGTCCGCCACGGCCCGGCGGCGTGAGGCGTCGTCGGCCGAGGCCAGGCCGTGCGCAGGGTCGGTGCCAAGTCGGGACATGACGGTGGGGATGCAGGTCAGGAGCAGGTCCCACTCGGGTCGGAGGTTCCGGGCGAGCCAGCCGGGCTCGAGGCTCGGGGCGCCCTCGGGGGGCAGGGGCATCTCCAGACCCGCGACGCCGAGGCGTGCCACGCCGTCGTAGAGCTCGGTCTCCGCGACGGGGTCGGCGGGGGCCATGGAGTAGGCCCCCAGCAGACGTGCGCCGGGCTGGTCCGGGGCCGGGATGGTCATGGTTCCTCCGCTGTTCGGTGGCTCGCCGGGCACGGTGGCGTGCTCGGGTCGTGCCCGCATCGTCTCGATACGGTCTCGATCCTGCCCTGGGACGAAGGTCTCGTTGTGTTCGGGGCCAACGGTGGCTAGTGTTCCGTAGGTCGGAACTTAGTTCCATCCACGGACCACTGACGAAGAGGTCAGCTCGACCAGGACGCAGTAGTTCGGTTGTCCACCAGCACGCGGGGTCGCCCCGCACCGCATCCCCCCGGTACGTGACGGGAGCTCACCCGTGAGCCAACCAAGGAGTAACAGCATGAGGCGAAACAAGGCAGTTTCGATGACCGCCCTGGTCGGGGCGGCTCTGCTCGCACTGACAGCGTGCAGCGCCGGAACCGGCACCACCACCCCCGAGACCGCCCCCGAGGCCGGCGAGACCGCTGCCGCCCCCGAGGCCAACGCGGACACCCTCGTCATGAAGGTCGCGTTCAACCAGCCCGAGACCCACCCGCAGTACATCGTCATGGACGAGCTCGGTGACAAGCTCTTCGAGGCGACCGACGGCGCGTACGACGTCGAGGTCTTCCCCAACGAGACGCTCGGTGCCCAGCGCGAGACGATCGAGCTCCTCCAGGCCGGCACGATCGAGATGGCCTACGTCGGCGGCCCGCTGCTCGAGAACTTCAACCCGGACTTCGTGGTCTTCAACCTGCCCTTCGTCTTCGACTCCCCGGAGCACCAGAGCCAGGTCACCAACGACCCCGACATCACCACCGAGCTGTACTCGTCCCTCGAGGGGCAGAACATCAAGGTGCTCAGCGCCTTCCACGGCGGCGTCCGGAACGTCTACAACTCGGTCAAGCCGATCAACACCCCCGCGGACCTCGCGAGCATGAAGATCCGCGTCATCGAGTCGGACACCAACATCGAGATGATGAGCCTCATGGGCGGCACCGGGACCCCGATGGGTCAGGGTGAGGTCTACACCGCCATCCAGTCCGGCCTGCTCGAGGGCGGCGAGAACAACGAGCTGATCTTCTACAACCTGAAGCAGCACGAGGTCGCCCCGTACTACAGCTACACGCGTCACCTGATGTTCCCGGACTACCTGATCATCAACCCGGCGATCTACGACGCCATGTCGGCCGAGCACCAGGAGATCTTCGCCGAGCTCCTCGCCGAGGCCCGCGTCCACGAGGCCGAGCTGTGGACCGAGCAGGTCAGCGCGGCCAAGGACGCCGCCGAGGCCGAGGGCGCCATGTTCAACGAGGTCGACGCCGAGGCCTTCGCCGCGGTCATCGCCCCGCTGACCGAGCAGAAGCTCTCGAACGACGTCACCCGCGGTATCTACGACCAGGTCCGCGCCGCAGCCGAGTAACGGCTGCCCGTCCCGAAGAGGTCCGACATGACCACAGCAAAGAACGTGCTCGATCGTGTGCTGACGTGGTTCTGCGTGGTGCTGTTCGCAGCCCTCGTGGTCGACGTCGCGTGGCAGGTGTTCGCCCGGCAGGTCCTCAACCAGCCCAGCGGCTGGTCCGAGGAGCTCGCCAAGTACCTGTTCATCTGGTTGGGCCTCTTCGGGGCGGCGCTCGTCTTCGGCGAACGCGGCCACATCGCGGTCGAGATCGCCGTCCGCAAGCTCCCACGGGCCGCGCAGACCGTCTTCTCGGTCATCGTGCAGCTCGCCATCCTGACCTTCACCGGCCTGGTGCTGATCTGGGGTGGCTACCTGGTCGTCCAGCTGGCCTGGGCCCAGAACCTCACCGGTCTACCGGTCAACGTCGGCCCGCTGTACCTCGCGCTGCCGATCTCGGGCGTGCTCATCGCCCTCTACACCGTCTACCACCTGGTCCGGATCCTGACGGGCGCCGAGCGCCCCGTCGAGGACTCCGAGCCCGACGTCCTGTGAAGGAGGGCTGACCCATGGATCCAGCAGCACTCGCAGCACTCATCCTCCTCGTAGGCATCGCGATCTTCCTGATCATCGGCGCGCCGATCAGCATCGCCGTGGGCCTGTCCTCGATGACGGCGCTGTTCGTCATCCTCGGCGTCGAGAACGGCGTCCTGACCTCTGCCCAGCAGATCTTCCGCGGGATCAACTCGTTCCCGCTGCTGGCCATCCCGTTCTTCGTCCTGGCCGGCGTCATCATGAACAACGGCGGGATAGCCATCCGGCTGATCAACGCCGCCAAGGTCATGGTGGGCCGCACCCCGGGCTCGTTGGCCCAGACGAACGTCGCCGCGAACGCGCTCTTCGGCGCGGTCAGCGGGTCCGGCGTGGCCGCGGCAGCGGCGATCGGCTCGACCATGGGGCCGCTGCAGGCCAAGGAGGGCTACAACCGAGGCTTCTCCGCAGCGACCAACATCGCCTCGGCCCCGGCCGGCATGCTCATCCCGCCGAGCAACCTGATGATCGTCTACTCGTTGGTCTCGAGCGCCTCGATCGCAGCGCTCTTCGTGGCCGGCTACGTCCCGGGCCTGCTGTGGGCGTTCTCGTGCATGGTCATCGTCTACCTGTACGCCCGCAAGCGCCCCGAGCTCAAGATCACCGAGCGGGTGGGCTTCGCCCAGGGGCTCAAGACCATCGTCATCGCCCTTCCGGCGCTGTTCCTCATCGTGGTCGTCATCGGTGGCATCCTCGGTGGGATCTTCACCGCGACCGAGGCCTCCAACATCGCGGTCATCTACTCGCTCGTGCTGTCCGCGATCTACAAGTCGATCACGATCAAGCAGATCCCGCGCATCCTCATGGACGCGGCCCGCACCACCTCGGTCGTGATGTTCCTCATCGGGGTCTCCTCGGTGATGGGCTTCGTGATGTCCTTCGCCAAGGTGCCCGCGCTGGTCTCCGAGGCGCTGTTCACGATCAGCTCCAACCCGGTGATCCTGCTCCTGCTGATCGCCCTGGTGCTGCTCGTCGTCGGGCTCTTCATGGATCCGACGCCGGCCGTGCTGATCTTCACGCCGATCTTCCTGCCGATCGTCGCGGCGTTCGGGATCCACCCGGTGCACTTCGGGATCATGATGGTGTTCGCCCTGTCGGTCGGGACCATCACCCCGCCCGTGGGTCCCATCCTCTTCGTCGGGGCCAAGGTCGCCGGGCTCGGCATCGAGGACGTCGTCCGACGCCTCATGCCGTTCTTCGGGGCCCTGATCCTGCTGCTGATCATGGTGATCTTCACACCGGCCCTGTCGATGTGGCTGCCGAGCGTGCTCGGCCTGGTCGCCTTCTAGTCCCCACCGGCCGGCGCCGACCCCCCTCGCGCCGCCGGCCGGTGGTCCCGACCTTCGTCACGACCTCGATCTCGTCACCGAAAGGCCCACCATGGAACAGCGTTACGCGACCAGCCCGGAGCACGTCCCCGGGATGGACACCGCCGAGCTCCGGCGGCGCTACCTCGTCCAGGACCTGTTCGTGGACGACGAGGCGACCGCGGTCTACACCCACCACGACCGCGTGGTGCTGCTCGGGGCCAAGCCCGTCACCGGCCCGCTGCCGTTGCCGACCTTCCCCGAGATCCGCTCGGAGTTCTTCCTCG
This sequence comes from Actinotalea alkalitolerans, assembly GCF_023369855.1. Taxonomy (GTDB): domain Bacteria; phylum Actinomycetota; class Actinomycetes; order Actinomycetales; family Cellulomonadaceae; genus Actinotalea. The sequence continues at coordinate 122,825 of NZ_JAMBPP010000001.1, read as the reverse complement.
AGCACCGCGAGGCGGGCATCGTCAACGTCGGAGGCCCCGGCCAGATCACGGTCGACGGCACCACCTACGACGTCGGCCACGGCTCGTGCCTGTACGTCGGGCGCGGCGCGGTCGAGGTCGTGTTCTCCTCGACCGACACCTCCGGAGAGCAGGGTCCCGCGCGGTTCTACGTGGTCTCCGCCCCGGCGCACACCGCCTACCCGACCACGCTGGTCGAGGCCGGCACAGGCACCATCCGTGAGCTCGGCGACGGTCTCACCTCCAACCGGCGCACCCTCAACCAGTACATCCACGAGAACGGCGTCCGCAGCTGCCAGGTGGTCATGGGGGTCACCACCCTGCACCCGGGCAGCATGTGGAACACCATGCCCGCGCACACGCACGACCGCCGCATGGAGGCCTACCTCTACTTCGACCTGCCTGCCGACGCGCGCGTGATCCACCTGCTCGGCCAGCCCACCGAGACCCGGCACCTGGTGGTCGGCAACGAGGAGGCGATCATCTCCCCGAGCTGGTCGGTCCACTCCGGGGTCGGCTCCGCGAGCTACAGCTTCGTGTGGGCGATGGCCGGCGAGAACCAGTCCTTCGACGACATGGATGGCTTCGCCATCGCGGACATGCGCTGAGCGCGAGAGACGGACAGACGACCATGGCCACGCAGACGGTGCCCCCGCAGGGGATGCACGACGGCGGTTCGCACGACGGCGGTTCGCACGACGGCGTCCCGCCCGTCGGGGCACCTACGGGCGTCCTGCCCGTCGGGGCACCCGCGCAGGAGGCCGACGCACGGGTCACCTCGACCACCAGCGCGAGCGAGAAGACCCTGCTGGTGCTCGAGGCGGCACTGATGCACTCCCGCTTCACCGACGTGGTCGAGGCGACCGGGCTCGCCAAGGCCACCACGCACCGGATCCTGAGCACCCTGCTGGACCGGCAGTTCGTGAGCCTGAGCAGCGACGGGGGCTACCTCCCGGGGCCCAAGATCCTGGCCCTGGCCGGGCGCGCCCTCCAGCGCATCGACATCTCGGCCATCGCGCAGCCCTTCGTCGACGACCTCGTCGAGAGGGTGCACTGCACCGTGCACGTCGGGGCGGTCAACGGCGACGAGATCGTCTACCTGATCCGCAGCGACTCCGACAAGCCCTACCAGATGCCCTCGAGGGTCGGCCACGCCATCCCGATGCACTCCTCGGGCATCGGCAAGGTCGTGCTCAGCGGGTACACCGACGACGGCCTGCAACGCTTCGTGGCCCGGGCAGGGCTGCCGTACCGCACCGAGCACACCATCACCACGATCGAGGGTCTGCGTGAGGAGATCGCCTCGGTGCGCAGGCTCGGCTACGCCCTGGACCGGGAGGAGAACGTCCCCGGCGTGGGCTGCGTCGCGGCCCCCATCCGGGACCACACCGGAACCATCAAGTACGGCCTGAGCATCTCGACCCTCACGCTCGAGCACAGCGTCGAGCAGATCGAGGCGATGGCGGCCCTGGCCGTCGAGACCGCCGACCGCATCTCGGCGGCACTGGGCCACACCACCTGACCGACGCGGCCACGACCACCACGCCGCAACCCATCAGCACTCATACAGGGAGCACCCGACCATGACGAACCCCATCACCCCCGCCTCCTACGCGGAGCGTCTCCTCAGCCTCGAGGGCCGGCTCGCCGTCGTGACCGGGGCCAGTCAGGGCATCGGCCTGGCCATCGCGGAGTCCCTGGCCTCGGCCGGCGCGGACATCATCGGCGTCAGCCACGACATGCCCGAGGGGGACAGCGAGGTCCGGACGCTCGTCGAGGGCCTGGGGCGCACCTTCACCCCGCTGCGCACCGACTTCTCGGTGCGCGAGCAGGTCACCGCGCTGGCCGCCGAGCTGGTCGCCCGCGAGGTGGACATCCTGGTCAACAACGGTGGCACGATCCGTCGCACCCCCGCGGCCGTGCACTCCGACGAGGACTTCGACTACGTCGTGGACGTCAACCTGCGCGCGACCTTCATCCTGTCCCGTGAGGTCGGCCGCGGCATGATCGAGCGCGGCTTCGGCAAGATCGTCAACACCGCCTCGATGCTCAGCTTCCAGGGCGGCATCAACGTCCCGGGGTACACCTCGTCGAAGTCGGCCGTCGCCGGACTCACCAAGGCGCTGGCCAACGAGTGGGCCGACAAGGGCGTCAACGTCAACGCCGTCGCCCCCGGGTACGTGGCGACGGCCAACACCCACGACCTGCGTCAGGACCCCGAGCGCAGCCAGGCGATCCTCGGCCGCATCCCGGCCGCCCGCTGGGCCGAGCCGTCCGACATCGGCGACGCCGTGCTGTTCCTCTGCTCGAACGCCGCCACCTACATCCACGGGGCGATCCTGCCGGTCGACGGTGGCTGGCTGGCCCGCTGATGCGGATCGTCATCACCGAGTGCGACCACGACTCGTTCACCGCCGAGCACGAGGTCGTCGACCCCGTCGGTGCCGAGCTGGTGCTGACCCAGTCGCGGACCGCCGAAGAGCTCGTGGCCAACGCGGCCGGGGCGGACGCCGTGCTCGTGCAGTACGCGTCGATCACCGCCGAGGTGATGGACGCCCTGCCCCGGCTCAAGGCCATCGGCCGGTACGGGGTGGGCGTGGACTCGGTGGACGTCGCGGCAGCGAGCGAGCGCGGCATCGCGGTCTGCAACGTGCCCGACTACGGCACGGAGTCGGTCTCGGACCACGCGATCGGGATGGCTCTGGCCGCAGCCCGCGGCATCCCACGCCTGGACAGGGGTGTGCGGGCCGGGTCCTTCGACCTGCCCGTCGTGCGTCCGCTCTACCAGACCCGAGGTCGGGTCTTCGGCATCATCGGGATGGGTCTGATCGGTACGGCCACCGCACGCAAGGCCGCCGGCCTGGGCTACGAGGTGATCGGCTACGACGTCGCCGCGCAGCCCGGTGAGCCCACCTTCCACGGCGTCACCTCGGTGAGTCTGGACGAGGTGCTCGAACGCTCGCAGGTCCTGTCGCTGCACACGCCGCTCACCGACCAGACCCGCGGCATGATCGGCGCCGCACAGCTCGCACGCATGCGCCGCGATGCGATCCTGGTCAACACCAGCCGCGGTGGTGTGGTCGACGTCCCGGCGCTGGTCGAGGCGCTGCGCAGCGGGGGGATCCTCGCGGCCGCCATCGACGTGCACGAGACCGAGCCGCTGCCTGTCGGCCACCCGCTGATGGACTTCGACAACGTGGTGCTGACCCCCCACCTGGCCTGGTACACCGAGGAGTCCTACGACGAGCTCAAGCGACGCACGGTCGCGAACGTCGTGGACGTGTGCGCCGGCCGCGCGCCCCGCAACATCGTCAACCCCGAGGTGCTCGGCGCCCCGGGTCGCAACGCGGGGTGCGCCCCCGCCGACGGCATGACAGGAGCCTGAGATGAGCATGCGCGCAGCCCGGTGGACCGCGGTCGACGAGCTCGAGGTCACCGACGTCCCGCTGCCCGAGGTCCCGCAGGGCTGGGCACTGGTCAAGGTCGCCTACAACGGGATCTGCGGCACGGACCTGTCGATCTTCCACGGCAAGCACCCGCGCGCCCAGGCGCCGCTGATCATGGGTCACGAGATGTCCGGCTGGGTCGAGGTCGCGGGGGCGAGCGGACCGCCGGTCGGCGCCCTGGTGACGGTCGAGCCGCTCATCTCCTGCGGGGAGTGCCGGGCCTGCCGTGCGGGCAGCTCGCACGTGTGCCGTCGGCTCGGCCTGTACGGCATCGACGCCCCGGGGGGCATGGCGCAGTACGTCGCGCTCCCGCCCGAGGTGCTGCACGCGGTGCCCGACGGCGTGGACCCGCGGACCGCGAGCCTCGCCGAGCCGCTCGCCGTCGCGGTGCACGCGGTGGACCTGTCCGGCATGGAGGCCGGGGACACGGTCGCCGTGTACGGGGCGGGCCCGATCGGGGTGCTGACCGCGCTGGTCGCGCGCCACGCCGGTGCCGGGACCGTCGTCATCACCGAGCCCAGTACGTGGCGGCGCGAGGTCGCCGAGGGCCTGGGCTTCACGGTCGTGCCCGAGGGCTCGACCATGGCACAGACACTGGCCCCGCTGACCGACGGCGAGGGTGCGGACACCACGTTCGACTCCGCGGCCCATCCGTCGGTGGCCGCCGAGCTGTCGGCCACCACCCGGGTGCTCGGTCGGATCGTCGTCGTGGGCGTCTACAAGCAGCCCACGCCACTGGACCTGCAGGGCATCTGCTTCAAGGAGCAGTCGATGGTGGGCGTGCGCGTCTACACCTCGGCCGACATGACGCGGGCGATCGAGCTCATCGCGCAGGACGCGCTGGGCCTGGACCGCTTCCCGACCAAGGCCTTCGACCTGGCCGACGTCGACGCCGCCTTCAGCGCCGCGACCACCGGCCAGGACTGCCTCAAGGTCCTGGTCACCCCCCTGGATGGAAAGGCAGACGCATGAGCAACCCCTTCGACCTGACCGGCAGGACGGCCGTGGTCACCGGTGGTGGCCGCGGGCTGGGCCACGGCATCAGCACCGCGCTGCTCGAGGCCGGGGCCGACGTCGTCGTGCTGGCCCGCACCGAGGTGCCGGCCGAGCTGGTCGCCCACGCCGAGGACCTGGGCCGGTCCGTGCACTTCTACCCCGTGGACCTGGCCGACGGCGACGCGATCGCGGCCACCGCCGCGCAGGTGCTGGCCGACCACCGCGTGGACATCCTGGTGAACAACGCCGGCACGCAGGACCGGTACCCGGCCGTGGACTTCCCGCTCGAGGCGTGGGACCGCGTGATCGACATCAACCTGCGGTCGACCTTCCAGCTGTGCCAGCTGTTCGGGCGCCCGATGCTCGAGCGTGGCGAGGGCAAGATCGTGAACTTCGCCTCGCTCCTGAGCTTCCAGGGCGGCCTGACCGTCCCTGCGTACGCCGCGAGCAAGGGCGCCGTCGCACAGCTCACCAAGGCGCTGTGCAACGAGTGGTCGGCCAAGGGCGTCAACGTCAACGCGGTGGCTCCGGGCTACATGGCCACCGACATGAACACCGCGCTGCTCGCCGACCCGGTGCGCCTCGAGCAGCTCTCGGTGCGCATCCCTGCCGGACGATGGGGCAACCCCGAGGACATCGGCAACGTCGTGGTCTTCCTGGCCTCCCCGGCCGCGGGCTACATCCACGGTCAGGTGCTCGCGGTCGACGGGGGCTGGCTCGCACGCTGAGCGGTCTCGGAGCCTGAGCCGTCTCGGACGCTGAGCCGTCTCGCGCGGCCCGGCGCCTCACCCGAGGGCCGGTCGCGCCCTGCGCGCGTGGTCGAGGAGCTCGTCGACCGACCACTGGTCGGCGGCGTGGGCCCCGTAGCGGACCGCGACCACGGTGCCGTCCGGAGCCAGCAGCAGGTCGGCGGGGCGCCCGAGCATGCCGCCGTCGGGCGTGACCGGCGGGACCTTGCCGCGACCGCGGAGCGCCGCCACGACGTCGTGGACCGTCCCGCGCAGCATCGCGAGCACGGCCCGGGGGTCGAGCAGCGCGCGCACGGCGGGCTCGACCCCGAGCTCGGAGTACAGCCGACGGTCCGGGTCGGGGATGACGTCGAGAGGCAGGTCGGCCTCGTAGGCGAGGAGGTCCTGCGCGGTCGAGTGGAACACCACGACCTCGCGCACCCCGGCGGCGGTGATCTCCTCGAGCCGGCCGACGACCGACCGCAGGTGCAGGTTGCAGATCGGGCACCCGGCGAAGCGACGCAGCTGCAGGTGAGTGAGGGCCCCAGGGCTGGTCAGGTCGACGGTCCGGCCAGTCATGGTGGTCAGTGCGCGGGGTGGGACGACGTCGCCGGGGGTGAGTCTGCGAGCGGTGCGGGTGGCGGGCACGGGTGTCTCCTCGTGGGTCGTGGTGCGGGCTCGTACTTGGTCGTTCGGCCAAGTGGTCAGGGGCGGCTCGGTGCGGTGAGGGTCGATGGCGCTCAGCGGGGTGCGAGCAGGTGCGGGACGGCGCCCGCCGCCTGGTGGACGACGTCGGGGTCGTCCAGCGCGTGGGCGAGCAGGGCGGCTCCCTGGAGGTGGGCGAGCAGGGCCAGGGCCCCCGCGCGCGGATCGGTCGCGGCGTCGACCTCACCGCGGGCCTGCGCCTCGCGGACGGCACCCTCGAAGCGGCCGGCCCACGCCTCGAGGTCGCGGGTCACCGCGGCCCGCAGGTCGCTCGGACCGGGGCCGAGCTCGGCCGCCAACCCGCCCAGCGGGCACCCGGGGGTCGAGCCCATCGGCTGCCGCATCGTCGCGAGCATGCGGGCGAAGGCGTGGAAGAAGGTGGTGAGCCGCTCGAGGGGCGGCGCCTCGGTGCCGAGCGTCTCGTCCAGGAGTGCCGCGAGCAGCTCCCGGTTGCGTCCGGCGACCGCCAGGCCGAGGGCCTCCTTGGAGGGGAAGAAGTGGAACAGGCTGCCCTTGCGCACGCCTGCCGCGTCGCAGATGTCCTGCAGGCTCACCTCGGTGTAGGAGGAGGCGTGGATCAGGTCGCGTGCGACCTGCAGCACGCGCTCCTTCGTCTCGGCACCCACCAGGTCCTCCCTCGTCGTGGTCGACAGGCCACGAGCGTAGGCGTGACTTGGTCGATCGGTCAAGAACGGGATCGGTGGGGGCTGGTGACCGATATTCGCGTGCCTGTCATCACGTCCGGCACCTAGCATCGTGACGTGCTCCTGTGACCAGCGATCCGCTCCCGCGCCCGTGGCCCCGACCCGGTGGGAGGCCGACCGACCTCCAGGACGCCCGCATGACCACCACCCCACCCCCAGTGCTCGGCTCGCCGCGCGCGGGGTCGCCCGACCTCGCCCACCTGCGGGTCGAGGGCCTGTCGGTCTCCTTCGCCGACCGCCGCGTGCTGACCGACGTGTCCTTCGTCGTCCCGGGCGGTACCTGCACCGGGCTGATCGGCGAGAACGGCTCGGGCAAGTCCACCCTGCTACGGGCCGCTGCCGGGCTCGTCCTCCCTGACGCCGGCGCCGTGACCGCGGTCGCCCCCGACGGCGGACCGGCGCGCGTCGGTCTGCTGCACCAGGTGCCGCCCTTCTCCGCCTCGGCGACCGTCGGCGCGGCCCTTGAGCTGGCCGTCGCACCGGTACGGGCAGCCGAGCGCGCCGTGAGCACGACGGCCGACGCCCTGGGCCGGACCCCGGACGACCCGTCCGCCGCACGTGCCTTCGAACGTGCGCTCGCGGACGCGGAGCACCTGGGGGTCTGGACGATCGACACCCGGGTGGAGGAGATGCTCGCCGGGCTCGGTCTGGCCGACCTGCCCCGCGACCGGTCCACCGGGACGCTCTCGGGCGGCGAGCGGTCACGGTTGGCGCTCGCCTGGCTGCTGCTCAACGCCCCCGACGTGCTGCTGCTGGACGAGCCCACCAACCACCTCGACGACGACGCCGCCGCGCACCTGCGCGAGGTGCTCACCCGGTGGCGGGGTCCGGTGCTGCTCGCCAGCCACGACCGCGCGTTCCTCGACGAGAGCGTCACGTCGCTGGTCGACCTGGACCCCGCGGCCAGGCCGCACGCGGTGACGGGCCCGCTGGTCGGTGACGGGGAGGGCGCGGGGATCGGCGTGACCCGGTTCTCGGGTGCCTACACGGACTACCTCCTGGCGCGGCTGGACGCCCGTGACCGGTGGGACCGGCAGTACCGCGACGAGCAGGCCGAGCTCGGTCGGCTGCACGCAGCGGTCCGTGACCACCACCAGGTCGGGCACCCGGGGCGTGCTCCCCGCACCGAGGGACGCGCCGCCAAGAAGTTCTACGCCGACCGCAACGCCACGGTGGTCTCCCGTCGGGTGAACGACGCGCGCTCGCGGCTCGAGGACCTGCACGAGCGGCAGGTCCGCCGACCACCGCGAGACCTGGTGCTTCGTGGGCTCACCCCCGACGGCCCTCCGCGCCGTGCGCGCACCGCGGCCGGGCCCGTGCTCGCCGCCACCGGTGTCGAGGTCGCGGGACGCCTCGCGACGACGTCGATCACCCTGGGGGCGAGGGAGAAGTGGCTGGTCACCGGTGCGAACGGGTCGGGCAAGTCCACCCTGCTGAGCGTGCTCGCCGGTGACCTGCGACCGACGTCCGGCTCGGTGGACCACCCGCGAGGGCTGCGTATCGGGCTGCTCTCCCAGGACGGCGACCTGCCCGACCCGGCAGGGCGCGGGCCCGACCGCACCGCCGGTGAGGCCTACGCGGACCTGGTCGGCACCGCGCGTGCGGACGAGGTGCCGCTCGCGACCTTCGGGTTGATCGGCGGGCGTGACGAGAGCCGGCCGGTCACGGTTCTGAGCGTCGGGCAGCAGCGCCGGCTGGCCCTCGCTGCCCTCCTCGCTGACCCGCCGGACGTGCTGCTGCTCGACGAACCCACCAACCACCTGTCGCTGCTGCTGGTCACCCAGCTCGAGGCGGCGATCCCCGACTACCCCGGCACCGTCGTGGTCGCCTCGCACGACCGGTGGTTGCGGCGTGCCTGGGCAGGACGTCGGCTCGACCTCACGACCGCGGTCCGAGCGGCGTCCGACCCACGGGCTGCGGACCGGTGACCGGCCTCGTGCCACGATCGAGGCCATGGTGACGAGCGCCTTCGAGGAGCTGCTGGCCGAGGGGGCCGCCGTCCCGGTCGACGGCTGGGACTTCTCGTGGTTCGACGGTCGCGCGACCGAGGAGCGCCCGGCCTGGGGGTACTCGCGCCTGGTCTCGCAGCGGATGGCGCACGCCCGCTCGGCCCTGGACGTCCAGACCGGCGGCGGGGAGGTGCTGGCCGGGATCGAGGTCGTGCCGCCCCGCCTCGCCGCGACGGAGTCCTGGCCGCCGAACGTGCCGATCGCGCGGCGAGCCCTGGCCCCGCTGGGGGCGAGCGTCCACCAGGTGGCCGACGACGCGCCGCTGCCCTTCGACGACGGGTCCTTCGACCTGGTCGTCAGCCGGCACCCGACCGTCACCGTGTGGTCCGAGATCGCGCGGGTGCTCGAGCCCGGCGGCACCTACCTCTCGCAGCAGGTGGGGCCGCTCACGGCGCCCGAGCTGACCCGCGCGATGCTCGGGCAGGACGTCACGCTCACACCGCGCAGCCCGGGTGTCGCGGTGACTGCGGCGCGCGAGGCCGGGCTCGACGTCGTGGACCTGCGCACCCAGGAGCTGCGGCTGGCCTTCGTCGACGTCGCCGCAGTGGTGCACTACCTGCGCAAGGTCGTGTGGATCGTGCCCGGGTTCAGCGTCGAGCGCTTCCGCCCCCAGCTGCTGACGCTGCACCAGCAGATCGAGGAGTCGGGCGAGCTTGTCGCGCACACCGGGCGGTTCCTGGTCGAGGCGCGTAAGCCCGACCGCTCGCGGTAGCCGTCGGCGCAGCGCGTGGCCGGAGCACCCGTCAGGGCCCCGTCGGGTCCTGACGCGAGCGCAGGAAGTCCTCGACCTCGAGCAGGTGGGCTGCCATGCGCACGCGCGCGCGTCCGGTGTCACCGTCGGTGACCGCCGCCAGGATCGCCTCGTGCTCACCCTGGGTCCGCTCGTCGGCGCCCGCCTGGGTGATGCCGCGCCACAGGCGGTGGCGGGCGGTGCGTCCGGCCAGCGCCTCGATCAGGGCAGCCAGCACCGGGTTGCCCGCGGCGTCGGCGACCGCGCGGTGGAAGGCGACGTCGGCGTCGAGCAGCCGTTCGTGGTGGTCGACCCCGGCGTCGGCGTCGGGGCCGGGGGCCTCGGCCAGGACGCGGGCGGCGTCGTCGAGGGCCGCCCGCGCCCGGACGAGGCTGGGGCCCGCCGCCTGCGTGCGGGAGGCGGCCAGACCTGCGGCCTCGGTCTCGAGCATGCGTCGCACGGCATGGACGTGCAGCGCGTGGCCCGCACCCTGGAGCTCGACGACCAGGCCGAGCGGACCCGCGAGCAGGCTCGGGTCGAGGCTCGTCACGTAGGTGCCGTCGCCCTGCCGGGACTCCACGACACCGAGCACCGACAGAGCCCGCACCCCCTCGCGCAACGAGCCGCGGGACACCTCGAGCCGGGTCGCGAGGTCCTTCTCGACGGGCAGCCGGTCGCCCGGCGAGAGCTCCCCGTCGAGGATCATCCGGGTGATCCCGTCGACCACGTGGTCCGTGCGTGACATGCGAGGAGTATCCCGGACCGGCTCGAGGACGTCGGCCAGGGTCACCGGACGGCGTCGGCGGCCAGACGCCCTGCCCAGTAGGTGCCGTCGGGGAAGCGGAACTCCTCGATCGAGGCGGCGTGCATCTCGGTCGAGTACCCCGGGCGGGAGGGCAGCGCGTACGCCGCGTCGGTGACCAGGCACGGGTCGGTGAAGTGCTCGTGCAGGTGGTCGACGAACTCGGTGACCCGCCCCTCGCGCGAGCCGGAGACCGCGACGAAGTCGAGCATCGAGACGTGCTGGACCATCTCGCACAGGCCCACCCCGCCCGCGTGCGGGCACACCGGGACGTCGAACTTGGCGGCCAGCAGGAGCACCGCGACGATCTCGTTGAGGCTGCCCAGGCGGCCGGCGTCGAGCTGGCAGAAGTCCAGGGCCCCGGCCTGCATGAACTGCTTGAACATGACGCGGTTGTGGCAGTGCTCGCCGGTCGCGACGCCGATGGGTGCCACGCCGCGCTTGATGGCGGCGTGCCCGAGCACGTCGTCGGGGCTGGTGGGCTCCTCGATCCACAGCAGGTCGAACTGGGCCAGGGCGTTGGTCCACTCGATGGCCTGGTCCACGTCCCACACCTGGTTCGCGTCGATCATCAGGGTGCGGTCCGGGCCGATCACCTCACGGGCGATCGAGCAGCGGCGGATGTCGTCGGCGAGGTTCGCCCCGACCTTGAGCTTGATGTGGTTGTAGCCCTCGTCGACGGCCTCCTGGCACAGCCGACGCAGCTTCTCGTCGCTGTACCCGAGCCACCCGGCGGAGGTGGTGTAGCAGGGGTAGCCGGTGGCCTCGAGCTCGGCGATCCGCTCGGCCTTGCCCGGCTCCTTGGCGCGCAGCAGCTCGATCGCCTCGTCGCGGGTCAACGCGTCGGACAGGTAGCGCAGGTCGGCGACGTCGACCAGCTGCTCGGGGGTCATGTCGGCGAGCAGGCGCCACACGGGCTTGCCCGCGAGCCTGCCGGCCAGGTCCCAGGCGGCGTTCATCACCGCGGACAGCGACAGGTGGACCACGCCCTTCTCGGGGCCGAGCCACCGGATCTGCGCGTCCGAGGTGAGGTAGCGGTAGACGGCGCCCATGTCGGCGGTCATCTCGTGCACGTCCATGCCGACGAGGTGGTCGGCCTGCTGGCGGGCCGCGACGGCGACGATGTCGTTGCCACGACCTGTGGTGAAGGTCAGGCCGAAGCCCGCGAGGGGTGCACCGGCGGCGTCGGTGCCGTCGGTGCGCAGCACGACGTAGGCCGCGGAGTAGTCGCCGTCCTTGTTCATGGCGTCCGAGCCGTCGGCGGTGAGGGACGTGGGGAAGCGGACGTCCTCGATCTCGACGCTGGTGATCTTCATGGGTTTCCTCCGTCGTGACGATGAGAGTCTCACCGTATCAGTCATCAGATGAATCCTGGATCCCGATGGGCCCTTCGGCGATCCAGAGGGCGGTAGGCTGCGGATAGATCCGATGTCTCACCGATGGGAGCGCCTGATGACCTACCGCGTTGGCCTGACCGCCGACTGTGCCCGACCCGACGGCTCGACCATCTTCGGTGACGTCGGGATCGACCGGCTCACCGCGGCCGGGCTCGAGTGGGAGGTCATGGCGCCCGCCGTCGGGCACGCCCCCTCGCCCGCGGACCTCGACGGGTACGACGCCGTGCTGTCCTTCGGTCACCTGCACTTCAGCCGGGACCTGGTCGAGGCCACGCCCCGCCTGACGCACGTGGCCCGCTTCGGTGCGGGCCACGACGGCATCGACCTCGACGGCCTCGCCCGGGCAGGCGTGCTCGTGACGAACACGCCGGTCGCGGTCCGTCGACCCCTGGCGCTCTCGGCCCTGACGCTCCTGCTGGCGCTCAGCCACCGGCTGATGGACAACCACCGCGCCGCGACCTCGGGCCGGTGGTCCGACCGCGGGCAGCACCGGGGTCTGGGGCTCGCCGGCCGGACCGTAGGGATCGTCGGGCTCGGCAGCGTCGGGGGAGACCTCGCCGGTCTGGTCGCGCCGCTCGGGGTCCGGGTGGTGACCAACGAACGGGCCGGCGTGCACGAGCGCGCTGCCGCTCTCGGCGTCGAGGTGCTCGGCCTCGAGCAGCTCGCCGCGGAGTCCGACTACGTCATCCTCACCGCCGCGCTCACCGACTCCTCGTACCACCTGGTCGACGCGGCGTTCCTGGCCGCCATGAAGCCCACCGCCTACGTCATCAACGTCGCGCGTGGTGGGCTCGTCGACCAGGCGGCCCTCACAGCAGCGCTGGTCGAGGGTCGGATCGCGGGGGCGGGGCTCGACGTGCTGGACCCCGAGCCACCGTCGGCCGACGAGCCGCTGCTCACCCTGGACAGCGTCATCCTCACCCCGCACGCGCTGTGCTGGACCGCGGACTTCACCCGGGAGGTCGCGACCAGCGTCATCGAGGCGATCATCGACGGCGCGCACGGCCGGCGCCCGGCGCACCCGCTCAACCCGGACGTGTTCGCGCGGTGGCGGCGCACGGCGCGCCCTGCGTCGTAGTCCGGTCAGACGGACGAGCCGCTGTCCACAGAGGTGCGCGAACGGCTGACCCGCGAGGTGGCGCGTTGCTAGGGTCCCCGCATGCGAGCGGGGGGCTTTGTGGTGATTCGTGGTGCTTGCCGGGCGACGGGTGCCGCGGTGGCGGTGGCGGTGCTGCTGGCCGGATGCGCCCAGGAGCCGCGACCACAACCGACCTTCGCCACCCTCGACCCCCTCCCCACCCCCTCGCCGACACCCACCGTCGAACCGGTGACCAAGCCCGAGCGACCCGCCGAGATGGACCGCACCGACGAGGTCGGTGCGGCCGCGGCAGCCGAGTACTTCATGTCCCTCTACCCCTACGTGCTGCAGACCGGCGACCTCACCGAGTGGGACGCGATGACCGCCGCCACCTGCGGGTTCTGCACCAGCACGCGGGACCGCGCCGCGAGGATCCAGCAGTCAGGCGGCTCGTACACGGGTGGGGCGTTCGAGCTCTCTGAGCCGATCGTGCATCCGCTCGACGATCTCGTGGGTGGATATCCGGTCGACCTGGTGGTGCGACAGTTCCCTTCGTCCGAGACCGACGGCTCGGGGAACCTCGTCGCGACGTCGGAGGACTCCACGTCCCTCGCGCAGGTGGACATGCTTCACTACGACGGCACAGGCTGGCATGTGCTCGCCGTGGCGCTGGCCGACTCGAGCGAGGACTGACGTGGGTCGCCTAGCGACCGCCAGCGTCCTCGCGCTCAGCCTCACAGCATGCCCGTTGATCGCCGGCAACGCTCTGGCGCCTTCTCCTCCGGGCGACGGTGGTTGGGGTGCAGGAGCAGACGGCGACGCGGTCCTGGTCAGGGGCAGCTCCAGGGAGATCTCAGCTCGATCGGCCTCCACGTCGGCCACACCGGCTGAGTATCGGCGGGCCGCCGATACCTTCTGCGGGACGAATGACACCGCTCCGACCACGACGTGGTGTGTGGAGGGGGTGGACTCCGGCCCGGTGATCCGGTTCTGCCCCGACGGGACGCAGGCCGACTTCCCGCTCTACCGACGCACCCAGCAACCCGACGGCTCCTGGTCGGGGTGGCAACGCCTCAGCGACGGCGGAGAGAACTGCGACCAGACCCAGACCCCGATCATCCTCAGCGCCGAGGACTTCCAACGCCTGCCCCTGGAACCCTCCCCGATCACCGTCCAACCACCCCACGGCTGGACCCTGGTCAACATCGAGACCATCGTCTCCACCCAGCCCACCCCCCAGACCCTGACCACCACCGTGCTGGAGACCCCCATCACCGTGGTGGCCACCCCCACCACCTACACCTGGGACTTCGGCGACGGCACCCCACCCCTGGTCACCACCGACCCCGGCCTGCCCTGGCCCCACCACACCCTGGCCCACACCTACCCCACCACCGGCCAGTACCCCATCACCCTGACCACCACCTGGACCGGCACCTACCAGACCACCCCCACCGGCCCCTGGCTCACCATCGACGGCCACGCCACCACCACCGCCACCACCGAGCCCCTCGACGTCCTCGAAGCCCGCACCCACCTCGTCGACAGCTACTGACCCACGCCGGTCATTGACGCCGTGACTGGGCCTTGCTAGACATCACCCATCGGGAATGCGCTTCCCGATGCTCTTGAAACGATTCACTCGGTCCATCACCGTCGATCACCGAGGAGGGACGGCGCCGCCCCACCGGCAGTGCCCGTCCCCAGCGGTCAACCCCTGGGAGCCCTACTGATGTCACCTTCCATCCCGCGACGCAGGGCACGCGCCCTGCCCGTCGCACTCTCCGCGGCCGGGGCGCTGGTCCTGTCCGCGCTGGTCGCTCCGACCGCCTCGGCCGAGCCCGCCGCCGAACCCGTGGCCCTGCGCTTCGACTTCCAACCCGCCGGCGCGCCGGTGGCCGAGGGCTTCACCGAGGTCACCCGCACCATGGCCTACTCGCCCGAGGCGGGGTTCGGGTTCACCGACCTCGCCTCGCTCAACGACCGCGACCGCGGATCTGCCACCGACGCGCTGCGCCGGGACTTCGTCCTGCCGCCCGTCGGGACCGGGACCGAGTTCGTCGTCGACGTGCCCGACGGCGAGTACCAGGTCACCACCTGGTCGGGGGACCAGATCGCCTCGAGCCGCACCACCTACACGATCGAGGGGGTCGCCTACGGCGACCAGGGTGCGGGCAGCGGGGTCATCAACGAGCGGGTCTTCGACCCGGTCCTGGTCGAGGACGGCCAGATGACCATCCACGTCGCCGGGAGCTCGCCGCGGCTCAACGGCATCCAGATCCTCTCGGCTCTGCCCGCCCCGACCGGCCTGGTCGTCACGGGTGTGGACACCGCGGCGCCGTCGGTCGCTCTCGCGTGGGACGCCTCGGACCAGTTCGCCGCCTACCGGCTCTACCGCGCGACACCGGGTGGTGAGCCGGTGCTGGTCGTCGAGCAGACCGGCACCACCGCCACCGACACCGACGTCCTGCTCGCCGGCAGCTACGAGTACACCGTGACCGGCCTGGACGCGACCGGCCGTGAGGGCGCGGTGTCAGCCGCCGTCGCCGTCGCGGTCGTCGAGGAGGGCGTCGCCGCCCCGGCGATCCCCACCGAGCTCACCCTGGAGGACATCTCCAAGGACCAGCTCACCTTCACCTGGCAGGGTGACCCGACCGCTCTGGCCTACGACGTCGAGCGGTCCCGCAGCGCCGACGGGCCGTTCACCCCGCTGGCCCGGGTCGACGCACCGACCTACACCGACACCGACGTGCTCACCACGGTCGAGTACCACTACCGGGTCGCGGCGATCAACGCAGGCGGCTCGAGCGGCTTCTCCGAGGTGCTGACCACGCCGGCCGTGACCACGCTGGTCCGCGAGGCCGAGCACCTCGACCGCGCCCCGGTGGCCGTGTCCGTCGACGACGGTGTCTACGTGGGCTGGCGTCAGCTCGGCACCGACCCCGACACCATCGCCTTCAACGTCTACCGCGACGGCACCCTGGTCACCCCCGAGCCGCTCACCGGCTCGACCAACCTGCACGACCCCGCCGGCACGGGCGACTCGGTCTACCGGGTCACCGTCGTCGGTGAGGCCACCGAGGTCGACGCCACCGAGGACTTCGGCGTCTGGGGCGAGCAGCACCTCGACATCCCGCTCGACAAGCCGGCCGACGGCGTGACCCCGGGCGGCCAGGAGTACACCTACATCGCGAGCGACGCGAGCGTCGGTGACCTCGACGGTGACGGCACGTACGAGGTCGTCCTGCTGTGGAACCCGAGCAACGCCCGGGACAACTCCCAGTCCGGAACCACCGGGAACGTCTACATCGACGCCTACACGCTCACCGGCGAGAAGCTGTGGCGCATCGACCTGGGCCGCAACATCCGGGCCGGGGCGCACTACACCCAGCTCATGGTCTTCGACCTCGACGGCGACGGTCGGGCCGAGGTCACCGTCAAGACCGCCGACGGCACGGTCGACGGTGTCGGCACGGTCATCGGCGACCCCGACGCGGACTTCCGGAACTCCGGCGGGTACATCCTGTCCGGACCCGAGTACCTGACCCTGTTCGACGGCCTCACGGGTGAGGCCCTGGACACCGTGGACTACGTCCCGGGCCGCGGCAACGTGGGGGCGTGGGGCGACACCTACGGCAACCGGGTCGACCGCTTCCTCGCGGGCGTGGCCTACCTCGACGGCGAGAGCCCGAGCGTGATCTTCTCGCGCGGCTACTACACCCGGACCGTCATCGCGGCGTGGGACGTCGTGGACAGCAAGCTCGTCCAGCGGTGGGTCTTCGACTCCGACGTGGCCGGCCGCCAGTACGCGGGCCAGGGCAACCACCAGCTCTCGGTGGCCGACGCCGACGGCGACGGCAAGGACGAGATCATCTTCGGTGCGCTGACCATCGACGACGACGGCAGCGTCCTCTACAGCTCGGGTCTGGGGCACGGGGACGCCATGCACGTGGGTGACCTGATCCCCTCACGTCCGGGCCTGGAGGTCTTCAGCGTCTTCGAGTGCATGAGCTGCTCGGGCAACCGGGCCGGCGCCATGCGGGACCTCGCCACGGGCGAGATCATCTGGGACATCGCCGGGGGCCGTGACACCGGCCGCGGCGCCGCGGGGGACATCGACCCGCGTCACGAGGGCGCCGAGTCGTGGGCCATCGGCGGCGACTACGCCTGGAACTCGACCGTCGGGCAGCTCCGGGCGGCGGACGGCACGCTGATCGGCGAGAGCATCCCGGCGGCCAACCACCTCGCCTGGTGGGACGGGGACCTCCTGCGGGAGATCGCCGACCACGACTACGACGCGACGACGGCCACCGGTGTCCCGACGGTCTCGAAGTGGGACTGGGAGAACGCCGAGCAGGTCGAGATCCTTCGACCCGAAGGCGTGCTGACCAACAACACCACCAAGGGGAACCCGTCCCTGCAGGCCGATCTCTTCGGCGACTGGCGCGAGGAGCTGATGTACCGCACGACCGACTCCACGGCCCTGCGCATCTTCACGACCACCGACGTCACCGAGCACCGCATCCGCACGCTGATGCACGACCCGCTCTACCGCCTGGGGGTGGCCTGGCAGAACGTCAGCTACAACCAGCCGCCGCACACCAGCTTCTTCCTCGGTGAGGGCATGCAGACGCCACCGGCGCCCAGCATCCGCACCGTGGGCGAGCACGCCGGACCGCAGGTGCCCGCCGCGGCACCCGGCCGAGCCGTCCTGAGCGACGACAACGGCCACGGCACCGGGTTGCGCGACGGCGACTTCACCGTCACCGCGAACCTGTGGTGGGGGCAGAACGGCACCACGTACCGCCTCTACGAGAACGGGACGCTGATCCACTCCCAGCTGCTCACCGACGCCACGCCCGCGGCCCAGCGGGTCGCGGTCCCGGTGACCGGCCGTACCAACGGCACGTACGTGTACACCGGCGAGCTGGTCAACGCGGCCGGCACGACGGCCACGCAGCCGCACACCGTGACGGTCCGGGACGCCAACCCGGGCCAGGGGGTGCTGTCCCACGACAACTGGGACCGCGACGGTCGCTACACCGTCACCATGAACCTGTGGTGGGGGACCAACGCGACCGTGTACCGGCTGTTCGAGGACGGCCGGCTGGTCGACACCCAGCAGCTGACCGCGGCGACCCCGCGCGCGCAGCAGGCCAGGACCCTGCTCGAGGGCAGGTCACCCGGCACGTACACCTACACGGCCGAGCTCGAGAACGCCGCGGGCGTCACCGAGACGAGGTCCGTCGACGTGCGCGTGGACCGCTAGCGGGACGAGGTGTCCGTCGGGGGTGGGGTCAGCCCCACCCCCGACGCACGTCGGCACCGCGCCGGGTCAGCTCTCCTGCACGACGGCGACGCCGTGGGGGGCGACCCGCACCTCGCCGTCGGCCGCGGTGCCGGTGAGCAGGTCGACACCGCGGGCGGTGACCACCGCCTCCTCGGGGGTGTGGTTGAGCACGAAGAGGAAGCTCGCGTCGGCACCGCCACCGACCTCCCCGCCGCGTCGCCGCACCACCTCGACACCCTCGGGGACGGCGTCGACCACGGGCTGCACGCCGGACTCCAGCAGCAGCGTGTCGGCCAGCCGTGAGGCGCCGACCTCGTCGAGCCGGGTTCCCACGTACCAGGCGTGACCGGTGCCGACGGCGTGACGGGTCACCGCGGGCCATCCGGCGAGCAGCCCGTCGGTGTAGGTGCTCATCGCCTCGGCCCCCACCAGGTGGGTCTTCTCGCTCCACAGGTCGGCGGTCGCGCCGTCGTCCAGGGTGAGTCGCTCACCGGCCTGGAGCGCGTAGAACTCCTCGGTGCGCACCCCGAGCAGCTCACGGAAGGCCCCCGGGTACCCGCCCAGGCGGACCCGGTCGTGCTCGTCGACGATCCCGCTGAAGTAGGTGACCAGCACCGTGGCACCGGCTGCTGCCGCGGCCGCCACGCGGGCGGCGCCGTCGTCGGTCACCAGGTAGAGGGTGGGGACGATGACCAGTCGGTAGGACGACAGGTCCTCGCGGGGCGAGACGATGTCCGCCGTGACCCCGCGGTGCCACAGCTGGCGGTACCAGGCCGTCACCTGGTCGACGTAGGTGACGTCCTGGGACGGGTGGGAGTCGAGCTCGGTGCCCCACCACGCCGGGTAGTCGAACAGGATCGCGACGTCAGCCTGGACCCGGCTGCCACGCACCGGTGCGAGCGCCTTGAGCGCCTGCCCCAGGGTGAGGGTGTTGCGCCAGACGTCGGTGTCGGTGCCGGCGTGGGGGAGCATCGCCGAGTGGAACTTCTCGGCCCCCGCGGCCGACTGCCGCCACTGGAAGAACATCACCGAGTCGGCGCCACGAGCCACGTGGGACAGCGAGTGCCGCAGCATCTCACCGGGGGCCTTGGTGCGGTTGCGCGGCTGCCAGTTCACGGCCGAGGTCGAGTGCTCCATGAGGATCCACGGGTCACCGCCGGCGATGCCCCGGGTGAGGTCGGCGCTGAAGGCCAGCTCGATGTGGGCGGCCGGGTCGTGGGCGCGGGTGTAGTGGTCGTTCGCGACGACGTCGAGGTCATCGGCCCAGGAGAAGTAGTCCATCCACTTGGTGCCCGTGGAGGCCATCAGGTTCGTCGTGGTGGGCACCTGCGGGGTGACCTCGCGCAGCACGTCGCGCAGGGCCCGGTAGTGGGTGAGCAGCTCGTCCGAGGAGTACCGCGCGAAGTCGAGCTGCTGGGTCGGGTTGGCGTAGGTGGGGGCGGTGCGTGGGGGGAGCACCTCGTCGAAGGTGTCGTAGCGCTGGGACCAGAAGGCAGTGCCCCAGGCCGCGTTGAGCGCCTCGACCGTCCCGTAGCGGGCCTCGAGCCAGCGACGGAACGCGACCGCGGCGTCCTGCGAGAAGTCGTGCGGCACGTGGCAGCCCAGCTCGTTGTCGACGTGCCACAGCGCGAGGGCCGGGTGGTCGGCGTAGCGCTCGGCCATGGTGCGGGTCATCCGCAGCGCGTAGTCGCGGAACACCGGTGAGGAGACCGAGTACGCCTGGCGGCCGCCCTGGCCCAGCACGGTGCCGTCGGCGAGCTCGGGCAGGATCTCGGGGTGGTAGCGGGTCAGCCACGGCGGGGGCGAGGCGGTCGCGGTGGCCAGGGCGACCCGGATCCCGGCGGCGTGCAGCCGGTCCAGGACGGCGTCGAGCCAGTCGAAGTCGTACTCGCCCTCGCGGGGCTCGAGCATCGCCCACGAGAAGATCCCGACGCTGACGATGTTCACGCCCGCCTGCTGCATCAGCTCGACGTCCTCGAGCTGGGTCTGGACCGGCCACTGCTCGGGGTTGTAGTCGCCGCCGTACCCGAGCCCCTCGAGGTCGACGGGCCACGGGCGGGTGCGAGGGGAGGTCATGAGGTGGGGAGGTCCTTCCGGCGGACGGTGGCGGGTGACGTCGGCACCACCCTACGGGCGCCGACGACGGCGTTGAAAGGGTTCAGCGCGGGGTCTGCTGGTGCGCGACCAGCCGCCAGCCGGCACCGCGTCGCGCGTAGAGGCTGCTGACCAGCGCCGAGTACGCGGGCTCGTCGCCGCGCGTGGCCCGCACCCGGTAGTGGACCAGCACGGTGTCCGGCCCGACCTCCAGCGCCTCGAGGTCCTCGATCTCGTAGGAGCCCCATGGCTCACCCCCCATCGAGGCCACGACCTGTGACCGTTCGGTGAGCACCAGACCACCCGGGAGGAGCATGACGACCTCGTCGTCGAGCACCTCGTCGTAGAAGGAGGTCGCCGCGGCGCCGCTCGTCGCCAAGGCCCTCCATCCGGCCCTCTCGACGCCGATGACGTCGTCGTGCGTGCTCATCACCCTGTCGTAGCAGACGGCCCGGACGATGGCGAGCCCCGTGCCCGCCGTCGGGCCGGGCTCAGCCCGCCGTGACGCGCGGCGGGCGGCGCCCCTGCACCACGAGGCAGACCCCCACGACGGCGGTCGCGACCAGGGCCAGCGCCCCGGTGACCGCCAGTCCCGCGCGCACCCCGAGCTCCTCGGCGAGCCACCCCTGCAGGAGCCCACCGCAGGCGTGCCCGCCGAGCAGCACGGGCGAGTAGATCGCGAGCACCCGGCCGCGCACCTCCGGGGCCGCGGCGAGCTGGACGTAGGTCGCAGCGCTGGTCAGGAAGAACAGCGTCGCCCCGCCGACGACGGCGAGCATCACCAGGAAGCTCGCATGGGTCGGCATCCAGGCCGCGACCATCTCGGTGAGCCCGAAGACCGCCGCGCCGAGCACGACGGTGCGCATCCGCAACCGACGCAGCCGCGCCGCGACCAGCGCACCGCCCAGGGCGCCGACCGCCGCGATCGAGTTGTACAGGCCGAAGCCGCGTGCGCCGGTCTCCCAGACGCCGTCGGCGAAGGCGGCGAGCACCACCGGTCCGTTGAGGCCCAGAGCGCCCATCAGGCCCGCCAGGACCACGACCCACAGCAGGTGCGGGCGGGCCGCGACGAACGCGAAGCCCTCGCGCAGCTGGCCGCGGGCCCGTACGACGGTCGGTACCCGGTGCAGCTCGGACGGCCGGATCGAGGAGATCACCAGGATCACCGCGACGCAGACCGCGGCGTTGACCCCGAAGGCCCACCCCTGGCCGACCTCGGCGATGACGATGCCGGCCAGGGCCGGGCCGATCATCCCGCCGCCCTGGTTCACGGCGTTGTTCATGCTGATCGCCGAGCGCAGCCGCGAGTCGCCGACCACCTCGTTGACCAGCACCTGGCGTGCGGGCATCTCGACGGCCGCGATCAGGCCGAGCACCACCGCCATGACCCACAGGTGCCACAGGACGACGGCGCCGCTGAGGGTCAGTCCCGCGAGGGTCAGTGCGACCAGCACCGAGGCGGCCTGTGCACCGATGACCAGCCGGCGCTTGTCGTGCCGGTCGGCGATCACCCCGCCGAGCGGGCCGACCAGCAGCAGCGGCAGGAACTGCAGCGCGACCACGACCCCCACGGCCGCCGGGCTGCCGGTGATCTCCAGTACCAGCCAGTCCTTGGCCATGCGCAGCATCCACATGCCGCTGCTGCCGAGCAGCTGGGCGGAGATGTAGAGCCGGAACCCGCGCCTGCGCAGCAGCGGCAGGTCGCGGCCCGGGGGGTCGTGCGGTCCTGGTGGGCCGGTGCGGCCGGTCAGGGGAGTCGGACGTGCTGGGGTCCGAGCTCGGTGACCGAGCTGACACCGAGCAGGGCCATGGTCCGCTGCACCTCACGGGTGAGGATCTCGGCGGCGCGGTCCACGCCGCGCTCGCCGCCGGCCATCAGGCCGTACAGGTAGGCGCGCCCGACCATGGTCGCGTCGGCGCCCAGGGCCAGTGCCGCGACGATGTCGGCCCCGCTCATGATGCCGGTGTCGACCCACACCTCGGTGCGGTCGCCGACGGCCTCGGCGACGTCCGGGAGCAGGCGCAGCGGCACGGGGGCGCGGTCGAGCTGGCGTCCGCCGTGGTTGGACAGGACGATCGCGTCCGCGCCGGCGTCGGTCACGCGCTGGGCGTCCTCGACGGTCTGGATCCCCTTGATGATCAGCGGTCCGTCCCAGCTGGCACGCAGCCACTCGAGGTCGGCCAGCGTCATCGAGGGGTCGAAGAGCTGGTCGAGCAGCTCGGCGACGGTCCCCTCCCAGCTCGAGAGTGAGGCGAAGGTCAGCGGCTCGGTGGTGAGCATGTTGACCCACCAGGCGGGCTTGGTGCCGATGTCGAGCAGCGTCTTGAGGGTCAGGGCCGGGGGGATCGAGAAGCCGTTGCGCACGTCGCGCAAGCGGGCTCCGGCGACCGGCACGTCCACCGTGAGCATGAGTGCCTCGTAGCCGGCGGCCTTGGCGCGGGCCATGAGGTCCTCACCGGCGCTGCGGTCCTTCCAGACGTAGAGCTGGAACCACTTGCGGGCCTCGGGGGAGGCCTCGGCGACCCCTTCGATCGAGGTGGTGCCCATGGTGGACAGCGCGTAGGGGATGCCCCGTCGCCCGGCGACCCGGGCCACGGCGCCCTCGCCCTCGTGGTGCATCATCCGGGTGAAGCCCGTGGGGGCGAAGGAGAACGGCACGGCGGCCGGGCTGCCGAGCATCTGCGTGGTGGTGTCGACCGACGACACGTCGTGCAGGATCGAGGGCCGCAGCTCGAGGTTGCGGAACAGCATGCGGGCGCGGCGCAGGCTGATCTCGGCGTCGGCGGCACCGTCGGTGTAGTCGAAGACCGACCGGGGGGTGCGTCGACGGGCGGCTGTGCGCAGGTCGGCGATCGACAGGGCGTTCTGCAGGCGCCGGGTGGTGGGATCGAGCTCGAGGGGCTTGACCCGCAGCAGCGGCTTGAGGTCGGACCACTTGGGAATCTGTCGCTCGGTCATCTGTGGCTCCGTCGGCACGTGGCGAGTGGGCAGGGGGCTGGTCAGGTGACCTGCACAACGTTATTGTAACGTTTCAGATCCCCTGTTGACTGCACCCGCGACAGGCACCTACCTTCGGAAAGCGCTTTCACCCACTGAGCAAGGAGGCTCATCACGATGAATCGATTCACACTCAAGGCCGTAGGGCTGGCCGCCGCAGCGGCCCTGACCCTGACCGCGTGTGCCGGTGGTGGCGACGACCCCGCCGCCGAGCCCGATCCCACCACCGGTGGCGACGACACCACGCCCGTCACCATCACCTTCACCTGGTGGGGCAACGACGACCGCGCGTCGCGCTACGAGGAGTCCCTCGCGCTGTTCACCGAGGAGTACCCCCACATCACCGTGCAGACCAGCTTCCAGGACTTCCCCAACTACTGGACGGCCCGCGCCACCGAGGCCGCCAGCAGGTCCCTGCCCGACGTCATGCAGTTCGACCTGTCCTACCTGCGCGAGTACAGCGAGAACGGGCACCTCGCTGACCTCAGCACTCACATCGGCAACGAGATCGACCTGAGCGGCTTCGACGACGCGCTGGTCCAGTCCGGCGTCCTGGAGGGCCAGCAGGTCGGCATCCCGACCAGCACCAACACCCTCGCGCTCTTCTACAACCCCGGTCTGCTCGAGCAGACCGGCGTCGAGGCCCCCGCCGAGGACTACACCTGGGAGGACTACAACGAGTTCCTCGCCGCGGTGTCCGACGCCGGTGAGACCACGCCCGACGGGCAGGCCATCTACGGCGGTGCCGACTACACCAACACCTTCTGGTTCTTCCTGCAGTGGCTCGTCCAGGAGGGCGTCACCCCGTTCAACGACGACGGCACCTTCGGCTTCGACGAGTCGCACATGAGCGACTTCCTCGCGCTGACCACCGACCTGCGCGAGGCCGGCCAGGTCTACCCGGTCGACCGCGGCATCCAGCTGCTCCCCCTGGGCGGCTTCACGGTCAACGAGTCCGCGTCGGAGTTCAGCTGGGACAACTTCCTGGCCGGCTACACCGCCGACTCGGGCACCGAGGACATCCAGATGCTGCCCGTCCCCACCGGCAGCGGCGGCGACAAGGCGATGTTCTTCAAGCCCTCGATGCTGCTGTCCAGCGGCGCGAACACCGAGCACCCCGAGGCGGCCGCGACGCTGATCGACTTCCTGCTGACCGACCCCGAGGTCGGTGCGATCTTCGGCACCTCCAAGGGCGTGCCGGCCGACCAGGCCCAGCGCGACGCGATGGTCCTCGAGGAGGGCAGCATCGACGCCACCGTCGTGGAGTACGAGGACGCTGTCGCCGAGCACGTGACCGAGCCCGTCCCGGTCCCGGTCAAGGGCTTCGGCTCGATCGAGGCCGAGTACAAGCGCCTCGCCGAGGAGCTCGCCTACGGCACCGTCACGATCGAGCAGTTCGTCGACTCGTGGTTCGCCGAGGCCGCCATGATGACGCAGTAGCACCTACCTCCGAGCACCTGCCACCACCACTGATCGGACATCACCGTGAGCCTCACACGTGAGGTGACCGGGTCCGGAGGTCTGTCCACCGTCCCGCCGCCCGCCGTCACCCGACGGCGGCGGCGGGCGGCGGAGACCCGGGCCGGTTACGCCTTCCTGACACCGTGGCTGCTGGGCTTCTTCGCCCTGACGGCCGGCCCCATGCTCGCCTCGCTGTACCTGGCGTTCACCAACTACAACCTGTTCTCCTCACCGGAGTGGATCGGCCTGGACAACTTCCGGCTGATGTTCGACGACCCCCGGTTCATCCAGTCGGCCAAGGTCACCGGCATCTACGTGCTGGTCGGCACCCCGGTCAAGCTCGCCGCGGCGCTGGCGGTCGCGATGCTGCTCAACAACACCC
The DNA here is from genome assembly GCF_023369855.1 of Actinotalea alkalitolerans. Taxonomy (GTDB): domain Bacteria; phylum Actinomycetota; class Actinomycetes; order Actinomycetales; family Cellulomonadaceae; genus Actinotalea. The sequence goes on along the minus strand of NZ_JAMBPP010000001.1, from coordinate 97,987 downwards.
GCAGGGGTCAGGGCCTGTACCGCTCGGTGTTCTACGCCCCCTCGCTGATCGGCGCGAGCGTCTCGATCGCCATCGTGTGGAAGGCGATGTTCATCGACCAGGGCATCGTGGACCGCATCGGGCAGCAGCTCGGGATCAGCTGGGGCGGCTGGGTGGGCAACCCCAGCATGACCATGCCGATGTTCGTGCTGCTGACCGTGTGGCAGTTCGGCGCCCCGATGGTCATCTTCCTGGCGGGCCTGAAGCAGGTCCCGGCAGAGCTCTACGAGGCCGCCGCGGTGGACGGCGCCGGACCGGTGCGCAAGTTCCTCAAGATCACCCTGCCGATGCTGTCCCCGGTGCTCTTCTTCAACCTGCTCCTGGAGACCATCCACTCGTTCCAGATCTTCGCCTCGGCGTTCATCATCTCGGGCGGGACGGGTGGCCCGGCGGGCTCGACACTCTTCTACACCCTGTACCTCTACCAGCGCGGCTTCGTGGACTTCCGCATGGGCTACGCCTCGGCCATGGCCTGGGTGCTGGTCCTGGTGGTCGGCATCATCACCTTCGTGTTCTTCAAGACCTCGAAGTCGTGGGTCCACTACTCGGGGGAGACGAAGTGACCATCGCCAACGTCCCGGTCGGTTCGGTCGAGCCGACGTCCGAGGAGCGCAGCGCGGCACTGCGCCGTCGCAACCGCTCGACCGAGCGCACCAAGTCCGTGCTGTTCCACATCGGCGTCCTGGCGGTCACCGCGGTGGTGCTCTACCCGGCGCTGTGGATGTTCATGTCCTCGCTCAAGCCCACGTCGGACATCGTCGGCAACGTCAGCCTCATCCCCGACAACGCGTCCCTGGCCAACTTCGCCAAGGCCCTCGAAGGCATCGGGGGGGTCTCGTTCTGGACCTTCTTCAAGAACTCGATGATCCTGGCCGTGGCCTCGGTCATCGGGATCACGCTCTCGGCCTCGGTCAGCGCCTACGCCTTCGCACGCATCGAGTTCCCCGGGCGCAAGGTGTGGTTCTCACTGATGATCGCCACGCTCCTGCTGCCCTTCCACGTCGTGATCATTCCGCAGTACATCATCTTCAACAATCTCGGCCTGGTGAACACCTTCGTGCCGCTGCTGATCGGCAAGTTCCTGGCCGCCGAGGCGTTCTTCGTCTTCCTCATGGTCCAGTTCATGCGCAACCTGCCCCGCGAGCTCGACGAGGCCGCACGCATCGACGGCGCGGGGCACATCCGCATCTTCACCGCGATCATGCTGCCCCTGATGAAGCCCGCCCTGGTCACCTCCTCGATCTTCGCGTTCATCTGGTCGTGGAACGACTTCTTCGGTCCCCTGCTCTACCTCAAGGACCCGGCCCTGTACCCGCTGCCCATCGCGCTGCGGCTTTTCGTGGACCAGACCTCGACCTCCGACTACGGTGCGCAGATGGCCATGGCCGTGCTCGCCCTGATCCCCGTCCTGCTGTTCTTCCTGGTCTTCCAGCGCTACCTCGTCGGCGGCGTCGCCACCCAGGGCCTGAAGGGGTGACCGAGCCGTCCGCGCCCCAGGGCGCACTCGTGGGGCGCGGAGCACGCTTCGCGCTCTTCGGCGAGGTGCTGCTCGTGGGGGTCGTGGTGCTCCTGGCATCGCTGCCGCTGGTCACGGCGGTGCCGGCGGTCGCTGCCGGGGTCGTGCACCTGCGCCGGCACCTGCTCGGTGGCGCCGACTCGCTGGGTGACCTCGCGGGCGACCTGGTCAAGGCCGTGCGCGACCTGTGGCCGGTGGGCGTGCTGCTGCCCGGTGTCCTGCTGCTGCTGGGCTACAACCTGTGGCTCGCCGGGACGGGCGTGCTGCCGGGCGGGTCAGCCGTCGCCACGGTGAACGCGGTGGTGGCGACCGCCGTGACCGTCGTCGCGCTGCGGACCGCCGGGGCGTGGGCGCCCGGGCAGAAGGTGATCCCCACGGTGCGGGCCGCTGCGCGTCGCACGGTGCGCGACCCGGTCGGATCGCTGCTGCTCGTGGTCGCGATGGGCATGTGCGGGGTCCTGGTCTGGATGCTCACGCCGTTGCTGCTCGTCGTCGGCGGGCTGCTCGTCCTGGCGGTGCTGGCCGTCGAGAACCGCTGGGCACTCACCCCCCCCTGACCGGACCACTGCTGACCGGGCTGCTCCTGCGGTCGGGCTGCTGCCGGTGATGCGCTTCGAGAAGCAGCTCAGGCCCCGGGGGTCGCGCGCTAGCAGCCCTCCGCGCACGGGGTGAGGATGGGCTGATGATCACCCGCTTCCCTCCGATCGAGCCTTACGACACCGGGATGCTCCCCGTCGGGGACGGGCACGAGATCCACTGGGAGGTCTCGGGCAACCCGTCGGGCAAGCCCGCGGTCTTCCTGCACGGCGGACCCGGCACGGGTAGCTCGGCCGGGGCGCACCGCAACACCGACCCGACCGTCTACCGGATGGTCGTCCTGGACCAGCGGGGGAGCGGGCGCAGCCGGCCGTCGGCCGGTGCGGACGACGTCGACCTCTCCACGCAGACCACGGCCCACCTGATCGCCGACCTCGAGGCGCTCCGCGTGCACCTCGGCATCGAGCGCTGGCTCGTGATCGGGGTCTCCTGGGGCTCGACGCTCGCCCTGGCGTACGCGCAGCAGCACCCCGACCGGGTCAGTGAGCTGGTGCTCGCGGCGGTGACCACCACGACGCGCGCCGAGGTCGAGTGGATCACCCGCTCGATGGGCAGGATCTTCCCCGAGGCGTGGGAGCGGTTCGTGACCGAGCTGCCCGAGGGCGACCGCGACGGCGACCTGGCGGGCGCCTACTCCCGCCGGCTGGCCCACCCGGACCGTGCCGTCCGCGAGAGCGCGGCCCGGGCCTGGTGCGACTGGGAGGACGTGCACGTCTCGTTGGCCCCCGGTGCGGGACCCGACCCACGGTTCGACGACGCCGAGTTCCGGCTGCTGTTCGCGCGGCTCGTGACCCACTACTGGAGCCACGGGGCCTTCCTGCGTGAGGGTCAGCTGCTGCGCGAGGCTCACCGTCTGGCCGGCATCCCCGGGGTCCTCATCCATGGCCGCCACGACATCTCCGGCCCGCTCGACGTCGCCTGGCACCTGCACCGGGCGTGGACGGGCAGCGAGCTGCACGTGATCGAGGACGCCGGGCACGGCGGGCCTGGGTTCGCGGAGACCCTGGTCGGGGCCCTCGCCCGCCTCGCCGGGCGCTGACCGGGCGGGTCAGGGGGTGCGGGTCGCGGTCCCGTGCCAGGCGGTCCAGGACTCGGCGGCCAGCACCAGGGTGGTCGATCCGTCGGTCCGGGCCGACGGCTCGGCCGGCTCGCCCAGGCACGCGACCGCGACCTTGGCGGCGTGCTCGGGTCCCTCGACCGCGGGCTCGTGGTCGGCGAGGAGCTCGGTGCCGCCCTCGAGCTCGACGACCAGGCCGGGGTGCTCGACGGTGACCTCGACGGGCTCGGCCGAGCGGTTGACCAGGAAGAGGGCGAACGCTCCGCTCGCCTCCTGATCGGCGTCCTGGTGACCAGCCGCACCCTCGCGCGGCCCGTCCCAGGTCGCGGCGGCGGTGACGAGCGGTACCTCGCCGTGCCGGGCGGTGGTCACGGTGGGTGCCTGGACCCGCAGGTCCATGGCCCGGCCACGCGCGTGCCGGGCGGTGACCGCGAAGGGGTGGAAGGTCGGCTGGCGCCAGGCCGGGCCGCCGGGCTCGGTCATGATCGGGGCGATGACGTTGACCAGCTGGGCCAGGCAGGCCACCGGGACGCGGTCGGCGTGGTTGAGCAGCGTGACCAGCAGGTCGCCGACGACCACGCCGTCCAGGGCCGAGTAGACGTCCTCGATGATGCGCGGGGCGTCCCGCTGCAGGGGCAGGTTCTTCTCGCCGACGAAGCGCGACTGGAGGTACCAGACGTTCCACTCGTCGAACGAGAGGGTGATCTGCTTGTCGGAGCGGCGTTGGGCGGCCACGGCGTCGGCCGACGCCACCACGCGTCGGATGAACCGGTCCATCGACGTGCCCGAGGCCAGGAAGCTCGCGCGGTCGCCGTCGTGCTCCTCGTAGTAGGCGTGCATCGAGAGGTGGTCCACGACGTCCCAGGTGTGGGACAGCACGACCCGCTCCCAGTCGCCGAAGGTGTCCATCTCCATCGAGGACGAGCCGCAGGCCACGAGCTCGATGCTCGGGTCGACGAGCTTCATGGCCTTGCCGGCCTCGGCGGCGAGCTTGCCGTACTCGTGGGCGTCCTTGTGGCCGATCTGCCAGGGGCCGTCCATCTCGTTGCCCAGGCACCAGAGCCGCACACCGTAGGGCTCGGTGCGGCCGTTGGCGATGCGCAGGTCGGCCCAGCGTGACCCGGCCTCGCCGTTGCAGTACTCGACCAGGGCTGCGGCAGCGGCGACCCCGCGGGTGCCGAGGTTGACCGCCATCATCGGCTCGATGCCCTCGCGCTCGGCCCACTGCAGGAACTCGTCGGTGCCGACCTCGTTGGGCTCGATGGTGCGCCAGGCGAGGTCGATGAACGGCTTGCGCTCCGCGCGCGGGCCGACGCCGTCCTCCCAGACGTAGTTGGAGACGAAGTTGCCGCCCGGGTAGCGGACCATCGTGACGCCCAGCTCGCGGGTCAGGTCGGCCACGTCGCGCCGGAAGCCGTGCTCCTCGGCGGTGGGGTGGCCCGGTTCGTAGATGCCGGTGTACACCGCCCGACCGAGGTGCTCGACGAACGAGCCGAAGAGCCGTCGGTCGACCTCGCCCACCGTGTACCCGGGATGCAGCAGGACGGTGGCGCGGGCGTTCGTCATCGGGGCCTCGTTCGGTGCGACCGGTCGGTGGACCTCGATTCAATCGATTCGTTTACATCGATGTCAAACGGTGGGCACCTGTAGGGTGAGACTCCGCGGGAAGGCGCTTTCCCAGCCGCCGAGCCCACCCACCCCTCACGACCAAGGACGCGCGTGACTCACCGACGACGCAGGTACGCGGTGGCCGGCACCGGCCACCGGGCACAGATGTACATCGACGCGATCCTCGGCGAGCACGCCGACGTCGCCGAGCTGGTCGCCTGGTGCGAGCCCAACCCCGGTCGCATCGACCACTACGACGCCCAGGTGGCCCTCGCAGACGCCGCAGCAGGGCGGGCGGAGCGGACCCTGCCCCGCTACGCCCCCGACGGGCTCGAGCAGATGATCGGCGACCACCGGGTCGACGTCGTGGTGGTCACGAGCCCCGACGACACCCACGCCGAGATGGTCTCGCGCACGCTCGCCGCCGGGGCCGACGCCGTGGTCGAGAAGCCGCTGACCATCGACGCCGAGGGGTGCCGCACCATCACCGGTGCGGTCTCGTCCACCGGCCGTGACGTCGTCATGACGTTCAACTACCGCTACGCCCCGCGCAACAGCTCGCTCAAGGAGGTCATCGCCTCGGGCCAGATCGGCACCGTGACCTCGGTGCACTTCGAGTGGGCGCTGGACACCGTGCACGGGGCCGACTACTTCCGCCGCTGGCACCGGCTCAAGGACAGGTCCGGCGGCCTGCTGATCCACAAGTCCTCGCACCACTTCGACCTGGTCAACTGGTGGCTCGGCGACACCCCCGAGCGGGTCTACGCGAGCGGTGCGCTGCGGTTCTACGGCGCCGAGGCGGCTGCCGAGCGGGGCATGGGCCCCAGGCCCGCGCGCGGCACCGACGCCCCCGAGGACCCGTGGTGCCTCGACCTCAACGCCGACCCCCGGCTCAAGGCCCTCTACCTGGACACCGAGCACCACGACGGCTACCTGCGCGACCAGGACGTCTTCGGCCCCGGCATCACCATCGAGGACACCATGGCCGTGCTCGTGGACTACCGCGGCGGCGCGACCCTGACCTACTCCCTCAACGCGCACTCCCCCTGGGAGGGCTACCGGGTCACCGTCAACGGCACCGCGGGCCGAGCCGAGCTCGAGGTCGTCGAACGGGGCTCGGTCGAGCTCGACGAGCACGGCCGCGCGATCCTGGACCCCAGCGCCACCCCCGAGGCCTTCGCGGGCGACACCCTTCGCCCGATCGGGGACCGGCTGCTGGTGCAGAAGCACTGGGAGCGGGCCACCGAGCACCCCATCCCCGACGGCATCGGCGGTCACGGTGGTGGCGACGCCATCCTGCTCGCGGACGTCTTCCGCGGCGCAGGCCCCGACCCCCTGGGACGCCCGGCGGGCTACGTCGACGGGGTGCGGGCGGTCGCGGTCGGGATCGCCGCGAACCGATCGATGGCGACCCGGCAGGCCGTCGCCATCGCCGACCTGGACCTGGGGATCGAGCTGTGAGCCGGACACCCACCCTCCCGCGCCGCCGCACCCTCGTGGTCGGCACGGGCGGCATCGCCGGTGCCCACGCAGCGGCCGTGGCCGCGCACGCCGGGCGGGCCGACGTCGTGTGCGGGGTCGACCTGGACCCCGCGCGCGCCGAGGCCTTCGCGGTGCAGCACGGCCTGGCGGGGTGGAGCACCGACCTCGCCGCGGCACTGCAGGGGACCTGGACCGCGAGCACCACCGGGACCGACGACGCACCGTCGACCCCCGTCGACCCCCGCCCGGACCTCGCGCACATCTGCACCCCGCCCGGCTCGCACGTCCCGCTGGCCGTCCAGTGCCTCGAGGCGGGCGTCCCTGTGCTGCTCGAGAAGCCTCCCGCGCTCAGCCTCGCCGAGGTCGACGAGCTGCTCGCCGTCTCGCAGCGCACCGGGGTGGACGTCGCCGTGGTCTTCCAGCACCGCTTCGGCTCGGGGGCCCTGCGCGCCCGTGCGCTGCTCGAGGCGGCCGGAACCCGTGGGCTGGGCGAGGAGCCCGGGGTGCCCACGGGGATCGGCCGACCGCTCGTCGCGACCTGCCACACGCTCTGGTACCGCGACGCCGACTACTTCGCGGTGCCGTGGCGCGGGCGCTGGGAGATCGAGGGTGGCGGTCCGACGATGGGCCACGGCATCCACCAGTTCGACCTGCTGCTCGCGCTGCTCGGTCCGTGGGCGGAGGTCACCGCGATGGCCGGGCGCCAGGCCCGTGACACCGCCACCGAGGACGTGTCGATGGCCGTGGTGCGGTTCGCCGGGGGAGCGCTCGCCACCGTGGTCAACTCGGTGGTCTCACCGCGTCAGACCTCCTCGCTGCGGATCGACACCGAGCGCGCGACCCTCGAGGTCGAGCACCTGTACGGCTACGGCGACGAGGACTGGACCTTCACCCCTGCCCCCGGCCACGAGGACCTCGCCGCGCTGTGGATCACCGACCCTGCGGCCCCGCGCAGCAGCCACTCGAGCCAGGTCGGTGCGCTGCTCGACGCGATGGACGACGACGCCCCGCTCCCGGTCACCCTGGCCGAGGCGCGCGACACCCTGGAGCTGGTCGCGGCGATCTACGCCTCGGCGTTCACCGGGCAGGTGGTGCGCCGCGGCGACATCGGCCCCGGGCACCCCTTCTACCCGCGCATGGACGGCACCGGGGCACCCTGGGCCGCACCCACCGAGGAGGACCACGCATGAGCACCACCCCCGCGCCGCGGCGCGAGCGCACCGCCCTGACCGTGCGGCACGACGTCGGCTGGTCGGTGCAGGTCGCCCACCAGGGGCAGGACCTGCTCACCTACGTCTACGCACCCGACGACGTGCAGCTCGAGTCGCCGCGGCCCTACTTCCACCCCCTGCACACCGTGGGTGGTGACCTGGTGAGCCTGTTCCGTCCGCACGACCACGTGTGGCACAAGGGCATCGCGTGGTCGCTGCCCAACGTGGGGCCGCACAACTTCTGGGGCGGGCCCAACTACGTCCACGGGCAGGGCTACGTCCAGCTCGACAACGACGGCTCGATGGACCACGAGCGGTTCACCGCGATGGACGTGACCGACGACCGCGTGCACGTCGCCCACGACCTGGTGTGGCGCACCCAGCCCGCCGAGGGCCAGGAGACCGGCACGGAGGTGGTGCACGAGGCGCGCGCCTTCGCGGTCACGGTGCCCGCCGACGACGTGTGGGTGCTGACCTTCTCCTCGACGATCACCAACGTCAGCGACGAGCAGCTCGACATCGGCTCGCCCACCACGAAGGGCCGCGAGAACGCCGGGTACGGCGGGCTGTTCTGGCGCGGCCCGCGGTCCTTCACCGGGGGCACGATCCTGGCGCCCGGGACGGCCGGCGGCGAGGAGGTCCGGGGCACCCGGGCCGAGTGGATGGGCTTCACCGGCCAGCACGACCAGACGGCGCGTCACTCGACCCTGGTGATGGTCGACGACACCACGAACCCGCAGCACCCCCCGCAGTGGTTCATGCGCAACGAGTGGTTCGCAGGGGTCAACCCGGCACCGTTCTTCAGCGAGGAGGTGCCCTTCGGCCCAGGGGAGTCGCTGACCTTCCGCTACGCCGTGGTGATCGCCGACGGCGCCGCGGACCCCGCCCGGGGCGAGGAGCTCGCGGCGTGGGGTCGGCAGGCGCTCGCGGCCTGGTCCGCGGGACGTGAGGGCTGATCGGCGTGGGTGCACCGGGTGACCCGGTGAGCCGCACGCCGTTCCCCGGCGGCACCTCGGTGAGCCGGCTGCGGGTCTACGACTGGCCCTCGCCCGACGGCGCCGGGCTGGTCGGCAGCGGCACCCCGCACCTGCACACGGCCTCGGCCGAGGGGTACGTGGTGCTCGGCGGCAGCGGGTCGGTGCAGACGCTGAGCGCCGAGGGCTTCACCGAGACGCCCCTGTCGCCCGGGGTCGTGGTGTGGTTCAGTCCCGGGGTGGTGCACCGCCTGGTCAACGACGGCGGGCTGGACCTCGTGGTGATCATGTCCAACGCGGGGCTGCCCGAGGCCGGGGACGCCGTGCTGACCTTCCCGGCGGAGGTCCTGGCCGACCCTGAGCGCTACCGCGAGGCGGTGACCCTGCCCGTCCAGGACGACGACGCCCCCGACGACGAGCGGGTCGCCGCGGCCGCCCGGACCCGGCGCGACCTGGCCCTGGCGGGGTACGCCGAGCTGCGAGATCGGGTGGAGCGCGACGGTGGCGCGGGGCTGACCGCCCTGCACGCGGCTGCCGCCCGGCTCGTCTCCGACCGCGTCCCCCAGTGGCAGAGGATCGTGCACGAGGGTGTCGAGCGGTCCACCGCCGAGACCCTCGGGGCGCTCGCGGGCCTCGCGCGCGGTGAGGGGACCCACCTGGCCGGGGCGAGCGTCGACTCGACGTCGGCCCGGCCCGGCCCGCTCAGGTACGGGATGTGCGGTCGGCTTCAGACATGGCAGCTGTGACCGGTACGCCGTCCGCCGCGACCGGGACCTCGGGTTCGACGCCGCGTCGTCGACCCCGGCCCTGGGCGAGGGCCACACCGGCCAGCACCACAAGCCCGCCCACGGGCTCGTGCCAGGTGATGCCCTCACCCAGCACCGCGATGCCGACGACCGTCGCGACCAGCGGTGTGAGGTAGGTGACGGTGCTGGCGGTGCTCGCGCCGGCGTGCTTGATCACGTGGTAGTTCAGGACGAAGGCGAACCCCGATCCGAGCGCGCCGAGGGCGACCATCGCCCACACCACCACGGCGGTGACCGGGGCATGCGGGGTGACCCCTGAGACGAGCAGGACGGGGACCATGAGCAGGCAGCCCAGGCTGACCTGACCCGTCGCGAGCGCCACCGGCCCCTCACCGGACCCGGTCAGGTGACGCCTCGAGTAGGGCAGGCCGATGCCGTAGCAGGTCACCGCCCCCAGGCAGGCCAGGACACCGGTCCACTGGCCCGCCGCGAAGCCCTCCCAGACACCGAGGACGACGGCCACACCCAGGAAGCCGAGCAGCAGCCCCATCACCCGGCGTCGCGTGGGCTGCTCCTCGGGGTAGGCCACCAGGATCACCGCGAGGGTGGTCAACGGGGTCGCGGCGTTGATGATCCCCGCGAGGATCGAGGACACGTGCTGCTGACCCACCGCGAACAGCGTGAACGGCACCGCGTTGAGGATCGCCCCGACCACCAGGAGGTGACCCCAGGTGCGCCGCCGTCGGGGGAGCGGGGAGCGCAGCACCGCCGAGAGCACGAGCAGGGCCAGGGCGCCGAGGAACAACCGACCGAAGGCGACCTGCACCGGGGTCAGCGACCGCAGACCCACCTGGACGAAGGCGAACGAGCAGCCCCACACCACGGCGAGCACGAGGTAGGCCAGCACCCAGGTGGGCGGACGGCGGCTCACGCGGGCTGCTCGGCGAGGTGCATCGACTGCTCGACGGCGTCTTCGGTGGCGTGCTCGGCCTGCTCGGTCTCGAGCAGCCGCCGCTTGACCTCCAGGCCCCAGCGGTAGCCGCCAAGGCTCCCGTCGCTGCGCACCACCCGGTGGCAGGGGATCACCAGGGCCACCGGGTTCGCACCGCAGGCGCTCGCGACCGCCCGCACCGCCGCCGGTGCCCCGATGGCCTCGGCGACCTCGGTGTACGAGCGCGTCTGGCCGGCGGGGATGCGACGCAGGGCGTCCCACACCCGGGCCTGGAACGCCGTGCCGTGCAGGTCGACGGGCAGGTCGGTGCGCGGCCGATCACCGCGCGCCAACGCGCGCAGGCCGTCGGCGAGCTCGGCGAGCCCGGTGTCGTCGCGCTCGAGGTGCGCGGCCGGGAACTCCCGCCGCACCTGCTCGAGGAGGAGGTCGACGTCGGGCCCGATGCGGACCGCCGCGAGGCCGAGGTCCCCTGCGACGGCCAGCACCGGGCCGAGGTCGGTGGTCACGGTCGTCCACCGCAGGGTCTGGCCCGCGGCACCGGTGGCGTACTGGTGGGGGTTCATGCCCAGGGTGGGGCTCGCGGTCTCGTAGAAGGAGCGGACCGAGCCGAAGCCCGCTGCGAAGACCGCGTCGGTGACCTGCTCGTGCTCGCGGAGCAGGCGACGCACCTCACCGGCACGGACCGCGTGACCGAACGCCCGCGGGGTGGTGCCCGCGTGGGTGGCGAAGAGGCGCGCGAGCTGACGCTGGCCGCATCCCGTCAGGGTGGCCAGGTCGGCCGCGGGCACCGGACCGCCGGCCTCGATCATGGCGCGGCAGGCGCGGACCACACGGTCGAGGCCAGGTGTCGTGGTCGTGTCGGTGGTCATGGGGATGAGGCTACGGAGCCCCGGGGGTGCGGGGCACTCCGTTTCCGGACATCGACGGGACATCGACGTCTCCGACGTCGACGGCCGGGCGCAGCGGATCGGGGAGCCGTCAGCCGCGCAGGTTCCGCAGCACCTCGGGGACCGCCGCCGCCCCGGTGACCGGGTGGAAGGCCTCGGCGGCCGCCCGCAGCTCGACGACCTCGTCGAGGGTGAGGTCCAGCTCGGCCGCCTCGACGTTGCGCTCGAGCTGCTCGACGCTCGACGCCCCAGGGATCACGACGACGTTCGGCTGGTGCAGCAGCCACGCCAGGGCCACCTGCGCGGGCTGGGCGTCGTGCCGTGACGCGACATCCCGCAGGGTCGCGAAGAGCGGCCGGGCGGCGCGCAGGTTGTCCGGCAGGAACAGCGGGTTCGCCTTGCGCACGGGTCCCGAGGGACGGTTCGACTCGTCGTAGCGGGTCGACAGGAAGCCCATCGCCAGCGGGCTGTACGCGATGATCACGCGGTCGTTCTGCTGGGCGTAGGGCAGCAGGTCGGTCTCCGGCTGGCGGTCGACGAGGCTGTAGCGCACCTGGTTGCTCAGGACCCGTCGGCCCAGCGCGGCCTCGGCGACCCGCCAGCGGCGCAGGTCGTAGTTGCTCACCCCCACGTCCCGGATCACCCCGGCGTCCTGCAGGGCCTCCATCCCCGTCATCAGCACGGTGTCCGGTGTCACCGGGTTGGCCTGGTGCACCTGGTACAGGTCGATGCGGTCGATGCCCAGTCGGTCCCGGCTCGCTCGGCCCTGACGCTCCACCAGACCCTGGACGGGCAGCAGCGGCAGGTACTTGGTCGCCACGTACGCCTCGTCGCGTCGGCCGACGAGTGCCTTCCCCAGGATCCGCTCGGAGCGGCCCATGCCGTAGGCCTCGGCGGTGTCGATGGTCGTCACGCCCAGGTCGAGCGCCCGGTGCACGATCTGCGCCGCACGCGAGTCGGCGTACTCGCCGCCGTAGCCCCACTCACGGGAGCCGAACTGCCAGGTGCCCAGCCCGAGACGGCTGATGCGGGGGGTGTCGGGGAGGTCGAGGTAGCGCATGGTGCCCATGGTGCTCCGGGAGCGGGCCGGGCGCCTCCCCGGCGGCTCGAGGCCCAGCACGGCGCCCCTCAGCGCGCGATGCCTTCCTCGACGGCACGCAGGCCGGCCGCGTCGAGGTGGTCCCTCGCATCGTCGAGGAGGAGGGAGTGGACGCTCGAGCCCGGGTCGGACCAGGTCTCCGGTTCTCCCGACGTTCGGATCACCGCACCGTCGACCACTGTCAGCTCCACCGGGCCTGCTGCGTCGGTGAGCACCACGTCGTGCACCAGGAATCCTCGGAAACCCAGGCCGGCGTCGTCCGGCAGGGCGCCAGCCGATGGCTCGCCCAGCCGCTGGATCGCCTCGACCAGCTCGTCGATCTCCGGATCGGTCATCGTCCAGCGAGGGTTCTCCCGTCCCGAGAACACGTCGACCTCGACCGTCGTCGGCGGCCTGCCGTCGCCATGGGTCGCGCTGCACCCTGCGAAGAGGAACGCGAGGACTGCAAGACCGACCGAGCGGGTGACGGGCCGGGTGGGCATGTGCTCAGCATAGGAACGGACCCGACGCTCGCGTCGCGTGCGGTCGGCCGGAGCAGCGGCAGCAGCGGCCGGGGGACGTCTCAGCTGGCTCGTACCGCAACGCGGATCGCGACTACCTCGCACTGCACGGGATAGGACTCACCGCATCCGTCTTCGATCCACACCTCGACCACGTCCCCGACCCACGTCCGTCTTGCCTGTCCAAGGCGTCGGGCCGGGCGGCTCGGTGCTGGGCTTGGCGCAGCAGGACATCGCCGCAACCACCACGGGCGGAAGGGCTGCTCTACGTGGCGTCCACAGGACCAGTGTGTCGACGGCGTGCGTGGCCTGATCAATCGGTGAGCGTGGATGATCGGTCCTCGGGATGGAACGTGGTGGCACGCCGTCTGGGCGCGCTGGAAGCATCACCGCACATGACCGAGGAAGTGGTGGCCAAGGAGTGTGTCTTCTGCGCCATCGTGGCGCGCCGTGCGGAAGCCAGCATGGTCTTCGAGGACGAGACCGTTGTGGTCTGGATGGACCTGAACCCCGTCACACACGGGCACCTTCTCGTTGTGCCACGTAGGCATGCTGCCGGTCTCGAAGACCTTGATGCAGTCACGAGCGCTCACGTGTGGTCGGTTGGTCAGGACATGGCAAGGGCCCTGCGGCGCTCGAGCCTGGACTGCCGGGGGATCAACTTCGTCGTCTGCGACGGTGAAGCCGCCTTGCAGACGGTCTTCCATTTTCACCTGCACGTCATCCCTCGCTACCCAGGAGATGGCTTGGGAGAACCCTTCAAGGTCGAGACTCACGAACGCGAGAAGTCACTGCGTGACAGCGACGCGCAAGCAGTGGGAGCCGCCATCGCGTCAACGAACCGGGATGTCGCTCCTCGTCCGTGACCAGGGCGTGTCACCCATAGCTGGGGTGAGGCTCGCGGCAGTGTGACGGGAGGACGTCTTCTCGGCGACAACCGCCGGTCGGTCGAGGCGATCGCCTACCAGTACTGCACGGGGATCGCGCGGCGTGACCTGCCGCGCGAGGAGGTCGGCCCTGGCAGACGGCCCGGAAGCGGAACCCCCGCGCACCCATCCCGACGCCGTGATCGCGGACAAGGCGTATTCGGCCGGGACCTATCGGCGCGCGCTGCGCGCCTGCGGGATCACCGTCGTCATCCCGCAGAAGTCCGACGAGATCGCCGCCCGCAAGCGGGCTTACCAGCCGCGCAGGGCCAGCTGCTCGCCACGGGCGATGGCATCCAGGGCCTCTGCGACGTAGTCGACGACGTCGTTCGGCATGGTGGTTCGTGACGTCCACAGGAGATCGTCACACTTGTCCGGCTCGGCAACGGTTGGCTTGCCATGCCACCTGCCGACCGTGAAGAACAAGTGCAGATACTCACGGTCGGCGGCGTGCTCGGGCGCGGCGTGCATCAGCAACGCCAGCCGACAGCTGTCCGGGTCGGCCTCGACCCCTACCTCCTCGCGCAGTTCCCGAACCAACCCGGTGACGGCGTCCTCGTCACCGTCCAGGTGCCCAGCGGGCAGACTCAGTTGCCCGTCGCGGTAGCCCGTGCGCGCCCGTCGGATCATGAGGATCCGCTCGCCGTCGTGGAGGATGCCGTACACGGCAGCGGCAAGGCGGAACGGTTCGGCAGGCACTGTCGGACCCTAGCGAGAGGTCCGTGCGGCGCGGGCGGTTACGGAGCCGAGGGCCGGAACCCGGTCTCGTCGAGCAGCGGGACGGAGCGGCTCGTGCCGAGCTCGGCGGCGACGGCGATGTCGTCGGGGTAACCCATGGCGAGGAGCTCTGCACCGCTGGCGCAGGCCACGAGCCGTGCCACCAGGTCCGACCGGACGTCGTGGAAGGCGCCGGCGGCGGTGGTGGCTTCGGGGGATGCGCTCGTCCAGCCTGCGGCGTGCAGCGCCGACACCACGGCCCCGGCTCCCCAGAGGTCTTCGACGGCGGGCCGCATCCCCCCGCCTGGCCAGCGCTCACCGGCGGCGATGACCGCGACCGTTGCGCCGTCGGGCCCGTGAGCTTCGGTCAGCCACTCGGCCAGAGCGCCTGCGTTTCGTAGTGACCCGGCCAGGACTCTTGAGCCTCGCTCGAACAGGTGGGCGGCGATGGTCGACCCGTTGGGGGACGGGAGGACCAGCCGGGTGACACCCTCGGCGGCTCGGATCGAACCGGGTGACAGGCTGATCTGCCCCGGCCCGGCCTGCGACCGTCCCACCGCCAGGACAGCCCCGTGCTTCGTGGCGTAGGCGGCAGCGCCGTCGGCGGCCCACCGGTAGGGCAGCACGCTGATGCCCGCATCCGCCGCGACCGAGACGCAGGTGGAGAATGACAGGACATCGACCACGATCGCGACGTCGGTGCGACCGATCGCCTCCGCGCCGTCGAGACCCCACTCCATGCGGACCTTGAAGGGAAGCTGCTCGAGCGCCGTGTGCATCCGCAGTCTCCCTCCTGGGCATGTGAACACCTCGGCCAGCCGTGTCGTGCTTCCCGTGGCCCGATCTTCCGCGATCAGCTCTGGTTGAGCGCCTCCGCGAGCATCACGATGATGCCGCTGGGTCCGCGGACGTAGGTCAGCTTGTAGACGTCCCCGTAGGTCGCGACGCCGCGTAGCGGATGGCAGCCGTGGGCTGCGGCGATCTTGAGGGACTCCTCGATGTCGTCGACCGAGAAGGCGACGCGGTGCATGCCGATCTCGTTCGGTCGGGTGGGCTCGGTCTCGATGGCGTCGGGGTGGATGTACTCGAAGAGCTCGAGGCGTCCGTTGCCGTCGGGCGTCTGGAGCATGGCGATCCTGACGTGGTTGCCGTCGAGGCCGACCGCGGTGTCGGCCCACTCCCCGCTGACCGTGTCGCGGCCCAGGACGGTCATCCCCAGGTCGGTGAAGAAGGCGATCGTCGCCTCGAGGTCGCGGACGGCGATGCCGACGTTCTCCAGCGTGATGGGCATGCGTTGCACGCTACCGAGTCCGGACGGGGTCGTCAGGTCCCGAGCCTGGCTGCCCTCTCTCGGCGGCGAGCGCGATGGTCGCGCCACCAGTCAGGTGGCGCCTAGAACCGCGTGGCGCACGTAGATCACACCGTTGTCGAACCGTCGGCTGTCCAGCAGCTCGAGGTCGAGTCGGACGCCCCGCGGCAGTGCGGGCTTGCCGCCGCCCACCGTCACGGGACACAGGAGCAGCACGCACTCGTCGACCAGCCCGTGCCGGAACGCCTCAGCTCCGATGGTCGCGCCGCCGATGCTCAGGTCCGAGCTGGACGTCTCCTTGAGCTGTCGTACCGCCTCGGGCTCGAACTGACGCTCGATCCTCGTGCGTGCCGTCGACACCTCGTCGAGCGTCGAGGAGTAGACGACCTTGTCGGCGTCGCGCCAGATCTCCGCGTACTCGCGGACAACGGGGGGCTCGTCCGTCAACCAGTCGTCGCTCTCCCAGACCCGCATCGTCTCGTACATGCGGCGGCCGTAGAGCGACGTGCCGATGGCGCGCTCGTGCTCGTTCCAGAACGCGTGCACCTCGTCGTCAGGCACGGACCAGTCGAAGGAGCCGGTCTCGTCCTCGAGGTAGCCGTCGAGCGAGGCGTTGGCTGCGTAGATGAGCTTGCCCATGAGTGCCTCCGCCAGGACGAGGGCTACAGCGTGCAGCGTGACGGAGGCACTGGCAAGGTCGGACGACCCCGCTGGTCAGGGGCCGTGTCAGGCCGCGGTGTGATGATGGGGCGATGACGACCTACTCCCGCACGAAGGAGTTCGAGGGCGCGACCTTCGTCAGGGCGAGCTTCAAGGGCGCGACCCTGCGATTCTCCGATGTCAGCGGTGTGACCATGCGCGGCGTCGATGTGAACGGGCTCGACATCGACAGCCATGACCTGTTCTTCGGCAGCCTTCTCGTCAACGGGGTCGACGTGGTGCCGCTCGTGGACGCCGAGCTCAACCGGCAGTTCCCTGGACGCGAGCTGCAGAAGGCGGAGACCCCAGAGGGCCTGCGCGAGGGTTGGGTCGCGGTGCAGGCCGCGTGGCAGACGACTGTGGCTGGGACGCCGCCCGAGCTGGTGGACGCCCACGTCGAGGACGAGTGGTCCTTGGCCCAGACCCTGCGGCACCTCGTCCTGGCGACCGACGCCTGGCTCCGGGGCGGGATCCTGCGGATGGAGCAGCCGCTCCACGAGATCGGCCAGATCTTCACCGGCGCGGAGGAGATGGGCTTCGACATGTCGATCTTCCGCGTCGACCCACCGACCTACGAGGAGATCCTCGCGGTGCGTGCCGAGCGCCAGCGGATGGTGACCGACTTCCTGGCCACGGCCACGGCGGAGCTCCTCGCGGAGGAACGCGACAACCCGTGGGGTGGCGGTGACGACTGGCATCCGAGCGTCGGTGACTGCGTGCGCGTGATCCTCGAGGAAGAGTGGGCGCACCTGCGCTACGTCCGACGGGACCTCGCTCTCCTGCGCTGAGGCAGTCAGGGGTTCTCGGTGTGCACCTGACGCTGCGCCCACTGGGCGATCGCGGCTCGGTAGCCGATCGGCAAGGACAGGCTCGCCAGCTCCGCTTGAGCGATGAAGCGCAGGTCGACGTGCTCCTCGGACAACCGCGCCTCAGCGGCGGCGGAGATCAGGTCGCAGCCATAAGCCAGGATGAGCACCGACCGACCGGGGACGACATCGAAGACGTAGCAGTCGATCAGGGGCCCGACCCTCACCGCCAGACCCGACTCCTCCAGGATCTCGCGGACCAGGCACGCTTCGGGGGACTCGCCGGCTTCCAGCTGACCGCCGGGTAGCTCCCACTCGTCACGGTCGTTGCGGGCGAGCAGAACACGGCCCTCGTCCTGGATGACACCCTTCACCGACACGATCCAGCGCACACGGAAGAACCTACGTCCGGCACGGCTCCCGGACACACGGACATGCCAGGCACCACTGGTCAGCTGCGTCGGGCGATCACGGCGAAGGCGGTCGCCCCCACCGCCAGCTGAGCTACGAGCAGGAAGAACAGCAGCATCGGCACGTCGGCACCCAGGCCGATCGCGATGGCCGCGGCGCCGGTGAGCGGGAGGGCGGCCAGGCCGAGCACCGCGAGTGCTCGGGTCAGCACCCGGTCGTCTCGCTCGTCCCCGGTGAGGGTGAAGGCGCGCTCGAAGGTGGTGGCTCGCTGCGGTGTGCGTGCGGACCGCCAGAGCATCACCGTGGCCGCCGCGAGACCGACGGCGGCACCCTGGAGGAAGCCGGTGCCCATGTTGCCCGGCCCGTGCTCCTGGAGCAGCAGGCCCACGCCGACGACAGCGGCGAGCAGGAGCATGGTCGCCAACAGGGCGGCGGCCTTCTGGCGGGAGGTCAGGTCACGGGTCCACATGGAAGATCTCCTCGACGGTGGTCTGGAAGCGACGCGCGATGGCGATGGCCAGCGGCAGGGACGGGTCGTAGCGACCGGTCTCGATCGAGTTGACGGTCTGGCGCGACACGGACAGCTGCTCACCCAGCTCTCGCTGCGAGAGCCCGGCGGCCACCCGCCGCTGTCTGACGTCGTTGCGCACCCGCGCCTCCGGTCTCTGCATGGTGACGACATGACAAGTACCCTTGACATGCAAGGTAGGCCGCCCGATCGGGAGTGTCAAGCGTCCTTGTCGCCTCCTGGTCTGGGCCGACGACGAGGCCGGCCCCTTTGCGGGCTACGGTGCGCGCATGAGCAACCTCAACGAAGTGGGCGACCGGGACGCGTGGCGCTGCTGGCTCTGCGACGAGCCGGTCGACCCCGAGGGCTCGGTCAACTCCGACCGCGGCCCCAGCGTCGACCTCGGCATCGCGAAGTCCAAGAAGGCGGCGGCAGGTACCGAGAGGCTTGCCCACCGTGCCTGCAACACGCGCAAGGGCGCGGTCAAGCCGGTGGTGGCGTGGTCCCCAGAGCTCTTCGTCGTCGACCCGGCACCGATCGCCGCAACCGTGGAGCGCCTCGGGCGCAAGGGAGGGCGCGAGGTGGTCGCGCGCTGCCCGAGCCGTGCGGACGCCGACCAGGCCGCCACCTGGCTGGTCGACCGGTTGTCCCGTTTCGCTCCCGACCTGGCCGTCACGACGCAGGTCGAGCCGGGCGGCGGCCAGTTCCTGCTGGTGCTGCGGACCGCCTGACGCGTCGCGCGCCCTGCCTGTTGGTCGGAGGCTGCGAAGAGTCGCCAACGACGGGGCCTGGCGGCACGATGACCTGATGGGACCCAGAGCAGAAGTGCCTGCCCGTGTGGCGCTCTTCCACGGATGGACCGAGTCTCCCGTGTGGTATCGCACCCCCGGTGACTCCGGCTGGGTGGACCTGGCGTCGCTGCCCATCTCGAGCCACCTCCGTGAACGCCTCGTCGCGTGGAACGAGTTCGCTGACGTGACGTTGAGCGCCAACAGCTACGAGTGGCCGAACCGCACCGCCGAGTCCGCCTTCATCGCAACAGGTTCAGAGCTCGCCGAAGAGTTGCGTCGGGAGCTGGGCATCGACGTCGTCTACCCGCCCGGCGGAGACGGTGACGCGCCGACCGCACCCGACCGGCCCCTGCCCGGTGCTCAGGAGTGGACGGCCTACGCCCCGTTGAGCGGCGAGACGTTCGGTGGCCCGCAGCCCGGGAGGTTGCGACCAGGCCGATGAGTTCACGCGCGGGCGATGGTCTGACCTGATGCACCAGCCGAGCGAGGAGGACGCAGTGACCCAGCAGACCAGCGCGATCGCCGAGCAGTTGCCGACCACCGGGTACGCCCCCGTGAACGGCATGCAGATGTACTACGAGATCCACGGCGCGGGCGGCATCCCGCTGCTCCTGCTCCACGGTGGTCTGTTCGACATCGACCAGCAGTTCGGCGCGCTGCTGCCGCACCTGTCGCGGGACCGGAAGGTTCTCGCGGTGGACCTCCAGGGTCACGGACGGACCAACGACGTCGACCGCCCCCTGACCGCCGAAGGACTGGCGTCGGACGTGATCGGTCTGCTCGAGCACCTGGATCTCGCCCAGGTCGACGTGTTCGGCTTCAGCGTGGGTGGCGCGGTCGCCCTCCGGCTGGCCATCGATCACCCCGAGCTCGTGCGGCGGCTCGTGGTCTCCTCGGTCTCGTTCCACCCGGACGGAGACCGCGGTGAGAACGCCGAGGCCGTCGCCGAGATGACGGTCGACATGATCGCCGGGACGCCGATGGAGGAGGCGTACCGAGCGAAGTCCCCGCACCCCGACAGGCTGCAGGACCTGCTGACCAAGCTCAGCCACTTCGACGAGGGCTTCCCGGGGTGGTCGGACGACGACATCCGCGGGATCGCCGCACCCACGCTGATCACCGTCGGCGACTGCGACATGGTCCGGCTCGAGCACGCGGTCCGCTTCCTCCAGCTGCGCGGCGGGGACGTCAACGGGGACTTCGAGGGCGTGCCGTCCTCGCAGCTCGCCGTCTTCCCCGGCACGACCCACTTCTTCGGCCTGAGCCGCACGACGATGGTCGCCGACGCCGTGACGACGTTCCTCGACACCGACCCCGCCCCCGCGACGGTCCAGGGCTGAGGGACACCTCAGGCGGCTGGGCCGGCTCGACCGGGCCGGTGGGCGCGCCCTACGTCGGACGCACCTTCTCCCACGCTGCTGCGAGCCTCGCCCGAGGCTCCTCGTCGATCACCGTGTGGAGGTGCTGCTGCTCGTCGTCGGTCGCGCGGACCGCCAGGAAGAAGCGGTGCAACGCCAACCCGGTCAGCTCACCCACCGGGTGACGCATCTTGCGCACCAGCGAGGCGTTCGGATGGCCCGAGGCGAGCGCGTCGGGAAGCGACAGGCGCTCGGCAAGGAGGTCGACCATCTCCGAGGGGAGGTCGTAGTTGAGCAGGAGCCCGCCCGCGACCTCAGGCTCGTTCGTGGTGATGATGGTGAGCAGGACGTCGTGGGGCAGGGCACGGTTCGCCGTGAGGGCATGACGTTCCTCGAGGGTCCCTCGGCTGGCCACGCCCGCTGCGATCAACGGGGGCAGGGCCGGGTCGTCCAGCCGTGTCGCCCATCCCTGCCACCGCTCGCTCATGTCCGTCGCCCATCGCTGTCCTTCGCGCCAGGATCGCATGGCGAGATCCGCATGCGTATCGTGCCTCCCGCGCCGTCACGCCGGCGGTGAACCCAGGGGAGCAGGCGATGGTCAGACGCCGGACGTACGCCTTGACCATCACGGGCGCGCTCGCGGCGCTGGGCGGAGCGTGGCTCGCGGTGGGGCTCAGCCCTCAGCTGGAGCAGGGCAGCGTCGCCTGGGCGTCCGAGGTGATCGACCAGAGCGACGTCGACCTGGGGTGGACGGCTGTCGATCCCGCGCCGGGTGAGGCGCGGATCATGGTGTCCTACCGCAGCACCGGACTGGTTCCCGTCAGCGTGTCCACCGTGCTCGACCAGGCGATGGTCCTGCACTCGGGGGTCAGTGTTGTCGACGAACGTGACGTCCTCCGGCCGGAGCATGCGGCACCTCGAGTGACCGTTCCGCGGGGTGGCTCCGTCGCCGTGTGGCAGACCCTGGGCTTCCCGTGTGTCGACCTCACCGCCGGCAGCGGCGTGGTGGCCGACCATGTCCTCGTCGACGTGACGACGTTGGGGATCACGCGCCGCCTCGAGCTGCCGCTTCTCCCCAGCCCGGTGACGCTACAGACGTCGACCGACCGCAGCTGCCCCGGCTGATCGCGGCCGCGGCAAGCTGCCTGGTCGTCCTTCACACCGAACCGGACTCTGCTCTCGACCTGACCGCGGTGCGGAAGGGTGCGCTGCCCGCCAGGTACGCGGCAGGCCCGATGAGGGGGACGACGAGGATGACGACGAGGTCGAGCAGCCCACCGGCGTGATCGTGCCGCCTCCGGAACCACAGGGTCAGCGCCGCAGCGAGCAGACCAACCTGAGCCAGGACCACCAGGCTCCAGAGGACGTCGTACCAGACGGGTAGGAACACGTTCAGCACCTCGCGCTCACCGTTGAACCGGGAGGCTACCGGTCCGCGGATCTGCCAGGGGCGCCGCGCGACGCCGTCGTCAGTCCGGCTGGTCGTCGCCCCAGTCGGCGGTGAGATGGAGCTCGGCCGCCTGCGTCTCCTCCACGAGCGTGGCGAGCAGCTCGGTGGCGGTCTGTGAGCGCAGCAGGGTGAACTGGTCGAGAGCACCGAGGGGCGCGATGCCGGCGACCTGCCAGAGGCGCTTCGCGGGCTCGGGCGACAGCTCGATGTCAGGGGACCACGGCAGCTCGACGAACTCGCTCGCGCGCCTCAGGGTCGCACGCACCAGGGCCTCTGCGGTGTCCAGGGCGGAGAGGGTCGGTGCGTCGATCTCCAGCGCGTCGAGCACCCGCACCTCGGCGCGGGGGAAGGGGTCGTCCTGGAGCCATCGCACCACCTCGAACCGCTCGGTGCCGGTGGCGAGCAGCACGATCAACCCCTCGCTGATGTCGACCGAGGCGATGTGGGCCACCGTTCCCACCCCGAACCGGACGTCACCACCGCCCACCTCCCAGCCCCGTTCGATCAGCACCACGCCGAACTCGCGCTCGGTGTCTGCGAGCACCGACGAGAGCATCGCGACGTAGCGGGGCTCGAAGACGCGCAGAGGCAAGGGCATGCCGGGGAACAGCACGGAGCCGAGCGGGAACATCGCTAGCTCACGCGTGGCGTCGGGCATGGCTGCGATCCTGCCGCGCCCGGGCCGGTGAAGCGAGCCCGGACCGAGTGTTCAGGGCCGCGGACCTCGGCGTGCACCCGTGCGGCAGAGCGCGAACCTCAGCACGTCACCTCGGCCTGAGGTCGGTCACCTCGGCGCGCAGCGCGGTGCGGAAGCGGTCGTCGGCGTCGAGGGAGGCGTGGGTGACCGGGCGGCCGTGGGTCGCCGAGGCGTAGATCGCCGTGACCAGCTCGAGCGGACGACGGGCGAAGGTCACCAGGTCCGGCAGGGGCTCGCCGGCGACCAGGGCGTCGATCACGGCGCGGACCAGTGGCTCGTGACCGCTCGGCTCGTCGACCTCGGGGAAGGCCCACGACGCGGCGAGCTCGTCGCTGACCCCACGGGCCGGGGTGATGCGCCACGAGTCGCCGCTGTGCCCGTACAGGTGCTCGACCTCCACGGTCGCGAGTTCGGTGTCGATCCGCACGTAGCTGGTCTCGCGAGGGCTGAGCACGCTCGACACCGCGGTCGCGACCACGCCGTTGGCGAAGCGGATGGTCGCGGTCGAGACGTCCTCCATCTCGATGTCGCGGGCCAGGCGCCACAGCCTGGCGTCGACCTCGGCCCAGTCGCCCATCAGGTGGGCGAGCAGGTCCATCTGATGGATGCCGTGACCCAGGGTCGTGCCGCCACCCTCGCCGTCCCAGGTGCCGCGCCAGTCGACGTCGTAGTAGTCGTCCTGACGCAGCCACAGCGTCTGGCACTGGGCGAGCAGGGGGCGGCCCAGGGCGCCGTCGTCGAGCAGGCCCTTGACGTGGGCCGCGGCGGTCCCGGTGCGCTGCTGGAAGACGATCGCGAAGGCCAGCCCGGCGGTGTCGGCCGCGTGCTGCATGTCGTCGAGCTCGGCCAGCGACAGGGCCGGTGGCTTCTCGCAGATGACGTGGACGCCTGCGGCGAAGGCGTCGAGGGTCTGCTCGCGGTGCAGGTCGGGCGGGGTGCACAGGATGACCACGTCGAGCTGCTCGGCGGCGAGGAGCTCGGTGTGCGTCGCGTGGCGTCCCGGGACGCCGTAGCGGTCGGCGAAGGCCTCGCGGCGCTCGGCGCTGCGGTTGCTCACCGCGACCAGGTCGACGCGCGGGTCGGCGACGAGGGCCTGGGCGTGCAGGTGCGCGACCGCGCCCGTGCCGACGATCGCTGCTCTGAGGGTCACGGGAGCTCCTTCGCTCGGGGTGGGGCCGGCGACCCGCAGCGGGCCGATGGCGTCGTCGTCGTTCCTGGAGCGCACGGTAGCGCGTGGGACAGCCATCCGTAAAACGTTTCAAACGACAGCTGGGGGCAGCGGGGGCACCGGCTCGTCGCGGTCGCAGACCAGGTGGTCGTCCACCACCCGGAGCAGCGCGAGCTGGATGGACGAACGACGGTCGGCCGGCGTCTCCATCGGGCCCGGGGTCATCTCGGGACCGTCCGGCCCCGCCTGCCACTCCTCGGTCCGGCCGGGGTGCGTGAAGTACACGACGTGGGCGCTGTCGCCGCGGCCCGACCCGTCGGCTCCGTCGCCGACGACGACGTCGGCGTGCAGCCCGATCGCGCCGTCGTCGGGCCGGGTGCCCCCGCGGTCGAGGATCAGTCCGTCCCGCTCCCAGGTGGTCAGGTCGGTCGAGCGGTAGACGCCCTGCCCGCGCCACTCGTCGACGATCATCCAGTGCCACCCGCCCAGGCTGAACACCTTGGGGCCCTCGTGCGGACGCCCGGTGACCACCGGTCCCACGACGTCCCACCGGTGCAGGTCGGGCGAGTCGGCGGCCCAGGTCAGGGAGCCGTGGGCCTCGTCCTTGAACCACATGCGCCACCCGCCGGTCGTGCCGTCGGCGTGCGAGGGCAGCGCGGCGACGCACGCGTCGATCACCCGGTCGCTGCTGAGCGGCACGGGACCGACGTGGCGCCAGTGCACCAGGTCGTCGCTGACGTAGTGCACGATCCGCCGGTCGTGCCCGGCCCACCGGACCGGGACCCCCGTGATCACCGAGACGAACATGTGTGCCTCGCCGGCTGCCCACAGGATCTCGGGGGCCCAGAACGTGTCCCGCCCCCAGCCGGTCGCCAGGTCCAGGGTGCCGCGGTACAGGAAGCTCGCGCCGCCGTCGTGCGAGACCGCGACCCCGATGTCGGTGCCGTGCACCCAGGCGACCCCTGGCCCGGGGGCGGTGGCCCGACGCTGGGTGTAGAAGAGCCACCACGAGCCGTCGGGGTGGGGTACCAGGACCGGGTCGGTCGCGCCGTCGTGCACCGGGTCACGGAACAGCGGGGCGTCGATCACCTCGGGGGCCTCAACGGTGCGGGCCCGAGGACGCCCGCACCACGAGCTCGGGCTGGAACTCGACCTGCTGGGCCCCGACATCCTTGCCCGCGCGGCCGAGCAGCAGGTCGGCCGCGACGTGGCCCAGGCGCCGGGTCGGCTGGCGCACCGAGGTGAGCGGGGTCATCAGCATCGAGGCGAAGTTGACGTCGTCGTAGCCCACCACGGCCATGTCCTGGCCGATGGTCATGCCGTGCGCGCGCAACGCCTGCATCGCGCCCAGCGCGGTGAGGTCGTTGACGCAGAACAGGGCAGTGGGAGGTTCCCCCAGGGCCAGCAGCTCGGTCGCTCCGGCCTCGCCGCCCTCGGCGTTCAGCGAGGAGACGGTGACCTCGATCATCGCCTCGTCGGGGTCGAGCCCGGCCTCGGTCAGGGCGCGCACGGTGCCTGCGCGACGGTCCACGCACTGCTTGATGGTGGTCGGGCCGTTGATCAGCCCGACCCGGCGGTGACCCAGCCCGATGAGGTGCCGCACGGCCATGGCGGCACCCGCGACGTCGTCGACCGCGACCGAGGACAGGTCGGGGGAGGGTGAGGTGCGGTCGAGCAGCACGACCTCGACCCCGCGTTCGCGCAGCGCCAGGAGGTGGTCGACGTCGGGCCCGGCAGGGGTGACCAGCATGCCGTGCACCCCGTGCTCCTCGAAGAGACGCAGGTAGCGGGCCTCGCGGGTCGGGTCCTCGTCCGAGCTCGCGAGCATGAGGGTGTAGTCGTCCTCGGCGAGGCGGTCCTCGATGCCGCGGGCCACCTCGGTGAAGAACGGGTTGGCGATGTCGAGCAGCACCGCACCGACCGTGGTGATCGTCCCGGCGCGCAGCTGCCGCGCCGAGCCGTTGGGGACGAAGGCGAGCTCCTCGATCGCGGCCAGCACCTTGTCGCGGGTGACGGGGGAGACGCGCTCGGGGCGGTTCAGGACGTTGGAGACCGTGCCCAGGGAGACGCCGGCGTGCCGGGCGACGTCGCTGATGCTGGTGCGGGGGGCACGCTTGCGCCCCGAGGTGGTGGTCACGGGTTCCTCTCGGCTGCGGGGCGGGACAGTTGACGCTGATCGGGCCGCCTCGTACGGTCATTCTGCCTGTGAAGCGATTCACTGACGAGAAGGCGCGCTCACGCAGGGTCACCGATGCCCCGTGCGGACCGCTCAGGAGGAACCCGTGGCCCGCGTCTGCTTCATCTCCCGCATCCGTCCCGACCAGGCCGAGACCTACCGGCGTCGCCACGCCGAGGTCTGGCCCGAGATGCTCCAGGCCCTGCACGAGACGGGCTGGCGGGACTACACGCTGCACCTCGCGCCGGACGGCCTGCTGGTCGGCGTGGTCGACGTCGACGACTTCGACGCGGCCCGCGAGGCGATGGCCGCCCGGGAGGTCAACGCCCGGTGGCAGGCCGAGATGGCCGTGCTCTTCGGCAGCGACGGCCCGCCGGACGAGGGGTTCGTGACGCTCGAGTGCGTCTTCGACCTTGATGCGCAGCGGGCCGCGGTCGGGCTCACCGGCTGACGTCTCGCGGTCGATGCCTCGGCGACCCCCTCAGGGCCGGTTGACCGCCCCCCGAGGCGGGGGTAGCGTGTCCCTGAAACGTTTCACAACGAGGTGGGACGGCAGACCATCGGCGATCAGAGGGACACAACGTGAGCACGGGGACGACGACGTCGACCAGCGATGCCCGGCGCGACGCAGCGCTGGCCGCCCTGTCGGCACAGACCATCGAGCTGCCCAGCTGGGCGTTCGGCAACTCCGGGACCCGCTTCAAGGTCTTCGCGCAGGCCGGGGTGCCGCGCGACCCCTTCGAGAAGATCGCCGACGCCGCGCAGGTGCACCGCCACACCGGCGTGGCCCCCCGCGTCTCGCTGCACATCCCCTGGGACAAGGTCGAGGACTACGCGGCGCTGGCCGCCCACGCCAAGGACCACGGCGTGACCATCGGCGCGATCAACTCCAACCTGTTCCAGGACGACGACTACATGCTCGGCTCCCTGACCCACCCCGATGCCCGGGTGCGGGCCAAGGCCGTGGCCCACCACCTCGAGTGCCTCGACATCATGCGGGCCACCGGCTCGAAGGACCTCAAGATCTGGCTGCCCGACGGCCTCAACTACCCCGGTCAGGACGACCTGCGTGCCCGTCAGGACCGCCTCGCCGAGGGCCTGGCCCAGGTCTACGCAGGCCTGGACCCCGACCACCGGATCATCCTGGAGTACAAGTTCTTCGAGCCGGCCTTCTACTCGATGGACGTCCCCGACTGGGGCACCTCGCTGCTGCACTGCCTCGCCCTCGGCGAGCAGGCCATGGTCGTGCTCGACACGGGCCACCACGCCCCGGGCACCAACATCGAGTTCATCGTCGCGCAGCTGTTGCGGGTCGGACGCCTGGGGGCCTTCGACTTCAACTCGCGCTTCTACGCCGACGACGACCTCATGGTTGGGGCGGCCGACCCGTTCCAGCTGTTCCGGATCATGCACGAGATCGTCGGCGCCGACGCCCTGCGCCCCGACTCGGGGGTCAACTTCATGCTCGACCAGTGCCACAACATCGAGCCCAAGATCCCCGCGCAGATCCGCTCGGTCATGAACATCCAGGAGGCCACTGCCAAGGCCCTCCTGGTCGACCGTGACGCCCTGGTCGCCGCCCAGCAGGCCGGCGACGTGCTGGCGTCCAACGGCGTGCTGATGGACGCCTACAACACCGACGTGCGCCCGCTGCTGGCCCAGCTGCGCGAGTCCCAGGGTCTGGACCCTGACCCGATGCGCGCGTTCGCGGCCTCGGGGTACACCGACACGATCGTGGCCGAGCGCGTCGGTGGCGCGCAGGCCGGATGGGGAGCCTGATCAGATGCCTAACCCGACGAGCGCGACCTCGCCGAGCAGTACCGCAGCGGACCTGATCGGCCGGTCCAACCGGCTGGGAGCCGACCCGCGCAACACCAACTACGCCGGGGGCAACACCTCGGCCAAGGGCACCGAGACCGACCCGGTGACGGGCCGACCGGTCGAGCTGCTCTGGGTCAAGGGCTCGGGCGGCGACCTGGGCACGCTGACCGAGAAGAACCTCGCGGTGCTGCGCCTGGACCGGCTCCAGGCCCTGGTCGACGTCTACCCCGGCGTGGACCGCGAGGACGAGATGGTCGCGGCCTTCGACTACTGCCTGCACGGCAAGGGCGGTGCCGCGCCGTCGATCGACACCGCGATGCACGCCCTGGTCGACGCCGCGCACGTGGACCACCTGCACCCCGACTCGGGCATCGCGATCGCGACCGCGGCCGACGGCGAGGCGCTGACCGCCGAGTGCTTCGGCGAGCGGGTCGTGTGGGTGCCCTGGCGTCGGCCCGGCTTCCAGCTCGGGCTGGACATCGCCGAGGTCAAGAAGGCCAACCCGCAGGCTATCGGCTGCATCCTCGGCGGTCACGGCATCACCGCGTGGGGGGACACGAGCGAGGAGGCCGAGGCCCGCTCGCTCGAGATCATCGCCGCCGCCGAGGCCTTCGTCGCCGAGCGCACCCAGGCCCTCGCCGCGCAGGGGACGCACCCCTTCGGCGCCGTCGTCCCGGGCCGCGAGGCCCTGAGCCCGGGGGAGCGCCGGGCCAAGGCCGCGGCGCTTGCCCCGACGATCCGTGGTCTGGCCAGCGCGGACCGTCCGCAGGTCGGCCACTTCACCGACGCCGACGTCGTGCTGGACCTCCTGGCCCGCGAGAAGCTCAC
This sequence comes from Actinotalea alkalitolerans, assembly GCF_023369855.1. Classification (GTDB taxonomy): domain Bacteria; phylum Actinomycetota; class Actinomycetes; order Actinomycetales; family Cellulomonadaceae; genus Actinotalea. Next base: position 69,654 of record NZ_JAMBPP010000001.1, on the reverse strand, counting down.
CGCGCTGGCCGAGCTGGGCACCTCGTGCCCCGACCACTTCCTGCGGACCAAGGTCAAGCCCCTGGTCGTGGACCTGCCGGCCGATGCGGACGTGGCCGACGTCGTCACGCGGCTCGGCGAGCTGCACACGGCCTACCGCGAGGACTACGCGGGCTACTACGACCGCAACGCGACCCCCGAGAGCCCGGCCATGCGGGGCGCGGACCCGGCGATCGTGCTGGTGCCCGGGGTCGGCATGTTCTCCTTCGGCAAGGACAAGCAGACCGCGCGGGTCGCGTCGGAGTTCTACGTCAACGCGATCAACGTGATGCGCGGCGCCGAGGCGATCAGCACCTACACGCCGATCGACGAGGCCGAGAAGTTCCGGATCGAGTACTGGGCGCTCGAGGAGGCCAAGCTCGCGCGGATGCCCGCACCCAAGCCGCTCGCGACCCGGGTCGCGCTGGTCACCGGGGCCGGCTCGGGCATCGGCCGGGCCATCGCCGAGCGGCTCGCCGCCGAGGGCGCGTGCGTGGTGATCGCCGACCTCAACCTCGAGGGCGCCCAGGAGGTCGCTGCCTCGCTCGGTGGGGACGACGTCGCGATCGCCGTGCGGGCCGACGTGACCTCCGAGGACGACGTCCGCGCCCTGGTCGACGCGACCGCACTGGCCTTCGGCGGGGTCGACCTGGTGGTCAACAACGCCGGGCTGTCGATCTCCAAGCCGCTGCTCGAGACCACCACGAGGGACTGGGACCTGCAGCACGACGTGATGGCCCGGGGGTCGTTCCTGGTGGCGCGCGAGGCCGCCCGGGCGATGATCGCCCAGCAGATGGGTGGGGACATCGTCTACATCGCCTCGAAGAACTCGCTGTTCGCCGGCCCCAACAACATCGCCTACTCGGCGACCAAGGCCGACCAGGCCCACCAGGTGCGGCTGCTCGCGGCCGAGCTCGGCGAGCACGGCATCCGGGTCAACGGCGTCAACCCCGACGGGGTGGTGCGCGGGTCGGGCATCTTCGCCGGGGGCTGGGGTGCCAAGCGGGCCGCGGTGTACGGCGTGCCCGAGGAGGAGCTGGGCGCCTACTACGCGCAGCGGACGTTGCTCAAGCGCGAGGTGCTCCCCGAGCACGTCGCGGCCGCGGTGTTCGCCCTCACCGGCCCGGACCTGGTGCAGACCACGGGTCTGCACGTCCCCGTCGACTCGGGTGTCGCGGCGGCTTTCCTGCGCTGACGACCGCAGGAAGGGGAGTCTGATGGAGCGCACACAGCCCGGCGAAGGGGTCACGCACGTCGCGGTCGACCTCGGGGCGTCGAGCGGTCGGGTCATCGCCGGCACGGTGCACCCTGCCGCGGGGTCGGCCGCTGCGTCGGTGACCCTGCACGAGGTCAACCGCTTCCCCAACGGTCCGGTCACGGTCCGCGGGAAGCTGCACTGGGACGTCCTGCGCCTGTACGCCGGGATCCTCGAGGGCATCCGCGCGGCGGCGCGCTCGCACGGGGTCCCCGCGGGCATCGGCATCGACTCGTGGGCGGTCGACTACGGCCTGCTGGACCAGGCGGGCGAGCTGGTCGGCAACCCGGTGCACTACCGGGACGCCCGCACCGCCGGGATGGTCGAGCGCGTGCACGCCCTGGTGCCGCCCGCCGAGCTGTACGGGGTCACCGGCGCGCAGACGCAGCCGTTCAACACGATCTTCCAGCTCGAGGCCGAACGGGCGGTCCTGAGCGGTCCGCAGCGGCGGATGCTGATGATCCCCGACCTGCTGGCCTACTGGCTCACCGGCCAGGAGGTCGGAGAGGTCACCAACGCCTCGACCACGCAGCTGCTCGACGTCCGGCGGCGGGCGTGGGCCACCGAGCTGGTCGAGCGGCTGGGGCTCGACGCGCTGACCCTGCCGCGGCTGGTCGAGCCGGGAACGCGCATCGGCGAGATCTCGCCCGACGTCGCCGCGGCCCTCGGGCTGGGCGGTCCGGTCCCTGTGCTCGCGGTCGGCTCGCACGACACCGCCTCGGCGGTGGTCGGGGTGCCGGCCGCCGAGGGTGAGCACTTCGCGTACATCTCGTGCGGTACCTGGTCGCTCGTGGGACTCGAGCTGCCCGCCCCGGTGCTCACCCCGGCCAGCAGCGCCGCGAACTTCACCAACGAGCTCGGGGTGGACGGCACCGTGCGCTACCTGCGCAACGTCATGGGGCTGTGGCTGCTGCAGGAGTCGATGCGCACCTGGGCCGACCAGGGTCTGCCGACCGATCTGCCGACCCTGCTCGCCGACGCCTCGCGTGTGCCGGTGCTGAGCGCCGTCTTCGACGTGGACGACCCGCAGTTCCTGCCCCCGGGGGACATGCCCGGCCGGATCGCCGCCGCGGTCGCGGCCACCGGTCAGGTGCCGCCCCAGTCCCAGGCCGAGACGGTGCGCTGCATCCTGGACTCGCTGGCGCTGGCCTACCGTCGCGCGGTGCGGACCGCCCAGGAGCTCTCGGGCAGCCACGTCGACGTGATCCACCTGGTCGGTGGTGGGGTGCGCAACGAGCTGCTGTGCCAGCTGACCGCCGACGCGACCGGGCTGCGCGTGGTCGCCGGTCCCGTCGAGGCCGCAGCGCTCGGCAACGTCCTGGTGCAGGCCCGGGCGACCGGTGCGCTCGCGGGCAGCCTGGCCGACCTGCGCCGCACCACGGTGCCCGACGAGGTACGGCGCGTGCACGAGCCGTCGGGGCCGCCCGACCGCTGGGCGGCCGCCGAGGGGCGGATCCGGGGCTGACCGCCGACAGCCCGGTACGCCATGCTGTCCCGGTGACCTGCCGAGGCATCGACGTCGGGGTGCCCCCGCGTGTCCCCTGACCTGTGGGTCGAGTGGTCGTTGTGGGCCTACCCGGTGGTCTTCGTGCTGGTGGTGCTCGACGGCGTCTTCCCGGCGGTGCCCTCCGAGGCCGTGGTCACGGGACTGGCAGCGCTGATCCACGTGGAGGACGGCCCGCAGCCGGCCGTGCTCTGGTTCGTGGCGGCGACCGGGGCGTGGGTCGGCGACCAGGTGGCGTACTCCCTGGGTGTGCTGAGCCTCCGGGCGCGCCGCTCGGTGCCGGGGATGCGTGGACCGCGTGCGGCGATGGTGCTCGAGCGGGCGGGCGCGGCGCTGCACGAGCGGGGGGTCACCGCGCTGGTGACGGCCCGCTTCCTGCCGGTGGTGCGGGTCGCGGTCAACGTGGTCGCCGGGGCGGCGTCCTTCCCGCGACGCCGCTTCATGCTGGTCACGGCGGGCACCTCGGCGGTGTGGTCCATCTACGTCGTGGGGCTCGGGCTCGGTGTGGCCCAGCTCGTCGAGGTACCCCCGATGGCGCGGGCCGGGGTCGGTGTCGTGGCGGGTCTGGTGATCGGCACGCTGCTGGACGCTGTCGTGCGGGCGCGCCGGTCCGCCGTCGCCCGACGGCGTCCCTCGTCGGACCGGGACTGACGGCGCGTCCGGTCGCCCGTCGGGCCCTGCCTTCGCGGCCGGCTGTCACCGCAAGGACGCCGAGTGCAGCTACTCCGAGCTGCCGATGTTGACCTGCCACGTGACCCCGAAACGGTCGACGAGCTGTCCGTAGGTGTCACCCCACGGAGACTTCTCCAGCGGTGTGACGATCGTTGCGCCCTCGCGGAGTCCGTCCCAGCACCGCTGGAGCAGGTCTTCACCGTCGCCGTTCAGGCACAGGTAGTGGTTGTCGCCCGGGGTGAGGCTCTCGTCCGCCTTGGTGTCGGTGACACGGACCACGAACCCGTCGGGGCTGCGCAGGACGCCGTACAGGACCCTGTCCTGGTCGCGCGGGTCGTCGCTGGCGTTGTAGGCACCGTAGGTCTCGAGCAAGGGCTCGCCACCGAGGACACGTGCGTAGAAGCGCAGCACCTCGCCCGCGACGCCTTCGAACGCGATGTACGGGCTGAGGTCGGCTTTCACGGTGAACTCCTTCCGGGAACCGACCATCGGCCCCGTGCGTGAGCCTGGCACCCAAACATGACATCTCTGGTCATGGTTCCTGGCAGGCTTGCTGCCATGCGAGCGGACCGGTTGCTCTCGTTGCTCTGGATACTCAGAGCCAGAGGATCCATCACCGCCTCGGCCGCCGCGCTCGAGCTCGGCGTCTCGACCCGTACCATCCTCAGGGACGTCGAGAGCCTGTCGACAGCGGGCGTGCCTGTGTACTGCCTGCCTGGCAGGGGCGGCGGGATCCACCTCGACCCGGGGTTCCGCACTGACGTCACGGGTCTGACGCCACACGAGTCGCAGGCCCTGTTCACTGCTGCAGCGACCAGCGGGGCCTACGACCTCGGCCTGCACGACGCTCTCGCCTCCGCGCGGCGCAAGCTCACTGCAGCGCTTCCGGCCGGCGTGCGCGACACCGTCGACGTGGTCACGGCGCGCGTCGTCATCGATGCCGGCGACTGGCTACCCGCTCGACGGTCGGCCCACCTCGACACCCTGCAGCACGCCGTCATGGCGGACCGCCGCGTCCGGATCGGCTACCGCAGCAGGGGTACCGTCGGCAACCAGGAACGCTGCCTGGACACGTACGGCCTCATCTGCTCGGCGGGCACCTGGTACCTGGCAGCGGCGTGCGAGGGTCGGCCGCGGTTCTACCACCTCGCCCGCATCTCATCGGTCGAGCTCCTCGACGAGCAGGCAGACCGACCCGGGGATCTGAACCTGCGTCAGCTGTGGGAGGACTCACGCAGCAGGTTCCGTGCACGGTTCATCCCAGAGACGGTCGACACCTTCGCCCGTTCGAGCCGGATCGGCGAGCTCCTCAGCCTCGTCGAGAACCTCCAGCTCCCGGCCGCGCACGCCCTGCCCACCGACGCGGACCTTCCGCCCGGGTACGTCCGCGTGCTGCTCTCGTTCTCGGACAGGTCGCACGCCGTCGAGGTGCTCCGCCGCTTCGGACCCGATGTCCTCGTCGTCGAGCCGACCAGCCTGCGGGACGAGATCGTCGCCGAGGCCCAGGCCACCTGCCGTGCCTACGGGTCGCCGCGGGAATCGGCTCACGACGCCAGCCCTTCGGGCGTCACCCTGGCCGGTGCGTCCTTGTCCACGATCGCTTCCCTCTGACCCGTCTCGACTGCCAGCCCTGGGTCACGACCGGACCGCCGGAACCGAACCACACCGCCCTCCTGGACCAGGGCGAGCACCTGTCGTCCCGTTCCGAAGGTCACCACCAGTGGGACCGACGTCCCTGGTTCCTCTGGCCTTCTCGCGACATCCTGGGTGAAACGATTCAGAACTCCGGGAGAGAGCATGAGCCAGCAGACGACCACCCGTCCCAGCCTCGCCAGCCCGACGCTCCGCGAGGAGATCCTCTACTACTGCCGCGAGTCGGTGCGCTGCGGCCTGAACTTCAACACCCAGGGCAACATCAGCGTGCGCCTCCCCGGAGTGCTCGACGGCCAGGACGCCGTGGTCATCACCCCGAGCGACGTGCGCTACGACGCCATGGAGCCCGCAGACATGCTCGTGGTCGACATGGACGGGAACGTCCTCGAGGGCGACCTGCTGCCCTCGACCGAGCTGCCCGTGCACCTGGCGCACTACCGCCGTCGGCCCGACGCGCAGGCGATCGTGCACACCGAGTCGACCTTCGTGAACGTGCTCGGCGCCCTGGGCCGCACCATCGACCCCGTGCTGCTCAACATGGTCCTGTACGCCAAGGGTCCGGTGCAGATCATGCCCTTCGAGTTCTCGACCAACGCCGACTTCGGTCGCCGCAGCGCCGAGCTCATGGGTGACGCCGTCAACGCCGTCGTCTGGGGCAACCACGGGCTGCTGGCCGTCGGCGTGTCGCTCAAGCTCGCCTTCAAGGTCGCCGTCGCGGTCGAGGAGAACGCCGAGGTGCTGTTCCACGCCGAGCGTGCGGGGGCTCCGACCGTGCTGGTCTACGGCGACATCGACATCCCCGAGGGCGCCCGCCTTCCCTGAGCACCGCATCAATCCACCCGCCGTTGTGCGTGACGAGGCGCACCGCGGTCCCGTCACCCAGGAGGCACCACCATGGTTCACCGCATGATCCTCAACCAGACCGCGTACTTCGGCCGGGGCGCGGTCGCGAACGTCCCGCTCGAGATCACCACCAAGGGCTATCGCAAGGCGCTCGTGGTGACCGACGCGGTGCTCGTGGCCAACGGGGTCGCTGCCCGGGTCACCAGCAGGCTCGACGAGGCCGGGATCGACTACGAGCTGTTCGACGGTGTGATGCCCAACCCGACCATCGAGGCCGTCCAGCAAGGGGTCAAGGCCTTCCAGGCCGCCGAGGCGGACTGCCTGGTCGCGATCGGCGGCGGCTCGCCGCAGGACACCTGCAAGGCCGTGGGCATCATCATCGCCAACCCCGAGTTCGCCGACGTCCGCAGCCTCGAGGGTGTCGCCGCCACCACGCGACCCAGCGTCCCGATCATCGCGGTGCCGACCACCGCGGGCACCGCGGCCGAGGTGACGATCAACTACGTCATCACCGACGTGCAGAACCGGCGCAAGTTCGTGTGCGTCGACCCGCACGACATCCCCTTGGTCGCGGTCGTGGACGCCGACCTGATGGACGGTATGCCGCGCAGCCTGTGCGTCGCGACCGGCATGGACGCGCTGACCCACGCGCTCGAGGGGTACACGACCCTGGGCGCCTGGGAGCTGACCGACGCCCTGCACCTGACCGCGATCGAGATGATCGCCTCCGCGCTGCCCTCCGCGGCACGCGGCGAGGCCGACGGCGTCGAGCGGATGGCGCTGGGGCAGTACATGGCGGGCATGGGCTTCTCCAACGTCGGGCTCGGACTGGTCCACGCGATGGCCCACCCGCTCGGCGCGTTCTACGACACCCCGCACGGCATCGCCAACGGGGTGCTGCTGCCCCACGTGATGGCCTTCAACGCCACGCACACCGGTGAGAAGCTGCGCGCCGTGGCCCGGGCGATGGGCGTGGCCGGTGTCGGCGGCCTGACCCTGGACGAGGCCCGCGAGGCGGCGGTCCGTGCCGTGGCCGAGCTCGCCGCGAGGCTCGACGTGCCCGCGCAGCTGCGGGAGATCGGGGTGCGCGAGGTAGACCTGCCAGCCCTCGCCCAGGCGGCCCACGACGACGTCTGCGCCGGCGGGAACCCGCGGCCCGCAACGGTCGAGGAGATCCTCGCGCTGTACCGGACCGCCTACTGACGCGCGGGTCGGGCACGGCAGGCGCGGGTCAGCCCCGGGTGAGCCGGGCAGCCGCCGAGAGCACGAGGGCGTCCTCGGCCAGGGCCGCACGCAGGTCGGGCCGGAGCCACTCCGGTCCGTCCTGCGCAGCCCAGCCCCGCCACGCGTGGCCGGCGTGCGAACCGACGAACGCCCCCGCCGCCCCGGTCAGGGTCGCGGCGATCGTGCGGCCCACCGGACGTCCCTCGGTCAGGGCCAGCCCGAGGGCACCGGCCGCTCCGGCGCCCACCCGGGCCACGAGCACCGGGCGCTCCAGGCGGCTGGGGGTGGTCGGCAGCTTGTCGCCGACGAGCTCACCCACCACGGCGGCGCGGACGGCGGCGCGCACCAACCACGGGCCGACGCCGCGCCGGTCACGGGTCGCGGCCAGGACGGGCACCGCCAGGGCGAGCGTGGCACGGCCCCCGGTGGCCAGGCCCAGGACGGCGGATCTGCTGAGTGCTCCCATGCCCCAGTGTCACCACGTCCGTGGACGGTCGGCATCCCGACCGCCGACCGGTGCGAGCGCCGGCTGCTCAGAGAGTCAGGTCCTCCCACAGCAAGGGCGTGGTCCGCCCGGTCTCCCAGTCGCGTCGAAGGATCGCGTACGCCACGGAGGCGACCGGCGCTCCTCCCCCGACCGGCCAGGCCTCCCGGTAGTGAGCCTCCTTGAGCCAGCCGCAGCGGAGGAAGGTCTTGCGCATCGCGATGTTGTCCTCGCGGGTCTGCCCCTCGAACCGGTGCGTGTCCATGGTCGTGAAGACGTGGTCGGTGGCCGCTCTCAGCACGTCGGCGGCCAGGCCGCGTCCTCGCAGCGGGGTGTCGAGCCGGAGGTCGAACAGCGGGGTGCCCTCGCTGAGGTCCTCGAACCGCAGGAAGCCGATGCGCCCGAGCTCGGTGTGCTCGACCCAGCACGAGTCGTTGTCCTCGTCCCGGTAGGCACCTCGGGCGATGGCGGCCTCGACCTCCTCGCGCGTGAGGCGCGGCCGCACGTGGAAGCCGAACTCGTTGCGGGTCATGAAGTCGACGAGGTCGTCGTGGTCCATGCCGGTCGGATCGAGACGCGTGAGGGTGATGGGCACGGCGACCCACCCTAGCCGCGGGTGGTCGCCCGACGGGTCCCGTCGTCGCGCGGGGCTTCTCGCTCACTGACATCGACACCGCAGGGCGGTCACGCCACCCGCGGCGGACGCCTACGCTCGGCGGAGGACGGCATGATCGGACGGCGGCGAAGGAGCGGACGTGCGCGGGTCGGGACGGGTCGGGACGGTGGCGTGGCAGTCGTGGGGATCTCCGGAGGCCACGGCCATGCCGGTGCTGCTGCTGCACGGGGTGACGGATTCCTCGGGGTGCTGGGCGGGCCCGGCCGAGCAGCTCGCGCGGGGCAGCCATGTGGTCGCGCAGGACGCCCGCGGGCACGGTGACTCGCCCCTGCTGCAGGAGCCGTTCACCATCGCGGCCCTGGCCGCCGACGCCGCCCGCGTGCTGCGCGAGGTGATCGGCCGACCGGCCCTCGTGGTCGGGCACTCGATGGGTGGTGTCACGGCGCAGGAGCTCGCGCTGACCGAGCCCGACCTGGTGGCGGGCCTCGTGCTCGAGGACCCCGCCTGGGTCACCGTCCGTGAGGTCGACACCTCGGGGGTGCCGCTGTGGATGAGGCAGACGCTGGCCTCCTACCGGGACGTCACCGCGGAGGAGCTCGAGGAGCGGTCGCGGGTCGAGCACCCGACCTGGGCGCCCGAGGTGCACGTGGCGTGGGCGGAGGCCAAGGTCGTCGTCGACCAGGGGCTGGCCGACGTGCCTCACGCCTGGGACGGCCGCGACTGGGTCGAGGCGATGGCAGGTCTGGCGATGCCGGTGACCCTGCTGACCGGTGACCCGGCCCAGGGGGCGATCGTCCGTCCCGCTCAGGTCTCCCGGGTGGTCGAGCTGCTCGGGGCCTTCCCGGACGGGAACCTGGTGCACGTTCCGGTTCCCCACGTCGGGCACTGCATCCGCTACGAGGCGCCGCTGCGGTTCCTCGACGCTGTCGAGGACGCCTTGGTGCGCTCAGCCCGGCTGCACCTCGGGGTGGACGCCCGCGCCGTCGGCGAGGTGTGACCGCAGCAGGTCGGTGAGGCCGGTGCGCTCGACGCAGCGGTCCAGGGCGAAGGACCCGGCGAGCTCGGCCACGTCGTCCGCGCCCACGCCCTCGAAGCAGCGGGCGTACTCGTCGACCATGGGCTCGGCGAGCAGGATGTGCCGCACCAGCAGGTTGATCCACGGCTTGGGTCCCCAGGGGAAGGGGTCGAAGTCGGGGAACTCGGTGCGGAACAGCTCTTCGATCGGTTCCAGGACGTGCCGGGTGCCGGCCTCGCTGCCACCCCAGGAGTCGGTGCCCAGGCGCCGCTTCTTGGCCAGGGCCGGCTCGATCAGCCGAAGGTAGGGGCTGTCGGGTGCGGTGTGCACCAGCCCCTGGGTGCCGATGTCCTTGTAGGTCCACAGGCTCCAGCTCGCACCGTGCTCGCGGTAGATCTCGAGCTGGTCCTGGAGCAGGCGCAGGCAGCCGGCGTCGCGCTCGGGGTCGCCGGTGTACAGCGGGCCGAACTCGCCGACCCAGATCGGTGTCCCGGTGCGTCGCATGAACTCGGTGCGCCGCAGGAACGTCTGCTCGACGACGTCGCGGTCGAAGTGCTTGCCGCGCGTCTCGCCCGGGTACCGGCTGGGGGTGGCGATCCCGGGCAGGGCGTAGTCGTGCGCGGTGTAGACGGCCTGGTCGACCGGCTCGTCGAACATCGAGAAGTCGGTCGAGTACCGGTTGCCGTCCAGGAAGAGGATGTGGTGCGGGTCGACCGCGCGGATCGCCCTTTCCAGGCGGGTGTAGAACGGGCCGATGACCTCGCCGCTCGGGTCGGCGGGCTCGTTGAGCGGGTTGTACCCGGCCACCCAGGGGTTGTCCTTGTACCTGTCGGCCAGTGCCTCCCACAGGTGGACCACCCGGTCCTGGAAGTGCGGGTGGGTCCAGAGGTGCGCCCAGTGCGAGGGGTTGTCGGAGTGCCAGTTCTGGTTCTGGTGACCCGGGACCGCGTGCAGGTCCAGGATCGTGCGGATCCCGTGGGCGGCGCACGCGTCGACGACCTGGTCGAGCCGACGGAACCCCTCCTCCTTGAGCACGAAGGGGGCCGAGTCGTCCTCGAAGTGGTGGTAGCTGAAGGGGACGCGCACGCAGCTCATCCCCAGGGAGGCGAGGTGGGCGGCGTCGGCGCCGGTGAAGAAGTCGGTGAGGAAGCGGTCGAAGAAGACCTCGGCCGTCTCGGCCCCCAGGACCCGTCCGACGGCGCGGCGCATCTGGGACTCGGTGCCGGGGTAGCCGGTGATGAAGTTCTCCATCGTCATCCACCCGCCGAGCCCGACGCCGCGCAGCAGCACGGGGGTGCCCTCCGGGTCGACGATGCTGGTGCCCGAGACACGGAGCAGGTTGTGGGTGGTGGTCATCAGCGTCCTCCACGGTGAGGGTCGGCCGGTGCGAGCCGGACGGCGTGCGGGCCGCTCGGGGCCTCGACCGTCGGGTAACCGGTTACCGACGACCCTAGGTGGGTCGGCGAGGAGTGTCCACCGTGGTTCGCGCGTCAGTGGGATAGTGGCGGCACTGTCGGGTCCCGGGTGGAGGTGCAGCGGTGTCGTCGACCATGCGTGACGTCGCACGGCTCGCGGGTGTGTCGGTCAAGACCGTCTCGAACGTGGTCAACCACTTCCCGCACGTCAGCCCGACCACCCGCACCAAGGTGCTCACCGCGATCGACCAGCTCGGCTACCAGATGAACCACGCGGCCCGGAGCCTGAGCCTGGGGCGCACCGGCATGCTCGCGCTCGCGGTCCCCGAGCTGCGGCTGCCGTACTTCAGCGAGCTCTCGGACGAGGTGATCGCCGCCGCGCAGGACCGCGGCTACACGGTGCTGATCGAGCAGACCGGCGGCGTGCGCGAGCGCGAGCTCGAGGTGCTGGCCAGCGAGCGGCGCCGGATGACCGACGGGCTGATCTTCTCGCCGGTGGCCCTGCGTGCCGGCGACGCCCCGCTCCTGGAGGTGTCGTTCCCGATGGTGCTGCTGGGTGAGCGCTCGCTGCACAGCCGGGTGCCGCACGTCGCGATGGCCAACGTCGCAGGCGCGCGGGCGGCCACCGAGCACCTGCTGGCCACCGGTCGGCGACGAATCGCGCTGATCGGCTCCTTCGACGCCGAGGGGGTGGGGGCCGGCTCGCTGCGCACTCAGGGCTTCCTCGACGCGCTGGCCGCGGCCGGCCTGGAGCACGACCCGGCGCGGACGGGCTCCGGGGTCGAGTGGAACCGCGCCACCGGTGCGGCGGCGATGCGCCAGGTGCTCTCCCGGGGGGTCGAGATCGACGCCGTCCTGGCCCTCAACGACGTGCTCGCGCTCGGGGCCATGCGCGAGCTCTTCGAGCACGGGCTGTCGGTCCCCCAGGACGTCGCCGTGGTGGGGTTCGACGACATCGAGGAGTCGCGCTTCTCCAGGCCGAGCCTGACCACCGTCGAGCCCGGTCGCCCGCAGATCGCCCGCACCGCCGTGGAGATGCTGGTCGAGCGGCTCACCGCGGGGGAGTCTGCGGCGCAGGGTCCGGGCCAGGAGGTCGTCGCGGAGTTCCGGCTCGAGGTCCGCGAGTCGACCGCGCTGCCGACGCCGGCCCGCTGACCAGCCAGGACACCCGAAACATTGACCCGGTGCCCCGCGTGTGTTCCACTTACACCGGTGTAAAGAGGCGCCCACCCGGGTGCCGGATCGAGACGGCGGGCACGGACGCAGTGCTCCTGAATCGATTCATACCCACGGACCAGGTGTCGACCGATACCGCTCTCGACAGCCGCAACGACGCGGCGCGGAAGGACTGCGATGCGATCCACACGAGACATGACCGCTCCGTCACGCGGACGGAGGGCCGGCCGGCTCGCCACCGCCGGGCTGCTCGGGGCCGCCCTGCTGGCCACCGCAGCCTGCGGCGGTGACACCGACGACTCCGGGGCCACCCCCGAGCCCGGGGCCGACGCCGCCGACGGCGACCAGGTGACCATCCGCTTCAGCTGGTGGGGCAACGAGGTCCGTGACGAGATCACCAACCAGGCGGTCGACGCGTTCATGGCCGCCAACCCCGACGTCGTGGTCGAGACCGAGGCGGTGGACTTCAACTCCTACTTCGACCGGCTGGCGACCTCGGTCGCGGCAGGCGACGAGCCCGACGTCATCACCATGGGCGGGGCGTACCCGCGCGAGTACGGCGACCGTGGGGTGCTGCTCGACCTCGAGACCGTCTCGGACCACCTCGACCTGACCGCGCTCGACGAGGGTGCCCTGGCCAACGGGTACTTCAGCGACACCCAGTACGGCGTGCCGACCGGCGTCAACACCTTCGGTCTCATCGTCAACCCGGCCATCTTCGAGGCGGCCGGCGTCGAGCTGCCCGACGACGAGTCGTGGAGCTGGGAGGACTTCGTCCAGATCGCGACCGAGATCTCGGCCAACACCCCCGAGGGCACCTACGGCTCGGCGGACCTCACCACCGGCGCCGACATGCTCGACCTCTACGTCAACCAGCACACCGGCACGGGGCTGTACTCGCCCGAGGGAGGCATCGCCGTCGAGCCGCCCATCGTGCAGCAGTGGTGGGAGATGACCTCCGGGCTGATGGAGAGCGGCGCGACACCGTCGGCCACCATCACGGCCGAGCTCGCCGGCCAGCCGGCCCCCGAGCAGTCGCTCATCGGGCAGGGCCTGGCCGCGATGATGCCGGGCTGGTCCAACCTGCTCGCGGCCTACAGCACCGCGGCCGGTACCGACATGGTGATGATGCTGCCGCCGGGTGAGACCACCGAGGAGGGGCCGGGCATGTGGCTCCAGGCCTCGCAGCTCTACACGATCAGCGCCAACAGCGACCACCCCGAGCAGGCGGCCCGGCTGGTCGACTTCCTGGTCTCCTCGACCGAGGCGGCCGACTTCATCGGCGCCGACCGGGGCATCCCGGCGAACTCCGCGGTGCGTGAGCACCTGATCGACCAGGGCCTCGAGCCGGTCCGCGAGACGGAGTTCGCCTTCATCGAGCGGGTCAGCGGGCACATCGACGGCGACTTCGTGATCGGCCCGACAGGCTCGACCGAGACGCCGATCATCCTGACCCGCCTCAACGACGGCGTGCTCTTCGGTCAGCTCACCCCTGAGCAGGCCGCCGAGCAGCTGGTCAGCGAGATGAACGCCGCGATCTCCTGAACCCCCGGGGCGCTGCGGCCACGACGGCGCAGCGCCCCGGCCAGGAGCCGGACCGAGCGCAGCAGAAGGGGGACGACCGTGCTGGACCGCAGAGCCGTCGTCGGGCGGCACGCCGTGCGAGTCACCGGTATCGACCCCGCCTCACCGCTCCAGGTCGGCAACGGGGAGCTCTGCCTGGCCGTGGACCCCACGGGTCTGCAGACCTTCCCCGACCAGTACCCGGTGACGGACCCAGGGGGTGGTGCCCCGGGGACGTTGCTCGGAACGCAGTCGCAGTGGGGCTGGCACAGCACCCCACGGCCCGACGGCGCGGACCTCGCGGCGACGCGACGGCCCTACCGCTCGGCCCGGGGTGAGGTGCTCTACGTCGACGCACCGCCGTTGTCCGGCTCGGACGACACGGCGCTCGACGTGTCCCACCGCTGGCTGCGTGCGAACCCTCACCGCCTGGACCTCGTGCGGATCGCGCTCGTCGTGCGCGACGCGCCCCCGGGCAGGAGGGACGCCGACGACGAGGGCGGCGGTGCGCAGCCCGGAAGTGGGCCGGGCGCGTACCGCCCGCCCTCGCCGTCGGAGCTGGGCGAGTCCACCCAGGTCCTGGACCTGTGGACCGGTGTCGTGGTGAGCGACCTGGTGCTCGCCGGGAGGCGGCTGCGGGTCACCACCGCGTGCCACCCCGACCGTGACGTCCTGGCGGTCCGGGTCGAACGGCTCGACCTCGCCCCCGACGACGAGCGGACCTCCGACCTCGCGGTCCGGCTGACGTTCCCCTACGGCTCGGAGTCGTGGAGCAACGCCGCGGACTGGTCCCGCCCGGACCGGCACCGCACCGACCTGACGCCGACGCAGGACGGCGCCCTGGTGCACCGGCACTTCGACGGTGCCGTCGAGCCGACCTGGACCGCCCGGCTGGTGGCCTCCCCGGGCGCCCGCCTCGAGCGCTCTGGTGCGCACGAGCTGCTGATGGTCCCCGCCGGACCCGTCCTGGACCTGGCCGTCGGCCTGGGCCCGGGCGCGCAGCCGCCCGCTGCGACCGGCGTCGACGTGGTCGTGCAGGCCTCGAGCGCGCACTGGCCCACCTTCTGGGGGCGAGGTGCCGCCATCGACCTCGCGGGCAGCACCGACCCGAGGGCCCCCGAGCTCGAACGCCGCGTGGTGCTCTCCCAGTACCTCACCGCGATCCAGTGCGCCGGGTCCACGCCTCCCCAGGAGACCGGCCTGCTCTGCAACAGCTGGCGCGGTCGCTTCCACCTCGAGATGCACTGGTGGCACGCGGCGCACTTCGCCCTGTGGGGGCGCCCCGACCTGCTCGAGCGCAGCATGGCGTGGTACCTCGAGGCGCTGCCCGCCGCCCGCCGGACCGCGCGGACCCAGGGGTACGACGGCGCCCGGTGGCCCAAGCAGGTCGGCCCCGACGCCCGCGAGAGCCCCAGCGACATCGGGCCGTTCCTGCTGTGGCAGCAGCCCCACGTGATCCACCTCGCCGAGCTGCTGCGCCGCGCGGGGTCGCCCGGAGCCGTCGAGCGCTACGCCGAGGTCGTGGACGCCACGGCCCGGTTCATGGCCGACGTCGCCCAGCCCCGGCAGGACGGCTACGGCCTGGGCCCGCCCCTCGTGCCCGCGCAGGAGTCCTACGCCTCGATCCGTGACCGCGCGACCGACCCGCCGTTCGAGCTCGCCGCCTGGTCGTGGGCCCTGGAGGTCGCCCAGCAGTGGCGCGTGCGTGCCGGGACGGCGCGGGAGCCGCAGTGGGACGCCGTCGGCCACGCGATGGTGAAGCCCCTGGTCCGTGACGGCCGCTACGAGGCCATCGGCGTCGAGCCGTTCACGATCCGCACCGACCACCCGTCGATGGTCTACGGGCTCGGCGTCATCCCGCCCACCGAGGTGATGGACCCCGAGGTGGTCCGAGCGACCCTGCACGGGGTCCTCGAGGACTGGGACTGGGAGAGCACCTGGGGCTGGGACTACCCCGCGCTGGCGATGACCGCGACGCGCCTCGGCGAGCCCGCGACCGCCGTCGACGTCCTGCTCCTCGAGGTGACCAAGAACCAGTACCTGCCCAACGGCCACAACCGCCAGACCGACCACCTGCCGGTGTACCTGCCCGGCAACGGCGGCCTGCTCGCCGCGGTGGCGCTGATGGCAGGTGGCTGGAAGGGCGGACCCGTCACACCGGGGTTCGGCGAGGGGTGGCGGGTCCGGCACGAGGGGTTCGTCCCGGCACCCGCTCGCGTCCACGGGACCACGACCAGCACGAGGACCGGCACGACCACGAGCACGACGCATGAGGCGAAGGAGCCACGATGACCGTTCGACACCACCGCACCACCGCGCGCAGGCGGCTGCCACTGACGATCACCGCGCTGGCCTGCGCCACGGCCCTGGTGGCCTGCGGCAGCGGGGACGCCGGCACGGACGCGGCCGGGACCGCGGGTCCGGCCGAGGGCAGCGGGGCCGACGGCGAGCAGGTGCAGATCCGGTTCTCCTGGTGGGGCAACGACAACCGGCACGAGACCACCCAGCAGGTGATCGACCTCTTCGAGGCCGAGTACCCGCACATCGACGTCGTACCCGACTACACCGACTGGGGCGGGTACTGGGACAAGCTCGCCACCACCGTCGCGGCGGGTGACGCCCCCGACGTCATCACGCAGGAGGAGCGCTACCTCCGTGAGTACGGCGTCCGCGGTGCGCTGGTCGACCTGAACGAGCACGCCGGCACCATCGACCTCGACCAGATCGACCCGAGCGTCGCTCAGGCCGGGGAGTTCGAGGGGGCGCTCTACGGGATCCCCACCGGGATCCTCTCGGCCGCGATCGTCGCGGACCCGCAGGTCTTCGCCGACGCGGGTGTCGAGATGCCGGACGACACGACGTGGTCGTGGGAGGACTACGTCGAGATCGCCAACGCGGTCACCGCCGGGACCGACGACGGCGTGTTCGGGGCCCAGGACTACGGCTTCACCGAGGTCGGCTTCGCGATCTACGCCCGGCAGCAGGGCGAGGAGCTGTACGCCGAGGACGGCAGCCTCGGCTTCCGGCCCGAGACCCTCGAGGCCTGGTGGCAGATGGCGGTCGACATGCGTGAGGCGGGCGGCAACCCGCCCGCTGCGGAGACCGTCGAGATGAACGCCGACACCACGCAGTCCCTCATGGCCACCGGGCGAGGTGGGATGGGTCTGTGGTGGACCAGCCAGCTCGGGCCTACCGAGGACGCCTCGGGCAACGAGCTCGAGCTCCTGCGCCTCCCGGGCGAGAGCGTAGGAGAGCGGACCGGCATGTACTTCAAGCCGTCGATGTACTACTCGATCGCCTCGACCAGCGCCCATCCCGAGGAGGCCGCGCTGCTCGTCGACTTCCTGCTCAACGACGTCGAGGCCGGTCGGCTGATCCTCTCCGACCGGGGGCTGCCCGCCAACACCGACGTCCGCGCAGCGCTCGAGGGTGACTTCACCGACGCGGACCGCCGATCGGCGGCCTTCCTCGAGGACGTCGCCCCCGAGATCCTCGACAGCCTCAACACCCCCCCGATCGGTGCGGGTGAGGTCGCCGGCATCATGGCGCGGATGAACGAGCAGGTGCTCTTCGACCAGGTGACGCCGGCACAGGCCGCCGAGCAGTTCATCGCCGAGGTCGGGGCGGTGATCGGCTGATGGCGCGCCGCTACGGCGTGGTCGGGACCGGAGCTCGCTCGCAGATGTACATCGAGGCCTTGGTCGGCGACCACGCGGCGGACGGCGAGCTCGTCGCCTGGTGCGAGCCCAACCCGACCCGCGCCGACTACGCCGACTCCCTGGTGACCGCCGGGCGCCCCGAGGGGCCCGTGCCCACGCGCTACGGGCCTGACGACCTCGAGCGCATGATCGCCGAGCAGTCCCTCGACGTGGTGCTGGTCACCAGCCCCGACTGGACCCACGCCGACCTCACCACCCGGGCCATGCGTGCTGGCGCGGACGTCGTGGTCGAGAAGCCGCTGACCACCGACCTGGCCGGGTGCCGGGCGATCGTCGAGACCATCGAGCAGACCGGCCGCTCGTTGGTGCTGACGTTCAACTACCGCTACTCGCCGCGCAACAGCGCCCTGAAGGAGGTCATCGCCTCGGGGGAGATCGGTGAGGTGACCTCGGTGCACTTCGAGTGGGTGCTGGACACCATGCACGGCGCCGACTACTTCCGCCGCTGGCACCGGGAGAAGGACCGGTCGGCCGGGCTCGCGGTGCACAAGGCCTCGCACCACTTCGACCTGGTCAACTGGTGGCTCGACGACGTCCCCTCCTGGGTCTACGCGAGCGGGGCGCTGCGCTTCTACGGAGACCAGAACGCCCGCGCCCGGGGGCTGGGCCCGCGTCCGGAGCGAGGCACCGTCGACCCGCCGAGCGACGACCCGTTCGCCCTGGACCTCCGACAGGACCCCAAGCTCAAGGCCCTGTACTGGGACGCCGAGCACCACGACGGCTACCTGCGCGACCGTGACGTCTTCGCCCCGGGCATCACCATCGAGGACAACCTGTCCCTGATGGTCGGGTACGAGGGTGGCCCGGTGATGACCTACTCGCTCAACGCGCACAGCCCCTGGGAGGGCTACCGGGTGAGCGTCAACGGCACCCTGGGCCGGGCCGAGCTCGACGTGGTCGAGCGCGCCGCGGTGCTGCGCGGGGCCGACGGTCGCCTCGTCCTGGACGCGAGCTCGGTCGAGGACGGCCTCGGTGACGACGCCGACGTGCGCCGACGCGGTGAGCGGCTGACCGTGCAGAAGCACTGGGAGACCGCGAAGGTCGTCCCGATCGTGACCACCGCGGGCGGGCACGGCGGCGGGGACCGGCTGCTGCTCGACGACGTCTTCCGCGGGACGGCCGCCGACCCGCTCGGCCGGCAGGCCGGGTACCGCGACGGGCTGCGCTCGGTGGTCGTGGGGATCGCCGCGAACACCTCGATGGTCACCGGCGAGCGGGTGCTCATGGCCGACCTCGGGCTGCCGCTGCGCTGAGCCGCGCCGATCCGAACCTGCGCCGACCCGAACCCTGCGCTGAGCCCCTCGCCCCCCTGGTGAGGGGCTCAGCCCTTGAGCCCCGAGTGGGCCAGACCCTGGACGAACTGCCGCTGGGCCAGCAGGAACACCACCAGCACCGGCAGCACGGTGAGCGTCGTGGCCGCGAGCTGGACGTTCCACATCGGTCCGCCGTAGGCGTCGACGTACTGGGTCAGGGCCTGGGGGAGCGTGAAGTTCTCCCGGCTCGACAGGTACACGATCGGCTCGAGGTACAGGTTCCACGACTTGAGGAACGTGAAGATCGCCACGGCCGCGACGGCGGGGCTCGCCAGGGGGAAGGCGATGCGCCAGAAGATGCCCCACCGGCCCAGGCCGTCCATCCGACCGGCCTCCTCGAGCTCACGGGGCAGGCCGAGGAAGAACTGCCGCATGATGAAGGTCGCCAGCACGCTGGGTGCCCCGAAGATCGGGATCACGACCAGCGGCCAGTGCGTGTCGATCAGTCCCAGCGAGTTCACCATCCGGAACAGCGGGACGATCGTCACCTCGGAGGGCACGAGCAGCCCGACGAGCACGAGCACGAACAGGGCGTTGGCCCCGGGGAAGCGGATCCGGGCGAAGGCGTAGCCGGCCATCGACGCCACGAGGATCGTCCCGAGGGTCACCGCCACCGCGATGTACAGGCTGTTCCAGTACTGCTGCGCAAAGGGCTGCAGACGGAAGACGTCCGCGTAGGCGGCCCACGAGACGTCCTGCGGGACGACCGTCGGCGGGATCCGCAGGATCTCGCTCATCGGCTTGAGGCTCGAGCTCACCATCCACCACGTCGGGAAGACGAACGGCACCGAGAGCACGATCAGCAGCGCCACGAGCAGGCCACGCGTCAGGCGGCGGCGACGTCGGGCGCTGCCCGGGCCCGGCAAGCCGGCGGAGGGGGTGGGGGCGTCCCCGTCACCCGGGAGTGCGTCGCCCGCGGTGGGCGCCACGACGGGGGCGGGATGCACGTCAGACCTCATCGAAGACCCACCTCTTCCGCGTCTGCCACTGGATCAGCGTCAGGACCAGCACGATGACGAACAGGAGCACCGACACGGCGCTGGCGTACCCGAACTCGTTGAACCGGAACGCCTGCTGGTACAGGTAGTAGACGAGCACCGTGGTCGAGTTGCCCGGCCCGCCGCCGGTCAGGACGGCGATCTGGGCGAAGACCTCGAGGGAGCCCACGATCGTCAGGATCGAGACCAGCAGGATGGTCGGGCTGATCAGCGGCAGCGTGATCGAACGGAACCGCCGCCACGCCCCGGCGCCGTCGATGCGCGCAGCCTCCTGGATCTCCTCGGGCACGCTCTGCAGGGCCGCGAGGAACAGGATCATGTTCAGGCCAACGTTCTTGAACACCTGGACGACGATCACCGCGAGCATCGCGGTCCCCTCGCCGCGCAGCCAGTTGGGGCCCTGGATCCCGAGGGTCGCCAGGAAGCCGTTGATCCCGCCGTCGTCCTGGAGCAGGAAGCTCCACACGATCGTCCAGGCGACCAGTGACGCGACAACCGGGGAGAAGAAGAAGGTGCGGAACGTCGTCGTGCCGGGGAGCTTCTGGTTGAGCAGCACCGCGAGCAGCAGCGCGAGCGACACGTTCAGCAGGACCAGGCCGATCGAGAAGTACAGGCTCGCCATGAGCGAGTCGCGAAGTCCCGGGTCGGCCAGCATGCGGTCGTAGTTGTCGACCCCGGCGAAGACGAAGGTGTTCGCCAGGACGTTCCACTCGTGCAACGAGTACCAGGCGACGGTGACCAGCGGGACGAGCACGAACGCCACCGCACCCAGGACCTGCGGCGCGATCATCGTGTACCCGACCAGCCAGTCGCGGCGGGTGGCCGCCCCCGGGCGGCGCGTGGTGCGCTGCCCCGGGGCGGCCGTCGCGAGCGGGGTCGACATCAGTCCGCGAGGATCGGGTCGATCGACGCGCAGACCTCGGCCAGCACGGACTCGACGTCAGCGCCCGCCGACCACAGGTCGTCGAGGCCGATCCGGACCGTCTCCTGCAGCCGGGCGAAGCGCGGGTGAGCCGGCTTGGTCACGGCGTCCTGGATGCCCTCGACCACCACGGCCTGCAGCTGCTCCTCGCTGAGCAACGGGTTCGCCGCACCGAGGACCTCGGCGGTCAGCAGGGACTCCCGCGGCGGCGGGAAGTACGTCGCGAGCTGCTCGGCGTTCTCGGGGTTGGTGAACCAGGCCAGGAAGTCCGCGGCCACCTCGGGATTGGCTCCCTGAGCGAAGACGCCGATCCCGGCCTGGCCGATGACGTTCTGGCGGCCCTCCGGTCCGGCGGGCAGCGGGAGGAGGTCCCAGGCGAAGCTGTCGTCCAGCGCGGAGGCCCGGGAGATCTGCGTGATGGTCATGGCGGCGTCCCCGGCGAAGAAGTCGGCCGTCGTGCCCGGACCCGGCAGGGCGCCGTCGACGAAGGTCGCCTCGTGGATCCAGCTCATCGCCGCGACCATCTCGGGGTCGGTGAAGGTGCACTGCGTGCCGTCCTCGCTCCACGGTGCGGCGTCCCAGCCCTCCCAGACGGTCGAGAGGTTCTCCCACACCTGGTACTCGAAGTCACGCACGACCAGCCCCTGCTTGCCGGACTCCGCGGCCGCCGCCGTGGCGATCTCGCGTGCGGCGTCGTAGGTCCAGCTCTCGGAGGCGACCAGCTCGGCGGGTGAGGGCTGCCCGGCCGCCTCGATCTGGTCGGTGTTGACGAACATCGCGAACGGGCTGTTGGAGAACGGGTAGGCGAACAGGCCGCCGTCCTGCTCCCACAGGGACAGGGAGCTCTCGACCAGGTCGTCGTAGTCGTACCCCTCGGCGGCCTGCAGGGTGGGCGCGACGTCCACGAGGGCGCCGCTCTGCACGAACTCGGGGGCGTAGCTCTCCAGGATCCAGGCCAGGTCGGGTGGGTTGCCTCCTGCCAGGCGGGTGGTCAGGGAGGTCGTGTAGTCCTCGAAGGGGATGGCCTCGAAGGACACGTCCGCGACGAGGTCGGGGTGGGCGGTGACGTACGCGTCGGCGATCTGCTGGAACATGGCCAGCTGGTCCTCGTTCGCGGTCCAGACCGTCATGGTGAGCGAGACCGGCTCGGCCGGGGCCTCGGGCTCGCCCGCGACCTGCTGGTCGGCGGACCCGCAGGCCGTCAGGCCGACCGCGGTGGCGGCGACGAGCCCAGCGGCAAGGCCGCGGCGTCGGGTGAGGGGGATCATCAGTGCTCCTTCGGACTGTGATGTGGTCGTGCGGATCGACCGGTGGCCGGTCCGGGTGGTCGGAGGGCGGTGCGGGTCGGTGCGAGTCAGTACGGGTGGGCCCCGGCGGGCCAGTGCAGCTCGACCCCGGCGGTGGTGAGCTCCTCCTGCAGCTCGGTGAGCAGCTCGGGCTTGGCCCGGACGTCGCGGGGCTGTGCGCCCCGCTCGAGGCAGAAGGCGGCGAGGTGGCCGGCAGCCTCGCCGATGTTCCACTCGACCGGGTGCAGGCGGTAGCAGCCGTTGGTGATGTGCGTGGTGCCGATGTTCTTGTTCGCGGCGAGCAGGTTGGTGGTGCGCTCGGGGATGAGCGCCCCGAGCGGGATCTCGAAGGGGGTCGACGCGACGTCGATGTACGTGTCACCCCCGGTCGAGGGGTGCAGGTCGATGCGGTACATGCCGATGCCGACGCTGTCCTCGTAGCGGGTCGCGCCACGGTCGCCGCGCACCGCGTACGAGACGTCGTTCTCGGTGATCGTGGTCAGCGCACGGATGCGGCGCGACTCGCGGTGGTAGGGCGCCTGGGCGAGGCCGTCGTCGGTCCCCATGACGTCGGGCCGTAGTCGCAGACCGGGGAACCCCGTGCCGCCGTCGGCCCGGGGGGCCTCGGTCTGCATCCAGTAGAGCATCGAGAGGCTGAGCTGCTTGGCGTCGGCGATCCGCTCGAGCTCGACCTCGCGTGGGACGTCGAGCACGTGCTCGAGGAAGTAGTCGATGCTCGGCCAGTTGACCAGGCACAGGTCGCTCGGGAACGTGCCGGGGGCGTAGAGGTCCCGCGCGAGGATGCGACGGAAGGTCCACAGGTTGCCGTCCCCGGGGCTGCGGGACTGGTCCGCCTCGACCGCCAGCGCGTCGTCGCCGGGGTTGGGGGTGAAGGAGCGGACGTCCATCGCCAGGGTGCGGGGGTTGGGGGCGTGCCACGAGAGCATCGGGCTGCCGTTCCAGGGGCCCGGGGTGAAGGACCGCCAGAAGTCGTACCGCTCGGGCCGGTCGATGGTGTGGTCACCGTCGGTGTGCTCCAGGACGAAGCACACGCTCAGCGCTTGGACGTTGTCCGGCTGGGCGGTCTCGGGGGCGCTGGGCTCCCCGGTGGTCGCCGCCGACTCGAAGCCGGTGACGTACTCGGTGCCGGTCAGGGGCAGCAGCTCCCCGGTCTCGGTCGCGTCCAGCACGTAGGCGGCTGTGACCGTGGTGCGGCTGCCGTCCAGGACCGACTCGAGGGTGACCGAGCGGACGACATCGCCCTCGGTGCTGGCCGTGACGGGACGCACCCGCTCGAGCAGGGTGATGCGCCCCGCGGCCCGCCACGGCGCGAGCATCTCCTCGAGCACGCCGACGGCGACCCGGGGCTCGTGGCACAGCTTGGACACCCAGCCGGCCCCGGGGTTGAGGTCGGTGCGGGCCCGCGCCTGCTCGGTCAGCGGGTAGCGGCGGCGGTACACGTCTCGTATGCCCTCGCGCAGCGCGCGGTACCGGGCGGTGACGCCGAACTCCTCGACCCACGGGTGCTCGTCGGGCGGCACGGCCTGCGAGGTGAGCTGGCCGCCGATCCACGCGAACTCCTCGGTCAGGACGACGCGGGCGCCGCGGTCGGCTGCGGCGAGCGCCGCGGCGATGCCGCCGAGGCCTGCGCCGACGACGAGGACGTCGGTGGTGACGTCGGTGGGGGTGCTGGGCACGGTTGCTGTCCGTCCTGTCGGTCGTGGGTGGTCAGGGGGTGATCTGGGTGAGCCCGGCCGGGGCCTGGGTCGTCGTCGCGGACGTCCCCACCGCGCGCGGTGGGGCGACCGTGCGGCCCTCGACCTCGGTGCAGTCCAGGAGCTGGTGCAGATCTGCCTCGGGCAGGTCCTGGTTCGCGATCAGGCGTGAGAGCAGCTGCAGGGCGCGTGCCCCCATCTCCTCGCGCGGGATCGCGAAACCCGACCACTCGTGCGGTCGGCGCAGGCGACGCTGCGGCTGGCCGAGCAGGAGCAGCGAGACGTCGGTCGGGACGGCGAGCCCGCGCAGGAGGAGCGCGTCGTACAGCTCCTCGGCATCCCGCTCGGGGGCGACGACCAGAGCCGTGAGCCCCTGGTCGACGACGGCGGAGGCCGTGGCGGCCGGGTCCTCCTCGGTGACCAGGCGTGCGGCGAGCGTGGTCCCCTGCATGGTGCTGCGGTAGCCCTCGAGGCGGTCGAGGGTGGGCTGGTCGGTGCCGAGCTCGCCGACGTAGCCGATGCGCCGGTGCCCGACGGCGATCAGCCGTTCGACCGCGCATCGGGTCGCGGCCACGTAGTCCGCACCGACGTAGGGCAGGCGGCCGCCCTCGCTCGTGCGCTTGCCGATGAAGGCGAACGGGTAGTTGGTGTCGAGCAGGTGCTGGAGCTCGCTGCGGTCCTCGTGCTGGCCCAGCAGCAGGCACCCGTCGGCGATGCCCAGACGCTGCCACCCGTCGCGGGTGAGCCGGCGGCGGCCGTCGACCACCCGGGCGCTGGTGAACAGCAGGATGTCGATGCCGAGCTGCTCGGCGGCGTGCTCGATGCCCACCAGGAACGGGCCGTAGAAGTCGCGGCCCCCGCCGGGGAAGGTCGCCTCGTAGGTAAAGACCCCGATGATCTGGTTGCGGCCGCCCGCGAGCCGCTGCGCGGCGGGGTTGGCGGAGTACCCGGTGATCCGGATGGCGTCGAGCACGCGCTGGCGGGTGTCGGCGGAGATGTGCACGCCTGCGGGCAGCCGGTCGTTCAGGACGAAGGAGACCGTCGCCTGGCTGACCCCGGCCATCGCGGCGACGTCAGCCTGGGTGATGCGGCGCCTGGGCATGTGATCCTCCTCGGTCCGTCGTCGTCGACGTGACCGCGAGTCTGCCCGGGTGCTGAGCACGAGAACAAGACCATTATGCGCATTATTATCGCGGCCTCAGGAGGGCCTTGCACCGCGTGATCTGTGGGGAGAGGCTCGTCTCGTACGCATTATCCGAGCGCGAGTCAGGCGGACGGGTCGTTGAGTCGCAGGACCATCGCTCCATCGTCACACCGCTGACGGAGACGGGCCCGGCCGGCCCTGGGCGAACGGAGCCGCCCTCGATCCACGCGAGTGTTCCCGGCGACGACCTTGGTCTCGTGCGCCTTCAGGGGAACGACCCGAACGCGCGCTGACCGCGGCATCTCGTCGCGAGACGACGGTGGACGGGCGTGCGATGAGTTCTGACCGCTCCTGCGGTCTGAGTGATGATGGGGCGACGTGCCGAGGACGGGAGGCGGGACCATGAGCGACGCTGGGGCGATGACCCGGCCCGAGCTGACGACGATCACGGCGGTGGACACTGCGGTGGTGCGCGGTGTCGTGCCGACGAGCGATCTGCCGTCCTTCTTCGACCGGTCCTTCGCCGCGCTCGGTGCGCAGATGGCGCACCTGGGTGTGACGCCGACCGGTCCGGCGTTCGCCTACTACTCGAGCGCGCCGGGGACCGTCACTCACCTTGAGGTGGGCTTCCCGGTCGACGGGCGAGTCGAAGGGGGCGAGCAGGGCGGTGACGTCGTGGCGTCGCGGCTGCCGGGCGGCCGGGTCGCCACGGCAGTCCATCAGGGTGGCTACGAGGGCCTGGGTCAGTCGTGGCTGCGGTTGCTGGAGTGGGTGGCGCAGCAAGGGCTGAGTCCAGCACCCGGGTACTGGGAGGTCTATCTCACCGAGCCCACGCCCGGCGGCGACCCCGCGACCCATCGCACCGCTCTGTACCTGCATCTGCCGGGATGATCCGGCCGAGCCGGCGGGGTCGTGCGCAGGGGATGAACCACGAGACGTCGAGCGGGAGCACCGGTCAGGTCTGACTGATCTGGGGTCGTGCTCGGCACGACGGAATGCTACGAAGGTTCGATCGTCAGTCGTCGAGGCGGGCGACGTCCGCCTGCCCACCCGTCCAGCTCGCCACGAGCGCTGGACCAGGAGCAGTCCCGTCGTCCAGGTCGCGCAGGATCCGCACGGTCCTGCTGTCCGACGACGCCTGTGCGTGCGCCACCAGACGCACCGTCGGCTCCCGGGTCCCGACCACCCGGCCGTCCTCCCACAGCTCGAGGACCGCCTGGCCCTGCTCGCCCCGGAGCGCCCGGCGGAAGCAGTCGCCCGCGACCGGGTCGGTGGTGCCGTCGTACACCCAGCGCTGGCCCAGCACGGAGTGCTCCATCGTGCCCACCAGCCGCGCCCCGTGGACGTCGAGCGGAGCGTCGCGGTACGTGAGCACCACGTGGTGCAGCTGCGCGCCACGACGCACCACGAACGCCTCGACGCCGACCTCGCCCGCGGGGTCGTCGAACCGGTAGCTGCCGAGCACCTCGACCGGACCGCCGAGCACCGTCTCGAGCAGCTCGAGCTTGGTCGGCCGGATCGTCGCAGAGTGCAGGATGGCCATGTGGCCAGACCCTACAGATGGCTGGCCGTGCTCAGCTGATCCGGCCGGTGTGACGACCGGTCACCCGGGAGGACAGCTATGCGTCAGCGGGGACAGCGAGGTTGGGCTCCACCCTCCGCCACTCGCCCTCGTCCAGCTCGCCGGTGTCGTCGGGCAGCAGCAGGGCGGTGGCGGTCCGTCCGTCACCACCGGTCACTGAGATCAGGACCCCGTCACGCGCGAAGCGCACGTCCTCGGTGCAGGAGGAGCCCGCCACCCAGCCCGGACCTTCCACGGGGGCCAGCACGACGACGACGCACCACGGTTCCTCGGCCGTGCCCCGCGCCGCGTAGACGAGCCCGTCCCCCGCCTGGCCCACGTACCGGGTGTCGCTCATGCCCCGCCCGATGGACACGCCTTCGGGGGTCGTGTCCTGGGCGGTCGCGGGACGCTCGAGGGCCGCGAGGCTGGGCGTCTCGGATGCGGTGCACCCAGCAGCAGCCAGCACCACGACGACGCCCGCCGCACAGCCAGAGATGGCCCTGGAGGTGGTTCCCATGCCCGTCACCGTAGTTGCACGCGCTCGTGGGTCGGTCGTCAGGCGCAGGCCCCGAGGTCCTGCCACGGACCCCAGGGTGATGCCCCCGGCTCCTGGTTCCTGGTCCACCAGGCTGCCTGCCAACGGTGCCCGTCGTGCACGACGACGTCCTCGGCCTCGTAGATGGCGCTCGCGGTCCAGGTGCTGCCGCAGGAGGTCGTCGCTCCGGCCTCGGCCCAGGGGCCGTAGGCGCTCGAGCCGGGCTGCTGACCTCGCGTCCACCACAACGCTGTCCAGGTGCTGCCGTCGTGCTGCACCTGGTCGCCGGTGTCGTAGGTCGCTCCGGCCCCCCAGTCGGCGACCTGCGGAGCGGCGCACTCCTGCGCCTCGGCGGGCGTAGGAGTCCACCGGAACCAGTCGAAGGTCGCCGTGATCTCGGGTGCCGCGGTCGCCCCCCGCAGCGCCGAGACGCCGATCCCGGTCGGTGCGAGCTCGGCGAGCGGGACCGGTCGGCCGATGGTCGCGAACTCCCGCCCGTCGACCGACGCCGCGGCGCGCACGTCGGTGCCGTCGCTCGTCAGCCGCAGCCACACGGTGGTGCCGGTGCCCTGCGGCACAGGTGGGGTGTCGATCGAGGCGTTGCGCTCCGACCCTGCCTGCCGCCAGATGTAGGAGAACCGCAGGCCGTTGGTGCCGTAGCCGTAGTCGAGCTTGGCGTAGGTGCTCCCGGTCCGGTGCAGGATGAGCCCGGCCTGCTGGAACCGCGCCGTGGGTTCGACGTCGACCTGGGTGGTGACCTCCCACGGCCCCTCGGGCACGTCCTGCACGGGGAACGCGGCGCCGGCCACGCCGGTGCCGTAGGTGGGGATGGTCAGGACGCCGTCGGTGACCTCGTGCCGTGCGGTGGTGGGGTTGACCACGCGCCACAGGTCGGCGTCGAGCCCGGTGCCGACCAGCTCGTCGGAGGACGCACCGCTGCACCGCTCACGCAGCGGGTCGGGGTCGGGTGGGGTGGGCTCGACCCGGGTGGCGTAGGCGATGGTCGCGCCGAGCCGGTCACCCGACTCGTAGAACAGGTAGGTCTGGTCGCCGTCGGTGACCACCTCGGGGGCTGCCACCCGGCCGACGTCGTCCCCGATCCCTGAGGCGCGGTGCAGCACCTGCTGGGGGCCGATCTCGGTGACCGTCGGGTCGACCGTGCGGGCGTAGGAGACACCTGAGGAGGCGTGGTAGATGACGTAGCTCTGACCCTCCCAGGTCAGCAGGTTGCCCCCCGAGACGTTGCGTCCGGTCTCGGAGTCCGGCACGACCACGGGCTCGGCCCGCACGTCCCAGTCCTTGCCGTCGACCGACTCGGCCATCTTGATACGCCGGATGTCGTCGGTGCGGTTCTGCATGTAGAACATGGCCCACCGGTACGGGGAGTCGACGTCCGGGTGCGTGAAGACCCGTGCGTAGGAGGTCTCGGTGGTGCCCGGCCCGCTGTCCGCGTTGGTCAGGGCCACCCCCGAGTCGTCGAAGGCGAGGCCGTCGGACGACGTCGCCCAGCGGGTGGTCGAGTTCTCGCCGTGGAAGTAGAGCAGCACCTGCCCGGTCGCCTCGTCCCAGACCGCGTCGGGTGAGGACACGTGCGAGACCCGGGTGTAGTGCGGTGGCCACTCGTTGCTGATCAGCGGGTTGGCCTCGTACTCGGTCCAGGGGCCGTCCAGGGAGTCGGCGTACATCAGGGAGATGCCACCCGGGGCGTCGTGCGGGGCGTAGTACAGGTACCACTCGCCCAGGGGGTCGGTCAGGTGCTCACCGGCGTGGAAGATGCTCGGGAAGATGAACTCGTCGGTCGGGTTGTAGAGCATCGACTCCTTGTCGATGACCTGCCCCGCGAAGGCGAACGTCGGGAGCGTGGACGACTGCTGCGCGGCGGTCGACGGCACAGCGGTCGACGGCGGGGCCGGGTCGGTCGCCGCCGCAGCGGTGGCCGCTGCGGCGAGCGGGGCGACCAGCAGCATGGTCAGGGCGGTGCTGAGGCGGGCGGTGCGTCGTCCTCGGCGTCGAGGGATCACGGTGACCTCCGTCGGTGGCGGTCCGGGACGTCGTCGTCGCCGGACACCGGGCGTGCCCGGCTCAGGCAGTCTTCTGAGCCGGGTGTGCGGGGGTCAAAGGGATGATGCGCATTATTAGTGGAGCGTGGCTAGCCGAGCACCGCCGCGATCACGAGCATGACCGGCATCGCGAGCAGGGTCGTCACCAGCCCGGCGTCCCGCGCCACGGCCTGCCCACGGCCGTACTGCAGGGCGTAGACGAGCACGTTCTGCGCGGTCGGGAGGGCCGCCATGGTGACCACCGCGAGCAGGGCCGGCCCCTCGAGCCCGAGCAGCAGACCCACCCCGACGGCCAGCAACGGGTGCACCACGGAGCGGAGCACGACCACCAGCGTGAGCTCGCGGGTGAACCGCCGCTCGCCGCTCCCGCGTGGCAGGGCCAGCGACATGCCGAAGGTGATCAGCGCGAGCGGTGCCGCTGCGGCGCCGATCAGCCGGAAGGGCTCCAGGACCACGGTCGGCACGGTCCACGGCAGTGCTGCGAGCAGCAGGCCCGTGAGCGTGCCGATGATGATCGGGTTGCGCAGGGTGCGACCGAGCACACCGCGCAGCCCGGCGGGGACCGACGCAGCGGGTTGCGCGCCGTCGTCGGCCAGAGCGTCCGTGTCGGTGGACGCGTCGGGTCCGACCGAGAGCCCTGGCGTGCGACCCCCTTCGCGGGAACCGCGCGAGTCCAAGATCGTGAAGGCGATGGGCGCCAGGACCAGCAGCTGGAACAGCAGCGTCGGCACGACGGCGACGGCGTCGCCCAGCAGGTAGACCGCGAGCGGCAGGCCCAGGTTGCCCGCGTTGACGTAGGACGCGGCCAGCGTGACGACCGTGGCCTCACCGGTCGGGCGCCGCCACAGCACACGCACCACGACGGCCGCGACCAGGGCGACCGCCGCGGTGGTGATCGCGATGACCAGGGCCGTGCGCGAGACCAGCAGGTGGAGGTCCGCCTCGGCGATCGTGACCAGCAGCAGCGAGGGGGCGGCGATCGCGAAGACCGCCCGGGCGAGCACCTGCTCGGCCCCGGGGCCCAGCAGCCGGTACCGCC
The DNA here is from genome assembly GCF_023369855.1 of Actinotalea alkalitolerans. GTDB lineage: Bacteria > Actinomycetota > Actinomycetes > Actinomycetales > Cellulomonadaceae > Actinotalea. Next base: position 39,921 of record NZ_JAMBPP010000001.1, on the reverse strand, counting down.
CGAGCAGCCAGCCGACGACGGCGATCGCCGCCATCGTCCCCAGGGCGGCGGTGACGGCTCCCATCAGCGGGTCGGGCGCAGGGTCCGGGTCATCCGACGATTCTCCCAGAGGCGCGTCTCGGGCGGGTGCCGCAGTCCAGGACCGGTGGAGCCGGTCGCCTCAGGCAACGGTCGGGCCGCCGCCGTTCACCAGGTCGGCGTCAGCCATGAGCGAGTCGCCCACGTCGACCGCGAAGGCCTCGAGGCCAGGATCGGTCACGATCGCGTCGACCAGCTCGCGGCTGCCTCCGACCACCGTGGAGTCCAGGTCGATCTCCGAGGCCACGCACCAGGCCCGGTCGTGCGGCCAGAACAGGCTCGGCGAGCGGCGCGGACCGTCGTCGGCCAGCCCGCCGTCGCGCAGCGTCCCGGCGTGCTCGAGCCGGCCGTGGTACAGCAGGTACTGGCGTCCTGGGAGCACGAAGCGCGGCCGGTGATGGGCGCCGGCCCACCCCTCCCACAGCGCCATCACGCAGTCCTGCGGGGTGGTCGTGGCCACGCGCAGCAGATCGGTCAGCCGGGCCAGGTCGGCCGGGGCGAGGCTGCCGGTCTCGGGGTTGGTGCCCGCCCACTCGCGCCGTCCCGCCTCACGCGCCGAGGCGTGCTCGGGCGAGACGGTGCCGTGCGGGAAGCCGGGCTCGTAGACCAGCGGTCCGGGCCGTCTCGCCAGGCGCCAGAACTGCGCCAACGGGTGCAGCGTCTGCCCGGTGACCGCGGCGACGTCGGCCCAGCGGGCCGGCTCACCGTTCTCGTCCTCGAGCGGGTGCAGCACCCGGGCGTAGGCCTCGAACCCTTGGGGGACCAGGGAGCCGACGACTGCGCCGAAGGTGCCCAGGCGCTCGGCGACCCATGCCCCCGCCTGCAGGTCGGGTTCGTGCCGGAGGGGGGACATGGGTCGATCCTCCCAGAGCGGGACCGGATTCTCGCAGGCCTACCGCGCCGGCCGTCCCGGCGCTCAGGGGTGCAGTGCCTCGAGGAGGTGCGGACCGTACCTCTCCTGCTTGGCCACGCCGACGCCGGTGACCGTCCCGAGCTCCTCGAGGGTGGTCGGCACCCGGGTCGCGATCTCCCGCAGCGTCGCGTCGTGGAAGACGACGTAGGCCGGCACACCCTGCTCCTTGGCCGTCGCGGCCCGCCACGACCGGAGCCGCTCGAACACGGCGGTCGCGTCCTGGTCGAGATCCACCGCGACGGCGGCGCCCTTCCGCGACGCCCGTGGGGTGCGGGTCCGTGCCGCCCGAGGAGCCTCCCGGCGCAGCAGCACGCTGCGGGACCCGGTCAGCACGTCGGCGCTGGCCTCGGTGATCCGGAGCGTCCCGTAGCCGTCGGCGTCGACCGCGAGCAGCCCCTGGGCGAGCATCTGCCGCACGACCCCGCGCCACTCGGCCTCGGACAGCTCGGTGCCGATCCCGAAGACGCTCAGCGACGTGTGACCCAGCTGCTCGATGCGTGGGGTCACCTTCCCCAGCAGGATGTCGACCAGGTGCCCCGCCCCGTAGCGCTGGTTGCGCTCGCGGTCCAGGCGCACCACCGCCGAGAGCAGCTTCTGAGCGGGGACCGTCCCGTCCCACGACTCGGGTGGCACCAGGCAGGTGTCGCAGTTGCCGCACGGCGTGCTGCTCTGGCCGAAGTAGCCGAGCAGCTGGACGCGCCGGCAGCCGACGGTCTCGCACAGCGCGAGCATCGCGTCCAGGTGCGCCCCGAGCCGGCGACGGTGCGCAGCGTCGCCCTCGGAGGTGTCGATCATGCGGCGCTGCTGCACGACGTCCTGCAGGCCGTAGGCGAGCCACGCGGTCGAGGGCAGGCCGTCGCGGCCGGCCCGACCGGTCTCCTGGTAGTAGCCCTCGACGGACTTGGGCAGGTCCAGGTGCGCCACGAACCGCACGTCGGGCTTGTCGATGCCCATGCCGAAGGCGATCGTGGCGACCATCACCAGCCCGTCCTCGCGCAGGAAGCGCGACTGGTTGGTGCTGCGCACCCGACGGTCCAGGCCTGCGTGGTACGGCAGCGCGGTGATGCCCTGGGCGGTGAGGAAGTCCGCGGTCTGCTCGACCGACTTGCGGGACAGGCAGTACACGATCCCCGCGTCGCCGGCGTGCTCGGTCCGCAGCAGGTCCAGGAGCTGGGTGCGCGGGCTGTCCTTCGCCACGATGCGGTACTGGATGTTGGGACGGTCGAAGCTCGCCACGAAGTGTCGTGCGTCGGTCAGCTGCAGCCGCTGGGCGATCTCGGTGTGGGTCGCCTCGGTGGCCGTCGCCGTCAGCGCGATGCGGGGCACCGACGGCCAGCGGTCGTGCAGCACGGACAGCTGGAGGTAGTCGGGGCGGAAGTCGTGCCCCCACTGGGACACGCAGTGCGCCTCGTCGATCGCGAACAGCGCGACCTGGCCGCGATCGAGGAGGTCGAGGGTCTCGGGCACCCGGAGCCGCTCGGGCGCGAGGTAGAGCAGGTCCAGGGCGCCGTCGACGAAGGCCTGCTCGACCTCGCGCCGCTGCGACCAGTCCTGGGTCGAGTTGAGGAAGCCGGCCCGCACGCCCAGCGCCGAGAGGGCGTCGACCTGGTCCTGCATGAGGGCGATCAGTGGGGAGACCACCACCCCGGTGCCCGACCGGACCAGCGCAGGGACCTGGTAGCACAGCGACTTGCCGCTGCCCGTGGGCATCAGGACGAGGGCGTCGCCACCGCCCACCACCGTGTCGATGATCTCCGCCTGCTCACCCCGGAAGGAGTCGTAGCCGAAGACGCGTCCGAGCACCTCGAGCGGGGTCGGGGCCGGGCCGGCCGGGAGCGACGGCCTGGCGGACGGGGCGACGGACGGGGTGGCGGACGGCGCCGACCGGTGCCGGGCCACGGCGACAGGTGCGGGGCGGGTCGCCCCGGGTGCGTCGTCGAAGGAGATGTCGACGGGTGGGGCCTCGTCGTACGCGGGGTCGTAGGGCGGCTCGTCGTCGAGGGGTGGTTCGTCGTGCGGCGGGACGGCGTCGGGCCTGGCAGAGGTCACCGGGTCACCCTACGAGGCCGGCGGTCGAGATCGCAGCCGTCCACCGCACCCTCAGCGCCCCACAGACCTCCGGCTGCGGACCGCGGCCTGGGCGTCTGCGGTCACCAGGTCGGCGTTGACCGCGCCGCCGGCCACGACCCCCGCGGCTGCGGCACCGGCGACCGTCGCGGCGAGGTCGTGCGCGTTGCCGGCGGCCCACACCCCGGTCACCTCGGTACGGCCCGAGGGGTCCGCGGGGACCATCTCGCCGAACGGGTGGTCGACGAGGGTCCCGCCGAGCTGGGCGTAGAGGTCCCCCCGGGCGTGGAAGCGGGGCGCCACCACGACCGAGTCGACGTCGACGACCTGCCCGTCGGCGAGCGCGACCGAGCGCAGCTCGCCGTCCTGCGCACGGAGCTCGCTGACCTCCCCGGTGACCACCTGCACGTCCAACGCGGCCAGCTGGGCCCACGCCTCGTCGTCGGGGTCGGGCATCGTGTGCAGGAAGAGCGTGACCTGGTCGGAGAGCTGTCGGAAGAGCAGCGTCTGGTGCACGCTCATCGGGCTGGTGCCGACCACGCCGATGCGGGTGCCACGCACCTCCCAGCCGTGGCAGTACGGGCAGTGCAGCACGCTGCGTCCCCACAGCTCACGCACGCCCGGGATGGCGGGCAGCTCGTCGACAAGTCCGGTGGCCAGGATCAGCCGACGCACCCGGAGCGTGTCGCCGCCCGCGAGGTCGACCTCGAACCCGGTGTCGAGGTGGCGTGCCGCGACCGCCCCGTCGGCCCGGATCTCGGCCCCGTAGTGCCGAGCCTCCGCCCGCCCGGTCGCGAGGAGCTCGAGAGGGGCGACCCCCTCCCGGCCCAGGACGTTGTGCGCCCCCGCAGCCGGGGCGTTGCGCGGCTCCCCGGCGTCCACGACGACCACCGACCGCAACGACCTGGCCAGGGTCACGGCCGCGCTGAGGCCTGCGGCGCCACCGCCGATCACGGCGACGTCGTGCGTGAGGGAGGTGCTCATGAGGACTCCTCGGTCAGGGGGCGGCGGGCCGCCCAGGCGATCCGGCTGCCCCGTGAGGTCAGGTCCGGGCGGTGCAGCAGGGCTGCGGGGTCGTCCTGCGCGAGCAGGCGGTCCAGCGTGGTGCGGTCGTCGGCGTCCAGGAGGTCGCCCAGGGCGGAACGGAGACGGCCGAGCCAGGAGTGGGCGTAGCGCGGGGTGCTCGACGGCACGGGCCGGGTCCCGGTGTCGACGCGGTACCGGCCGACGACCTCGAGCCCGGCCCGCTCGAGGTACGGGCGCCAGTCCGGGTACGCGTTCCACCCCGACGCCTCCACGGCGGCGTGGCACCGGTCCTCCAGGCCGGGGCGGCCGAACCCGATGTCGTGGGGCAGGAAGCGCGGCATCGACTCGATCTCCAGGACAGCCAGCACGCCTCCCGGGACCAGGGCGTCGTGCACGCGTCGCAGCAGGCGGTCGGGGTCGGCGACGTGGTGCAGCGAGGAGGAGGCCCAGGCCACCTGCACCTCGTCGGTCGGCGGGAGGGTCTCGTCGAGGTCGGCCAGGACGGTGCGGACCCGCTCGCGGACGCCGTCCCGGCGCGCTGCTGCCTCGACCCGCGTGAGCATCAGGGCTGACGAGTCGATCGCCACCACCGAGGCGTGCTCGAACCGGCGGGTGAGCGCGAGGGTCCCGGTGCCGGTCCCCGCACCCAGGTCCAGGACGGTGCGCGGGGCGTCGGGGGCGAGCGTCGCGACCCAGTCGACCAGCTCGTCCAAGGCTGTCCCGAGGGCCTGGGCATCCAGGTCGAGCAGGTCGGCCAGGCCGGCCTCGTCGTGGCCGGCGTGCTGCTCGGCGTGGTGCTGCGCGGTGCGGGGGTGGGCTGTGCGATCCATGGCACCACCGTAGAACGTCGATGCGTGCAAGGCATACACTCTTGCCTATGACGCAAGAACGTGCGCTCGACTCCCTGATCCGTCAGCGGATCCGTGGTCTCCGCCTGGCTCGCGGGTGGTCGCTGGACGCCCTGGCCGCCCGGTGCTTCCTCAGCCCGTCCACCTTGAGCCGGATCGAGACGGGCCACCGTCGCATCGCCCTCGACCAGCTGGTCCCGATCGCCCGCGCCCTGGGGACGACCATCGACGAGCTCGTCGAGTCCGCCCAGGACGAGGACGTCGTGATCCGGCCCGAGCCGGACCACACCCCGGGGCGGACCACGTGGCTGCTGTCGCGCGAGGGCGCGGTGCACGGGGTGACCGTCGTCAAGATGCGGATCACCGCCGACCAGCAGGTTCCTGACGGGGACGCCCGGGTGCACCCGGGGCGGGACTGGTTCACAGTCCTGTCCGGGACGGCCCACCTGCAGCTCGGCGACCGGTCGATCGTGGTCGAGGCCGGCGACGCGGCCGAGTTCTCGACCATGGTGCCGCACGTCATCAGTGCTCACGACGGCCCGGTGGAGATCCTGTCGATCTTCAACCACGACGGCGAGCGGGCCCACATGCACCCGGGGTCGGACGCCGCGCGACCCTGAGCCCCGACCCGTCCGCGGTGCTCGTGACGAGCACCGCGCCCTTCGCCGAGCCGGTGGGATGCGAGGGGCGATCAGCGGTGGATCAGCGCGGCGGCAGGTCTGAGCCGTCGGGCAGCGCCTGGTCGGGGCAGGTCGTGAGCACCCGGACCATCGCCGCGCGCTCGGCATCGGTGACCCACAGCCCGTAGGTGTGCTTGACCGCTACCTGGCGAGCCACGTAGGCGCATCGGTACGGTCGGTGCGGCGGCAGCCACGTCGCGGTGTCCGCGTCGCCCTTCTGCGCGTTGAGCGGCCCGTCGACCGCGAGCAGGTTCATCGGGTCGTTCGCGAAGGCCACCCGTGTGGGCTCGTCCCAGGCCTGGGCGCCCTTCTGCCAGGCGTCCGAGAGCGCGACGACGTGGTCGACCTGCACCGCCGCGCTCGTCGCCTGGCCGCGGACGAAGGAGATGGTGCTCGCGCTGTACGGGTCGACGAGGGTCCCGGACAGGACGAGGCAGTCACCCGTGCCCGGCTTGTAGGTGCGGTCGGTGAGGTCCCGACCCAGGACGTCGTTGCGGGTGTCGCATCCGTTGCGGTCGACGTCGACCCACCCGTTGCCGAACAGGTCCCTCGAGTAGCCGGTCTTGGGTGCACGACCCTTGACCTCGAGCAGCGGCACGGTGGCCAGGGCGGACTGCGGGGCGCCCGTCGGAGCGGGGGCCGTCGTCGGGCTCGTGGTGGTCAGGCCCGTGGCGGCGCCGAGCAGCAGCAGGCCGGCGAGGCCGACGAGCGCGAGGAGCCGGAGGATCCCGGTGCGGTGGGAGGCCGACCCTCGGCGTCGGGGGACCGCGCGGGTGCGGTGCGGGGACGGGGTCACGGTCAAGGATCGTCCGCGAGGGGTCGGCCGTCGGTCGGACGCGCCCGGAAAGCGCTTGCCCGAATCGCCTCCGCCGTGGAAAGATCGAGCAGGCGCCACCACCCGAGGGGCCCCGCCCCACCCGCTCGACGCAGAGGACGGCAACGATGCCCGCAGTGGCACTGGTCACCGGAGGCAACCGCGGGATCGGCCTGGGCATCACCCGGCGCCTGCTCGCCGACGGTTACGCCGTCTCCATCCTGGCCACCCGGGAGGAGCCCACCGAGGTCCTCGCCGATCTGCGCGAGATCGCCGGGTCGGACGACCGCGTGCGCTACGTCCGCGGGTCGGTCGCCGAGCCCGCCGACCACGAGCGCTACGTCCAGGACGCCGTCGACGCCTGGGGCCGTCTCGACCTCCTGGTCAACAACGCCGGCGTGGCACCCAGCGTCCGCGCGGACCTCCTCGAGGCCGGCACCGAGAGCTTCGACCGGGTGCTGGGGATCAACCTGCGCGGGCCGTACTTCCTGACCCAGGCCTTCGCCAACCGGGTGATCGCACTGCGCGGGGAGATCGCCGAGCCCCTCGAGGCCCCCGTCGCGACGATCGTCAACGTCTCGTCCATCTCGGCCACGACCGTCTCGACCAACCGCGGCGACTACTGCTTGTCCAAGGCGGGGGTCGCGATGGCCACCCAGCTCTTCGCGGTCCGGTTGGCCCCCGAGGGCATCGTCGTCTACGAGGTGCGCCCCGGCGTGATCGCCACCGACATGACCGCGGGCGTCACCGCCAAGTACGACGCCCTGCTCGCCGACGGACTGGCCCCGATCGCTCGCTGGGGCCGACCCTCCGACGTCGCCGGCGCGGTCGCCGTCCTGGCCTCGGGCCAGACCCCCTACTCCACCGGCGAGGTCTTCCACGTCGACGGCGGCATGCACATCCCGACCCTCTGACCCCCTCCGCCGGGGACGCGGCTGCTGGAGCCCACCAGGGCGCGCCGCCGGCCCCGCCCCCGACGCACACCAAGGAGATCCCGATGACCGACGAGCCCCAGACGCTGCAGATCGCGGGGCTCGCCGTCCCGGTGATCACCGCCAACACCGTGGTGGTCGGCACCGGCTCGGCCGGCTTCTGCGCCGCCGACCGGCTCTGGGAGTTCGGCCAGGACGACGTCGTCATGGTGGCCGACAAGATCGGCGCGGGGGCCAGCCGCAACGCGGGCTCGGACAAGCAGACGTACTACAAGCTGACCCTCTCGGGCGGTGACGGCGACTCGGTGCGCGAGATGGCCGAGACCCTCTACGCGGGCGGCGCGATGGACGGGGACAACGCCCTCGCCGAGGCCGCGCTGTCAGCCCGCACCTTCCTGCACCTGTGCGACCTGGGGGTGCCCTTCCCGCAGAACCGCTACGGCGAGTTCATCGGCTACAAGACCGACCACGACCCCCGCCGTCGGGCCACCTCGGTCGGCCCGTACACCAGCCGCAGCATGGTCGAGCAGCTCGAGAAGAAGGTCGCCCGCAACGGCACAGCGGTCCACGACAACTGCCGTGTGGTCGACCTGATCACGCGACCGGGGGCCGACGGCCCCGAGATCGCGGGTCTGCTCGTGCTGCGCACCGACATCCCGCACGACGGCGAGCAGTCACCCTTCCTGCTGCTGCGCTGCACCAACCTCGTCTACGCCACCGGCGGCCCGGCAGGCATCTACGCGACCCGGGTGTTCCCCCACGGGCAGTGGGGGGCCTCGGGTGCGGCGTACCGCGCGGGCGTCCACGGCAAGAACCTCACCGAGTGGCAGTTCGGCCTGGCCTCCATCAAGCCCCGCTGGAACGTCTCGGGCACCTACATGCAGGTGCTGCCGCGCTTCGTGTCGACCGACGCCGACGGCGGCGACGAGCGGGAGTTCCTCACCGAGTCGATCCCCGACTACGGGCGCATGCTGTCGCTGGTCTTCCTCAAGGGCTACCAGTGGCCCTTCGACATCCGCAAGGCGCTCGACGGGTCCTCGCTGATCGACCTGCTCGTCTACCGCGAGACCGTGCTGCGCGGACGACGGGTCTTCCTGGACTTCCGCAGCAACCCGGTGCGGCCCGAGCTCGACGCCGGCCAGCTGTCCCCCGAGTCCCACGAGTACCTCGAGCGCGCGGGCGTGCTGTTCGGCACCCCGATCCAGCGGCTGCGTCGCATGAACGAGCCCGCCTACCAGTTCTACCTCGACAAGAACCCCTACGTGGACCTCGAGCAGGAGATGCTCGAGGTCGACGTGTGCGCCCAGCACAACAACGGTGGCCTGCTCGTCGACTCGTGGTGGCACTCCAACGTCGCCGGCTTCTTCCCGGTGGGCGAGGCCGGCGGGGCGCACGGCGTGTACCGGCCCGGTGGCGCAGCCCTCAACAGCGGGCAGGTCGGTGCGACGCGTGCCGCGCAGTTCATCGCGGCACGCCGGGGCGCCTCGCCGGTGACCGAGGAGGAGTTCGCCGCGGCCGCCGAGCCCGTGCTGGCCGGGGCCCTGGACCTCGTGGGTCGGGCGACCTCGCGGGCCGCAGCCGGCGAGCCGGACAACACCGGTGAACTGCTGCGCGACGTCGGTGAGCTGATGAGCGCCAAGGCCGGGCCGGTGCGCTCGGCCCAGTCGATCCACGAGGCGCTCGTCCAGGTGCAGGCCTGGCTCGCCGGGTACGACGACCTCGTCACCGCCGACGGCGGCTCCCGCCGGGCTGTGAACCGCACCTTCCTGGTCCGCGACATCCTCACCACGGCCTACGTGTACCTCTCGGCGATGGCCGACTACGTGGCCCACGGCGGCCGGTCCCGCGGCTCGGTGCTCTACACCGACCCCGAGGGCTCGCTGCCCCGCGTCGGCTACGGCCCCGATGCCGAGAGCGAGCTCGACCTGCCCGAGATCTTCCGCTTCAGCCTCGACCGCGGGGCCCTGGACGGCGAGATCCAGGAGGCCGCGTGGCAGCCGCCGTCCGACAGCCCCGACGCCGACGCCGACCGGGCCGGACGGGCCACCTTCACCTGGCGTCCCCGCCGCCCCATCCCGCAGGACGACGACTTCTTCGAGAACGTCTGGCGCGAGTTCCGCGAGCACGGCAACATCTACTGACCCCCCAGCCCCGCCCAGTCCGCCCCGCCCCCTCCGCCCAGTCCCCCCCCGCCACCTCCGCCCAGCCCGCCCCGTCCGCCCGCTCAGCCTTCCGCGCCCAGTTCGGGCTTTCCGCCGCTTTCCCTGGTGGGATAGCGACGGAAAGCCCGATCTCGACGTGAGCCACAGACCGAGGAGTACGTGATGGGCCTTGTGGATGTCGCGCTGGTGGGCGGGCCGGTGAGGATCGTGGGAGCGGTCGAGGTCGAGCCGACGGCGCAGGGCCTCGTGCTGCACCGGCTGCCGGCGGCCGCGCGGTCGCAGGTGCCCGACGACTTCATGGCCATGTGCGAGCGCCAACCCGCGGGGGTACGGCTCGTGCTCCGGACTGCGGCACGTCGGATGGAGCTCGATGTCCGGGCGCTGCGCACGGTCTCGGCCAACCGCCCTCCCGACGGCCTCGACGGGCCCGTCCCTCCCGCCGGGCGCTACGACCTGCTCGTCGACGGGCTGCTCATGGGTCAGTCCACTGCTGACGAGCACGGCACCTACCGTCTCGACTTCCGGGGCGGCACTGCTGTCGTCCAGGAGGGGCCGGTCGCGACCGTGGTCCTCGACCAGCTGCCCGGCCGTGACGCCGAGGTCGAGATCTGGCTGCCCTACGGCGAGATCACCTGCCTGGTGGCGCTGCGAGCCGACGCCCCCGTGACGCCGTCGGCGGGGGAGCGGGGGGCATCACGTTGGGTGCACCACGGAAGCTCGATCAGCCACGGCGGGAACGCGGACTCCCCGACCGGCACCTGGCCCGTGGTCGCTGCCCGCACCGCGGGGCTGGACCTGGTGAGTCTCGGGTTCTCGGGCAACGCGGTGCTCGACCCGTTCGTCGCCCGGAGCATCCGCGACCAGCCTGCAGACCTCATCACCCTCAAGCTGGGCATCAACGTGGTGAACCGCGACTGCCTGCGACGGCGGGCCTTCGTGCCGGCGGTAGAAGGATTTCTCGACACGATCCGTGAGGGGCACCCGACGACGCCGGTCGTGGTCATCTCCCCGATCCTGTGCCCCATGGTCGAGGACTGCCCCGGACCCACCGAGATCGACCCGTCGTCCCCGGTCGACGCCCCCGTCTTCCGCACCCTCGGACGCCCCGAGGAGCACGTCGCGGACAAGCTGAGCCTGGGCGTGATCCGAGAGGTGCTCGACGCCGTGGTCCGACGCCGTCGGGCAGCGGGCGACGGGAGCCTGCGGTATCTCGACGGCCGCGAGCTCTACGGCTGGCCCGAGTGGGAGCGCCTGCCCATGCCCGACCTCCTCCACCCCGAGGCCCGTGGCCACCGCCACATGGGCGAACGGTTCGCCCAGCTCCTCCCCACGCTCCTGTCCTGACCTGCGCGCGAGTGCCCGACGCCCCAGATCGGGCTTTCCGTCGCTTTCCGCACGCGGAAAGCGACGGAAAGCCCCACCTCGGCTGGTCGCACGCGGGACGGAGGGCGCGGGGCTGCTGAGGGGCGGTCGGTGCCGGTGTGGCTGGTCCACAGGTCGGGCGGTCCGCTCGTGTCGCGATGGGCGGTGCGCGGTGGGGTGGCGGGATGGCTCGACGACCGCGTCCCCTCCCTCCCGAGCTCGTGCACGGCGCGTTCACGGTCGCTGAGGCTCGGCGGTACGCGGTGGGTGAGAGCCGCGTCCGCCGCAGCGACCTGGTCAGCCCGCTGCGCGGGGTCCGGATGGTGTGCTCTGGGCCCTTGACCATCCAGGACCGGTGCCGTGCCGCACTCAGCGTGCTCCCGCCGGGCAGCGCTTTCACCGATGTCACGGCGCTGCGGCTCCTGGGTGCGCAGGTGCCTGGCGAGCTCGACGGACCCGACCTGCACGTGCGGGTGACACGCGCGAGCCCGCGCCCCCAACGTCACGGCCTCGTCGTCCGGACCTCGGCCCGGAGGGTCGTGACGACGGTCGTCGGGGGCGTGCCCGTGGTGCTGCCGCAGGAGGCGTGGATCGACTGTGCCGCGCGGTCGACGGTCGACTCGCTCGTCGTGCTCGGCGATGCGTTGGTCCGACGGCGGCGACCACTCCTGGGTCTGGGCGACCTGGAGGCGCTCGTCGGGCGGACGCCGCCGGGGACGCGTGGGCTCGCGCGGGCGCGCACGTCGTTCGTGGACCTTCGCGAGGGCACGGACTCGCTGATGGAGACCCGGACGCGGCTGCGTCTGGTGCGTTCCGGCCTGCCGTGCCCCGCGGTGAACGAGCCGGTGCGGGACTCGCGCGGCCAGTTCCTGGCGATGCCCGACATGCTCTACCGGGAGGGAAGGGTGGTCATCGAGTACGACGGTGACGTCCACCGCAGCGACCGCGCGGTCTGGATGCGTGACATCCGCCGTCGCGAGCTCCTGCAGAGCACCGGTTGGCTCGTGATGACGGTGACCGCGGACGATGTCCTGCGCCACCCCGACCCGTTCGTCGCCCGCGTCCGCCACGCGCTTCGCACGCGCTGCGCGTGAGGCCTGCCGAGATCGGGCTTTCCGTCGTTGTCCAGCAGCGGCAAGCGACGGAAAGCCCGATCTCGACCGGGGCTCCGCCGAGTAGCGTGGGGTCATGGCACTGATCGGAGCGCATGTCCGCGACGACGACCCGGTGGCCGCAGCCCGTGCGGTCGGGGCCGAGGCGGTCCAGATCTTCCTGGCCGATCCGCAGGGGTGGAAGAAGCCGGTGCCGCGGGAGGACTCCGCAGCCCTCGTCGCGTCCGGCCTGGGGATCTACGCCCACGCGCCGTACCTGGTCAACGTGGCCTCGACGAACAACAAGATCCGCATCCCGAGCCGGAAGATGATCGCCCAGCACGCCGAGGCCGCAGCTGCACTGGGCGGGCGGGGGCTGATCGTGCACGGTGGCCACGTGGGCGACGGTGACGACATCGCCCTCGGCTTCGACAGCTGGCGCAAGACGTTCGAGCGCGCCACCTTCCCCGTCCCGGTCCTGGTGGAGAACACCGCGGGCGGGGAGAACGCCTGCGCGCGGACCCTGGACCGCATCGCGATGCTCTGGGACGTGATCGGCGGCTACGACGTCGGCTTCTGCCTCGACACCTGCCACGCGTGGGCGGCGGGCGAGGACCTCGAGACGATCGTCGAGCGCGTCCGGGCGATCACCGGTCGCATCGACCTGGTCCACGCGAACAGCTCGCGCGACCCCGCAGGCTCGAGCCGCGACCGGCATGCAGGGTTCGCCTCCGGGACCATCCCGGCCGAGCTCATCGCCCACGTGGTCCGCGAGGCCGGCTGCGACGCGATCGTCGAGACCCCGTCGGAGGGCCAGTCCCAGGACATCGACCTTCTCAAGACCGCCCTGCGCCCCTGACCGCACGTCAGCCCCGGCCGAGATCGGGCTTTCCGTCGCTATCCACCAGCGGTAAGCGACGGAAAGCCCGATCTCGAGCTGCGTGACCCGAGCGCGCGGGGGTCAGGGGGTGGGCGGGCCCAGGTAGGGCAGGACGAAGGTGCGGTGGCGTGCGGCCATGGTCGCGAGGGTCTGGTCGCCGGGGGTGTCCCAGATCTGCTGGTTGAAGATCTCGACCTCGATGTCGCCCGTGTAGCCGGCGGCGGTGACCCAGCGGGTGATGGTCGCGAAGTCGACGTAGCCGTCGCCGACGTGACCACGCGAGAGCAGCGGGTCGGCGGCCAGGGGCAGCAACCAGTCGCACACCTGGTAGCCCGCGATGCGGCCCTGCGCGCCTGCTCGGGCGATCTGCTGCTCGAGGTCGGGGTCCCACCACACGTGGTAGGTGTCGATCACGACGCCCACCGTCTCGGCCGGGAACGGCTCGGCCAGGTCGAGGGCCTGGCCCAGGGTCGAGACGACGGCGCGGTCGGCTACGAACATCGGGTGCAACGGCTCGAGGACGATCCGCACGTCGTGCTCGGCGGCGAAGGGCACCAGGTCGGCGATCCGGTCGGCCACCCGCTGCCGGGTCGCGACGAGGTCTCGATCGGGGTCGGCGCTGGTCGGCCTGCCGTCGCCGGCAGCAGGGTAGGACCGCGCCGCAGCACCCGGCGTCGGGGACGACGGCAGCCCGCCGACCACGAACACGAGCTCGCGGGTGCCCAGGGTGGCGGCCTCGACGATGGCCGCTCGGTTGTCCTGAAGGGCGGCGGCGATCCCGGCGTCGTCGGACGCGGTGAGGAAGCCTCCGCGGCACAGCGAGGAGACGCGCAGACCGGCCTCGGTGACGATCTGCGCGGCTCGTTCCAGGCCGACCTCGGCGACGCGGTCGCGCCACAGGCCGACGGCGGGCAGCCCTGCCGCGACAGCGCCGTCCACGGCCTGCTGCAGGGTCCAGGACTTGGTGGTCGCCGTGTTGAGCGAGAGACGGCCGAGGTCGGTCCCGGCGTCCCCCTGCGACGCCGGGGCGAGGTCCAGGCCCGCGCTCACAGGGTGATCTCGGGGATGTCGAGGCGCCGTCCCTGCTCGGAGGACCGCAGGCCGAGCTCGGCGAGCTGGACGCCACGCGCGGCCGAGAGCAGGCCGAAACGGTGCTCCCGCCCCGCGACGACGTCGCGCAGGAACTCCTCCCACTGCAGCTTGAAGCCGTTGTCGAGCACCGCGTTGGCCGGGACGTCGAGCCACTGGTCGCGGAAGGACTCGGTGACCGGCAGGTCCGGGTTCCACACCGGCATCGGGGTGTGGGCGCGCTGCTGGGCGACGCACTTGGTCAGGCCGGCGACGGCCGAGCCGTGCGTGCCGTCCACCTGGAACTCGACGAGCTCGTCGCGGTAGACGCGCACGGCCCACGAGGAGTTGATCTGCGCGACGACCGCGTCACCCTGAGGGGTCTCGACGTCGAAGATGCCGTACGACGCGTCGTCGGCGGTCGCGGTGTAGGGCTTGCCCTGCTCGTCCCAGCGGGTCGGGATGTGCGTGGCGGTCTTGGCGGTCACGGTCTTGACCGAGCCGAGGATGCCCTCGAGCACGTAGTTCCAGTGGCAGAACATGTCGACGGTCATGCCGCCGCCGTCCTCGCTGCGGTAGTTCCAGCTGGGCCGCTGGGCGGGCTGCACGTCGCCCTCGAACACCCAGTAGCCGAACTCCCCACGCAGGGACAGGATGCGGCCGAAGAAGCCCTCGTCGACCAGCCGGCGCAGCTTGACCAGACCCGGCAGGTAGAGCTTGTCGTGCACGACGCCCGCGGTGATGCCCGAGTCCCGCGCGAGGCGGGCGAGCTCGACGGCCTCGTCGAGGGTCTCGGCGGTCGGCTTCTCGGTGTAGATGTGCTTGCCGGCCTTCATGGCTGCGGTGAGGGCGGCGGCGCGGCGTGAGGTGACCTGGGCGTCGAAGTAGATGTCGACCTCGTCGAGCACGGACTCCACGTCGGTGCTCCACTGCTCGATGCCGTGGCGCTCGGCGATCTCGCGGATCTTCGTCTCGTTGCGACCGACCAGGATCGGCTCGACCTGCACCCGGCTCCCGTCGGCGAGCTCGACCCCTCCGGCCTCGCGGATCGGGAGGATCGACCGCAGCAGGTGCTGTCGGTAGCCCATCCGCCCGGTGATCCCGTTCATCGCGATGCGAAGGACTGACGACGCCATGGTGTGTCTCCGAGTTCAGGTCGGTGGTGGCCCGGGGCAGTGCCGAAGCCGTGCGGGAAGCGCTTTCCAAGCGTAGGCACCGGCCTCGCTCCCGTCAAGGGACGAGTGGTCCCGGCAACCCGCACCGGCGTCCGGCGCCCGCCTCCGCCCGGTGCCCGGCGTCTGCCCTGGGCGGCCTCAGCCGGCCGGGACGAGGCGGAGCAGGTCGGCGACCTCGGCACGCAGCGCGGCGCGGAAGCCGTCGTGGCGGCTCACCTCGGCGGGGAAGACGGCGTCCAGCGCGAGCATCCGGTCCGCGAGACCCTGCTCGTCCCCGGCGGCCGCCGCGCGCAGGCGGTCGGCCCACGGGTCGTCGAGCGGCAACGGGTGACCGGTCCGGTCGACCCCGCGGGCGACGAACACGATCCAGGCCGCTGTGGCGCGGGTCGCCGCACCCGGCACGACGCCGGCGGCGAGCCGGTCCGAGATCGTTCCGAGCACCCGGATCGGCATCTTCTGCGAGCCGTCCCCGGCGACCTGCTGGGTCGTGTAGCCGGTCGCGGGGTTGGCGAACCGCTCGAGGATCTCCTCGCGGTACAGGGCCAGGTCCAGGCCCTGCGGCGGGGTCAGCGTCGGGGTGACCTCCTCGGCCATCAGGCGCCGCGCGACCTCGACCACCGCGGGGTCGCCCATCGCCTCGTCGATCATCCGGTACCCGTGCAGGGCGCCGAGGTACGCGATGGTCGAGTGCGCGCCGTTGAGCATCCGCAGCTTGGCCCGCTCGAAGGGTGCGACGTCGTCGACCAGGCTCGCTCCGGCGAGCTCCCACCACGGACGGGGTCCGGCGAAGGAGTCCTCGATCACCCACTGCATGAACGGCTCGGCGACCACGAGCGCCTCGTCGCGCAGTCCGAGCAGGTCGGTCGCCTCACGACGGTGCGCGTCGGTGGTCGCCGGGGTGATCCGGTCGACCATGGTCACGGGGAAGCGCACCGACCCCTCGATCCAGGTCAGCAGCGACTGCGCACGGGGACCGGGCACGGCGTCGACGACGCCGCGCACGAGGGCGGCGACCACGTGCCCGTTGTCGACCATGTTGTCGCAGCAGACGACCGTGAGCGGTGCGCCATGACGGGCGTGCCGGCGGGCCAGCCCCCGCACCAGGGCGCCGACGGGTGTACGTGCGGGTGCGTCGACCACGCCCGCCCTGACGGACGTCCCGCCGAGCTCGGCGGTGAGCGCCGCGACGTCCGCGGCGAGGTCGACGTCGGCCAGGTCGGGAGCGCCCGACGGCGTGCGCCGGTAGCCCTTCTCGGAGACGGTCGAGGAGACCACGTGGGTCCCGGGCGCGGCGATGGTGTCGAGCACGTGCTCGGAGCGGTCGCCGAGGAACGCCGCGTCCCGCATCGAGCCGATGACGCGCAGCGAGGTGTGGGTGCGACCCTTGGTGAGCACGCTGTACAGCCCGTCCTGGGGGAGCAGCTGCTCGGCGACGCGCGGGCTGCGCTGGGTGACGCCGAGGGTGCCCCAGTGGTCCTCGCCCGCGGCCGCGGCGGCGTCCTCGGTGAAGACCGCCTGGTGGGCTCGGTGGAACGCGCCGACGCCCAGGTGGACGATCCCGACGCTGGTCGCGCGGGGGTCCACGGCAGGACCGCGCACGGCGTCCTCACCCACGGCGTCCTCACCCACGGTGCTCTCACGAGCGGCGCCGTCGGGCGACCGGCCGACGCGCTCGTCGAGGGTGGTCAGGGAGAGGCGCGGTGCAGTCACGTGGGGTCACCTGGGGTCGGGGTCGGGGTCGGGGTCGGGGCGGTCGCGGTGCCGGGGCGTTGGCCGGGGGCCTCGTCCGGTGCGGGTCCGCTCGATGTCCGGACGACGAGCGAGACCGCGGTCAGCCGGGTGCGGGGGTCGAGGCCCTCGACCTCGCCCTCGGCGTCGAGGGGTGCCGGGAGGTCGTCCTGCGAGGGGTCGAGCAGCAGGTCGACGGCGGTGCGTCCGAGCAGCTGGAGCGGGACGGCCACGGTGGTGAGGGTCGGCGAGACCTGGGTCGCAGCGGGCACGTCGTCGAAGCCCACGACCGAGACGCGCCCGGGAACGGCAGTCCCGCGGGAGCGCAACCGGTCCAGGATGCCCAGCGCGATGAGGTCGTTGTGGGCGATGACGGCGGTCGCGCCGCTCGCGGCGACCAGGTCGGCGGCGGCGACCCCGCCCGAGAACACCGTCGGGAAGTGGCCGAGCTGGATGATCTCGACCTCGGAGAGCTGGTGGGCGGCGAGCTCGAGGCCGCGGCGACGTTCACGGTCCGACCACGACCCCCACTGGCCGCCCGCGTAGGCGATCCGCCGGTGGCCGAGGGCGTGCAGGTGCCGGACGGCCTGGCGGATGCCGTCCTCGTTGTCGATGACCACCGACCGCAGGTGCTCGGACTCGCGGTTGACCAGGATGATCTCGGGGGTCTGCGGCAGGGCGGCCAGCGCCTGGTCGGACATCCGCGGCGAGCACAGCACGATGCCGTCCACCTGGGAGGCCATCTGGTGCACCAGCTCGACCTCGAGGCGCGGGTCCTCGTCGGCGTCGCCGACCTGGACCACGTACCCGGCGGCGCGGGCGCGGTGGTGCACCCCCTTGGCGATGCCGGAGAAGAAGGGGCTCTGCATGTCGGGGACGATCAGGCCGAGGCGGCGGCGCTCGGTGCCGGGCTCCTCGCGGGCGGTCCGGTAGCCGAGGTCGGCTGCGGCGCGGGCGACCCGGTCGCGCCGGTCGGGCGAGACGCGCGCGGGTTGGGCGAGGGCTCGGGAGGCGGTCGCCGGGGAGACGCCAGCGGCACGTGCGACGTCACGGAGCGTGACCATGGTCCGTCCTCGGTCGGGGGATGAATCTGATGAACAGTGATCTCATCACGTCTTATCTCTGTTCACAAGAGGATCGCCCGTGCCGGTCCTCGGGGGTAACGTGGGCCGCGTCGTCGTCGTCGCTGAGCCGTACCCGGTGAGAAACGGCGTGTGCATGGTGTTTCAAACCGTCTCAACTGGAGGACGCTGTGACCGCTCCATCGACCCGCTGGTCCCTGCACCCGGACCGCGCGCTCCCGGCTGACCCGACCACGCGCGAGCTCGCGCGGGCCATCTACGCCGGGACCCGGGATCTGCCGATCGTCTCGATGCACGGCCACGTCGACGCCGCGATGCTCAACGCGGACCAGCCGTTCGGCAACCCGGCCGAGGTCTTCGTGATCCCGGACCACTACCTGGTCCGGATGATCGTGTCCCAGGGGGTCCCGCACGACGCGCTGGGCGTGCCGCGCCACGACGGCGAGCCGGTCGAGACCGACCCGCGGGCGATCTGGCGCACGTTCTGCGAGCACTGGCACCTGTACCGCGGCACGCCGACCCGGTACTGGCTCGAGCACGTCTTCGTCGAGGTGTTCGGTCTGGGCGAGCCGCCCTCGGCCGAGTCCGCCGACCGGCTCTACGACGAGATCTCCGCACACCTGGCCACCGACGCGTACCGTCCGTTGGCGCTGACCGACCGGTTCGACCTGCAGATCCTGGCCACGACCGATGCGGCGACCGCGACGCTGGCCGACCACGCGGCCCTCGCCGAGCGAGGTTGGGGTGAGCGGATCGTCCCGACCTTCCGGCCCGACTCGCTGCTGCACCTGGACCGGCCCGGCTGGGCGGACGACGTCGCCCTGCTGGCCGAGCGCTCGGATGTCGCGGTCGACTCCTACGACGGCTTCCTGCGTGCCCTGGAGCAGCGTCGGCGGGTGTTCGTCGAGGCGGGCGCGCGGGCCACCGACCACGGTCACCTGGGTGCCGACACGACCCCGCTGAGCGAGGCGGAGGCGAGCCGGATCTACGGCGCGGCGCTGCGCGGCGAGGTCGGTGCGGGCGAGGCGGAGGCGTTCAGCGGGCACATGCTCTTCGAGATGGCGCGGATGTCGACCCAGGACGGCCTGACGATGCAGCTGCACCCGGGGGTGCTGCGCAACCACAGCGCCGACGTGTTCACCGCGCGCGGCGCTGATGTCGGGTACGACGTCCCGGTCGCCGCCGAGTTCACGCGGAGCCTGCGCCCGCTCCTCGAGGTGTTCGGGCACGCACCGGGTCTGCGGCTGATCGTGTTCACGGTCGACGAGACGGTCTTCGCCCGTGAGCTCGCCCCGCTCGCCGGGGTGTACCCGGCGATGAAGCTCGGCGCGCCGTGGTGGTTCCTGGACACCCCCGACGGGATGCGACGCTTCCGCGAGCAGGTCACCGACACGGCCGGCTTCTACAACACCACCGGATTCGTGGACGACACGCGCGCGTTCTTCTCGATCCCGGCGCGGCACGACCTCGCGCGACGGATCGACGCCGGGTTCCTGGGCCGTCTGGTCGCCGAGCACCGGCTGTCCCTGGACGAGGCGTCCGAGACGGCTGTCGACCTCGCGTACACGCTGCCGACGCAGGCCTATCCGCCGCTGCGGTGACGCGGTGAGGCAGCGGCACCGACCCGTAGTGCAACCACAGGGTTGCGCCTCGCGACGGGAGTGTGCAACTCTTCGGTAGCACGTCCGCACCCGAGGAGGATCCGATGACCACACCGCAGATCGAGACCGAGATCCTGATCGACGCCCCCGTCGAGAAGGTCTGGCAGGTGGTGACCCAGGCCGATCACCTGGGTACCTGGTTCGCCGACGACGGGGCCGAGATCGACCTGCGGGTCGGCGGCACGCTCACGCTCCGCTGGCGTGAGCACGGGACCTACCGTGCGCGGATCGACGTGGTCGAGCCGAACCGGTGCTTCGCCTTCCGCTGGACCACCTCACCCGACACCGAGATCGCCCCGGGCAACCACACCCGTGTCGAGCTCACCCTCACCCCGCAGGGCGACGGCACCCGCCTGTCCGTGGTCGAGAGCGGCTTCGACACGTTGGCCCGGAGCGAGGCCGACCAGCTCGCTGCCCGCCAGGAGAACGTGGAGGGCTGGGCGCACGAGCTGGGCGAGCTGCGCGACCACCTCGCGCGCATCGGCGGCGCGACCGGCACGGCGTGAGACCGGAGCCCGACGTGACCGGGACGCGCGACGGCGACGTCGACGGCGTCCTGGTCGCGCTCGCGGACCCGACCCGACGAGCGGTGCTCGATGCCCTCGCCGTGAGCGGCCCGGCGAGCGCGACCGTGCTGGCCGCCGGGCTGCCGGTCAGCCGCCAGGCCGTCGTCAAGCACCTGGTCGTGCTCGAGGCCGCCGGCCTGGTGAGCGGCAGCCGGCTCGGCCGGGAGGTGCGCTACCAGGTGCGCCCCGCGCGGCTCACGGCCACCGCCCGGTGGATGGACAGCCTCGCGCGCGACTGGGACGAGCGGCTCGTGGCCGTCAAGCGTCTCGCCGAGGGCGGCTGACCGCTCGGGGATCTGCTGGCCGTCCGGCGTCGTGCCCGGGGGTCACGCGCGAGGACCGGGTCAGGTCACCGTCCCCAGCTGCCAGGGGATGAACTCGTCCTGGCCGAGGTCGAGCTCCTCGCTCACGGTGGTCTCGCCCGAGGCGACCGCGAGGATCTTGTCGAAGATCTCCTGGCCGACCTCCTCGAGGGTCGCCGTGCCGTCGACGATCCGCCCCGCGTTGAGGTCCATGTCCTCGGCCATCCGCAGGTACATCTGGGTGTTGGTCGCGACCTTGATCGAGGGGCTGGGCTTGCACCCCAGCACAGACCCCCGACCGGTGGTGAAGACCACGACGTTGGCGCCCCCCGCGACCAGCCCGGTCACCGAGACCGGGTCGTAGCCGGGGGTGTCCATGAACCCGAACCCGGGTGCGGAGATGGGCTCTGCGTACTGGTAGACGGCGGCCAGCTCGGCGCTGCCACCCTTGGCGACCGCGCCCAGCGACTTCTCCAGGATGGTGGTCAGGCCGCCGGCCTTGTTGCCGGGCGAGGGGTTGTTGTCCAGGGTGCCGCCGCCCTGCTCGGCGTATCCGCGCCACCACTCGATCCGGTCGAGCAGACGCTGGCCGACCTCGCGGCTCACCGCGCGCCGGGTCAGCAGGTGCTCGGCGCCGAAGACCTCGGGGGTCTCGGCCAGCACCGATCTCGCGCCGTAGGCCACGAGCAGGTCCGAGGCGTGGCCCAGGGCCGGGTTGGCGGTGATCCCTGAGTAGCCGTCGGAGCCGCCGCAGTTGAGCCCCAGCACGAGCTCGCTGACGTCGCAGTCCTCGCGGCGCAGCGTCTCGATCTGCGGCAGCATCGCGGTGATCTCCTCGACCCCGGCCCGCACCGTGCGCCGGATCCCTCCGGTCTCCTGGATGGTCAGCTGCCGGACGATCTTGTCCGCCGGCAGGTCGAGGCCGTCCAGGAGGTGGTCGACCTGGAGCATCTCGCAGCCCAGCCCGAGCACGAGCAGCCCCACGACGTTGGGGTGGTTCGCGTAGCCGCGCAGGGTGCGCAGCAGCATCTGCCCGCCCTCGCTGGTCGGCACCATGCCGCAACCGCTGGTGTGGGTCAGCGCGACGACGCCGTCCACGTGCGGGTAGTCCTCGAGCACCGGACCGCGGAACTGGTCGGCGATGAGCTTGGCCGAGCTCGCCGAGCAGTTCACCGAGGTCAGGATCGCCACGTAGTTGCGGGTGCCCACACGCCCGTCGGCCCGTCGGTAGCCGCGGAAGGTCGGACGCGGGCCGTCCGGGGCGGTCGGGACGGTGCGGGCGGTGCCGAACTCGTACTC
Organism: Actinotalea alkalitolerans; assembly: GCF_023369855.1. Lineage (GTDB taxonomy): Bacteria > Actinomycetota > Actinomycetes > Actinomycetales > Cellulomonadaceae > Actinotalea. The sequence goes on along the minus strand of NZ_JAMBPP010000001.1, from coordinate 18,187 downwards.
CTGGTGGACCTCGCCCATGCCCAGGTTGTGGCTGTGCACGTGGTCGCCGACGGCGATGTCCACGGTCGCCCGGCCGATCTGCTGCCCGTACTTGTGGACCGGCTGCCCGAGGGCGACGTCGCGCACCGCGAGCTTGTGACCCCGCGGGACGCTCTGGGTCACGGTGAGCGGGGTCCCGTCGGACCGGGACAGCACCGTGCCGGACTGCAGGTCGCGGGTGGCGACCGCGACGTCGTCCTCGGCGCGCAGCAGCAGGGTGCAGTCGGCGAGGGCGGCGCCCGCGGGCACGGGCCCGGCCGAGGTGGTGGTCATGAGGGGTCCTTCCGGTCGGCGGAGGTCGGGGCCGGGTCGGCAGGTGCCGCGGACGAGGGGGTGAGGAGCCGGGTGACCGCGTCGTCGTCGAGCCGCCCGTCGGCCACCACCCAGGTGAAGCTGCGGCGCAGGGGCGCGTCCGTGGTGACGCGGGCCGGGCTGGACCAGGCGAGCGCCGAGCCGATCCCCGGGTAGGAGTCCACGCGGGTGAACCACGGGTCGCCCGCGGTCGCCTCGTCGGCGGGGGCGACGGCCACGGTGAAGTCGCCACCCGGGCCGTCCTGCTCGTCGGCCGTCGCGCTCCAGGCGAGCCAGGTCGCGCCGTCGGCCGGTCGGCTGCCGTGCACGGCCTCCTCGCCGCGGGCCAGCGGGGTGCGCAGGTCGACGTCGTGGCAGGCGGCGACCCTCCAGAACATGCCGCCGTAGCCGCCGAGGGCCCGGCCGTGCGAGCCCGGGCTGCCCAGGGTGACCGGTTCGGTGCGGTCGGCCGGCAGGGTCAGCTCGAAGGAGAGGTCGAGCTGCCAGGTGCTGTCGTCGAGCATGGTCCAGGTGAGGTCACGTACCTCCTCCAGCAGCGCGGTGCCCTGGGCGTCGGACCACACGAGCCGGTGGCTGACGGTGCCCGGGACCCGGCGCAGCCACTCGTCGTGCTGGACGGTGCCGTGGTCGTGGCGCCAGGTGTACCCCTCCTGCGGCAGGTAGGTGCGCCCGCCCCACAGGTTGTTGCCCTCGACGTCCTGCACGCCGATGCTCACGCCGTGGTGCCAGGTGTGGTCGGCGGGGGCGGCGTCGGTGACCACCACCCCGCCGCGGGTCCGTACGGGGTGCAGGTGGGGTCGGGGGCTGTCGAAGGCGGGGCTGCCGGTGCCGTCGACGTACCGCAGCACCTCGGTGCGCCCGGCCTGGACGATGAGCAGCACCTGGTGCCGCCCGCGGTGCGGCGCGGGGTCCCAGGGCGGGGTCTTGAGGGGCGGCGTCGTGGCGGTCATCGGCTGGCTCCGGTGGGTCGGGCCGTGCGGGTGCGCGCCCAGGGCGCACCCAGCTCGGCGAAGGTGGCGTGCTCGGTGGCGACGCGGGTGCACCAGTCCTCGACGTCGTCGACCACGAGGTGGGTGCCGAGGTCGTCGGTGACCTCGCGGACGTGCTCGGCGGGGACGGGCGTGGGGTCAGGGGCGGTGCGGACGGCGTCGAGGACGCGCTGGAACGCGCCGGTCCCCTCCAGGGGGGACAGCAGCGGGGAGGTGCGGTCGACGCGGTGGCTGAGCAGGTCGGTGAGCAGGTGGGTCCGTGGGCTGGTGAAGGTGCGTGAGCCGGCGGCCGTGGTGACCTCGACGGTGTCGGTGTAGTAGTCCAGGCTCGCCTGTCCCAGGGTGCCCTGGATCGTGATCGTGGGGACCGAGTGGGTCGCGGCGCACAGCGTGAGGCCGAGGCTCACGACCACCCCGGTGCTGGTGGTGATGCGGACGGCCGAGGTGTCGTCGACCTCGATGTCGTTGGCGCGGTACTGGTCGAGCTCGACGCGGGTGACGTCGTGGACGGTCCGGGCCCCGGCGAGGTGCAGGGCGGTGGCCACGGCGTGGGCGAGGGGGTTGGTGACCACGCCGTCCACGACGGGGCGCCCGGCCAGGGTGCGCCGCCCGGTCCAGGCCGATCGGGTCCAGTAGCTGCGGGGTCGCACCCAGGTGCCGACCCCGCCGATGCCGGTGACCTCGCCGATCTCGCCGCTCGCGACGATCCGGTGCAGGGCGGGCAGGGCTGCGGAGCCGAAGGTCTGGAACCCGACCTGGACGCTGCGTCCGGTCTCCTGGACCACGGCCAGCAGCTCGGTCAGCTCGGTCAGGGAGCCGGTCGGCGGCTTCTCGAGCAGCACGTCGCTGCCTGCCCGCAGGGCCTGGGCGGTGACTGCGGCGTGGGTGTGGATGGGGGTGCAGACGATGACGACGTCGGGGGCGGGCGCCCGGGCGAGCAGGTCGGCGAGGTCGGGGTACCAGGGGAGCGAGGAGAGGTCGTGCTCGGGCGCGACCCTCTGCGTGTGCCCGTCGAGACGGGGCGGCGCGGTGGGTGGTGCGGGGTCGACGAGGGCGGCGATCCGCGCCTCCCCGGTGGCCTGCATGGCCAGCAGGGTGCGCAGGTGGGAGGTCCCGTGCCCGTGGATGCCGACGAGGGCGACCGAGGGGGGCGTTCGGGGGCTCTGCGTCATCGCATCTCCACTCGTCGTTCCGGTGCCCGGGAGGGGGCCGGCCGGGCCCGATGTGGTTGACATCACCCGACGGGCCCTGGTAACTCTTGTCTATCAGAAAGTGGATAGCGCTTTCCACCTTCGTCCGGTTTTTCTTCAGCTCGGTCCATCAAGGGCGATCACCGAGGAGTGCGCATGACCGACGTCCGAACCCGTGCGGCAGCTGCCGCACCGGTCTCCACCTCCAGTGTGACGGGGGTGAGACATGTCAGCGCTCGGTGAGCTCGCGACCCTGCGCCGCAAGGGTCCCAAGGGCAAGGTCACCATGGCCCCGTCCGAGCGCGGGGACAACAAGGCAGCCATCTTCTTCCTCGCTCCGTGGTTCGTCGGCCTCGGGCTGATCACCATCGGCCCGATGGTCGCCTCGCTCTTCCTGTCCTTCACGGACTACAGCCTGCTCCAGCCGCCGAACTGGATCGCGCTCGAGAACTACGAGCGGATGATCAGCGACGTGCGCCTGCACAACTCGTTGCGGGTCACCTTCACCTACGTCTTCGTCTCGGTGCCCCTGCAGCTCGCCGCGGCGCTGGCCCTGGCGCTCTTCCTGGACCGGGGCCTGCGCGGCCTGGCGCTGTACCGCTCGGTGTTCTACCTGCCCTCGCTGCTCGGCGGGAGCGTCGCGATCGCCATCCTGTGGCGCCAGATCTTCGGCACCAACGGCCTGATCAACCAGGTGCTCGCCTTCTTCGGCATCCAGGGCCAGGGCTGGGTGTCCCACCCGGACTACGCGCTCGGGACGCTGATGATCCTCAACGTCTGGACCTTCGGGGCCCCGATGATCATCTTCCTGGCCGGGCTGCGGCAGATCCCCGAGATGTACTACGAGGCGGCCTCGATCGACGGCGCGGGGCGGATCCGGCAGTTCATGAACATCACGATCCCCCTGCTGACCCCGATCATCTTCTTCAACCTCGTGCTCCAGGTGATCGGCGCCTTCCAGGCCTTCACCCAGGCCTTCGTGGTCAGCGGCGGGACCGGCGGTCCGGCCGACTCGACGATGTTCTACACGCTCTACCTCTACCAGCGGGGCTTCACCGCCCTGGACATGGGGTACGCCTCGGCCATGGCCTGGCTCCTCGTGGTGATCGTCGCGGGGCTGACAGCCGTCAACTTCCTCCTCTCCAAGTACTGGGTCTTCTACAATGACTGACCGCGACGCCGCCGGGACGGCCTCCTCCCGTGACCGCAGCACCTCCGTCAACGCCGCTCTCCCCCCGGGGCCGCAGGCCCAGGCGGCAGCCAACCAGCCGGCCGGTGCGCTCACCGTGGCACCCGTCGGGGACGGGCCGCCGCGGGACGACCGCACGGCACGCCCCGGCGGGCGGGTGACGCCGTCGGCGTGGCCCTCGCGCACCCGCAGCGTGCTCAAGCACGGCGCGCTCCTGGTCGCCGGGTTCGTGATGCTCTACCCGCTGCTGTGGATGCTCTCGAGCTCGTTCAAGCCCACAGCGCTGATCTTCCGCGACCCCGCGCTGATCCCCACCGAGATCGACCTGACGAACTACACCTTGGGCTGGGACGCGCTGCTGCACCCCTTCAGCCACTACCTGATGAATTCGTTCATCATCGTGGCCGGCGCGGTGCTCGGGAACCTGGTCTCGTGCTCGCTCGCGGCCTACGCCTTCGCGCGGCTCAACTTCAAGGGCCGCCGGGTGTGGTTCGCGATCATGCTCATGTCGATCATGCTGCCGATCCACGTGATCATCGTGCCGCAGTACATCCTGTTCTCCCAGCTCGGGTGGATCAACACCTACCTGCCGCTGGTCGTGCCCAAGCTGCTGGCCACGGATGCCTTCTTCATCTTCCTGATGGTCCAGTTCTTCCGAGGGATCCCCAAGGAGCTGGACGAGGCCGCCCGCATCGACGGCGCGGGCCACGCCCGGATCTTCTTCCGGATCATGATGCCGCTGGCCACCCCCGCCCTCGCCACCACGGCGATCTTCACGTTCATCTGGACCTGGAACGACTTCTTCAGCCAGCTGATCTTCCTGACGAACCCGAACATGTACACGGTTCCCGTGGCCCTGCGGACGTTCGTCGACTCCACCGGGGAGAGCTCCTGGGGACCGCTGTTCGCGATGTCGATCGTGTCCCTGATCCCGGTGTTCCTCGTCTTCCTCTTCGGCCAGAAGTACCTCGTCAAGGGCATCGCCACGACGGGCATCAAGTGAGGAGCAGGCACCGACGCCTGCACCTCGACCCACACAAGAAGCATCGACCCCACACCACCAAGGAGCACGATGTCTCACCTCACCCGCACCAAGACCAGCCGACGTGGCTTCCGCCTCGCGGCCGTCGCGATGGCTGCCGGACTCGCCCTGACCGCCTGCGCCGGCGGTGACGACGGGACGGGCACCGATGCCGACGCCGGTGACGGCGGTGTCGCGACTGCGGACCCTGACGCCGAGGCCACGATCAAGTTCTCCTGGTGGGGCTCGGACACCCGTCACGAGCTGACCCAGCAGGTCATCGACAACTTCATGGTCAAGCACCCGAACATCACGGTCGTGAGCGACTTCACCGACTGGGGCGGCTACTGGGACAAGCTGGCGACCACCGTCGCGGCGGGCGATGCCCCGGACGTCATCACCCACGAGGAGCGCTACCTGCGCGACTACGCGACCCGCGGTGTCCTGGCCGACCTCAACGAGTACAGCGACATCATCAGCCTGGACAGCATCGACGACTCGATCATCGCCGCCGGGCAGATGGAGGACGGCCAGTACGGCATCCCCACCGGCGTCAACGCGTACTCGATCCTGGCCGACCCGCAGATCTTCGAGGAGGCCGGCGTCGAGATGCCGGACGACACGACCTGGACGTGGGAGGACTACGTCGAGATCGCCGCGGAGATCACGGCCAACACCCCTGACGGTGTCTACGGTGCCCAGGACTACGGCTTCAACGAGCCCGGCTTCGCGATCTTCGCCCGGCAGCGCGGCGAGGCCCTCTACAACGAGGACGGCTCGCTCGGCTTCACCGCCGAGACGCTGGCCGAGTGGTGGGAGATCTCGCTCGAGCTGCGCGACCAGGGCGGTACCCCGCCCGCCTCGACCACGGTCGAGATCGACGCCGGTGGCCCCGAGCAGTCGCTCGTCGGCACCAACTCGGGCGCGATGGCCTTCTTCTGGACCAACCAGCTCGGCGCCGTGACCAACGCCGCCGGCCGCGACCTCGTGCTGCTGCGCCACCCCGGTGAGTCGCAGTTCGAGCGCACGGGCATGTACTTCAAGCCGGCCATGTTCCTGTCGATGTCGGCCCGCTCGCAGTACCCCGAGGCGGCCGCCACGCTGATCGACTACATGCTCAACGACCCCGAGGCGACCGAGATCCTGCTGTCGGACCGCGGCCTGCCGGCCAACACCGAGGTCCGCGAGGCGGTTCGTGACCAGTTCTCGGAGGTCGACCAGTACGCTGCCGAGTTCCTCTCCGACCTCGAGACGCACATCGTCGACGGTCTGCCGGTCCCCCCGGTGGGCGCCGGTGAGGTCGCCGAGATCACCCGCCGCATCAACGCCGAGGTGCTCTTCGACCGGCTGACCCCCCAGCAGGGGGCCGAGCAGTTCATCGCCGAGGTCTCGACGGCCACCGGGAACTGACCCAGGCCGTCACCGATCCGCTCGCTGGTCCGGGCCTGCCACGTGCAGGCCCGGACCAGCGGTCCCGAGCACCGAGGAGTGCGTGTGGGTGCCAGTGCGCAGGACCGCCGCCGGTACGCCGTCGTCGGGACCGGACACCGTTCGCAGATGTACGTCGAGGCGCTGCTCGGTCCGCACGCCGACGTCGGGGAGATCGTCGCCTGGTGCGAGCCCAACCCGACCCGGATGGACTACTACGACGAGCTGGTGCGCCGGACGGCCGGCGCCAGCGTCCCGGCCCGCTACGCACCGGACCAGATCGAGAAGATGATCGACGTCGAACGGGTCGACACCGTGGTGGTGACCAGCCCGGACCACACCCACGCCGAGGTCGTCGCGTGCGCGATGCGAGCCGGCGCGGACGTCGTGCTCGAGAAGCCGATGACCACCGACCTGGCCGGGTGCCGCCGCATCATCGAGGCGGTCGAGACCACGGGCCGTTCGTTGGTCCTGACGTTCAACTACCGCTACTCGCCGCGCAACAGCGCCCTGAAGGAGGTCATCGCCTCGGGGGAGATCGGTGAGGTGACCTCGGTGCACTTCGAGTGGGTGCTGGACACCATGCACGGCGCCGACTACTTCCGCCGCTGGCACCGCCGCAAGGAGCACTCGGGCGGACTGCTGGTGCACAAGGCCTCGCACCACTTCGACCTGGTCAACTGGTGGCTGGCCGACCTGCCGTCCCGGGTCTACTCGAGCGGCGCGCTGCGCTTCTACGGGGCCTCGAACGCCCGGCGGCGCGGGGTGATCCGCCGGCCCGCCCGTGGCTCGACGCGGACCACGCGCAACGACCCGTTCCTGCTGGACCTGCGCGACGACCCGCGGCTCAAGAGCCTCTACCTCGACGCCGAGCACCACGACGGCTACCTGCGTGACCGTGACGTCTTCTCGGCGGGGATCACCATCGAGGACAACCTGGCGGTGATCGTCGACTACGCCCGGGGGGCGACCCTGACGTACTCGCTCAACGCGCACAGCCCGTGGGAGGGCTACCGGGTCGCGGTCAACGGCACCGCGGGCCGCGCCGAGCTCGAGGTCGTCGAGCGCGGGGCCGTCGTGGTGGGCCGCGACGGGCGTATCGAGCTCGACCCGAGCGTGGTGGACGCAGCGGTCGAGACGGCTCGGGGCACGGTGCCCGCGGTCCGGCCGCACGGTCAGCGACTCCTGGTCCAGCCGCACTGGGGACTGGCCCGTGAGGTCGAGATCCCGCAGGGCGACGGCGCGCACGGCGGAGGGGACGACCGCATGCTCGCCGACCTGTTCCGCGGTGCCGGGCAGGACCCTCTGGGACGTGCCGCGGGTCTGCTGGACGGGGTGCGCTCGGTGGTCGTCGGGATCGCCGGGAACACCTCGCTCGAGACGGGCCTGCCGGTGCGGACGGCCGATCTGCGTCTCGCGCTGAGCTGAGGTCAGCCGCGCGGCGGGGTGGACTCGCGGAGCACCACGGTGCCACCGACGTGGACCAGGCGTGGTTCGTCCCCGGGCGCGGCCAGCGCCAGCTCGGTCGCGGCGATCCCCACCTCGATGAGCGGCACCCGCACGGTGGTCAGCGCCGGGGTGATGTCGCGCAGCGTCACGATGTCGTCGAACCCGGCCACTGCGACGTCCTGCGGCACGGCCGTCCCGCGGTCGCGGGCCGCGGCGATCGCGCCGACGGCCATGACGTCGTTGACCGCGAAGACCAGCTCGACCGGTGGGCCCTGGCGCAGCAGGGTGCTCATCGCCTCGTACCCCCCGTCGCGGGTGAAGGCCGAGTGCACGACGGCGCCCTCGGGCGGCGGGGTACCGAGCTCGTCGAGGGCCTCGGTGAAGCCGGCGAGCCGGTCGCAGGCGGTGAGGTGGTCGGTCGGGCCGGCCAGGACACCGAACCGCCGGTAGCCGTGCTCGTGCAGGGCGCGGGCGAGGTCGGCCGAGCTGCTCCGGTTGCTGATCACGACGGTGTCGACGTCGAGCAGGGGCTGGCCGATGAGCGCGACCGTGCCTCCGGAGTGACGGAAGTCCTCGAGGGCCTCGCGCATGCGACCGTTGGCCTCGTCGTCGTCCCGTCGTCCGCCCGCGACGATGATCGCGCGGGCTCGCTGGCGGGTGAGCAGCTCGACGAACCGGGGCTCGCGCGAGGGGTCGTGCTGGGTGCTGGCCAGGGTCACTGCGAGGTCGGCCCGCTCGGCAGCGAGGCCGACCCCGGCCGCGATCGAGGAGAAGTAGGGGTCGGCGATGTCGTGGACGATGAGCCCGAGCGAGGTGGTGCGACCGCGGGCCATGGCCTGGGCGTTGGCGTCGGGGGAGTAGCGCAGTCGCTCCGCGGCCTCGAGCACGCGGTCGCGCAGGTCGGGGCGCACGGTGCGGTTGGCGCTGCCGTTGATCGCGCGTGACGCGGTGGCCAGCGACACCCCCGCCTCGCGGGCGACCTGGCTCAACGTCACGGATGCGCGCACGGACCCAGGCTAGAGGTTCGCGGACCTCGACGGGGGCGACGGGCGGCACACTGGGGTCTGATGCGAGGAGCGACATGACCGAGACCTCACCCGTGGAGAGCGTGGACCGCGCTCTGCTCACCCTCGAGGAGCTGGCGCGCGCCGGCGCGCACGGACGCAGCCTGGCCGAGCTCGCGTCGGCCCTGGGGCTGAACAAGACCACCGTGCACCGCGCCCTGGCGGCACTGCGCTTCCGCGGCTTCGTGACCCAGGACCCGACGTCGGGGGCGTACCTGCTGGGGCCCTCGGCGACCCAGCTCGCCGAGGACTTCTTCAGCGACGAGAACCTGCCGGTGCTGCTGCACCCGGCGCTGGTCGCCCTGTGCGGGGTGGCTGACGAGCTGGTGCACCTGGGGGTGCTCAGCGGGACGCACGTGGTCTACCTGGACAAGGTCGAACCGCAGCGCTCGGTGCGGGTGTGGTCGGCTGTCGGGCGGCGCAGCCCGGCGGTCACCACGGCGCTGGGGCGCGCGCTGCTGGCCTACCGCGGGACCGACCGGACGATGCTCGCGGGGTACGTGCAGGCCGCGGGTGAGCGGGGTGCGGTGGACCTCGATCGGGTCTGGACGGTGCTGGAGAGCGCGCGGGCGACCGGCTTCGCGACCGAGGAGCAGGAGAACGAGCCGGGGATCAGCTGCCTGGCGGTGCCCCTGCTGCGCTCGGGGGCGGCGATCGCGGCAGTCAGCGTCACGGCCCCGGCCGAGCGGATGACCCCGGAACGGCTGACCGCCCTGCACCAGGAGATCTGCCGCACGCTCCCCGGGCTGCTGCCCCCCGGTCTGACGCTGCCCCGACCGTGAGGGGCGCGTGGCCGACCGTCCCGGCCACGCGCCCTGGCGACCCGGCGGGCGAGACCTGTTGAGTTCCCCGGGTCCCTGTGGCATCCTTGATTCCGGAGAGCGATACATGCATTTCGCCTAGCGGAACGGAACCCACGATGGACACCCTTGCAGCCCTCAGCGCGGCCCGCCTCGTCCCGGTGGTCGTCCTCGACGACGCCGCCGACGCCCACGCCCTGGCCGGTGCCCTGGTCGACGGCGGCCTGCCCGTCGCCGAGGTCACCTTCCGCACGGCCGCCGCGCAGGACTCGATCCGCGCCATGGCCGACCGCGGCGACATCCTCGTCGGCGCCGGCACCGTCCTGACCCCCGCCCAGGTCGACCAGGCCGTGGCCGCCGGGGCGAGCTACGTCGTCTCGCCCGGTCTGAGCCGCGCGGTCGTCGAGCGCTGCCAGGAGCATGGTGTGCTGGCCCTGCCCGGCGCGGTCACCGCGACCGAGATCCAGGCAGCCCTCGAGCTCGGGCTCACCACCGTGAAGTTCTTCCCGGCGGGCACCTCGGGCGGCGCACCGGCCATCGCCGCGCTCGCGGCGCCCTTCGGCGGCGTGAGCTTCGTGCCCACCGGCGGGATCGGCCCCAAGAACCTCCAGGACTACCTCAGCATCGCGTCGGTCGCTGCCGTCGGCGGCTCCTGGATGGTCCCCCGGGACCGCGTGCGCGCCGGCGACTTCGCCGGGATCACCCAGCTCACCGCCGACGCGGTGGCCCTGACCAAGGGCTGAGCCACCCGCCTCACCCGCCGACCCGCCCGACCCCTCCCGCCGACCGCCGGACCCAGACGAAGGAGCCTGACCATGGCCGACCTCACCCTCCGCCCCGCCTCCGAGTGCCGCTACGACGCGGTGTCCCTGGGCGAGGTCATGCTGCGCCTGGACCCGGGCGAGGGGCGCATCCGTACCGCTCGCTCCTTCCGCGCCTGGGAGGGTGGCGGGGAGTACAACGTCGCCCGCGGCCTGCGTCGCGCCTTCGGGCTGCGCGGCGCGATCGTGACGGCCCTGGCCGACAACGAGATCGGGCGCCTGGTCGAGGACTTCATCCTCACCGGTGGGCTCGACACGCAGTTCATCCAGTGGGTGCCCTACGACGGCATCGGCCGCGGGGTGCGCAACGGTCTGAACTTCACCGAGCGCGGTTTCGGCGTGCGCGGCGCGGTCGGTGTCTCCGACCGCGGCCTGACCGCTGCGTCGCAGATGAAGCCCGGCGACGTCGACTGGGACCACCTCTTCGGTGAGCTGGGGGTGCGCTGGCTGCACACCGGTGGCATCTTCGCGGCGCTCAGCGAGTCCTCCGCCGAGGTCGTGATCGAGGCCGTGACCGCGGCCAAGAAGCACGGCACCGTCGTCTCCTACGACCTCAACTACCGGCCGAGCCTGTGGAAGGCGATCGGCGGCCACGCCAAGGCCCAGGAGGTCAACCAGGAGATCGCCAAGTCGATCGACGTGATGATCGGCAACGAGGAGGACTTCACCGCGAGCCTCGGCTTCGAGGTCGAGGGCGTGGACGACAACCTCTCGGCCCTCGAGGTGGACAAGTTCGCCGCGATGATCGAGACCGCCGCTGCCGCGTACCCGAACTTCCAGGTCATCGGCACCACCATGCGGACCGTGCACTCGGCGAGCGTCAACGACTGGGGCGCTCTGGCCTGGTCCCCGCAGACCGGGGTCGTGCAGTCCACGCACCGCGAGAAGCTCGAGATCATGGACCGCGTCGGCGGTGGCGACTCGTTCGCGTCGGGCCTGATCTACGGCCTGCTCGACGGCCAGGACCTGCAGACGGCCGTCGAGTACGGCGCCGCGCACGGGGCCCTGGCGATGACCACCCCCGGCGACACGACCATGGTCACCAAGGCCGAGGTCCTCAAGCTGGCCGGCGGCGGCAGCGCCCGCGTCGACCGCTGACCCGCTCCCTGCACGCCACGACCGACCGCTCGACCGAGGAGACCCCGTGCTCGACCTGACCGGCAAGCGTGCTCTCGTCACCGGCGGAGGCACCGGCATCGGCCGCGCGGTCGCCCTCGAGCTCGCGCGGGCGGGGGCCGACGTCGCCCTGACCTACCGCTCGCACGACGGGGCCGAGGTCGCTGCGGAGATCACCTCGCTCGGACGCACCTCGCTCGCGCTGCCCCTGGACGCGACCCGGAGCGACCAGGTGGACGACGTCGTCGCGCAGGCCGCCCAGGCGCTGGGTGGCGGGTTCGACGTGCTGGTCAACAACGCCGGAGGCCTGGTCGGTCGGCACCCGCTCGCCGAGATGACCGACGAGCACTGGCGCGCGGTCCTGGACGTCAACCTCACCAGCACCTTCTTCGTGACCCGCGCAGTGCTCGCGACGATGCCCGACGGCGGTCGCATCGTCTCGATCGGCTCTCAGGCCGGGCAGAACGGTGGCGGCGGCGGTGCGGTGGCCTACGCCGCGGCCAAGTCGGCGCTGGACGGGTTCACCCGCGGCCTGGCCAAGGAGCTGGGGCCACGGGGGATCACGGTCAACTCGATCGCCCCGGGCTTCATCGGCGAGACCCCGTTCCACGCGACGTTCACCCCCGAGGCCGGCCAGCGCGCCGCGGTGGCGGGGACCCCGCTCGGCCGGGCCGGGCTGCCTGCAGACGTCGCTGCCGCGGTGCTGTTCCTGGCCTCACCGGCCGCGTCGTTCACCACCGGGACGGTCCTGGACGTCAACGGCGGCACCTGGTTCCACTGACCGCGCGCACCCCGGGCCGTCACGACGGGGGCGGCGGCTCGGGATCAGGGCGGCGGGACCGGGCTCAGCCCACGTGGTCGCGCCACGAGTGCGCGGGCTCGTACCCGAACAGCTCGCGTGCCACGTCGATCGCCAGGAGCGTCTCGAACTCGCCGATCTCGCGGGTCAGCGCGACGCCCGGGAAGACCTCGGCGAGCAGGTCGCGCGAGGGACGGTCCATGATCGTGTCGGCCGCGGCGATGATGACGTTGTGCGAGCCCGTCGTCTCGGTCTCGAGCGCGAGCCGGCAGGCTGTCGCGACGTCACGCACGTCGACGTAGCCCCACAGGTTCCACAGCCGTGACCGTGCGTCGGACCAGTACCCGGGGACCGCTGCGTAGTCCTGCGGACGGTGGATGTTGGACAGCCTCAGCCCCACGAACGGCATCCCCGACCACGCGGACACGTGGCGGGCGGTCTCCTCACCGAGCACCTTGGACAGCGCGTAGGTGGTGGTCGGCAGCGGGAAGTGCGCCTCGTCGACCGGTGCGTAGCGCGGCGGGGTGTCGAAGGGCAGGCCGAGCGTCGTCTCGCTCGAGGCCCACACGACCTTGCGCAGGCCCAGCCGCGCGGCGGCGAGGAAGACGTTGGTGTTCATCGCCGTGTTCCGGTTGATCGTCTCGGGCGCGGTGGCCCGGCCCGGTGCGGGGATGTTGCCCAGGTGCACGACGACGTCGGCCCCGGCCAGCACCTCGACGACCTGTCCGTAGTCGGTCAGGTCCGCGACGACCAGGTCGGCGCCCAGACCGGCGTCGGCCCCGGGTGGACCTGCCAGGTCGGTGGCCAGCACCTCGTACCCGTGCTCGAGGAGGTCGGCGACGACCCCTCGTCCTGCCTTGCCGTACGAGAGGTCGGCGACGACCCCTCGTCCTGCCTTGCCGTACGCGCCGGTCACCGCTGCAGTGGTCATCCGGCCATCCTCGCAGCGTCCGCCCGGTGCTGCTAGCGTCCGGCTCGCAGGGCATGGGCAGCGGGGCTCGCGGGGGTGGAGATGCACGGCAGGGGGGTGTCCGCCGTGGGCCCAGCGATCCCGCCGGCCGGACTGCTCGACGCACTCCGCGAGCTCCGGGAGGCCCTGCCGGTCCCGGTCGCACCGCACGTCGCCGCCCACCTGGTGCGATCCGTCGGCGTGCGTCCCGCGGACGTCGTCGAGACGGCCCGGCTGCTGAGTCCCTCGGAGCTCGCCGGAGGCTCCCTGATCGCCGACCCGCTGCCCGCGGCGTCCGGCGTGCACGACGACCTGGCCGGGTCGGTGGACATCCTCACGCCGACCGACAGGGAGATCCTCCTGGTCGCGTCGGTCTCGGTGGTCGACCGCACCGACGTGCTGCTGCGTGCGGTCGGGACGGACATCGACTCCCTCGTGGCGAGCCGGTCCGCGGACCACCTCGAGATGGTCGCCGGTCACGTGCGGATCGTCGACCCGAGGGTGCGCTCGGTGATCCATGCCGGGGCGTCGATGACCGAGCGCACGGCCGCCCACCGCCGGCTGGCGGCGGTGCACACGCAGGACGGCAACCGTGATGCGGCGACCTGGCACACCGCGTTGTCGACCCTCGCGGGTGACCCCGGTCTGGCGGCCGACCTGCTGCGGGTGGCCCGGCGGATGGTGGCCCGAGGGGAAGCGGTGTGGGCCCAGCGCGTGGCCCGCGAGGCCACCGCCCACGCCAGGGGGGCCCAGCGGGGCGAGGCGCTCGGAGTCGCCGGGGTCGCCGCCCTGCACGCCGGGCACGTGGTCGATGCGGTCGACCTGCTCGGTGAGGCCGTCCGCACGGCGGGTTCGCGCCAGGGTCTGCTGGGTCCGCTGCTGGTCGCGGTGACCCTTGCCACGGGTCAGGTGCCCGACGACCTCACCGCTGCCGCCGGCTCCTCGCGGGAGGCGCTGCTCACCGCGGTGCTGCACGCCGAGCGGTCCGACGTGGGAGCGGCTCAACGACTCCTGGACGTGACCTCGGGCGTGCTGCGCGAGGACCCGTGGCAGAGCCTGGTCCAGGCTGCCGTGCACCTCTTGGCGGGCAGCGTGGACGAGAGCCTCGACCTGCTCGACACCCGCCCTGCCGAGCACGGCACGACGGCCGCCCTGGCCCAGGCGTGCCGGGCCCTGAGCCTGGCCGGGGCCGACCGCTTCGAGGACGCACGCAGCGTGCTGACGCGGGCCGCGGCGGAGCTCGCCCCGCTGCGCGAGGACACACGGCACGAACGTGCCTGGGCCTCGCCGGCCTGCACCCGGCAGGCCGTGACCCCGCTGGTCGAGGCCTACCTGAGGGTCGCCGGGGTGCTCGTGGAGACCTGGGCCGGGACGGTGGGCACGGCGAACCAGGACCTGCTCGACGCCGCGGGGCGGCTCCCTGTCGCACTGCCGCTGTCGGGCCTGGCAGTCGTGCTCGCCGGACGCCTGGAGCTCTTCACCCAGGGCGCACCCGGCGAGCTGGCCGCGAGCCTCGAACGGCTCCTTCCCCTGACCCCTTGTCACCCGGTGCGGACCGGCCTGCTCGTCAACCGCGCGATCGCCTCCTGCTTCGCAGGCGAGCACGAGCTCGCCGCGACCCTCCTGGACCTCGCCGACGAGCAGCCGGCGGGGGCCGCGGGTCTCCCGCTGCCCGGGTTCGAGGCGGTCGAGGTGTGGACGCTCGCGGGACGTCCCGACGCCGCCCGGGCGGCCCTGGCCAGGCTGCGTGCGCGTCCTGAGGCGCGGTGGACCTCCGCGGCGGCGGCGACTCGCGCGCGTGCCGAGGTCACGAGCGCGGCGGCCGGTGACCGGCACGCGCTGGCGGGCGAGGTCCTGGCCCTGGGGCGTTCCCTGCGGAGCCCGCTCGAGCAGGGCAGGACCCGCCTGGCCGTGGCCCGGGCCCTCCTGACCGACGGTCCGGGCCACGGCCGGGCGGCCGGGGACCATCTCCGCGCCGCCGGTCAGCTCTTCGAGGAGGCGGGGGCGGGTGCGCTGGCCGAGCTCGCTCGAGGGCTCGGTGAGCGGACGGCCCACGATCGGGTGCCCGTCCGCAGGGGTGAGGACCGCCGGCGTGCCGGGCTGGCGGGGCACGGTCGTGACCCTGGTGACACGGGTGCGCCCGGTCTGGTGTGGTCGGCCTGCCTGACGCCGCGTGAGCGGGAGGTCGCGCAGGTGGTCGCCGCGGGTGCCTCCAACCGTGAGGCGGCCGCGGCGCTGTCCGTCTCGGTGCGCACGATCGAGGTCCACCTGACGCGCGTGTTCCGCAAGCTCGGCACCTGCTCGCGCCTCGAGCTGGCCGTCCTGGTCAACCGCGCGGGGGGCTGACCGGGTGGTCGTCGACCTGCCCGCGCGTGCTCTGACCGGAGTCGCGCGGGCGCGTTCCCGTACGTGGTCGGGCGTCCATGTACGAGGAATCCACACTTACCGCCACGGGGCGGCGCGCCTACGGTGACAGGGCACCCCCGGTGGACGTCCCGCCGGGAGAGGTGCGCAGGTGCGGGCCGGTGTGACCGGGCCCGCGGCAGCCGACACCCCTGACGCCCTCACGGGGCGCCGCTCGGGGTGCCGGATCCGTGTCCCACCCTCAGGAGAGTGAGCGTCTCGATGAAGCGATTCCGCGCGGCAGCACTGGCTGTCGCCCTCGGCGCGATGACGATCGTCCCGGTCGCCGGTGCGCCGAGCGCAGAGGCACACGGCTGGGTGACCTCACCACCCAGCCGGCAGGACCACTGTGCGACGGGGGCGACCCCGTTCGACTGCGGTCAGATCACCTACGAGCCCCAGAGCGTCGAGGCCCCCAAGGGCTCGTTGCAGTGCAGCGGCGGCAACCAGGCCTTCGCGGTGCTGGACGACAGCAGCAAGCCGTGGCCGGTCACCGAGGTGGACAGCACGCTGACCCTGCGGTGGAAGCTCACCGCTGCGCACAACACCGGGCTGTGGGAGTACTTCGTCGACGGGCAGCTCCACGAGACCTACGACCAGCGTGGGCAGCAGCCCCCGTCGGACGTCTCGCACACCCTGACCGGCCTGCCGAGCGGGCAGCACACCATCCTGGCCCGCTGGAACGTCTCGAACACGGAGATGGCGTTCTACAGCTGTGTCGACGTCAACGTCGGCGGGACCTCGACCCCCACGGACCCGGCTCCGACCGATCCCGCACCTCCCGCCACGTGCGCCTCGGCGGCGTGGTCGGCCACCGCGGTCTACACCGGTGGCCAGCGGGTCAGCTTCGCGGGGCGGCACTACGAGGCCCGGTGGTGGACCCAGGGCGACCGTCCGGGTGGCGGTGGCGACTGGGGCGTGTGGCGTGACCTGGGCGCATGCTCCGCGCCGGGGGACCCCGCGACCCCGGACCCCACGGAGCCAGATCCCGCAGAGCCAGATCCCGCAGAGCCGGACCCGACCGAGCCGGTGCCCACGGAACCCACCCCGACCGACCCCTCAACCCCGGCGACCTGCACGGCATCAGCGTGGAGCTCGTCGACCGTCTACCTCGGCGGTACCCAGGTGTCCTACGCGGGGCGTCACTGGGAGGCCAAGTGGTGGACCCAGGGCGAGGCGCCCGGGGCCGGCGGTGAGTGGGGAGTCTGGCGTGACCTCGGGGCGTGCTCGGGCACGACGGATCCCACGGACCCGACCGACCCCACGGACCCCACGGACCCGACCGACCCCACGGATCCGACCGACCCCACGGACCCCACGGACCCGACCGACCCGACGGTCCCCACGGACCCCGCCGACCCGGGGGAGTACGTCGTCGGCTACTTCACCAACTGGGGCACCTACGGCCGCAGCTACCAGGTCAAGAACATCCAGACCTCGGGCTCGGCCGACAAGCTGACCCACATCCTCTACGCGTTCGGCAACGTGCAGAACGGCCGGTGCACGATCGGTGACGCCTACGCCGACCACGATCGCGCCTACACGGCCGCGGAGAGCGTCGACGGTGTCGCCGACACCTGGGACCAGCCGCTGCGAGGCAACTTCAACCAGCTGCGCAAGCTCAAGGAGATGCACCCCGACCTCAAGGTCATCTGGTCCTTCGGCGGGTGGACCTGGTCGGGTGGCTTCGGCCAGGCCGCGCAGAACCCGCAGGCCTTCGCGAGGTCCTGCCACGACCTGGTCGAGGACCCGCGCTGGGCGGACGTCTTCGACGGCATCGACATCGACTGGGAGTACCCCAACGCCTGCGGCGCGAGCTGCGACACCAGCGGCCGGGAGTCCTTCCCGGCGCTGATGGGTGCCCTGCGGACCGAGTTCGGCTCGGACCTCGTGACGGCGGCCATCACGGCCGACGGCACACCGGGCGGGAAGATCGACGCGGCGAACTACGCGGGTGCCGCGCAGCACGTCGACTTCTACATGCCGATGACGTACGACTTCTTCGGCGCCTTCACCCCCGCCGGTCCGACGGCGCCGCACTCGCCGCTGCGCTCCTACGCGGGGATCCCCACGCCGGGCTTCGACTCGGACACGGCGATCACCAAGCTCCGGAGCCTGGGCATCCCGTCCGACAAGCTGCTCCTGGGCCTGGGCTTCTACGGCCGTGGTTGGACGGGTGTCAGCCAGGCGACCCCGGGTGGCGGTGCCACCGGCCCGGCACCGGGGACCTACGAGCCCGGGATCGAGGACTACAAGGTCCTCAAGGACCGGTGCCCGTCGACCGGGACCGTCGGTGGGACGGCGTACGCCTTCTGCAACGGGGAGTGGTGGAGCTATGACACCCCCGCCACGATCGCGGGCAAGATGGACTACGCCCAGGACCAGGGCCTGGCCGGTGCGTTCTTCTGGGAGCTCTCGGGAGACACCACCAGCGGTGAGCTGATCACCGCGATCCACAGCGGCCTGGGCTGACCCGCTGCGGCGCTGATCTGCCCCACCCACGACGACGGGGGGGGGCCCCCCCCCCCCCCCCCCGGGGGCCAGCCTGCGCCCACTGGCCGGCGATGAAGGACAGGAAGGCCTCCGACGAGGGACGCTGGGACCGGTTGGCTCCGCGG
>NZ_JAMBPP010000019.1 GCF_023369855.1 Actinotalea alkalitolerans | reverse complement strand
CTGCTCACCCGCCGGCTCGAGGTGCACGAGAAGACCGCCTGGATGCTGCGCAGCATGCTCGCCTGAGCGGGCCGCCCCGTCAGGCCGACGGGTCGTGCACCACCGCGACGAACAGCGGTGAGGTCGTGGCGGTGTCCGTCAGCAGCAGCAGGAACGGTCGGTCCAGCGTGACGACCTCGAGGGGGAGCCTCGACGAGGTCTCCATGCTGATGCCCGTCGCGGCGGCCGCCACGGTCCCGACCTCGTCGACCTCCAGCACGGTCTTCTGCACCACGCGGTCGACCCGCAGACCGTCCTCGCCCAGACCCGAGTAGTCCCCCTCGACGGGAAGCCCGAGGCCTGCGAGGTGGCCCAGCAGCTCGTGGGTCTGCTCGATCGACAGTCGTGGCACCTCGACGTCGACCTCGGTCGGCGGCGCCTGGGACAGCGCGCGCAGGGTGTCGCCGTCCACGGTGCACGGGTCCTCGCCCACGGGTGGCAGGACGGCGACCGCCATGAGGGTCCCGTCACGGTAGGGCAGGTCCACCGAGGTCCATCCCTCGTCCTGCCGGGCCTGACCCGTCGAGCCGGACATCATCGGCACCGTCACGGACTCCCCGGCTGCCGTCGTGAACGGCTCGGGCTCCACTGCGGTGAAGGGCACCCGCCAGGTCGCGTCGAGGTGCAGGGCGTTGGTCAGCACCACACGGGTGCCGGGGTCCAGCGTCGAGTCGAAGAGCCTCTCGATGAGCCCGCCGGTGTCCAGGCGCACGGCGTTGTTGATCCGGTCCGTGGCCCCCGACGCGTCCCCGGCGAAGTCAAGGTTCTCGACCTCCGCCGCCGAGGCGGTCGCGACGTCGTCCAGGTAGGTCCTCTCGGGCTCCAGGCCCGACGCCGTCCAGATCCGGTTGCTCATCCGCAGGCTGTCGGGCGCGTCGTCGTCGAGGTCGCCGTCGTACCGCAGGTCACCCAGGGCTCGGGTGTGCTCGTGCAGCGCGGCCACGAGGTCGGGCGACCACTGCGGCAGGTGCATCAGCGCCTGGAGGTCCTCAGCGGTCGACCCGCCCGCAGCGGGGTAGAGCAGGGTGAGGGCCTCGGCGACCGAGGTCGGCGAGATCAGCAGGTTCTCGCGTGGCTGCTCGGCGCACATCGTCCGCAGCAGGTCCAGCCCCAGGTCGGTCTGCGCCTGTGCCACGTCCTGGGCCGTCCACCGGCCCAGCTGCACCGCACCGACCTCGCCCCGGTGCACGAACCCGGGCTGCACCGCGTCCCCGCAGCCGGCCAGGGCCACGCTCGCGACCAGCACCGCTACGGGCCAGGACCGGCGGGCTGCGCTCGACCGGTCGGCCGCCGTCCGATCCTCGCCGTGTCGCACGTCGCCCTCCGACTGCCGTGGGGCCGTTCGCGCGGGCCCCTACTGCGGATGTGTCGTGAGACCGGGCGGGCTTGCGGCCACCTCGACCCGAGACGCCGCACGCAGCTCGGGTCCGCCGTCAACCCGCCCGGCCGGCGAGCCGGACCGACCCTGGATCCTCTCGCTTGACCTCGTACATCACGGAGTCGGCGCGGGACACGATGTCGTCGGCGTCCACCGTGTCGTCCTGACCGATGAACGCGACCCCGACGCTCGCCGTGACCGTCACCGTCGAGCCGTCGACCGTCGTCGGTCCACCCACGGCCGCGCGCAGCCGTTCGCCCAGGGTCAGCGCTGCGGACTCGTCCTCCGCCTCGCCCACGACGACGAACTCGTCCCCACCGATGCGCGCCACCACGTCGCCGTGCCGACTCGTGCCGGTGAGCCTCGTGCCGACGCTGACGAGCAGCTCGTCCCCCGCCCGGTGGCCGAGCAGGTCGTTGACCGTCTTGAACGCGTCGAGGTCGAGGAAGACGACCGCCAGGCCGCCGCGCCGCCGTTGGCCGAGCAGCAGCTCGAGCCGGTCGAACAGCACCGCGCGGTTGGCGAGCCCGGTGAGCGGGTCACGCGTCGCCCTGGCCTCGAGGGACTCGAGGTACCGCGTCTCGATGCGCTTGCGCTCGGTCACGTCGGTGTTCACCGCCAGCACCGCCCGCGGGGTCCCGTCGGGGCGCCGCAGCAGCGTCCACCGTGCCTCCATGACCAGGGTCGCCCCGGACCTGTCCACGGTGTGCAGCTCACCGCTCCACTCGCCCTTGCGGCGAAGGACGTCCATCGCGTCCCGGACCGGAACGGGGTCAGGACAGATGAGGTCGGCCAGCGACCGACCGACCGCCTCGTCGGCGGTCCACCCGTGGATCCGCTCGGCGGACGGGTTCCAGTACAGGATGCGGTGCTCGAGGTCGTGCACGAGGATCGCGTCCTGCGCCTGGTCGAGGAGGCGGGCCTGGGCCTCGACCCGCGCCTCGGCCCGCTTGAGCTCCTCGATGTCGGTGGAGGTCCCGACCCACCTCACGACCGTCCCGGCCTCGTCCCGCAACGGCACCGCTCGGACCAGCATCCACCGGTAGACGCCGTCGGCCCGGCGCAGGCGGTACTCGATCTCGTAGGGCTCGCCGGTACGGACCGCCTGCGCCCAGCACTCCTCGGCGCGGTCGCGGTCCTCGGGATGGACGGGAAGGTCCCACCCGAGGCCGCGGCTCTGCTCGAGGGACAGCCCGGTGAAGTCCGACCAGTTCTGGTTGACGTGCTCGTGCCGTCCGTCGGGGTGGGCGAGCCAGACCATGTGCGGCAGCATCTCGACCATCGTCCGGGCCTGCTCGCCGGCCGCACGTGACGCGGCGCCGCTCCTCGTGAGCTCTTCGACCTCGCGGCGCAGGTCGATGATCGCCTGCTCGAGCTGCCACACCCTCGCGACGAGCGCCTCTGCCCAGTCGAGGCTCGAGCCGTCGGTGCGAGCGCCGTCAGTGCGAGCGTCCTCAGCGCGCGCCCGCGTGCCCGGCCCCTCGCTCAGGGCACCGAGGGCACGCTCGGCGTCACCCGTCACGACCCTGCCCGGAGGTGATCATGTCTGTGTCCTTCGCGACCGCGTGGAGTCTCGAGCCCGGTAACACGATGGTGACACGGGAGCGGTCAGATCTCGCGTCAGGCACCACCAGCCGGCCGGCGCCGGCCGGCTGACCCGGTCGTCGTCGTTCCTCGGCGGACCCCGTCGTGGTGTGCGACTGTGAGGGTATGGGCGCGCTGCGGCTCGAGGTCCACCGGGACGGGGTACATCTCGTCGGGTTCGACGACTTCGCCGTGCCTCCCGCCGTGCCGCTCGAGCCCCACCACGACTGGTTCCTCACGGCCTACCAGCGCGGCAACAGGTCTACCCGGCTACGGACCTGGACGCAGGGCAACGCGGTCCGGCCCCTCGTGCACGGGCGTCCCTACTTCGCCGCCCTGGCCGACGAGGTCGACCTGATGCGCGCAGGGGACGCGGTGCTGCTCGCCGGGTGGCGGGTCGACCCCGACGAGTTCGTGCGGGACGACGGGACGACGATCGCCCAGCTGCTCGCCGAGGCGGCCCAGCGGGGGGTCACCGTCAAGGGTCTCGTGTGGCGGTCGCAGATGGACCGGATGCGCTTCTCCCGTCGTCAGAACCGGCGCTTCGCCGAGTTCGTCAACGCGGCCGGGGGCGAGGTGCTGCTCGACCAGCGGGTGCGCCCGTTCGGCAGCCACCACCAGAAGTTCGTGGTGCTGCGCCATGCCGGTCGTCCCGAGGAGGACGTCGTCTTCCTCGGCGGGATCGACGTGGCGCACAGCCGCCGCGACGACATCGCGCACCGTGGCGACCCCCAGCGCATGCCCTACGCCCGGTGGTACGGCGGCAAGCGCGCCTGGCACGACGTCCAGATCGAGGTCCGCGGCCCGGCGGTGCGTGATGTCGAGGACGTCTTCCGCGAGCGCTGGGGCGACCCGGCCGCCCTCTCGCGCCGCCCCTGGCACCTGGTCCCTCATCTGCTGGACCTGCCCGAGCGGCGCCCGAGCCCGCTGCCCGAGGCCCAGCCCGACCCACCCGCACCGGGGACCTGCTCGGTCCAGCTGCTGCGGACCTACCCCAACCGGTGGGGCGGCTACCCGTTCGCGCCGCACGGTGAGCGCAGCATCGCCCGGGGGTACGCCAAGGCGTTGCGACGTGCCCAACGGCTGGTCTACATCGAGGACCAGTACCTGTGGTCGACGAGCGTCGCGCGGGTCTTCGCCGAGGCCCTGCTGCGCGAGCCGCGCCTGCACCTGGTCGTCGTGGTCCCCCGCTTCCCGGACCAGGAGACCGAGGTGACGCTCCCGGTCGCGCTGCTCGCGCACACCCAGGCTCTGGACGTGGTGAAGGAGGCCGGCGGGGACCGGGTGCTGGTCCTGGACCTGGAGAGCCCCGCGGGGAACCCGGTGTACGTGCACTCCAAGGTCTGCGTGGTCGACGACGTGTGGGCCACGGTCGGTTCGGACAACTTCAACCGGCGGTCGTGGACCCACGACTCCGAGCTGACCGCGGCGGTCGTCGACGAGGAGCGCGACCCACGCGAGCCGCTGGACCCGGCGGGGACGGGAGACGGCGCCCGGGTGTTCGCCCGCTCGCTGCGTCTCGAGCTGTGGCGCGAGCACCTGGACCTGGCGGACGACACGGGCCTGCTCGACCCCGACGACGCCGTGGCGACCCTCCGCCGCAGCGTGACGGCGCTCGACGCCTGGTACGCGGGAGGGCGCCCCGGACCACGTCCGCCCGGACGGCTGCGTACCCATGTGATGGTCGCGCCCACCCGGTGGCAACGGAGGATCGCCTCGCCGGCGTACCGCGCCTTCGTCGACCCCGACGGCCGGCCGCCGCGGATGAAGGTGCGGGGGCACCACTGATCCTGGTCGGTCGACGTCGGCGACCGGCACGGGTGCAGGGGAACCGCCTCGCGGTGGTGGTCAGTCCTCGATGATGTCAAGCCCTTGCTCGCGGAGCTGTGCCAGGTGGTCGAGCATGCCCTGGAGCACCTCGGGGGCGTGTCCCTGCCAGGTCTCCAGCTCGGCGACGACGCGCAGGGGATCGCGGGTCCGGTAGGACTGCGTGGGGTTGCCGGGGAACCGCTTGTCGGTCACGTTGGGGTCGTCCTCGAACGGCCCGGTGGGTTCCACGACGTAGATGTGCCCGCGCTCCCCGTTGCCGTTCAGCGCGGTGGCCAGCTCGGCCCCCCAGGCGGCCGTGTCGACCAGTGCGGTGAAGTAGACGTTGTTGGACACGCGTCCCTGCTGGAAGCCGGAGAGGTGTCCGGGGACGAGGTGGGTCCCGGCCTGGAGCGCGTGCCTGGTCCCGTGGAAGAACGGGCCCTCGACGTGGTCGAAGTGGTCATGGGTGACCGGCGTGCGCGGAGTGGTCTGCTCATCCATGTGGCGGTCAGTCCTTCTCGTCGGCCGGGGTCGTGCTGTCACCGGTCTCGGGTGCACCGGCGGGGTCCCCGGCCAGCACCAGGTAGACCTGGCGCCTGGCGTCGGTGAGGAGTGCGGCCACCGCGCTGCGCTGGGCGGGGGTGCCCGAGCGGCCGACCACGCGGACGGCTTCGTGGAGTCGACCCATCTCGCCACGCAGGTCGACGGCGTCGTCCCCGCCGGCCGCCGCGGCGGTGAAGGGGTCCGACCACCCGTCGGCCTCGGCGTCCACCAGCTCGCGTCCCTGGTCGGTCAGCGCGGCGTCCCGCCGGCCACCGGCGGCGGTCAGGGTGATGACCCCCTCGTCCTGGAGCTGGCTGAGGGTCGGGTACACCGCTCCGGGGCTGGGACGCCACCGGCCTTCGCTGCGCTCGGCGATCGCCTCCATGAGCTGGTACCCGTGCATCGGCCCCTCGCGCAGGAGCATGAGGATGGCGCTGCGGACGTCCCCGCGCATCCGGCGTCCGCCCCCGCCGCCGCCGCGGTGACCGTGGGGGCGGTCGTGGAGGCGCGGACCGCCCTGCCGTCCCGCGCCGGGGCCGCGTGGCCCGTCCTCGTGGTGGGAGCGGCGTCCCCTGCCTCCGCGCCCGCTGCCGTCCTGGTCCATGTCGTGATCACTGTCGATGTATCTCATGCGCATCACGATATATCGCTAACTATCTGGGGACAAGACCTCGAGCAGCACGTGTGCGGAGGTGCAAGCTGCGACCGGGAGCCGCGGAGTGCTCAGCTCAACGCGCGGTCGAGGAAGTCGGCGACGCGATCCTGGGCCGCCACGGTCAGCACGTGCCCGCCCGGCAGGACGTGCTCCTCGAGCGATCCGCCGGCACGGCTCGCGGCGAACCGCTCCGCGAGCTCGGCATGGGCCGCTCGGACACCGTCGGGCGGGAAGATCGGGTCGTCGGCGAAGGAGAGCACGAGCAGGCGGTGCGCCCCGCGGGCCGCGGCGACCTCCGGCAGGCCGAACCGGCCACGCGGTGCCGGCGTGGTCAGCAACCAGGAGTGGGCGTCGGCGTAGTGGGGCAGCAGCGCGTCGGTGGTCGTCATCATCGCCGCGACCACGGCGGCCCGCAGGTCCGGGTCGAGCGAGGCCAGGACGGCTGCGCGCCCGCCGCCCCCGGAGAACCCCACCGCCGCGGTCCGTGCTGCATCCACACCCTGCTGGGCGCGCAGCACCCCGAGCGCCACCAGGTCGTCGTGGGCCACCATCCCGGCGAACGAGGTGCCCAGCAGCCCGGCGGCCTTGGCGACCACGTGCTCGTGAAGGGCGGCCGCGAGGTCGTAGCGGTCCCAGGGGTCCGGCGTGACGCCCTCGGCGGCCCACGCCACCTCGGCACGGCGCACCGGCTCGACCAGGCTCGCCGGCAGAGGGTCGAGGTCGAAGCCACGCGTCCCCCACGCGAAGGTGTCGTGCACCAGCACGACGGCCCCACGGCGAGCCAGGTCGGCGGCGAGCGACCGACCGCCGTACAGGTCATCGCGCAGCCGCACGGCCACGGGGGTCGGCCCGGGCGTCCGCACCAGCCGCTCGGCGCCGATCGACTTGACCCCGGCGTGGCAGTGCAGCAGCAGGATGCCGGGCAGCAGGCCACCCCCGCCTCCTCCCGGACCGACGGCAGGTCGGAGCACCCACGCGGTGGTCGAGGGGCCGAGACCGACGTGCCAGGTGAGCTCGACGACCTCCACGCCGTCCTCGGCCCAGGACCGTTCGGCCCGCACCTCTGGTCGGCCGTCGGGCCGGGGGACGCCCAGCACCTCGGCGAGACCCGCCGCGGCCGGGTCCCCGGCCAGGAGGGGCCGGCCGCGCATCCACCCGGGCCAGTCCTCGTACCCGCCCAGGGCGCTGGGACGGGGGGTGGCTGGCGGCACGGCTCCTCCTGGGACGGGACGGTCGACGGTCAGGCCTCGGGGCTCAGGTCCCGATGACGGCCTCCACCTCGGCACGGAACTGCGCGGCGGCCTCCGCCGGGGTCATCCTCTCGAACAGCACCTCGGTGTTGATCCGCTCGAGGATCGCCGAGATCTCACCGGCTCCCACTGGCGGCACCGCCGGGCTGTCCACGACCTCGTCGGCCAGGTCTGCGACGAAGTCGGCCGACCGGCCGTCGGCCTCAGGCAGCTCGGGCACGACCCGCTCGCGGGTCTCGAGGTTCACCGGCAGGCCGAGGTCGGCGAGGATGATGTCTCCGGCCGTCTCGCTGTTGAGCATGAAGTCGATGAAGCGAGCCGCGACCTCGGGGTGCTCGGTCGTCGAGGACATCGAGGCGTAGAGGGTGGGCTTGAAGTACATGCCGGTGCGCTCCCCCGTGCTCTCGCCCGGCCAGCGGAGCAGCTGCACGTCCTGCCCGGAGGCGCCGGCGATCGCCGTGAGCTGGTTGGTCCACTCAGCCATCACCGCGCCGGTGCTGGTGCCCACGAGGGACTGCTCGGGACCCCGCGCACCGATCTCCACCCCGATCGTCGCGGGAGGCTGCCCGCCCTCGCGCTGCAGGTCCAGGGCCATCTGCCACCACTCCTCGAGGGTCTCGTCGGAGTACCCGAGCGCACCCTCCTCGGTGTACAGCTGCTCACCGTGCTGACGGATGAAGACCGAGAGCCCGGCGTCATTGCTGCCCCAGTCCTGCTTGCCGTAGGTCCCGTCCGGCGTGCTGGCGCTCACGGCGTTCATGAGCTCCGAGAACTCCTCCCACGACCAGGCCGTGTCGTCAGGCATCTCGAGGCCCGCTTGCTCCAGCACCTGCGGGTTGGCCACCAGGGCGAACATGTTGACACCCGTGGGGACCGCATACAGCGCCCCGTCGATCATGCCCGTCTCGAGCAGGGCCTGGTCGAAGCCTGAGGCCTCCAGGCCGTGCTCGCTGATGTCGGCGAGCACGCCACGCTCGGCGTACTCGCGCAGGTAGCGCTGCTCCTGCATGAGGACGTCGGGGGTGTCACCGGCCGCGACCGTGGTCGCGAGCTTGTCCCAGTACCCGCCCCAGTCGGTGAACTCGCTGATGATCGTGACCTCGGGGTTCTCGGCCATGAAGGCGTCAGCGACGTCCTGGTACATCTCGTGGTAGTGGTCCGAGCCCCACCACGCGAACCGGATGGTGGCCTCACCGTCGGCCTCGGCGGTGGTGTCGGGCGCGTCCGTTCCTGTCCCGCCCTGCGCGCAGGCGGTCAGGACCAGGGCCGCGAGGCCGGTCAGTGCTGCGACCCGGGTCAGGGGCCGGGTTCGGTGCTGGCGCATGGTGGTTCTCCTGGTGTCCGTTCGGCGTCGTTGCCGGCCGAGCCGGAGAACCGACCCTGCCTGTGGAGATGGAATGCGCTTTCCATGTTCAGTACCGGAAGGCCCCGTGTCAAGTGGTTGCCGTGCCCGGAATGACTGACTCGCCTTGCCGAGTCATGATCGACATGACTAGGGTCGTCCCCGGGTCGACACGGACCCCGCTCCCCGCACCGCGACTCGATACGTCGCCCTGCGGCGATGAGACCGGTCCCACCACCGTCAAGGGAGACGCCACCGATGCAGGTACGACACCACCACCCCAGCACCACCAGACGGCGACTGGCCGCCGGCCTCGCGGTCGTCACGGCGGCCACGGTCGCACTCGCCGGGGCCCTCCCCGCCGCGGCCTCACCCCTGCCCACGGGCCCCGTGCTCGCGGCACCCGGCGATCTCGTCTGGTCGCAGGAGTTCACCGGCCCCGCCGGCGCGGCCCCCGACGCCTCCGTGTGGAACCACGAGACCGGCGCCCACGGCTGGGGCAACAACGAGCTGCAGAACTACACCACCTCACGGGCCAACTCCGCCCTGGACGGGCAGGGCAACCTGGTCATCACGGCGCGGCGCGAGGCAGACGGCTCGTACACCTCGGCCCGGATGACGACCAAGGGCAGGCACGAGCTCCGGTACGGCCGGATCGAGTCGCGGATCCAGATCCCGCGCGGCCAGGGGATCTGGCCCGCCTTCTGGATGCTCGGCGCAGGCTTCCCCCAGGTGCCCTGGCCGGGCTCGGGCGAGATCGACATCATGGAGAACGTCGGGAATGAGCCCCATCGGGTGCACGGCACCGTCCACGGCCCGGGGTACTCGGGCGGCGCGGGGATCAGCGGGATGTACCAGCACCCGCAGGGCTGGTCCTTCGCGGACGACTTCCACACCTTCTCCATCGACTGGAGCCCCGGGTCGATCACCTGGTACGTCGACGGCCAGCAGTACCACCAGGTCACGCGCGCGAGCGTGGGCGGCAACGCGTGGGTCTTCGACCAGGCGTACTTCCTCATCCTCAACGTCGCCGTCGGCGGGTCCTGGCCCGGCTACCCCGACGGCTCGACCCAGCTCCCGCAGCAGATGAAGGTCGACTACATCCGGGTGTTCGACAACGGCAACGGTGGCGGCCCGGGGAACGGTGGCGGCAGCCTGCCCACGGGTACCGGGACGATCCGGCTCGCCGGCTCCCTGTGCCTGGACGTGCCGTGGGGCCAGACCCACGACGGGAACCCCGCACAGGTCGCCCACTGCAACGGCAACGTCGCCCAGCAGTGGACCCGAGGCGCCGACGGCACCATCCGTGCGCTGGGCAAGTGCCTGGACGTCGCGGCCAGCGGCACGACGAACGGCACCGTCGTGCAGCTGTGGACCTGCAACGGGACGCAGGCCCAGCGATGGACCTACGACTCGCCGAGCAAGACCCTGCGCAACCCGCAGTCCGGCAAGTGCCTCGACGCCGTGGGCGGCACGCCCGTCCGTGACGGCCAGCGGCTCAACATCTGGGACTGCCACGGCGCCGCCAACCAGCAGTGGAGCCTCTGACCGGCTCCACGACGGCCGGCGCCGTCAGGAGACCGGGGACGAGCCCGGACCATCCGGTCCGGGCTCGTCCCCCGGCAGCGTCACCGGCTCGGGCCCGAGGCCGTACCGCACCCGCAGCTCCGACTGGATCCGGACGTGCCGCTCGAGGAACGTCCGCTCGTCGAGCCGCTTGCGCCGCAGCCACGCGGTGACCTCGTCGTTGCACTTGCTCGCGTTGCACGACGCGCACGCCGGGGCGATGTTCTCGAGCGTGTAGCGGCCGCCGCGGGAGATCGGCTGCACGCAGTCGCGCTGCAGGGGCACGCCCACGGCGCCGCAGTACGCGCAGCCACCCCACGCGGTCGTGAGCGCGTCCCACTGCTCGGGGCTCAGGTCGTGCACGACGGCCGCCATCCGCTTGCTGCGACGTCGGGCGTAGCGCGCCCGACGGCTTCGGTTGACCGCCATGGTCGAAGGGTAGGTCCCCGGCGGTGCGGTCAGGACGAGGTGAACGCCGACGCCGGGAGGTCCCGCTCGTCCTGCTCGATCGCCCGCACGATGCGCTCGGCGACCGCCTCGGGCGCCAGACCCGCACCGAGGGCCGGTGCGCGGCCGTCGAGGGGACGCATCGCAAGGCCCGTCTCGGTGTGCGGGGGCCGCACGTCGAGCACACGGACCTTCTGCCGCCTCAGCTCGTGGGCCAGTGCGGTGTCGAACGCGGTCAGGCCCGCCTTGACGGCCGAGTACGCGGCCATGCCCGCCGTCGGGCGCTCGGCCACGACGGCGCTCAGGTTCGCGAGGAACCCGCCCGCGGTCAGCACGGGCACTGCGGCGCGCGCCAGGCGCAGCGGGGCCACCAGGTTGACCAGCAGCAGCGCGTCGAGCACGTCGTCGTCGAGCTCGGCGACCGGGCCGAAGGCGACCACCCCGGCCGCGTAGATCACGCCGTCCAGCGGGCCGCGCTCGACGGCCGCCCGCACCACCTCGGCGGGGGCGGTGGGGAAGGTGATGTCGGCGGGGTGCGTACCGAGCACGGCGTCCCCGAGGTCGGCGGCGAGGGCGTCGAGCCTGTCCGGGGATCGTGAGCTCAGCGTGAGCCGGGCACCGCGGCCCGCGAGATGACGGCTGATCGCCGAGCCCAGACCACCAGTCGCACCCACGACGAGCACGTGAGCGGAGTCCAGTGCCGTCATGCGACTCAGCCTCGCACGCGTCGGCGGGACGGGCGAGACGGGCGAGATCCGCACGATCGGCGGGGCCGTGACGATCTCTTGACATCGACACGAACCCCGACCTACGGTCGAAGCAGAAAGCGCTTTCCCGATCCAGCGACGTCGCCGGTCGGGACCACGGCGCTCTCGTGGCCGGCAGGTCCTCCAGTACAGCGTCGTACCTCGCGAGGCTGGCCGCCGGCCCAGGGAAGCACAGGGAGCCCTATGCCCACCGCACGCACGAGCAGGATCCGACCACTGATCGCCGGACTCGCCGCCGCCGCGCTGACCCTCACCGGTCTGGGCGCGACCGCCGCGACCGCCACCGAGCACGACGAGGTCACCACCACCTCGGAGCACGACGTCCTGGACGCCTCGCAGATGGAGCTCGGCGTCTACAGCGCCGACACCGCCGTCGGCCGGTTCATCGTCACCGCGACCGAGACGGCCCCGGTCGAGGTCGATGCCCAGAACCGCACCGGGGGCGGCCTGTCGTTCACCCAGCGCCTCAAGCTCAACGGCGCAGGCACCGCCGAGCGCCGCTCCGTGCTGCTCACGACCCAGAGCGAGGCCACCCTGACGGTTTACGCGCTGAGCGCGAGCGCGAGCGCCGACCGGGCGCTGGCCCTGTACTCGCTGGACGGCACCGAGATGTCCCGTGTGCCCGCCTACGGCGCACCGACCGACATCCCGGTGGCGACCCTGACCGTCCCCGAGGCCGGTACCTACTACGTCGCCTCACCCTCGTCGGGCGTCAACATCTTCTACCTCGAGCTCACCGAGGGCGCGGCCCCCGAACGGCCCTCGTGGGAAGGCGTCGCCGACCCCGTCGTGACCGACGTGACGGCCTCGGGCGGTGACGTCGTCGTGGCGTACGACGGCGTGGTGGGCTTCGAGGGCGCCGACCTCGCCACCGCGACGCTGTTCGACGCCCACGGTGACGTGGTGACCTCAAGCATCTCCGGGACACCCGGCACCTCGGGGAGCATCACCCTGACACCCGTCGCCTCAGGTGACTACGAGGTGCAGGTCGCGCTGACCCGCACCGGTGAGGACACCGCCAGGCTCTCCGACCGCGTCCCGGCCCCGACCTTCACGCTCCCCCTGGCCACCGCCGAGATCCACACGGCACTGACGACGGCGGTCTCCGGCGACCTCGCCACCGTGACGGCCGAGTGGACCGCGGTCCCCGAGGCCGAGGGCTACCAGGTCGCGCACCGGGCGGTGGGCACCTCGGAGTGGGTCGCCGGACCGTCCACCACCACGACCCGCGCCGACGTCGTGGGCCTGGTCCCGGGCACGACCTACGAGCTGCAGGTCGCCACGCACCGCGGTGACGAGTCGACCACCTCGGCGCCCTTCGAGGTGACGGTCTCCGACGCGGTCGAGCGCTGGCTCACCGCGCACGCAGGCGTCAGCAGCGGCGGGACGCTCACCGAGGGCGAGGACGGCTCGCTGCACTTCGACATGCGCGGCAACAACGGCAAGATCGCCGACTCCGAGGACGGCTTCCTCTACCACTACACGCAGATCGACCCCGGGACCGAGAACTTCACGCTCTCGGCGACGTTCACGGTCGACGACGCGAGCGGCAAGGACAACCAGTCCGGGTTCGGTCTCATCGCGGTGGACACCTTCGTGCCGGGCGACCGCGAGGCCCGCTACTTCAACTCGGCCGGCACCATGACCGCCAAGTACCAGCGGGTGGTCGACGGCGGGCTGGAGTTCCGCTACGGCATCCCCGGCGGGAAGATCGTGGACGGCTACACCGCCGGGCCCACGGTCGCGAGCACCGGCCGTGACCTGAACCAGTCCCAGCCCTTCGACTGGGACTACCGGGCGGACATGACCGAGGGCTCCAACCTCAACCCGCCCACGTTCGTGGACGGGGACGTCTACGAGTACACCCTGCGCCGGTCCAACACCGGCTACCACTCCACCTGGGTACGCGACGGCGAGGTGCAGGAGGTCATCCACTACGAGCGGGACCTCGTGGAGCGTCAGGACCCGGACGCGCTCTACGTTGGCGTCTTCGCGGCACGCAACATCGTCGTGACGGCACGCGACATCACGTTCACGACCATCCACCCGGACGACGACGAGGAGCCGCTCGAACGGCCGATCACCTACGTCACCCCGTCGCTGGTCTCCGACATCACCCGCACCACCCCGCACACGTCCCTCGACGTGCCACTGGTCTCGAACGTCCACGGCCAGGCCGTGATGCGTGACGGCAGCGGCGACGTCGTCGGTACGGCCTCGCTCACCCCGGGCCAGCCCGCCGTGGTGACCGCCCCGCTGGTGGACGGCACCAACGCGCTCGTCGCGGAGCTGACGCCGGCACCGCGCGAGGAGCAGACCCAGCTCGGCGAGTACGAGGACCTGGGCTCGTACTCGCCGTTCACCGTCCCGGTCACGGTCACGGTGCAGCGCTACGGCGCCCCGGGCCAGGCGATCCACGTCGCACCCGACGGCGCGTCCGACGGCGACGGGACCCCCGAGCGACCGCTGGACCTGCACACGGGTGTCGCGTTCGCCCAGCCGGGCCAGCAGGTCGTGCTCCGTGGGGGCACCTACCTCCCGGACCGCGCCGTGGTCATCGGCCGGGGCAGCAACGGGACCGTCGAGGACCCGATCACCCTGATGTCCGAGCCCGGCGGCCGCGCCACGATCGACCTCTCGGAATCCGTCTCGGGTGGCATCCACCTGCGCGGCGACCACTGGCACCTGCACGACCTGGAGATCACCCGGGGCCGCGGCTACCAGAAGCCGCTGCTCATCCAGGGCCACCACAACGTGATCGAGCGCATCGAGTCCCACCACAACGGGGACACCGGTGTGCAGATCTCGGGCAGCGCGACCGAGCCGTTCGAGATGTGGCCCTCGCACAACCTGGTGCTCTCGAGCGTGGCCCACAACAACGCCGACCCCCTGGCCAACGACGCCGACGGCTTCGCGGCCAAGCTGACCGTCGGGGACGGCAACGTGTTCCGGTACTGCATCGCCTTCCACAACATCGACGACGGGTGGGACCTGTACGCCAAGTCCACCGAGGGGCCCATCGGCGCCGTGGTCGTCGAGGACTCCGTGGCCTACCGCAACGGGTGGCTCGAGGCCGACGTCGACCGCACGCTCGTCGGCGAGGGCAACGGCTTCAAGCTGGGCGGCGAGAACATGCCCGGCAAGCACCTGCTGCGCAACTCCGTGGCGTTCGACAACTACGCC
This sequence comes from Actinotalea alkalitolerans, assembly GCF_023369855.1. Lineage (GTDB taxonomy): Bacteria > Actinomycetota > Actinomycetes > Actinomycetales > Cellulomonadaceae > Actinotalea. The sequence goes on along the minus strand of NZ_JAMBPP010000019.1, from coordinate 55,302 downwards.
AAGGGCATCACGTCCAACTCCGGGCCCGACGTCCGGGTGGTCGACGTGACCGCCTACCGCAGCGGGTTGGTCGACGCCTCAGCGGCCGGAAACAACCTGCAGCTGACGACGAGTGCCGCGGTGACCGACTACGAGGCGACCGGCGTGCTCTCCTACGTGGCCCAGCAGGCCGACCAGATCGTTCTGCGCGGCCAGGAGGACACCCTCCGGACCGACCCGTCGAACTACCTCACCTACGCGGGGGGCGGGGACCGGGACTCCAGCCGCAACAGCGAGGGGGTCCATGTTCAGGACGACTGGTTCGCCAGCCTCGACACCGACGTCCGGCCCACGATCGCCGCTGACGGCAGCGTCGCGATGCACGGGCTTCTCGAGCTGACGAGCCAGGCACCGGCGGACACCGGGGCCCGACTCGAGGCGAACCCGGACCCGACGTCGATCACCCTGCTCCCGCCGGTCGCGGGTGAGCCCACCGGGCCAGGCAAGCCCCCGTGGGCGGGCAAGCCCCCGTGGGCCGGCAAGCCCCCGCACGCGGGTCAGCCCGGCAAGCCCCCGCACGCAGGTCAGCCCGGCAAGCCCCCGCACGCAGGTCAGCCCGGCAAGCCCCCGCACGCGGGTGGGTCGGTCCATCACCAGAAGGTCTGCTGAGCATCAGCAGCAGGAGGTCGGGGCGGCCCGGTGAGCTGGGTGCTCACCGGGCCGCCGGCCTCAGACCGTCATCCCCACCTCCCGAGCCCCATGCGCAGGCTCGGCGCCCGGAACCGCGTCGAGATCGCGACGTGGGCCTGCGAGACGGACGGGGTGGCGTCGAGAGGTGCGGTGGGGTCGTGAGGTGCGTGATCACGCCTCCGGCGGTCGTTCAGGTGTTCTTCGAGTAGTACTCGTTGCTCGCGATGATCCCGCCGATGACGACCTCGATGCGAGTCCCCCGCTGGATGGCGCTGACCCAGCTGGCCTTCCCGGTGGGGTCGAGACCGCGCCCGAGCAGGTGCCGGTAGTGGCCGTCCAGGACGCTGGAGAGGTGCTCGGCGGACAGCAGGAAGCCGCGGGCGACCTGCTCGCGGGAGGTCCCGCGGGACAGCTGGGCGACCCAGCGGTCAACCTCCGCAGGTGAGGCCGAACGACCCAGCACGTCACGGTAGAGGGTGGCAACCCATCCGCTGCGTGTACCGCCCGCACGCGCGTAGTACTCGGGCGAGGCGACGAACCCGCCTTCCATCTCCTGGATGGTCATGCCGCGGTTCATGTGCGTCAACCAGTTGCGCAGACCCACGGGGTCCGGTGCCCTCCCGAGGTAGGCCCTGTAGGACTGGCGGATCAGGGTGCTGCGGTACTCCTCGCTCGAGGTGATGGCGTCGGCGACCGCCATCCGGGGTGTCCCGGAGTCCAGCTTCTGGGTCCATGTCGCCCGTCCGACCGGGTCCACCGGGCGGTTGAACAGGGACAGGTACACGGCCGTGACGTACTGCCCGGTCCGGCTCACGGTGGTCACCGAGACCGAGGCGGACCAGTCGCCCAGCCCGGTGGCGGTCACCGCGGCGACCCGGAGCCGGTAGGACCGGTCGCGCTCCAGCCCGGTCAAGGTCACGCGAGTGGTGGTCGCGGACGGTCGGGCCACGGTGACCCAGGTGGCGGCGTCGCCCCGAGCAGCCTCGGCCCATCGCTCGACGACGTAACCGGTCAGCGGCGCCGGTGGGTCTGCCGGAGCACGCCACGTGAGGGTGGTGCTGGTGCTGGTGGTCGCGGTCACCTTCAGCTCCTGCGGGGCACCCACGACGTCGAGCGTCGTGAAGGTCAGCGTCGGCGTCCATGGACCGGGCAGGTCACCCGCCACGGCCCGGACCCGCACGTGGTACCTCGTGGCAGGTGCCAGAGTGGCGAGCTGCGCGGAAGTGCCGTCGGCGGGGACACCGGGCCGGGTCGTCCACGTCGTCCCGTTGGTCGAGGTCTGCACCTGGTACGCGGTCACGGGGGTCAGAGCTGTCGCAGGGGCCGACCAGAGAACCTGCGCACTCCTCCCGGTGACAGCCTGGGCGGTCAGACCTTGCGGGACGCTGGGAGGCACGGGTGGGTGCGCAGTCTGAAGGGTCGCCGGGGTGCTCGGGGCACTCGTGCCGAACTCGTTGATGCTGACCACGCTCACGGCGTAGCTGGTCAGCGGTGCGAGGTTCGCCAGGACCTGACTGGTGGAGGTGGTGGCGACCAGCGTCTTGCGGGCCATGTCAGGACCGGTGTAGCTCACCTGGTAGGAGACCGCGGAGGTGCCGGTCACAGGAGCGTCCCAGGTCAGGGTCAGGCTCGTGGGCGTTGCTCCTGCGCTTCGCACGCCGGTGGGCGGCTCGGGGGTGTGGAGCACCCGGGTGTTCAGCAGGCGGTTGGTGGTGGATGGCCCTGGGTCGATGATCACCGGCTGGGTCGCGCCCATGATGGCGGTGGATACCTGAGCGGGTGTCGCCGTCGGGTAGTGGGAGAGGTAGAGGGCGGCTGCTCCGGCGACGTGCGGCGCGGCCATGGAGGTCCCGGACATCACGATGTTGACCGCGCCCACGTTGGCGGAGCGGACCTCCACCCCCGGGGCGAACAGGTCCACGCACGGTCCGGTGTTCGAGAAGTCCGCACGGCTGTCGGTCACGTCGGAAGCAGCCACGGTCAGAGCATCAGGTGCAGAGGCCGGGGACAGCTCGCATGCGTCGCCAGCATCGTTGCCGGCCGCAGCGACCACGGTCAGGCCCTTGGCGATCAGCCCTGCGACGGCCTGGTTGAGGCTCGGGCTGCTGGGCCCACCCAGGGACATGTTCACCACCCCAGGAGTCCCCGCCGGGTGGGTGGCTGCGATCCAGTCCAAGCCCGCGAGGACGGACGTGCTGGTACCTGGACCCTCGCAGGGCAGGACGCGCACCGGGACCAGGGGCGCCTGCTTTGCCACTGCATACCAGGTTCCCGAGGCGGTCCCAGCCACGTGCGTCCCGTGCCCGTGGCAGTCGGCGGTGCCGAGCCCGTCGGTGATCGAGGTGAACCCCGGAGCCAGGTACCCGTTGATCTGATGATGAGGGCCCACGCCGGTGTCGACGATGTAGATCGGCACCCCCTGCCCGGCGTTGTTGGGGTAGGTGTAGTACCCGTCCAGGGGCAGAGCAGCCTGGTCGATGCGGTCCAGGTTCCACAGGGAGGTCCGATGCGTGTACCCGGGTGTGATCATCTGCTCCTCGGTGGGCCAGAACAGCTCCTCAGGAGAGATGTCGACGACACTCGTCGAGGCCGACAGCGCCTGAGCCTGGGCGTCGGTCAGGTCCACGGAGAAGCCCTCGATCACGTCCTGGAAGGACTCCTCGGGAGTGGCACCCAACGCGTCGAGCTCGGCGGCAACGGCCGGACCCGCACCCGAGGCAGCCAGAACCACGAACGGGCTGGACGGTTCGGGTGACAGGTCGGCCTGGGCGTGCGCGGCCCCTGGCAGGGCGGCCAGGACCGCGGCCAGGGTCAGGGTGGCTGCGCCCCGCCGGGCGGGAATGGTGCGACGCACAGGTCGTCCTCTCGTCGCTGAGGCACGGGGTGCGCCGCAGGCTGGCGTCCTGCTGTGGGCGGCGCTCGCAGCGCTGGTCGCCGGCAGCAGGGTCGTGCCTGATTGTGACTGTCCGGAACGGAGTGCGGGGCGACTTCGGGGGGTGAAGCCGTGCCAGCGGGACGGCACGTCGACGCCGAAGACCCGCACGTCTGCATCCTCGGCCTGCTCGACCACCTCCTGCGAGGCCCCCGCCCGGCGCTCGTGCCGCCCTCCGAGGTGCTCGGCAGACTGCCTGCGCGGCGGCGAGGCGCGGCGTAGCCTTGTCATGGAGGTGATGACCATGCGGTACTCAACCCTCGACATCCTGGTCATCAACGTTCCTCGCACCTCAGGTCCCGCAGACGAACCAGCCGTCGGGATCCTCGCGCCGAAGGTCGCCGTCGTCGAGGACAGGCCGTCCGGCTCCGCCGTCCGGACCACGGCCGCGCAGGCATCGAAGGCGATCGCGCCCATCCCGTGCACGGTGCTCTCGGTGTGGCGCGACAGCTGGACGTTCTGCAAGGCGACGGCGAAAGCCCTGAGCTGGCACCACTGGGTGCCGTGGATGGGGGCCGCGTCCGGCCTCCTGAGTGCCCTCTCGGCGACGGCCGTGTTCACCAATCTCCAGAACGACCGCGTCTCCACCCTGGCGAAGGCGCTCGTCGGCACCGTGGCCGTTCTTGCCGCGCTCGTCACCGCCCTCCAGTCGTGGACATCGGCACGGATCAAGGCCCTGACAGAGCAGCGGAACGGGTTCGACGAGCTCCACACGAAGATCACGCGTGACCTCGAGCACCACACCCGGCAGCCCGTGGACGAGGGCTACGTGTGCATCGACGACGCCTATGCCGACGGGATCCGCGACACGTACAAGGGGCTGGTGGCAGCGATGACGCCGATCAGCAACCGGTTCTGGGACGCCGCCAGCGCCGACGTGCGCCGCGAGTCGCAGGAGCAGCTGCGACGGCTCGGGCTCCTCGACCCTGTCCGGAGCGATCCGACCAGCTGAGACGCGCGAGAGGGGTTGTCGTGACCTTCGCTGTCGCCCTCCTCGTGGTTGCTGCGTTCCTGCTCCTCACGGGCCTCGTCGGTCATGACACCGAGGCCACCGGGGGCACGTTTGGTCTCAAGGTCACGGGAAAGGTCGGCCCCTTGCCGCGCGTTGCGCTCGTCGCGGCCAGTGGGGTCGCGTTCGTCCTCGCCCTCGCCGCCTACCTGATCGACGTGTCGGCGGCGGCGCCTCCGAACGGCGACTGGCCCACCCCGACGTCCGAGCCACGAACCGAACCCGTGCCGCAGCCGCAACCCACCGCCGATCCCGCAGAGGAGCAGATGAGTGACTTCACACTCCTGGTCGGCGTCCGCCCCACGCTCGGGCAGGTGGACGAGACCCTCACGTTGTTCCTCGACGAGGAGACGGCCGTCTCCTGGACGGCCGACCAGACGACGCCCGGTGGCCCGATCATCTTCAGAGCCGTTCCGGGTCCCCACGACTATCGGTTCGAGGGCACCTACGGCTTCCTCGACGCCTTCGGGGTCTACCAGCAGGCGACCGCGGCTGGAAGCGGCACGATCGACCTCACGAACGGCGTGACGTACACGGTGAACTACGAGCAGGCGACAGCTACCTTCCATCTGATCCCAGCCCCATGACGTCCGGCAGGGGTCCGACGAGGGAGCCGTCAGCCACCTGGCTGCCCAGCTCCAGGACGACCCTGCTGTCGGCCGGCGCGCTCGTCTCAGGTTCGTCAGGCGCGTCATACCCACCGCCGACCCTGCCCTCGTCCACGTGGACCACCTGGAACCCGACGAGCTCCAGGCCGTCCGCGTGCTCCAGCGTCAGGTCAGGTGATCCAGGGGAAGTTCCGCCCGCGAGGACGGTCAGGGCCGGCGAGCACGCCCGCCCCGACCACGGCCGGGAGCCCGCGGCGTTGACACCGTCGTCGGCCCGACGTGGCCATGTCGCTCTCCTTGTCCACTCCGAGTGCCCCTGCTGTCAGGTGGGCCCGGATCACCGACGGTCCCGGCCGGCGACTGGATGAGGCACCGCCCGTCGAGGGGTAGGTTCGATGTCGTCGCCACCTGGGGCAGGCCACCGCCGCGGTGAACGACACGGGTGCTGCCGTGAGGGTTCCGCGAGTAAACCCCCTCCGCGCCCGGGCCTCTAGCTCAATCGGTAGAGCTGCGGACTTTTAATCCGTAGGTTGTGGGTTCGAGCCCCACGGGGCCCACTGGGGTGTTTGTGCAGGTGAGCGGCTTGCGGGGGACTCTGGGAGGAGGCGTGTGGGGCGGGCCCGGACGAGCGCTAGTCCGCATCTGGTCCGCATTCGAACTCCGCACCGTTGGCCGGTTGACGCTCCAGGAGTTGACGACCGCCGACCGTGCGAACGCGGAGGGTAGCCTACGCGGCTCGAGACGGAGCTCGCGCGCCATCCCGGGTCGGGAGGCGGCTCCGCTATCGACTCCGCTCAAGCCTTCGCACGATCCGGTCCAGCACCTTCTTCGCTTGTCGACTCAGCGGCTTGCCTTGACTGAAGTGCGTGGAGAGAACCGGGCTCACGGCATAGTAGACCCTGGTGATCACGCGGCCCGGCGCGTGCGTCAGCAGTCGCTCATCCCGGAAGCGACGCAAAGTCAACACTGGTGGCGCATCGTATGATCCGTAGACAGCCGTGGCGATATAGCACCCGCCTCCCTTCTGGGGCGCCGGACTTGCTGGTGGCCGCCGCACGGGGCGCGCCGCCGCCGCATGAGGCGTCCGGCCTGGCCCCCTCTGGACTGCTGCACCACCTGCCGGAGTCGGCGCGTGGGAGCCAAGCATCTGCGCCAGGGCGACGGTCGTGGCCGACCGGAGGCCCTCCAATGTGTTTCGGTTCTCACGGAACTTGGCGACCACGTCAGCGTCCAGTGCCGCCGCGTGCTGCGCGACCACTGCGCCGAGTTCCTCGAGCATGGTGTCGTACTCACGTGACGCGAAATGGGTGACGTTGCCGGAGATCATTGCTAGGTGTGTGGCGAGGCGCGTTGGCAAGCTCGTCGCGATCAACAAGTCATTGATGTCGTCGTCGATGGCTTCCTGCTGCGAAAACTTGTCATATGAGAGGGACTGCATCACCTCGCGACCCGCGTCAGGGTCCTGCAGTCCGGACGCGGCCCACCGCCCCATCGCCTCCCTGTCAAACGACGAGAAGGCGCTCTTTCCTGCCACACCTAGTCTCAGGGCATGAGCCAAGTATCCGGCGCTGGCCGTGCTCTTGAAGAGCCCACGCAGGATCTGCAAGTGCGCCGTGCCTGCCTCGCGAGCCAGGCGGACGTACGCTGCCACGGATGCCTCATAGTCCCCGGATCTCTTGAGATGGACGGCCTCTCGCACGGCATCTTCCCACTCAGTGGGATAGGAATCCGAGGACGACCGGAGAGAAGGAAGTTCGGAGATGAACTCTTCGAGAAGTGCGGGAATCTTTGTAGCCGGAAAACTGTCCAGACTGCGCGAATCAACGCCTGGCAACACACCACTCGGGGGAAGAACGGCCTGCGTCACCGGAGCCATCGGAGAAGCTCGCAACTGATTCCAGAGCCCGGAGTCCGACCACAATTCTGGGCGTGAAAGGGTAAGAAGAGCGCCGGCGAGCTTGCTCCCCTCGACGCATTTCATGGTAAGCATCTCGACTAATTCGACGCGACGTTCACTGTCTGCGCTTGCCCATAGGTTCTTGATCACCATCTGAGAGTCGGCGATGAGATCTGGGATCTCGCCATACGCGGCCTCTTTGGCAAGCGGACTTGTCATGCTCATCATTGCCGCGAACGCTGGTGTATCCCCGGCCATTGAATAGTTTAGAATTCGCATCTGCCGGATTGCCCTTGGGTCGCCCGAGCGCTCGCCCGCCTCGACCCCTTTAAGGATGCGGTCCATCTCCTCCGGGGGGATCGCACCCAGCAGGAGGCCAGCGAGGACTTCGCTCGTCCAAAGCCAATCCCTCTGGCTGGCGTGGTCGAACTTGATGGGCCCCGGTCCAGCCGCGAGTCGGTCCGCGACGTGTGCGCTGAACTTGCTGACCATCCGCGTACCCTTCGCCTCGACGTGCAGTCGCTTGAGTCACACGACGTGCGTTCGTGCATTGTGTCGCACAACGAGGGTGGTCAGCCACTACTCGGCGCACGGATATTCCTTCATGGACTTGTGGCGAGGTCCGGGCATGGGGCAGTCGTCGGCGGCGCTGCGGTAAGTGGCGTCCCGCAGAGTGGTGTGCGAGCCCGGCTCTGATCGGGGCGTCGTCGTAGACGTGTAGGCAGTCACCGCGTGATTCTTCGAGAGACCTACCAAGTCGACTCGAGAGAAGGACCCGCGATGACCGCTGGACCCAGTCTGGACCCTGCCCGCTTCCTGCACGAGCACCTGACCACCGCCAGCCCGGCTCGATTGCTGGTAGCGGGTTCCCTGTCACCGCACACCGCTAGCATCCGAGGCACATTCAGTCTGGGAGGGAGCGGGCCGATGACGGATGCCGAGCTCGTTGTCGAGGCCGTGAAGCGCGAGCTTGGGCCTCAGGACGACTGGAAGCGCCCGCGGGGCTACCCGGACTCCCTGGCGCTGTGCGTGATCGACTCGGTCTTCTCGCTGCGGTCGCGATACTCAGCGGTCGAGAACGTCGTTGCGACGTACCGCGAGGCGCGCGTGGCGCAGGGCGGGCTTGCCGACACGGACGGCGCGGCCGAACTCCTGACCGCGATCGAAGCAGCCGGCGGTGCCGAAGGCGCAAGCGCGCTTCTCTTCCGAAATCGCGGGCTTGCCCCAGGCACGAGAGAGCTCAAAGCCAGCGCCGTCACCAACGGGGCGAGGGCTCTCCTCGAGGCTGGCGTCTTCACCGCCGCGGATCTCCGCACGGAGCTCATCGCATCGGCGGCAGTCGCTCCGAAGGCTGCGTGGCTGAGCGTGGCGGGCCTGGGACCTGCCTCATGGGCGTATCTGGGGATGCTCACGGGCGCGGACGGCGTCAAGGGCGACACGTGGATCGTGAGATTCGTGTCACGGGCAGTCGGTGAGCGCTCCCAACCGCAACGCGCCTCGCGCGCGGTCGAGGAGGCAGCGCGCATCCTGCGGGTGCCGGCCACCCTGTTGGACCATCGAATTTGGAGCCACGAGCGCGGAAGGCGCGCCTGATTGTGGGGCGGCGCGGTCGACTTGGAGTTGCCGCCGCGATGATCGGCATCGGAGCAGTGGCTCGCCCGGCTCGGCTTCAAGTCGGGTTCCGCGTCAAGGTCGACACGTTGTCGTTCCACAGCGTCGGGACCCGACATCAGCACCGAGTACGAGCGGGGTTTCGGCACGAAGCTGTACCCCGCCTACTGCATCGAGTTCGACGACGGTAGCGCTGAGTGGTTTACGGCGTGTCCCTTACCCCCACGCCAAGCAAGACACGCTGAGAGCCCACAGGGGGGCTCGCGACGAGCCGGTCGGTCTCGGGCAGGTCGGCGACTGTGGCGACGGCGCGCAGGTTGTGCACCGCATCGGCGGCCCTGTCAGGGACGTGGTCGCCAGGAGTGGGTGCAGGTGCTCCTTGACGGCCGAGGCCCACTCCTTGCTCGGACGTTCAGGTTCGACAACACCCATCCCAGCGGGCCCACGAGCCGCCCACGTCTCAACGACGCGACCCGACCCCCTTCGCCACGAACCGCGCAGAGCCCCATACGCTCGGGCCATGCCAACGACTCCGAGCTCGCTCGACCAGATGGTCACGGCCTTGGTGCCCTCGCTGTCGAGAAGCCTGGCTGAGCAATTCAACGTGTTCCGGGTCATGCACCATGGCACCCACGAAAAGCAGCTGTCCAACGTGTTCGCTTGGCTTCTGCGGGTGGATGGTACACATGGGCTCGGAGATGCATTCCAAATACTTTTCGTGGAGCACGTGAATCGATACCTTCCCGCTGGACGCCAAGTGCCAGTTTGCGGTTATCGGGTGGTCCAGGAGGTAGACACCTCAGGGCCCGATCCGCGCGGTCGAGACATTGCTGACATCGTGCTCGCCAGCGATCGAGCCAGTGTCGTCGTGGAGAACTTCGAGTCATCGGACGGCCACGGCCACGACTATGAGGGGTACCTTGCGTTTGGCGCCCAGGGCGGCAAGCAAAGCGCCGTCGTGCTGCTGTGCGCAAGGCACGAGAACCATCGGCAGAAGCGAGGCTGGGAGCGAGCCGTCGTATTGACCTATGCCGAGTTGCTAGCGGGGCTGAGTGCGCACATCGCTGACAACACAGCTTGGCGATGTGAGCATCCACAACAACTCTTCTTCATTAATGAAATGTTCCACCACTTCTTGGAAGGGCCCACGGCTATGAACATCGAAGATCGGATCACGTTCATCAGGACGATGTGCGAGACCGGAGAATCGGCGCGCTACGGACACCGGCCGCAGGAGGTAGCCGCACAAGAGTTCGCCGACCTGCTGGCGCAGCACGCCAGGCGACAATTCGATGAGGGACGTGGGACACTCGCCGAGGCGAAGAGAGCCCTCAAGCGCTTTGCCGAGCAGATCCTGATGGACCAGATCAACAGCGCTCTACAGAACGGACATATTGCTTCGGTTCAAGCCAGATTCGTTGGGCAGTGGGAGTGGTGCATAACGCTCGGCCGCTCGGACTCGGCGCCAGCCGTCTACCTTGAGTTCGGACCTACTGCCGTCGTGGAGAACGGACGCGCCCCTGTGCCGCTGGCCGATCCGGACTATGCAAAGGTCTTCGTCACCCGAAAGGCCGCGGACTACGACGGCATCGACCAGATCGTCCAGACTGCCGTCGGGCTCGACGAAGTCCTGGCGGGCCTGGGCGGTGACGACGTGCGCTTGCGCGACGGTGTCCTCGCGGTAGTCAAGGCGAACTGACGGCGTCGTTCGCCCATCCCCTCTACCCGGTGCAGCCGACGGGGCTCTGCCCGGTCCAATTGCGGGCGGTTTGGCGGCTCCATCCCTACCCACCGACCCGGACCGACTACCGGTTACTGATCCCGGACTGGTAGGGGCTCGACGAAGAGCTGCCCGCTCAATGGCCCTTACCCCGCCCGTCCGTCGTGCCGATCGCCACCGACGTCGGTGACCAGACCCGGGCCGTGCTCGGCGACGTGGCCCGCGGCGGGCACCACACCGCCGCCGCCGCGACCGAGGCGGCAACCCGGCTTGACCAACGCACCGGCCGCTCCGGCGGGAACGGGCGCATGGCCGCTCGTCGACCGCGTGGACTGCGCCCACCTCGGCGTGCCGAGGTGGGCGCAGTCCACCTGAGTTGGGTCAATCTGCTAGTGCCTTGCAGTGGGGTTCGTGATGGCCTCGAGGAGTGCCTGCTGGTGGTCGTTGATCGCGGGTGGGGCGGCGGTCTCGACCGGTGCAGGTGCCTCGACGGCCGGCGCGGTGCCGGCCGGGGTGTCAAGACCCGTGAGGGTGAGTCCGAGCGCGAGGGTGATGGCCGCTGCGGTGAGGTTCTGGCTGGTGCTCATGAAGCGGCGCCGAGGTCGAAGAGTTCGTACAGGCCGGGGTTGGGCTGGGAGGCGATGATCTCCTGCGCGCGGGCCAGGGCCTGGTCGTGGGTGTCGTAGAACACGGGCTGGTTGTTCACGATCGGCAATGCGAAGGCGGGGTCGTTGCTGCCAGCGTGGGTCCATCCCCAGTGCAGCAGCTCGTTGTTGAGGCCCCAGCTGCTGCCGACGGCGACGAACACGAGGGTCTTGCGGATGCTGTGCTTTCGGTCTTCGAGGTCCCATGCCCAGCCCGTCCGGCCCGGCGGGGGAGGCTGCGGAGGCTCGTGCTTGACGGTGGGTAGCAGGGCCATGATGTCGGCGAGGACTTCATCTGGGAGCGGCGCGGCGGGGTCGATGATCGTGTACGTCATGTCCGGCCACTGGTAGTACCCGAACCCGGCCTGGTACGCGGCGACGGCTCGCTTCTGTTCGCTGACCCGCTCACCCGGTGCGGGGATGGCCGACTCCGTGGGTGTCGCCTCCACCGTGGGGGTCTCGGTCGCCGGGTCGGTCTCCTGCGCGCCAGGGGATGCGGGCGCCGCCTCCTGCTCGCCGGCCGGGGTGCTGGCGCATCCCGTGAGCAGGAGCGCACCGAGGAGGGCTCCGGTCAGGTACGTGGTCGTGTTCCTCAAGGGGAACACCTCCTTTGGTTCGGTGGGGTCGTGGGAACTGTCGGCAGCAGAGCGCTCCACCTTGACCCACCTCAGGTGTTCACCGACGGGCAGATCATCGACACGACACGCCCCCAAGCACCGACGCGCCCTCCCCGAGAACGACCCGAACCAGCGAGCCGAACCGGTCTGGACGCCCGTGGCGCATCCGCGCTCGTGGTGGGCCATCTGGGCCTACTCCGGCAAGCGGTTCGCCCGGGACAACCACACCCTGAACGCCCAAGAAGCCCGTGCCCGCGCCGTGCTCGAGGGCCAGAAGGCCGCCCGGACGCCCAGGTTCGTCAAGACCACCGCCGGCGCCAAGACCCTGGACCAGAGCGCACTGGCCCGCGCCCGGCGGGTCGCGGGGCTCAAGGGCTACGTCACCAACGTCCCCGCCACCCTCATGAGCGCCGGCGCGGTGATCTCCAGCTACCACGACCTGTGGCACGTCGAGCAGTCCTTCCGGATGTCCAAGACAGACCTGCAGGCCAGACCCATCTTCGCCCGCACCCGCGACGCGATCGAAGCTCACCTCACGATCGTGTTCACCGCACTGGCCCTCTCCCGGACCATCCAGGACCGCACCGACCACTCGATCCGCAAGGTCCTGCGCGAACTGCCCCGCTGCGCTCAGCGACCATCGAGATCAACGGCGCCATCCGCACCTACCCACCCGCGATCAACGACCACCAGCAGACCATCCTCGACGCTCTCACGAACCCGCCAGGTGGGCGAGCAGCAGCCCGAGCTCGGCCTCGTGTCGCGCCGAGCCGACATGCCGCACTATCCGTCGGCGCCCGTCGATCGACTCAGCGATCTGCACGGCCGTGGATCGACCCGAATTAGTGCCTTAGTCGCGCACTAAACCAGGCCATCACCCCAGGTCACGGCCCTGCCGTCCCGCGGAACGCGCAAAGCTGACCCAACTCAGGCTCGGCGTGCCGAGGTGGGCGCAGTCCAGCAGCACGACCCGGGAGTGACCCTGGGGAACGCTGGTGTCCTTGACGAGCTGCCCGAGGGCGTCGGCGCGGTGCTCTCCCTGTGCCAGGTGGGCCGGATGCGCCCGACCCGCATCGAGCCAGGCAACCACGTCCAGGTCTGGCTGGTCGACAAGCCCGACCCGGTCGAGAACCCCAACCTCGACCTCGCTGCGTAAAGCCGTCGACGTCGTCGGCACGCTGCGCGCCGCCGTCGGCCAGATGACACCTGCTGGTGCGAGACTCTGACCACCCGGCCCGAGGAGAGGACCAGATGCGCACCGTGACGCTTCGTGACCGGGGCGCCCTGCACGTCTGGGCGACCATGACCACTGACGGGGCTCTGCTCATCCAGGGGCAAGACCTGGGTGGGTACCCGGGAGCCAGCGAGTACGAGTACGCCATCCGGGTCGCGTCGGCCGACGTACCGACCGTGCGCGCCGCCCTCGATGCGGCCGACGGCGACGACCTGCTATCCCTCCTGGAGGACGCGGGTGACGCGATCCTGCGCCGAGGGGAACGGGCGTGGATCGAGAGCCTGGGCATCACGGCGGGGTTCTGGTCGCGTATCGAACCCGGGGAGGCTCCCAGCACCGAGATCGTATGACTCCTGTCTCGTGGCTCGCCGCGATGGCCAGACCGAGTCGCGGGCGTCCAGTGCGAGCCCTACGCGCACGGCAAGATCAAAGCGGAGAAGCTCAAACCCGAACTGAGAGGGATCATGACAGCAGAAGTGACGGACCCCATGGTGCTGGCGGCACGCGCGGGTGAGGCCCTGCTCTGCACCCCCAGCGGCGGCAAGCTCCACATCCGAGGGTGCTCGCACCTCACTACGTCCAGCGAGGTGTCGGAGGCCACGGCGAAGGATGCGGAGGCTCGAGTGCTGTGCGCCGAGTGCGCATCCGAGCTCGCAGGCCTGGGTCGCACTCTGTTCGAAGACCTGGACAGGGCGATGGAGTCGTTCGCAATGCCCGTGGAGGCCCGGGCCACTGTGCGCGACCTCGTCGCGCATATAGCCGTGGATCGCATCTGGATCCCGTACTCCCGTTCGTACATCGCCCTGGGCAAGGACGGCACGCGCGCCGTCTACATCGGCAAGACCTACGTCTGGATCGACGGCGATCTCACCTCCCTGCCCGGGTACGCCCCTGGAGGGGGTGGTGGGTCGGCACGTGCCGAGCGCGAGCGTCCGGTCTGCCCCACCTGCGGATACGAGCTGCCCGGCACAGGCATCTGCGACAACTGCTAGCCGGACCTTCGTCGGACCGGTCGCCCACAACGCCTTGTTTCCGGACCACCGAGTACCAGACTGCCTCCGCGTCCTCGGCGGTCGCCTCGTCGGACCAGTCGCCCTCCATCGGCGTCGAATCGAGCCTGAAGCAGGCGAGCTCTCCCGCCGGGACCCGCCGTGAGACGTCCACCCGCAGCGCAGACTGCCCAGAGCAGTGGTTGACCTCCACACCTTGAGGAGGGTTGCCGTCGAGGTCAGTGGCGGGGATCCAGGCGACCGACTCCTCGACGTAGTGGCGACGCGCCTGCCGTGCTCGAGGCGAGAACGTGTCGGTTGCGAACATGGGGCCGTCGCTAGCTAGGCGGTCGCGGAGTCGCCTCACGTGACTCGAGGAATTCGTCGATCGCGGCGACGGGGATCTTGCGCAGCCGGCCGATGCGGATCGAGCGGATCTCGCCGGAACTGATGAACTCGTAGAGCTTGCTGCGGCCGATTCCCAAGATCGCGGCCGCTTCCACGACGCTGAAAACGCGACGCTCGTCGGGCTGCAGCGTGATGTTGATGATCGGCTGCTCGACCTCGCGCACGCGTCGGCGAGTCTGCTCGGTGTTGACCGACGTCACGCGAATGGGAGTCGACTTGGCCATCGGGGTATCCCCTCGTCTCGATGAACTCACCCGGTATCCGCCTCCGTGACGCGCCCATCGCTCTTGCCCCACTCCCCCAAGGCCTCAGTCGCGGCCGCGTTCATCCGCACCGCGACGTCGTCGAGCTCGGCGTCGAAGAGTCCTGAGTAGACGTCGAGCGTCATCGACGCAGACGCGTGCCCGAGCATCCGCTGGACGGCCTTGACGTTCGCTCCGGAGGCGACTGCCAGGCTCGCGGCCGTGTCCCGGAGGTTGTGCGGCGTCAGCGGTGCGAGGCCGGCACGCTGCACGGCCGGGTCGAAGAAGTAGTGCCGGAAGTTGGAGTTCCTCAGCGGGCCGCCCTTGCTCGCCGTGAACAATGGAGCGTCGTCGGGCTTGCCCTTCACGTACGCGCGTAGGCGGGCGACGAGGAAGGCGGGGATGGGGACGGCTCGGCGACGGTGGGTCTTCGGGGCGTCGCGGTGCAGCCCGCCTCGCGCGAGCTCGGTGACGCTCCAGTTGACGGTCACGCGTCCGCGAGCGAGGTCGACGTCGCCCACTTGGAGCCCGGCAGCCTCGCCGAAGCGCAAGCCGGTGAAGGCCAGCAGGACGACCATCAGGTCGTACGGCTCGGGCATCTCGCCGGCCAGCCGGGCGACCTGCTCGTTGGTGAGGAAGCGCGGGACCGGGCGGGTGAGCCGGGGCTTCGCGACGCCGTCTGCGACGTTCCGGGCGAGGCGCCCGTCCCGCACGGCGAGCTTGAGCATCTGCGACATCACGATGAGCGTGTGCCTCGTGTGAGCCGGGCTCCGCCCGGTGTGGATCTCGGCAATCCATCGCACGAGGTCGGCGTGGGTAATGTCGGCGAGCGCAACGCGCCCCCATCTCGGGACGACCCAGACGCGAAGGGCGCTCTCGTACTTCTCTTGGGTGCGCGGTCGCAGGTGCGCCTTCGTCGCCAACCAGACCTTCGACCACTCCTCGACGGTCACGCGCGCCTTGGCGGGGTCGACCCAGTCGCCCCGTGCGATCGAGGTCGCCTGCGCGGCGAGCCAGCGTTCGGCGTCGGCCTTGCGCGCGAAGTGGCGTGCTCGCTCTCTGCCGGTGGCGTCGCGGTACCGGGCACGCCACATCCCGTCCGGACGCTTCTTCACGTTCCCGGCCACGGTCAGGCACTCGCCTCACGTCGGCACTCACGTTCCAACCACGCCTGGACGGCGATCGGGCTGTAGCGAAGGTGCTTGCCCACGCGGTAGGCGTCTGGGCCGGTGCCGAGGTACCGCCACTGGTGAAGCGTGGCGATCGGGATCCCCAGGAAGGCAGAGACCTCCCCGATGGTCCACAGCCGCTCGACCGTGGGTGGGCCGACGGCGTTCGACGACGCCGCCTTGGTGCGCACGTGAGACATCGCGAGCTCCTCGGGGCTACCTGGCGTGAGACTCCTCGGGGCTACCTGGCGTGAGACGGGGCGATGGGTGTGGGCCCGACTACACCCATCGCCGGGGCGGCCCTGCCGCCGATCGTGCGTTGGGCGCTGAGGACGGTCCTGGCGGCCTCGCGTTCGGTGAGGCCCGCGGTGACCGCTGCGGCCACGAGCGGTTCAAAGTCCCGGACGCCTGCTTCGGCGGCGCGGCAGGCCGCCCAGAAGAGGGCGTTGTCGCGGTTGCCCTCGGGTTGCCGGGCGACGTGCGCGGCCAGAGGGGCCGTTGGATCGTTGCCACCTCGCGGGCGCGCGACACCGCTGGCGCGGTCGGCGGCGGGGGCCGGGGCGAGGAGCTCGACGACGGCGGGCCAGTCGAGCGGCCGGCCGGGGCCGGGCCGGGTCCGGTGAGTCTCGTACCGCCGCGAGTACGCCTTGGTCTGGCCGAGCGAGGGCGGCAGCAGCACGTATCCGCCGTTACCGCGGAAGTCGACGTGCATCCCGCGCAGGCTGCCGTTGCGCTGGTCGGTCCCCGGGTAGTGCAGGTGCAGTCCGCCCGACGGCGTCTGCACGGCGCGGATCCAGCCGTCGAGCAGCCCGGCCTCCCGGGCCCGGCGGTAGACGCCCCATCCGTCACCGTCGGCGCGGACGTCGATGTCCAGCACGTCGGTGCCGGGTGCGCCGGTCGGGGTGGCGCAGTTCGCCTGCGGGTGCTGGGTCCACCACGCCCGCACGCGGTCGACGTCGGTCGTGGCGTCGAGGAAGCCGTTGGTGGTCAGCGGGACCTTGCCGCCCTGCACGCACGGGAACACGGGCACCCCGGCGGCGGCGTAGGCCAGTGCGCGGGCGCGCAGGTCGACGGTGGTAGCCAGTGGTGGCTGCTCGCTCATCGTGTGCCTCCCAGGTCGGGGTCGTTCACCACAGGGAGGGCAACCGGTGCGCACCGTCGCACGGCCGTGGTCATCGGGCATCGAGATCTGCCTCGACGTGCGCAGCAAAGGCACGCGCGTAGTCGGCGGGAAGCGTCGCCGACGCCCAGGGCGGTGGGGCATCGGGGCGATGCTCACCTGCCCGGCAGCCCGTCCTGGACGCCCAGAGCTGAAGCCTTGAGCGCGTCACGGCCAGCACCTGGTGCCACTCGACCGGCGCCAGCGGTGTCCCGGCGGGGTCGAAGCACGCCAGGTGGGCGGTCCGCAGCGCGGAGAGCTCCTCAACGAGGTGGCCGTGCGCGAACCAGCACGGCGGGACCTCGCGGTGGTCCAGGCAGTACCGGCCGACCAGGCGGCGCACCCACTCGTCGAGCTCCACCCAGGCGCGGGCGGCGCCCTCGGCGGCGAGCGTGTGCCAGGCGACCGGTCGCGGCCGACCGCCGAGCACGCGGGCGACGATGGCCTCCGCCTCCTCGTCCGGGTCGACGCCCTCCCCCAGAGGGAGGAACTCGTCGGCGCCGTCGAGTGCGTCGGCTACGCCGTCCACGGCGCACCGATCGCCCGGCCTGAAGCCCGCGGCAGGTCGAACTGCGCGGTCAGGGCGGCGTGGGAGGGGGTGGCCGGACGCAAGTCGGCCTGGCGCTGGACGAGCGCCCGGTTCAGCGCCTCGGTCGGCGTGTCGGTCCGTCGCACGCACGCGTCGCGCGTCGCTGCCTGCGCCGACCGTGCGCCCCGCCGACGACAGGCCTCGGCGGCCGTGTCCAGGTGTGCGAGGAAGGGGACCAGGTCGAGGTGGTGCGCGGGCCGCCAGGGGTAGGGGGCGTCGTCGGACCGGTCGCGCACGGCAACGGCGTGCGTCGTGGTCAGACGCCCGACGGCGTCGCGCAGCGCACAGCTCACCGCGGGGAGCGCGTCGGCGTAGCCAAGCAGGTGCGGCATCGCCGCAGCTGCGCGGTTCGGGTGAGCGGCGAGCTCACGCAGTCGCGGGAGCCCGGCCGCGCCGAGCTCGCGCCCCTGAGCAAGGACCCACGGCGAGCTGGGCGTCAGGCCGGCCAGGTTCGCGCGCTCTCCGGTGACGGCACGGGCGAGGGCGTCGGCGTGGGCACCGAACATCTCGGACGTACGGCCCGGATCCACGGTCATCTCCCGACCCATGGCCGTGCCGGCCACCGCGCGCAACGCCGATGCGGACGCCCGGCTCGTCTGGGCGAGCACCCGAGTCACCGCGAGCAGGTCGGTCGTCGAGGCATCCCCGCGCGCGAGCAACCGGGCAAGGTTCGCGGTCGCGGCCGGCACGTCGGCCACCGCGCGCACGGGCATCACGCGACTCCCGGGCCGTGGTGGCATCCACCCGTCGCCGTCGACGGTCTCGCCGTCGGCCGCGAGCCGGGCGACTTCGCGAGCCTCGATGGCCAGCGTGGCGGCCGCTTGTCGGCCCCGGTCAACCGCGTCGCGCGGCAGACCCAGGCCACCGAGCACGTCGCCGCGCGACACGGCCAGCACCTCCGCCAGGGACGCGACCTCCCCCAAGGCGACCCATCGCTCGCCGTCGGACAGGTGCACGGCCTGCTGCTGCAGACCCTCCTTGGCGACCGCGACGCAGACCACGAGGCCCTTCCAGATCGACTTCGCGTCGTCGACCCGCACACGCTCGTCCGGCCGCAGGCCCCACCGGGTCGATGGCGGCTGAGCAGGGGCAGCGAGGCGCGGCAGCGCCGCAAGGCCGTTGCGCAGGAGCAGCACCGGGTGGCGGGCCAGCTCCCGGACCTCGTGCGCACGCTGAGGAGCGGCGCGAACGCCGCTGATCGCCTCGACCATCTCACCGAGCAGCGCTGCGAGGTCGTCCTGGAGTTCGGCCACCGTAGGGCGGTCGGGCGTCGAAGTCCCGGCGACGGCGAGCGTCGCGAACCGCAATGCGCGATCCATGTGGCGGGCGTAGATCAGACCCATGTCGGGCCGTCGCTGAACTCCTCACCGGCCAGGATCAGAGAGGCCGCCTCGAGGTGTCGCAGTGCGTCACCGAGCACGAACGCCAGGCTGAGCGGCTGCACGCAGAAGATCGCATCGCGCACGAGGCGGCGCGCGTGCGCCACCACGACCCCAGCAGGGAAGACCGAGGGCATCTCCTTCTCGACGAGGCCCGTTCCGGGCGAGAGCTCGTCGAGCAGCTCCCACGCGGCGCAGAGCTCGAGGGCGGCCTCCGACATCGCGGGGCAACGCTCGAGCGCGACGGTCAAGACGCCTCGGATCGTCGGGATCGGGTCAGGGCCGGCCTCCGGCTGCGGCCCGAGCTCCGGGAAGAGCGGCACGACGCTGTCCACGATGGGCTCCTTCTACGGGTGGTCGTAGAAGGGAGGGCGAAGGGTGCGCACGGGGTGCGAGGGGCGGCGGGGTGGCGGTGCTCAGCCGGGCAACTGCCCGGTGATGTTGGGACACGCGGTCATGCTTGGTGACCAGACGGGTCGAAGCCGCTGTCTTTGCGAGCAGCCGACAGCCGTCAGTGTCGAGATGCACCGGCGAATGGGAAAACGGGGCATAGCCAGATCAGCGGTCGGATCACGAACTTGGTGCGCGGCCCTTCTTTAGGTTCGCGAACGGCAGCCTCCCGTGGTCAGCAACGAAGTCGGCGAGCAGTTCGGACTCGACGTCCTCGGCGTCCCGCCCCGAGGCAGCGGGTCGCCACGCCACGAGCAGCTGTCCCGGGTCCGCGAGCTGCCAAATGTAGCGCCCGCCCCAGTGGCCGGCCCGGTTGTCGAGGCCGTGACGCCTGTACTCGAGCAGACGCTGCCGCAGGCCCTCCCGGCCGGCGGCCTTGCCGATGTACAGCACCGGCGTACCGGCCACCCACCGCTCTCGGAGCCGCTCCACCGGCACGACTGGGTCCCGGCCGCCGCGGAACGCCGCGCTGGTCGAGGCCAGGAACTCGACCGTCTCCGGTACGGGATGAGCGACCAAGTACACGCCGGCGACATCGGGGATAGCAGCGGCAGGCAGGTCGGCGAACGTGACCCACCCGCAGAAGCCCTGGCCCGTCAGCTGCTCAACGGACCACCCTCGCCGCGCTGGCTCCGGGCTCACGGAGTCCTCGACCAGCTCGACACCGCCGATGTCGTCGACGACGTAGACGTCGATGTGCAGCACCGCGCGTAGTCGCGCTGGCACCCGCAGCACGTGACGGACTACCGGGGTGGGGACCACGACCGCGAACCGCGCGGTGGGGTCGTCCAGGAGCGGCATCCGGCGCAGTAGCTGGCCGTACAGCACGTCGGAGTCGGTGCCCGGCTCGGAGGTGTGGCCCTTGGCTTCGGCGTAGAGGATCTGTCCGTCGCGCTGGGCGACCACGTCGCAGAACTCCACCTCGGTGCGGATGGAGGTCCAGCCCTCCCCTGCTAGCCAGGCACAGAACGCGGCGACCACTCGGGCCTCGTCGCCGCGGCCGCCGACCGCCGCGGCTGGCAGTTCGCTCATGGCGGCACGTTACGCCGAGGAGCGCACGCACCTGACCCGTTCCCACGACGGTGGGCGATGCGCGGCCGCAGCGCGCCGGCGCTGTGCGGTGTGTCTACACCGTGTGGCCCGCTCTGCGACGCCGCTCCAACTGAGTCGCCCCGACCATCCGGTGGGCCGCAACCGGTGCCTCCGCTCTGGCAGGAGTGCGTGGAAACGGACTACCAACGAGCGGCGGACGGGCAGTACCGTCATCACCATGCCAGGGCGATACGACCAGGGTGACCTCAACGTCTACGGGGCTGAGGACGACGAGGAGATGGACGCCATCCTCAATGCGCTCGAGCGCGCGAACCTGGCACCCGAGCCGCGCACAGGCCTGCCGAACCCGACGATCGATCGAAGGCGATAGACCGGGACCGCGTCCGGGGCAGGGGGTGTGCCTTCGAAGGTGACGTGGCGCACGGATCGAGCCCCGACCCGTCACGCCGCGTCTTCGCGGCCGGCCTCGCGGTGCTGCCGACGCGGCAGATCGGCTGAGATCCGTTCGGTTGCGGGCCACCAATGCACCAGGACGACGCTCGTCACCGGCGACACTCGGGGCTACATCGCCTCTGGCGGCGTCCAGTCGTAGGCGCGCGGATCAAGATCGTCGTCGCGCGGCTCCCACCGGTAGAGGCCGAAGGTGCCACTGGTCGAGTCAACCTCGCCTTCCTCCGTGAAGCCGATGTCCGACAGCACACCCATGACGCATTCGCCCGGGTGGCCGAGAGCCCACTCAACCTCGCCGCGGGTCACGATGACGGACTGCCCAGCCGTCACTGTTCCCTTAGCTTCGAGGTAGATCACTGCACCGCCCTTGGTGGCCTTCGCGTCGAAGGAGTTGCCGTATCGCGTGTCTTCCACAGTCCAACCATCTTCTTCGTAGCGCTTCATCAGGAGGGCCTGAGCTGCATCCTCGACCTTCTTGCGCCGCACCGGGTCGCTCATCCAGCCCTGACGCGGAGCGCCTCGCGGAAGAAGGACGAGATGGATCGCCGTATCGCCGCGGGCCGCATCTGGTTCGGTGAGGATGAGAGTACGATCCCGCGCGGCATCATCTTTCTCGACGAGACGAGTGATCAGGTCGCGATCTCGGTGTTCGAGCAGGACCGCAAGGCCGCAAGCACCGACATGCGCAACCTCATGGGCGAGATTGTCTTCGAGAACCCCAAGGACCGGCGCGTCCTTGCACGTTGGCTCCGTCTTGTCACCGGCGGGACAAAGGACGCCGTCGTCCTCGATTTCTTCGCGGGCTCAGGTTCGACTGGCCACGCCGTCATGGACCTCAATGCGGCGGATGGCGGGCACCGCCGATACATCCTTGTCCAGCTTGACGAGGCGGTTGACCATCCGCACTACGACACCATCGCCGGCATCGCCCGTGAACGCCTACGCCGCGCCGGCGCACATGCGAGGCAGGCAGCTGGCCTGCTGGGTGCCGAGCTCGACGTCGGTTTTCGATCGCTACACCTGGCAACGACCAACATGGCTGACACTCTCGCGACCGCTGACGACCTGGTGCAGTTCGAGCTCACTGAAGCAGTCGGCAGTGTGAGGCCCGACCGCACCGACGAAGACCTGCTGTTCCAGGTACTGCTCAACTGGGGGCTCGACCTCGCCGAGCCGATTGCGGTTGAGAAGGTTGGTGCCCGACGAATGCTGTCGGTCGCCGATGGCGCTCTGATTGCGTGCTTTTCCAACGAGGTCACCGACGCCGTCGTGAAGGAGATCGCCAGCCGACATCCGCTGCGCGCCGTGTTCCTCGATGCGGGCTTCGCCAGCGACGCCGCACGCATCAACGCCGAGCAGATTTTCCGTGAGATATCACCTGAGACAGAGGTAAGGGCGATCTGACTCGATGAAGCTCCAGTTCAAGGTTCAGCAGTACCAGACCGAGGCCGTCGATGCCGTGGTCGACGTGTTCAGCGGGCAGCCGTACGCCGACGGCGTCAAGTATCGCATCGACCCCGGCAAGGACGCCGTGCTGTCCCTGCTGGAGGATGCGGGGCTGCGCAACGCGGAGATCGCACTGACCCCTCCGCAGCTTCTGGAGAGTGTGCACGCGGTACAGCGAGAGCGGGGCCTGCCGCTGTCGAGGGACCTGAGGGACCCGGTCAAGAGGTCCGCGGCTCCGATCAATCTCGACATCGAGATGGAGACCGGCACCGGCAAGACCTACGTGTACACGAAGACGATCATGGAGCTGCACAAGCGGTACGGGTGGTCGAAGTACATCGTGGTCGTGCCGTCGATCGCGATCCGCGAGGGAGTGAAGAAGTCGTTCGACATCACTGCAGAACACTTCCAGCAGTTCTATGGCACCAAGCCACGCACGTTCGTCTACAACTCGTCGCGGCTGCACGAGCTCGAGCGATTCTCGTCGGATGCGGGCGTGCAGGTGATGATCATCAACATCCAGGCGTTCAACGCCACCGGGAAGGACGCCCGCCGCATCTACGAGGTGCTCGACGACTTCCAGTCCCGCAAGCCGATCGACGTGATCGCGGTGAACCGTCCGATCCTGATCATCGACGAGCCGCAGAAGATCGAGGGTGACGCGAAGAGGCCCTCGAAGTCGCTGGAGGCCCTCGGCCTGTTTAACGCCCTGTTCGCGTTGCGCTACTCGGCGACCCACAAGATCGAGCGCACGAAGGTGCACCGCCTAGACGCGGTCGACGCGTACAACCAGAAGCTGGTGAAGAAGATCGCGGTGCGCGGCATCACCGTCAAGCACCTGGCCGGCAGCACCGCGTACCTGTACGTCGATGGACTCGAGGTCGGCAAGGGCGCAGACTTCCCGAAGGCCCGAGTCGAATTGGAGGTGCAGACCGCGGTCGGCATCAAACGGCAGGTGAAGAGGCTGAGCCAGGGCATGAACCTGCACGACATCTCCGGCGGCATCGAGGCCTACAAGGGCCTGTTCATCCGGGACGTCGACGCCAACCGCGACATCATCGAGCTGAGCAACGGCGACGTCATCGCCGCGGGTGAGGTCACCGAGGATGTCGCAGAGGACCAGAAGCGCCGCATCCAAATCCGCGAGGTCATCCGTGCCCACCTCGACAAGGAGCGCGAGCTGTTCGCGCAGGGCATCAAGACCCTGTCGCTGTTCTTCATCGACGAGGTCGCCAAGTACCGCGACTACGACCGCGAAGACACCCTCGGCGAGTACGCCCGGGTGTTCGAGGACGAGTACGGCGCGGTTCTGGCTGACTATCTCGGCCAGCTTGACCTCGATGAGGCCGCCGAGCGGTACCGCTCGCACGTCGAGGCGATCCCCGTCCGGTCGACGCACGAGGGCTACTTCTCGATCGACAAGAAGACCGGGCACTCAGTGGACGGCAAGATCGCGGCCCGTGGCGACTTCGCGGGCCAGTCCGACGACGCCGACGCCTACGACCTGATCTTGAAGGACAAGGAGCGGCTGCTGTCGTTCGAGGAGCCAATGCGGTTCATCTGGTCGCACTCCGCGCTGCGCGAGGGCTGGGACAACCCGAACGTGTTCGTCATGGGCATGCTCAAGAAGAGCGACAACACCACGACCAGGCGGCAGGAGATCGGCCGCGGACTGCGGCTGTCGGTCGACCAGCACGGCGAGCGCATGGACAACCCGGTCACCGTGCACGACATCAACGAGCTGACCGTCGTCACCGACGAGTCGTACACCGACTTCGTCACCGCGCTGCAGAAGGAGATCGTCGAGTCGCTGTCGGCCAGGCCGCGCAAGGCGAGCGTCGACTACTTCACCGGCAAGCACATCACGCTCGCTGACGGCTCGACGAGCGTGCTGGAGAAGGCCGTCGCGAACGCGCTGTACAACTACCTCATCAAGAACGACTACGTCGATGATGACGGGCTGGTCACCGATGCGTACAAGGAGGCGAAGGCGTCCGGGACACTCGCGGCGCCGACCGCCGAAGTCCTAAAGCCGATCGTCCACTTCGTCTGGCCGTTGGTGGACGCGCTCTACCTCGATGTGCCCAAGCCGACCGACGGGCGCAAGCCGAAGAAGATCCCGTTCAACGAGGCCAACTTCAAGAAGCGCGAGTTCCAGGAATTGTGGGGCCGCATCAACCACAAGGCCGTCTATCAGGTCGAGTTCGACTCTGCCGAGTTGATCAAGAACTGCATCAAGACGCTGGACAAGTCCCTCAACGTGACCGTCATGCAGTACCTCGTCGAGAGCGGCAAGCAGGTCGTGGGCTTGGAAGTCGAGCAGCTCGAGGCGGGCACCGGCTTCAAGGTCTCCGAGACGAAGGTCGAGCACTCGGCCGTGTCGGCGGGCTCGACCGTCAAGTACGACCTGCTCGGCGAGATCGCGGAGAAGACGCAGCTCACCAGGCGCACCTGCGCGGCGATCCTCACCGGGATCAACCCGGGCACGTTCGCGAAGTTCAAGCAGAACCCCGAGCAGTTCATCACCGAGGCCGCCCGACTCATCAATGAGCAGAAGGCCACCGTCATCGTCGAGCACCTCACCTACGACCCGCTCGACGGTCGCTACGATTCCTCGATCTTCACCGAGAGCCAGACCGCCCAAGACCTGACCAGGGCAGGCGACAAGCTGAAGAAGAGTGTCTACGAGTACGTCGTCACCGACTCGAAGATCGAGCGGTCGTTCGTCGAGAAGCTCGACGTCAGCGACGAGGTCGTCGTCTACTCGAAGCTGCCCCGCGGGTTCTTCATCCCGACCCCGGTCGGCGACTACAACCCCGACTGGGCCATCGCCTTCCGCGACGACACCAGGAAGATCAAGCACGTCTACTTTGTCGCCGAGACCAAGGGCTCCATGTCGACGCTACAGCTCAAGGGGATCGAAGACGCCAAGATCGAATGCGCCCGCAAGTTCTTCGCCGCGCTCAACGGCAAGGCCCAGCACGATGGCGTGAAGTACGACGTCGTCGACAGCTACGACTCGCTCCTCCAGTTGATTGGGGCGTGAGGCTACTCGCCGTCTACAGCCAGTCGCGACCCCGCGCGGTAGAGATCCAAGCGATAGCGGCGATGTCGCATCCCCGTGTCGCTCTCCAGTTGCGGCCGCATGGCGATCGGGCAGTACCGCAGGTACCTGCCCACACGGTAGTCGTCGGGCCTGGTGCCGAGGTTGCGCGTACCGCCGCGAGGAGTCCTTGATGCGCAAGCAACACGCAGCACCTGCGGCGTGCGGCCGCGCCGAGCAGCCCTCATGGGCGAGGGACTGGCGGTGCGGCTGCGCAGATGGCCGGCCGGCTACTTCGTCATGTAGACGCGCCGTGCCCTTGTCTCGTCCGGGGTGGAGACGTACGCCGCACCGACGCCAAGCTTCTCGATTTCCGCGCTCAGGTCGGCGTCCCCTCTTCCACGAAGCAGTCCGGCGACCTTCCTCGAAGCGGGATAGTTGGTGCGGAAGATGATCTTGGCCCCCACGTTTCGCAGAATGTCGTCGTGGAAGTCCTCGACGCTCTGGCTCGCGACGACGACCGAGACACCAAACTTGCGACCCTCCTTCATCAGCAGGGGCAGTGTTGGGTCCTTCGCCATCCTGTGAGCTTCGTCCAGGACCACACCTAGGCGGAGCTGGTCGCTCTGACCCCATGCGAACATCTCGCGATAGACGCGCCGCAACACGAACGCGGCACCGAAGGTCTGGACCTCCTCGAGGCCGAGTCTACTGAGGTCCACGACCACGCCGTCACCCCCAGTAAGGGCGTCGAAGCTGCCTGCCGTGTCGTCTGCAAACAAGCCGAAGTCAGTGAGGGGACTCAGCCGTTCCCGTGCGTTCTTCCCCTGGGCGCCCTTCTCAACAGCTTCGATCGCTTCAGCGAAGTCCTGCATCGAGGGCACGCCGGACCCGGGCGTCGTCCCAACCCAGCCATGGGCCGCATATGCCTGGACGAGAGCCTTGTAGACGTGGTTCTGCTGAATGCGGCCCAGCTGCGCGACGAAGCCGATGATCTCGGCGATCTGCCAGGCGACGGTGTTGATGGGTTTGCCCGGTCCGACCTCGGGTTCGAAGGGGCTAAACGGCAACCCGAGCGCAGCGTCGATGACGCGCGCGCCCTGGGGTGGTGCGGCCGCCATGTCTCCATGGAAGTCGAAGACCAGCGACGGCAAACCCTGGCGGGCGAACTCGCCGATGATGCGGCGCGTGGTGACCGACTTGCCCTGGCCAGGGATGCCCACGATCAATGCGTGGGGGCTGCCCTGGGTGCTGAGGTTCCAGACCACCTCCGACCCAGTCGATGTCTGGCCCAGGGCGACCGCTAGGTGCCGCGGATGAGCCGGTTCGGCGTCGTCGAGCGCACCCGACTTCGTGGGCTGGGAGCTGGCGCCGCCCGCGGGACGGCCATCCTCTGAGCCCTCGCGCTCCGGCGTGCCTCGATCGGCATCCGAGCGTCCCGTGTAGGGGTCGCTCCCCGTATCCGGGGGTGGCCCAGCAACCGGGAGCTCTGTGTCGCGGCCACCGCCCTCTTCGCGAGGAGCGTTCGGCGGCACCTCCTCGGGCGTCGCCTCGCGGAGCTGCGCATCGCCCTGACGAACGGCTGGCACCTCGTGGTGCCCAGTATCGGGGCCGCCGGCGCGCGTCGTGAACCCGAGTCGTCCGAGGTCCCCAGCGGTGAGAACCGTCATGGGGACGTCGCCGTACTTCTTCTTCATCCCGTGATTGCCGTTCAGGCTGATGACGAACCCGCGCAGGGAGATCTCGGCGGGCTCGCCGGACTCCTCGATCCGATCGATGTACCGATGGATGTCCGGGAGCTTGCTCGCGTCGATCAGGCCATGAGCCTTGGAGCGGTCGGCGTAGTAGTGCAGCAGGCTCGCCAGCCGCGCACGCTGGAGCTCACCGTCCACCCGCGGTGGATCGCTGGCGAAGAACCGAGACTCAAGGAGGCGGCGGGTATCCGTCAGTTGGTCCAGGATGATGTCGGCGAGCGCCTGAGGGAGTCGCGCCTCCTGGCGGGACTTGACCTCAAGGCACTCGATCTTGAATGACCTCTGTCCGACCCTGACGAGGAGAAGGTCGCAGCGGCGCGTGCCGTCGTTCTCGTCCCGTACGCCTGCGCCAAAGATCTCGTTGTGGGCGTCCACCGGGATGACGATCTGACCATCGAGCTCCCCCGTTTCGCGCAGGTGCGAGATCACTGCTGCCAGTGATACCGCCTCGCGTGCTCGCGAGGTGTCGCCAATGAGCCGGAGGGCAAGCCTCCCGGAGACAACGGCCAGCGTTGAGAGGACCGATCCGACACTGTGAGTGACCTCGTGCAGTCCAAGGTCCGTCATCGCGGACGCAAGGAGGTGTTCGACCTCGGCTCGATGAGCTGTGGTGACCGTGAGGCGATCTCCGATTCCCTCTACGAAGTCGGGCGCGTAGTCGAGTATGTAGGCGTCGCTGTCACCGGATCGGGGAGACTCGTAGAGGTCAACGCCGACAAAGCGGTCGACGCTAACCACCCAATCAGCGCGCTCATGTACCGATCGGTTCTGCGCCAGGTGGTCACCGTCCAGCACTACCTGAACGGCAGGCACGGCACCATCCTCCCGTCCGAACATGCGGCCGAGCGCCCGCTGATGCGCCCCGTGAGCACCCGCGAGGTCAGTACCGTTCCGTGCGGGACGGCTTCCTGTGACCGGCACGCTCTCCCAGACGAGGCCGCCCTCCCCTTCCCGGCGGCTGGTTGTGACCGGAACGAGCAGATCACCAAACGAGGCAGCCCTCGGCGAGGCTGCACTCCAGCCGACACGAGACCGACCCACGTCCTGCACCAGCGCTAGGTGGGCCGCTTGGGCGTCCTCAAGCAGCCGGTCGGTAGGGCGAACGGCCACAGCGAGTGGCGGGAGGAGGTGGTTGCTGCCGCGTTCGAACTTGTCGTCACGAAGTGCATGCTGGAGGCTCAGGAGCGCGGGAACGGGTCGAGAGTAGGCGGCACTATCGGTGTAGGCAGTCACCTCGAGGCGGTGGGGGTCCTCGGCCGTCGAACCTTCCTCTTGACCTAGGCCGTCCCCCCTGACGAACTCCTCGAGGGCGCCGGAGAGCATTTGGCCCGCTCCAGGGCGGATGGCAAGTACGCGCAGCGCCTCACCTGGGTCATGGGACATCTCGTAGGCGCGGAGTCGCTCGGCAACGAGGCCGGAGGACGCCACGAGAGCAGAGCCCTTCCGTTCGAGTCCGAGCACGCTGACCACCGCTTCCGCGGCCGCTTCGCTATCGCTGTCACCCGGTACCAGGTAGAGACCTGCGCCGTGCGTGAGTTCCTCCGCGTACACCGCGAGCCGGTCATCGCCGTCGACGACGGTGAACGGGCAGTTCGAGGCGACGACCCGCGACATCAGGTCGACGTCCACCTGAGCCTTGCGCGACTGCTTGGGCATGAGCCCGACGAGGCTGTTCGCCCAACCCCGCAGAGCGGCGTCGTGCTGGCCGACCCACGCCAAGCGCAGAGGATGCAAGGGCGAGAGCACAACGGCATTCACCGTAGTGTTGCTTCGACGAACCGAGAGCGACAAGCCGTCCAGCAGCAAGAGTTCCCTGATTGCCGCCCGGTCCTCCGCGCTCTCCAGTGCCCGCCGATAGGCAGCGAGGTAGGCGCTGACCAGGGCGCGAACCTCATCGTCCCAAGAGAGCGATTCGACCGTGTTGCGAGGGAAGCGGGACTTCATCAGGGTGAGCAGCTCGGTTCGCGCGCGCTTGACCGCCCTTGGTAGCAGGAGGTCACGCGCTTCGACGGCCTCTGGCGCCAGGACCGACCCGTAGCTCCCCGTCGCCTGAAACCGCATCGGACGATCGGCGGCCTCCACCGCCCGTCGCTGAAGATCGATGACGACGGCGGAAACTCTGATCTGAACGGCGCGACGGTTACCGAGTCTGAGCCCGAACACCTGGCCGGGCAGATCCCAGGTCACCTGGTCTTCGGTGAGTTCATCCATGCCATCCAGTGCCGCGCGAACTGCCGCCTCCGGAAGGGACACGGCGGCCGAGCGCCTCGTGGGGGACGGAGGCTCGCCGCCAAGGAGGATCTGGAACTCCTGACTGTCGGCCGTTGCACTGCTGCCGTCCACCAGGTTCACAGGTTCGCCGTGCTCTCCGACGGCGGTCAGGGACACCACGAATCGGTTTCCTGACGAGAGCGCGTCATCCTCAAGGGCAACCTTGACCGTTCCGCGGCGCTTGTCGCCCTTGACCATCTGAAGCGCCAGGGGCTCAGGATCCTCCTCTCGCATGTCGCTGGGAGGCAGGACCTCGAGCCGCCAGCTGTGTACAGCCGCAACCTTCGCCGGGTGTGTCTTCCAGGCAACGGTGAGTGAGGCGGTCTGCCCTTCCGGCACCTCAAGCGTTAGCTCACCGCCGTCGCCCAGCTTCAGCCCGCTCCTGGCGACTCGTCCGTCGGGCAGCAGGAAGGGTTCAAGCTCCAAGCGCTCCAGGTCGTCCTTGATAGCCTCGGCCAGCTGCCACAGGTGGAAGGACAGGTCCGGGCGCGCCTCGGCGATCTGCCGACCCCATGCGTGAGGGTTGGTGAGCTGCTGTGCCTGGCAAAACGCCCGGAGCGATCCGCGCCAGGGTCCGTCGGCGAGGCCTCCGGAGTTGAACCGCTCGTCGAGGCTGCTTGTTGGCCGGGTCGGCCGGCTGATCGCCTTCGTGGCGATCGCATTCGACGCCAGCCGGGTCGACGGCTCAGGCCCCAAGTCGGGCACCAAACCGATCCGCCAAAGGTTGTGCCCAAGGGTCTCCTCCGTGGGGGCCACGCAGAGCGCTGACAAGAACTCCGCCCACGCCTCAGCCTGGCCGCGACGGGCAGCGCGAAGCTGAGCCACGCCCTCGCTCGCGGCGCTCCCGAGAAGCTGGTCTCGAAGCTTGCCCTCGACAGCTTTGAAGATGTCAAGTGCCGGGCGACGCTCGAACGAGTTGTCGAGCGAGCTCGCCGCGCCGCCTTCACCGAGGGGTACCAGCAAGAGGAGGGGCCGCAGCTTCCGGTTGCGGAGCTCGATGGCTCGCTCCGGCGCCACCTCGGACACGAGCTGCGGCTTGGAACGCAGTATCAGCACATCGGCCCCGGCTACGCGTCCGGCAAGGTCCCGGGCCAGGTGCGCGGCGAGCCTCTCGTCGATGTCGTCGACCCGGACGCAGTGCCCATCGGCTGCGCTGCTCAGCATGCGTTCGAGCTCATCCGCCAGGGCATCGGCGAGAACAGACGTTCCATCGGTCATCGCACAGACTCCCGGGGTCGGGTAACGAACTGGGCGTCGAAGTCGTCCGACAGCCCTTCAAAGCAGCCGAGCAGCTGCAGATGGCGCGTGAAGGCGGCGAGGTTCTCCGAACTGCCGCTCCGCGCGTCGGCGGTATCGAACTCAGCCGGCGGCCGGTCGATGAGAAGCCCAAACCGCCCGTCAAGGCGGTCAAGCAGTTCCCTGATCGTCAGTCGGCTGGTCGTCCGACTCCCGTCCGCCTCTACGAAGCACATGCATAGGAGAGTCGTCAGCAGTTCGTCGGAGGGCGCGTATCGCCAGCTGGTCCTCGAGGTGAGCACGCCGGTGATCAGTCCGTAGGCCTTGGTGACCCCGCCGGTCGACCAGAACCACTTCACCTGGTTCTCCAGACCGCGCTTGCGTAGGCCTTCGATGAGGACAGCTTTCAACTGGTCCCCGAGATCGAGGTCCGAAGCACTCAGCTCTTCGATAAAGGCGAGGCCGTCCTCGTCAGACCTCTCCACCATGTCGGCGCGGATCGTTTGGAGCTGCATCCCGAGAGCCATCTGGGCCATCGGATCATCCCGTGCGCCCGCCATCGCGGCCAAGCGCCCCTCGGCGTTCGCCTCCTTCTTCCGAAGCGTCGGATGGACGTCCGCCGCCAAGCCGACCGAGCGGAGGAGCAGCCGATCTCCGAAGAACCCAGACATCGCCTCAAGGTCCCGCTGAATGCATGCTCCCGCTAGCTCGTCCGAGGCGCTCCCTCGCTTCCGCGTGAAGTCACAATAGATCTCAAGACCAGGGTCCAGCGTAGGATCCTCTCCCTTAAGCAGCTGCCGCACCGTTCGGGCACTCCGAAGGGGAAGCTGGAACAGGCGCAACGCGACGAGACCGGCCATGTGTGCGTAGGCCTCAGCCACGGGAAGCGCGGGTCCAAAGAGATTCAAGAAGTCGACCAGGTCCGTGCCGAGGGGCAAAACGGCGCTGGGCACCGGCGGGTCGAAAGCCGCTGTACCATCCGGGCTGACGTCCGTGTGCTTCGTTGCAGGTGCGAATCCCTCCAGGAATCGCAACGCAAGTAGCGTATCGATATCGACCGGCTCGCTCCCATCGAACTTCGGTTCGCTATAGGGAAATGCACCGAGATCGACGTTGCGCCCGAACGTCCCCAGGACGAGATCATGCAGATGGCGTCGCGGATTGAGTGCTCCGCGATCGGTGAGCACATGGACCATGCTCCGGAAGGCCAGGACGTCGGCCCGGCGATTTCGGCCGGGCGTCTTGGGCAGGCCGCTCCTGTAGGACGCGACCGTCAACGTCCGCACGAAACCCATCTGCGCATACGCCCGCCGCACCCCGCCACGTTCGAACTGGAGCACCGACGCCCTCACCCACCCGTCCAGGACGGCGCGCCCCTCGGCGGTCTGGACGCCCAGGATTTGGGCATTGGACGCAAGTTGGTCCAAGTACTTGTCGTACTCGGTCGCATCCGTGCGCGAGGCGCCCCGCCGGCCCTGCTTCACTGCGAGCTCGAGGAGGTGGGTCATCATCCTGTCAATATCGACGTCATTGAGCTCGACGTCGATGATCTGCGGCGTGGCTAGCGAATTATACGCTTTGGGTCCGATGGTGAATGTCATGCGGGGAGCTCCAACCGGATCGAGCCTTCGGTTCGTGTGGCCGTAGCCACGCTCCCGGTTGAGTCGACGATAAGGACCGCGTCAGCGGCTTCGCGCGACAATTGGCTCGCAAATCCATCGATCTCTTGCAGCACAGAGTCGGCCCCTTGATCGTTGACGATCTCCCCGTCGGCCGCGCGAAGGATGACCTCTGCCGTGTCAAGGGTCAGAGCGATGCGCGGTCCATTGCGGTGCGAGAGAAGAAGGAAATCCGGTACGGACTCGACAAATCGGCTTGAGTTCATAGCGACATCAATGGCGAACCCCTGCTGGGGCACCACCTTGAGCACCGAGTACTCGGCGTTGGCATCGCCAGACCGGATCGCCAGACCCGTTCCCGAGAAGCCGAATGCTCCCACAAGGCGGCTCATGCCGAGAAGGATCCTCGCCTTGGTGGGCTCGGGGTCAACACTGGTGAGCATCTCAACGAACTCGTCCAGGTAGCGGTAGGCGCGCAGATCCGCTCTGCTCACCTTGTCCCGCTGCCAGGCCCCAAAGAAGGCTGCTCTCGCCGCCGTTGCGGCAGTTGGGTAGCTCGCCGCCGGATCAGTTCGCTCCGCTTGACGGCGCAGAGCGTCCACCACGGGCGCCGGCACCGAACCCGGGTCAAGCTGCGCCCACTCATCAACGAGGTAGTCGTGGCTGCCGACCGAGAAGGCGAGGTCGAACGCCCGCGCTCTATCGAGGAGGCGCGCGTCTCGTCCGCTAGCGACCACCTCGTGGACGTCGGTGCATGCGCGATCGCCCGTGAGCGAGAACGCGGCAGCCGAGCGGAGGTCTCGAAAGGTTGCTCTTCTCCGTCGGCGTAGATGGCTCGTCAGCACCAGCTCAGCGAAGGCTTCGGCGCCGACGCCCGAGAGCAGGGCCTGATTCGCGTAGATCGGACAGGCGGTCCGCGCTCTGCACTCACCACATGCGGCCCACAGCTCCGGTCGGGTGAGCTCGGCCAGCGTGCGCTGCCCAAGACCTGGTGCGGCTGGCCGACCTGCCAGCGATCGCCGCTTCAAGTCGACGACGGCAACCCGAGCATCGAGCGAGGCACGGCCGTCCAGCTCCGCTCTGACCGCCAGGGCCATCTCTTCCAGGTCGCCCTCGTGGGCGTCGAAGAACTGTCGGAGGCGACCATCGTTGACCGCGATGAGTGCGACCTCGGTCTCAGGACATGCGGCCGCCGGTGCGAGTGCCTCGAGAACCAGATCGTCGCTGCTCTGGGCGCCATGCGACTCGCTTGCGTCGAAGACCGCGCGGAAGGAGCGGCCATCCAGCTCGAGGTGGTACCCGGCTTCGTCCCACCGCCGTGAGACTGCGCCGCGGCCCTTGAGGTGCTCGCCCAGGCGGACGAGGAACGACGTCTTTCCATCGCCGGGGTTCCCGGTGAGCAGGACGACACTGAGGTCACCCTCGAGGATTCGAGGCGTCAGCTCCGAGTCCAGCAGGGTCGGCACGTACGTGGTCTTCGCGAACTCATCGTCCAGGCCGCGGTTTCCGGCATTCCCGGCCGAGCTGGCACGGTAGAGCCGCCTCAACGAGTCGACTGTGGGATTGACCTTGAACTCGTCCATCGATGGTGGCGGGTCCGGCAAGAGTGTCGTGCGGACCGCTTCGAGGAGATCCTGGGCCGTAGCCGGCCGACTCATCGGGTCGAGGGCGACTGCTGCGAACAGCGCGTCGAGCAGCGCTGCTCCGCGAGGGCCCCACAGCTCGCGCTCGGCCGCGGTGGGAGGTTGCAGTCTCGCCGCACCCGAGCCGGGGACCGAGACCGCGTCTCGACCCAACATCAGGTAGATCAACGAGGCCCCGAGCCCGAACAGGTCAGCCGAGGCGGAAGCGCCTCCACCGGCGCGGACCTCCGGCGCGCAGAAGCGGGGATGCCAGCCCGCCAGGGGGTCGCCACGGTGCACGCTCAGTCCGAAATCGATCAGGGTCGCCCGCATCGAGGCGTCGACGATGACGTTGGTGGGCGTGATGTCGCCGTGCACCTGCTCCTTGCCGTGAATGTAGGCCAAGGCCTCAAGCGCGTCGGAAGCGATCCCCCGGAGCTGATCAACCTCTGGGACAGGCTGGACGTCGGCAAGGTTGACCCCTTCGATGTATTCGCTCACCAGGTAGTGCGGTGACGTGTCGGCCTGCACGTCGTACACCCGGGCACAGCGCTCGTGCCGGAGCTTCTCCGCGGCGCGGTACTCCCGCATGGCTTCAGCGGGCAGGTCGCGGAGGAATGCCTTGAGTACCTTCGACTGCTCCGTCCGCCTGTCATAGACCAACCAGGTCTGGGCAAAACCGCCTGCGCCGAGGCTTCGCTTAACCTCGTAGCGGTCGTCGATGAGCGCGCCCTCCTCGATGTCGATCGGCTCGCGCGAGGGCGGCACGACCACAACCGGCGCAGTCAGTCGCTCACCGAGCTCTTCCGCCGTCGGCCGCTGGGCCGGATCTGGATGCAGTGCGGCGACCAGATCACCCGCCCACGACCACTCCCGGCCGAGCGCCTCGGAGAGTTGGTCGTGGCTCAGGTCGGTGGCTTCGGCGCCGAGGAGCCAGGTAGCCAGGCACAAGGCGAGGCTGAAGACGTCCGACGCAGGCAGTGCGAGCGCGACGTTGGTCGCGCACTCGGGTGCGCGGTAGTCCTCACTGACGTCGAAGTCCGGCGCCCAAAGTGCCACCGACACGTCGCCGGCGATCCGAGCCAGGTGGAAGTCGCTGAAGATCACTCTGAGCCCACGGCCAAGCCACACGCGCGTGGGATGAAGGGCCCGGTGAACCAGCCCGAGCCCGTGGACCTCCGCCAAGGCACTAAACGCGT
Organism: Actinotalea alkalitolerans; assembly: GCF_023369855.1. Classification (GTDB taxonomy): domain Bacteria; phylum Actinomycetota; class Actinomycetes; order Actinomycetales; family Cellulomonadaceae; genus Actinotalea. The sequence continues at coordinate 20,283 of NZ_JAMBPP010000019.1, read as the reverse complement.
CCGCAGTAACTCTCCGAGCGACCTCTCGCTCGAGGTGACCCTCCGGGCGGGCGGGGTCCGCCTCCCGAACCGACGCCGCGAGGCTTCGACGCTCGAGCGGGGGCACAACTGGGACGACGAACAGCCCGTGCTCGTCCGAACTGAAGAAGGGGAGGGGCCGCCACGTGCGATTGAGGTCTGCCAGGCGGTTCAGGGCTCGAGTCTCCCGCTCGAGGAACAGGCGGGGGTCACCGTGCTCAGCAAGCTCCGCTGTGCGGTAGCACTTGAGCACCACTTCGTGACCCGCCCCGGTCTCGGCGGTGTAGCCGAGCGCGGTGCCGGGAACCTCGATCCGTCCGGTGATCGTGTAGTCGCCGAGGCTGTGTGCGCGCGCGCCTACAGGCGGCATACCGCGGAGGAAGCCGATGACGCCGTCGCGCACGCGGTGGATCCCTTCGGGTTCTTCGCGGTCGAGGCGTGCGATCTCGGCCGCGGCGATCGCGAGGGGGTAGATGCGCTCGCTGGGATCGTGATGGGCCCCCTGCACCAGGGCGAGTCGATCGTGGCTCAGGACAACACCGGAGAGAACGTGCCGGCCCCTCAGGTCCTTGTATCCGCGGACCCTGTCGCGAAGGAGGCCGGCGACCTTACGGGCAAGCTGCCCGTTGCGGTTGAGTGGATTGATACGCCAATCGTCGCCAACGAGCCACCGATTGTCGTCGACAACGACGCGCGGGCCCCATGCCTTCTCCTCGAGCACGAAGACACGGTGCTCGCCGATGACGATGAGGTCGACGTCGTCCCTGTTCTCACCGGGGAGCTTTCGCCCGGCGAGGATGAGCCACCTCGCCGGTAGCTCGGCGGCGAGACGCTCGGCCGTCTTCTGCTCGCCCGGACCCTCGTACTCTCCCAGCAGTTCAAGCGTTGCCACGTGCGGTCCCCTGGTAGTCGTCAGGCCACACCCACTGGCGCAGCAGATCCCTCGAAACCCCGCGGACCCGCTGGAGGTACGCATTGTCCTTGGAGTACGTGATGACGAGCTGGTCCTTCGCTCGAGTCGCGCCAACGTAGCCGGTCCTCGCCTGCTGGGGACCGCCTGCGGCTTCGAGACCAGGGAGGTACTCAAGGCCGCAGAGGAAGACCGCCTCGAACTCGAGCCCCTTGGCTGAGTGCACGGTCATCACCTTGACCTTGTTCTCGGTCAGGTCCAGCTGATCCGCGTCCCGAGGGAGGGCCACCTGGGGTTCGATCCCTTCGGCCTTGAGAGCGTTGCACACGGAGCCCAGCTGGAAACGGCGGGTGTAGAGAACGGCGATATCCCCTGGGGACCGTGAGCCCTCCCGAAGGACCGCAGCGATGTCCGTGGCGATGGCCGTGGTCTGGTCTCTCAGGTTGTTCGCGTACACCAAGTCAACCGGGGGGCCGTCGGGCGCCAGGTCGCGCCGCTCCACTTCGAGGGCATCATCCAAAGCTGAAGTCACTTCCAGGATCTGCCGCGTGGATCGGTATGGAACGGTCAGCTCCACCTCATCCACGTGGTGACCTGCGAGCGCCTCCAGCATGCTGGCGTCGCGGTAGAGGGCCTGCTTGGGATCCCCGGCGAGCGCGATCCCACCACGGCCGGGACGCACCAGCGCGAAGAGGAACGTCGTCCACGCGCCGAGGAAGTCCTGCCACTCGTCAACCAAGATCGCGTCGACTACGTGGCGGGCATGGCGGAGCTCGCGGGCTACGTCCCGCCTCGCTTCCTCCTCGCCCTCCATGCTGATCCTGAACCCGTGGTTCGAGACGAACCGTCCGAAGGTCGCCACCTGGACGTTTGGCTGGTCCGCGACGAGCCGCCTGAGGTGCGGGGCGAGGAGGCGGTTGAAGCAAAGGATCTGGATCTGCCAGTCCGGGTGCTGATCGGCAAGCCAGCGCGCGCGGGCGGCGAGGACGAGTGTCTTCCCGCTTCCTGGGGGGCCGGTGACGAGAAGCACTTCATCGACCGCGCGCACTGCGACGGCGGCCTGCTCTTCGTCGAGGGTGACTCGCGCGGCGGCTCGCGCACCCGCTCCCTGATCGCTGAGCGGCCCACGGGAGACGGTGTCGAACGTGATGAGCGGTGCGAGTCTGCTCACCAACTCGCGCGCGACGTCGGCGTCGAGTGGCTTCGACGGGAGAAGGTCCAGCCAGTCCGCACCCACCGCCTCTTCTACGCTGAGCACGCCATCTGCTGTGGGTACGCCAGTCTCCTGGATGACCCTGCGTCCGATGGAGACGTCGGCGACCGCGGGGATGTCCTGGCGGAGGTTCGAGATGCGGCGGTTCAGCTCGATGCGCCCAGCGGCGCCGTCGCGCGCAACCTCGATCGCGAGCAGGCCCTTCTGCTGGTGGAGCCCGAGGAGGTGCGGCCGGGTATCGCTATCGCCCCGAAAGACTCGAAACCCTCCTAGGGCGAGCACGTCGGCGAGCAGGCCGACAACGTCCGCGTCCTTCACGAGCCGTATCCCGTTACGCAGCCCGCGCGCGAAGGGACCTCAATCGTGCTCACGACTCGCCACCCAGTGCTTCCTCGGTCATCTGAAGGGCGGCGCGGAGAACGTCCTCCCACAAGGCTCGAGGCACTGTGACCTCGAGCTGCTCGATCACTGCTTCAGCCTGGAACGCGACAGTGCGCTCGCGGGCCGTCCCCCCGCGAACCGAGACGGTAGCCCGGCCGCTCGCCGGAGGCCTGCGGAGTGCACCTCCAGACAGATCCCCGGTGCGGCCCTCGAGCGACGTCGGGCCCGGAGACGGCGGCGGTTCAGTGCGGGACGCAGCGAACATCGGCGTCACCTCCGAGGGTGCGTCGGCCACGTCAGACATGTTCATCAGTTCCGACGGCAGGGTGCCCTCCGTGTGGAGGACGTCCAAGAACCTCGTCGTTCGGGTCAGAGCGATGTAGAGCATTCTGTGGCCCTCAGGGCCGGCATCGACGATCGTCGCCGGGTCGACGACGACGACGGCGTCGAACTCAAGGCCCTTAGAGGCAACGGGACTCACCAGGTTGATGGACTGACCGAGCCCTCCACGGTCGGCGTCCTTCCACACGACGTTCTCTGCCGCCAGGGCGGTCTCAAGGGCGGGTCGCCTCGCGTCTGGGCAGATCACCCCAACAAACCGCCCCTTCGCTCCGTGGCCCTGAACGATGGCGGCGACTACCGCGAAGAGGTCGCCCTCGACGGGAACGCCCTGGATCCTCGGCGCCTCGGCGTCGCGGACCACGATCGGTGCCTCGACACCCGGGGCCGCGGCAGGAAGCAGCCGAGCAGCGAGGTCCATGACGGAGCGCGGCACCCGGTAACCGTGCGTGAGCGCCTCGATCGAGACCGGCATCGAGGATCGGAGGGCCTCGACGACGTCGTCCCACGAGTCCCGCGACCAGTGACCCGTCGACTGGGCGATGTCACCGACGATTGTCATGGCACCGCGCTCGGAGCGGCGCCTGATCGCGAGCAGCTGCATCGGAGAAAGATCTTGCGCCTCGTCGACCACGATGTGCTTGGACGTAGTCGGATCACCGTTGATCTCGGCGTTGGCAGCATCCAGGAGGACGAGGTCCTCCTTCGACCACTTCTCCTCGCTCAGGCGCGCGGCCGCGGGGCGCCGCAGCAAACGGACCTCCTCCGCCGTCAGCGCCGAGCCGGCCGCCGAGACCAGCCTCTCCAATGAGCCGAACAGGTCGCGAACGAAGGCCTGCGCCGAGAGCTGCGGCCACACGCGCTCGATGAAGAGGTCGATCTCGCTGGTGTCGAGCAGGTCGCGCGGATCGCGCCGAAGCGGCAACCCGTCCGCCTGGAACTGTCGCCGGACCTGCACCGCGATTGCGGCGGCCGCGGCCTCACGGAACTTCGTCCGCCCACTGGCGTAGTGGTCGGAGCGGAGGTCACGGACGAGCTCCTCGACGGACTCGGGCGGGAGCTCGACCCGCCATGCAACGCCCTCGACCTTGAAGACCGAGTCCTCGGCCGGGGGGCGGATGCGGTCGGATAGACCGCGCGAGATGAGCTCGACCATCCGCTCGTCACCCTTGAGCTTGGCCACCGTGGCATCGTCCTTGCGTCCCACCGGAACAGAGGCACCCAGCATGCCGACGACGTCCGTCTGCGGCACGTGCTCGTCGCCCAGCTCTGGCAGGACCCTATTGATGTACCGGGTAAACGTGGGGTTGGGCCCGATCACCAAGAGGTCCTCAGGCCGCAGCGTCCGATCATTGAACAAGAGCCACGAGACCCGGTGGAGTGCGACGGCGGTCTTTCCTGTGCCCGGGCCTCCTTGGATCACCAGAAGAGTCTCGTGGGGCGCGCGAACGAGGCGACTCTGGGCGGCTTGGATCGTCTGGACGATGTCCTGCATCTCCGGTGACCGGTCACGCGTCAGCGCATCGTCGAGCATCGCGTCGGCCTGAATGACAGCCAGTCCCGGATCGTCTAGCGCGCTGATCCGGGCCGCTAGGTCCGCGTAGATCAGGTCCTCGAAGGAGACGATCGAGTTGGCCTCGGTCCGAAAGTCGCGGCGGCGGACCACGAGCCCCGGTTGGTCGGGTGTGGCCTCCCGGAGCTGCATCACGAAGGGCGCCTTCCACGGCGCCACGAGCAGATCGCCCTGCTGGTCAAGGATCGCGTGTCGGCCGACGTAACACGGAGCGCCGGACGCAACGTCGATCCGCTGGAACGCGACGCCGTCGAGCGGGCTTCCCAGAGTCGTATCGGTGTCGTGGTTGGCCTTCAGCCGCGCACGGGCCTTGTTGTCACCAGCGGCGTGGTAGGCGAGGCGACGAGTCTCACGCTTAGCCTCACGGACCTCGAAGGCATGATCGAAGTACGACTGCTCCTGCTTGAGGTCGGCGTCGAGGGGTTTCGTCATCGAATGCGCGCTCCCGGCGTGGTGAGGGACTTCATGTTCCATCGGCTAGGCCGGTCCAGGACATGAGGCGCGGAGGCCCTGCTTGTCGTCCGACGCCGGGTAATCATGTAGGAAGGCTCCCATCGGGGTGGGACACGACCGCGGTCCCGTGGGTGAAGGTCACTACCTTCCACGTCATCCGCGGGCTCGGGAGACCCCCTCGTGGGCGAACCACGAGACCCCCGCCGCGCGCGCCCTAGTCTCCCAGTGTGAGCGAGACACCAGGGGCCAGCGGGAGCTCCCACACATGGTTCGACATCCACCTCGGCGATCACCTTTCCCCGGTGCTGCTGCACGTGCCGCACGCCAGCCGGGTGATCCCTGTTGGGGTAAGGACAGCATCGTCCTCGACGATGAGGATCTCGCCCGCGAGCTCGACACCATGACCGATGCCCACACCGACCTCATCGCCGCCGCGGTGTGCTCGCACGCCGAGCGCAGTCCATCGCAGTTCGTGAACCGGACCTCCCGACTCGTCGTGGACCCCGAGCGGTTCCCTGACGAGCGCGAGGAGATGGCCGCCGTCGGGATGGGCGCCGTGTACACGGCGACGTCGACCGGCGCCCAGCTGCGCCTGCCAGACGCCTCACGCAATCAGCGGCTGTTGGATGAGTTCTTCACCCCATACGCCGACACGCTCGCCGACCAGGTCGATGAGCGACTCGCCGCCGTCGGCAGGGCGATCCTCCTCGACGTGCACTCCTACCCGCTCCACCCCCTCCCATACGAGCTGCATCCCGACGATTCGCGCCCCGAGATCTGCCTTGGCGTCGACCAGACTCACACCCCCGAGTGGCTGGTCGCCGCGGCACGCTCGGCCCTGGCCCCCCTCGGTTCGGTGACGATCAACGAGCCGTTCCGCGGGACCTACGTTCCGCTGCGGCACTACGGGTCGGACCGGCGCGTGGCCTCGCTCATGCTCGAAATCCGGCGCGACATCTACACACACCCTGATGGAGGCGCGGACCTTGATCGGATCGAGACCCTGGCGGCTGCCATCGCGAGGATCGCGGACGATTGCACCCGTGAGGCTTAAGGGTCGGGCGCGACCGTCGGCTCCGCGGGCGGCTGTCAACGCAATGACCCGTCGCAATGGGAATCTGGCCCACCCACGATCGCTTCACCGAGGTCCGCGAGATCCCGGCCACGAAAACCCGGCCATCCATGGACCGTCCGCCGCCAGTGAGGAGGCACGGCCGACGCCCCCCCCAGCGCGCTCCAAGTAGGGCCCCGGCGATCGCCGCGACAGTGTCGGTGTCGCCTCCGATTCGGACGGCGGCCTGGAGCGCGTCGCGCACCTGGTCGGACGGCTCGATGCCGTCCCAGTGCGTGAGGTAGGTCGCGCGCCACGCGGCCTGCAGAGCGGTGACGGTGAACCCGTTACGCCTGAGGTCCGCCGGCGGTGCCGGGCGCTCGGCAGCTTCGATCGACCGCGCCCATGCCGGCCGTCGCTCGGCGGGCACCAGGTCGAGACCGGACACGAGGTCCAAACGGCACTCGACGACAGCTGTCCGGACAGCCTCCGACCACAGGACGCACGAGTCGCCGGCGAGAGGGTCGGCGTGGGTGAGCTCCGCGATCATCCGGGCGGCCTCCGCGACCTGACCCCGGTCCTCCAGAGAGGCGAGCGCTACCGGCGCGGTGCGCATCAGCGCGCCGTTGCCCGCCGTCCTGCCGGTCTGGGCGTGCAGCGTCGCCGCCGCCGACGCCATCCGCTGCGCGGGCTGGCTCGTCAGCCGGCGGGCTTCGGTCAGGACGTCATGGGTCTGAAGCCCGATGTCAGCAGGGTTGCCGTCCAGCCACTCGTCGAACGCCGCAGCGACGGCATCGAGACCCTCAGGACTCGACAACACCACGCCTGTCGCGGCGACCCGGGCGATGCAGATCGCCATCTGCGTGTCGTCACTCCACTCACCGGGCGCGTAGTCGCCCAAGCCACCGCCGCGCATCTGGGCAGCGCCGCGCGGCGCCCTGCCGTACTCATACGGAACGCCGAGCGCATCACCACACGCCATGCCCAGCAGAGCGCCCGCCGCCCTGTCGTCCACCGAGCCGTCCTGATCCCGGGCGAGCCGCGCGGGAATCTGGTGCTCGGGGCGAGTGATGATGCCGTCGTCAAAGGCGCCGGCGAAACGGTTTCCTCGGGGCATGCGGCTCCTTGATCGGCGAGAGCACTGATTTGTGCGGCACGCGACCTTACGGCCAGCCACTGACAGTGACGATGGAAAGTGTTCCTCCAACCGAGTCAGCCAACTTCAACGGGTGATCTTCCGCAGCGCTGATGCTCCGGAACCGGCATGGCCACATCGCAACAGGTCGGAGACGGCAGAAGGTCCCGGTTGTGGTCATCACCCCAGGTCCAACATCGGCGCACCCGACAGGAAGGACACCGGTGACCAACGACAACGCCGCTGCGGCCAGCTCGCCTGAGTACCAGCGCGCTCTCGAGGCCCAGCAGGACTACGACTCCACACTCGAAGGCCAGCGGCTCCTGACCGAGGCACTCGCGTCCGCTCCCGAAGACGGACGAGCCAGCCTTGTCGCACGACTCCACTCGGGCAAGGCCGCTGCGCGGTTCCGTCGGGAGCAGGCTGCGCTCATGCCACCTGCAGTTCGGCGGAGCGAACCCACGGCTGGGGCCCGACGACGGCTCGCCACCGAGCGGGAGAACCTCGCCCGTCTTCTTGGATTCGCGGCAGCTGAGACGGGGAACTTCACCAAGCCCACGCCGCGGACGATCTCCCGGCTGGAGGAGACCTGTGCGCGGGTTCTTGCCGCCGACCTCGAGGCCCAGCCGGACCCCGACCCGTTCGGCCACCTGCGATGGCCGGCGCCAAGGCCGACGGCCCCGTGGACCGGAGAGCGGACCCAACCCGCACATCCTGGTGACGTGGCCGTGCTGATCCTCCTCGGGGTCGACGCCAGCTGGACAGGTGGTGAGCTCTTGGTCGATGGCCCCAATGAGTCTGGGCGCGCGTGGGGCTACGAGTTCACCGAGGTGAAGAACGGCGGCTCTGTCGTCACTGGTGCCCCTGCCATCGCGGCATGGGCACGAGCCCACTGAACTGACCGGCGACCCATCCCAGCCACCGACAGGGCATTCAAGTGACTCAAGCGACGGCCGTTCACCCCGTCTCGCCATTCGCGGACCCGCAACTTCGCCCCGAGCCACATGACGTTCTCACCGCATCGCTGCGGGTCCTCGTGCTGCCGCTCTCACTGGCGCTCAGGCGCAAGCGCTTCGGCGACCCGAGGCCTCAGGGCCCCAAGATCTTCCTTCCAGGGCGCGCGGAAGAGGCCACGGCCAATGACCGTCCGACGGACGCGGCGTTCGACAGCTACGGCGTCCCGACGGACGGCTCCAAGCCTATGGACGTCGGTTTCGGCACGCCGACACTCCTCTTCTCGACGCTGCATGAGGTCCCTGACGTGGATCCGGTCTCGTTCGGCACGTCCGCCAGCACTCTGGACGAGCTGACCGATTCGGAAGTTGAGCAGCGCCTTTGGACCGGTCGGCCTGCGGTGTGCGTCTCGCTCTGGGCGACCGATGCCGTTCCGGTCCTCACAGTCGAGCGGGTCGCTCCCCACACGGACGACGATGGTTTGACCTGCGAAGTGGGAAGCCACGTCGACAACGACGTGCTCGGCGCTCTCGGGGTGCTGACCGAGGGCACGCCATGGGCGTACACCATGACTCTGGAGCACCTCTTCGGCACTCGAGCCGCCCGAAAGTTGGTTGGGCGGAGGCAGGCGGAGGCAGACATTCGGACGCTCCGTTGCCGGAGCAGCGAGCGCATCCGTGGTCGGTCCGTGACGGAGGGCCTCTACGCCATCCTGGTCCCAGGCGGGACGACCATGATCGAGGAGATCACGGGCAGAGAGACGGATGATCAGCAGGCGCAGGAGTCGGGGGCACCGTGGACCTGGACCGCGCTTGAGCTCGCGGACCGACCTGCCGAGCCCGGCGCGGCGTCGGCACTGCGCTCAGACTCGCGGGTAGCAGTCGTCAACCTTGAGAGCCTCTCACCGCGGCACGACTACACCTCGGTCAGTGGCGCCGGATTGCTCGTCTCGACTCTCCCCGTGGTCGCTCACCGGGCGCAGGCTGAAGACGCCCTGGTGAGACTCTCCGAGCTCGTCAGCTCGACAGTCGACCACAAGAGCTCGCGCTTCGACGCGCAGCTCGAAGCACTGGAGACCGCCCGGGTGACCGGAACTCGGACGAAGATCGCCCAGCGATTCGCGTCCCCCGAGAACTCCTCCGAGTGGACGTACAGCACGAGCCTGGCGAGCGAGCTGACTACCCGTACCGATACGCGGCTGAACGAGCTGGCCGACGACCTCGAGACGTTTGCGGCTGCCGCGCAAGCACAGCTTGAGCGAGTGGGCGGGCGACGGCGTGACCGGATCGACCGCATCCTTCGTGTCGTCTCTCCCGTCGCTGCGTTCTCTGCACTCATCGGGCTCTACGCGACGATCGCCACACTCCCTGGGACAGGAACGACCCACCTCCTAGATTCCGTGCCCGATGCCGCGTGGCTCACGGCGATCCTCGTGGCGGCCGGCGTCGTCGTGGGGGTGCTCGTCGAGCCGATGATCAGCCTTTGGCATCGGCTCAGCCGGAGGGGCGACCATCCGCGCCGGTAGGTGTGAGGGCATGGCGGAGCCTGCGGTCGAGAGTCGCTCTTGCGGCCAAGCGCACTCCGCAGTTCCAGGCGCCAACCCGCCGAACTGATCACTCAGCCCAAGTTCTGGAGATAGGAACTGAACGCCAGCAGCAGAACCGCGACCACTCCTATCCGCAGGAGACCAGGGACGAGCTCGCGCTCGGCCGACTTCCGCCGACGCTCCCGTCCGCTGCTGCGGGCGGGACGGCGCGGCTTCGCCATCGGGCCTCGCCCCACCGGGGGCTGTCTGACCCCGACCGCAGCCCGTCGGTGTGGCTGCGCCCGTCTTCCGGCCGAGGCGGCGCTTCCAGCGCCGCTGTCGAGCAGCCCACCGAGGTGGCGCGAGATGTCGGCGACCTCGTAGGGCGACAGCCTCGCCGACCTGCCGACCAGCAGGGACGCCAGCCGATGCCGACCGACCACCACAACACCAGAAGTGGTCTCCGTCGGTGGGAGATCCTCTTGGGCGGCGAGGCAGAGGACCCCGCTCACGGCCGAGCGATGCTCCGGGAGCAGAAGGGCGGTGACGGCGGCAGCCGCCTGGGCGACGCCGTTGAGCTGCTCGTCGCGCCGGTATCCGTTCTGGCGCAGCAGTCCGTCGCGGACGATGACGTCGCCGGACCAGTTCTTCGCATCGACGATCACGACCCCACCCGGACCAACGGCGATGTGGTCGATGTTGGCCAAGGGCCGGTCGGGCCAGTGGACGTCGTGGAGGCCCACCCACCCGTACTGCCCGAGCGTGCCCAGCGTGATGGCGACGAGTCGTTCACCCTCAGCACCGGCCGACCACGCCCGCTGCTGACGCTGGGCCTGGTCGATCTGGCGACGAACCTCGTCGCCCGTCGCAAGCCCGGCCGCCTCGTCCTGCTGAAGGCGCGCGATCTTGCGGGCGCGACGCGACGCCTGCTCTTCGGCGCCGTGGCCTGCTTCCATGTGTTCCCCCCGTTCGGGCGGCAGTACTCGCACCCACGGTCACCATCGACAGGCATCCCGGTGGCCTTGATCGGAACGGCAGGGCGTCAGCCGATCGGCCTACGACGGGCGGCGGAGCGTCCCCGGCCCCTCAGCCGAGCGGTGCCGTCTCCATTCCGACGGCACCGCTCCGGACCCACCGTCCGGGCTCAGCCCAGCGCCACCGTGACCCCGCCCGAGAAGGGCGAGTCGTGCAGCTCGATGGAGGCGAGCTGGGCGTCGGCGGGCACGTCGAAGACCACGATTCCCTGGACCTCGTTGCCCGGGTTGATTTGGTTGAGGAACGAGTTCGAGTCGTCGAGGTAGATCGCCGCTGAGCCGTCCGACGAGTGGGTGCGGCCCTGGGTGTCGAGCAGCTCCTGGCTCGACCCGTCGAAGTACTGGGCCTCGGTGCCGATGTTGCGCACGGTCAGGTGGACGAGCACGAACTGGCCCTGGGGACTGCTGCAGGATCGGTTGACACCGTGACCTGCCCCACGGCCTGGTTACCACCTGCGGTGTGGTGGTCAGGCTGGGATGGATGGCGATTTGGAGCGTAGCTCGAACTCGATCGGGCTGAGGTAGCCCAGGCTGGAGTGCCGTCGGCGGCGGTTGTGGAAGATCTCGATGTACTCGAAGATCGCGTTCGCGAGCTCGACGCGGGTGTTCCAGCGTTGCCGGTTCAGGAGCTCGATCTGCATCGAGGACCAGAACGACTCCATCATGGCGTTGTCCAGGCCGTCGCCGACGGAGCCGAACGAGGGCATGAGCCCCGCGCGGCGAATGCGGTCGCCGAAGGCCCAGGAGGTGAACTGGGCGCCGTGATCGGCGTGCACGATCCCTCCCGGTGCTGGATCACGGTTCCTGATGGCCATGTCGAGGGCGTTGATCACCAGGCGGGTGTCCTGGGTCGAGGATCTTGCGGCTGTAGGCGTCCAGCACGCAGCAGCAGTACAGCTTGCCCTCACGGGTGGGGTGCTCGGTGATGTCGGTGACCCAGAGCTCGTTCGGCCGCACCCGGTGGAACCTGCGGTTGACCAGGTCACCGGCGGTGGTGACGCCTCGCAGACGTCTGACCCGGGCGGGTCCGGGCAGCCCGTAGATCCCTGCGTCGTGCATGAGCGTGAACACCAGCCGTGAGCTGACGGTCACGTCCATCGCCATGGTCAGCTCGGCGTGCACCCGCCGGTAGCCGTAGGTGCCGCGCGAGGCGACGTGGACCTCGCGGATCAGGCCGGTGAGCCACTGCCGGCGCAGCCGGGTCTGGGACATGGCCCTGTTGCGGTAGCGGTAGTAGCCCGGCTTGCTGACGCCCAGAACGCGGCAGCAGGTCAGGACCGGATGCCCGGCGGCGACGAGGGTGTCGATCACCGGGTGGACCCTTTTGGGTGCGGGGCCACCTGCCCGAGCAGATTCGAGGCGACCCGCAAGATTTCCACCTCACGCTCGAGCTCGCGGATCCGTGCCCGCGCCCGTCGCAGCTCGGCACTCTCGCTCCGCGGGACACCCTCGATCTCGCCGCGGTCGATGCGATCCTGACGCAGCCAGTTCTGCAGGCAGCTTCCGCTGATACCCAGATCGGCAGCGACGGTGGTGGCGGGCATTCCGGCCCGCACGAGCGCGACCGCTCGGGTGCGGAACTTGGCCGGATACGGCTTCGGCATGGTTCAGACCCTCTCTCTCGAGAAGCCGAACCACCAGACCCGAAGTGGTAACCAGGCTGGGGGGCAGGTCAGAGTGTCAACCAGCCCTGCAGCAGTCCCGTGGGACGCCGATCGGCGTCTCATGCTCCCCTACACCAGGCGTCGGGACGGTGCGCTCGGACGCAGGGACAGGCAGGTCAGGTTTGCCTGCCCAGCCCCCTGGGCGGTCAGTGCAGAGTCCTCGACGTCGACCGGAGCCCCGGTGGACAGGCGGAAGACAGCCCACGCAGCAATCATCACCCCAACGACCAGGGCGGTGGACCAGTGCGATCACTCTCGTGCTTCTCCGCGGTGAGCAAGCCCGAGGTCGTCCGTCGCGGCAGGCTGGCCCGGCGTCGACGCGGTAGACGAGCGACCCGTGGCATCCGCACGTGCGTGCCCCCGTAGGTCTCAGCGCCTCGCCACTCCTGCGGCGGCTCGGTCCTACCGGCAGCCTCGTCCAGGGCCCAGTGGGGCACCCTCCCCGTACGTGAGCGAGGAAGATCGTCGGGAGTCACCTGCGGTGCATCGGCACAGACACCCCGGTACGTGAACGAGGGCTCCGGCCCGGCGTGTGCGTTCATCGGGTGAGCACACGGGCGCCATGCTGATCGCGTGAGCGAGCGCGAGACGGCTCAGGTCGGAGCAGAGGGAGCCACGCCCCCCGAGGGACTCTCTGCGTTCGCTGCTCGCGTGCTGAACCAACTGAGCCTCAGTGCCTGGCTGCCCGGGGCACTTCTCATCGCCGTGGCGGCGCTACTCATCCAGTTCCACGGCCAGAGTGCACTCTCCCTCGAGGGTGCGGCGGATGCCATCCAGACCCATGCGCTCGCACTGGCCGTCCTCGCCGTGCCAACACTGGTCGTGGCCACGCTGCTGACGCAGGCCTTCTCGTTCGAGGCCATCCGATTCCTTGAGGGCTACTGGCCCGCGAGTGGTCCGCTCGCGCTGCCCTTCCGCCTCGGGGTGTGGCTCCAAGTCCGGAGGCGCACCTGGCTCTCGAAGCGACTCGACGGAGTGCAGCGTCGTGGACTTGCCGGAGCGAAGCAACAACTACTCCTCCAGGGCTCTTCCGGGATGGTTATCCTCGCCATCGAAGCTGACCTCAGCGGCGCGCCCCGGCCACCTGACCTCTCGGCCGAAGACGCCGCCGAGGCCGACACGCTTGAGTGGTGGTCGGCGGCCAGCCCGTGGGTGAGCGCGGAGATCTCCCGCATCAGCCAGACCCTCAACCGCCTGCCCGCCACGCACCGCTTCATGCCCACGTCGCTGGGCAACGTGCTCCGGGCGGCTGAGGACGAGCTGACGAACGCGGCGGGCGACATCGAGGGTTTCGTCCTGCGTAACCGGCACAAGGTGCCCGCTCGCCTGGTTGTCCTCCATGATCACTTCAGAACCCGGCTGGAGATGTACACGAGCCTGGTGTTCGTCTCGGCCGCGTTGGCCATCACCTCGGTGCCCGTGCTGGGCGAACTTGCTTTGCCCTGGCGACTCGTGCCGGGCGTACTCCTCATCGTTGTTGCAGCCACGAGCTACCAAGCGGCCGTCGCGAGCGCGAAGGGCTACGCCTCGACGCTGCTCACCATGGATCGACTGATCGAGGCTGCCGCGGTCAAGGGGTAGCGGGCGGGCGCATAGGTCCGCCGCACATCGGGCAGGGGCGACGTGCCACGTCCGGCTTCTTGTGGCCGCACTTCTGGCACACATAGACGACGCGCTTCGCGCCGTCGTAGCCAGTCACGCGGTCATCGCCCATGATCGGCATGCTCCTCGTCCGCTTGGGCGTCGTCAAGGTTGCTGGCGCGGCGACGCTGCCCTTCCGAATCCCCGCGATCCCAGGTGCCCCCGAATCCCGACGGAACCGCCGAGCAGCTGCCTATGTCGCGATTGTCGACGTCCAGAGCGTGGCGATCGCCGCCGCTGGCCAAGACGGAGCCGCGAGCCGCGCGTATGAGCCGTCGGGCCGGCGGTAGACGCAGTAGCGGCTGGTGCGTTCGACGACGGTGCCGATCGCGGACCGGCTCAGCCCGATCATCAGGTCGCCCTCCCAGTGGCCGGGCACTGCCCGGTCCTCGGCCTCGGCGGGCCGCTCGCTGAGGACGACATCGGCGGTGACGTGACCCTGGGGCCGGTTGTGCGCGCGTTCGCGGGGCTTGCGCAACGCCCGTCCCGTACGCAGGCAAGCCACCAGCTCGCGCTTGAGCGCCCCGCGCCCCTGGATGCAGAGCGCCTGGTAGATCGCCTCGTGGCTGATGCGCATGTCCTCATCGTCGGGGAAGTCCACGACCAGACGCCGCGAGACCTGCTCTGGGCTCCACGCCGTCGCCCGCCGCCGGTCCCCGCGGTGCGGCTTGTTCAATCCCTTCCAGGTCGTCGCCGGCCCGGGTGCGAGCATCCCGTCGGGCCGCCGCAGCTGTCCGCTCAGCCGAACCTGGACGTACTCCTGCAGACGAGGGTTCGCGGCGAGCTTGGCTGGCTTGGGCGCCTGGCGGCGGTCTGTGCCTTCCACTGCGCGACCGTCGCCCGGTACTCGAGCTTGCCGCTGCGGGTCGCAGCGTTGCGTCGCAGCTCGCGCGAGATCGTCCCCGGATCACGCCCCAGCTCACGGGCGATCGCTCGGACACCGAGCCCTCGCGCCCTCAGCAGTGCGAGTTCCTCGCGCTCGTGGAACGACAGGTAGCGGCCGGTCGGCTCGGCCAGCGGCAACGGCGCCATCCCGCCAGCGTGACGAAACCAGCGTGACCCGACCGGCCACGACACACCGACCCGAACCGCGGCCTCCTCGCTGCTCTCTCCCTTGGCGATCAGCCGCCAGAACTCCCGCTCTGCATGCCGGGCCGGGATCGGCCGCCCCGGTGACCGCATCGCCGGTCGCAGAGCCCGATCCGCCTGCTGCTGTCGTCGCACCATTCGACACCTCCGTGATCACCGGGTGTTGCGACGACCGATTGAGTCCGCCCTGGCTGCCGCGATCCGCGTGCACGATCGCGCCGGGGGCCGGTTGGCGCCGCCAGATCGCCATCTGCAGGGCGTCGACGACCAGCTCGGAGCGCATGTGGTCCGCGATCGACCACCCGACGACCCTGCGGGTGAACACGTCAAGGACCGCGGCGCAGTAGACGTTGCCGGTGTTGGTGGGGTGCTCGGTGATGTCGGTGCACCACAACCGGTCCGGCCCGTCGGCGGTGAACCCTCGCTGGACCAGGTCCTCGTGGGGGGCCGGCAGCGGGCGTTGACCGCGGCGTTTGCGCCGGTCACACACACCGACCAGCCCGGCCGTGCGCATGAGCCTGGCGACGCGTTTGCGCCCGCAGGCGACCCCGAGCCCGAGCCGCAGCTCGGCGTGGACCCGTGGGGCGCCATAGGTCGCCCGCGAGCCCTGGTGGATGGCCACGATCGTCGAGATCAGGGCCTGGTCGGCGACCTGGCGAGCACTCGGCGCCCGACCGCGGGCTTCGTACGGGCCCGAGCGGGAGATGCCGAGCACCCGGCAGGTCAGCGCGA
Source organism: Actinotalea alkalitolerans (assembly GCF_023369855.1). Taxonomy (GTDB): domain Bacteria; phylum Actinomycetota; class Actinomycetes; order Actinomycetales; family Cellulomonadaceae; genus Actinotalea. Next base: position 4,571 of record NZ_JAMBPP010000019.1, on the reverse strand, counting down.
CGGGCACCCCGTCGGCCGCCAGCTCCTGGACCAGCCGGGTGGTCATTTTGGGAGGACGTTCTCCCGGGCGAAGTAGGCCGAGGCGCGTTTGAGGATTTCGTTCTCCATCTCCAGCACCCGGGTCCGCCGGCGCAGCTCGACCAGCTCCTTGCGCTCGTCGCTGGACAGCCCCTCGCGGCGGCCCGCGTCGACGTCGTCCTGGGCCATCCACCGGCGCAGGCACGACTCACTGATCCCCAGATCCGACGCGATCTTCGCGACCCGCTGCTGGCCATTGCGGGCCAGATCCACTGCTCGACGCCGGAACTCCGGCGGCTTGGCTGCAGGCACAAGGACTCCTCTCGGAGATGACATCGTCACCTCAGATCAGGTGTCCGGGGAAGCGCGTCAGGCTCCGCAGTGGATCAACGCGGGGGTGTTGCGGGTCGACGACTACGACGCGGACCTCGTCGACCTGATCGCGCAGGACCTCGAGCGGGCGGGTGGGGCGGTCGTAGGCTCCGCCTCGCTCTGCGACCAGATGGACGCGGCCGGCTGGTCGGCTCAGAACCTCATCCGTGCGGTCGCTCCGGCCGTCTCCTCATTCTCGGCCAAGAGCGCGATCTCCTCGCGCTGTACACGCGTGTCGGGGCCACGTCTGCCACGGGAGAGAACCTGCGGATCGAGTACGAGTTCGACGAGGGGCACCCGGTCGACATCGAGCTCGGCGAGTTCCGCGAGACCGTCGCAACCCTCGTCCGCACCGTGGTGCTGGTGCAGCCCATGCGTTCTGATCCGGACACCGCGTGGAGCTTCCCGGCACGCGACCACCTTCGTCCGGGAGGACGGTTCTGGCGCCAGCGAGACCTGGCAGGCGTAGTCCTCCGGCAGCTTCGACACCCACCCGGCTGCTCGACGGGTGCGGTCCGGCTATGGCGGACCCGGGACATGTCTTCGTCGTGCGCGGCAGGATCGGGAGTCTCGATCACGACGAGATGATCTTGCCGACCGACTCCGGCTCCTGGGCCACCAACAAATGGGGTCCAGCCCTCGGCGGAAGTCCGACCGTCGGGAGGCCCCGCAATCGGCAACGCACCGTGAAGGCGATGCCGGTGCTGGACGCGTTCCACGTCGTCAAGCTCGCCTCCCAATCCATGGACGAGGTCAGCCGCCGCGTCCAGCAGGACACCCTGGGCCACCGCGGACACGCCGGGGACACGCCGGGGACCCTCTCTACCAGCGAGGCCGCGCGGCCTACGCCGCCAACACCCCCGCCGACGGCAAGGCCATCGCCGAGCACGTCGTGGCCACCTTCCCTTGGTGCCCGATCCCCGAGATCGCCCGCCTGGGCCGCACCCTGCGCCAGCAGAAGGATACCTACCTGGGCTACTCCACCACCGGCGGAGCGAACAACGGCGGCGCCGAAGCCGTTAACGGGATCATCGAGCTCCACCGGCTCATCCCCCCGCGACTACCGCAATCCCACCAACTACCGGCTCCGCATGCTCCTGGTCGCCAGCGTACTCCGCCCACCGGACCTGCGATGAGCCGGTTGACCGGAGCGTAGATCGCCGCTGGAGGCCCACGGCGGGTCACGGCTTGGAGCCGGCCAGGACGACCCTTCGGTGCCCGAGGTGGGGCCAGCCCCGGGGTGGTCGCGGCGGTGCTGGCACCCCCGCCAAGGACCCCTGCGGGCCGGACGAGCTTGCTTCGTTGGCCGGTGCCTCGGCGCGGACGATCTCGCGGATCAGGCGCCGGAAGGGGTCCCTCCTTTGGCAATGCGACGGGCCCGGCAACGTCTCTCACTCGGAGGTCATGACTTTCCCCCGCCTCCGGCGTGGGGCGAGACGTCGAGTACTTCGTAGGCGAAAGAGATCCCTTGCGCCATCCGAGCGCCCGCCGCGGGATGCCGTCCAACGCCGAACTGCTCGTGCTCCAGGAATCCGGTCCGGTACAGGCCGATCTCCTTGCCGACCGCCTTGCCCACCAGATCCGCGCCGAGGCAGATGATGCTCGCGACAGCGGCGACGGCGCCCACGGCCGCCGCGACCTGAGGCGCGGCAAGCACGAGTCCGCCGACGACCGAGAGACTCGCCTGGGTCGCAGGTTTGGCGAGGGCGGTCTCGAAGAGCTGGGCCAGGTCTGCACCCTTGCGGTCGTTTCGGTTCACCCAGATCGCGATATCGAGGAAATCGCGGACAGGGCCAAGAAACACGCGCAGGTTGTCGATCGGCAGCAGGTCCCCGTCCGCGATGCCGGGGAAGGGGAACGTGAACGGCGTTGCGACGACACCGTCGTGGGTGGCGGTAACCACGAGCGCATCCAGCCGCACCTCGGACCTCAAGAGCGCTTTGTTGTTGTGCACCCGCAGCTCGGTCAACCGCACAGCGACCCGCGACGGCGGGGGGATCGCCGCACGCGGCCCGGCCGCGGTCGTGGCAAATCGCGAGACCTCCCGGATGCTGAACGGCGGCTCGGCCGTATCCGGCCTCGCACCCGGGCTCAGCATGAAGTCGACCGTCTGGACGCGGTACCCCGCCGAGGGCGCGTCGTCCTCGATCGGAAATGCCCGTTGCCCGGTAGCCGCCTCCAGCAGCAGCAGCTCCAGCTCGGAGCGCGGCGGCTCGTCCGCGCCCCGACTTCGGGGGGTCTGGAGAAGCGTGAACTCCTGGGGGGCCGTCGACGCGATGACCATCAGCGACTCGAGCCGCGGGGCGTCCTCGGGGACGCCCTCGTCCCACATGAGCGACCCGCCGTTGGCCCCACCGAGAACCCTCGATTCTCCCGCGGGCAGCTTCATGCCTCCTGGCTCCGCGTTGTGGAGCAGGTTGACCTTGTACGCCGTGTCGAGGTCGAACACGCCGACGTACAGGGTTGAGTCGGACACGTTGGTGATCGTGAGGTTCACCCGGTCGCCGGGGTAGAGCACCTCTCCGGGCTGAAGGACCCTCCGGCCGGAGTCGTCGTGGATCGCGTACTCGACCCGGACTCGGAGACTGTCGGCGGCTCCCGGACTGCTGGTCAGACTTCGCATCCGCTCAGCCCTGGCGATCCGCTCCACGAGCCGCACCGCCAGCAAGGCGCCCGCATCGTCGCTGGTAAGGGACTCCTCGCGGAGCGGCAGGCCGGTCGGGTCCTGGACACGAAGTGCCGCGTTCCCGACGATGGTCGCCACGGTCGGCTCGGCGTCACCGGCGACGTGGAGCAGGGGCGAGCCTTCGACGGCCCTGGCGACGACCGCATCCAGCGGCGGGGCGAGGTCGAGTCGCACGCCCCGAGTCGTCGTGGCGCTCACGGGGTCGGCGAGCAGGGTCGGGGGCAAGTTCACGGCCAGGCCGTACGGTACGTCGAGCTGTGCCCGATCGTCGACCACCGCTCTGACAGACGCTGTGACTACTGGCTGCTCGTCTTCGCTCAGGATCCGAAAGACGTCGCCCACCGAGACGCCGAACAGGCCAGCCGCCTCGATGCTCGGCTGGCCATCGAGGCTCCTCACGGGTAGGGCGTAGATCGCCCGGCGCACCTCCAGGCTGAAGAGGAGACGGTCGGCCGGACCTTCGACCTCCGGACGCTGGAGAGTCAGCGAGCGGTTGATGCGGTGGCGGATCCGATCGACCAAGACACGCCAGCTGACATTCCGCTCCCCCATCTCGCGCAGGATCAGGGCTAACTGCGTCGTCAGCACCCCGTGACGGCCCAGTTGCCCGTCCTCCTCGTACGCCGACTGTGTCGGGTCACACGCGACGACGCGTACCGCGTCGGGGTTGGAGAAGCCGCGGAGCTCACCAGCTTGGACCTGCCGCTCCAGCTCCGCAAGCTCGACCCACGCGTTGTCCATGGGATAGGCGCGCGGCAGCGACCGAGGCATCAGCCGCGGGTCCCGGGACATCGTCCCTGAGAAGCAGCAGTCCAGGATCGTGACGACGTTGCGCGTCTTCTCGGTCAGCCGCCGCTGCAGCACGCTGAGCTGCTCGGCTGGAATGCCCCGGAACTCCGTCTCCGTCGTCGCCTCCATGTCGAACGGGACGAGGTAGCGCATGTCGAAGCGCTCCCCGCGCTGCTTGCGTTCGGCCCAGTCGCTCGCCAATGCGTAGCCGCCATGACCTGCGTAGTACACGACGGCCGGGTCAGTGGAACCTGCTTCCGTGTCGCTGATGAGCTTCAGATACGCGTCGATGATCCCCCGGCGTGTGGCCTGCTCGTCGATCTGGACGCGAGTCTCGAAGCCCCGTGCGGCAAGCGTCTCCTGCATGAGAGCGACGTCGTTGTTGGCGCCGGCCAATCCCCCGGTCTGACTGCCGATGAGCAATGCGCGCCTGGTCATGTTCCCCCTGCCCCTCCCGCTCCCGATAGTCGCGAGTCGCGACTGAGGCCATTCTGCCCCTCTGCAACCCTACGATCGCGTGAAGTGCAGGATGGGATCGCCAAGTAGGACGAACGGCGCCCAGTGCATCATGAGCGCCTCCTCCTCATCGCCGGGTGCAGAGGACGGCTCGATCTCGTCGTCGAAGACGACCGATCGGCCGTCCCTGATTGTGCACCCCGCCACCCGCTCGGCGAGCCGCTGCCGCAGGTGCGCGCGTGCGCCATCC